>NZ_BSOW01000004.1 GCF_030160715.1 Bradyrhizobium iriomotense
CGGTCGGCGCCAAACTCTTCTTCCTGCCAAAATACTCGCCCGACCTGAACCCGATCGAACAGGTCTTTGCCAAGCTCAAGCACCTCGTCCGCAAAGCTGCCGCGCGAACCGTCGACGCGGTCTGCGCCGCAATCGGCCACGCACTCGATGCCTTCACATCCGAGGAATGCGCCAACTACCTCAAAAATTCAGGTTATCGAACTTAATGCCATCACGCTTTAACGAGCATCAGTACGGGCATCTGACGACACCGCCCGATGACTCCACTCCAGGCCACCGTCGTCCATGACCATCGACTTCGGAACCTCTTCCTCGTCATGCTCGTGCAGCAGGTCGAGCAGGCGCTTGCGCATCAACATGCCGGGGCGATCGGATGGCATATGCTTCTCGATTTTTCGGCCCATGTCGACGATCGCGTCCGGGTCGGTCGACTCCAGGATCTCCCGATCTTCTGCGATAATCGCGGCATCCCAACCAATCAGTTCCTGCGCCGAGCAATCGGCCTCGGTGTCGTTGCGGAACAGGAGTTGCACCACCTGGATCTTGCCGTCGCCAATCGGCGTTGCGCAGTTGAAGATGATATGCCGGATGCCCGAGGGATACTCCATGTCGAGCCGGCGGCAGAACGGCATGAACCATTTGTTGCGCATGTGTCGCTTTGTATAGGGCTCCGTTGTGCCAGAGATCTTCGCCGCGATCGGCGGGTTCTTTACGGTGACGATGGTTTCCGCCTCGAAGCCGTAATCGGTCTCGACGATCTCGTATTTCTCCGGTCGCGGCTGGTCGATGTCGCCGAACGTGTTTTTGTGCACGAACGCGAAGTGCGCGTTGTCGAATGAGTTTTCCATCAGCCGCAGCGCCGCTGTGTTCCAGGTGTCGTAGAACTGGAAGATGCGGCGATAGGCGGGATCGCTGTCCTCGGGAATGTTAGGAATGTCACGCAGCGGCTCGTCCAGCGCAACCCAGACATAGCCGTAGCGAGTTTTCGCGCGGAACGCGCGCGCACTGGCGTCGGGGATCGGTTGCTCGAACGGAAATTGCGGGATCATCACCAGCTTGCCGGCGCGATCGTACTCCCAGCCATGATAGCCGCAAACGATGTTTCCGTTGCGGCACCAGCCCTTGGAGAGTCTTGCGGTGCGATGGCAGCAGCGATCCTCCAGCGCCGCGGGTTCGCCCTTGGCATCGAGAAACAGCACGATTGGCTCACCGAGCAGCGTGAACGGCTGCGGCCCGCTCTCGAGTTGTTCGATGCGCATAATCGCGTACCAGAAGCGGCGGAGCACCGGTTGTTGGGTGGCCAGCATGAGGTTTCTCCCGAAAGTTCAGGCGGCGATGCGTGTCACGACGCGTGCCGCGTCGGATCGGAGTCGTGGAAGGTCGAGGCCTGGGATGGCGCCGTCGTCAACGACGGTCCGCCCGCCAATCAGCAGATGGCGCACACGGGCACCACCGCAGGTCACCGGTGCGATCAGGAGATCGTGCATGCCGAAGTGGCGAGGCTGGTCGAGATCAAACACGGCGATGTCCGCCTGCTGGCCGGGCGCAAGCGTGCCGACCTGCGGCAGGCCCAGCACCCGCGCGCCGCCGGCCGTGGCCCAGTGCACGACGTCTTCGGCGGTGACGGCATTCGCGCCCTTCACCGCGCGATGGGTGTGCCAGGCGCTGTGCATCTCGCAGACCATGTCGGCGGCCTCGTTCGACGCCGCACCGTCGACGCCCAGCGACACCGCGCCGCCAAGTGCTGCGAGGGCATCGGCGGGCGCGACACCGGAGCCGAGCCGGCAGTTCGACTGCGGGCAGTGCGCCATGCCGGTGCCGGTCTCGGCGAGGATCTTCACCTCGTCACCATCGAGATGCACCATGTGCGCGTACCAGATATCGGGACCGAGCCAGCCGTGGTCGGCAAGCCAGTGCACAGGGCGTTTGCCATGCACCGACATGCAGAAGTCGACATAGTCCGACGTCTCCGACAGGTGGCTGTGCAGCCGCAGCTTCATGCGCCGCGAGGCGGCGACGACTTCGCGAAGCTCACCCGACTCCAGTGACCAGGTCGGCGTGGTCGGCGCCATCGCAACCTTGGTGAGACCGGCCGGAGAGGGGTCATGAAAACGCTGGGCGCAGGCTTCGACCGAGGCCAGCATGCGCTCGAGCGGTTCAACTGGCGTCGGCGCTCCGACACCGCCGCCGATATGGCTGGTCCTGGTGCCGCCGCCGCGGCAAAGCACCAGGCGCAGCCCGAGGCTGCGGGCGACTTCGAAGATCACCGCCGCGGGATCGAACCGGTAGGTATCGCTAAACAGATAATGGTGATCGGCGACGGTCGTGGTGCCGGACAGCAGAAGCTCGGTAAGGCCGATCCGGGCCGCGACCGCCAGCGCTTCCTCGTCGATCTTCGACCAGTACGCATAGGGTACGGACCGCAACCAGCCGGCGAGCGGCTGATTGATGCCGGACTGCACGCCCTTCAAGACACTCTGGAACAGGTGATGGTGGGTCGAGATCAATCCGGGATAGATCACGCAGCCGGAGGCATCCAGCCTTCGTTCGCCGTTCTCCGGCGTGAGCTCGCCGATCGCCGTGATGACACCGTCGCGGATCCGGATCGATCCCTGGGCGCGCATCGCGTCGCCGGCGAGGCCGGTGAAGATCCCCTCCGCGTGCTCGATCAGCAATGCGCTCATGCTTCGGTCCCAATCTGGCTCTCGTGCCAATTCGACAGCGCGAGATTGGATAGTCCCACCATCGCGCCGAACAGAAACACGCCGGTAATGGTGATCAGGAACAGTGCCGCGAACATCCTGGGAATGTCCAGCTGGAATCCGGCATCGAGAATCTCGTAGGCAAGTCCCGATGAGCGGCCTCCGGTGCCGGCGACGAACTCGGCGACCACTGCGCCGATCAGTGCGAGCCCGGAAGAAATGCGCAGGCCACCGAAGAAGTACGGTAGCGCGCTGGGAATCCGCAGCCGCACTAGGGTTTTCAATCGGCTGGCACGGTTCATTCGGAAATAGCTGGCGAGGCCGGGATCGACGCTGCGCAGGCCCAGCGTGGTATTGGAGATGATGGGGAACAGTGCCACCAGCGTCGCGCACACCGTTAGCGAGAGTTGCGTATTTTTCACCAGAATGATGATCAGCGGTGCGATCGCCACGATCGGCGTCACCTGCAGGAGTACCGCATAGGGAAACAAGCTGACCTCGACGGCGCGGCTCTGAACGAACATGAAGGCGATCAGCGTTCCCAGCACGACGGCAGCGGCGAACGCCTGCAGCGTGATGCGCAAGGTGATCAGAAGTGCGCGCAGCAGCGACGGACCGTTCTTGATCAGGCTGGCGAGGATGTCGCTTGGTTTCGGGAACAGATAGACCGGGATTGAGCCGAGGCGGCAGCCGATTTCCCAGACCGCGAGCAGCGCCACACCGACCGCGAGCGGCGCTGCGATTCGCACGAAAGTCTCCGATTGCAACAGCGGCTTCATGGCGTGGCTCCCGATGCCGGCGGGAACGACGCTTCGGCGAGCCAGGTCGACAGTTCGCGGCAGTAGGCGGCGAACCGGGCGCTGTCGCGGAAATCCTGATTGCGTGGTTGCGGTTCATCGATGGTCATGGTGCGGAAGATGCGGCCGGGGTTGGCGGCGAGCACCACGATCCGGGTCGACAGGAACACGGCCTCGTAGATCGAGTGGGTGACGAATACCGTGGTCAGCTTGCGTTCCCACCACAATTTGACCAGATCATCATCGAGCTTGTTGCGGCTGAATTCGTCCAGCGCGCCGAATGGCTCGTCCATCAACAGCAGGTTCGGATCGGTGGCGAGCGCGCGCGCGATCGACACCCGCATCTTCATTCCGCCGGAGAGCTGGCGCGGATAATGCCGGGCGAAGGCCGAGAGGCCGACCCGGGCGATGGCGTCGCTGACCCGCGGATCGGCCTTGCCGCGTGGCACGCCGGCGAGGTCGAGTGGCAGACGCACATTGGTTTCGACCCGCGCCCAGGGCATTAGGGTCGGCTCCTGGAATACGAAGGCGAGGCTGCGGTCTCCCTGGCCCACCTGTCCGAAATCGCCGCGCCACCACAAAATCCGTCCGTCCGATGGTTGGATCAAATTGGCGATCAGCTTGAGCAGCGTGCTCTTGCCGCAACCGGACGGGCCGATCAAAGTGAGGAATTCGCCCTCGGCGATCGTGAGGTCAATCGGTGCCAGGGCACGGGTACCGTTGGCGAAGACCTTTTCCGCGGATAGCACCTCGACTGCCGGTGGACGATCGTCGGCGCGGCGCGTGGTGTGCGCGTTCACGGGATCGCTGGGCAAGGGAGCATTCATGAGCGACTTCATTGTGGGGTAGTCATCACCGGACTGTCGTGTCTGCGCGCCGTGCGCTAGAACCCAATCTTCAGATCCTTGACAAAACGGTCGGTGAACGCCTTTTGCCATTCGGTGTTTGGATCGAGCAGGTTGGCGGCGACCAGGAAATCGTAGGTCTGCTTCCATCGGGCAGCTGTCATGATGCCGATTCCGCCGGTCGCGGCATCGCCGCCGTCGAGCGCCTTGGTCTGCTTCAGCTTGTCGATCGCGAAAGCGATCTGGGCGTCGGTCATTTTCGGATTGTCGACCTTGATCAGAGCATTGGCCGGCTCCGGATTCTTGAGATAGTCGCGCCAGCCCTCGAGCGAAGCTTTGACGAAGCGCGCCACCACATCCGGGTTCTCGGCGAGCATTTTCTCGGTGGTCACGATCGTCGAGCCGTAGGGCGGATAGCCACCGTCGGCGAACAGGAAGAATTTTGTCTTCACGCCCTGCTGCTGCGTCTGGAACGGTTCGGACGAGAGATAGGCCTGCTGCGATACCGTGGGGTCGGCAAAGAACGGTTGCAGGTTGAAAGTGTAAGCGCGAATCTGGTCGTCGGTGTAGCCGTATCTGGCGCGCAGCCACGGCCAGAACGTGGTCCGCGACGAACTGGCAATCAGGATCGGCTTGCCTTTCAGGGCGGCGAGATCTGCCACGTCGTCGTGGGCCATGATGCCTTGCAGATCGAACTGGAATGAGGACGCCACCGTCACCAGCGGCAGTCCCTTTTCGCGGCCCTTCAGCACCTGGATGTCGTAGCCCATCAGGAAGTCGGTCTCGCCGGCTAGCAGAAGCTGCGATCCGTTCACCTGCGGTCCACCCATCTTGATGGTGACGTCGAGCCCGGCCTTCTCGTAGAGACCGGTCGCCTTGGCCTGGTAGAAGCCGCCATGCTCGGCCTGGGCGAACCAGCTGGTCAGAAATGTCACCTTGTTGGCGGCGGTCGACGGCCCGACGAAGGCAAGACAGGTCGCGACGACGAGTAGGGCACGGGACACGATGGTCATGACGGCGTTCATGGCAACCTCGGTGGGATCTCGATCAGATGGAATTCCGATGGCGGCGGAATCCCGGTGGCAGCGTTCCCGGCACCGCAAAAGATGCACGCACCGTCTGTCATCTGGAAGCATTTTGATTCGAGGCATACGTTGCCTTTTAGGCAACACATAAAAAGGCGGTGGCACGCCTCTGCGCGCACCATTGTCAACGGCTCCGTGATGCCATAGTCGGAAATCCTGGTCGTGCGCGCCGCAACCGCGCGGTGCGGCGTGAAACAAGGAGCCGAACATGGACAAGCCACGCCGCCGGGTCTGGTGGGACGAATACGCCTCACGTGAATTCAAAGCTCTCGACCAAGAAAGCACCATCGCCATCCTGCCGATTGCCGCCATCGAGCAGCACGGTCCACATCTGCCGGTTGGTGTCGACGCGGCGATCAACCGCGGCATGCTCGAGACACTGATAGATCATCTGCCCGATGATCTCGATATCCGGATCCTGCCAGTTCAGCAGGTCGGAAAATCCAACGAGCACCTGCGAATGCCCGGCACCTTGACCTTGCCGGCGGCGACGCTGATCGAGGCCTGGACCGAGCTTGGATTGTCGGTCGCGCGCGCCGGCGTGCGGAAGCTCGTGATCGTCAACTCGCACGGCGGAAATGACGAGGTGATGAGCATCGTCGCGCGCGAACTGCGGGTGCGCGCCGATATGCTGGTGGTCAAGTCTGCCTGGTCGCGGCTCGGCAAGCCGGCCGGCCTCTACAGCGAGCGCGAGCTGAAATTCGGCATTCACGGCGGTGACGTCGAGACCTCGCTGATGCTGCATTTCCGCCCGGAGTTGGTCGACATGGCGCGCGCGCAGGACTTCCGGTCCGTTGCCGAGGACGACGAAGCGGCCTTCGACCATCTCAGACCGACCGGCTTCATTGCCTATGCCTGGATCGCCGATGACCTCAATCCCGACGGCGCGGTCGGCGAAGCGCACAAGGCCACCGCCGACAAGGGCCGTCTCACCGCCGAGCACGCCTCGCGGGAGTTCATCAAGCTCCTGTACGACGTGAAGGCGGCGAAGCTGCCACGCTGATCAATCGCGCTCGAACAGCTGCCGGATCAGGGTGGTGATCCGGCCGGTCGGCGAGCCCAGCGCGAGCATGACCGAGAAGTGGTCGGCGCCGGGAATTTCCTCATAGCTCACCGGCAATCCGTTGACGGCGCGGTGCGCAGCCATGTCGGCGGTCTGCTGGCGCAGCATCGGCAGTTCGGCTGCGCCGACAACTAGCGCCAGCGGTGCCGCAGGGCCGCTTGAGTGCAGCAGCGGCGAGTTGCGCCGCGACGTCGCTTCGTCGAGCTTGAGCTTGACGTTGAGAAAGCTGTGGCGGATCGGTTCGAGATCGAAGATACCGCTGATCGCAATGCCCGCCTTCGCATGCGGATGTGACAGCGCCATCGCCGCCAGATGTCCACCTGCCGACCAGCCGGATACGACGATACGGCCAGGGTCGCCGCCGAGCGTGGGAAGCTGTTCAACCAGGGCATCGAGAGCCCGATGGATCTCGGCAACGATCTCGTCCAAGGTCGCCTCCGGCGCCAGGGTGTAGCCGATCAGCGCGACATTGATGCCGTGAGCCATCGGTCCCTCGGCGAACCAGGTGACGGTTTCCTTCGAGCGCATCTGCCAGTAGCCGCCGTGGATCAGCACCAGCGTCGGGCCGCCATCGGCGGCCTTGAGGAAATCGGTCCGATTGCGGTCGCGTGGACCGTATCTCAGGTCGAGATGCGCGGCATGCTTGGCCCGAACGGCGGCGGAGCGCTGCTCCCAGCTCGCGACAAGCTCGGCGCTGCCTGGGACGGCGGCGCTGTTGTTAAGCCCGAGGTCGCGCTGCTCCTGGCTCATCGATCGCCAGTTCGTTTTGCCGAATACCGTTCCCATCGTGATGTCCTGGTCACCGCTCCGCCACGAAGCTGCGCATCTTGCCGGGATTGAGCAGACCGTGGGGGTCGACTTCATGCTTGAATCCCAGCTGATCCACATCGACGCGTTTGTAGCGGCTGCCGTCCTCGACGGTGTACACGTGCGGATTGGCGATATGGACCTCGTGCGCCTCGTGCAGGCGGATGATCTCGTTCAGCCGCTCCGCGTCGCTGTATCGCACCACCGGCAGTCCACTACAGGTCAGTTGGCCGTTGAAACGGATGAATTCGAGATGCTGAAGCACCTCGTCCGGAAACATCGTGCGCATCTCCTCAACCTTTTGCAGCAGCCGGTCATGGGGGTATAGGCATTGCAGATAGGTCACCGTGCGATCGCTCTTGAGCACCTGGAGGGTGGTATGATTCCAGGTGTATTCGTACAGCGGCACCCTGCCGGGGCGCTCGTCGGTCGGCGTCTCCAGGGTGATGGTGCCGCGATCGCCGAGCAGATCCCTGAAGTCTTCCAGCGAGCGCTCGGCGATCATCGCAATCAGAATACTCTTGCCCTCGGGACAGCAGGATTTCAGCGCGCCAAAATAGGACGGCAGCGGCCACGTAATGGGCGCCAGCAGCTTCTTGACGATGCCGTCGGAAAGCGCCGCGGCCCGGCCAAATTCGACAGCCGCCAGGAAATCGTCGAATGCGACGACCACATCGATCCATGGCTGTGCCGGCGCCAGCGGCATTTCGAGCGCGGTAATGATGCCCGTGGTGCCGTAGGCGCGGTTGATCTTCTGCGCTGCGTCGTCGCGCAGTTCGATGATGCGGGGCTCCGCCTCCATGGTGACGATGCGCGCCGCGAGGATGTTGCCAGGTTCGCGCAAGCCGCCATAGGTGATCGAGCCGATGCCACCGGATCCGCCTGCGACGAAACCGCCAATGGTCGCGGTACGCTTGGTGGAAGGATGCATCCGCAGTTCATAGCCGGAGGGCCGTGTGGCGGCGTCGATCGCATTCATTTTGGCGCCGGCACCGACACGGATCTGTCCGGGTCTGATCCATTCGATCGTGTCGAGCGCGGTGACGTCGAGCAGCACGCCGCCGGCGAGCGGCACCGCCTGGCCGTAATTGCCGGTGCCGCCGGCCCGGACCGTCAGTGGCACGCGGCGGCTTACGCAAGCCGCGGCGATGCGAACGATATCGGCCTCGTCGCGTGGCGCGACGATCACATCGGCCGACTTGTCGCTGAGCTGATCGTTGAGGACCGGGCTGTACCAGAAGAAATCGCGCGAGCGTCGGCGCACGATCGTTGGGTCAGTCACGACCGGGATATCGCCGAGATCGGCGAGCAGCGGTGCGAGTCTGTCCGTCGATGGATGACGGTCGGATGCGTCAAAGGGCGTAAGATCGTTCATGGCGCGTTTACCTCGGCAATCGCGGCCCGCTTGCCGGCGAGGGCAGCGGTAAGGACGGAAGACTCCAGCACGAAGCCGAAGCATTGGTTTACATTGTAGACGGTCGCAGCCATGCAGTAGTCCGGTGACGTGGTGGCTGCGCAGTCGCGCAGCAGCATGCAATCGTAGCCAAGGAAATTGGCGTCCTGCAACGTGCAGAGTACGCATTGGTCGGCGTTGACTCCGGCGAACAAGAGCGTCGTGACATTGAGGTTGCGCAGGATGCTATCGAGCTCTGTGTCCTGGAATCCTGACATGCGATACTTGGCGACATGAATATCGGTGGACTCGACGGTCAGCTCCTCGACAATCGAGGCCGACCAACTGCCGCGTTCCAGCACCCGCGCACCGGTGCCCGGCAGCCGGTCGCCGAGGCCGACGCCTGTGCCGGACGGCTTGTAGACATGCAGCAGAGCCGGGCTGAGGTTGAGCCGATCGGGCCGGTTACCCCAGTTGAGCCAGATCACCGGCACGTCGAGACCGCGCAGCACCGGCAACAGCCGTTGCAGCGGCGCGATCGGTGCGCGTGCCGGCGTTACGTCGACACCGATGTGGGCAAGCCAGCCGTCCGGATGGCAGAAGTCGTTCTGCATGTCGACGACAATGATGGCGGTGCGCGCGAGATCGAAGGTTACGAGCTTGGCGCCGGCATCGATCGTCACCGGCTGCGGCACGACCGGCGGCCGGACAAGGTTTGCCTGGGTCGCCGATACCGACCAGCGGTTGCGCGTGCTGGCGCCGAGCGGCTGGAGATCATCGACCGGTTGGAGGCGGATGTCGGTCATCGTTGATCCGTCAAGTTGCGTCCCTGCAGCACTGCGATGTCGTCGGCCTCGACCTCCACCGGTTCGCCGCTACGGATCAATTCGGCAAAGCCTTCGTTCGGTGTCATCACCGTGAGGCAATACAGCTTGCCGGTCCCGGTGTTCTCGATCACGTGCTCTGAGCCAGGATGCAGCAGCAGCGAGTCGCCCTTGCTGATCGGCAGTGTCTTGCCGTCGCAGCGCGCCACGCCCTCGCCGTGCAGCACATGGAAGAATTCGTGCGCCGCCGCATGTTCGTTGGGTGGCGTCGCGCCGCCCGGCCGGAAGATTTCGATGACGAAGATATTGTCGATCCGGTCGCTCTCATGATCGAACAGCATCACGAAATAGTTGGTGTCTGTTGGCGAGATGCGGAAGGCCTTGGACTGAGCGAGGTTTTCGACGCTGAACGCCATGAAGAGACTCCTGATTGCGGCCGGTTCGACGCTGCGGGCGTACGCGTGACAGGCCACGGTGGATTCAGCACGCCGGAAGGCTTGCATAAAAGCGCTTTATTTCGCAAACAATGTTGCCTTTTTGGCAACGTCACAGCATCCTCCTGAGCGTGGCTTTTTTCCAAGCAGGAGCAAGGGGATGCTGCATAGTCGCCTATTGACCTATGTGGACGAGGTGGCGCGCACCGGATCGATCCGCAAGGCTGCGAGCCATCTTAACGTCGCGGCCTCTGCCATCAGTCGCCAGATTCTTGCGCTTGAGACCGAGCTCGGCACGCCAATTTTCCAACGGCTGCCGCGCAAGCTGATTCTGACTGCGGCGGGCGAGGTGCTGGTGGGCCACATTCGTCAGACGCTGAAGGAATTAACCCGTGCCCAAGGCAAGATCGAAGAACTGAAAGGATTGCGCCGGGGCGAGATTACGGTGGCGATGATGAGTGGTCTCGCCTCGAACCTCGTGCCCGGCACCGTCAAGCAGTTTCGTGTTTCCAATCCCCGGGTGCGGCTCTGCCTGACGCTGCTGACCACGGGCGAGGACATTCAATCCGCGGTCGCCAGCGGCGAGGCCGACCTCGGGATCGGCTTCGACTTTGTCCGCGGAAGTCACCTGAAGGTGTTGGCCCGCGCGGCCGGCAAGCTCGGCGCCGTCATGGCGCCGAGCCATCCCTTGGCCAAGCGTAACCAGATCCGGCTCGGCGACTGCATCGACTATCCGCTCGTGATTGCCGATGGGTCGACTGTGATCCGGCCTTACCTCGATTCGGCATTCGCGAAAGCTTCGCTGGAACCGTTGCCGATCATCGAAACCAACGCTATCGAGATCATGCGCCACGCCGCTATTCTCGATAATGGCATAACCTTTCTTACGCCGTTCGACATCGAGTTCGAGCGACGCGTTGGTCGCCTGGTCTATGTGCCGGTGCGCGAATTGGCGCACGAGACGCAGACGCTCATGCTGATCGGCCATGAGCGCGGGACGAGCGCGATCGCCAGCGTGCTCGCGGAAATGCTGAAGGCGATGATGCGTGAAGCCGCGACATGAGCGACCGGGGGCGTCACCCGCAGTCATGACGGATCGGCACAGGGCCTTCGCGGCCCCTCATGATGCGAGTACAAGGCTCGCCATCATCAGACCGATAGCCGCGACCCAGCCGCCAAGTGCACGAAGGGCGATGGCTCGCCAAGATGTTGCGCTGTCCGAATTCGGTCGTTTGAATACCGCGGTCAGCGCCATCGTCAGCGTGATGGCTCCGTAGCCCACGCAAGCTAATCCTGCTGCAAATAGCAGCCGGTCGGTTTCGGGTCGGAGGTCGGCGGCGTTCGCTGCGCCCCGTATCATAGCCACTGCGAAGGCAAGCGCGCACAGTAGAAGCGTGGGGACTTGCGCTGCTGCCGCGAGCAGCATGCCTATCGCGAGCATCATTGCCGCGCCCGCAAGCTGTGTGGAAGCCGCGCCCAAAGCGCTTCCAAAAGGCAACCAGACCAGCAATCCAAGGGGAAAAACCAGGATGAGCCAGCGCCCCTTGGCTCCGAGCGTACCGGCCAGCATGCCGGTCGCAGTCCAGAGAACGACATCCTGAAGATCAGTGAGGGGGTGCATTGCACCCATGTAGAAATCGCCGAGGCGAGCCGCGACGATATGTGCCTCGGCGGCATTCGCGCCGGCAAGCAGCATCGCTGTGGCCATCAATGCCCGTGGGGATTTCAGCTTCATGCGAAAGCTCCGATGCCCTGGGCGAGGAAATAGCAGCCAATTCCCGCAATGCCGGCCCCAAGTCCCTGAATGATGCGCTCGCCGGCGGGCCAGCGCGTCAACGTGCCAATCGTAATGCCGAACAGATGCAAGAGGCCGGTGGCGGTGACGAAGCCAACTCCATAGGCCAGTGCATTCACCGCACGTGGGAGCTCGGCTCCATGCGCATGGCCGTGAAAGATCGCGAAGATCGCAACGATGAAGGCGGCAGCGGGAAAGGGTGGGCGTAGCCGGGCCGCAACGGCGCCCCCCAGGATCACGGCCGAGACGGCAATCATCACCTCCGGCATCGGAAGCGGAACATGCAGCACGCCCAGAACCCCGCCGACCGCCATGACGAGCGGGAAGGTGATCGGCAGGATCCAGATTGCGGGGGCGCCGAGTTGCGCGCCCCAGATCCCGACGGCCACCATTGCGATCAGATGATCGATGCCCGTGATAGGATGGAGCAGGCCGCTGACGAGGCCTCCCGCCACGCCAGCCTGCTCGTGCGCGAGAGCCGGTTGCGTCAGTGCGAACGAAACGATGGCGGTCGTGAGAGCTCGGGGGACGCGCAAAGACATTGTGTGCGACTCCCGTTCAGATCGCGGCGAACATGCGCGCCAGACGGCCGAAGAACCAGAACATCGACACCGACCCGATGAGATAGGCCGGGAGGGCCTCGCTCCAGCGCGGCACGAAGGCATCAAGCCGTCTGTGCGCCCAGATCAATGCGAGCACGAGCAGCACGAAAGCAAGCTGTCCGATCTCGACGCCGATGTTGAAGAACAGCAGCGCTGCAGGAAGGAGTCGACGTTCGAGCCCGAGTCCCGCCAAGGCGCTTGCGAAGCCGATGCCATGAACCAGACCGAAGGTGAACGCCACGACCCAGGGATAGCGGGCGGTGAGTCCGATCTCGCCGCGCTGCTGCTTGACGATTTCCACCCCGACGAACGCGATGCTCAATGCGATGCAGGCGTTAAGCGGTCGTTCGGGCACGCCGATCAGGCCGAAGGCTGCCGCGGCAAGCGAGGCACTGTGCCCGATCGTGAAGGCCGTGATCGTCTTCACCAGACGCCAGCCACCGCCGACGATCCAGATCAGGCCCAGCACGAACAGCAGATGATCGGCGCCGAGCAGAATGTGGTCGATCCCGTAGTTCACATAAGTCTTGGCCAGTTCGATCCACGCCTCGAGCGTCGGGGCGTCGGTGCCAAGGACGGTCACAACGGGATTGGCCGTCGAGATCGTGTAGCTGCGCGGCTCGCCCTCGATCGGGATGAGCCTGATCAGGACGACCGACATGTTGGAGCCGAGATTGGAGATGGTGATAGGACCGACCAACCCCTGCTGACCGCAGTTCATCTCGGGCAGGCGGAGAAAACAGTGCGACGGCACCCGCAGATCGACCCGCGCTGCGCCGATCGAGGGCTCGATACTCCAGCGGCCGACAAATGCGCCGGGCCGGACCTCGCGGAATTCCAGCACGCCCATCGCCGCTTCATGCGCACTGAGCGCCGCAGGCCGGATGAGCGCGGCGAGGCCCAGGGTCAGCGTCAGCAGCGCCAATCGCAGATATTGGATCGCCCTCACTGCTCGTACCGCACTTGGTAGGACGCCTTGAGCCGCTTGACCGCTTCCCAGGCCAACTTGCGGGTCTCTTCCGTATGCCAGATCCTGGCGGCCTCATCTCGAACCTTGTCGAGGCTGGCAAGATTGCCCGGCCGCCGGGAATCCAGCCGAGCGACGTGCCAGCCGTCCTTCGACTGCAGCAGCCTCCATTCCCCCTCTGGCATCCTCAACAGTCCATCACGGAAATCTTCGCCGAAGGATGCGGCGAGACTCGCGACCGGGCGGGCGAGGATGGCACGCGTGAGATTCTGGAGCTCCTCGGATTCGCGTTGTTGGACGATGTCCTCGAGCTGACGCTGTGCCGTGGCCTGATCCGTCGGCGGGGTGATGTAAAACGAAACGCGCTCCGGCTCGTCGAAGCGGGCGTGATTTTGCGCAAACCAGGCCTGCAACTGCTCGTCCGAGGGGCGCGGGACGCGGACCTGGTCGAAGATCAGCAATTGCATCTTGTAGGCAATCCGATCGCGGATCGTCTCGTCGCCGCGGTCCACGCCAAGCGTCTTGCCTTCGCGGTAGAGGATCTCGCTCGCGACCCAGCTGTCGATCATCTTCTGGAGCTGATCAACGGAAGGGGCGCGTTCCTTGTCCTCATCGAAATTGTCAATGAAGGACCGGCGCATCGCCTTGGTCACCGTAATGACCTTTTCGTCCTTGGCGGGCGGATGCAGCAAGGCGTCGATGCCGAAGATTATCGCTCCGAGCAAGGTGAAGTGCAGCAAGGGCTCGCGCGAGAGCCGCGCGAGCACGGAGACAAGGGAGCGCGAAGGCTCCGTTGCGCCACGCACGACACCGGCGTCCGGGTCCGAACGTTCGGTGTGTGATGTCGGAAGGGACTGCAGTTCAGCTGGTGTCGCTGGCATTGACATGCGGTTGTCACAAATTCTCTTCACGCGCCGCAGCGCTTTATGCGGCAGAGCATTTCATCTGTCATCTTCAATCGCTCACGCGGCGAGAAAAAATGCAATGGGCAAACGCAAGAGACAAGATGCCGCACGCACAGTGCGCACCGGCAGCGGCCGAACACAAATCCTTCACGAAGCTGTATCGGAACACTGGTCACTATCTCGACGTGCAGGGAGCGGCTTAGGCGGCTTGGGCCAAACGGCTTTCAATTCGCGGCATCTCTGCTTCATTTTCGCGATATGTGACCTGAACGAGGGGCGATAGATGTTTCCATCCGGCAAGACCATCCTGTTGACTGCGGCATCGGCATCCATGGCGCTGACTCAGAGCGCTGTCGCCGAAGAGTGGGGGCGCGGCGAGCGTCGCGGCAATCCATACGTTGCCGGTGACATGCACAATCATAACACCTGCACGGATGGTTCGGTTGCCGCCGGCTACACGATCGACCGCGCGGTCGGGCGGGGCACCGCGTCCGCGGGTGGCAACAATTTCGATTTGGACTGGTTTACGCTCGGCAACCACGGCGGTTCCGGCAATCGCGACTGCCGCTTCAGCGACACCAGCGCCAATATTCCGGGACAAACCACGACGACCTGGAGCCAGACGCTCGGCCAGACCATCGACGGGATCACGATCAGCAGCCTGAAGGGCACCCCGAACGGTACCGGCACCGGCGCGCAGATGTGGCGCTGGCAGTCGATCCGCGAGATCGAGTATCCGACCATCGTCGATCGTTCGGCGAAGTACGACAAGGTGCTGATCGAGGGTCTCGAGTGGATCGCGCCTGGCCATGAACACGTCGACGTCGCCGTTATCACCGGGCAGCACCCGCGGAAGGCGGCCGGCAACGCGGACAAGATGGCGGAATTCGAGTACCGCTTCGACCGTGCCGACACCGATGCAATCGGTCCCGTCATCGACGCCGGTGGCAATCAGCTGTGGCCCGGCAAGGACAACGTCAACAACACGGGCACGGCGGGTCACCAAAAGGCGCTCACAGGCGTCAAGTGGTTGCAGACGAACTATCCGCTGCAATCCTACATCATCCCGACTCATACCGAACGCCAGGGGCCGTTCAGTGCGACCGCCAACAAGGGCTACAACATCGAGCATTTCCGTGACTTCAACAACGCGGGCCCGACGGTTGCGTTCGGCATCGAATCGCCCGGTCACTTCGCCGAAGGCGGAGCCAGTGGCGGCTCCGGCTCGTACACCACCAACGCGGTCGGCGGCGGCACCTACGGCATGAGCGGCATTTACACCGCGAAGGTCGGCGGCCTCTGGGACGGACTGCTTGGCGAAGGCCGCAACTTCTTCATGTATGTGAGCTCGGACTGGCACAGCCGCGGTGCCGGCGGTGCGCGCGACTCCTTCACGACGGCCGACTTCATTCCCGGCGAGTACACCAAGCTGTATGTTCCGAATGCGGGTCGCTTCTCGTCGCAGCACGTCATCGACGGCATGCGTTCGGGTAACTCGTACTCGGTCAACGCGGACCTGATCGGTCCGGATATGGTGTTCCGCGCCAAGACGCGCGGCGACGACTGGAAGACCATGGGTGAGACGCTGGTCGTGAGGCCCGGCGAAAAGATCACGGTCGAGATGGAGCTGACCGTTCCGAACGAGAATAACAGCCCCTACAGCTTCAACAACCCGCTGCTAGTGCCGGTGGGAATCAAGCAGCCGCTCAACAAGCCGATACTCGACCACGTCGATCTGATCACTGGCCAGATCACGGGCGTGGTTGCGCCTGACGCGCCCAACTACGCGGTGGCGAATGCTGCGGGCACGGCCGGCGCGGCGATCGTGTATAATCCTTCGGCGAGCATCGCCCGGCAGATCCCCGCGACGCAGATGCAGCGCGAGCATCGGGGAGACCATGATGGCAAGCGGCTGCGGTTCACGACGACCTTCACCGCAGGCACCAAGCCGTTCTACATCCGTGCGCGCGGAACCAACATTCCGAATGGCACTCCGAACGTCAGCGATACCGCTGGCAATCCGCTGCTCGATGCCAACAACGCGCAGGTCAGCTGTATCGATCCGGCGTGCCCGGCGCATCTGGAGACGGTGAATGGCGCCAAGAAGGTGACCCACGACGTTCAGGCCTACTCGAACGTCTGGTTCTACGCCAACCCGATCTTCGTCCGGCCGGAAGGCTCGCCGAAGCTCCTGGTCGAGACCAACGCCGAGCTGGCGCGCCGGCTCGGACAGCGGGCCGACAACGACCACGATCACGACGACGATCATCATCACGACCATCACTGACGTGATGTGAGGCCATCCGGCGGGGCGCAACGATTCGGTGCGTCCCGCCGCACTCGTGTTGAAGCGGCCCGGTCCTGCCCTCACGACTGACATGTATCTGGTTCGTATCGCCTTCTGCGCACTGGGCCTCCTCGCTGGCCTCGGATGCGGTGTGGCCGCATCCGGTGCTGCCGTGCCCGCGTCGGACGAGCCGACCCGGGAAGATTGCAATGCTGCGGTCGCGGAGGCGCGAGCATTGGCTGCGGCTTTGCCGTCCGACCATCTCTCGCGCTACTTCGCCGAGCGGCACTTGCATCAGGCCTTGGTTGAAGCCGGTAACGGCGAGTTCGACGAATGCCTCGACATGGCCGCGCGTGCCTCTGACGAGGTGCGCGAACGGCGCCACGAGCTGAGGCCGGGCGAGAAGCTAAAGGTGCTCCGGACCGACGAGTAACAGGATCCGAGCATTTTGGAGATCCTGCACACTGTCATCGCAGCGTCATCTTTGCCCGGGCATTGTCTGTCCGTGTTTTCAAGAACAGGTAGACGTTGCGACATGGATCAGATCGAGCCGCTTTTCCCGATTCCCCTGCTACGCTCGCCTGGACTGCTCCCGCCATCGCTGAACGAAGCTGCCGTGGCGGCGATCAGGAACACCCGGGTCGAGGGCAATCTGCGCTCGGGCCAGCTCTTCCACACCGAGGTTGCCGACCCTCGCGATAACGAGCTGTTTCGCCAGATCGCCGAGCTTGCGGTTCCGAAGCTGGTCGATTTCGGCGTCCTTCTGTTCGGCGAGGAGCTGCGCTGGACCGTCAAGGAGATGTGGACCAACATGCTCGAGACCGGCGGCAACCAGACACTGCATTCGCACGCCAACAGCTTCGTCTCGGGCATCATTTATCTGACGCCCTCGCACCCGGCCTGCAACACCGTCTTCGTGCGGCCGCCAGGCGGTTTTGACTTCTCCTTCCGGCATCACACGCGAAGCGCCGCCATCGGGCCCTTCAATGCGGGCAAGTACGCCCTGCCGGAGGCCGAGCCCGGCGATCTCGTGCTTTTTCCGAGCTACCTCTACCACGAGGTGCCGAAGAATCAGGGCGGGCGGAGAATTACAATTGCTTTCAACGCAATTCCCGATCATCTCGACTGCTGGGGCTATCGCATCAACTTCGCGCCCTGAGAGTGACGGATCGATCGCTCTCTATCGCTCTCCGAATTCGCTCAGCAGGAGCTCCCGTGCCTCCGGGCGCGATGGCGCAGCTTGATCGATCTGACGCAGCAGGCGCGCGGCCGCCGCCCGGTCTGAGCCGGTCAGCGATCTCGCCATGCCCATCAGCGGTCCGTAGGCTGGATCGAATTCGGAGCTCAGGCGAAGCGCGTCGATCAGGCCCGGCGAAGCCGCTTCGATCAAGGCCACTCCGCGCGGATCGCCTGGCAGAGACGCGCCGGCTTCGAGAAAGCGGTTGCGCGCGCGCCAGTAGGCGTCGAGACGCGCGCGCAACGCATCGCGCTCGGTTTCGGCAACCAGGAGTTCATTCGGATCCGGTTGGATGTCCTTCGTGACGGCAAGCAGCAGTGACCAGGGTGCTGCGCTGAGCGCACGGACATTCCGCCGCGCATCGAAGGTCACGAACGGATAATCATCAGTGTTGCGCGGACCTTTGCCGGCGAATGCGGAGAGCGCGCGTGGGCCTGCGAGATACTGGCCGAGCAGATCGATTGGTGCCTCGAACCCCAGCGGCCGTACGAGCCGCGCGGTCGCGGGATCGCGCAGCCGCGCAGCGAGAACCTCGGTATCGAGATGGCCGCCATCCCGCGTTCCAATGAGTGCGAGCATCGGTGTGCGGACACTGTAGTGATTGAGCCAGGCCGAGCCGTCGGGATAGACGTCGAGAAAGCCACGGACGATCGCGCGCAGGGAGGGAAGATCGAGCTGGTACAGCGGCAGCCATTGGCAAAAAATTCCTCCGGGCGCCAGGCGACGTTTCACGGCCTCGAAATGCTCCACGGTATAGAGCGCGCCGCTGCCGTCGAGTGCGGGATGAAACAGATCGGCGACGATCACGTCATGCTGGCCCGTATCCGCGGCGACGTAGCGGCGGGCATCCGCCACGGTCACCCGCGGCGCCGAAGCCGGCGGCGGATTGACGAACCAGGGCAGCAACTCCACCACTTCGCGGGAGAGTTCGACACCGAGCACGCTGACGCCTGGCATCTGCGCCGCGCCGACCATGGTGGCACCGGTGCCGATTCCGAGGAACAAGGCGTGGCGCGGGACCTCGTGAAGCAACAGCGGCAACATCGCCTGCCGGTAGTCGGATCGCGTCGAACTCGTTCCACCCATGCGGAAGTGGCCGTTGACCTCGAGGTAGCGCGCACCTGCGGCGTCATCGACGACGCTCGCCGTCGCCATCGGTCCTTCACGGACCGCAAGCAGCGTTCCACCTGCCGGCACGTGCGTCAACGATGGCGCCGGATTGAGCCAGAGGACGAGCGCGGAGATCGCCGGTGTGGCGGACCACAGGAGCGTCGATCGGTCGGGCGGCAGCAGCAGCAGATAGCCCAGCGCAACGGCAAGCAGTGCCGTCCATGCACCAAGGGCGGGAATCAGGAATTGCGCCGCCACCAACGGCGCGATGCAGGCGCCAAGGCTGTTGATGCCGATCGCCGATCCGACGGAGCGGCACTGATCGCTCACTCGTTGCGCCAGCAGGCCGAACAATGCGCCCATTGCGGTCGCGGGCACCAGGAACAGTGCGATCGCCACCACCAGTTCGCCGAATACATCCGCAAAGGCTGCGGTCTCGACCAGGCGACCGGCATAGGGCGCAAGTGCCGCGGTCGCGATGCAGGCGAACGCCGTTGCGGCGAGCAGGCCGCTGAGATTTCTATCCTGCGCATCTCGCCCGGTCCGCTGCCAGAGCAGGCTCCCCGCTGCGGTGCCGAGCAGATATGCAGCCAACAGTCCAGCGAACGTGTAGACGGTGTCCTCCATCACCTGCGCGGCGAGCCGGACTACGAGGACTTCGAAGGCGATTCCCAGCAGTCCCGTGGCGAACAAGGTGATCGTGAGCCGCAAGTCGCGAATTCGTTCCGGCGGTCGTTCTTCGGCATCAGCTTCTTTCGCCACCGATCCGAGCGCGATTGCGCCGAGGGCGCAGAACGCGTTGACACCAGCGAGGCAGAGCAGCGTTCCCGAAAATCCGAGCGCCGGGATCAGTAGGAATGTTGAGGCGAGCGTGCCGGCCAGGGCCCCGGCCGTATTCGCCCCATATACGCCTGCCGTGACACGAGCCTCGCCACGCGTGTCCCGCATCATCCGCTCCAGGGCGGTCAAGGTCCCGCCCATGGCCATCGTTGCCGGCAGCAGCACGAGGGTCGGCAGCGCCAGGCTGCCGGCCCAGAGCAGGGCAGCAGACGGTTCGGTGCCGAGCAGGGGGGACAGAGACCGACCGGCCGCGGGCAGAAGCCAGACGCTGATCAGGCCCCAAACGGCGATGACGGCTTCAAGGATCGCATAGACGCGCCATGGCGATTTCGAGCGGCGGATCGGCCGATCGAGCGCGAACGCGCCCAGTGCCAGACCGCCGAAGAACCCGGCAATGACTCCGAGCATCGCCATCATCTCGGTGCCCAGCGCAAGGCTCAACTGGCGCGTCCACACGATCTCGTAGCCCAGACCCGCAAAGCCCGACGCGGTCACGATCGGCACGAGGGCCCAGGCGCGGCTTGCAGCCTGACGAGCGCGCACCGGTGCGGCCTCGTCCTGAACCGCGCCCGCGAACTGGCCTGCCGAAGCGATCGCGGTGGTGTCCGGCTCAGATTGCATTCCCCTCACTCCTGTTTCGGACACGACCGGCTGCGCGCGATACATATTGCATCGGTCGAACGGGCGTTCTCGGCCGATCAGAGCATCCGCTCTATGTCAGATTTCTTCAGTATTTGTGACGGCCAGTCAGCGCCCGTTGTCGCTGCGATCAAAATCGTGCCGCCACCGTCAGCCGCACCGCGAGGGGTTCGGCCGGATGGACGTGGCGATCAGCGACGCCGTCGATGGGCTCTCCCGGCAGGCGCGACAGATAAAAATATTCGATCTGGTTGGTCTGGGCGTTGAAGAGGTTGAGCACGTCGAGTTGCAGCCGCAGGCCATTGTCGAATCTGTAGCCGGCGCGCGCATTGAAGATGAGCGACGACCGCGAACGGACGCTGTCGTCCTCGATCAGGGGACGCGGACCAAAATAGCGGGCCTTGAGCGTGCCGAACCAGCCAGTGTCGCCACCGAGGGTGACTGCACCGCTTGCCACCCACGCCGGTGCGCCGGGGATGCGGGCCCCGGCGGGGTCGAAATCGGTGAAGCGCGCGCGGGTATGGGCCACGTCGAGATCGACCGTCATCCAGGGCAAGGGCTTGTACTGGTTCGTCCACTCCACACCGACGCGGCGGCTGGGCCGGCTCGGCTCGGTGGTGCCGGCGTCCCCGACGAACAACAGCTCCGAGTCGAAGTCGAGCACGAATAGTGCGAGCGAACTGGTGAGACCCTCGATCGCCCTGGTGCGGATACCGAGTTCGGCGCCGCGCGAGCGCACGAGCAGCGGCACGCGATCGAGCGGCGTCACCTTGTCGTTGGGATCGACGGTGATGGTCGCGCCGCGGATATCGTTGCTGTGCAGGCCGTAGCCGGCATTGCCGTAGAACTCGGTCTTGTACCAGGGACCGAGCACGAGACCGGTCTTCGGGCTCGCCATCGAGGCCTGCGCGTTGCCCGAATTCTGCGGCGCATCGCTGAACACATGTCCGGCGAAAAAATCCTCGCGGATGCCGATCGTGGTGCGCAGCCAGTCGGTCCAGCGCATGGTCGTGTCGGTCCAGAGGCCGACATTGCCCTCCTGCACGCGGTCATCGCGTACGGTCGAGAGCCACGTGCGCTGCTCCGTCTTGAACAGGCCGACATGGATATCGTCGTAGCGGCTCTGCACGCCAACGCGGGTTTGTGCCTCGACGCCGGCAAAGCGCCAATCGAATGTATGCCGCGCATCGATGCCACCGAAACTGCGGCGGTCGAGCTGGCTGAACTGGTCGCCGTTGAGGGGGGTGTCGAGAAAGTAGGTGAAATCGTTGAAGAGCCGCAGGTCGGAGCGCACGACATAGGTGCTGATATTGGTCTGGCCGTAGTCGCCCGACTGCGCCCAATTGCCGGACAGACTGAATCGGCTGGACCTGCCGCCATCGGTCGGATCGAGCGTGCCGAAGCGATTGATCAGGCCCTGGTCGATCGCGCGTTGGGCGACCTGGTCGGTCGAATTCCAGCCATTGGAGTAGGCCATCGCCGCCAGCGTCAGGCCGTCGGTCACGGTGCCCTGGCTGTAGCGCAGGACGCCGTTCAGCTTGCGGACATCGTCCGGCACGTCCCAGGGTCCGTCATATTTGGCCGCCTCGACCGCCGCCAGCAGGGTGCCATCGTCAACGCGGCTCGATCCCGCCGCCAGTGCGCGTCGATAGCCGAAACTGCCGAAGCTTATCTCCGCGATGTTGTGCTGCAGCTTGTTGACGTAGTCGATCGCCACAGCGCCGGCGGAGGCGAAGTCGCCCTGGTCGGCGAAATACGGTCCCTTGCGGACATTGACCGACTGGATCAGCTCGGGGATCAGGAAATTGATGTCGGCGTAGCCTTGCCCATGCCCATGCGTCGGCATGTTGACGGGCATGCCGTCAACGCTGATTGCGAGATCGGTGCCGTGGTCGAGATTGAAGCCGCGCAGAAAGTACTGGTTGGCTTTGCCTTCGCCGGAGTGCTGCGTGACGATCAGGCCTGGCACAACTTCCAGTGCCTCGCCGGGCCGCGAGAACGGAATTGCGTTCACCTCGCGGCCGCTGATGCGAATGGCGCTCGCGGCGGTGGGCTGCAAGGCAGGCGCGCCGATTGGCGCCGCATTGGCCACGACGCCGCTCTCGGTCGGGCTCTCCGTGCGAGCGGCGGCCCGATTGCGCAGAGCCCCGCCTTTCGGCGGTCGTTTGCGGGTGAGCCGCTTGGGATGCTGATCCTCCGGCGCCGCAACGGCGACCGGCGGAAGCTCGGCGGGCGCGACCAGGCTACGCTCTTGGGCCGCGATCGGAAGCGTGCACAGGGCGGATGATGCGGCGGCGGAAAACATCCGCAACAAGGCCCCACGCACCACCACGTCTCCGCACGATAACCTGTTCAACAAAGCCACACTTATAGCAGACGAGTATGACGATGCAGCAACAATGTCATACTGGCGTTCGGCGGCCGTGGGGAGTCGTGGAATGCCGGATCGCGATAGGTCGTGGAAACATTAGGGAGGTGACCGCCACTTCGCACAGGTGTCACATGGGCAGCCGATAAGCCTTGCTCGCACCGGTGCCCCGTGCCTGACAAGCCCGCTTTGTCTTGCTTGCGCAGGGCGCCAGTTTGAGAATTTGCGGGTTGCTACCAACTGGCCAATGACGAGGGACATGAGAGAGCATAAGGCGACGCGGCGGATATCGCTGTGGCTCGCGGTGTGGGTGCCTTTGCTCGGTGTTTCCGCCTCGGCTCCGGCGCGGCCGGCGGAATTCGCAGATATCGACGCACCAGGCTTCATCGAGCCAGCCTCCAGCCGCCCACTTTTAGAGTCTCCCGTAACGGCGGCACCGGCGGTCGATCCTGCGGCGCCAACGCCGTCTCACATCAAGCGGGAGGAAATGAGTGGCAATCCGCTCTGGGCCATCCCGCTTGCAGCACTGTCGACGACGGGCGAACGGCCGATCTTTTCGGCCTCGCGGCGGCGGCCGCCGCCACCCGTGGTTTCGGTAGCTGCGTCGAAAGCGCCGCCGATGCCACCGAGCCCGCCGCCGGTCGAGCTGCGGCTCGCATTGGTTGGGACGATTGTCGGCATCGATCAGAGTGTCGGGATTTTTGTCGACGAGACGAACAAGGCCACGCTGCGTCTGAAGCTCGATGAAGATTATCTAGGCTGGAGGCTTCGTTCTGTGAATCGCACCGAGGTGACGATGGTGCGCGGTGAACTGACCGAGACGCTGACATTCTCGAAAGCAGGCAGAGGCTCGCCCGCGATGAGGCCGGCGGTTGCGGAAAGTGGGGTGGGGCGTGGCAGCTCGCACACGCCTCAGTATGATTGAGTGAGCCAATCCAATTGATGGTTGGCGTCGAGGATCGGCTGCACGGCGGGACCGTCGGGTGAGGAGGCGACTGGATGCCGATGAGGGGTCTCAGTAAAGTCCGAGACAAAATCTATGATGGCGCCACTACGAAACGTGGCGTGTCGCGATCCGAGCGACCGCAAGGGATGCTTCACCGCCTCAGCGTCCAGCCGTATTCCTGATGGGGAATCGTGATGGCCTACCACTCGATCTGCCGATTTCCAGGCAACTCCAGCCTGTCACTTCAATTCACACTCGATCGCTCCAAGGCGAAAAGAAGTTTGATATATCAATCTCTTGGGTGATTAGTTGTGAGCGCGCTCCGCGCGGAGCTGCCGCGGGGCGCGGCAGAGAACGCGCATCGTGTTCAAGTTTCCGGCGCGATCTCCGCGGACATCATGCCCATCTCGGCCTTCACGACGATCTGACACGACAGGCGAGAATTCGTCCGCCGATGGTCCGATGAATCGAGCAGGTCGTTTTCTTCATCAGAAATTGGCGGCAGAAGATCGGGTCTTTCGACCTCCAGATACACGTGGCAAGTCGCACAGGAGCGGCAGCCGCCGCAAAGGGCAGCGAGTTCGCCAACGCCGGCGTTGCGGATGTTTTCCATGATGGTGATGCCGGCGGCCGCTTCGATCCGTCGGCGCGATCCGCTCGGCGTGATGACCAGTAGGTTCGTCATGTTTCAGGAAACTCCCTGACGCGCGGTGGCGTCCTGCTCGATGAATTGACCGTCTACGGCGGGAGGAATGAGAGCCTTCAGCGGCGTCTCCGTATCCGCGAGACGATCGGCACTGACGGTGGCTCGCGTTGCAACCAACCTCTTTCCGGCAACAAAGTCTTTGGCGTTGTTGACGCAGTCGATTGCCTGGAAGCGGCCTCCACGCAAATAGATTACCGAAAACTTCCTGGCGGCCTGGTCGCCGCGGATGACGACTTCGTCATATCCTGCCGAAAGGCCGGCCGTCTGAAGCCTGAGGTCGTATTGATCCGACCAGAACCAGGGCGTCGCGGAGTAACGCTCGGGCCTTCCGACGATCGCCTTTGCCACGCAATTGGCCTGATCGGAGGCGTTCTGCACCGATTCAAGTCGAATTCGTGTGCCTTCCTGAGCAAAGGTATTTGTATGTCGGGCGCAATCGCCAACCGCGTATATGTTCGGGAGGCTTGTCCGGCAAAACTCATCCACCTCGACGCCGTCTCGGCATCGAGCACCGGCTGCGGCGAGTGGCTCGAGGTTGGGTAGGATTCCGATGCCGACGATCACCATCTCGGCTGGCAGGACCTCGCCCTCATCGAGAAGAACGCCTGCCACGCGGCCCGATTTTCCGATCAGCTCGCGAACCCTGGCATTGAGCCGGAGATCGACCCCATGCGCGCGATGCTCGCGCTCGTAGAACCGGGACAGCTCGTCGCCGGCAACCCGCGCCAGCACTCGGTCCATTGCCTCCAGTAAAGTGACACGTTTCCCGAGCTTGGTGAGAACTGCGGCTGCCTCGAGGCCGATGTAGCCGCCGCCTATCACGCAGATGTCGCGCGCCTGCGCAAGCTCGGTAGCAATGGCGTCGACGTCGGCCCGTGATCGAATCTGATGTACGCCGGCAAGATCGCCGCCCGGACAGGGCAGGGATCGTGGTCGACCTCCTGCGGCCCAGATCAGATTGACATAGCTATAGCAGGAGCCGTCAGCGCAGGTGACGGTCTGGGATCGGGGATCGATCGTTTCCACGCGACGACCAGGCAACATGGCGATCGCATTGTCGGTCCAAAACTCCGCCGGGCGGAGCAGAAGACGGTCAAAACTCTTGGTGCCGCCGAGATAGTCCTTGGAAAGCGGTGGACGTTCATAGGGCAACTCGGGCTCGTCACCGATGATGGCAATTGATCCGACATGACCATGCTGGCGCAGGAAGATCGCCGTGTGCGCGCCGGCATGGCCGGCTCCGACAATGAGCGCCTCGAAAGGGAGGCTCATCGCAATGTGCCCTGGTCGTCCCGTACGGCGCCGATTAGCACGAAGGCCAACGTGGCGGAATTTTCGCCTTTGTTGCGCCAGGCGTGGCGGGTGCCGCACTGGATGGCGACGTCGCCTTGTCGCAGATGCACTTCGGCGCCATCGTCGAGTTCGAGCCAGATCTCGCCCTCGAGCACGATGTCATAGTCGATTGTATCGGTCGTATGCATGCCCGGGTTGTGGGCTTCGAAGCATTCAGCGAGCCCAGGAATGTGCTCAGCCAATTCGGGCCCCGCGCCTTCGGGGTTGAAATCCGGTGATGTGAACACCGAGTCCGGCGGAAATCGGACGATCATCAACCGCGTTGCACCGGGAGCAGGTGGAATGGTGACGCGGGGAGGAGCAGGCTCGGCTTGATCAAGCGGCAGCGAGGGTATCGGCGCCGTGGCCCAGATCACGGAACTCATGTGCCCAGGAATCGAGGCGTAGCAGTGTGCGTTCGGCGGCGCGTCGTCGGACAGAAACACCGACTTGCCGTTCCTGATTCCCGTCACGACGCGGCGCGGCATCGCTCGAAGCTCAGAGTTCGTTCGCGTCGACATATCGCAGTCCTTTCTCCTTCAAGCGTGCGCGCATGTTGTTGATGTCCAGCCCGAGCTCTCCGGCGGCATAGCGGCGGCGCAACGCCTCCTCCTTCTCCTCGCGCGCACGCGCCTTGGCGAGCACGCCGGCGGCCTCCAAGCGGGCGACGATGCAGACCCCATCATCATCGGCGAGGACGACGTCGCCAGGACTGACCCGCGCGCCGGCGCACACGATCGGCACCTGCACATTGGCGAGGGTCTCTTTGACCGTCCCCTGAGCCGAGACGGCTTTCGACCAGACCGGGAACTTCATTTCCGCGAGGCTGCGTCTTGTTGCGATATCCGGTCCATGCGATTCGATCTCTGCATCATAATTCCACCACGCGGACGGTCGGTTCAACGCGGAGGCCAGTTCGGGCCGAGTGGAATTCTATCCATTTTGCGCAAAATCTATCCGGATAGCGTGGCGTCGTGGGCTCTCGATCGGAGAGTCGCCACAAACGGGGCATTGTCGCGCTCAAGCTTTATTTCACATCATTTCCCGGCGAGCTTGGGCGGATTTCGCGCTTGTTCAGATTGATGGGCCTGACGACTGGGGACGGGTAGTTACCTCGCGCTGAGCATGGTCGTGATCTGCTTTCCGCGAGGGCTAACCAGAATACTATACTTGCCGAGGCACTCGGCGTGACCGGGCATCGCGGGGAGAGGCGTTAAACGTCGCCTGCACGTGCAGTGTCAGGCCTTTCGTGTCGACGAGTCCGTTTTACGAAGCATTTATCCGAATCGCGAAGCCGGCGCGGGCGCAGGTAACCTTGGATTCAGCGCCACTCCGCTAGGCTGGTGAGGGTGGCCGGGAGCGGCCGGGGACAACGCTTGCGGACTTGGCGGT
This sequence comes from Bradyrhizobium iriomotense, assembly GCF_030160715.1. Classification (GTDB taxonomy): domain Bacteria; phylum Pseudomonadota; class Alphaproteobacteria; order Rhizobiales; family Xanthobacteraceae; genus Bradyrhizobium; species Bradyrhizobium iriomotense. The sequence goes on from NZ_BSOW01000004.1 coordinate 27,077, forward strand.
AGTCGAGATCATGAAGACGTCGGGATCGACCGGCCTGGACGCGGCCCAGCTGGCGTCTTCGCGATGCGAGAAGTCTGCGCCCGACGCCACGATGTGGCATCTGCCGACGACGGAGGCGCCGCCGCTCGCAGACGAGGTGATCACCCCCGCCCAGATTTCCGTAGAACCACGGAGGTCCTCCGACCGTCTGCCGCTTGAACACGCCTTACTCGAACACGCGCCGTGCGGGGTCGTGCTCGTCGATGGCGAATGCCGTCATTTTCTGCACTTCAACGAACGCGCAAGCGCCGATCTCGGCTATTCCCGCGAGGAGTTCGCGCGGCTTCGGCCCGCCGATCTAATCGGGTGCCAGGCAACAGATGCCGACGCGCGTCTTTCGACGGATGCAGTGGACCGTGTTTGGCGCGCGCCCGGCGGAAAGCCCGTGTTGCTGCGTCATAAAAGCGGCGCTTTGCAGCCCACCGACATCACATGCAAAGCGATTGCCTGGCAAGGGCGTGATTGCGTGTTAGCGTTTCTGACGAGCGCGACGGAGCGATCGGCATTGCAGGAGCAGCTTGCCATCCAGGAGAAATACTATCGGGCTCTTCTTGCTAGCATTCCGTCGCCGGCTTGGCTGATCGACGTGAATGGTCGCTTCATGGCGGTGAATTCCATCTATGCCTGGGATCTCAGGGGGGTAAGCCCGGACGAGCTGATCGGAAAGCGGTTGCACGACGTTTGGCCCGGGCGGATTGCGCAAGGGCTTTGGGAGACCAACTATCGGGTGATAGCGTCGCGGCAGCCGCAGCAGTTCGAAAGGCGCTTGGTCATAGCAGGCCGCGAGCGGATCGTATCGGCATCACTGTCTCCCATCTTTTGGAAGGGCGAGGTGATCGGGGTTGCGGGCGTCGCCCACGACATCACCGATCTCAGGAACACGATCGACGAGCTGAACGAACGAGAGACGCAGCTCCGCACCTTGACCGAGAACTCTCCGGACTGTGTCATCCGCCTGGATCAGGGCGAACGGTTCACCTACGTCAATCCTGCCTTCGCGCAGATGTTGAGGCTCCCTCAGGAGGCCATCCTCGGCCGGGCTTACAGCAGCGTCCTGCCGACGGACGCGGCTTCGCGGGCTCTGCTTGATCTCATTCGGAAAGTGATCGTAAGCGGGGTATCCGGCGAGGTCGAAGTTCAGCTCCGCGTACGGCGCGAGGGAGCGGGCATCGACGTTCGCACCCACCATGTCCTCGTCGTGGCGGAGCGCGATCGCGGCGGCGCCATCCGTGGCGCCCTTGCGATCGGTCGGGATATTACCGAACGGCGCCGGATGGAGGAGCAACTCGCCGTGCGCGAGCAGGAATTCCGGACGCTCGCCGAGAACTCACCGGACAATGTGATCCGCTTCGACCGCGAGGGGCGCCTGATCTACATCAATTCGCACTATTCGCGCATGATGGATGTGCGCCCCGAGGCGGTCTATGGGAAGCTGCTGACCGAGATCTATCCATCGGGCGGAGCGGATCTCGAAGGGTTCATGAATGTCATCGAGGCGGTGGCGCTCACAGGCGAGTCGACCGCGCTCGAATTGCAGGTGCCGGTGCCGGGCGTTGGCTTTCGCACGCACCACATCTCCATAGTCGCGGAACGCGACCGGCAGGGGATCGTCCAGGGCGTCTTGGCGATCGGGCGCGATATCACGGAACGGCGCGGCATGGAGGAGCAACTCGCGCAGCGGGAGCAGGAATTCCGCGCGCTGGCAGAGAATTCACCAGATGCGATCGTGCGGTTCGACGCCGATCTGAGGCGGCTTTACATCAATCCGGCGGGGCGGGAGTTCACAGGTCCCAGCCGGAACTACGGCGTGGGGCTCACGCCTGACCAGGGCTCTCCGATCCTTGATTTGGTGCGATACAAGGCTCTGCTGCGGGAGGTCTTCGATACCGGTGAGCAGCGTGAAGGCGAGTTTCAGGTCCGCAAGCTCAACGGAATAGGCACCGTGAATACGCATTTCGTGCCGGAATTCGGCGAGGGCGGACAGGTGAAGACCGTGCTCGCCGTCTCGCGCGACATTACGGCCTCGGTCTCGCAGCGCGAGCGCATCCAGCGGCTCGCCTATTCCGATTCCTTGACCGGGCTTGCCAATCGCGCGCTGTTCTATGAGCGCGCCCGGGGCGAGCCCGGCCCGGAATCAGTCCGATGTCGCGGCGTCGGATTGATGCTGCTGGACATAGATCACTTCAAGGATGTGAACGACACGCTCGGCCATAGCAAGGGCGACGAGCTGCTTAAGGAGATCGCAGCACGATTGAGCACCTGCATTCGCGAGAAGGATACCTTGGCGCGCCTTGGTGGCGACGAGTTCGTGATCCTGATCCAGAACATGCGGGACGACGCCGAATTGCGCGAAATCGCCGAGCGCATCCAGCGCGCGATGGCGCCCGCGATACGTCTCGGGGATACCGAACTGTTCGTGTCTTGCAGCATCGGCATAACCACCGTGATGGACGGCGAAAGGAGCATTGACGAGCTGATGGGCTCGGCGGCCGAGGCGCTCTACGAGGCGAAGCGGAACGGTCGCAACAAGGCTCAGTTCTACCGGCCCGAGTTCTCCCAGAAGACGCAGGAAAAGGTCGTGCTCGGTCAGGCGCTTCGCCAGGCGATTGATCACCGCGAGTTTAGCCTGGTGTTTCAGCCGAAATGCCGGCTCGGCAACGGTCATCTCGTGGGCGTCGAGGCGCTGTTGCGTTGGCGCCATCCGACTCTCGGGTTGCTGCTGCCGGACCGGTTCATCCGCGTCGCCGAGCATTCCGGGCAGATCGTCGAGATCGGCCGCTGGGTGCTGGAGAGCGCCTGCAAGGCGATCGTGCGGTTCAACAAGAACCGCGCGCATCCGATCACGGTGGCGGTAAACATATCGCCGAAACAGATCACGACAGGCGCGCTGACAGGCCACATCAGGCAGGCGCTCGAGGCGAGCGGATGCCGGCCGGCGTGGCTGGAAATCGAGATCACCGAAGGGATCCTGCTCCAGGACAGCAAGAGCGTTCAGGAGACACTCTCGACGATTTCGAGCATGGGCGTTTCCATCGCCGTCGACGACTTCGGCACCGGCCATTCGGCGCTGGCCTATATAGATCGTTTCCCGATCAACGTCGTGAAGATCGATCGCTCCTTCACGATGAGCATCGATCGCGACCGCCGCAAGGCCGCCCTGGTCCGGGCGTTCGTCTCGCTAGCCGATGCGCTGGATCTGAGCGTGGTGGCGGAGGGTGTCGAGAATTCGGAGCAGGTGCGCCTGCTCCGCAGATTCGGTTGCGAGATCGGTCAGGGATACTTCTACAGCAAGCCGATGTCCGCGCCTGCGCTCGCGCGGCGATATGGTCTTCTGCGCGGCCGGGCAGTTCGACCAAGGCGAACAGCGCCACCTGAGTAGTACTCTTGCCGGCGAGCCAACAAGGCCAAGGCTCGCGTCCGCGGCGACAAATTCATATCGCGAATGCGAGACGACGGCCGGCCGGCGCTCTGCTGCTCCAGACGCCGCCGTCCCAGGGCTGGATTCCGCAAACTACTGCCGGGCAGTGCGCCCAGTGCCACCGCGATCCTCAATCGGCAACGAGCGCGGCGCGGCCGCCTTCGCCCGGCCCGCACCTGCAAAAAATATTTGAGGTCATTGATCCAGATAACGTTGCTTGCCGAGCCCAGCGACGGAGGCGAGCATGGGATGAAAACAAATCTTGATGTTCAATGAAGGCAGCCCAGTAACATGCCTCTCACGCTGCTCAAATATGGGCTGAAGCGCGACCACGTCCCACATCGCGAGATCCCTGCGACGCCGGATCTCAAGCGCAACTATGATGTCGTCATCGTCGGAGGCGGCGGGCACGGGCTGGCAGCTGCGCATTATCTCTCCAAATATCACGGCATCAGCAAGGTCGCCGTTCTGGAGAAGGGCTACCTCGCCGGCGGAAACACGGCGCGCAACACCACCACAATCCGTTCAAATTACATCACAAATCAATCGATACGGTTCTACAAGGAAGCCGTCTCTCTTTACGAGAACATGTCGCATGAGTTGAATTTCAACGTCATGTTCTCGCAGCGCGGCCAGCTGACGCTGGCGCACTCCGAGGCGACCCTTCGATCCTTCCATCTGCGCGCCGAGATGGGCAAGCACCATGGCACGCGGATCTCGGTCGTTGATCCGGCTCAGGTGAAGGAAATCTGCCCGCATCTCAACATGGACGAGGGTGGGCAGCACGAGGTCGTCGGCGGGCTCTGGCACGAGGACGGCGGCACCGCGCGGCACGACGCGGTCGCATGGGGTTATGCAGCGCAGGCCGCCAGGCGCGGCGTGGAAATCCATCAGCGGACCGAGGTGCTTGGCTTCGACAAGGTCGGCGACAGGGTCTCGTCCATCCGGACGAGCCGTGGAACGGTGAGCGTCGGGCACGTGATCCAGGCGGCCGGCGGTGCCAACCAGCACGTCGCGAAAATGGCCGGCATCGATATGCCCATTCGATCCTTTCCGTTGCAGGCGATGGTGACGCAGCCCCTGAAGCCGTTCCTCGATACGCTGGTGTCGTCGGCCAATCTTCATACCTATCTCGTTCAATCCTCCCGCGGCGAGATCGTTATCGGCGGCGGCTCGGATCCGTATCAATTGATTTCGACGCGCTCGACGCTGGATATCAAGGAGCAACTTGCTCACGGCGCACTGCAGCTGTTTCCGTTCCTGCATAATGTGAAACTGCTGAGGCAGTGGGCCGGCATCACCGACATGACGCCGGACTACACGCCGATCATGGGCGCCAGTCCGCTCAGAAACTATTGGCTCGATTGCGGCTGGGGGACGTGGGGATTCAAAGCGACACCTGTCGCGGGGAAATACATGGCTGACACTATCGCAAACGAACGGGTGGCCGACATCCTGCTTCCCTTCAGCCTGGATCGTTTCGAGAAGCTGGCTCTCATCAATGAAATGGGTGCTACGGCGGCAAGCCACTAGGAATCCCAGATGAAGATCATGAATTGCCCTTTGAACGGGCCGCGAAACATCAGCGAATTCACGTGTTTTGGGCCGGTTCACGACGCGTTCGACGCGCAATCCATCAGCGATTCCGGCTGGTCCCATTATCTCTTCTATCATGAGAACAAGGCCGGAATCATTCGCGAGTGGTGGCGGCATACGCCGTCCAATTATTTCTTTATCGCCGAGCGGCACACCGTCACCGACGAAATTGTCGCGACCTACAGCCCGAGCGAGCTCCCGCGCACCGAAAGCAAGTCATGATTCCGCGTCTACCCGTGCCATACGGGACCCGCATCAATCGAAGCGAGACTCTAACCTTCAGGTTCGAAGGCAAGACATTTCGCGGGCTCGCCGGCGATAGCCTGGCAAGCGCGCTCGTCGCGTCCGGCCAGTGGCTTATTTCCCGCTCGTTCAAATATCACAGGCCGAGAAGCGTCCTGACCATGGCGGGACAGGATGCGAATACGCTTGTCCAGGTGGCTGGGGAGCCAAACGTCCTGGCAGATGTCCATCCGCTTCGCGAGGGCCTCGAGGCGACGGCTCAGAATGTGAACGGCTCGCTCGACAACGACCGTGACGCGCTGCTCGATCGGCTCGGACGGTTCATGCCGGTCGGCTTCTACTACCGGACCTTCTTTGGCCCGGGCAAAAACAGCTGGCTGCGGCTCTGGGAACCACTCATCAGAAGGAAGGCCGGCCTTGGCAAGGTCGACGTCGCAGCGCCTCGCGCCCGTTACGAGAAGCAGAACCGCTTCTACGAGGTCCTGGTCGTCGGCGGCGGGCCCGCCGGCATGTCGGCGGCGATCGAAGCCGCCGCTGCAGGAGCGCGCGTCCTGCTGGTCGACGAGAATCCCGAGCTCGGCGGCTCCCTGACCTATGCGCGTTTCGATGACAAGCCGGAGGCAATTGCGCAGTCGCTTCGCGATTTGAGGCGGCAGGTCGAAGCGCATGCCGGCATCGATGTTTTGACGAGCGCCATCGCGAACGGCTGGTATGCCGACAATTGGGTTCCGGTCATCAGCGGGAATCGACTGCTCAAGGTGCGTGCGAAAGAGGTGATCCTTTGCACGGGGTCGCTCGACCAGCCGATTCCATTTCGCAACAACGATCTTCCCGGAATTTTGTTGGGGTCGGCCGCGCAGCGACTGATGCGGCATTATGCCGTGAAGCCGGGCCGGCGCGCGGTCGTTTTTGCTGGCAACCGAGACGGTTACCGGGTCGCGCTCGATCTCATCGCGGCTGGCGTCGAGGTTGCGGCGGTCGTCGATCCCCGCAGCACGCAGCAGCACGCCTCACTTGCCGAAGACCTCGCGGCGAAGGGCGTGCGGATTATTATGAACGCGACGGTGGTGGAAGCTGCGGGCACGGCGGGCAACAAGCATCTGAAGGCCGCGAGGATTGCGAGTGCGGGCAGCGGAACATCAGAGTGGATCGATTGCGATCTTCTGTCGGTTTCCTGCGCATATACGCCAACCTATCAGCTCGCGCTGCAGGCCGGGGCGAAGCTGAGCTATGACGATGGGGCAGCACAGTTCGCCCTCTCCAGTATCCCAGCGCATCTGACGCTGGCAGGATCCGTCGCTGGCAATTTTTCCCTTCCTTCGGTTCTCGCCGCGGGGCGCAAGGCAGGAGCCCTTGCCGCGAAAACGCTAGGCCTCCCCGGGCGCGACATCGACATGCCCAAGGACGACGAGCGAGGCGTCAGCAGCTTCGAGCTTCCCCTTGTCGGGCATCCGAAGGGGCGCGATTTCGTCGATTTCGATGAAGATCTGCAGATCAAAGACATCGTGGACGCTGTCCGAACCGGCTACAGCGAGCTCGAGCTGGTCAAGCGCTTCTCGACCGTCGGCATGGGGCCGTCGCAAGGCCGTCATTCGGCCTTGGCAACCGCCCGCATCGTGGCGCATGCCACAGAGCGCAAGGTTGCCGATATCGGCGTCACCACGTCGCGCCCACCTTTCGGACCCGAAAAACTCGGACTCCTCGCCGGGATTCAGCAGAGCCGCTATCGTCACACGTCAGTCCATCATCGCCACATCGACGCAGGTGCAAAGATGACGCCGGTGGGGGCCTGGTGGCGCCCGCTGTATTACGGCGATGAGAAGGCTCGCGATGCCGCGATCGTCGACGAGGTGAACCTCGTCAGGCAGCGCGTAGGCATGCTTGACGTCTCCACGCTCGGGAAGATCGAGCTGCGCGGACCGGACGCAGGCGTGCTTCTCGACCGCTTCTGTACGATGAACTACGCCAAGCAGCCGATCGGCAGGGTGCGATATTGTCTGACGCTGAACGAGATGGGCTCGGTCATTGACGATGGCGTGGCCTTCAGGATCGCGCAGGATCATTACTACGTCACGGCGACCACGGGCGGGGTGGATCGCATTTACGCCGACATGTGCTGGCACAACGTTCAGTGGGGACTCGACGTCGATATCCACAATGTAACCGGCGGCTTCGCGGCCTTTAACCTCACCGGGCCGCTCGCGCGGCAGGTTCTGCAGGCGACAGGAGGCATGGACGTCTCCTCCGAAGCGCTCCCCTTCCTGGGTGGTCGTGTCGGCCGGGTCGCGAATTGCCCGGTCCGGATCATGCGCATCGGCTATTCCGGCGAGCTCAGCTTTGAGCTGCATACGCCTCAATCCTATGGCGAGGCCTTGTGGGATGCTCTCATCGATGCGGGCAAGCCACTTGGACTACGTCCGTACGGCCTGGAAGCGTCGCGCATTCTGCGGCTGGAAAAGGGGCACATCATCATCGGCCAGGATACCGATGCCGTCAGCACGGCAGACGAGCTGGGAATGGAATGGGCCCTGGCGATGAAAAAGCCCTTCTTCATCGGCAAGAGATCGATCGAGCTGCTTCGCCGACTTCCTGCCAAGCGTCGACTGGTCGGCTTCGAACTCCCGGCATCGCTGCAAGACAAGCCGGACGAAGCTTGTCTGATCTTGCAAGGCGACGCGGCCGTCGGCCACGTCACGTCGACGTGCCTGTCACCTACTCTGGGAAAGTGGATTGGTCTGGCCTTCGTGCCGGCTGACCTCGCCGAGCAAGCCAAGGCCGTGACGATCAAGACCCGAAAGGGAACGCAGTTGCAGGCCCGAATCGTGTCTCCGCACTTCTTCGACCCCGAAAACAAGCGTCAGGACGTCTGATATGGCTTTTCTCGCGGCAGCCCGGCGCACGCCGTTCGGCGACGTGTATGCCGAATTCTCGGAAGGCGAAACGCGCTCCATCGATGAAGCTTCCCGCCAAGCAACAGTCTTGTTTGAGAGGAAAGGTGGCGGGCCAATCGATCTGCGGGATCTGACCCGGTATGGTCGTTTCGGGGTCAAGGGCAGAGGCGCCAGCGATTGGCTGCGATCCAAAGGGATTGCGTTCCCTGAGCGGATCAACACCCTGGCCCCGATCGCATCGCGGACGCTGGACATCGTTCGCCTTGGCGCGGAGGACTATTTGTTCCTGCCCCAATCCGTGGAGCAGTCGGCTTCCCTGAGCGCCTTGCGGACAGAATGGGAAGCTGACGGCCTTCCGCGCAAGGGCTTCAATGCCTGGCGGGAGGAGGTTTGGGCCTGGTTCCACATTAGTGGGACTGACGTGGCCGAGCTTCTCGCCAAGACCTGTCCGGTCGATCTGAATGCCGATCGCTTGCCGGTTCGGAGCGTTGTGCAGTCGCGGGTGGCGCAGATGGACTGCATACTGGCTCGCACGGACCGGGCCGGCAACCACGGCTTTGACTTGTTCTTTGATGTCGCCTCGGCAAGTTTCATGATGCGGAGCTTGCGAGAGCTCGGGATTGGATAGTTCGGACCTGCAACGAAACTGTGCGATCAAATGTCGCGGCCGCGCCTACGTTGAGGACGCTTCCTTCTCAAATTCGTGCTTGAGCCAACCAAAAACCTTGTGCGCTGGATGCCACAGAGGTTTGTCGGGAGAGCCTGTTAGCGCGAGGCACAGCGTGGTCTTCACCGTAGCCTTGCTCCAGCTAACGAGGCGGCCGGATTCGAGATAGGGCTGGCAATAGGACGAATAGGCAACGACGAAGCCCAGGTTCTGCGCGGCTGCCTCAAGGGCGGTCGCCGAATTGTCCACTTTCATGGCGGGGATATCGCCATCCAGATTGATGCCAAGGTCTGTCGCCCAGCGCTCCCAAACACTGTGCCGCCCCTGGGTGAATATTTTTCTCGACGCGTTCATAACATTCTGCAGCGTCGTGGTGGAAAGCTGCTCGATCAATGCGGGCGCGCACACGAGCTCAAGGTTTTCGGTCGGCAAGTGAGGTGTGTGCGGATCCAGATCGGAGACGTCGTGAACCTCTACCACGATGTCGGCCAATTCGGCGTTGGGATCGGTCCAGATCGCACTATTGAGACGGATCGAGACATTCGGGTTGTCGCTCAGGAAGCTGCCAAACCGGTTAGCCAGCCACAAGTTTAGAAACGAAATCGGGGCCGAGACGGTCACGGTGCGAGGCACATTCTTGCCGCGCAAGCCCTCAGTTGCCGCTGCCGCAAGATTGAGGGCTTCGGCAACACCGGGAAGGTAGGCTTCGCCCACTTCGGACAATTGCAGTCCATTTCGCCGGCGCACGAAAAGCTGCCGCGAAAGATAGGCCTCCAAGCCGCGCACACGCTGACTTATCGCGGCCTGCGTGCAATTCAACTCCTTGGCAGCCTCTGTGAAGCTCAGATGCCGCGCTGCCGCCTCAAACGCCTCAAGCCCGCTCAGGGGAGGCAAATTTCTCATAAACGACCGCCAAATGAAAACAGGGTCACTGGACCAGTTTTTATTTCTTGGACCTCCGGCCCGCAAGCCCTACCGATTATGACGTGGGGATGATCTTGGCGGCAAAGGCGCTGCATTGGTCGCAATCAGCACTTTGCGGATAAGACGGCAGAGGATGGCGGGCGTTGACGATGAATTCGATCCAGAGAAGGTTCGCCGAGCTCGCCACCGAAAACGCCCCCGGCCAGGAGGTGCGGCTCCAGTCGACGTCCTCGGAAAGCGCCTTCCTCGGGGGGGTGATCGAGGGCAAGCCGGTCGACTTCTCTCATGGCGATGTGGATGCGTTCCTCCCGGCCCCCGGGGCGCTCGATGCGTTCCTGGAAGGTTATCGCCGGGGCGGCTCCCAAGCCTACACCGAATATCTCGGCGACGCTGCAGTTCGCGATATCGTTGCGGACAGGCTCGGGGCCTTTACCGGTGCCCCGCCGTCGGCCGCCGAGGACCTGATCGTGACACCGGGAACGCAGGGCGCCCTGTTTCTGGCCATGGGGGCTACCGTGACCTCGGGGACCAAGGTTGCCGTGGTCGAGCCCGACTATTTCGCCAATCGGAAACTGGTGCGGTTCTTCGATGGCGTGCTGGTACCGGTCGAGCTGGACTATCTGGGATCGACGGGGCGGGCGGGCCTGAACCTGGATCAGCTCGAGGCGGCCTTCAGGGACGGCGCCCAGGTTCTCGTCCTCTCGAACCCGAACAATCCAACCGGCGTCATCTACTCGGAAGCCGAGATCGACGCGATTGCCCGGTTGGCCGACAAGTTCGGTGCGACGGTTATCGTCGACCAACTCTACTCGCGCCTGCTCTACGAAGGACACGCATATACCCATCTCCGGGCCCGGTCGGCAGCTCGGGAAAATCTCATCACGATCATGGGGCCTTCGAAGACGGAGTCGCTCAGCGGCTTTCGACTTGGCGTGGCCTTCGGGGCGAGCGCGATCGTCGAGCGCATGGCCAAGCTGCAAGCCATCGTTTCATTGCGCGCTGCAGGTTACAGTCAGGCTGTTCTCAATATCTGGCTCGCCGAGCCAGACGGTTGGATGCGTGACCGCATTCGGCAGCACCAGGCGATCCGCAACGATCTGGTCGGCATCCTCAGTGGCGTCGACGGACTTGCGCTGCGGACCCCCGAGGCTGGAAGCTACTTGTTTCCAAGGCTGCCGGAGCTGACGATTTCGTCGATCGATTTCGTGCGAGCCTTGCGGCAGCAGGCCGGCGTGACCGTGACTCCAGGCGTCGAGTTCGGGCCCCGCAGCTTCGAAAGCATCCGGTTCAATTACTCCCAGAATCATGAAGCGGCTGTCGCAGCGGTTGAGAGGACCGCTGCGCTGATCGACCGATATCGCGTTCAACGTGTCGCGCGGAGGGCGTGATCGCGTCGAACTCATGCGCTTGCCCATGCGTGCACTTCGCTTTGTCCCTGGCGGGAAGTTATCTCGATGAAGTATCGTAGGATCGGCATTGTCGGCGCGGGCCTCATCGGAAAGGCCATCTACGACGAAGTACTTCGATGCCAAGCAGAAGTGGCGTATGTTCTGGCGTCCCGCGCGGGTAGTTCTCCTAAGCGGATTCCCGAGGGGCTGGATCCCGGGCTCTGTACATCCGATCTCGAAGAAGCGTTGGCTCGACCGGTCGATATCGTGTTCGAGGCCGCTCATGCGGACGTGCTGGCGACGATCGCGCCGCGTGTCCTGGCGTCTTCCGATCTCTGCGGGTTCAGCTGCTCCGCTCTTGCCCGACCCGATGTCGAGCGCGGCATCACCGAGAGCTGCCGCGCGAACGGTACGCGGTTCATTTTGCCCCACGGAGCGATCCTGGGTCTCGATGGCCTCGTCGACGGACGCGACTGCATCGAAGACGTGACGATCACCACCACCAAGAGCGCCGCCGGCCTCGGCCTACAGGAAGGCGCTGATGGCGTCGTCTTCGAGGGGACCGCAAGAGAGGCCTGTCGGAAATTTCCGAGAAACGTGAACGTGCATGCCGCGATCGCAATTGCGGGCATCGGTTTTGACCGAACCAAGAGCGTCGTCGTGGTAAAGCCTGGAACCGACGAAATGCAGCATCGCGTTCAAGTTTCGGGGCAGGGGTTCGCCTGGTATTTCTCTGTCGCATCGCGCTCGCTTGGCGGCGTTACGGGGGCTTACACTCCGAGATCGGCTGCCGGATCGGTGCGGCGCATTCTGGCGTCCGAGGGGATCGTCAATGGTTAGCGGCAATCCAAAGATTGCCGATTGGCGGAAAGCTGCGTTCTGATGCCCAAGAACTCAAATCAAAGTGGGGCGAATAGGTAGGCCGATAATGCTTCAAAAAAACAGCTCGGGCGAAGACTGGGTCGTCGGCGTAGACGTCGGTGGTACATTTACCGACTTTTCGGCCCGGAACCTCGCGACCGGTCGAGTCCTCATTCACAAAAGGCCCTCCACACCGGATGATCCCTCGCGCGCAGTTCTTCATGGGCTGCGAGAGCTGACCGACAAGCATCGTATCGACCCAAAGGCGATTTCGCGTTTCGCGCACGGCACGACCGTCGCGACCAACGCACTGCTTCAGCGCAAAGGCGCGAAAGTGGCTCTGGTCACGACCAAGGGCTTTCGTGACCTCGTCGAGATTGGCCGTCAGGTTCGGCCGCATATTTATGACCTTCAACTCGATGCGCCACAGCCGCTGGCTTCGCGCGCGCTTCGCTTCGAGCTCGATGAGCGCATCGGCCCGGCGGGCGAGGTTGTTCGCGAGCTGTCCGACGCTTCCATCGATACCCTGATCGAGGAATTGCGAAAGCAGCCGCAGATCGAGGGGGTTGCGGTTTGCCTGATCTTCTCGTTCCTGAACCCCGCTCATGAAAAGCGCGTCGCTGCGTCGCTGCGTGCGGCATTCCCCAATATTTTCGTTTCCGTGTCCAGCGAGGTTCAGCCGGAGTTTCGCGAGTTCGAGCGCTTCTCCACCACCCTGATCAACGCGTTTCTTCAGCCCGAAGTCGGCCGCTACATGAATCGCCTGAAAGCCGAGGTGGCGACGGTCGCGCCAAACGCGGAGTTCGGCATTTTCCAGTCAAGCGGCGGGCTGATGTCGGTCGACAGGGCTGCGTATTTCCCGGTGCGGACAGCGCTGTCCGGGCCTGCCGCAGGAGCGGTTGGTGCGGCCGGTGCAGGCGCCATGTCCGACATTCTCGATATCATCACCCTGGATATCGGAGGCACCAGCACCGATGTCTGCCTCATCCAGTCCGGCAGGACGGCCATCGCGAGCACCCGAGACATTTCGGGCTTCCGAATCCGGTTGCCGATGGTGGATATTCACACCGTTGGGGCGGGTGGCGGATCCATCGCAAGGTTGGGCGAGGATGGCCTCCTGAAGGTAGGACCTGAGAGCGCTGGTGCGGTGCCGGGACCGGCCTGTTATCGCCGCGGGGGTACGCTTCCCACCGTCTCCGACGCCAACGTCATTCTCGGACGATTGCCTGTCACGCTCACCGGCGGAGACATGACAATCGATCGCGACGCTGCCGTCAAGGCGGTTGGGCCGATCGCATCCGAACTCGGCCTCAGTGTAGAAAAGGCAGCGTTGGGCATCGTCGGCATCGTCACGTCCAACATGGTTCGCGCCATTCGAGCGGTCACGATTGAAAGGGGATACGATCCGCGCAAATTCGTTCTCATGCCGTTCGGTGGCGCCGGTGGGCTGCACGCGGCCGACGTAGCGCGTTCACTAGGGATCAAGCGCATCATTGTCCCGCGCGCGCCAGGAATCTTGTGCGCCGAAGGCCTGATCTTGTCGGATCTGCAGGAAGACTTCGTTGCAAGCTGCCGGACCCGTGTCACTGGAGACATGGCAGCCGCCGCTGCCGTCGTCGCGGACCTTGTCCAACAGGGAGAAGGCTGGGTTGCCCAGGAAGGCGAGGGCGCTCTCGAAACTCGTCTCGTTCTGTCGCTCGACATGCGGTACGTCGGCCAGAACTACGAGCTTGGGGTTGAAGTTGCGAACGGCTCTGGACGTCCGGTTTTGCTGGGATCGGAGGAGCTGCGGGCGGCATTCTTCGCGGAATATCTGCGGGCCTACGGTCATTACGACGAGCAAGCGCCAATCGAGATCGTGAACGTCCGGCTTCGGACCATTGTCAAGCTTCCCCAGCGGCAGTCGGCAACCGAAACACCGGTCAAGCGGCTTGAGCCGCGCGATACCAAAGGTGCCTGGTTCGACGAAGCGGGACCCGTTTCGACGCCGATGTTCGACCGCTCGGGCCTTCCGGCGGGCACAACCATCAAGGGCCCGGCCATCATCACGCAGCTCGACTCGACCACCGTGGTCCCGCCCTGGGCTCAAATCACGGTCGATGCGGCCCTCAACATGATGATGGAAATCAACAATGTCTGAGATCGCGATTGATCCGATTTCCCTCGAGATTGCCTGGAACGGCCTGAAGTCGATTGCCGACGAATGCTTCATCAGCATCATGCGGAGCGCGTTTTCCACCAATGTGAAGGAGCGCCACGATCACTCGACAGCCATTGCCGACGCGCAGGGGCGGCTGGTGGTGCAGGCGGAAATGGCGCTGCCCATCCATCTCGCGTCGATGCGCGGTCTGATGAAGTTCATCCTGAACCGGTATGGCAACGACATCCACCCCGGCGACGTCTTCATCGCCAACGATCCGCACGTTGCCGGCGGCACGCATCTTCCCGACATCAACATGGCGATGCCGGTCTTCGAAGGCACCCGCCTGATCGGATTCGTGGCCAATATCATTCACCATGCCGATGTCGGCGGAGCGGCGGTCGGTTCGATGTCTGGTGGCCTCGACGAGATCTACAAGGAAGGACTGCGGATTCCGATCATCCGGCTCTACTCCAAGGGCGTGCTCAATGAAGACCTGCTGACGCTTCTGCTTCTCAACATGCGTCTGGAGGAGGAGCGCCGCGGCGACCTCAACGCACAGATCGCGGCCTGCAAACTGGGCGTGTCCAGGCTCGGGGATATGCTGCGAGAACATGGTGGCGACAGGATTTCCGCCATCTTCTCCGAGGTGATTACGCGCACCGAAATGCGGATGCGCAAGGCGATCGCCTCGCTGCCGGACGGCGTTTACTCCTTCACCGACTTCATGGACGATGACGGCGCGGGCACCGAGAACATCAAGATCGCGCTCAGGATCGAAAAGGCCGGCGATCGGATTCTTTTTGATTTCGAGGGCAGCGACCCGCAGGTGCGCGGCAATTTCAATATGGTCTTCAACGCGACCCAGTCTGCGGTGTGCTTCGCACTCAAGGCCTTGCTGGATCCGAACGTGCCGAACAATCAGGGCATCTTCGATGCGATCGAAATCAAGGCGCCGCCCGCTTCGTTCGTGAATTGCGTCGCACCGGCAGCGGTCGCGTTGCGCGCCAATTCCTGTCAACGGGTCGTCGACTGCGTGTTCGGCGCGCTCGCCGAGCAGATCCCGGACCGCGTTGTCGCCGGCACGAACGGCGCAAATACCAGTGCCGTGTTCGCCGGCACGGATCCGCGGACGGGGCAGCTCTACGTCTATCTCGAGACGCTCGGCGGCGGCATGGGTGCGCGCGCAACCTTCGACGGCAAGGACGGCGTCCAGGTCAACATCACCAACACGTCGAACCTTCCCGTTGAAGCGATCGAGCTCGAATATCCTCTCCGTGTCGAAGAATATTCCCTGATTGAGGATACCGGAGGGGCAGGTCGTTTCCGCGGAGGGCTCGGAATCCGCCGCACCATCCGGCCGATCGGTCACGTCTGCGAGTTCAACGGCGTCGGAGAGCGGTTCGTTCACAAGCCTTGGGGATTGTTCGGTGGCGAAGACGGCGCCACCGGCCGCTTCTACGTTCGCTCCGATGACGGGCAGGTCACCGGGCTTGCTGCCAAGGCTTGTTGCATTCGCCTGGAGCCGAATGATGTCGCGGTGCTCGAGACCGCGGGAGCCGGTGGCTACGGTCCCCCGGCCGAGCGGCGTGCCGAGGCGATCCGCGAAGATCTGGCGTCAGGCAAATTCTCTGATGAATACGTGAAGCAACATTATCCCAGCGGAGCCTGAGCTCCGCAGAATCTTTGTCCGGGCTAACGGCCGGACGGGTACCGAAAAATGACTCCGAAGATGAGCGCGCAGCAAGACAATTGTTCAACGTGAGACAGGAGAGACCGATGCAGAATTTCACGCGACGCAAAGTTCTGGCGCTGGGCGCCATGGGTGTGGCGATGCCGTGGGTTACCAAGGCAAGTGCCCAGGAGCGGAAGATCACTGTCGCTGCGTATAGCGACATCTTCGAAGATATCTACAAGAAAGCCGTCATCGAACCGTTCATGAAGGCAAACCCCGGAATCCGCGTGGACTACATGGGAATGCCGACATCGGCCCAGAATCTCGGGATGTTGCGCGCCCAGAAAGCCGCGCCTCAAATCGATGTTTGCATCATGGACGTCGTGGTCGCCAAGGCCGGCGGCGACGAAGGCATCTACAAGCCGGTAACCGCGGAACAGCTTCCGGTCATGAAGCAGTTGGTTCCCGCAGCGATTATCGAAGGCGTACCCGGTCCGGCCGTGACGTTCGATACAATCGTCATGATGTATGCCCTTAGCAAGTTCCCGACACCGCCGACGTCGTGGAAAGAGCTTTGGAACAAGCAGCATGCAGGTCGCATTGCGATCGATGCTCCTCCCAATTTGCTCGGAGTCGGACTGACGCTCATCGCCAACAAGCTGGCGGGAGGCGGGGACTATCGCCAGTCGATAGACAAGGGGATCCAGCTGCTGGGCGAGATGGCTCCGCTGGTCCAGACCTGGGATCCGAAACCAAATCCCTATGCAGCGGTTGCGAATGGGGTTGTCGATCTCGGCATCGGATATAATGCGCGCGCGCAAACGATCTCGAAGCAGAATGCCGATCGCATGGCAGTCGCAATGCCTGAAGAGGGATCGATCGCGCAAATCAACACGATCAACCTCGTCAACGGGTCCAAGCAGCCTGAGGCGGCTCTTCAGTTCATGTCATATGCCCTGAGCGCGGAAGCGCAGGCGACCTTCACCGAGGCGCTGTACTACGTGCCAACCAACAAGGGTGCTGCAATTTCCGAGGAGGCGCGGAAAAAGACGGCCGCAACACCCGAGCGCATGGCACGAATGATCGATGTCGATTGGATCGAAGTCGCCAAATTCAGGGACAAGATCACCGAGCAGTGGCGTCGGAACGTCATTAGCCGCAGCTAGGCCATGCCCCGGAAAGGTGTGGGCGGTCTTTCATGCCCAAAAGGCACTAAGGCGCGATGACGATCCATTAGAAGTTCATCGCGCCTTTTAGGTTTCCCGAAGATCGGCATCCAGCGCAGGAGCGTCACGCAAGTGGCGGGCAAAAATTGTATCTAGAGGTCGAATCTTTAGAGAAGCGGTACGGCCACTTTGCGCCGTCGGTGTCCGATCTATCGTTCTCGCTTGGACAGGGCGAACTGCTCGGTCTTCTCGGCCCGTCGGGTTGTGGCAAAACCACGACCCTTCGGATGATCAGCGGTCTAGTCCAGGCGACGTCGGGCAAGATCAAGGTCGGCGGTCAGGACGTCACCCGGCTGCCGACCTACCGACGCAATATGGGGGTGATGTTCCAGTCCTACGCTCTTTTCCCGCATATGACGATCGCGGAGAACGTGGCGTTCGGGCTGCAGATGCGCAAGGCGAGACACGCGGACATCGCAAAGCGGGTGGAATCGGCGCTTGCGATGGTTCACCTCAGCGGCGTCGCGGAACGCAAGCCTCGAGAGCTTTCAGGCGGGCAGCAACAACGCGTCGCTCTTGCGCGCGCGCTGGTGATCGAACCCGATATTCTGCTGCTGGATGAGCCGCTCTCCAATCTCGACGCAAAATTGCGCGACAACATGCGCGGTGAAATTCGGGACATCCAGCAACGCCTGCGGATGACTACCGTTTTCGTCACGCACGATCAAACGGAAGCCATGGCAATTTGCGACCGGATCATCGTGATGAACCGCGGCAAATTGGAGCAGATCGGCACTCCTCACGACATCTACGAGAACCCCGCAACGCCGATGGTGGCCGAGTTCGTCGGGCGGATCAATCGACTGGAGGGGCAATGGCGGAGCGACGGCGCCATCGCCGTGGGTGACTCCTTGCTTCAGGTGAAGGATGGTGGTGGCACAGGTCGTGTCCTGATTATGATCCGCCCTCACCGGATCGATCTGGGAGCGTGGGGCACGGCGAGCGCGGGTTCGGCCGAGGAGAACACCATTGCCGGCACGATCCGACATGTCACCTACGTCGGGGATACGTTTCAGTATGAGGTGGCAACAACGGGCGGTCTCCTGCAGGTCGAAAAAGCGACGAGCTCGATGGCGGATCCGTTCCAGCCCGGCG
This sequence comes from Bradyrhizobium iriomotense, assembly GCF_030160715.1. Taxonomy (GTDB): domain Bacteria; phylum Pseudomonadota; class Alphaproteobacteria; order Rhizobiales; family Xanthobacteraceae; genus Bradyrhizobium; species Bradyrhizobium iriomotense. The sequence continues at coordinate 45,240 of NZ_BSOW01000004.1, forward strand.
ATGCCGTCACGCTGCGATGGAAAACGCGGGACACTCTGACGTTCTCCACGGAGATCGCAGGATGACCGTTTCGACCGTCGATGCGGATGCAAGAAGCGGCGGTGGACGGCTGCTCCTCACCCTTCTTCTGCCAATAATTTTCGTGAACGTCATCGCCTTTATCGCGCCGGTCGCAAATCTCGTGGCGATGTCGTTCCGCGAAGCGACGGCGACGGGCTCGATGAAGGAAGGCATGGATCTGGCGACCTGGAGCTCGTTGGTCGGTGACGCCTACTACTGGTCGATGTTGTGGCGAACGATCTGGATCGGCGCGCTCATCACGCTGGTCACGCTGGTGCTTTCCTATCCGCTGGCGCTGTTCGTCAGCCGCGCCGAGAAAGCCAAGGCGCTTCTCATCGTGTTATGTATTTCGCCGCTGTTGATCTCGGCCGTCGTGCGCACCTACGGTTGGATGGTCATACTCGGCGATCAGGGCTTCCTGCCGGCACTATTGCGTTCATTCAACGTGACGCCGCCGCGCCTGATCAACAGTCAGCTTGGGGTCGTCATCGGCATGACGGAAATCCTCATGCCTTACATGATACTGTCCCTGCTTTCCGGATTTGGAAAGCTGGATACGACCCTGGAGCAGGCTGCCGAGACCCTTGGAGCAGGACCTCTCACGGTCTTTCGGCGGATTGTCCTGCCGCTCAGCATGCCCGGCGTTCTGCTCGGATGCCTCCTTTGCTTTGTGCTTGCAGTGAGCAGCTTCATTACGCCCAAGATGCTTGGAGGCGGTCGGGTCGCGCTGCTCGCAACCGAGATCTACGACCAGGCAATCGTTACGCTGAACTGGCCGGTTGCGGCCTGCCTGTCGGTACTCATATTGATCGTGTTCGGAACGGCCTTGCTGTTCTACGGCCAACTCTCAAAAATCGTAGAGTGAAGGGAGGCTGGTCATGCCAAAGATCTCGCGAGGCTTTCACGCGCTGTGCATCGCTTCGATAATGACGTTCCTGCTTGCTCCAGTCATCCTGGTATTCCCCATCTCATTTTCCGCCGACGCCTACGTGGCCTGGCCACCATCTGCGTGGAGCACGAGATGGTATGTTGCGCTTCTTCACAATGAGGAGATGGTAACAGCCTTTCGAAACAGCTTGATCATTGCCGCGTGCGTAACCGCGATAACGCTCATTGTCGCGATGCCTGCCGCTGTCGCACTGACACGCTGGAATTTTCTCGGCCGCGACGCTCTGACGTCCCTGTTCACGGCGCCGCTTTTGCTGCCGAGCATCGTCTTGGGTCTCGCCATCCTTGTCATATTCGCCGGCTACGGCCTAGTCGGGAGCTGGCCCGGGGTCATCATCGGGCACCTGGTCATCACCCTGCCTTACGCCCTAAGGGTGCTCATCACCGGGCTCAGCACCATGCCTGCCTTCGTCGAGGACGCGGCCGGGACGCTCGGAGCGGACCCTTGGCGGGTCTTCCGCCGGATCACGCTTCCGCTCATGACGCCTGCACTGGTCGCGTCGGCGGCGCTCGCTTTCATCGTTTCGTTCGACGAAGTCGTGATTTCGCTGTTCATCGCCGGAACGCAGCTGAAGTTGCTTCCGGTCTCGCTCTATCACTACGTGGAGAGCTGGACTGATCCGCTCGTTGCCGCGGTCTCCGCGCTCCTGGTGCTGGGCACGCTTGGTATCGTGCTGATCGTGGAGCGGGCGATCGGGTTCGGCAAGGCCGTCTCGAAGTAATCATTGGAACGCTGAACCGGTACGTGCGCGCTCAATCGGTCGATCCTTAAGGCCATGGATATTCCGCAATGATAACGATCGATGATATTTCGCAGGCGCGATCGCGGTTGCATGGAAAGCAAGTCGTCACGCCTCTGCTTGAATACGATCATGTCAACGATCGTATCGGCGGTCGTGTCCTGTTTAAGGCCGAGAATCTGCAGAGGACGGGATCATTCAAGTTCAGAGGGGCCTTCAACAAGATCGCCTCTCTTGGAGACGGTCAGCGAAAGAAAGGCGTGGTGGCATTTTCATCGGGAAACCATGCCCAGGGCGTTGCCGCCGCAGCCAGAGCGTTTGGTACCGCGGCGACGGTAGTGATGCCGGAAGACGCACCGGCTCTAAAGCGAGAGAATACGCGAAGGCTCGGCGCAGATGTCGTGCTCTATGATCGCCACAGCGGTGATCGAGCGGCAATAGCGAAGGAGATTGCCACAAGAACTGGAGCCATTCTGATTCCTCCCTATGACGATGAGATGATCATCTCAGGGCAGGGCACAATCGGAATGGAGATAGCCGATCAACTCGAATCCATGAGTGCGCGAGCCGATCTATTGCTTTGCCCGGTCGGAGGAGGCGGACTTGTGGCCGGCATTTCGACCGCCCTGAAGGCGCTACGGCCGGAGATCGAAGTCTATTGCGTCGAGCCGGAAGGTTTCGACGATACGCGAGTTTCGTTGGAGCGAGGCGAGCGTACCGGCAACCGCGTCGGCGCGAACTCGATTTGCGACGCAATCGTCACTCAAATCCCGGGAGAGATTACCTTTCCCATCAACCGTCGCAATCTCGCCGGCGGTTTCGCGGTTTCCGACGATGACGTCGCGGAATCCGTTCGACTGTTGTTCAAGACGGCGAAGCTGGTTGTCGAGCCTGGCGGCGCGGTGGGGCTTGCCGCGCTATTAGCCGGGCGGATCGATCTGCGGGGCAGAACGGCCGTGGTCGTGCTTTCCGGAGGAAACGTCGATCTAGAGTTCTTCAAGGAAAGAATTGCGTAAGCTAATGCGCCCCCGAGGGCTGCCGCCATGCCGGCTTATCGAGACAAGCCTCGCGGCGCGCCCTCCGTTTCGAGTGAACACGATGAACTATATGCGGCAGCCTGAGCAGAATCCCTTCCAGGCAATCGGAGCGGCAGAATGAAACGTGGAATTATCGACGGAAAGGCCACGGCAGCCGAGCTTCGCCGGCGGGCGGCAGCGGCCGCAGCGCGACTTCGCGAGGATCATGGAATCACCTGTGGCCTGGCGGTCGTGCTCGTCGGTGAAGATCCCGCATCGCAGGTCTATGTCCGCAACAAGAGCACTCAGACCCGCGAAGTCGGAATGAACTCGTTCGAGCACCGACTGTCCGCGGATGCTTCCGAGGATGAGCTTCTGGAGCTGGTCGCGAAGCTCAATCGGGATCCGGCCGTCGACGGCATATTGGTCCAACTGCCGCTTCCGCCGCATATGAATGCAGATCGCGTCATCAATGCGATTGCGCCACACAAGGACGTCGACGGCTTCCACATTTCGAATGTCGGGCTTCTGGGGACCGGTCAGAGGGCCTTGGTGCCGTGCACGCCCCTCGGTTGCATGATGATGCTGAGGGAGATTCATGGCGACCTTTCCGGCCTTGAGGCGGTCGTCGTGGGACGGTCAAACATTGTCGGGAAGCCGCTGGCACAGCTTCTGATGATGGCGAATTGCACGGTTACAGTGGCCCACAGCCGGACACGCGACCTCGCATCGGTATGTCGGCGCGCCGACATCCTCATCGCCGCGGTCGGACGTGCCGAGATGATCCGGGGGGATTGGATCAAGCCAGGCGCCTCCGTGATCGACGTTGGCATCAACCGTGTCGAGCGCGACGGCAAGTTTCGACTGGTCGGCGACGTCAATTTCGGTGAGGCGGCTGCCGTTGCCGGCGCGATTACGCCAGTTCCGGGCGGCGTGGGGCCTATGACGATCGCCTGTCTTCTCGTCAACACCCTGACTGCAGCTCATCGCGTCAGAAATCTACCTGAGCCTGCCGGTTTGACGGTTTGAAAAGGCCAAGTCCGTTTCATCATCCGGCAGGCAACTGCCAATCCAGTCGAGATCGCCTATGACCAATGTTCTTCTCACCGTTACGTGCCCGGCAAGACGTGGCATCGTTGCCGCGATTGCGACGTTCCTCGCGAAGAGCGGCTGCAACATAACGGACAGCTCGCAATTTGACGACGCGCAGACTGATCGCTTCTTCATGCGGGTAAGCTTCCGCTCTGAGGAAGGTACGAAGCTTTCAGCCTTGCGCGAGGGTTTCGCTAGCGTCGCGGAGCAGTTCGACATGCAGTGGGCGATACACGACGCATCCAGGCGAATGAAAGTCGTGATCATGGTGTCGTGCTTTGGCCACTGCCTGAACGATCTGCTGTACCGATGGCGGATCGGTGCGCTCCCGATCGATATCGTTGCGGTGATTTCAAATCACCTCGACTACCAGAAGCTCGTCGTGAATCACGACGTTCCCTTCCACTACATCCGCGTCACAAAGGAAAACAAGCCCGACGCCGAAGCTCAGCAGATGCGCATTGTCGAGGAGACCGGGGCCGAGCTCATCGTCCTGGCGCGCTACATGCAAATTCTCTCCGACGAAATGTGCAGGAAGATGTCCGGGCGGATCATCAACATCCACCATTCGTTCCTGCCCTCGTTTAAAGGTGCCAATCCCTATCGGCAGGCGTTCGAGCGCGGCGTGAAGCTGATCGGGGCGACGTCGCATTACGTAACGGCTGACCTCGACGAGGGCCCGATCATCGAGCAAGACACTATTCGCGTGACACATGCGCAGAGCCCGGAAGACTACGTGAGCCTCGGAAGAGATGTGGAGAGCCAGGTTCTCGCTCGCGCGGTCCATGCACACATACATCGTCGGGTGCTGGTCAACGACGATAAGACAGTCGTCTTTCCTGCGTCGCCCGGATCATATGGGGCAGAACGAAGTGGCTGAGTGCGACTGACCAAGCGCGCCTTTTGCCTGCCCAGTCTCGTCCCATGGCTCGAGCCTTCGATATGCCAGCAACAACGAACGATCAGGAGGTTTGTCGCCACGCCGCGCAGCCGGTCCGTTGAATCGGATGGAATGTCGAGGTGAATAGACATCATGCTTGAAAAAGAGCGTTGACTCGCATTTCGGTATACGTATCGTATTCTGAAACCAGCAAGCGGGGATTTTCGGGTCCTGGAGGCGTGTCCGTGGCGACGACCGACGACCTGCTCGTTACGGCGATCTGGGCGCTGGTGCTGAGTGTCACCCGCGGGCATGACGAGACTGATCGCGACCCATGAAATGGATGTCGTCGTGTATGTGGAAGCTGGCGAGATCATCAAAGAGGGGCCGTGGAAACAATTGCGTTCTTCCTCGATCAGAGCCCCGCAAGCGAATCCTGGTTGGACCTGACCGGAGCAAGAAATGAGGTGCACGCCTCCGCTTCTGTAGCGAGTGCAACCAATGGGAGGGGAATACAATGATACGCTCTAGGAATCGTTCTGTAACGGATCGCCGAAGTTTCCTCAAAGTCACGACTGGCGCTGCTGCCGCACTCTTGGCTGCTCCGAACATCAACACCAGCCGGGCGGCGAGCTCTGAGCTTGTTCTGGTGACGTGGGGTGGCAACTATCGCCAAGGCATCGAGGATGGCCTCGTCAAGCCCTTTACCAAGGAAACCGGCATCCGCGTCACGGTCCTCGATACGCCCGATATGGCCAAGGTCAAGGCGCAGATCACGACCAATAATGTTCAGTGGGACGTGTTCGATGCACCCGGTTCGATGGGTGCCAGTGGCGCCTTCCATGGCTATTGGGAAGAACTGCCGTCAGGTCTTTTCGACGATAACGACCTGTTGCTTCCGAAGCAGAAGTATCTGGTTCCGTTCTATACCTTCGCTGGCGGCATCGCGTATGATCCGGCGCGGTACCCGGAAGGAAAGCATCCGAAGACCTTTGCAAATTACTTCAACGTCGGTGCTTTCCCTGGGCGCCGAACCCTGCGTTCGCGCGCGATGGAAACTCTCGAGCTCGCTCTCTTAGGCGATGGCGTCGCGCCAGCGGACCTCTATCCGCTCGATGTCGAGCGCGCCTTCCGCGTGCTTGAGAAGATTAGGCCGAGCGTGGCGAAATGGGTTGAGGCGACGCCGCAGACGGTCACCTTGCTGCAGACGGGCGAAACCGACTTCAGCTACACCTACGCCAATCGAATCCAGGCAAGCAACCGTGATCAATCGACGAATCTCGGTTTCTCATTCGACCAGACGCTCAATGGCGTCGAATATCTCGCGGTTTTGAAAAATGCTCCCAACCGGGAGAATGCCCTCAAGTTCCTGTCTTTCGCGATGAAGCCGGAGTATCAGGCCTCGTGCATGGAAGCGAAGGGTGGAGCGCCGATCAGCCGCAAGGCCTACCCGCTTCTGTCGAAGGACTCGTTGAAGTGGCTTCCGAACATGGAGTCCAAGAACAACGCGTTCATCAACGATGAGTGGTGGGCGGGAAACTTGGAGCCGCTCGAGCGTCGCTTCAAGGAGTGGTTGCTCAGCTGATGGGCATCCGGCGGCAGTAGAGGAATCGTTGTGGTCACAAGCGCAACCAGGGGTGCCGGACCGTTTGTTGCTCCAGCGGCAATTCTGTCGCTTCTGGTTGCGTTGGTTCCGATCGCCTTCATTCTCTACTTCAGCACGATGGAAGGAACATCCGTCGAGCCGTTCAGGACTATCCTGAAAAGCAGTCTTTTTCATAGAGCAATGACCACGACCGTGGTGGTGGCCTTCTGGGCTAGTATCATCAGCCTGGTGCTCGGCTATATCGTTGCTCTTCATCTTGCCCGACAAACGGCCCGACGACGAGCGGCGTTGATGGTGCTGGTGCTCTTGCCGTTCTGGACCAGCATTCTGGTCAAGAGCTACGCCTTCACCATCATCCTGGGCAGGGAAGGGATCATCAATTCCTTCCTGTCCTGGCTGACCGGCGCGCAGGTCGCGCTGCCCCTGATATTCAACCGATTCGGCGTGATGGTCGGCATGACGAACTATCTGACGCCCCTCATCGTGTTTCCCGTTCTGGCGAGTCTGCTCGCCATCGATCCTGCCCTCTATCGTGCGGCCGAGGTGATGGGCGCCAAGCCAATTCGAATCTTCCTCACGATTACATTGCCCTTGAGCGCGCCTGGCGTACTCGCAGGCGTCCTGAGCGTCGCGGTCATGGCGCTCGGCTTCTTCATTGTCCCGGCGCTGCTCGGCGGTCGGCAGGATCTGATGCTGGCAAACCTCGTAGACTTCTACACCAGAGAGGTCCTCGACTGGAACATTGCATCGGCGGTGGGCGTCACGCTGTTCGCGCTCGTAGGTATCTTCGCAATTCCGGCGACGCTGATCCGGCGCACCAAAGGGCGGATTGCGTCGTGACGTCCGGAAAATCTCACATCATAAAAGATTGGCGCAAACGCTGTCTCCAGATCCTCGGCACCGGCCTTGCTTTCGGCGTTTATCTGTTTTTGCTGGCGCCGAGCCTCATCGTGACGCCAGTTTCATTCGGGTCGAAATACGAGCTGAAGTTTCCGCCAGCTAGCTACTCGCTTGATCTCTACAGGATCTTCTTCTCGACAGAGGCTTGGACGCAGCCGCTGTTGCTCAGCTTGCGTGTGGCGCTCAGCACTACTGTCATCGCGACGTTCATCGCTGTGCCCGCGGCCTATGGATTGGTGAGGTTCAATTTCCTAGGCAAGAAGTTTCTTCTGGCTCTCATCATGAGCCCGCTGGTGATCCCATCCGTGGTCTTCGCTTTGGGAATCTATCTCTATTTTTCGACGTTGAGGCTGGGTGGAACAACTTTGGGACTCATCGTCGCGCATACGATGTTCGTCATTCCATATGCGCTGGTGATCATCAGTGCGGGCGTTCAGAAGCTGGATCCGAATCTCGAATTCGGAGCCATGTTGATGGGCGCGGGCCGACTCCGAATGCTCATGACCGTGGTTCTGCCTCAACTCTACCCGTCGATCGCTGCGGGTGCGTTGTTCGCGTTCCTCATCTCGTTCGACGAGGTCGTGATTTCCTGGTTCCTCGCCGGTCCGAACACGACGACGCTGTCGGTCAAGATGTTCAGTGCGATTCAATGGGAGATATCGCCGGTCATCGCAGCGGTTTCAACGATCCTGACGGCTGTCTCGTTGGTTGTTTGCCTGATCAACGTAGCACTTCAAAAGGGTGGAGAGCAATCGAGCTAGGACGGCCGTCGGCCAGTTGGCGGCGTCGTGTTCCCGGAAGAATTCGCCCGATATCGACGGGGAAGAATGGAATGCGTGAAATTGAGCTGACTTCGATTGAGCTGAAAGACGTTTCGAAGAGCTTCGGGTCTGTTTTTGCGCTGCGCTCGACTTCGCTGTCGGTGCGGAAAGGCGAGTTTCTGACTCTGCTTGGTCCATCCGGTTCGGGCAAGAGCACCCTTCTGAATCTGATTTCGGGAGGATACCCCGCGAGTTCGGGCCGGATATTGCTGAATGGGAAAGACATAACCAATGCGCCGCCCCGTCAGCGGGGGATCGGAATGGTCTTTCAGAACTACGCGTTGATGCCGCACATGACCGCGTTCGACAACATCGCCTATCCGCTCCGAGTACGGGGATATTCGAAAGACGATATCCGGACCAAGGTGACTGATGCGCTGGCGCGCGTGGGGCTGACGGGCTTCGAGAATCGCAAACCCAAGCAACTGTCCGGCGGCCAGCAACAGCGCGTCGGAATTGCGCGCTGTATCGTCTACTCGCCGGCGATCATCATGATGGACGAGCCGCTAGGCGCCCTGGATAAGAATCTTCGCGAGCAGATGCAAGACGAGATCAAGATCCTGCATCGCGAGATCGGAACGACCTTCATATACGTCACACATGATCAGGAAGAAGCTCTGAACATGTCGGACAGGATCTGCCTCATGAACAATGGTGGCATCGTCCAGCTTGGTACGCCGGATGAATTGTACTTTCAGCCGATCAGTCGGTTTGCCGCGCAATTCATCGGAGAATCGAACCTCTTGGCGGGAAGTGTCGACGACGCCGGCGACCTGCGCATCGCGACCGGCTATTCGCTCAAGGTCCCGGATCATCGCGGTCTGGTTCGCGGACAACGATACGAGATCATGCTTCGACCGGAACGCATTCACGTCGCTCGAGACGGGCAGGGCGAGGTGACGCCCGCGACCGCAACAGCACGGGGTACAGTAGTTGGCGTCTCCTTTATCGGCAGCATGACGACGTTGGCCGTCGAGCTGCCCGATGGGACCTTGCTCAAGGTGAAATCAACCTCGCTCCCGGCGCAAAATCGGTACAAGGTCGGCGAGAGCATTGGATTGCGTTGGGATCCTGAAGATCTGGTCGTGCTGCGTAGCGAGGATTGAGACCGGCTGGGGCATGGAGCTGCCAATCGCGTGCGCGTCTACACGCAGTTTTAGTATGGTTCGGAGAACTGAAATGAACATCAAGGGCCTATCCGGAATCGTGACCGCTACGCCGACGCCGATCAAGAACGGGTGCATCGACGCCGAGTCGGTCCGGGACCTTGCGCGATACTTGATTGATCATGGATCATCCGCGATCGCACCTATCGGCGGAACGGGCGAGTACGTTTCCCTGAGTGACCGCCAGAAGCTCGATATGGTGCGCGCAACTATCGAGGCCGTCGACGGTGCGGTCCCGACGATTGCAGGCTTGATCGCACCGGGATTAGGCGAGGCTCTGGAGAGCGGCAAGCGCCTGCTCGACGCTGGCGCGCACGGGCTTCTGGTTACGACGCCCTTCTACGTCCGTCCGACGCAAGAGGGAATCATCGACTACTTCAAGGCTCTCTCCGACAACCTCGACGCGGACCTGGTTCTCTATGAGTTTCCCTATCGCACCGGTGTTTCGCTCACCGCTGAGACCGTAAACGAGCTGGCGCAGACGACGCGCATTGTGGCGATGAAGGCTTGCAATGCGGATACCGGCCTGCAGATGCGCGTTCTGGAGGCCGCCGGCGAAAAGATCTCGATCCTGTCGGGTGACGAAGATGTCTACCCCTTGCACGTCGCTGCCGGTGCCCGCGGCGGTCTGATTGCGTCATCCTGCATTCTCCCGAACGTGTGGAACAGGATCGACGCCTTCGCGAAGACAGGCAAGCTTGGCGACGCGCTGAAATTGCATTCGAAGATTCGCGCGTTCCTCAAGCTTCTATTCTCGGAACACAATCCTGGACCGCTCAAGGCGGCCCTGCGATTGGTGGACCGGCCGTGCGGCGAGCCATTGCTGCCCCTTCGCAAGGCGAGCGAAGCGACCGAAGCTCAATTGGCTAGGTTGCTTCCCGAGATGCTGGCACTCGAAGCGTCCATGAAATAGCCGCCCCAGTCGCGCCGGCTCTAGGCTGCAGCCGCTTTCGGGTGAAGCACCAGATTGGCTGTCGAAGTCGGCAACGAGAACATGAGATGCTTGATGCGGTTGCAGGCAAGTTCGTGGTGCTTGACCGCGAGGTTGTCGGCTTCCTCGATGTTGCGCTTCTGAATAGCTTTCACCATGAGCCCATGCTGGCGCGATGTCTCGGTCACATGGGCGAAAAGCTCCGCATCTGATTTCTCGGAGACTGCTCCCGTATTCGCGCCATTTTTTGCCGCTCCGGCAAAGCAGGCAAGAGACAGGCGCGAGGAGGCCGTCAAGGTCTTGCGGTAGAAATCAAAAAAGTACGGATTGTGCGCTGCGTGCGCAATTGCCAGGTGGAAATTGACGTTCGCATCCTGACGATGCATGGCGTCGCCGCTGTACTTATGCTTTTCGAACGCCTCGTGCATCGCTTTGATGTCGTTCAGGTCGTCCGGCGTGCGATGCTCCGCGGCGAGTCTTATGATCATGCGGCTCGACACGAGAAGAGCCTCGTAAAGTCGCGGGATATCATCGAAATTCAGCGGGGCGACCCGCGCAAAACGGCCATCTCGGATGGCGAGCCCCTCCGAGATCAGCTGAATGATCGCCTCTCGCACGGGCGTGCGGGAAACGGACAGCATCGAGGCCAATGCATTCTCATCGATCACAGAGCCGGGACTGATCTCAAGCCGGAGGATGCGCTCTCGCAGAATGTTCAGCGCCTTCAAACCATCCCTCTGAGGCGTTTTCTTCGGCATTCCTCGTCTCCGTCGCGCAAAGGCTGCTTCTTTTGAAGCCTATAGCATTCGTCGCGAGCGCGAAGAAGATCGGCAGATGGGCCGTCCGCGCTTTTGCAGGCCCGCGTTGGCATCTTTCCGCCGCTGAGGCATCGCAAGCCATCGGTGAAGTTTCTTTGACATCTCGTACCGTTCAGAATACACATGGGATACTGAAAATAGAAGCGCCGCGGTGATGCTTCGCCGCGCGCACTTAGGTGGGATGCACCTTCGAATGCGTATTGAAGGCAAGGTCGCCATCGTCACGGGCGGTGCCCAGGGCATCGGAAGAGCGATCGTCGAACGCTACGTGGCTGCCGGCGCCAAGGTCGTCGTAGCGGATACTCAAGTCACGAAGGGGACATCCGTAGCGGCGCCGTACGGCGAAGACAGCTGCATTTTCGTCGAATGCGACGTCGGCGACAAGCGATCGGTCGAAGGCCTTGTGAGCCGCACGATCGAGCGGTTCGGAACCGTCGACATCGCCGTGTGCAATGCCGGCATCAGCCATTCGGCGGAATTTCTCGATCTCGACGAAGAGCAGTTCGATCGGGTTCTGCGCGTGAATTTGAAGGGACCGTTCCTTCTCGGTCAGGCGGCCGCGCGACACATGGCTAACAACGGTGGCGGCGTGATCATCAATATGAGCTCGATCAACGCTATCGTGGCTAGCCCGCATATCGTGCCTTACGTTGTGTCGAAGGGGGGACTGAACCAATTGACTCGGGTCATGGCGCTCGGCCTGGCACGTTATGGAATCCGCGTGAATGCAATCGGCCCTGGAAGCATCGATACCGAGCAACTCGCGAACATCATCGGAAACGACGAGGAAGCGCATCGCAAGATCATGGCGCGGACACCGATCGGGCGCTTGGGGCAGCCGGCCGAGATCGCCGAGATCGCGCTCTTTTTGGCTTCGCCGAGCGCCAGCTACATCACCGGTCAAACCATCTACGCCGATGGCGGTCGGCTTCCCTTGGCTTATACCGTTCCGGTAGCGAACTGAGGAAGGCAAGCCGACGGTCAAGTGCGACCCGGCTTCTATCAGCGCAGGTCGCTTTTCCATTTTCTTAATCTCCCAGTCGGCTTCAATCGGACTTATGAATCATGGATATCAATAGCGACGTGGTCGCTGCCATCGAGGCCCGGCTCGGTAGCAAATACGTGAAGAAGGGTGTCGACGCAGAGAAGTATCTGGAGGATTTTTGGGGCCGTGCGCGTGGAAGCACCTTGTGTGTCGTGCTGCCGGGCAACACGGAAGAAGTATCCGCCGTTCTCTTCATCTGCCAAGCGAGTGGGGTCGCGGTCTTTCCACAAGGTGGAAACACCAGCACCTGCCTCGGCGCGGTTCCGGACGGCACCGGCCGTTCCATCGTCTTGTCGCTAAGTCGCATGAACCGGATTATCTCCGCCGATCCGCTGGACGGATCGATTACGGCCGAGGCGGGATGTGTGCTGGCCGATATTCAGCAGGCGGCAGCCAGTGTTGGCCGTTTCTTCCCGCTCAGCCTCGGGGCGGAGGGAAGCTGCCAGATTGGCGGCAACGTCTCCACGAATGCCGGGGGAACGAGTGTCTTGCGCTATGGCAACACGCGCGACCTCGTTCTAGGAATGGAAGTGGTCCTGCCGGACGGTCGTATCTGGAATGGTTTGCGCACGCTTCGCAAGAACAACACCGGCTACGATCTGAAGCACCTCTTTATCGGAGCCGAAGGATCGCTCGGCATCGTTACGGCCGTATCGCTGAAGCTTTTCCCTAGCCTGTCGAGTCTGACCTCAGCGCTGATCGCCTTCGACGATATCGCTCACCTGACCGCGATTACCGAACCGCTGCGCCGGACGTTTGATACCTCGATCATTGCGATGGAGTTGATTTCCGGAAGCGAGCTGCGCATCGTCAAGCGGATCTTCCCTGATATCACTTTCCCGTTCGATGAGCGCAATGGCTGGTTCCTTCTGGTGGACATCGCGACTGACCAAGATGTCAGCGTGAACGACAGCCTTGAATCAGCTCTTGCCGAAGCCATGGAGGACAGCCGCATCGCCGACGTCGTCGTCTCGGTCAATGAGAGCCAGAGAGCGACATTCTGGCGCTTGAGACACAGCGTCACCGAATCTCACAAGAAGTATGGCATGGGAATGTCGCACGACATCGCTGTTCCGATCGCGCGCATCCCCGAGTTTTTGCAGGTCGCTCAACGCAAGGTCGAAGGCTCCTTCCCGGAGGCGGAGATCGCGGTCGTGGGCCACGTCGGCGACGGTAACCTTCACTACAACGTGATCTTCGAGAAGTCTCGGTGGGACAGGATTCCAGATCAGGCCCAGACGAGGAAGGATGTATTCAAGGCGATCTATGACATTGCCGTTGGCATGAATGGTACGTTCAGCGCCGAGCATGGTATCGGAGCGCTCCATGTGGCCGAGATGCGATCATACAAGTCGACCGTCGAGCTGGACATGATGAAGGGCATCAAAGCGCTGTTTGATCCCAAGAACATCATGAATCCAGGACGTGTTATTCCGCGCTGACAGCAGTACCAATCGCGATGCATTGCTCGTTACCGTCGCCCTTGCCGCGCTTTAATGACGGGGGCGCATTCTGGTCTCGGCCGCGGTGGCGATGTCGGAGTCCGCGGCCAAGGCCCTGGGCTTGGTCGCAGCCGCGGGAATTCGGGGCCGCCGCTCGAAAACCACCCGAAGGTCGACGAGATGGCGTATAATGCGGGTCTCGACAGGATTCCCGTGCCGGCCGAGAAGTACGATCCGTGAGAAGGGGCGCGCGCCGTCGATCCGGCCAAGCCGCCCAAGAAGTCGAACTAGGACGCGCTCCGGCGATTGTCAGCGTGGATTTGCGAGGGATGCCATGACCGAGCACATCATCGTTACCGACGACGGCGCCACCCGCATGATCACGATGCGACGTCCCGAGAAGAAGAACACGCTTACCCAGGACATGTACCTGGCGATGAGCGACGCCATCAACGCGGCGCAATCCAACCCGGCCATCCGCTGTCTGATCGTGACGGGGCGTTCGGGTGTCTTCACCGCCGGCAACGACATCGGCGACTTTCTCAAGGCTGCAACCGAGGCTGACGATGGCGCGCGGCCGCGCAATTCCGTGATTTTCCTGGAAGCGCTGGTCAACAACAAAAAGCCGATCATCGCCGCGGTCGACGGCATCGCGATCGGCATCGGTATGACGATGGTGGTGCACTGCGACTACGTGATCGCGAGCACGACGACGACGTTCTCCTCGCCCTATATCCAGTACGGCCTCGTGCCGGATGGCGCCACCAGCCTGCTCATGCCGCACATGGTCGGGCACCAGCGCGCCTTTGCGATGCTGGTCATGGGCCGCGAGATGAGTGCGGAGGATGCGAGGGAGGCAGGCCTCGTCAACCAGGTCGTGGCGCCCGGGCACGCCGTGGTCGAGGCCCAGAAGGTGGCGCGCGAAATCTGTGCGCTCCCGGCCGACGCCGTCGCGATCGCACGCAAGCTCCTGAAGCCTCCGACCGACGAGATCGAGCGACGGATCGGACAGGAGAACCACTTCTTCGCGGAGCGCATGCGCTCGCCCGAGGCGCTCGCGGCATTCCAGAACTTCTTTGCGCGCAAGATCAGGTAGATCGGCGTACCGCCTATGTCTTAGGCGACCAGACCGACTGCTGATTGGTCCAATGCGGCGATCGGCTTAGCGACCGATCAGGCCGATCTGTGCCGTCCAAACGTCACGATATGCGTCAAGGCCGGCGACCGGGGCTGCGGGGACGGGCGTCGGGGCCACGATGGGATAGGAGGGTGGCCAATGCGCAAGCATTGCGGCGCCGCGCGCGGTGCCTGCGGCGTCGTCCGCAGCAAACACGCGCTGCGTCGGTCGTAACGCGCCGAGCGTCTGACAGAATGCAAGATTGCCGGCGAAGGTTCCCTCCACGATGAGATCGCCGCTCGTTGCTCCCATGCGCGTCAGCATCAGATCGCTGACCAGAGCGCAATAGAGCGTCGCGAGTGCGGTTCGGTCGCGCGCTGCGACTTCGCCGCGGATCACGCCTTTGGTCGTCGCATAAGGTCCGCCATGGCTGGAGAAGCAGGGTAGGGCCATCGCGCCCGAGGCGATGACGCGCTCGATCGCGTCAAGATCGGGATTACCGCTGCCGCCCGCGATGGCGGCGTATTCGCGTCCGCCCATGAAGCGTCCGCAGGCGATGGGTCGGCCCAGCGCGTCGACGTTGGCGAGCGTATCGTCGCGAGGATCGAGCTGGTCGAGCGAAAGGCCCACACACATCAGGATCACCCAGGTGCCGGTTGACAACACGGTGAACGGCGCCTGGCGCGAGACGAGGTAGGGCAGGAGTGAAGCGTTGGAATCGTGGATACCGCAAAAGACCTGCGTTTCAGGCGCGAGCCCGGTTACGGCAGCGATTTCTGGCCTGATCGGACCGAGCGGATCGAAGGCGCGGCGCAGCGGCGGCAGCAACTGGTCGACGCCGAGAGCTTTGGCGAGGCTCGAGACCTGTCCCCGCCGCGGCGCCCAGAGATCCGTATGGGCGCCGAGCGTGGTGACTTCCGAGACCGCGACGCCGCTCAGGCGCCAGGTCCAGTATTGCGGATAGCCAACGAAGTACTTCGCTTTGGCGAAGAGGTCCGGATAGCGCCACTTCTGATAGGCGAGCTGCCGGCCGAGATTGAGGCCGGCCGGCACTTTCGGCGACAGGCTCTCCGAAAAGGGCGGCCGCAGCCTGGCATAGTCGGGCTCGATCGCTTCTACGCCCGTGAATTCATAGTCCATGACCGGAGCGGCGAGCTCGATCTCGCCGATCAAGGCACCGGCTGCGCCATGCGCGGTCGGAACGATCGCACTGATCTGACGCGTGCGCGCGGCCTCACGGAGTGCATCGAGGAAGAAGTTCCAAGCGCTCTCAACATCTTCGTGCGGATAGGGTGGGCCCGGCAGAACGCGATTGGGCGCCGACTTTTCCCAGAGAAGCCGGCCGCCGTCGAACAAGGCAAGCTTTGCATTGGTCTTGCCGATGTCGAGGACTGCGACGGTCTGGCTCATCGTTTGGCTCAAGGCAAGTGGAACGGCTCGACAGCAACATCAACACCGTGTCACGGCCGGCTTGTCCCGGCCATGACAGTGGAGACCAAAAGTGCGTCGCCCGGCCGCGCCCCGCGGCCGGGCGACGAGTCCAGATCAGAAATCGAAGTCCTTGATGTTCTGCTTCGTGAAGATGAAGGGCGAGCCAAGCAGGATTTCGCTGCCATTGACCACGGTCAGCTTGCCGAGCTTGCCCGCTTCCACCGAGGTTGCGCCGGGCTTCAGGCTGCCGTCCACGACGGCGCGCATCACGTAGGTCGCGGCATAGCCGAGATCGACTGGATTCCATAGCACGACCGACTTGACGCAGTCCGCGTTGACATACGGCTTCATCGCATTGGGTGTGGCAAGGCCGACCACCGCCACCTTGCCGCAGAGCCTGGCCTTGGTCACGGCTTCCGCCGAAGCGGGAGTCGCGACCGAGGTCATGCCGAACAGGCCAGCAAGCTTGTCGCCATGCTTGTTGATCAACGTCGTTGCCTGGTTGAAGGACAGGTTGTTGTCCTCCTGTGCCTCGACCGTTTCCAGCCATTTCAGCTTGGGATGGCACTTCTGCGCATAGGCCCACATCTCGGCGATCCAGCGTGCCTGGTTCGGCGTCGTGAAGGTCGAGGTGACGATCGCAAAGCTCTTGTCCTCGCCGGCCTCCTTGGCCATCGAGTCGATCATCGCCTTGGCGATGCCGTTGAACTCGGCCTGGTTGACGAACCATTCGCGCGCATCCGGCGTCGAATTGGCGTCATAGCCGACGACATGGATGCCCTTCGACAGGGCCTTCTTCAGGACCGGCGCGATCGCCACCGGATCGTTGGCGGCGAAGAGAATGCCGTCGACGCCGCTGGTGATGTAATTGTCGATGAACTTGATCTGCTCGTCGATCTTGGCTTCGGTCGGGCCGTCGGTCTTCACCGTGACATTACCGAGTGCCTTGGCAGCGTCCTGCATGCCTTTCGACGTCGCGTTGAAATATCCGATGCCGATCAGCTTCGGCACGTCGACCAGCGTGATCGGCTTGCCGGCCTTGTCGGCCGCATTGGTTGGCCGGCCGCCGTCATAAGGCTTGGCCGCGGGTGCGGCGTTGGCCTCGCCAGCCGAGCAGGCAAGCGGATTGACCGGCAGGTCGTCCGCGCCGTCCCATCTCTTGTCCGCCGCCGAGGCCGTTCCGGCCAGCAGCGTCGCGCTGAGGAATGCAGCAGCTAATCCGAGTTTCATTTTGTTTTCCTCCCATGTTGAAGCCGCTTGTCCCGCGGCCAGTCACTCCATCAAATTCCCTCACGTCGCCGCTGGAGCGAACTCGCCACAAGAGTTGAAAGGATGAGCACCGTGCCGATGACGACGATCGTCGCGTCGCCTTTGACGCCGGTCAGGGCCAGCCCATTTTTCAAGAGCTGGATCATGGCCAAGCCGACCACCGTGCCCCAGATCGTGCCGACGCCTCCGAATATGCTGGTGCCGCCGAGCACCACCGCCGCGATCACGTCGAGCTCATAGCCGATCCCCATGTCAGAGCGGGTCGTGGTCACGCGCGAGACGAGAACACAAGCCGAAAGGCCGGCCATGAAGCCAGATAGCGTGTAGATGATCAGCTTGGCGCGATCGACCGGCAAGCCGGAAAAGCGCGCGGCGGTCTCGTTGTTGCCGATCGCATAGAGCGTCCGGCCGAAAGTGGTGCGGTCCAGAACGATTGCGGAGACCACGATCGCGATCAGCAGGAGCCAGAGCTGCGCCGGCACGCCGAAGAGGTTTTCCTGTCCGATGAAGTAGAACCATTCCGGGTAGCCGCGCACAGAACGCGCCTGGCTGATCCCCTCGGCGAGCCCGCGGTAGAGAGCAAGCGTCGCGATCGTCATGATCAGCGGCGGCACTTTCACTCTGGTGATGACGATCCCGTTGAGAAAGCCCGCCGCGGCACCGACGAGCAACGAGAAGCAGATCGCCAGCGGCAAGGGAAAGCCGAAATTCTTCCAGGAATAGCCGAGCAAGATCGCGCAGAGCCCGACGATCGAGCCGACAGAGAGATCGATGCCGCCGGTGATGATGATGAAGGTCATCGGCAGCGCGATCAGCCCGACCTCGGTCGTCAGCCTGCCTTGATTGAGCAGATTGTCGAGTGTAAGGAAGCGATTGTTCAAGCCGCCGAGCACGATCAACGCAATGAGCAGGATCACTGCGAGCATCGTCTCGTGGCGCAGCAGCCACCAGGGCACGACGCGCTTGGCGGAGTGGGGGAGAGGGATTTCGCTCATGGCGCTCATGCTCCCGCCATGCGCCGGCGCCGCAGAATGTCGGCGATTACGGTCACGAGGATGAGCACGCCCTGGACCGCGCGGATCCAGTAGGGCGAGACGTCGATGAAGACCAGCGCGCTCGCGATCTCGGCGATCAGTACGGCGGCAAGCGTCGAGCCGGCCACCGTGCCAACGCCCCCGAGGATGCTGACGCCTCCGACGACCGACGCGGTGATGATCGTCAGCTCGAGATTGGGCGGCACGGTCGACTGGATGACGCGCAACTGCGTCGCATAGAGCAGGGCGGCCGCTCCGGCGAACAATCCATGCAGCGCGAAGACCATCACGATCGTGCGCGGCTGCGAAATGCCGCAGAGGCGCGCCGCTTCGGCGTTGCCGCCGACCGCGTAGATGGCGCGGCCCGAGGCCGAATAGCGCATCCACAAGGCTGCCAGGACCGTTACCAGGATCATGAGAAAAACCGGAAACGGCAGCACGCCGGAGAGTTCGATATCGGCGAGATGGAAACTGTCGGGCAGGTCGGTGATCCATTTGCCGCCCGTGACGCTGATCAGGCCGCCTTTGAGGATCGACAGCATGCCGAGCGTAACCACGATCGCCGGAATGCGCAGATAGGCGATGATGACGCCCTGCAAGGCCATCACGAGGACGCCGGCAACGAGCGCTGCCAGCCAGGCAATCACGATCGGCGCGCCGTTCACGGCCAGAGTGCCGCTGATCGTCGCCAGGACGCCGATCAGCGCGCCGACGGAAATATCGATGTTGCCGGAAACGATCACCATCGACATGCCGACCGCGGCGACGGCGATATAGGCGTTGCCGAGCAGCACGTCGGAAAGATTGCGCGCCGCCAGAAAGCGCGGATTGTAAAGGCCGACGGCGACGGCGAGGCCGATCACGGCGATCGCGAGCAAAGCCTCCTGCGAGGCAAGCACTTTCAGCCGCCGCCGCGGATCAGCCTCGGCGCCGGCTAAGGTCACGGCCGTCATGCGGCTTTCTCCGCGTTTTCATGACTGCCCATCATTGCTGCGCCGATCGACTCCTGGGTTGCTTCTTCGTGCGAGAACTCGGCAACAATACGGCCTTCGCGCATCACGAGGATGCGGTCGCTCATGCCGAGCACCTCTGGCAGCTCGCTCGAAATCATCAGGATGGCGAGCCCCTGGGCCGCAAGCTCGCCCATCAGCCGATGGATCTCCGCCTTCGCGCCTACATCGATGCCGCGCGTCGGCTCGTCGAGGATCAATAGCTTCGGCCCGTTGGCGAGCCACTTGCCGAGCACGATCTTCTGTTGATTGCCGCCGGAGAGCTTGCCCGCCGTCTGCTCGAGCGAGCTCGCCTTGACCGCAAAGCGCTTGACGCCGTCGCCGGCAAGCTTGCGCTCGGCGCCGCGATCGATGAAGCCGCCGAATGCGACCTTGCCAAGCGCGGCGAGGCTGAAGTTCTCGCGCACCGTCATCGGCCGCACCAGGCCTTGCGTACCGCGATCCTCGGGAACATAGGCGAGTCCCAAGGACCGCGCCTGCGCCGGCGAGCGAATGTCGACCTTCTGTCCGGCGATCCGGATTTCGCCGCCATCGGCCGGCGTGACGCCGAAAATGGTTTGCGCCAGCTCGCTGCGACCCGAGCCAACGAGGCCGGCAAGGCCGACGATCTCACCGGCGCGCACCGTGAGCGAAATGCTCCGTGTCAGCGGCCGTCGTTCGAGGTCCTTCACCTCCAGCACCGGCTTGCCGATCGGAACCGTGATCTTCGGGAACAGGCTTTCGATCCTGCGGCCGACCATCAATTGCACGAGCTCGGCCGCGTCCGTGTCGGCGACGCGCTTGGTCGCGACATGTGCGCCATCGCGCAGCACGGTGACGCGATCGGCGATCGCGAAAATCTCGTCGAGCCGATGGCTGATATAGATCACGGCGACCCCGCGCGCCTTCAGCTTGCGCACGATATCGAACAGCCGCGTGACGTCGTACTCGGTCAGGGCTGCGGTCGGCTCGTCCATGATCAGTATGCGCGCGTCCTGTGACAGCGCGCGCAGGATTTCGACGCGCTGGCGATTGCCGACGCTGAGCGTGCCGACGACTCGCTCGGCCTCCAGGTCATGAATCTCGAGCGAAGCGAGCAGCGCATTCGTCTTCTCCCGCATCGCTCGCCAGTCGATCCGGCGCAGGCCCGCCCGCGGCGCATGCCCCATGAAGATATTTTCGGCAACGGTGAGCTCCGGAAACAGCAGCAGCTCTTGATAGATCGTGGCGATGCCGGCACGACGGGCATCGTCCGGCCGCGCGAGATCGACCGCCTTGCCGCCCACGAGCACCTCGCCGCGATCGGGCGGGAACACGCCGGAAACGATCTTGATCAGCGTCGACTTGCCGGCGCCATTCTCGCCGAGCAAGGCGTGGACTTCGCCCCTGGCAGCATCGAAGGAGACGCCGGACAGCGCCCGCACGCCAGGAAAGGACTTCTCGATCGCGCGCACCGAGAGAAGCGGTGTTGTGGGGGGGGCATAGTGCGCGCTCGCTGTCATGGTTACGCCGCCGCATTGGTTTGAGCGCTTGCATCGACCACAACGACGCGCACACCGTGTCCGCGCAGCATGTCGAGTGCATCGCTTGGCGCGTCGGAATCGGTGATCAGCGTATCGATGCGCGAAAGCGGACAGACGACGAGGCTGCCGCGTGAGACGAATTTCGAGGAATCGGCGAGCACGATCAGCTTGTCGGCACGCTTCAGGAGCTTCGATTCGGCGCGTGCGAGCAGGGGATCGCCTTCGATCACGCCGAGCGGGCCAATCGATATCGCACTCATGAACATCCGCGTCGCCGAATAATGCTGGATCGCATCCTCTTCAAAGGGAGAGACGATCATGCCCTGCTCACGATAGACCTCGCCGCCCGGCAAGGCGACGCGGCATTTCGACGTGTGGATCAGCGCTTCGGCGAGCAGATAGGAATTGGTCAACACCTTCAGGCGTCGCTCGCGCAGATATTCGCCCATCTGATACGTGGTCGTGCCGCCATTGATGATGATCGTCTCGCCGTCGGCGCAGAGGGCGACAGCCGCTTTCGCAATGGCGCGCTTGGCGTCGATATTGAGTGTCTGGCTGACGTCGAAGGAGCGCGTGGCAAGGGAAAGGACGTCGCCCGGTGCGTTGGCGGTTTCGGGCAGGGCTTCGAGTCCGCCGTGCACCCTTATCGCGACACCTTGCTCGGCGAGCCTCGCGAAATCGCGCCGTATCGAGGCTTCGGACACTCCGGTCGCGCGGCAGGCATCGGCGATGCGCACCAGCGACCGCTCGCG
Organism: Bradyrhizobium iriomotense; assembly: GCF_030160715.1. Lineage (GTDB taxonomy): Bacteria > Pseudomonadota > Alphaproteobacteria > Rhizobiales > Xanthobacteraceae > Bradyrhizobium > Bradyrhizobium iriomotense. The sequence continues at coordinate 66,820 of NZ_BSOW01000004.1, forward strand.
CAAGAGTGCCTTGATGACCTGCCAGCGTTCCCGCTCGTGCACGTCGCCCTCCCTTTTGCCCGTAAATAGGTCACGCTCTCGACCAGTGGTCAACTCCAAACCGTCAGATTCGCTCAATATCGCGCTGCATCAATCATGCCGCGTCGCGATGATGAGCGCGGATGATTGACCGTGATTGGATGCCTGACATAAGCTGCCCGAAGATAAAGCACAGGGAGAATGCCTAATGAGCGAGGTCGTCGCGGCCACGCCCCTGCCAAGTCTATGGGACGATGCGCTCGCCGCGGAGCTCGATGAGGCAGGTCAGTTGCTGTACCGCTCGAACCTGCTCGGGGCCGATCTGCGCATCACAAATTTCGGCGGCGGCAACACCTCGGCCAAGATCGAGATGAAAGATCCGCTAACGCGCGAGAACGCACGCGTGCTCTGGGTCAAGGGTTCGGGCGGCGACCTCGGCTCGATGAAGCGCGATGGCTTTTCGACGCTGTATCTCGACAAGCTCGAGGGCCTGAAAGGCCTTTATCGCGGCCTCGCCCATGAGGACGAGATGGTCGCCTTGTTCAATCACTGCACCTTCGATCTCAATCCGCGTGCGACTTCGATCGATACGCCCTTGCACGCCTTCGTGCCGCACCGGCATGTCGATCACGTCCATGCCGATGCGGTCATCGCCATCGCCGCCTCAGTCGACGCCGAGCGTCTGACACGTGAGGTTTTTGGTGGCAAGCTCGGGTTCCTACCGTGGCAGCGGCCCGGCTTCGATCTCGGCCTGAAACTCGGCGAGATGGCCGCGCGCCATCCCGACTATATCGGCGTCGTTCTCGGTGGGCACGGTCTCTTCACCTGGGCCGAGACGTCGAAAGCCTGCTACGAGATGACCTTGCGCGTGATTCAGCAGGCCGCCGATTGGCTTGCCGCGCATGAGCAGAAGTCGGCTTTCGGCAGCGCCAAGGTCCAAGCGGCCCTGCCGGAAAAGCGCCGCGCGATCGCGGCTAGGCTGATGCCGCTGATCCGCGGCAAGATCTCAGCGGACGAGCGCAAGATCGGCCATTTCACCGATGCCCCGGAGGTGCTGGAGTTCGTCAACTCAAGCGGGCTGACGAAGCTGGCTCCGCTCGGCACCTCCTGTCCGGATCACTTTCTTCGCACCAAGATCCGGCCGCTGTTGCTGCCCTACGATCCTGCGCGCGACAATCTCGACGAGGTGATCGCCGGCCTCGACGACGTTCTCGCCGACTACCGGCGAGATTACGCCGCCTACTACGAACGTTGCAAACATCCGAACTCGCCGGCCATGCGCGATCCCAACGCGGTCGTTTATCTCGCACCCGGAATCGGCATGTTCACGTTTGCCAAGGACAAGGCGACCGCGCGCGTTGCGGCCGAGTTTTACGTCAACGCCATCAACGTGATGCGCGGCGCCTCGGGTGTCAGCGCCTATGTCGGCCTTGCCGAGCAGGAGGCCTTCAATATCGAATACTGGCTGCTGGAAGAGGCCAAGCTGCAGCGCATGCCCAAGCCGAAATCGCTCGCCGGGCGGATCGCCTATGTGACCGGCGGCGCCGGCGGCATTGGCGGGGCGACAGCGCAGCGGCTGCTCGGCGAAGGCGCTTGCCTCGTCATTGCCGATATCGACGAGAAGGCGCTCAGCGAGCGCGTTGCGGCGATCACGAAGCGCCATGGTCGCGACGCGGCCATCGGCGTGAAGCTCGATGTGACCGATGAGACGGCGGTGGTCGCTTCGTTCGAAGAGGCCGCGCGCGCCTTTGGCGGCGTCGACATCGTCGTCTCGAATGCGGGGATCGCCTCGGCCTCGCCCGTCGAGGACACGAGCCTCGGGCTCTGGCAGAAGAACATGGACATTCTCGCCACGGGCTATTTCCTCGTCTCGCGAGAGGCGTTCCGGTTGATGCAGCGTCAGAACATTGGCGGCGCCATCGTCTTCGTCGCCTCGAAAAACGGTCTCGCCGCTTCGGCGGGCGCTGCGGCCTATTGCGCGGCCAAGGCGTCGGAGATCCATCTCGCGCGCTGCCTGGCGCTGGAGGGCGCTACGCATGGCATCCGGGTCAACACGGTCAATCCGGACGCGGTGCTGCGCGGCTCGAAGATCTGGGAAGGCGAGTGGCGCCAGCAGCGCGCGGCGTCCAACAAGGTCGGGGAAGACCAGCTCGAGGAACTCTACCGCCAGCGCTCGATGCTCAAGCTGTCGGTTTTTCCCGAGGATATCGCCGAGGGCGTCTACTTCTTCGCGTCCGACCTTTCGGCCAAATCGACCGGCAACATCCTTAACGTCGACGCCGGCAATGCCCAGGCCTTCACGCGATGAGCACGCCATTCTCGATCAGCGCCGATTTCATCGCCGACCATAACAGGCGGCTCGAAGACGCGACCACCGAAGACTACGACGCCCTGAAGCGAGCGCTGGCGCGGCACGGGATCAATGCCGACGCTCTGGTGGACAAGGTCATGGCCTTCGGCGTCGCCATTCCGACCTGGGGTGTCGGCACGGGTGGCACGCGGTTCGCCCGCTTTCCCGGGCCCGGTGAGCCACGCAATGTCTTCGAGAAGCTCGACGATTGCGCCGTGATCCAGCGATTGGCGCGCGCGACGCCGACCATCTCGCCGCACATTCCGTGGGACAAGGTCGACGATTATGCCGGCTTGCGCGAACAGGCCGCGACGCACGGCCTTGCGTTCGATGTGGTCAATTCCAACACGTTCCAGGACCAGCCGGAGCAAGAGCTGTCTTACAAGTTTGGTTCGCTGTCACATACCGATGCACGCGTGCGGGCACAGGCGGTCGCGCATAATATCGAATGCATCGAGATCGGCCGCAAGCTCGGCTCGAAGGCGTTGACAGTCTGGATCGCGGACGGATCGAACTTTGCCGGCCAATCGAATCTGACCAAGACGCTCGACCGCTATATGGACGCGATGCGCGAGATCGTCACGGCGCTGCCCGCCGACTGGCGGGTGTTCCTCGAACACAAGCTTTACGAGCCGGCATTCTACTCGACCGTGATCTCGGATTGGGGCACGAGTTTCGCAGTCGCGCAGGAGCTAGGCTCCAAGGCGTATTGCCTCGTCGATCTCGGCCATCATGCGCCGAACGTGAATATCGAGCAGATCGTCGCCCGGCTGGTTCGGTTCGGGAAGCTCGCCGGCTTCCATTTCAATGATTCAAAATACGGCGACGACGATCTCGACAGCGGCTCGGTCGAGCCGTTCCGGCTGTTTCTCGTCTTCAACGAGTTGATCGACGCGGAGCGCCGCAAGGCGGAAGGCTTCGCGCCCGCTTATATGATCGACCAGTCGCATAACGTGACCGACCCGATCGAGAGCCTCATGCAGTCGGCGATCGAGTTGCAGCGCGCCTATGCGCAGGCGTTGATCGTCGATCGCGCGGCGCTCGAAGCGGCGCAAGAGGCCAATGACGCGCTCGGCGCCCATCTCGAATTGAAACGCGCCTTCACGACCGACGTCTCGCCGCTGCTCGCCATTGCCCGCCTGCGCGCCGGCGGTGCGATCGCGCCGATCTCGGCCTATCGCGCATCCGGCTATCGGTCGCAAAAGGCGAAGGAGCGTCCCGCTGTCACTGGGACTTCGGCGGGAATTGTGTAGGCGAGGCGAGGGGGCCTTCGCACGGCGCATCGATATCTGATTGCCTTGCTTCCGCCGTCAGAGCTTCCGCAGCGCCAGACCGCCATCGACGTGGATGACATCTCCCGTCGAATAGCCGAGTTGGCCTGTCGCCAGGGTTGCGACGGCCTTTCCGATATCCTCGGGCTCACCCCAGCGCCTGAGAGGCGTGAGACCTTCGCCAACGAGCCGGTCGTACTTATCCTTGGCGACAGCGGTCATCTGCGTTCGGATGATCCCTGGCCGAAGCTCGTAGGACCCGATGCCGTGATCGGCAAGCCGGATAGCAAAAAGCCGAGCCATCATGGATAAACCCGTCTTGGAGATGCAGTACTCACCGCGGTCAATCGAGGCGAATTCGGCATTGATCGACGAGATCGTGATGATGCTGCGAAAGTGGTGCGATTTCGCGCCGATCATCCGCCGCGCGACCTCCTGGGTCAGGAAGAAGGGACCGCGCAGGTTGATCCTCATGACGCGGTCATAGCTCTCCGGCGTCATCTTTAAGAGATCGTCGCGGACGCTAACGGATACACCAGCATTGTTGACGAGGCAGTCGATACCGCCGAAGGCATTCCAGGCTTCGTCCACGAATTGATGGTGCTGCTCGAGCTGCGAAATATCCATCGCGATGGCGTCTGCATCCCCGCCTGTTTCGCGGATGGCTGCCACCGTCTCGTCGAGATCTTTCGAGCCGGGAAGATCATTCACGATGATCGAGAAGCCGGCTCGCGATAGCGCGAGCGCGATGGCGCGGCCGATGCCGCGCCCCGCTCCTGTCACCAGAGCGCCAGGTCGTCGCTGATCGTCCATATCGGTTTCCTTCATGCGATCGTGCCCAGGCGAACGAACGTCGTTTGATTTGGAACGTTCTATAATATGAAGGTTCTGGCGTTCGAGGTAAAAGTTCCATATTCGCCTTAATTTGAGCCCTTGTGTGTTAAAGAGAATGGGAGTATTGGAACGTTCCAAATACGGGGAGGCTCGCGAAGGACATGGCGCGTGCGGGGCGCAAGACTCGTGCGGTGACGATCCTCGACATTGCCAAGTCGGCGGGCGTGTCGAAGTCGACGGTATCGCTTGTGCTCAAGAGAAGTCCTCTCGTCAGGGAGGAGACGCGCCAGCGGGTGGCGGGGGCGATGGACGCTCTCGGCTATGTCTACAATCGCGGTGCTGCCAGCTTGCGACGCGCGAGGGCCGACATCGTTGGGATGGTCATCAACGACCTATCGAACCCGTTTTTCGCCGAGCTTGCCATCGGCATCGAGCGCGCCTTGCAAAATTCGGGCTTTGTTCCGTTCATCGCCAATACCGCCGAGAGCGTCGTCCGTCAGGCCGAGGTGGTACGCTCGATGCGGGAGCATGGCGCTGCCGGCCTGATCCTCAGTCCGGCGCTCGACACCGACGTGGCGGAGATCTCGCGGCTCGAGGCACGCCTGCCCATCGTGCTTGCGATCCGGCGGATCATCGGGGCCCGCGCCTCGCTGGTGGTTTCGGATAATCTGGCCGGTGCAACGCGGGCGACCGAGCATCTGATCGAGCTCGGCCATCGCGATATTGCTTTTGTCGGTGGCGTCGGCCGGATGGTCGTCTTCCAGGATCGTGTTGCCGGGTTTACGGGCGCTATGGAGAAGGCGCGACTTGCCGTCGAGCCCGCGCGGATCATTGAGAGCATGCCAACGAAGGACGGCGGCTTCGATGCCATGAAGCGCCTGCTGTCGTCGGAGGGGCGACCAACGGCGGTGGTTTGCTTCAACGACGTCGTGGCCATCGGCGCGATGTTGGCGATCGCGCGACACGGGCTGACCGTCGGGCGCGATGTTGCCGTCGTCGGTTTCGACGATACCGCAGAGGCCCGTCATGTCTCTCCCGCTCTGACCACCGTGTCGGTCGATGCCGGCAGTCTCGGAGAGCGCGCCGCGCAGATGCTGCTGAGGCAGATCAACGAGGGCGAGCGTCGTCTCGAGAATTACGTGGGCGAAGCGCGGTTGGTCGTTCGAGAGAGTTGTGGAGCGACATTCAAACGGAGGATCGCATCTTGAGTGGCCTGCGTTGGGGATTAATCGGTGCAAGTACGATCGCGCGCGAATGGATGATCGAGGCCATCCGCGGGGCGGGCGGCGAGGTGATGGCTGTGATGAGCAGCGATCCGGAGCGGTCGCAGCGATTTGCCAGCGAGAACGGGATCGCGGCAGCAACGACGGATCTCGACGCGTTGCTCGGAAGCGGTATCGATGCGGTCTACATCTCGACAACGAACGAGCATCATTGTTCGCAGACGCTGGCCGCAGCCGCGGCCGGCAAGCACGTGCTGTGCGAGAAGCCGCTCGCGTTGAACTTGGCGGACGCAAGGCGAATGGTCGCGGCCTGCAAGGCGGCAGGGGTGCAGATGGGGACGAACCATCATTTGCGCAATGCAGCCACCCATCGCGCAATCCACGCGGCGATCAAGGCGGGCCATATCGGCAAGCCTCTGTTCGCCCGTGTGTTTCATGCGGTCTACCTTCCGCCGCACTTGCAGGGCTGGCGGATTGAGAGGCCGGGGGCGGGTGGCGGCGTAGTGCTCGATATCACCGTTCATGACGCCGACACCATGCGCTTCGTGCTCGACGAGAATCCCGTCGCCGTGACCGCGATGATGTCGCGGGGCGGTATGGGCCAGGCAGGTCTCGAAGACGGCGTCATGGGGGTGGTCCGCTTCGAAAGCGGGCTTATTGCCCAGTTCCACGATGCCTTCACGACTCGATACGCGGTGACGGGCTTCGAGGTCCATGGCGAAGAGGGGTCGTTGATCGGGACCGACTGCATGACCCAGCAGCCCAAAGGTGAAGTCCTGCTGCGAACCAGGGATGGCGAGAAGCAGCTCTCGATCGCACACGAGAATCTCTATCTGCGAGCGGTGCGCCTGTTCGGCGATGCGGTTGCGGGCCGTGGGGCACCCTCTGCTACTGGCGAGGATGGGATCAAGTCCCTGAGCGTTGCGCTGTCGACGCGCGAGGCTGCGCGAACGGGGCACGAGACGCCCATCGATCTGACGACGAACTGAGGCGGATATGGCACGAACGAAGGTCTTGAGCGCTTCGGAGGCGGCCCGTCTGATCCCCGACGGCGCCGTCGTCACGGTCTCTTCGTCGTCCGGGCTGGGCTGCCCGGATGCGGTGCTAGCCGCCATCGGCGCAAGATTTGATTCCGAAGGCCACCCGCGCAACCTCACGACGCTGCATCCGATCGCTGCCGGCGACATGTGGGGCGTCAAGGGCATCGACCATCTCGCCAAGCCTGGATGCCTCAGGAAGGTTCTGGCTGGCTCTTATCCATCCGGTCCTTCCTCAGCCGCTCCCCCTGCGATCTGGGAGATGATCTCGGGGGATACCATTCCCGCCTACAACGTGCCGTCGGGAATCCTGTTCGACATGCATCGTGAGGCCGCTGCGAAGCGCCCGGGCGTGCTGACCAAGGTCGGCATGGACACCTTCGTCGACCCGATGCGTGAAGGCTGCGCGATGAACGCCAAGGCCGCCGCTGAGCCGATCGTCAGCCGCGTGAACTTCGCAGGCGAGGACTGGTTGTTCTTCCCGAGCATCATTCCACAAGTCGCGATCATTCGCGCCACCACCGCGGACGAGCGCGGCAACCTCTCGTATGAGCACGAGGGCGGCATTCTCGGGCCGCTCGACCAGGCGCTGAGCGTACGCAACAATGGCGGCCTCGTGATCGCGCAGGTCAAGCGCCTTGCGGCTGCCGGCACCTTGCGTCCTCACGACGTCGTCGTGCCCGGCGTGCTCGTCGACGCTATTGTCGTGGCCCCGGACCAGCTCCAGACCACGAACACGCCGTATGAGCCCGCGATTTCCGGCGAGATCTTTCGGCCAATCGCCTCGTTCGAGACGCCAAGATTCGACGTCGGCAAAGCCATCGCCCGGCGCGTCGCGATGGAGCTTCGCGACGGCGACGCCGTCAACATCGGATTCGGTATTTCGGCCAACGTCCCGCGTATTCTGATCGAGGAAGGCCGGCACGGAGCGGTCACCTGGGTGATCGAGCAGGGCGCCATCGGCGGCGTTCCGCTGCTTGATTTCCAGTTCGGCTGCGCGTCCAATGCCGAGGCCATCGTCCAGTCGCCGCATCAATTCACCTACTTCCAGGGTGGTGGCTTCGACATGTCGCTGCTCTCGTTTCTCCAGATCGACCGCTCGGGCTCGGTCAACGTTTCGAAGCTCGGCCTCCGTCCCCATGTGACGGCAGGGGCTGGCGGCTTCGTCGACATCACGGCGCGGGCCAGGCGCATCGTGTTCTCGGGTTACTTCACCGCGGGCGCGGGTCTCGAGATCGTCGATGGCTCATTGCGGATTGCCAGGGAAGGGAAAGTCAGGAAGCTCGTCAACGAGGTCGAGCAGGTGTCCTTTTCGGGCAGGCGGGCGGTCGCGCAGGGACAGGAGATCGTCTACGTCACCGAACGCTGCGTCTTGAGGCTCGAACCCGAGGGCGTCACCGTCGTCGAGATCGCGCCCGGTGTTGACTTGCAGCGCGACGTACTTGCACAATCGGAATTCCCACTGCGAGTGGCGGGCAATCTGAAGTTGATGCCGGCCGTGCTGTTCCGTCCCGAACCGATTGGCCTCGAATTGCGGAGAGCAGCTTGAGCCCGTTTGTCGAATTGACCTTCCAGGGATCGATCGCCCGCCTCGGCCTCAAGCGCCCCGACAAGCTCAATGCGCTTGATCGTGACATGGTCGAGGCGCTCGGCGAGGCAGCGCGGGCCATCGAGGCCTCGCGCGAGACCCGCGTGGCGATCCTGTTCGGGGAGGGGAAGGCATTTTGTGCCGGCGGCGATATCGCGGCCTGGGGCGACTTGCCCGCGCTCGACATGTGGCGCGACTGGACGCGCGCGGGTCATCGCGCATTCGAGGCGCTGGCACGCCTGCGCGTGCCGCTGATTGCGGCGCTTACCGGCCACGCGTTCGGTGGCGGACTGGAACTCGCCGCGGTGGCGGACGTGCGCATCGCCGAGCGCGGCATCAAACTCGGACTACCGGAGACGGGATTGGGCATGGCGCCGGGCTGGTCGGGAACGCAGCGCCTGGTTCGCCGGTTCGGCGCCTCCGTGGTGCGCCGCATGGCGCTCACGGGCTGTCTGTTCACGGCCGAAGAAGGTTGCGAGCTCGGGCTGGTCGACGAAGTGACCGATGGCGGCCAAGCACTGACGCGCGCCGAAAGCTTGGCGTCGGATGTTGCCGCGCGTGGGCCGCTCGCCGTGCAGATCGTCAAGGCGATGATCAATTCGGCCGAAGGGGAGGATAGTGACGTCCCCATCGAAGGGCTTGCCGGCGCGCTCACCGCCACGACCGATGATCTCGCCGAGGGCGTTGCCGCCTTCAGGGGTAAGCGCGCCCCTCGTTTTGTTGGACACTAGGAAAGGAGCTTTGAAGGCGGGCCGCTTTGCTGGGTTCGGCGGCAACCGCAGGCGACAATGATAATGAAATTCAAGAGCCGATTGAACAGGCCTCTCGAAACGGTGCCGGACCGCTTCCGGCAGGAAACGACCAAAAAAGGGAAGGGACACGCGTATGAAGTTCCGCGCATTTCTGATCTCGACGGCTTTGACGGCCGTCACCATCAGCTATGGGACGCTGGCGCACGCGGCGGACGTTAAGGAAGTGCAGATGCTGCATTGGTGGACGTCAGGCGGCGAGGCGGCCGCGCTCGACGTCATCAAGCAGGCCGTCGCCAAGCAGGGATTTGCCTGGAAGGACGTGCCGGTCGCCGGAGGCGGCGGCGGCGCGGCGATGACCACGCTGAAGGCCAATGTCGCCGCGGGCAATCCGCCGACGGCGTCGCAGATCCTCGGCTACTACGCGCTCGAATATGCCGAACAGGGCTCGCTCGCCGACATTTCGTCGCTTGCGGGCAAGGACGGTTGGGACAAGGTCGTACCGGCTGCACTGCAGAAGTTTGCCAAGACCAACGGCAAGTGGGGTGCCGTTCCGATCAACATTCATTCCGTCAACTGGATCTGGTTGAACAAGGCCGTGATGGAGAAGATCGGCGGTACGGAGCCGAAGAACTTCGATGAGTTCGTCGCGCTGCTCGACAAGGCCAAGAAGGCAGGCGTCATTCCGCTCGCACTCGGCGGCCAACCCTGGCAGGAGGCGACGATGTTCGATTCGATCGTCGCCTCGACCGGCGGCACCGACTTCTACAAGAAGGCGTTCGTGGACCTTGATGAGGGCGCGCTCAAGTCCGACACGATGAAGAAGTCGTTCGACAACCTCGCCAAGCTGCGTGACTACGTCGACCCGAACTACACGGGACGGGACTGGAACCTCGCGACCGCCATGGTGATCAAGGGCGACGCGCTCGTTCAGGTGATGGGCGACTGGGCCAAGGGCGAGTTCGCGGCAGCGCACAAGGAGGCGGGGAAGGACTACCTCTGCTACCGCTTCCCGGGCACCGACGGCTCCGTCTTCTACAACTCCGACATGTTCGCCTTCTTCAAGGTCCCGGCCGATCGCCAGGCCGCGCAACTCGCGCTCGCTCAGGTGACGATGAACCCTGACGTCCAGTCGGCGTTCAACGTCATCAAAGGCTCCGTCCCGGCGAGAACGGACGTTTCCGACGCCGCCTTCGACATATGCGGCAAGAAGGGCATCGCGGACGTCAAGACGGCCAACGCAAAGGGAACGTTCTTCGGCTCGCTTGCCCAGAACTACGCCCAGCCGCCGGCCATCGCCACGGCCTATTATGATGTCGTGACCAAGTTCATGCACGGCGGGATCAAGACGTCGGACATCGCCGTGACCGAGCTGGTGAAGGCAATCAACGCCGCCAAGTAATGGCTCGGCGGCTGCTCTCCCGTTTGCGCTACTCTGCAAACGGGAGAGGCTGTCAAAATCGAAGTCATCACGCCTGCGTCGCCGTCCAGGGCTCGTCGCGGCGACGGGGCGTGGCTTTCGGAGGATCATCATGACCGCGACGACCGAACGCGAGGCGGCAACCGGGATGACCCGGCAGCAACTCGGCCCGTCGCTGCGCGGGTGGTTACAGGACTGGTTGCCGCGGCTTGTGCTGGCGCCGTCGTTCCTGCTCGTGCTGGTCTTCGTCTATGGCTTCAATCTCTGGACCGTGTTTCTGTCGTTCACGAATTCGAGGGCGTTTCCGACTACAAACCTGATCGGCTTCACCAACTACGTGAGGCTGTGGAACTGGACCTTCGAGACCGATCCGCCGTCGAACTGGTACACCGCACTCGTCAACATGGGTCTGTTCGGCGGACTCTACATCTTCTTCTGCCTGTTTCTCGGGCTGCTGCTGGCGATCCTGCTTGATCAGAAGATTCGCGGCGAAGGAATTTTGCGGCCGATCTATCTCTATCCGTTGGCGCTGTCATTCATCGTCACCGGCACGGCCTGGAAGCTGTTCCTGGATCCGCGCATTGGACTCGAAAACGCCTTGCACGATTGGGGATGGATCAGCTTCCATTTCGACTGGGTGGTCGATCCGAAGATGATGATCTATTGCGTCGCGATCGCCGGCATCTGGCAGAGCTCGGGCTTCGTGATGGCGATGTTTCTTGCGGGGCTGCGCGGTGTCGACGGCGAAATCCTCAAGGCGGCGCAGATCGACGGTGCCTCGGCCTACCAGACCTATCGCCGCATCGTCATTCCGATCATACGCCCGGTCTTCTTCTCGGCGCTGATCGTGCTGGCGCACATGGCGATCAAATCCTACGACCTCGTGCTGTCTGTGACCGGCAAGAATCCCGGCGGCGCGGCGGAGCTGCCGTCGACCTTCATGTACTCCTATACATTTACCCGCAACCAGATGGCGGTCGGATCGGCCAGCGCAGTGATCATGCTGATGACGATCGCGGCGATCATGGTTCCCTACATCTATTCGGAAACCAGGGAGAAGAGCCGATGAGCGCCGCCGACCTGGTTACGTCTGCGCCGGGGCGCCGTCCCTCCGGTCATTCGCTGACGACTCGTATCGTCATCTACGGCCTGCTCCTTTTGTTCGCCTTCGTCTACCTTGTGCCGCTTGCGGTCATGGTGCTGACCTCGCTCAAGCCACTCGATGAGGTCACGGGCGGCAATATGTTCGCGCTGCCGCGGCATCTGACCTTGGAACCCTGGTTGAGGGCTTGGGGCGAAGCGCGCATCGGCGTGTCGGACACGCGCGGGATCAGCGGCTACTTCTTCAATTCGGTCAAGATGGTCGTGCCGGCGGTCCTGATCTCGACCCTGCTCGGTGCATTGAACGGCTACGTCCTGACCAAGTGGAGCTTCCCCGGGCACAAGCTTGTGTTCGGCATGATGCTGTTCGCCTGCTTCATCCCTTTCCAGTCGGTCATCATCCCGATGGCCGTGATCCTCGGCGCACTCGGCAGGTTCGGCATGACGCTCGCCGATTTCACCGGCTGGTCGTTCGGTCTCGGCAATGCGACGGTCAATCTCGTCATCGTGCACGTGATCTATGGGCTGGGTTTCACCACGCTGTTCTTCCGCAACTACTACGCGGCGTTCCCGACCGAGCTCATCAAGGCGGCGATGATCGATGGCGCGAGCTTCTTCCAGATCTTCCGCCGGATACTGCTGCCGAACTCGACGCCGATCTTCATCGTTACCGTCATCTACCAGTTCACCAACATCTGGAATGATTTCCTGTTCGGCTCGACCTTTGCGGCGGGGGACACCGCGCCCATGACGGTCGCACTCAACAATCTCGTCAACACCTCGACCGGCGTCGTCGAATACAACACCAACATGGCGGCCGCGATCATCGCCGCCGCGCCGACGCTGCTCGTCTATGTCATTGCCGGTCGATATTTTGTCCGCGGCCTGATGGCGGGCGCCATAAAGGGATAGAGACATGGCTACGCTCGAGATCAGCTCGCTTCGCAAGCTCTTCGGCACCATCGAGGTCCTGAAGGGGATCGACATTACGCTCGAGAAGGGCGGCTTTCTAGTGCTGGTCGGCCCGTCGGGCTGCGGCAAGTCGACTCTGCTCAACACGATTGCGGGCCTCGAAACGATCTCTTCGGGTGAGATCCGCATCGGCGGCAACGTTGTGAATCATCTGCACCCGTCAAAACGGGACATTGCAATGGTTTTCCAGTCCTACGCGCTCTATCCGAACATGTCGGTTGCCGAGAATATCGGGTTCGGCATGGAGATGCGGGGAGTTGCCAAGGCGGAACGGGAGAAGGCTATCACTGCGGTCGCAAAAACTCTGCAGATCGAGCACTTGCTGGCGCGCCGCCCGAGCCAGCTTTCCGGCGGCCAGCGGCAACGCGTCGCGATGGGGCGCGCGCTTGTCCGGCGGCCCAGCATCTTTCTGTTCGACGAGCCGTTGTCGAACCTCGATGCCAAGCTGCGCGTCGATATGCGGGTCGAAATCAAGCGTCTGCATCAGACGACCGGCACCACGATCGTTTATGTCACGCACGATCAGATCGAGGCCATGACGCTGGCGACGAAGATCGCAGTGCTCAGGAATGGCGAACTTCAGCAGGTAGGAGGTCCGAGCGAGATCTATAATCGGCCCTCCAACATGTTCGTCGCGGACTTCATGGGATCGCCGGCGATGAACCTGCTGGAGGGCACGGTTACGCAGGCGGATGGCCAACAGCGCATCGCGCTCGCGCGCAAGGATGGGACGCCGATCATGCTGCCCGTGCCGGCGAGTGCCGACGCTGCCGGGCTCAAGGACGGTGCCAAGGTGATCTTCGGCATTCGCCCCGAGGCCGTCAAGGATGACGAGAGCATGGACCGCAACGCCAGATCCGTTGTCAGGTTCGATGCGGGCGTGGAGATCATCGAACCTGCCGGATCGGACACCTACGTCGTCATCCGGGTCGCGGGCAAGGAGGTGACCGCCCGCATGCGTGCCGATGCCGACGTCCGGCTCGGGCAGCCGCACACTTTCGCGTTCAACCTCGACAAGGCGGTGCTGTTCGATCCAGCAACGACGCGCCGCATCTGACTGGCGATCGAGCGCTGCGAGAGAGCATGAAGATCACGGAGACAGCCGATGTCCTCGTCATCGGATCGGGAATGGGCGGTGCGACCTTCGCCGCGGGTCTCGCGCCGACCGGCGCAAAGATTGTGATTCTCGAGCGCGGCGAGCGTCTGCGCGACTGTGAGGCCGCGCGGGACGCGAGGGCGATCTTTCAGCGCGGGGTTTTCCGGCCGCAGGAGTCCTGGCTCGATGGGGCAGGGAAGACCTTCAACCCCGGCAACTACTACTACGTCGGCGGCAATACCAAGCTCTACGGGGCGGTCCTGATCCGCTACCGCGCGGAGGACTTCGCTCCCATCGCGCATCGCGATGGAACGACGCCGGGCTGGCCGTTCGGCTATGACGAACTGGAGCCGTGGTATACCCGCGCGGAGCAGCTCTATAACGTGCGCGGCGCGCTCGGGGATGATTCCTCGGAGCCTTTTCACTCGGCGCCTTATCCGTTTGGCCCGGTGCCGGACGAGCCGGCGATATCAGCGGTGCGGCAGCGCCTCAAGAAGATCGGGCTCAAGCCGTTTTCGCTGCCGCTCGGCATCGACATCGAGCCTTGGCTCAAACGCGCCAAGACGCCTTGGGATGCATTCCCGGACACCGGGCACGGCAAGATGGATGCCGAGTCCTGCGGGCTTGCTTGTGCACTCGCTCACGACAATGTCGAACTGCGCGAAGGTGCACAGGTCGAGCGGCTGGTCGCCGAGCCGGACGGCAAACGCATCGCCGGCGTTGAGGTCATCCAAGCCGGTGAGCGGACCGTGATCGGCGCCGGAACCGTCGTGCTCGCGGCCGGCGCCGTCAATTCGGCCGCGCTGCTACTGTGCTCGTCACAGGCCGGCATCGCGAACCGCTCCGATGCGGTCGGTCGTTATTTCATGAACCACAATTCCTCGGCTGTGCTGGCGATCGACCCGCGGGTCGTGAACGACTCGATCTACCAGAAGACGATCGGCATCAACGATTTCTATCTCGATGACGGGCACGGCGGACCGCCACTCGGCAACATCCAGCTGCTTGGACGTGTCACAGCGCCAATTCTGAAGGCCAACATGCCGTTCGCGCCGGAATTGGCGCTCGGGCTGATGAGCCGGCATGCGGTCGACTGGTACGCGATGAGCGAGGATCTGCCGAGCGCCGAGAGCCGTGTGACGGTCGATGGTGCGAATATCCGGCTCGACTGGCAACGTTCAAACTGGACGACCCATCTGGCGCTGGTGGCGACGTTGAAGGAACGGCTGCGCGCGGCAGGTTATCCGATCGTACTCTCAAAGGCGTTCGACCGACGCACGCCCTCGCATCAGTGCGGAACGGTGCGCGTCGGGCTCGATCCCGCGACATCGCCGCTCGATCCGTTCTGTCGCGCCTTTGATCACCCCAATCTGTTCGTTGTCGATGCGTCGTTCCTGCCGACCTCGGCGGCCGTGAACCCGTCACTGACGATCGCCGCCCAGGCGTTGCGCGTCGCAGATCATGTTGCGAGGACCGATCTTCGAGCTCATAGGGAGATGAGATGACGGTTTACGATTATATCATCGTCGGCGCCGGCTCGGCCGGCTGTGTACTCGCCAGCCGTTTGAGCGTCGATGCGTCGACCAGGGTGCTCCTGATCGAGGCAGGCGGCAGCGACAACAACCCGCTGTTCAGCATGCCAGCGGGTTTTGCCAAGATGACCAAGGGTATCGCCTCCTGGGGATACGCGACGGTGCCCCAGCGCCACCTCGGTGGGCGGTCGCTGCGCTATACCCAGGCGAAGGTGCTTGGCGGCGGCTCCAGCATCAATGCGCAAGTCTACACCCGTGGAAATGTCCGCGACTATGATGGCTGGGCGGCGGATGGCGCGACAGGTTGGGGCTACGCGGATGTCTTGCCGTATTTCAAGCGCGCTGAAGACAATCAGCGCTTCGTCGACGCTTACCATGCGCGTGGCGGTCCCCTGGGTGTTTCGGTGCCCGTCAACCCGTTGCCGATCAGCGAGGCTTTTCTGCGAGCCGGGCAGGAATATGGAATTCCCTACAATCCCGATTTCAACGGTGCCCGGCAGGAGGGCGTCGGCCATTACCAGGTGACGGTGCGAGATGCGCGGCGGTGCTCGACCGCCACCGCCTATCTGAAGCCAATCTATGGCCGACCGAATCTCGCCGTCTTCACCGACGCCTACAGCACGCGAATCGTGGTCGAGAATGGGCGCGCGGTCGGACTGGAGATGCTGCGCCGAGGGCAGCGGGAGATCGTTCGGGCCGAGCGAGAAGTCATCCTTGCGTCCGGCGCCATCGGATCGCCGCGCCTTCTGTTGCTATCGGGGATCGGTCCGGCCGACCATCTGGATTCAGTCGGCGTCAAGCCGATCCACGATTTGCCAGGTGTCGGCGAGAATCTTCAGGATCACCTCGACCTCTATGTGATTGCTGAGTGCAAGGGCGACTTCACCTACGACAGCTATGCGAAGCTGCACCGCACGATCTGGGCGGGACTGGAATATCTGCTGTTCAAGCGCGGACCGGTCGCGTCCACCCTGTTCGAGACCGGGGGCTTCTGGTACGCGGACCCGGCGGCGAGGGCGCAGGAATGGCCGGACGTGCAATTCCATCTCGGGCTCGGCTCTGGAATCGAGGCGGGTGTGGAGAAGCTGAAGCATGCAGGCGTCACGCTCAATTCGGCATTCTTGCGGCCCAATTCGCGTGGCACCGTGCGGCTCGCAAGCGGCGATCCCTCCGCGATGCCCTTGATTGACCCGAACTACTGGTCTGACGCGCGCGATCGCTCGGCGGCGATCGAGGGGCTGAAGATGGCCCGTGAGATTCTCCGGCAACCTGCGCTCGAGCCGTTCGTCATGGTCGAGCGGATGCCCGGTGTTGCAACCACAAGCGAAGCTGCTCTCGCCGACTATGCGTTCAGGACCTGCAAGACCGATCATCATCCTGTAGGCACCTGCCGGATGGGCACTGACCAGCTGGCGGTGGTCGATCCGTCGCTGAGGCTTCGTGGAGTCGATGGTCTGCGGATTTGCGATGCTTCCGTGATGCCGCGCATCACGTCATCCAACACGAACGCGCCCACCATCATGATAGCGGAGAAGGCGGCAGACCTGATTCTCGGAAAGACGACGTTCTCCGCGCCACACCTGGCGAGCACGGAACCTGACGTGTTGAAAGGGCCGCTCAGTTGCCCTGCGACATGAGTATTGGCCGCGCTTATCCCGCGAGAATGCGCCGGCAGGCGTCCACGAACACCTGGGCGCCGGTGACGATATCGGCGTCAGCCGTGTTCTCGGTCCAGTGATGGCTGATGCCGCCGATCGAGGGCACGAACAGCATTGCAGCGGGCATGATGGTGGCGAGAACCTGGGCGTCGTGGCCGGCGCCGCTGGGCATGTGGACGGAGCGTCCGCTCGCAAAGGCCTTGCTCGCAGCTTCAATGGCCTCCTGGAAGGGCGGATGCATTTTGGCGGGCACGCCGGTGCGCAGCCGCTCCAGGGCCGCCTGACAGGGGCCGCTCGCGTTGGCCTCATCGATCATCGTCCGCAGCAGGTCCTCCAGCCGGGCGATCACGGCTGGATCGTCGTCACGGATCTGGAACAGCATCTCCGCGCCGCCCGGAATGATGCTCGGTGCCCCCGGATCGAGGGTGATGCGGCCCGTCGTCCACACCGTGCGCGGCCCGGCCACGGCCGGAAAACGCGCGTCGATCGCCACGCAGAATTTGGCCAGCGCCAGGCCGGCGTCCTTGCGCGAGGCCATGCGGGTCGTGCCCGCGTGGTTCTGCTCGCCGACGAAATTGATGCGGTACTGCCAGATACCCACGATGGAGGTGACCACGCCGATCGCGAGGCCGCTCGTCTCGAGCGCGTCGCCTTGCTCAATATGGGCCTCCAGATATCCGATGTGACGTCCCGGCTCAGCCTCGATACGCGCCCGGCCGGCAAGGCCCGCATCGCGCAGTGCCTCGCGCATGCTCTGCCCGCTGGTGCGGTCGCGCGCCGCGTCGATGTCGGCTTCGCTGACGCCGCCGACATAAGACCGCGACCCGAGGAAGTGACCGAAATGGCCTTCCTCGTCGCACCACGCCGCGACCTCGACGGCGCCGCGCAGCGACGCATCGGAATTGATGACGCGGGCGGCTTCAAGCGCATAGATGACGCCAAGCGGACCATCGAGCCAGCCGGCGTAGTTCTGGCTTTCGAGATGAGATCCGGCCAGCAGTTTCGGGCCCGTGCGCGCGCTCGTACCGAGGATGTTGCCGATGCCGTCGATCGTACCGGTAAGACCTGCTTCGGGAAGCTTTTCGACCAGCCATGCGAGCGAATTGCGATGCGGCTCGGACAAGGTCGGCTTATGCACGCCGGTCTTGTAGGCGCCGATGGCGCGGAGCGCATTGAGATCGGCGAGAACGCGCTCGCCGTTGGCAATGGGTCGATTGTCAGGCATGTTCGGCAACCTTCAGCGCCTCGGTGCGGATTTCCTCGACGAGCCGTTCCTTGAGGCGGACGAACTCCGGCGTGGTCTTGATCTTGTAGGAGCGTGGATGCGGCAGGTCGATCGCAATCTCGGCCTTGATGCGGCCGGGCCGTGCGCTCATGACGATGACGCGGCTGCCGAGGAAGATCGCTTCCTCGATGTCGTGCGTCACGAACAGCACGGTTTTCTGATCGCGTTCCCAGATTCCGAGCAGCATCTCCTGCATCAGCGCGCGGGTCTGGTTGTCGAGCGCGCCGAAGGGTTCGTCGAGCAGCAGGATCTTTGGATCATTGGCGAGCGCGCGCGCGATCGCGGTGCGCTGCTGCATGCCGCCCGACAGTTGCTTCGGCCAGTGATTTTCAAAGCCGGACAGCCCCACCTGGCGGATGAAGGCGTCAGCGATCCTGCCGCGCTCGCCTTGCGAAATCCCGCGCTCGCGCAGGCCAAAAGCGATGTTCTCCCGCACGGTCAGCCAGGGGAACAGCGTGTAGGACTGGAACACCATGCCGCGATCCGCGCCGGGACCGCTCACCTCGCGCCCGTCGAGGAGAACGCGGCCGCTGGTCGGTCGGTCGAGACCGGCGACGATGCGGAGCAGGGTGGATTTGCCACAGCCGGACGGACCGAGAATGGTGACGAAGTCGTTGTCGCCGACGTCGAGGCTGGTCGGCTCGAGCGCCTTCGTCGGGGCGTGACCCGCCCGTGCAGGAAAGGTTCGCGAAACCTGATCGATCCTGAGCTTGGTCATGCGAGCTTCCACGGAAACAGCCACGCATTGAATGCCTTGAACAGGAAGTCGGAAACGAGTCCGATCAAGCCGATGACGATGATGCCGAAGATGATCTGTCCGGTGTTGAGCAGGGCCTGGCTGTCGGTGATCATGTGGCCGATGCCTGACGATGAGCCGATCAGCTCGGCGACGATGACATAGGTCCACGCCCAGCCCAGCACCAGCCGCAGAATCTCGGCAATCTCCGGGGCGGAGGAGGGCAGCAGCACGCAGCGGATGATGCCGCGGTCGCTGGCCCCTAACGTATAGGCCGCCTCGACCAGATCGCGCCGTGTGGCGCCGACGGTCACGGCGACCATCAGGATGACCTGAAACACCGAGCCGATGAAGATGACGAGCAGCTTTTGCAATTCGCCGATGCCGGCCCACAGGATCAGGAGCGGGATGAAGGCGGAGGCCGGCAAGTATCGCGCGAAGGACACGAACGGCTCGAGAAAGGCCTCGATCGGCTTGTAGGCGCCCATGAGCACGCCGAGCGGCACGGCAATGACGGCGGCAAGCGCAAACCCGCCGACCACACGCCAGACCGTCATGCCGATGTCGAACAGGAAGCCGTGTCGGGTCAGGAGCTCAAAGCCTTCCTGCACCATGGTCAGCGGGTTGGCGAGGAAGGTCTTCGATACATGGCCCCCGAAGGTCGCCCAGGACCACAAGGCAACGAACAGCACGAAGAACGCGAGGCCGTAGGCCGTACGTTGCTTCGCAGTCACTGGATCGAGGGGACGCATCACGGGCGAGGTTTCCAGACGGGGCGAGATCATGTGCCGGTTCGCTTCGCGCGAAACGAACCGGCATGGCGCTGGCTACTTGATGAAGCTCGCGTCGAAGAGATCCTCAACCTTCGGCGCGGCCTTGATGATGCCGATCTCGAGCAGCAGGTCCGCGGCATCCTTGTTGAAGGCCAGAAACTCGCCGCCGAAGAACTTCTGGTTCGCGGCCTTGTCCTGCCAGCGCAGGTACTTTGCCGAGTTGCCGAACTGCTCGCCGGTCTGCTTCACGTCGGCGCCCATGATCTCATAGGCCTTGGCCTGGTCCTTCGCAATCATGTCGAGCGCCTCGAAATAGCTGTCGGCCAGCGCCTGCGCTGCCTTCGGATTCTCGCTCAGGAATTTCGGCGTGCAGCCGAACGTGTCCATCACCATCGGATAGTCGAGCGTGGTGGCGATGATCTTGCCCTTGTCGGGCGCGGAGCGCACCGTCGAGAGGTAGGGCTCATAGGTCATCGCGGCATCGTTCTGGCCGGAAACAAAGGCCTGCGCGGCCGCGGCCGGCTCCAGGTTCACGACCGTAACGTCCTTCACCGACAGGCCGTTCTTCTTGAGCATCCACGCCAGCGCGAAGTAGGGCGAGGTGCCCGGCGCCGAAGCCGCGACCGTCTTGCCCTTCAAATCCTTGATCGCCGCGAGATCGTTGCGCACTGCCATGCCGTCGGCGCCGTAGCTCTTGTCGAGCTGGAAAATCTGCTTGGTGGCAACGCCGTTGGCGTTCCAGGAGATCCAGGTCTCGACCGTCGTCGCCGCGCACTGGACGTCGCCGGAGGCGATGGCGAGGTGGCGGTCCTTCTGCGGGATCTTCTTGATCGTGACGTCGAGGCCGTTCTTCTTGAAGATGCCGGCCTCCTTGGCGAGCGTCAGCGGCGCAAAGCCGGTCCATCCGGAGATGCCAACGCCGACCTTGACGTCATCGGCGATCGCCGGCGTCGCCACTGCGAGAGCAATGATGGCTGCGAATGCTTTTGAATTACGCATGTTTGTTGTCCTCTTGCCGATCGATGTACTGAACCAAGTTGATCTCTTCACGTTGCGCGAATTGTGCCGCTTGCGACATCGCCGTTCAACCTCCCTTGAAGCGGGCAACGAGACGGTGTGACTCGCCCGGATAGAGCAGCCGAACCGCGGTCAGCGTCCGCGCGCTGCGCCAGGTGTAGCGGTCGATCACGAGGCAGGGCGCGCCGACGGCGATGCCGAGCGCGTCCGCCGTGCGATCATCCGCAACGACGGCGCTGATCGTGTGCTCGGCTTCCGTCCATGGGACATGATGAAGCAGCCACGAGCCGGGCGGCTCGGCCGCAAAGTCGGCACTTGCCGCCTCCGGCACCGCCTCGAGGTCGATCAGCCTGTCCTCGAGCGCGAACGGCACGTTGTCGGCGCTGTGGCGACAGGTGATTGCGATTACCTTGCCGGTTTTCCGTACCCCGAGACGCGCGCGATCAGTGGCGCTTGCGGCGCGGCGCGTGCATTGAACGAGTTGATAGCCATAGCTGCGACCAAGCGCGGTGATCTCCGCGCGAATGTCGGCGATCTTGAGCACGGCGGACAGATGCTGCGGACGACGGACGAACGTGCCGGCGCGCCGGCGCCGCTCGATCAGGTCGGCCTGCGCAAGCTCCGACAGCGCCTTGTTCACCGTCATGCGCGAGCAGCGATAGCGCGCCATCAATTGATGCTCGAACGGGATGCGATGACCCGGCGGCCACTCGCCGGTCAAGATCCTGCTCTCGATGTCCCGCCTGATCTGCTTGTAAAGCGTCGGCTTGTCGTCGAGCTTGTCGGTGGCGAGACTCATGCGATGAGCCTTCGCACGGTCGTGTTGAAGCGTTCCCGCGCCGGGCGGCGAAGCGCATGTCGGCCGCCTTCAACGACCTTCCTGCCCCCGGCCCAGACACAATCGATCGCACCGGCGCCAGCGGCAAAGATCCAGCCGTCGAGGACGGCGTCGCCGCGGCGGCCGGCGAGCGAGGGGTGGGTGGTGTCGAGGGTGACGATGTCGGCGCGTGCGCCAACTTCAAGTCCCACGACGGCTTGCGCGAGTGCCTGGCTGCCCCCGGCCAATGCGCCGTCGAGCAGCGCGCGTCCGGTCGAGACGCCTGGTCCGTTCGACAGGACGTTGCGCTCGCGGTGCTTGAGCCGCTGGCCATATTCAAGCTGGCGCAACTCATCGGCAATGCCGACCAGCACATTGGAGTCGGTACCAACGCCAAAACGGCCTTGCGCATCGAGGAATTCGCGCGCCGGAAAAATGCCGTCGCCGAGGCTTGCCTCGGTGACGGGGCAGAGCCCCGCGACTGCACCGGTCCTCGCAAGCGAAGCGACCTCCGTCGGCGTCGTATGGGTCGCGTGAATGAGGCACCAGCGCTGATCGAGAGGCGCGTGTTCGAGCAGCCATTCCACGGGGCGCTTGCCGGACCAGGCGAGGCAATCCTCGACTTCCCGCATCTGTTCCGCAGCGTGGATATGAACCGGACCGCCGTAGGCAAGCGGAACGATCGCGGCCAGTTCGTCCGGCGTCACGGCGCGCAGGCTGTGCGGCGCAATGCCGACATTGGCGCCGGGCAACCTGCCGACGGCTTCGCGCGATGCGACAAGCAATTTTGCAAACTGATCGACCGAGCAGATGAAACGGCGCTGGCCGCCATGTGGCGCGGCGCCGCCGAACGTACCGTGCGCATAAAAGCTCGGCAGCAGCGTGAGCCCGATGCCAGAGGTTTCGGCGGCGTGCGCGATGCGCATCGCCATCTCGGCGGGGTTGGCGTAGGCCGCGCCGTCATGATCATGGTGCAGATAGTGGAACTCGCCGACGCGGGTAAAACCCTGCTCGAGCATCTCGACATAGAGCAGGGTGGCGACGCTCTCGACGTCATCGGGCGTCATTGCGAGCGCGAAGCGATACATCGCCTCGCGCCAGGTCCAGAACGTGTCGGCGGTGGTGCCGCGCGTCTCGGCGAGCCCTGCCATGCCGCGCTGGAACGCGTGGCTGTGCAGGCTCGCGATGCCGGGAATGGCGAGTTGATGGCGCTCGTCTCCGCTTGCAGGCGCGACGCCCGCTGCGACTTCGGCAATGGTGCCGTCGGTGACGACGACCTGCACGTCGTCGGCCCAGCCCGAGGGCAGTAGCGCGGATGCGAAATGCAGTCGTGTCATGTTTCCTGCCGGCTGGACAGAACCGCGCCACGATTATATGTCTAGACATATAAGTCAAGCGTCCGGCAGCGAAGGAACACCTGCATGGCAGAGCGCTTCGATCGGATCTGGCACAATGCCCGGCTCGCCACGATGCGAGACGATCTGCCCGATCTCGGCGAGATCGCGCACGGCCTGGTCGCGGCGCGCGATGGCCGCATCGTCTTTGCGGGCGCACGCTCCGATTTTCGGGCAGATGCAGATGCGGCGGAGTGGATCGATTGCGCGGGGCGGTGGATCACGCCTGGCCTCGTCGACTGCCACACGCATCTGGTTTACGGCGGCAATCGCGCGCACGAATTCGAGCTGCGGCTTAGGGGTGCCAGTTACGAAGAAATCGCGCGCGCCGGCGGTGGCATCGTCTCGACGGTTGCGGCGACGCGGGCCGCGGGCGAGGCGGAGCTGGTTGCGAGCGCGCTACCGAGGCTCGACGCGCTGATCGGCGAGGGCGTGACGACGCTGGAGATCAAGTCCGGCTATGGCCTCGATACGGATACCGAGCTGCGGCAGCTTCGTGCCGCGCGTGCGCTTGCGCGCGTGCGGCCGGTTGCGATCCGCACGAGTTTCCTCGGCGCGCACGCGCTGCCCGTTGAGGCCGGCGGCGACAAGGATCGCTACATCGATCTGGTGTGCCGCGAGATGCTGCCTGCGGTGGCAGCGGCCGGGCTTGCCGATGCCGTCGATGCGTTCATGGAAGGCATCGCGTTCTCGGCAGAGCAGACCACGCGCGTGTTCGCGGCGGCGAGGGCGCTCGGTCTGCCGGTGAAGCTGCACGCCGATCAACTCTCCAATCTCGGCGGGGCGGCGCTCGCCGCGAAATTCTCCGCACTATCGGCCGATCATCTCGAGCACACCGATGAGGTTGGTGCGTCGGCGATGGCGCAGGCGGGGACAGTGGCCGTCCTGCTGCCCGGCGCCTTCTATTTCATCCGCGAAACGCAGAAGCCGCCGGTTGAACTGTTCCGCAAGCATGGCGTCAGGATCGCGCTGGCGACCGACTGCAATCCTGGCAGCTCGCCGCTCACCTCGCTTCTCCTCACGATGAACATGGGTGCGACGTTGTTCCGGATGACCGTCGTCGAATGTCTCGCCGGCGTGACGCGTGAAGGGGGGCGCGCGCTGGGCATGCTTTCGGAAGTCGGCACGTTGGAGGCCGGCAAATGGTGCGATCTCGCGATCTGGGATGTCGAGCGGCCGGCCGAACTGGTCTACCGGATCGGCTTCAATCCGTTGCACCGCCGTATCTGGAGGGGCCAGTGAGCGGCATTGCGACACCGATTGTAGTCACACCCGGCCGCGTCAGCCTCGGCGATCTCGCGCAGGTGCTTGCGGGCGCGACCGTAGAGCTCGATCCGTCGTTCTGGCCCGCGGTCGACGCTGCATCGGCGATCGTAATCGCGGCCGCGAAGGCGCCTGCGCCGGCCTACGGCATCAACACCGGGTTCGGAAAGCTGGCCTCGAAGCGCATTTCGCCCGACCAGACGGCGACGCTTCAGCACAATCTGATCGTGTCGCATTGCTGCGGCGTGGGGCCGCCGACGCCGGGGCCGGTGGTGCGCTTGATGATCGCGCTGAAGATCATCTCGCTGGGGCGCGGCGCATCAGGCGTGCGGCGCGACGTCATCGTGCAGCTTCAGGCGATGCTGGCGCGTGGCGTCTTGCCGCTGGTGCCGCAGCAGGGTTCGGTCGGCGCCTCCGGCGATCTGGCGCCGCTCGCGCACATGGCCGCGGTCATGATCGGCGAGGGGCAGGCGGTGGTTGGCGGAACGACCATGCCGGGCCGCGAAGCCCTGGCCCGCGCCGGTCTTGCGCCATTGACGCTTGGTCCCAAGGAAGGCCTTGCACTCATCAACGGCACGCAGTTCTCCACGGCCTATGCGATCTCCGGCCTGTTGCGCGCGCACGCGCTGTCCTGCGCGTCGCTGGTGACGGGCGCCCTATCCGTCGATGCGGCGATGGCCTCGACGGTACCGTTTCGTCCGGAAATCCACGCGCTGCGCGGCCATCCCGGACAGATCGTGGCCGGCGCGACGCTGATGGCCTTGCTTGAGGGCAGCGATATCCGCCAGTCGCATCTCGAAGGCGACGAGCGGGTGCAGGATCCCTATTGCCTGCGCTGCCAGCCGCAAGTGGCCGGTGCGGCGCTCGACGTGCTGACGCAAGCGGCGAGCACGTTGATGATCGAGGCCAATTCCGTCACGGACAATCCGCTTGTGCTGGTCGAGACCGGCGAGATCGTGTCGGGCGGCAATTTCCACGCCGAGCCGGTCGCCTTTGCCGCCGACGGAATCGCGCTCGCGCTGTCGGAAATCGGCGCCATCAGCGAGCGGCGCATCGCAACGCTGGTTGATCCCGCGCTGAATTTCGGCCTGCCGCCTTTTCTCACGCCCGATCCCGGCCTCAACTCCGGCTTCATGATCGCCGAGGTCACGGCGGCGGCGCTCTATGCCGAAAACAAGCAGCGTGCCGCGCCATGTTCGATCGATTCGACGCCGACCAGCGCCAATCAGGAAGATCATGTGTCGATGGCCGCGCATGCCGCGCGGCGGCTCTCCGACATGGCGGATAATCTCGGCTCCATCCTCGGCATCGAGCTGCTGGTCGCCGCGCAAGGCATCACGCTGCGCCTCCCGCATTTGACCAGCCCCGCGCTCGCGTCTGTCATTGCAGCCTTGCGTGAGGTGGTGCCGGCACTCGGGCCCGACCGCTACATGGCCGACGACCTCGCCAGGGCCAAGGCGCTGGTCGAGGCCGGCGCGCTGCCGCGCATCGCGAGCTCTGTGCTCGCGAAAGATCCGTTTCCATTGCTTGCCTCAGAGGTCGCCTCATGAACCGCCGAATGGACAATGAACGCACGATCCGCGCGCCGCACGGCTCCGACATCAGCGCAAGAAGCTGGCTGACGGAAGCGCCGCTCCGCATGCTCATGAACAATCTCGATCCCGATGTGGCCGAGCGGCCGGGTGAACTCGTCGTCTATGGCGGGATCGGCCGCGCGGCGCGCGACTGGGAGAGTTTTGACCGGATCGTTGCTTCGCTGCGCAAGCTCGAGGGCGACCAGACGCTGCTCGTTCAGTCGGGCAAGCCGGTCGGCATCTTTCGCACCCATGCCGATGCGCCGCGGGTGCTGATCGCGAACTCCAATCTCGTGCCGCACTGGGCAACGCTCGATCACTTCAACGCGCTCGACAAGGCCGGCCTGATGATGTTCGGCCAGATGACGGCCGGCTCCTGGATCTATATCGGCAGCCAGGGCATCGTGCAGGGTACCTACGAGACCTTCGTCGAGGTCGGGCGCCGCCATTATGGCGGGAGCCTTGCGGGCAAATGGATCTTGACGGCGGGTCTCGGCGGCATGGGCGGCGCGCAGCCGCTGGCGGCGACGATGGCCGGTGCTTCGCTGCTCGCGATCGAGTGCCAGCCGAGCCGCATCGAGATGCGCCTGCGCACCGGCTACCTCGATCGTCAGGCGAGCTCGCTGGATGAAGCACTCGCGCTGATGGCGGAGGCAGCGCAAACCAAAAAGGCGGTCTCTGTCGGCTTGCTCGGCAATGCCGCCGACGTCTTTCCCGAGCTTATGCGCCGGAGCGTCAAGCCCGACATCGTGACCGACCAGACCAGCGCCCATGATCCGATCAACGGGTATTTGCCGAAGGGATGGACGCTTGCGGAGTGGGAATCGAAGCGCAAGGACGATCCCAAGGCCGTGGAACTCGCGGCAAAGTCCTCCATGGTCGACCACGTCAAGGCGATGCTGGATTTCCATGCGCAGGGCATTCCGACGCTCGACTACGGCAACAACATCCGCCAGATGGCGAAGGACATGGGGCTGATCAATGCGTTCGATTTCCCGGGCTTCGTGCCGGCCTACATCCGCCCGCTGTTCTGCCGCGGTGTCGGGCCGTTCCGCTGGGCCGCGCTGTCAGGCGATCCCGAGGATATCTTCCGCACCGATGCGAGGGTGAAGGAGCTGATGCCGCACGACAAGCACCTGCACAACTGGCTCGACATGGCCAAGGCGCGCATCAAGTTCCAGGGGCTGCCGGCGCGGATCTGCTGGGTCGGTCTCGGCGACCGGCATCGGCTTGGGCTCGCCTTCAACGAGATGGTGGCGCGCGGCGAAGTGAAGGCGCCGATCGTGATCGGCCGCGATCATCTCGACAGCGGCTCGGTGGCAAGCCCGAACCGCGAGACCGAGGCGATGCGCGACGGTTCGGACGCGGTGTCGGACTGGCCGCTGCTCAATGCGCTCTTGAATTGCGCCAGCGGAGCCACCTGGGTGTCGCTGCATCACGGCGGCGGCGTCGGCATCGGTTATTCGCAGCACGCCGGCATGGTGATCGTCGCCGACGGCACGGCGGATGCCGCCCGCCGTCTCGAACGCGTACTGTGGAACGATCCGGCGAGCGGCGTCATGCGTCACGCCGATGCAGGCTACGAGACGGCGATCGACTGCGCTCGCGCAAGTGGGCTCGATCTGCCGAGCCTCACGGGCTAGTTGGCGGCCTTCGGGATGAATGCCAGACGTTGGGTGCCGAGCCGCTCAGCGATTCCGGCTCATCGGCTGTCCGGACACCAGATCGATGAAATGGACGCGCGCACAGGCGGGGCAGGTGAAGGCCTCAAAACTCCGCCCTTCGGCTCCCTGCTGCTTTTCCAAATGAGTTTGCACATTCATGCCCGTCTGGGGGCAACGAAAAACGATCAAATCGGCCATCGCGACAGCATGTAGGGATGGCCTGTTTCGTCCTTGATCTAGATCAGTTTTGGAAACGCTCTGAGCCCGACGATAGCATCTCGCATATGCGAAGGGGCCCCGGAGGGCCCCTCGAAATCTCACCAACGGCGCCAGCCATAATAGCGCGGGGCATAGTAGCGCGGCCCATAATATCTGGGAGCATAATACGGCGCGTAACCGTAACCCATGTAGTAGGTCGGCTGCCGCCAGCAGCGTCCCCAGGCGTCGCAGACCAGGCGAACCTGCTCGGCGCCCGATGAGACCTGCGGGGCAGGTGCCAACGGCATGGCCGACGCGGCCGGCGATGCTGCGACCGCAGCGAACAATGACGCGGCAACGAGGCCAATTCTAAGCTTCATGATGCGTGTTTTCCTCTGCTTACCGGCGCGAAGATACCGAACAGGTTCTGATCAAATTGTGGCGGAACCAAAATGTAATGCTGATGAACAATTCTTCAGCCCGGCGGCCACGGCCCAATTCCAACCGGCAAAAAGCGCGTCATGCCGCCGGGACGTTGGCTCTCCCGCGCAGCACCGCTTTGATACTTGATCTCGCGCAATTCGCGCGCCCTGCGGCGCCGCTAGGCTGCATGTCGTGGGAGCGGCGACGCGCCGGTTCCCTCAAGAAGGTGAACCACCATGCGGAGCATTCCCAGCCTGTCGATCTCGCCCGAGAAGGTCTTCTTCATCATCGCGAAATCGCGTCAATCCGACAGCGGGGCGGACAGTGGCGGCGTCATCCTGGATAGCGGCGACGACGACATGAGCTACGGCCGCAGCGGCCGGGGAGAGGCGACCGACCGCGCGGAGCTGGCCGGCTTTATCCGCGACCTCAATGTTGACGAGCAGATTGATCTCGTGGCGCCGACGTGGCTCGGCCGCGGCGATGGCGACCTTTCGACCTGGCGCGAGCTGCAGGCCCAGGCCGCCCAGGCCCACAACAATCGTACCGCCTCCTATCTGATCGCGACGCCGATGCTCGCGGACTATCTCGAGGAGGCGATGACGCAGTTCGGCAAGTCCTTCGAAGAGTTCGAAGAGCATCTCTGACCGGCCGCGCGCCCGGCATGATTCGGGCCGATTACTCGGCCGCCATGCGCAACGCTCTGCATCGCGAGGTCGGCAAGGACCTCCCGCCGGCAGCGCGTCGGTGCCCTCAGTAGCAGGGGTGCCGGCGCCTATCCTGGCCGATATAGGCCGCCGAGCTCTGGTAACACTGGATGGTCGACGTTCCGTCGTAATAGGCGAAGCTGCCGGGCGTGGCCCCCGGACCGTAATTGTGGATGTAGCTGATCGGGTAGGGCAGCGGATTGGCGTAATAGCGGTGGTACCGGTGATGGACCCGCGCCTCGGACAGGCTCGGAGCGAGCGTCACCACCGACAGGGCGGCGACCGCCGCAAGGCACTTCAACTTGCTCATCTTGATTCTCCGGAACCCGACCTACGGGCAACGATGTTATAGCGATTTGCGACCCGTAGGGCACCCGCTTTGCGACCGTAAACCGGGTGAAATTCCACAGATTTACCCTTGGTGCGGCTGGGACGGCCGACGAGCCCCAAGGTCTGCCCATTTTTGGCCTTTTCCGGATGCTTAACGAATTCCCAACACAGTTTGGCCAAGAGTTCGTTCGCACTAGGTGGCCGGCCCCTTGGGGGGCTCTTTGAGGTCGGCTCACTTCAAACAGGGCTTCAGCCGTTACTCTGCAATGCGCATCACGCTCATCAGCTTGCTGTTGCTGTCCTGCGTCGCCGCGGCGCCCGCGCGCGCGGATTTGCACATCACGCGCGACCACGGCGGTTACGTCGAGGAATACAAGGTCAAGTACAAGCGCGTCCGCGACAAGGGCGAGCGTGTCATCATCGACGGCATCTGCAATTCGGCCTGCACCCTGGTCCTGGGTATCGTGCCCATGAGCAAGATCTGCGTGACGCCGCGCGCCAGCCTCGGCTTCCACCAGGCCTACTACGACAAGGCCTTCACCTTCGGCATCAAGGTGACGAGCGCGTCGGGCACGTCCGATCTGATGTCCTACTACCCGGACACGGTGAAGGACTGGATCCAGCGCAATGGTGGGCTCACCACCGAGATGAAGAAGATCAAGAACGGCGTCGATCTCTGGAAGATCGTCGATCCCTGTCCCGACGAATGGTGAGCCGCCGGGCCGCCTGACGTCGTCCCCGACGCGGCTTGCGCGTCCCTCCTACCGCAGCATCAGACCCGCCCAAATTCGCATTGCCGCGCTGCCCGTGGTCGGGCAATGAGAGCGGCAATGAATCATAATCAAGAAAATTGGGCCGCGCGCGCGGCGCCGGTCCTCTTCGTCGTGTTGTGGAGCACCGGGTTCATCGCCACCAAATCCGTCGTCAACAACGCCGATCCCTTGACTTACCTCGCCATCCGCATGGCGATCGTGGTCGGCTTGATGGCGATCATCGTGGCAATTGCACGTCCCAAATGGCCCGACGGCACCGGCATCGCCCACAGCGCGGTCGCGGGTATTCTCGTCCACGGCTTCTATCTCGGCGGCACCGCGATCGCGATCGCGCATTCGATTCCCGCCGGCCTCTCCGCGCTCATCCCGGGCCTCCAGCCGATCTTGACCTCGACCATTGCCAATCGCTGGCTCGGCGAGCGGGTGACGCCGCTGCAATGGGGCGGGCTCTTGCTGGGTCTCGGTGGCGTGGTGCTGATCCTGCACAACCGTCCGATGACGGGGGAGGCGGGCCTCGGATGGCTCGCCTCGGTGGTCTCGCTGATCAGCATCACGCTCGGCACGCTCTACCAGCGCCGCTACTGCAACCACATCGACTGGCGCGCCGGCAATCTCGTGCAATATGTCGCAGTGACGCTGTTCTTTGCGGTCGGCGCCTTCGCCTTCGAGGACCGCGTGGTGCACTGGACGCGAGAGTTCGTGCTGGGGCTGGCCTGGCTCGCGGTGGTGCTCTCGATCGGATCGATCGGCCTGTTGTACTGGCTGATCCGGCATTCGGCCGCGACCGCGGTTGCGAGCCTGTTTTATCTGGTGCCGGCGGTCACGGCGCTGATGGCCTATCTGCTGTTCGGCGAAAGGCTCGATGCGGTGGCAGTTGCCGGCATGGCGATCTGCGCCGCGGCGGTCTTCCTGGTCAACAGGCACTTCTAGCCGCGGGCGGACTTCGACGCGGCGGGCGAGAAGAGTGTGCAGGCCGCCGGACACAGGGCATCCGGAGGCCTGGCCTTTAGGTCCGCGATCAGCGCTTGGCTTTCTTCTTTTTCTTGGCGGCTTTCTTCACGGCCTTCTTGGGAGCCTTCTTCGCGGCTTTCTTCTTGGTGGCCTTCTTCTTGGAAGCCTTCTTGGCCTTCTTTGCCGTCTTCTTCTTCGCCGCTACTTTCTTTGCGACCTTCTTGGCGGCTTTCCGCGCCTTCTTCGGCGCGGGCTTTGCAGCCGCTTTCGGCGGCTCCGCAACGGGCATAGCTTCGATCGCCGGCTCAATGACGGGTGTGTCGTCGTTCATATCGTCCCCCAGGGTTTGAACGGAGCGATGACGATAGCGGGATTCGACAACCTGTCAAAGCAGCGCTCAACCTTTGCGGATCTTCGCGTAGGCTGCGAGCGCGCGCTCGCGCCCCCTCGCATGATCGACGAACGGACAGGGATAGCTGCGGCCGAGCTCGACGCCTGCGCTCGCAAGCTCGATCGGAGTTGCCTTCCAGGGTTGATGGATCAGCTTGGCCGGCAGATGCTTCAGCTCGGGCACCCAGCGCCGGACATAGGTGCCATCAGGATCGAATATCTCGCCCTGGAGCACCGGGTTGAAGACGCGGAAATAGGGCGCAGCATCGGCGCCGCAGCCGGCGACCCATTGCCAGTTGGCGGGGTTGCTGCCGGCGTCGGCATCGACCAGCGTGTCCCAGAACCACGCTTCGCCCTGTCGCCAGTCGATCAGGAGATGCTTGACCAGGAAGGAGGCCACGACCATCCGCACCCGGTTGTGCATCACGCCGGTGTGCCAGAGCTCGCGCAGGCCGGCATCGACGATCGGATAACCGGTCCGGCCGCGCTGCCAGGCGGCAAGCGCGGTCTCATCACGCCTCCACGGGAAGGAATCGAAGCTGGATTGCAGATTCTCGGTCGCAAGATCGGGATGGTCGAACAGGAGGTGGCGGCAGAACTCGCGCCAGCCGAGCTCGCTGAGGAATTTCTCGACGCCGCTCGCAAGAGCGGGGTCCTCGGCGGCGGCGAAGCGCGCGGCGTGCCAGAGCTGGCGTGGGCTGATCTCGCCGAAGCGCAGATGCGGCGACAGCCGCGAGGTGCCCGGCAGGTCGGGCCGGTCGCGATCGCTGGCATAGCCACGCGCGGTGGTCTTGAGGAAGTCGCGCAGCCGGCCGCGGGCCTGGGTCTCGCCGGGCTGCCAGGTCGCGCGCAAGCCGCCGGTCCAATCGGGTCGCGTCGGTTCGAGCCCGTAGCTTTCGAGGGTATCGCTCGCAAGCGCCAAACCAGCCCGCAGCGCTTTCGGTGCCGGTAGAGGCTTTGGTGGATCGCCCAGCGCCAACACGCGCCGCCAGAATGGGGTGAACATGCGCAGGCCACGGCCCTCCTTGTTGCGGATCGCGCCAGGTGAGGCCAGGAGGTCGCCAGGGAAGCTTTGTGGGTCCACGCCGAGCTTTGCAAGGCTCCCCTTGAGTTTTGTCTCAAGCGCTTGATGCGGTGCCTGCGCAATCTCGTTCCAGTAGACCGCGGCTGCCTCGCTTTCGCGTGCCACCTCGGGGATCACCTTAACCGCTGGTCCTCTGCGTAGCGTGAGCACGCCGCCGATCGCGGCGAGGCCTGCGGCAAGCGACCGCAGCGACTGCGCCAGCCACCAGCGCGCCGCACCCCCCGGCGGCCGTCCCACGGTGTCGTCGAGGACATGGAGGCAGATCACCGGTGCGCCGGCGCGCGCGGCGGCGTGGAGGGCCGGGTGGTCGGACAGGCGCAGGTCATCCCGAAACCAGACGATGAGCGGTCGCGGGCTTGGCATGGTCGCAGATGACCCTCGTTTACCTTTTGGAAAGCATGCCGTACGCGGCGATACGAACCGCCGTTAATGCGTTCGTAAGCCGGTTCCCTCAAATATACGCCGCTTTTTGGGGGAGTTTCATGTCCAATCAGTTGACTGGGAAGTACGTTCCGCAGTTCAAGTTCAAGCTCGGCACCAAGGCGGTGCTGTGCGCGGTGCTCCTGATTGCGGTGAATACGGCACTCGTGGTCGGTGCGGGCTATTGGTCTCTCACGTCCGAGTTCAACGATCGCGCGCTGCGCGACATCGAGGTCAATCTGCGCACGCTGGCGCTCGCCTTCTCCGAGATCGTGCCCGACGCCAAGATCACGACGAAGGACGGCATGGTCGTCCGCGCTGAGATCCCCAAGATGCCCGACTTTAGGGATCACGCGATCGTCGATCGCGCCGTATCGTATGTCGGCGGCAATGCCACGCTGTTCGTGTTCGACGATGCCAGCGGGCAGTTCGTCCGCCGCTCGACCAACGTGAAGAAGGAGAATGGTGACCGCGCCGTCGGCACCCAGCTTGCCGCCGATCACCCCGGCCAGGGCCCCCTGCGCAAGGGCGAGGCGTATAAGGGACCGGCCACGCTGTTCGGCAAGTCCTACATGACCGCCTATTTCCCGGTCTCGGATGCCGCCGGCAAGGTCGTCGGCATTCTCTATGTCGGCATCCCCATGGCGCAATTCGAGAGCATGTTGGCGGAGGCGATCCGCAACATGGCGATTGCGGCCGGCATCGCAGCGCTGCTGGTGCTCGCTCTCACCATGTTGGTCGTGCGCCGCGTGACCAGGCCGCTGAGCTCGGTGACGAATTCGCTGACGGCGCTGGCCAATGGCCAGAACGACATCAGCATCGATTGCGAGGACCGGGCGGACGAGATCGGTGAGATCGCGCGCACGGCCGCGGTGTTCAAGAGCAATTCGCAGGAGCGGGCACGCCTGCGCAGCGAGCAGGCTGCGACCGCGGCGGCGGCCGCCGAGCAGCGCAAGTCCGAGCTGCGCAACTTCGTCGACCAGTTCCGCGGCAGCGTCGGCGGCATCCTCAACAACGTGCTGGACTCATCGAGCGAGTTCGAGCGCGTTGCGCGGCAACTGACCGATGCCGCTCGTTCGACCGCCGAACTGTCGGCACACTCCGCCGGCGCCTCGGAGACCGCCTCCGACCACGTGAGGTCGGCGGCTGCGGCCTCCGACGAGCTCTCCAAGTCGATCAGCGAGATCACCCGCAGGGTGCAGGAGTCGAACGAGATCTCCGCCGAGGCGGTGAAGCAGGCGGAGGCCACCGATCAGCGCATCGCGCAGCTGTCGGAAGCCGGCGCCCGCATCGGCGACGTCGTCAAGCTGATCACCTCGATCGCCGAGCAGACCAATCTGCTGGCGCTCAACGCCACGATCGAAGCTGCCCGCGCGGGCGATGCGGGACGCGGCTTTGCCGTGGTGGCACAGGAGGTCAAGACCCTCGCCGGCCAGACCGCCAAGGCGACCGACGAGATCTCCAGCCAGATCGCCAGCATGCAGCTCGCGACCGAAGAGTCGGTCGCCGCCATCAAGGCGATCGGCCAGACCATCGAGCGCATCAGCGGCATCGCCACGTCGATCTCTGCGGCGGTCGAGCAGCAGAAGGGCGCCACCCACAACATCGCCGGCAGCGTTCGGGCTGCGGCGAGTGGCACGGCGGATGTCGCCGCCAACGTCCGTCATGCGGCCAAGGGTGCGAACGAGACCGGCGAGACCTCGAGCCGGATGTTCGCCTCCGCCCAGGCGCTGTCGGGCGAGAGCCTCAATCTGAAGTCCGAGGTCGAGAAATTCCTCGACCGCGTGCGCGCGGCTTGATCGGCGCGGCGGGCTGAAACCATCCGGCCCGCCACGCCGTAGCTTGCGGCATCATGTGGCTGTCCGGACGGGGAGGCTGCCGTGAACCGCATTGTCGTGCTGTACCTTGCCACCCTGGTCGTCCTGATGGGCCTGGATTTCCTGTTCCTGGGCCTGATCGCGAAGGGCTTCTTCGTCGCTGAAGTCGGCGACATGCTGGGCGAGCTGAAGCCGGTCCCGGCGGCGCTGTTCTACCTTCTCTATGTCGTCGGCGTGCTGGTCTTCGTCAGTGGACCGAAGGATGCGACCTGGCAGTCGACGCTGCTCTATGGCGCCCTGTTCGGTCTGTTCTGCTACGCGACCTTCGACCTCACGGCGCTGGCTCTGCTCAGGCACTGGAGCTGGCCGGTCGCGCTGGTCGATATCGGCTGGGGCGCAGTGGTGACCGCGGTCTCATCGACCGCGGGTCTCTTGGTGGCGGAGCGTACGACCGGGTAGGGCCGTTATTTCGGCTGCGGCACGATCCGGATGTAGGGCTTCGGCTCCTTCCAGCCCTGCGGCCAGATCGTCTTGGCTTCGTCGTTGGACACCGAGCCCGCGATGATTACGTCCTCGCCCTGCTTCCAGTCGGCTGGCGTGGCGACGCGGTGCTTCGCCGTCATCTGCAGTGAGTCGATGGAGCGCAGAATTTCCTGGAAGTTGCGACCGGTGGTCATCGGATAGACCATCACCAGCTTGATCTTCTTGTCCGGGCCGATGACGAAGACGTTGCGGACGGTCTGGTTGTCGGCCGGCGTCCGGGTGAGTGGATCGCCCGAGGTCGAGGCCGGCAGCATCTCGTAGAGCTTGGAGACGTTGAAGTCGGTGTCGCCGATCATCGGGTAGTTCGGCGCGGCGCCTTGCGTCTCCCTGATGTCCTCCGACCACTTGGCGTGGCGGTCGACCGGATCGACCGAGAGACCCATCAGCTTGACGCCGCGCTTGTCGAATTCGGGCTTCAGCTTGGCGAGCGCACCGAGCTCGGTGGTGCAGACCGGGGTAAAATCCTTGGGATGCGAGAACAGGAGCACCCAGCTGTTGCCGATCCAGTCGTGGAACTTAATTTTCCCTTCGGTGGTTTCGGCTTCGAAGTCGGGGGCGGTGGTGCCGATCGGAAGTGGCATGGTTTTACCTCATCTCATTGAAGTTGCTGGTAAATTCATTTTGGAGGCAACCCCGCCAGTATAAGACGGAGAAGGCCTCAAGTGAACCGGTTCAAGTAAAATGTGAAATCATTCTCTCAAGGCGTCGATCTCCTAGCATCTTCTTGCTCACCGCGCCGCTGCGGCGAAATATCCCCGCCGGCGGGAAGAGGCTGGATTGCCGCGATATTGCCTTTTATGACCCGCATCACGCCCGCCCGACGTTTGATGGAACCAAATTGGTCCTGACAGCGACCAATCGGCAACCATCTAGAAAAGTCGCAACCCCCGTATCGAATCGTTAACCACTCGTTTAGGCCCGCATGGAAATGCTGGTCGATCAGAAGAAATCTGGAAGTGAACTATGTCTGCCGCTGCCAAGTCCGTTGAGTTCAAGTCCGTTGAGTCGTCGTCCCTCGAACCGTCCTGCCGCGATACCGCGGCTCATGCGCTCACCATCGTGCGCGACGGCGTGATCACCGGCGAGGGCCCCACCACCAAGGGCCGCGTACATTTCTCCCGCTCGCTCGATGCCGATGACGCCGCCTGGTGCGCGCGCATCCTGACGGCTGTCGCCGTCAACGACCAGCCCGTCAGCCGCGCCGAAGCCGAGGCGCTGTTCGAGATCAACGAGGCCGCGACCGAGCGCACCGACGCCGGCCGGTTCGACGACCTCCTGGCGAAAGCCGTCGCCCATCACGCCGCGAGCGCCTCCGGCCTGCCGGTGCCGCCGCGCAGCGTCGCACTGTCCCCCGAGACCGACATCGAGAGCTGGGCGCCGGCCTATGCCTCGAAGGTCAAGACCGAGATGCTGGAATGGATCGCCGGCCAGATGCGCGGCAAGCGCCAGGGCAACCGTCGCCTGATGGCGATGGTGGCAACCTTCCTGGGTGCCACCGCGCTGCCGCTGGCGGGCCAATTGCCGAACGTGTTCGACATTGGCATGTGAGATCGCGCGATGCGCTGATCGCTTGAGGGACGGCGGGGTTATTTCCCCGCCGTTTTTTGTTTGTCGCTGTCGGGCTCGAGCCCGAGCGTTCGGCCCGGGAAGCCGGCCGTGTCGAAATAGCGCTGGCTGCCGACACGCTGGAAGTTCAGGACCGTGCGCAGGCCATTCTCGGCAGGCTTCGATTTGATCGAGCCGGTATAGGCCTTCGGCGTCTCGCCGTTCGGCATCGCTTCCGTCATCACGCGTCCGACAAGGCTGCCCTTGGGCTTGGTCGTGAAGCCCATCAGCTTGGCTGCGGTGGCGCCGACGTCGGCATTGCTGACGGGGAGGGCATCGGCATAGCCCGCTTTGAAGTCCGGCCCGATCGCCGCCATGAAGTTCATGGTGTCGCCGCGGCTGAAGCTGCCGTGCATGCCCTGGCCCTGGCGCAGCACGGTGTCGGCGACCTGCACCGAGCAGTTGGTCGGCGCCTCGCCGCAGTTGCTGGCATAGGAGCGGAAGTTGACGACGATTGCCGGCGTCGGCGTCGCCGCCTTGCCGCGCAGGTTGATGAGCGACAGCGGCAGCGTGCCGGGGAAGCGGCCGAGCTGATCGTCGACGAACAGGCCGGAGACATAATCCTGCTCGAGCAGCGCCTTGATCGTCTTCACGGCCAGCTTCTTGTCATTGTTCGGCAGATAGATCAGGTCCGATCCGCCGTTGGTGGCGACGACGAGATCCGGCTTGGTCGGATCCTTGCCGAGCACGCCGTTGCCGGCCTTCGGATGCGCATTGCCGGTGACGGCGGCGTTCTTGTCGTTGGGGTCGAACAGCGGCAGGTCGAGCGCCTTGGCGAGGTCGAGCGCGAGGAAGCCCATCGGCAGGAAGTCCTTGGGCGTGTCGTCATAGCTGACCTTGGCCGAGGGGCTGGTCTTGCTTTCCTTGGAGATGGTCGAGAAGCCGTGGTCGGCCTGGACCATGATGTTGGTCGAGGCTGCAAGCCCGAGCTCGTCCAGCGCCTTGCGGAGCTGGGCAAGGTTGTTGTCGGCATTCTTGATGCTCGCCATCGTGCTCGGCCCGTTGATGCCGGGCGTAATGGTGTTGAGGCTGTCGCCCTGGTTATGCTGGGTGCCGTCGGGGTCGCGTGACCAGAACACCAGCACGAACGGCTTGTTGCGCGCCTTGAACATCGGCAGCACGACCTTGGTGGCGACGTCGGCGAAATAGGCCTGCTGCGCGACGTTGGCGACCGTGGTGCCCGGCGTCTTGGCATCGCCCGCCTTGGCGTTGTCGCCGCGCGAGGGCGCGGCGACGGGCAGGCCGGCCCTGGTCAGCGCGTCCTTCATCTCGTCCGACAGCGCCACGCCGGTCTTGCCACCGGTCGAGTCGTCGATCACGACGGAATGCAGGCCGGGCTTCTCTGGATGATCAGTGTGGTCGAATTGGTAGGCCGGGCCGACCTTGCCGATCGCTGCCGTGCTCAGGCCCTTGTCGCGCGCCATCTTCAGGATGGTCTCTTCGTTGAGGTAGTTGCCGTTGAAGTGCTCGTCGATGTCGCCGAGCACGGCGTCGTTCTCGATGAAGGGGACCACGGTGTCGCCGGCGGGGCCGGAGGTGTAGCCGGACCAGATCGTGTTGGAGAACACACCGGTGTCGCCGAGATAGTGCCCGGTCGACATTGCCGAGCCGTTCGCCATGGTGAAGGTCGGGAACAGCGAATGCGAGTTCTTGAAATTGACGCCCTTGTCGCGGACTTCGGCCATGGCCGGCGCCGTCTCGGGGGTGACTTTGAGCGCGCGCAGGCCGTCCGGGATGAACAGGATCAGGTTATGGGGCGTGTTGTTCTGCGCGGACGCAAGCCCGGTGGACAGCATGGTCAGTCCGGCGGACAGCAACAGCAGTGAACGGCGCATCAAATCTCTCCCAGCAGTGGTGAGGGGGCTTGGCGGCCGACCGCGGCCGCCGCCTTCGTTTAGTTTTGCTGCATGACGGTTTTGTTACAAGGGGAGTGTTTGTGCAAAGATGATGGGGAAGGACCGCTTCGGTGTCGTCGCAACGCCGTCATTGCGAGGAGTTCTTGCGACGAAGCACTCCAGAATCCCACCGCGGTGACAGTCTGGATTGCTTTGCGGAACCTGTCATCGGGCCGCGCTGCGCGCGGACCCGGTGGCTCGCAATGACGGAGCAAGGTGCAGAGTCGTCGTTCTCCAACTCGAAATCCGAAATTGTAGTCGTGCTTGATACGCCTCTCTGAGTTGGGCGAGGTGCGGCGAAGATACGATAATGCCGAATTTCGTCAATCGATATGAGCTGAGCGAACTGACCTGTCTCCGCCGTGATTTGTCCGTCGGGCAGCGCCAGGGATCCTGGCTGGGCCAACTGGTGGGGCGCAGAACCCAAATACTGCGGTACCATGCTGTCGCGGTCGGACAAACTCCGTTCCGCCTTCGTTGGGCCACCCGCGCGAGTTCCGCCAGCCGCGCGATATCCCCACTTTGCACCGTGTCACCTCTCTGACATACGAGAGTTTGTATTGACATTCGTGAAAAAAATCCCGCGCGAGAGTCGCAAATCGAACGGACGACCCTGCCTTCGTCAGGCATAGTTGCCGTGCGGGCTGGGTTTGAAGCTCATCAAAATGGCTGATTGATACACGGAAGCGGGAGCAAGCCTCGTATCCGTGGATTCCGATGGCGCAATGCATGCGTCGCGGGAAATGACTTCGCTTGAGTAGAGGGTAGGACGCAGTGAGTGAAAGTGAAACGAAAGCCGAAGTGAAAGAAGCGAACGGTTTCGGAATGTCCCCGTTCGGATTACCGAAGGTCGCGTGGCAGACGATGTTCGGGGAGTTAACTGAGCAGCGAGCCGCTCGCGCGCAGGAAGGTTACGAGAAAATCAAGACCGCTTCGCAGGAGCTGACGGAAGCGCTTCGCGAGACCTATTCGAACAACGCCAGGACTGCGACCGACTACGGGCTCAAGGTCATCGAAATCTCGAATGCGAACGCCAACTCCGCAATCGATTTCTTCGCTCGTATCGCGAGCAGCAAGTCGGTGACGGATGTCCTCACCACATCGGCGGCGGAAGCGCGTAGGGCCTTTGATGCCGCCTCGGCGCAAAACAGACAATTGTGGGAGCTTGGGCAGAGGCTCGCAACGCAATCTGGCGAGCCGATCAGACAGCACGTCACCAAAGTTTTCCAAAAGGCCAGTTGAACGTCCGCGGTTCCCAGAGGAGGGCAATCCGGCCGGTTGGAAGAAGCCCCGCCATTCGCATGGCCCCACACCATGCTCGATCAGACAAAGATGGCCAGGTGCGCGACGCCCCCCCAAGCGCACCAACACAAGAGGCGTAATCCAACCGGCTGGTTTCCTGCTCCAACAATGAAGTCGATTCCGAGGAGGAGGAAGAGATGGGTATGCTCATGGTCAAATGCCCGCAAACGGGACGCGCGATTCCGACCGGGATCGCGACGGATCGCGAGCGCTTTCGGTGCAGCGCGGTGTTTTTTGGGCGCACCCGCTGCCCAATCTGCTCCGTCGATCACGCCTGGTTCGCACAGGAGGCTTGGGTTGACGAGCCGGCGCTCCGTGCGCGGCGTCGCGGCACGGGCGTTTTGGCCTGATATCGCACACTGTCATCGATGACTGTGATAGGGGCATACCATGGCGAACAGGAACATTTCCGGTGAAGTCTCCACATTGCTGCTGCAAGCAAAGGATTTTCTTGACGAAGCGCGGCGGCTGAAGCCGGGCCCCGCGCGCAATGAATTGCGAGAGGTGGCCAAGGTCCTGCACGAGCTTGGCAAGCTGGAGACGCAATCCAAATTTGCGCCTGATCAGCCGGACACAAGATAGTCGACGCTGGGAAGTCCAAATCGAGGTATAGGCGCGCCGCGCGGCAAGGCTCAAACAGCCTTGTCCGTGTCCGTTGCATTGGCCGGTACGGTCCAAGCGCGGGATCGGGGCGCGCTCGTCGAGAAGATCTCCGCGATCTGGCGGCGCATGCTGGCGTGGCATTCGCATGCGGCCGCCGCGAGCCGCGGCCGATCAACCTCGATTTTGCCCCGTCGATCGGATCGGATCGCTCCAGACTCGCGCAGATTGCGCATCAAGAGTGTAACTGTGGTTCGTCGCACACCGAGCATTTGCGACAGCGCCTCCTGAGTGAGCGGAAGGATGTCGCTATCGGTACAGTCGCGCAGCTGTAGCAGCCAGCGGGCCATCCGGGCTCCGACCGGATGGAGTGCATTGCAGGCCACGCCAAGTTGAAACTGCGTCAGTAACGACGTGATGTGAACCTGGACCGCCTGCCGGATCGCGGGACTTCGGCTAAAGGCAGCATGAAATCGCGCGGCGGGAATCCGCGAGGCGGTTCCCGCCATGCGAACGCTGGCGGTTATGACCGAAAGCGACGGTCCGAACACGGAGAGTATGCCGATTGCGCCTTCGCGCCCGATTG
This sequence comes from Bradyrhizobium iriomotense, assembly GCF_030160715.1. Taxonomy (GTDB): domain Bacteria; phylum Pseudomonadota; class Alphaproteobacteria; order Rhizobiales; family Xanthobacteraceae; genus Bradyrhizobium; species Bradyrhizobium iriomotense. The sequence goes on from NZ_BSOW01000004.1 coordinate 107,816, forward strand.
ATGCGGTGGCAACCGTCTGTCCGTTTGCCATCTCGATCATGAGGGAGATCGCGCCGCTATGAGGGAAGAAGACATGCTCCATCCGCTCGCCCGCTTGCGAGAGGACCACATCCTGGTCGAGCGCGACCTTCTCGAGCTCGGGCGCGAGCAGATCGAAGTCGGCTTGCGGCAGTATTCCCAGAAGGCGGTTGCCCATTCCCCTAGGGATCGTCACTGCACGTGACTCGCCGTGAGGCGCCCGCCACACTCCTGAACCGTGTCGGACAGCGGTTCTAGCACATGTTCGTATCTGCTCTCTCGACGGACGTCGGCTTCCAACTCACGTAAAAACGCCTTCATCGCAACAAAACCAGAGGCTCAATTGTGCTCTCACGAGTCTCATTTTCTGCTCGGAGCACTTTCGCAATCAGTGTGTAAACGCGTTGAAGCAGATAAGTCGTCAGAAACAAATTGCAAAACAGGAATGGGTATCACCGTAGGGAGGGCGTGCTGCGCGAGCCAATTTTCCACATGTTGATCGCAAATGACGCCACCACCTGGAATTTGGCAGCCGCGAGGCGTTGTTCCCGTTGGTTCCACGAGGGCGTCTTTGGCGGACAGCGGAACTCGAGGCGCCTTCAATGCTCCACCCGTTGCCGAGGCAGAGCATTTGCAGAGCTCGTGATCGACTCTTCGTCATCCTCTCAACTCTTTCCGCAATCACGCAGCGCATCGCCCGGTAGCGCGAACGACGGCGCAAGACACGCATCGCCACCCGGCAATCCGTCGGCGGCAGGAACGTCGACTGGCCGGAGCCTGTGAGCGAGGCGCAATACCGAGGGTGACGCGAGGTCCCTATATGCTGCATTGACAGGGCGGGCGGGAACCGCTCCTGTTAATCGCGTGCCTTAACCAACAATTAATTATACGTTTGCGGGGGGCCGATGGCCCGGCCTAGCGTGCTGATGGGGAGCTGAATCGCAGGCCAAACGAGTTGGTGCGTACCATGACGTATAGATCATATGGGGCATTGCTCGCCTCGCTCAGCGCAGCCGCGCTGCTTCTTGCCACCAGCAATAGCTTTGCGAGATCGGGCGGCGTCGCGGCCCATGGCGTGGTCAGGGCACCGGCGACCGTCCACCCGCCGGTCGCGCCATCGGCGCGGTTCCATCGCCGGAATTCGTTTGCTTTTTGGCCGGGCGGCGGCGGCTTCTACTACGGGCCTTCCGGGAGCGACTTCTATGCTGCCGATATGGCTCAGCCGCTCTCCAACATGGCTCAGCCACTCTCCAACGACGTCCGCTACACGTATACCTATGACGTGCCTTGGGACTGGGCACATCGTTTTCCGCCGAACGTCGTGCCGTCGGATCGGCCCTATGTGCCGAGCTGCCCGACAGAGACCGTGACGGTGCCCGGCCGCGGCGGCGAGCAGACCGTCAACATCATGCGCTGCTACTGAGCGCGCGGGCTAGCCGAGCTCAAAGCTGGTCACGCCGAAGAGACGGTCGAGCTGTAGCGGCGGGATCGCACCCGTGTACATGCGCGCCGTCTCGAAGGTCGGCGCAAGGCCAAAACTTTCCGCCAGCGCCACCGCCTCGCGATTGACGCCGGGCACGTCGAGGAACACCTCGCCGCCGCCTGCACCGGCGAGCAGCGCCCGCATGATGACCTCCGCGCCGGCGCGGTCGTCGGCGACCAGCGGCCCGATCTTGTGGCCGTGACGGCACGGGCGGATCACGCCCCATCCAGCGAGCTTTCCATCGCGCATCAGCGCGCGGCCGATATGGCCGGGTGCACTGATCCAGACGCGCAGGAAGGCGCTGCGCGAGGCCGGGAAGACGGTGGCGTCATCCGTTTCGATCAGCGCCAGCGGAATTTTGTCGAGCGCGACGACGTCGGTGGGCTGCGCCGGCGCCGCGACGATCCCGCCATAGCGGATATTGGCGTAGGCGAGCGTGAAGCCGGACTTTCTGTAATTGTCCTGCTGCGCGACGACGCCGTCGAGCCCGATCACGCGCGGGCCCGCATGCGCGATCGCCGCATTCCAAATCCGCAAGCCGTAGCCGCGGCCGCGCAGCTCGCTGCGCACGATGTAGAAGCCGAGGAAAGCGAAGCGATCATCGTAGTTGACGCAGGACACGGTGGCGACCGGCTCTCCGTCGATTTCGCCGATGAGAAAGCCCGAGGGATCGACGACGGCGAAGCAGCCGGCATCCGAACACCCCGGATTCCAGCCTTCGGCCGCCGCCCAGTCGGCGGCGAGCACGATGTCGTCGGCGCGCATGGCGCGGATTTGCAGATCACCCATGGTCGATCATCGTGTGCAGGGCCTCATGATCGGACTATACGTCCGGACGGGCGGCGCATAAACCTGCCACCAGGTCATGACAACAGCCGGGGATCAACATGGCAGCAGAGAAGGTCGCACTCGTCACCGCAGGCGGCAGCGGCATGGGGGCGGGGGCCGCGCGGCGACTCGCGGCCGACGGATTTCGCGTTGCGATCCTGTCCTCTTCCGGCAAGGGCGAGGCACTTGCGAGCGAGCTCGGCGGGCTCGGCATCACCGGCTCGAACAAATCCAATGACGATCTCAAGCGCCTGGTCGACGGCGCCATGGCGAAGTGGGGTCGCATCGACGTGCTCGTCAACAGCGCCGGTCACGGGCCGCGCGCGCCGATCGTCGAGATCACCGACGAGCAATGGCACACCGGCATGGATACCTACCTGTTAAACGTGATCCGCCCGACGCGGCTGGTCACGCCGATCATGCAGGCGCAGAAGCAAGGTGCAATCATCAACATCTCGACCGCCTGGGCGTTCGAGCCGAGCGCGATGTTTCCGACCTCGGCGGTGTTCCGCGCCGGCCTTGCCGCCTTCACGAAGATCTTCACCGATGCTTATGCGACCGAGAACATCCGCATGAACAACGTGCTGCCGGGCTGGATCGACAGCCTGCCGGCGACGGATGCGCGCCGCGACAGCGTGCCGATGCGGCGCTACGGCAAGGTGGAGGAGATCGCCGCGACGATCTCGTTCCTCGCCTCCGACGGCGCGGCCTACATCACCGGGCAGAACATCCGCGTCGACGGCGGGCTGACGCGGTCGGTGTGAGGTCGCCGCGGCCTAGGTAAACTCGCATCTGTCAGCCTCGGCTCGCACCGGGGCCCCGGTTTTGCACGTCGTGTCGTCGCTACGGACCAGGGACGATCGGTGTGAAACGTGGCTAATTGGTCACACCCGCTCAGCGATGATCTCCTAAGTTCGCCGCACTCCAAGCGAAGTTCGCCAGAGTCCAAGACTGCAGGATGCGCGGAGACTATTCCCGATCCTGCGCCGGATGCGTTCGGCGGCACGTGAGCGCGCCTCGCGTAGGAGTATGGAGATCGGAATGAGATTGGCTCTGGCAGGTTCGCTGGTTCTTTTGGGTACAATTGCTGCGTCGGCGGCGGATCTGGCACCAACCTACACCAAGGCGCCCCTCGTCGCACCCGTCAGCAGTTGGACGGGCTTCTATGTCGGCGGCAATCTCGGCGGGGACTGGGGCCGATCAGACCAATCGTCGGACATCACCAGCGCCGGAGCTTTCTTTGGTCCGGGCTGTTTTGCTCCAAGCAACATCTGCCAGGTCAACGTCGTGGACGTGCAGAATGCTGGGACCCAAAGACTGAATACCAGCGGATTCACGGGCGGCGGCCAGATTGGGTACAACTGGCAGGCTGGTGCTGCGGTGTTCGGCATCGAGGCTGATTTCGACTTCTTCCGCAGCCAGGGGAGCGGCAGCAGGACGGTGTCCCCCGTGTCGGGAGTAGCCGGGACCGTGACTGTCACCGACACCATGTCAACAGACTGGCTTGTCACGCTGCGGCCGCGAATTGGTTGGGCGGTCAACAACTGGCTCTTCTACGGCACCGGCGGTCTGGCTGTGAGCAATCTGAAGTCCGACTGGACCTTCGCCGAAACGCGCTTCGGTAACGCTGCCGCTGGTTCCGTGTCGGGGACCAAAGCCGGCTGGACCGTTGGCGCCGGCGTCGAGACCAAGCTCGCGGGCGGATGGAGCCTTGGCCTCGAATATCTCTTCGTTCACTTCGACAACGTCTCGGCGACAGTGCCTGTCGTTTTACCGGCTGGCGGCGGACCTGCTCCGCAGAATTTCTTCCACAGTGCCGACCTGGAAACCAATATCGTCCGAGCCAAGTTGAACTATCAATTCGGCGGCCCGGTTGTCGCAAAGTTCTGAGAGCTTCTCTCCGATCCGTTCAAAGCCCCGGCACGGTCCGGGGCTTTTTCGTTCATCGCGCCGCGACCAGCCGCGTCAGCGCCGGCAGGATCTTGTAGCGCGCGATCTCGTGCGGATATTCGCCGCGATTGGCGAGCAGGACGATGCCGAGCCTTCGTGCGGGCACGAGGCCGAAATAGCCCGAGGCGTTGTTGAGACCGCCCGGCTTGTCCACGACCGTCACGCCGTCCAGATGCACGGTCTCCCAGGCCATGGCCTGGCCGAATTTCTCGTCGACGCGAAAGCTCTCGTGCTGCGTCATCCGGATGGCCTCGCGCAGCTCGGGTTCGATCGATCCGCCGTCCGCGCAGGCCGCGACGAAGATCGCGACGTCGCGCGCTGAGGAAAACATCTGGCCCGTGCCCGGAAAATCGAAATAGCTCTGCTGATTGCCGGGCGGCCCGATCGGCGTGCCCTGATCGGAATAGCCCTGCGCGGCGCGCGCCATCTGCGCATCACTCAGCATTGCGCGGTTGTCGGGCGCGCGCTCCGGCACGAATGTCGAGCTCATGCCGAGCGGCTTCAGGATGCGATTTGCGATCAGCTCGCGGATCGGGACGCGATAGCGGCGCTCGAGCACGAGCTGGAGCAACACATAACCGGCATGAGTGTAGATGCGCTGCTTGCCGGGTTGCTCGCCCGAGGGCGGCGTGAAGGCATTGAGCATGTCGAGGAACTCGCCGAGGCTGAACGACTCGTTCGGCCAGGGCGGATGATCCGTCGGCAGCAGCAGTCCGGACGTATGGGTTACGAGCTCGCCGACGGTGACATGGCGGATGTAGTCGCCGTGGAGTTCGGGCAGGTACGCCGCCACGCGCTCGTCGAGCCGCAATTCGCCGCGGTGCACGCCGAGCGCGACCAGCGTCGCCTCAAAGGTCTTTCGCAAGGAGGCAAGGTTGAACAGCGTGTCCGATGTGACCGGACGCCTGGTGGCGTCATCGGCGAAGCCGTAGTTGAAGAATTCGACGTGACGGCCCGCATAGAGCGCGGCGGCAAGGCCACCGGGATGATCCGGCGTCGCTGTCGGCGCCAGCTCTGTCGCCACGATGTCCCGCAACATCGGAATCATGTCGGGGTCCGCGTGGGCAGGGCGAGCGAAACCAAATGCGAGCGGCAGCAGCGCGGCCTTGGCAAGGGACCGCCGGCTGATGACAGGGCGCGGTGAGGGAACAAGAGGGTGCACGCGGTCTGATGAATCAGTTCGAAGCGCCCCCGTTTCACTCCTATCGGTAAATGTCGCGCATCCCAATTCACGATTGCGCGGGGACGGTTCCGCCCGTCCGCGGCGGCAAAAAACTAAGCTGAACGGCTAACAATCATTGACGGCGTTCGGCGTCCTGTCTATAGTTAGCTGAATGGCTAACCAATTATCCCGACTCGACCAGGTCTTCGGCGCGCTGTCCGATCCGACGCGCCGGGCGATCGTGATGCGGCTGTGCGCCGGCGAGGCGTCGGTCGGCGAGCTTGCCGATCCCTTCGCAATGGCGCTGCCGAGCTTCATGAAGCACATCCGCGTGCTCGAGGAGAGTGGCCTCGTCGAGTCCGAAAAGTCCGGACGCGTGCGCACCTGCCGGCTGCGGCCGGAGGCGATGGCGGGCGCGGAGGATTGGCTCCAGCAGCAGCGGGCGATCTGGGAAGCGCGCCTCGACCGCTTCGAGGCCTATGTGATGGCGCTGAAGACAACCAAGAAGGGACGGGGCGTGAAGCGCCCGCCGTCCACAACCAAGGGAAAGGTCCTGCGTGATGACTAGTTCTGCCAACCCCGCCCTGTCGCAATGGTCGCTCGATCGCGAGATCGTGCTGTCGCGCGTGATCGATGCGCCGCGCGAGCTGGTGTTCGAGGCGTGGTCCGACCCAAAGCACATGTCGCAATGGTTCGGACCGGCGGGCTTCAGGACCGAGACCAAGGAAATCGACGTCCGCGTCGGCGGGGTCTGGCGCTTCGATATGATCGGGCCTGACGGCACGGTCTATCCGAACCGCATGCGCTTCCTGCGCATCGACAAGCCGCGGCTGATCGAGGTCAATCACGGCGCGGACAAGGACGAGGACCCCGGCATGTTTCGCATGACGGTCACCTTCGACGCCCACGGCGACAAGACTGTGCTGACGCTGCGGCAGCTGCACCCGACGGCTGCGCAACGCGAGACCGTGATCGGCTTCGGCGCCGTCGAGCTCGGCTACCAGACGCTGGACAAGCTGGCGGCGCATGTGGGCGGGATGAAGAAATAAATTCCTTGCGTCATTCCGGGACCGCCTCGAAGAGGCGGCTCCGGAATGAACTTGGGAGCGGCTGATGGAAGCAGCCCCTTTGCAAATATGACAGCGCGGCGTGCGATTATGACAGTGCCATAACGCAGATTTTTGTCGCCTCCTGCTGCCGAATTATGACAGAATTGCTACCGCTGGATGTCACATCGATTACAGCGGAGCGATTCATGTTGCAGTGGCAGGCACGGTCAAATCCCCTCGCGTGGTGGTGGGGGTCTCTGACGCTTGTCAGCGCGGCCAACATCCTCGTCTGGTTCATGCTGTACCGCGAATTCTATCCGACGATTGCGGGTAGCCTCGGCGGCGGCTCCGACACCGGCCTGATGTTCCTGCTCTGCGCAGCTTACGTGTTTGGCTGCGCCTTCCGCTCGGTGCTGCCGCGCGCCGACGTGCAGCGCATCTGCCTGTTCGACACCTGGCTGTCGAGCGTCTTCGTTGGCCGCACGGTCGCGACCGTGGCCGAGGTCTGCTTCGCCGCGCAATGGGCGATCATCCTGCATCAGCTCGGGATCATGACCGGCGCGGAGACCGCGGTGAACATCGCGCTCGTGATCGTGCCCATCATCATCATCGCGGAGTGCTTCTCCTGGTATGCGGTCGTGACGACCAACTTCCTCTACAATGCGATCGAAAACTCGCTGTGGGCGGTGACCTTCTTCCTCGCCGGCATTGCGCTGTGCCGGCTGATGCCGGAATTCCAGGGGCCGGTGCGCTGGGCGCTGATCGCCGGTATCGTCGGCATTGCCTGCTTCCTCGCCTTCCTCGTCACCGTCGACGTGCCGATGTATCTCAGCCGTTGGCGGGCAGGGCATGCCGAGGGCAACAAGTTCCTCGGCTTCCTCGAAGGCCTGCATGACGTCTCGACGCGATGGGTGGTGACCCATGACATCGCGCACTGGAAGGGTGAGCTGACCTGGATGTTCCTGTATTTCAGCGCGGCGGTGTGGTCGAGCCTTGCGCTGTGCGCGCTCTATGCGATGGAAGGCTATCTGACGCGCTACCTCGTTTGAGCCGTGGCGCCTAACGCATGATCCGGAAAAGTGTGCAGCGGTTTCCCTCGCGACAAACTCGGAATGCGTTTGCGCGGAGATCATGCTCAAACCAAAAACCTAAAGCGCGATGACGATTCCGCCCAATCTCATCGCGCTTTAGGCCTCGCCGAGATCGACTTCGGTCAATATGCCCTGGCGCAGCGCGAGCCTGACGAGCTCGATGTCCGACTCGACGCCGAGCTTGCCCTTGATCAAAGAGTGCAGGTTCGCGACCGTCTTGGGACTGACGTGGAGCGTCTCGGCGATCTCCTCGGTGGAGCGTTCGGCGAGCAGGAGCCTGAGCACCTCGAATTCGCGCGCCGTCAGGACGTCGGTCGCCGAGCTTTCGCCGGCGAGCCGGCTCAGCGCGAGCTCATGGTCGATGTCGGGGCTGATGGCGACCCGCCCCGCAAGCACGTCCATCACCGCGCGCACCAGCGTCTCCGGCGGGCTGGTCTTGGTGACATAGCCCCTTGCGCCGGCGCGGATCGCCTGCACGGCGAATCCCGCGTTCTGATGCATGGTGAAGACGAGGATCTTTGCGGCCTTGTCCCACTGCCTGATCCGCCGGATCGCCTCGAGCCCGCCGATCCCGGGCATGCTCAGATCCATGATGATCAGGTCGGGCGCGCTTTCCTTGAACAGCCGATAGGCCTCCGCGCCATCCGAGGCCTCGGCGACGACGCGCAGTCCCGGCTGCTTCTGCAAGACGGAGCGATAGCCCTCGCGGACGACGGCGTGGTCGTCGACCAGCATGATGGCCCAGCCGGCCTCGCTCATGCCGCGTCCTCCAGGGCCTCGAGCTGCCCGTCGGCCGGGCTGACCGGAATCACGACGCGTAGGGAGGAGCCGCCGTCCGGCCCGGCCGTGAAGCTGAACCGCCCGCGCATCGCCGCGACGCGCTCGCGCATGCCGAGCAGGCCCATGCCGGACTTGACGGCGGCGTCGTTCGGCCGGCCGTCGTCGTCGATGGCGAGCGCGATCTCGTTGGCGCCCATCGCCAGATGCAGGCCGACCTTCGTGGCGCCGGCGTGCTTCGCCGCGTTGGTGAGCGCCTCCTGCACGATGCGATAGAGATTGGCACTGATCGAGGCGGGCAGGCTCTCGAAGGCGCCCTCGAAGCGGATATCGAAGCGCGTCTGGCCGTGGCTACGGCCGTTCCACCCCGACACCAGCCCTTGGAGGCTCGCGACGAGGCCGAGCTCGTCGACATCGGGCGGCCGCAACCGGAACAGCGCGCCGCGCAGCGTCTCCATCATGCCGGTCGCGGTCCGGGCAATGCTGTCGCACTCTCCGAGCAGCGCGGGGCAGTCCTGCGCCGCGGTCTGGCTGGCGGATGCGGCGAGCGCGCGGATTGCGGCGAGCGACTGGCCGAACTCGTCGTGCAGCTCGCGTGCGAGATGACGGCGCTCCTCGTCCTGGAGCGCGATCAGCCTGCGCGTCAGTTCGCTGCGTTCGGACAGCGCTGTGGCAAGACTCGCGGCGAGATGATTGAAGACGTCGCGGATTGCCGACAGCTCGGCGAGGTCGAAGGGCGGCAGCCGCGCGTTGAGGTCGTTGGCGGCAATGCGTTCGAGGCCGGCACGGACGACCTGCGTCGGACGCAGCGCGCGGGCCAGCGCTGCGTAGACCAGGGCGCACAACAGCGGCAGCGTGATCGCAAGCACGGTCATCAGGCGCCCGGCCTCGTGCCAGGCCTCCGCGGTCTGCACGGCCGGATCAAACCAGACCACGGCGTCGCCGAGCCTCGCTCCGCGCGCGATCACCGGCCGTGCCGCTTCCCGGCCGGGGTCGAACAGGCCGCGATAGAAGGCCGCGAAGGCTTGCGGCGGCGCATTCGCCGGGGTCGGTGCGCCGCTACAGAATCGCTGGAGCATCTCGCCGTTCGCGCCACGGAACGCGAGACACAGGCCGGGCGTCATCACGAAGGCCGAGACAGGGTCAAGGTTCGGAAAGTCCGAGCGCGGGCTATTCACCCACTGGACTTTGCCCTGTTGCAGCTCCAGCGTCTTCGCCACGATGGCGGCGATACCGTCGATGCGCGCATGCACCGCGCGGTCGGCCGTGATGAGGAAATAGGCGGAGATCGCGGCGAAGCAGGCGGCCGATACGGCGGCCACGCGCAACGTCAGACGGACCTTGAGATCGAACCTCGGGCGGTTCCACATCGGCGGGCACCTGGCGCGGACGGTATTGTCGCGTCCGCATTAAACGGCAGAACGCAAGCGGCGGAAAGCGCTACGGGCTATCGCAGTGCAACGTCGTGAAATTTTCCCGGCGCTCGCCGGGACGGGCACGGCTGCGTGGCCTGAGGCCGCCGGCCTAGTATCGCGGGCCGCTCCCTCGTACGAGGCCCGCTCATGCACCGTTTCCGATTGACCCTCTCTGCTTTTCTTCTCTCCGTCCTCCCGGCAGCTCATGCGTTGGCTGGCGCCGAGGCCGCCATCGGCGTTGCCATGGACGATTTCAGCTATACCGATACGTCGGCCGAACCCGCCAACCAGACCGTCGCCCACGAGCGGCGGCTGTCGGCGTTCATGGCCGCGCTCAGGCGGGATGTCGGTGCGGACGGTCGCTACCGGCTTGCCCCATCGGTCCAGGACGGTGCGGCATTCAAGGTCATCGGCGGCATTCAGAAGACGAGCACGCTGGTGCAATGGGCCAAGGTCGCTGTGATCGACGTCGGCGCCAGGAAGATCGTGATGGACAAGCTCTACACCTTCCGCGGGGATAGTGATGAAGCATGGGAGCGTGCCGAGATCTTCGTGTCCCGCGAGGTCATGGCCGCGCTCGGCACACCCGCACCGGTCGCGCTGGCGGTATTTGAATTCGAGCTCGACGACAACACCGCGGCGCCGGCGGCCGGCCTCGCAGCCGCAGATGCATCCTATCTGGCCGAAGTCACCAACAGCGTCCGCGACGCCCTCGTCCAATCCGGCCGCTACCGGATTGTCGACGTCAACGGCGCGAGCGGAGAGGCGGTTACTCGACATGCGCTGCGCGACTGCAACGGCTGCGAGGCCGCAATTGCGCAAACGCTCGGCGCGGACCAATCACTGATCGGCGTGGTGCGGCGGGTCAGCCGCACCGAATACACGCTCGGCTTTCAGGTGCGCGATGCCAGAACCGGCGCCGTGGTGTCACGCGGCGACAGCGGCCTGCGCATGGGTGCGGACTATTCGTGGAAGCGCGGGGCCGTCCGGCTGGTCAGCGAGCGGCTGATCGAGAGCCAATAGCGCCGGCCGTTGGCTCAGAACGTCAACTGCACCTTCATCGACTGCGACCGGTCGCTGGCGAGCTCGAAGGCGGCGACCGCGTTCTCGAACGGCAGCGAGGCCGAGATCAGCGGCTTCACGTCGATGAGGCCTTCGCCCATCAGCCGCACCGCCAGCTCGAACTCCGGATCGAAGCGGAAGGTGCCGCGGAGCTGCAACTCCTTGGCGACGATGGAATTGATCGGCAGCGTCATCTCGCCGCCGAGACCGAGCTGCACGATGGTCGCGCCGGGGCGCAGCAGGTCGAGCGCGGTACGCAGCGCCGCCTGGTTGCCGGAGGCTTCGAACAGCGTGTCGAACACGCCCTTGCCGGCGCGCCAGAGATCGAGCGCCGCGGCATTGTTCGCGACGTTGATGGCATGGGTGGCACCGAGCTTCCTGGCGACCGCGAGCGGCGCGTCGGCAACGTCCGTCACCACGATCTCGGCGGCGCCGCCAAAGCGCGACACCAAAATCATCAGGGCGCCGATCGGGCCGCAGCCGGTGATCAGCACGCGCTTGCCGAGGAGGGGGCCGGCCTGCTTGCCGGCATGCAGACACACCGCAAGCGGCTCCGCCATTGCGGCTTCTGCGAACGACAATTTTTCGGCGATCGGAACGGCTTGCGCGGCATCGACGGTGACGTATTCGCGAAAGCCGCCCTGGACGTGGGGATTGCGCATCGCGCTGCCCATGAAGCGCATGTCGAGGCACTGGTTGCGCATGCCTTCGTGGCAATGCAGGCACTGGCCGCACGGCTTGCTCGGATTGACCGCGACCCGCGTCCCTGATTTCACACGCAAGACGCCTTCACCAACTGCGGCAACGACGCCGGCGATCTCGTGCCCAAGCGCCATCGGCTGCTGAATGCGCACGGTGCCGAAGCCGCCATGGTGATAATAGTGCAGGTCGGAGCCGCAGATGCCGCCATTGGCGATCTTCACACGGACTTCACCGGGGCCGGGCGCGGGATCGGCAAAGCTGTCGATCCGCAGATCCTTCGGCGCGTGAATGACGACGGCACGCATGGGCTCACTCCTTCAACTCGTTCAGTGGCGGGGCGCGATCACATCGCGGCGATCATGCCGCCATCGACATAGATGATCTGACCGTTGACGTAGGTCGAGGCGTCGGAGGCGAGGAAGATCGCGGCGCCCACCAGCTCGTCCGGCTTGCCCCAGCGCTTCGACGGGATGCGCCCCATCAGCCAGTTGTTGAAATCGGCGTTGTTGACCAGCGCCTCGTTCATGTCGGTCAGCATATAGCCCGGGCCGATCGCGTTGGCCTGGATGCCATGCTGCGCCCATTCCACCGCCATGGAGCGGGTAAGGTTCTTGATGCCGCCTTTGGCCGCGGTGTAGGGCGCGATCGTCGGTCGCGCCAGCTCGCTGCCGAGCGATCCGATGTTGATGATCTTGCCGTGCTTGCGCGGGATCATCCGCTTGGCGGCCTCGCGGCCGATCACGAAGGCGCTGGTCAGATCCGTCTCGATCACCTTGCGCCATTCGTCGGTGGTGAACTCGACCAGCGGCTTGCGGTGCTGGATGCCGGCATTGTTGACGAGGATGTCGACCGCGAGCCCCTCGCGATCGAAGCGCTCGAAGCTGGCGACGATCGCGGCTTCATCGGTGACGTTGAAGGCGGCGCCTTCGGCCTTGTGCCCGGCGGCGCGGAATTCGGCGACCGCCTGCTCGACCCGCTTGGGATCGACGCCGTTGATGATCAGTGTGGCGCCGGCTTTCGCTAGGCCTTCCGCGATCGCACGGCCGAGCCCGCGGGAGGAGCCGGTGACGAGCGCGGTGCGGCCGGAGAGATCGAACAGGGTGGTGCTCATCTAGGCAATCCTCAAACGTTGGAGCGGCGCACGGTGAGATCGGACCGATCGAATACCGCAGGCAGGAGATCGACGCCAAGGCCGGGACCTTCCATCGGGAAGACGTAGCCGTCCTTGATCACGGGCATCGTGGTCACGAGCTCATTGTACCAGCCTTTGTAGAAGGCGCGCACTGATTCCTGGATCAGCGTGTTGGGCTGGCTGAACGACATGTGGATCGCGGCGATGAAGCCGACCGGGCCGATGCAATCATGCGGTGCAAAGGGGCGGTGATAAGTCTCCGCCATCGCAGCGATCTTGCGGCCCTCGGTGAGGCCTCCAGTCCAGCACAGATCCGCCATCACGACATGCATGGCGTCGCGGTCGAGCATGTCCTTGTAGGGGAAGCGCGAGCCGAGCGTCTCGCTGGCGCAGACCCAGACGTCGGTCGAGCGCGCATATTCGGCGAGCGCCTGCGGCGAGTTCATGCGGATCGGATCTTCGTACCAGGTCGGCTTGTACGGCTCGATCGCCCGCGCGATCTGCTTTGCGGTCGGCAGATTCCAGAGCGAATGGAGTTCGACCATGATCTCCATCTTGTCGCCGACCGCCTTGCGAATCTTCTCGAACGGCTCGAGCGCCTTCTTCATCTGGGCCGCGGTGATGAAGAGGCCGTTGTTCTCCTGGGCGGCCGGGTCGAACGGCCAGATCTTCATGGCCGAGATGCCGTTTTCCAGGAGATTTTCGGCAAGCGCGTCGGCGCGGTTCATGAAGCCGTCGAGGTCTTCATAGGGGCTTTGCACCTCGCCGAGATTCCAGTTCGAGACCGGGCGGATGTTGGTGGAGCGGACATATTTGGTGCCGGCGCAGGTGTTGTAGATGCGCTGCTTGTCGCGGCAGAGACCGCCGAGCATCTGGTGCACCGGCTGGCCGCAGACCTTGCCGAAGAGGTCCCACAGCGCGATGTCGATCGCGGAAGCCGCGCGGTATTCGACGCCGGTCGAGGACTGCGCCATCGGCAGGTTCAGCATGTCGCGATGGATCGCCTCGATGTGGAGGGGATTGCGGCCGAGCAGGCGGCCGGCAAAGGTGTCGTGGATCTGCGCTTCGACAGCGCCTGCGCCGTAAAACGTCTCGCCGAGGCCGATGACACCGGCATCGGTGTGGACGCGCACCCAGATCACATTGGCGAATTCCTCGGTGCGCAACGTCTCGATTGACGTGATCTTCACGGCAACATCCTCCCGTTTCAAAGCGCTGGGCGCCCGTCTTGTTGTTGTTTCGCACCGCCAGAGGCGGCGGATCGGTGCGCGCAGTCATACGCCCACTTGTAATATATCACAACATGTTTTACGAATATCACAAACAAGGCCGCGCCCGACAGGGACGAGGCGGGCCGACGGGAGGATGGGATGGCGCGACGTAAGCGCACGCTGGAGGTTGTGCGATCGGAGGGTGAGGACAGGCCCGGCCGGCGCAACCGCATCAATTTCTTCGAGCTGGCCTATCAGAAGATCGAGGATCTCCTCGTCAGTTGCGAGCTCAGGCCCGGTCAGTTCCTGACCATGCTGGAGCTCCAGCATTTGACCGGTTTTGGCCGTACGCCGATCCACCATGCCATCAACCGTCTCTCTGCGGACACGCTGATCATCATCCGCCCGCGTCACGGCCTCCAGGTCGCGCCGATCGACCTGGCGCGCGAGCGCATGCTCTTGGGCCTGCGCCGCGACATGGAGCGCTTCGTGATCCGCCTGGCGGCCGATCGAGCCAATCTCTCGCATCGCAACCAGGCGCTGCATATCGAGCGCGTGCTGCGCGAGCGCCGCGCCACGCTGACACTCGACGAGTTCAACAGCCTCGACCGCCGCATCGACGCGCTGATCCTCGAGGCCGGCGGTGAGCCGTTTCTGGCGCATACGATGCGGCCGCTGCACACGCTCTATCGCCGTATCGGCTTCATCCATCACCATCACATGCCGGGGCAGACCGACCTGTCCGGCACGATCGACTGCCATCTAGACATCCTGCACGCGATCGCCAACCGCCGCGTTGATGCGGCGGTCAAAGCGAGCGACGCATTGATCGACTTCATGGACTCGATGTTTGCAGGAATGGAAGCGGGGATAGATCCGCGGCTGCTCGATTGCAGCATCGAGCCGCTGTTCGGCGCGTAACGATTTTTAGGGAAGGAACTCACATGCAAACGATGGCACTGCCACAACAGACCGCGATCGACACCGCGGTCCGCCACCTCATCACCAATTACAGTCCAAAGGGCAACAAGGTCGGCTGGCTGATGATGGCCTCGATCCTCGTCGAAGCCTGGGACCTCTATTCGATCGCCTTCGTGCTGATCTTCATACGCGAGCAGTACAACCCAGATCCGCTGATGCTCGGCCTTGCCGCGGCAGGAACGCAGGGCGGCGCCTTGATCGGCGCGCTGATCGGCGGCTGGCTGTCGGACAAGATCGGTCGCCGGGTGATGTTCCTTGTCACCATGGTCATGTTCATTATCCTGGCGCTGGCGCAGGCCTTCGTGCCGGGCGTCGGCTGGCTCGTCGTGATCCGCTTCCTGCTCGGCATCCCGCTCGGTTCCGATATCTCGACCGGCTACACCTACATCATGGAATCCATGGCCAAGGGCGAGCGCGAGGTCATGGGCAATCGCTGGCAGTTCATGTTCGCGGTCGGCGAGGTGCTGACGCTCGCGGTCATCATTGCCTTCCTGCTGGTCGACATGCACCACGAGACGCTGTGGCGCGTGACGCTTGGCCTCGGCGCGCTGCCGGCGCTGATCATCCTGTTGATGCGCCATGACGTGCCGGAGACGGCCGTGTGGCTGGTGCAGAAGGGACGCTTCCGTGAGGCCAAGCAGGTGGCCCGGGAAATGTTCAACGACAATCTCGACATGCTGCCGGACCATGACGTGGTGATGCCGAAGGCGCGCACGAGCGCGTTCCTCGCCGATCTGCGCAAGGACCCGATCCGCTGGCGCGCCACGCTCTATGGCTGGATTGCCTGCTTCGTTCAGGCGAGCGAGTTCTCGACCTTCGCGTTCTATCTTCCGGTGTTGTTTGCGATGGTCGGCGTGTCCTCGATCCTCGGCAACAATCTGGTGACGATGGCGCTGTTCTCCTTCGCAGCCCTGTCCGGCTGGGTCGGGCCGCTGCTCACGCCGAAGATCGGCCATCGCGGCATCGCGATCGCGGGCTTCTCCATCGTGCTCGTGTCGCTGCTGGTCGCCGCGTTCGCGCTCTACACCGACAACAAGGTGCTGTTGCCGTTCGCCGCCGCCGGCATGCTCTGGGGCCACTATTGGGATGCGTCGAACTGCATGACGATTCCGACCATGGTCGCAAAGCCGCTCTATCGCGGCACCGCGAGCGGCTTCGCCTACATGTTCGTGAAGCTGCCGTCGTTCCTGGCGATCTTCCTGTTCCCATCGCTGTTCGCGGCCATCGGGCAGGCCAATGCGACGCTGTTCGTCGCGATCTTCCCGGTGATCGGCTTGCTCGCTGCGATCTTCATCCTGCCGGAGGTCTACGGCTACGAGAACGATTGAGGCGGCTCACCTGATCGCGGCTGCAAGTGCTGCGATCAGGGCCGGCGGCGTCACGAGCAGTCCCAGCTTAAGGAACGGCCAGGCGCCGACATCGATCTTCTCGCGGCGCAGCGCCACCAGCCACAGGATGGTGGCGAGCGAGCCGGTGATCGAGAAGTTCGGTCCGAGATCGACGCCGATCAGGATGGCGCTCACGACCGATGTGGGCAGGTGATCGGCGGCCACGATCGACCCGGCGACGAGCCCGACCGGCAGATTGTTGGCGATGTTGTCGGCGATCGCAGTCGCAATCCCGACGCTCCAGGCGGCCCTGGGTACGGACTGCGCGACGGCCTCGTGCAGCAGCGCGCTGAGATGGCCGATCACGCCGGTCTTCACCAGCGCCTCGACCATCACGAAAAGCCCGCCGACCAGCGGCAGCACGCTCCATGACACGTGCTTCAGCACCGGCACGGGTGACTGCCGGCTCAGCAGCAGGACGAGGCCGGTCGTCACGACGCCGCAGATGAAGGTCGGCAGGCCAAGCTGCTTGTCGAGCGCGGAGGCCGTGATCAACACGACGCCGATCGCGGCAATGCCGATCGCGGTCAGCTTGCCGCCGCGGCTGAGCACCTTGTGTGGCACGCGGCGCTCGATGGTCTCCTCCTTCAGCGCGCGATGCTGGGTGAGGCGCAGCACGACATAGGTCAGCACGATCGAGGCGAGCGAGGGCAGGGCGAACTGCCGCAGCCATTCGGTCAGATGCGGCATGCGCGAGCCGAACACCACGAGATTGGCGGGGTTCGAGATCGGCAGCACGAAGCTCGCGGCGTTCGCAATGAAGGCGCAGACGAACAGATAGGGCAGCGGCTGGGCGCCGGCCGCACGCGTCGCCGCGTAGACCGCCGGCGTCAGTACGATCGCGGTCGCATCGTTCGACAGGAGTACCGTGACCAGCGTGCCGACGAGATAGATCAGGAGGAACAGCCGCTGCGGCGAGCCGTGGGCATGCTCGACGGCAAGGGCGGCGAGATAGTCGAATAGGCCTTCGAGCCGGGCGAGCTCGGCGATCAGCATCATGCCGATCAGGAACAGATAGACGTCGATGCCTTTCTCGACGCCGGTCAGCGCATCATTCCAGCTCAGGAAGCCGAACAACACCAGCGCCGCGGCGCCGGCCACCGCCCAGATCGCCTCGGGCAGGCGAAAGGGGCGGATGATGACGCCTGCAGTCGCAAGCACGATGATGCTCCAGGCCCAAAAGGCGTCGTGCGGCGAGATCGGCAATTTCGGTCCTCGTTCGATGATTATTGCGCAGCGATAGCCGAAGCCGGCCGCGCTGTCTCCCCCCGCGGATGCGACTGTGGACCCCACGTCTCGGGGAGGGCGACGTAGCAGATTGCCGCGCCGATCGCGGCTATGCCGCCGAGGGTGAGAAATGCGGCGCTATAGCCGGCGCCGACCACGACCAGGCCCGCGAGCGTCGTCGACAGGGCCGCGCCGATACTTTGCGCCGTGATGATCGCGCCTTGCGCGACGTTGAAGCGGCCGGTGTTGCGCATGAGGTCGGCGACGATCACAGGGAAAATCGCGCCGAAAATGCCCGCGCCGACGCCGTCGAGAAGCTGCACGCCGACCAGCCAGAACGGGTTGTCGGAGAGGGTATAAAGCGCACCGCGGATGGGCAGGATCAACAGCGCTGCGAGGAAGAAGCGCTTGTGGCCCCAGCGGTCGGCCCGGGCGCCGACCAGCATCGCGAACGGCACCATCACGATTTGCGCGGCGACGATGCAGGCCGACATCAGGCTGGTGCCGAGTTGCTTGTCCTGAAGCGCAAGCTTTTGGCCGACCAGCGGCAGCATGGCCGCATTGGAGAGATGGAACAGCGCGACGCAGATTGCGAAGACGAGCAGGGGACGGCAGGTGAGGAGAACGCCCAAGCCCGACGGCTGCTCGCGCGCGTCACCTGCTTCGCCGTCAAGCAAGCCGCGGGCAAGATCATGATCGATGGCGCTTTCCGGGATGCAGACAATGCTGACGAGGCTCGCGAGCGCCATGGCGGCGAGAAGGTAGAAGACGACGCTCGGTCCGAACCAGTAAGCCGTAGCGCCGGCGATGGCTGCGGCGACGGCATTTCCGGCGTGGTTGAAGGTCTCGTTGCGTCCGATCCGCGCCGTGAAGGCACGGTGGCCGAAGATACCCAGCGAGACGGCGGCGATCGCAGGCGGAAATACCACGGCCGCAGCTTGTGCGATGCCTTGCGAGATCGCGACCGGCCAAAAGCTCGGCCAGACCGGGAGCAGGACTGAGGATGTCGTCACCAGGATCGCCGCGGCGACCATCACCAGCCGTTTGGCTCGGGTCGCGTCGACCAGCGCACCCGCCGGCGTCTGTGCGACGATGCCGGCGATCGTCGCGATCGACATGACGATCCCGATGCGCGCCTCGTCCCATTGCTGCTCGGTGAGGAGATAGACCGCGAGATAAGGCCCGAGCCCGTCGCGGACGTCGGCGAGAAAGAAATTCGATGCATCCAGCGCGCGGCCGGCCTGCACCTGTTCGCTCAGACTGCGCTTCGACATCGCGATCTCGATCGAGGCGCAGAACTCGCCCTGCGAGAAACCGATGTCGGACCAGATTGGTTCCGCTCACATCAGCGCGAGCACTCCGTTACAGCTTCACCGCCAGCAGCACCGCGCCGGCGCCGATCATGGCGATGCCGATCCAGCCCTGTGCGGTCGGACGCTCGCCGAGAAAGGCGAAGGCGAACAGCGCCACCAAGACGACGCTCAGCTTGTCGATCGGCGCCACCAGCGTCGCGGGCCCGAGCTTGAGCGCGCGGAAATAGCACAGCCAGGAGGCGCCGGTGGCAAGGCCCGAGAGGATCAGGAAGAGCCAGGTCTTTGACGAGATTGCCGACGGCACCGCGAATTGGCCGGTGAGGAACAACAGCACGGAGAAAGCCAGCAGCACCACGATGGTGCGGATGAAGGTTGCAAGATCCGGGTTGATGTTTTCGACGCCGACCTTGGCGAAGATCGCAGTCAGCGCGGCAAAGCAGGCCGAGAGCAGCGCCCAGGTCTGCCAGGCGGAGAAGAGGGCGGATTTCATGGGGTGAGCGTCTGATGCGTTGTCATTGAATCGTAGTTGTGCGGGCGGCTGCAATCAAACACTTCGCCGGGACGACAGCGTGTGGTGTGGCTTATACTCACCGCCCCACCGACACCTTCTCCGCCATCGCCTTGCGCAGGATGCGCGAGAGCGACTCGACTGAATACGGCTTCTGGATCAGCTCGAAGCCGCGATGGGCGCTTTCGGCGAGCACGTTGCTGTAGCCGGAGGTGAGCACCACCGGCAGGCCCGGATAGCGCTCGCGGATCACGCCGGCGAGCTCGACGCCGTTCATGCCGGGCATGATGACGTCGGAGAACACGAGGTCGACGGCGAATTCGTTCTCGCCGAGGATCGCCAGCGCCGCGTTGGCGTTGGCGACACGGCGCACGACATAGCCGAGGTCTTCGAGCAGCTCGGTGGAGAAGCGGCCGACGTCGTCATTGTCCTCCACCACCAGCACGCGATAGCCGCGACCCGTGGCCGCGGGCTCGCTCAGCAGCGATGCTGCTTGCGCGGCGAGGGTGGGGCCCGGCGCCTGCGGCAGATAGATCGTGAAGGTCGCGCCGCGTCCGACGCTGCTCTCGACCGCGATGTCGCCCTCGGACTGCTTTGCGAAGCCGAAGGCCTGGCTGAGGCCGAGCCCGGTGCCCTTGCCGACCTCCTTGGTGGTGAAGAACGGCTCGAAGATCGCCTCGAGATTTTCCGGTGCGATACCAGAGCCGGTGTCGTGGACCGAGATCGCGACGAAATCGCCACCGCGCGCCGATTGCGTGCGCAAGGCGGGGATGCCCTTGAGCTTGTGGACCGCGATAGTCAGGCGTCCTTCGTCCTTCATCGCATCGCGTGCGTTGATCGCAAGGTTGATCAGCGCGGTCTCGAACTGCGCGATGTCGGCGATGGTGAAGCAGTCGGGATCGTGCACCTCGACCGCGATCTCGATGCGGCCGCCGACCAGCGGCCGTACCAGCTGCGCCACGCTTTCGACCTGCGCGCCGACGTTGAAGACCTGCGGCTTCAAGGGTTGCCGCCGCGCAAAGGCGAGCAGCTGTGCCGTCAGGTTCGAGGCGCGCTCGACCGTTTCGGAGATCGCATCGACGTAGCGCCGCCGCCGTTCCTCCGGCAGCTCGCGCCGGCGCAAGAAGTCGGTGGCCGAGCGGATGATGGTGAGGAGGTTGTTGAAATCATGCGCGACGCCGCCGGTCAGCTGGCCGATCGCCTCCATCTTCTGCGACTGGCGCAGTGCCTCCTCGCCGCGCCGGCGCTCGGTGATGTCGACCGCTTCGGGCACGGCGCCGGAGATCTTGCCGTGCTGGTCGAGCAGGGGGCGGATGCCGAAATCGAACCAACGCTCGCCGATGGGGAGGCGGAGCAGCACCTCTATCCGCACCGCTTCGCCCGTCAGGACCATATCGAAGGCGTTGCGGACCATCGTCGACGCGCCTTTGGTCGCGGTGAACCACGGCGTATCCCAGAACGGCTTTCCGATCACGTCGCGCGATAGGGCGTGGATGCCGGCGAGCGCCGTCCTGTTGGCGTAGAGCACGTCGCCTTCGAGGTTGAGCAAGCCCTGGTACTGGTTGCTGGTTTCCAGGATCGCACGCAACCGGGCCTCGTTGGCTTCGAGCTGTGCAGTGCGCTCGCTGATCCGCTCTTCCAGCGTTTCGTTCAGCTGCCTGAGCTCGATCTCGGCCTGCTTGGCGGCGGTGATGTCGTGGGCGACGCCGATGAAGCCGATATGCTTGCCATTGGGGTCCCAGCGCGGCTGCGACTCCGAGCGCAGCCAGCGCCACTGGCCGTCGGCGCGCCTGTAACGGGCTTCCAGCACGAACGGTTTTAGCGAGGCTTCGCCCTGCACGGATTGCTGGAGCACCTGGGGCAGGTCGTCCGGGTGCAGCACCTTGCGCCAGTCGAAATCGATCGCCTCATCGAAAGGCAGGCCGAGGAAATCGACATAGGCCTGGTTGGCGAAGGAGCGCTTGCGGTCGAGCTTGGTGACCCAGATCGGCACTGGCGCGCTGTCGGCGATCAGGCGGAAGCGTTCCTCGCTTTCCCGTAACGTCGCCTGCGCCAGCATCTGGTCGGTAACGTCGAGGTCGGCGCCGACCAGCCGCACCGCACGGCCGCCCGCATCGCGCTCGATCTTGCCGACGACGCGGATCCAGCGCACCTCGCCGTCGCTGGGGCGATTGATGCGGTAGGTGTCGGAGTAGTCTTCGCTCTCGCTCTTGAGAATGCCGAAGAGGTGCTCGACCGTTCGCTCGCGATCCTCCGGATGGATGCGGCCGACCCAGTCTTCGTAGGTCTCGCTGGCCGCCTCCGGCGGCAGGCCGTGGATCAGGAGATATTCGGGGGTGCGGCGGTTCCTGACGCCGCCGCGGAAATCGATCTCCAGGCCGCCGACGCCGGCGATTCGCTGGATGCGCGCAAGCTCGGCCTCCCGCTCCTGCAAGGCGCGATAGGCGTTGTCGCGCTCGCGGGCGATCTCCTCCAGATGCTGGCGCAGCCTTTCGGCGGCGATGGTTTCAGGCAAAGGATCGTTCAAGGCGTAGGCCGTGGTCAGGCGTGTGCGTACGCCATACTCACATAGTCGCAGCGCAATGGCTATTGTTCCGGAGGGAGAGAACACACAAAGACGTGCGCGGCCGGCCGCTTTGGTCGACCGTGCAAGACACACCCGCCCGCCGTTGAGACACCACAGGCCAGCGAGCAACGTGCTGGTCTGGTAATTTGTTCCGGGAAGAGGAACGATCGCGGTGCGGAGGCGTCGTCGCGAGCGCTCCGTTCGCATCGAATGAAAGAGGTTGGACCTTGAAGTTATTTGTCTGCCAGGCCTGCAGCAACGTCCTCTATTTCGAGAATCGCGCCTGCGAACGCTGCGGCCACCGGGTCGCCTTCCTCCCCGAGAAGGAGATGCTCTCTTCGATCGAGCCTGACGGGACGGCGTGGGCGACGCTCGCCGACAACGGCAAGGGCCGCATGCTGTGCGCGAATGCCGAGTTCGACGCCTGCAACTGGCTGACCGAGCCCGGCAGCAGCGATCTCTACTGTCGCGCCTGCCGGCACAACGGCACGGTGCCCGACCTGTCCGATCCGGCGCAGCTTGCCGGCTGGCGCGAGCTCGAGGTGGCCAAGCACCGGCTGTTCTATTCGGTTCTGCGCTGGAAGCTGCCGTTGACGACGCGGGCAGAGGATCCCGCGCACGGGCTGATCTTCAACTTCCTTGCCGATGATCCCTTCAGCGGCCAGCGCATCATGACCGGCCATGACAACGGCCTGATCACGATCGCGCTGACGGAAGCCAATGACATCGAACGCGAGCGGCGCAGGCTCGAGATGGGCGAGCCATACCGGACGCTGCTCGGCCATTTCCGCCACGAGGTCGGGCACTATTTTTGGGACGTGCTGGTGCGGGGCGGCGGCAAGCTCGACGAATTCCGCGCGATGTTCGGCGACGAGCAGATCGACTATGGGCAGGCGCTCCAGCGCCATTATGCGGAGGGTCCGCCGGCCGACTGGCAGCAGAACTATGTCTCCGCCTACGCGACCACGCATCCCTGGGAGGATTTCGCCGAGACCTGGGCGCACTACCTCCACATCGTCGACACCCTGGAGATGGCCGCCGAATTCGGCATGGAGGTACGTCCCAGGATCGATCGGGACGGCGAGCTGACGGCGCGGATCCGCTTCAACCCCTACATGGCGGCGGACGTCGAGAAGCTCGTCAACGCATGGCTGCCTTTCACCTTTGCCATCAATAGCGTCAACCGTGCCATGGGTGCCCGCGACCTCTACCCCTTCATCCTGTCACCCGCGGTGATCGGGAAGCTGGGCTTCGTCCACGAGCTGGTGCGGAGCGCGGCCAAAGCCGGCAGTCGATAGGGGATCGATAAGGCCGGCTTTGGCACGGCGATAAGGCCGGCCGGGATCGCTGGTACGCCAGGGCGGGGGTGTGGATTTAGGCCGTTGCCTCCGGCTCATTTTGCTGTACCACGGACACATCACGGCCTGTCCCATCAGCCCGAACGGGTGAGGGAGGGGTCCCGCCCAAGGTCGAACAACCAAGAAAAAGCATGTTCAAGCGCATTCTGATCGCCAATCGCGGCGAAATCGCCTGCCGGGTCATCAAGACTGCCCGCCGGATGGGAATTGAGACGGTCGCGGTCTATTCCGAAGCCGACCGCGATGCCCTGCATGTCGAGATGGCCGACGAGGCGGTCCTGATCGGGCCACCGGCCGCGGCCGAGAGCTATCTCGTGATCGAGAAGATCGTCGAGGCGTGCCGCAAGACGGGGGCTGAGGCCGTGCATCCCGGCTACGGCTTCCTGTCCGAACGCGAGGCGTTTCCGCGCGCGCTGGAGGCGGCCGGCATCGTGTTCATCGGTCCGAACCCCGGCGCGATCGCGGCGATGGGCGACAAGATCGAATCCAAGAAAGCGGCCGCCAAGGCAAAAGTCTCGACCGTGCCCGGCTATCTCGGCGTCATCGAGGACGACAAGCACGCGGTGCGCATTGCCGACGAGATCGGCTATCCCGTGATGATCAAGGCCTCCGCCGGCGGCGGCGGCAAGGGTATGCGCATCGCGCATTCGAAGAGCGAGGTTGCCGAAGGCTTCAATCTGGCGAAAGCTGAAGCCAAGGCCTCGTTCGGCGATGACCGCGTCTTCGTCGAGAAATTCATCGTCGATCCCCGCCACATCGAGATCCAGGTGCTGGGCGACAAGCACGGCAACGTGATCTATCTCGGCGAGCGCGAATGCTCGATCCAGCGCCGCAACCAGAAGGTCATCGAGGAGGCGCCGTCGCCGCTGCTCGACGAGACCACCCGTCGCAAGATGGGCGAGCAGGCGGTCGCGCTGGCGAAGGCCGTGAAGTACGATTCCGCCGGCACCGTCGAATTCGTCGCCGGACAGGACAAGAGCTTCTACTTCCTGGAGATGAACACCCGCCTCCAGGTCGAGCATCCCGTCACCGAGCTCGTCACCGGCATCGATCTCGTCGAGCAGATGATCCGCGTTGCCGCCGGCGAGAAGCTCACCATTGCGCAGAAGGACGTCGCGCTCACGGGGTGGGCGGTGGAGTCGCGTCTCTACGCCGAAGACCCCTTCCGCAACTTCCTGCCTTCGATCGGGCGCCTCGTGAAGTACCGCCCGCCGGCGGAGCTCTGCAAGGACGGCATCACCGTGCGCAACGACACCGGCGTGCAGGAGGGTGGCGAGATCTCGATCCACTACGATCCGATGATCGCCAAGCTCGTCACCCATGCGCCCTCGCGCGCCGCCGCCATCGAGGCGCAGGCCACCGCGCTCGATGCGTTCTATGTCGACGGTATCAGGCACAACATTCCGTTCCTCTCCGCGCTGATGAACCATCCGCGCTGGCGCGAAGGCAGGCTGTCGACCGGCTTCATCGCCGAGGAGTTTCCGAAGGGGTTTTCGGCACGCGTGCCTGAAGGCGAGGTCGCGCGGCGGATCGCTGCCGTCGGCGCCGCCATCGACCACGTGCTCGGCGAGCGCAAGCGGCAGATTTCCGGCCAGCTCGGCGGCCGCATCGTGCAGCGCGAGCGCCGCCGCGCGGTGTGGCTCGACCACGAGGAGATCGCGCTCGAGATCGCGCGCGACGGCGAGGCGATCGCGGTGCGTTTCCTCGACGCCGAGGGCAAGGCGGGAAGCGCCCATCTCCTGGAATCGCCGTGGACGCCGGGCGAGCCGGTCTGGCAGGGCACGATCGACGGCCATTTCATCGCCGTGCAGGTGCGTCCCGTTCCGAACGGCGTTCGGCTCGCCCATCAGGGCGTCGAGGTGCCGGTCTATGTCTGGACCGAGACGGAAGCGTCTTCCGCGCGGCTGATGCCGGTGACCACGGCCTCCGACACCGGCAAGAAGCTGCTCTGTCCGATGCCCGGGCTCGTCGTCTCGATCGCCGTCACCGAAGGGCAGGAGATCAAGGCCGGCGAGACGCTTGCGGTCGTCGAAGCCATGAAGATGCAGAACGTGCTGCGCGCCGAGCGCGACGGCACGGTGAAGAAGATCCACGCCAGCGCCGGCGCCACGCTGGCGGTGGATGCGTTGATTTTGGAGTTTGCGTAAAAGGGCTTGGTGCAGGCGGCAGACCCTCACCCTGAGGAGCGCGCTCTCAGCGCGCGTCTCGAAGGGCGAGGCCGAGAGCCGGGCCTCCATCCTTCGAGACGCGCGTTCCGCGCTCCTCAGGATGAGGGGCTGGCGTTCTGGATTGCTTCGCTCGGCTCGCAATGACGGAGTATGTTGCGGCTTCCGCGCCTCAACCGAGAGAGCACCATGGCCTTTCGTCAACGTCGCGAAAAACTACGTTCCATCCTCTCGGGCTCGGCATGCGTCCGTCCCGGCTCGGTCTATGACGCGATCTCGATCCGCATTGCCGAGGATCTCGGCTTTGCGCTCGGCATGTTCGGCGGCTCGGTGGCCTCGCTCGCCGTGCTCGGCGATCCCGATATCGCGCTGATCACGCTCACCGAGCTCGCCGAGCAGATGCGGCGGATGTCGCGGGCCTCCGCGCTGCCGGTGCTGGTGGACGCCGATCACGGCTATGGCAACGCGCTCAACGTCCGCCGCACGGTGCAGGAGCTGGAGGCCGCGGGCTGCGCCGGCCTTACCATCGAGGACACGCTGCTGCCGCAGGCCTTTGGCGAAGCGAAGACGCAGCTCATCTCGCTGGAGGAGGGAGTCGGCAAGATGAAGGCGGCGCTCGATGGCCGCAGCGATCCCTCGCTGGTCATCATGGGCCGCACGGGCGCCGCCGCGATCACCTCGCTCGAGGACACCATCAAGCGCGCGCAGGCCTATGGGGAAACCGGCGTCGATGCCTTGTTCTTCACCGGCATCAAGTCGCGCGCCGAGCTCGAGGCGATCGCAGCGGCGACGCGCCTGCCGATCGTGCTGGGCGGCGCGCCGGACGAGCTGAACGCGCTCGACTATCTCGCCGGCCAACGCGTGCGCATCGCGCTGCAAGGCCATGCGCCGATCGCTGCGGCAACTCAGGCGGTCTACGACACGCTGAAGGCGCTGCGCGAAGGAACGCCGCCGAAAGGTCTCAGAGGTCTCGCATCGTCGGAGTTGACGGCGCGCGTCACGCGCGAGGCCGACGTGAAAGCGCGCAGTGCCGATTTCCTTAGGGCGAAGAGATGAGCCGGGCCATCCTCCAGGTCATGATCCGCGGGCGTGTGCAGGGCGTCGGCTATCGCGCCTGGGTCGAATACCAGGCGAGCGCGAGCGGGCTGGAAGGCTGGGTGCGCAATCGGCGCGACGGCAGCGTGGAGGCGCTGTTTGCGGGAGCGCCGACCCGCGTCGCCGAAATGGTGGCGTTGTGCCGGCATGGCCCGCCGTCCTCGCGCGTCGATAACGTCACCAGCGAAACCGCAGGAGAGGACGATTTGAACCTGCGGCGGGCAGGCGAGGCGTTCTCGGTGCTGCCGACGGTGTAGATTCACCGCGGCAGCTTGGCGATGGCGTCGCTGAGCTCGTGGATCTCGTAGGGCTTGCGCAGAATCGGGAAATTGCCGCGCACATCGGCGGCGGCGTCGCTGTAGCCGGTCGCGAGCAGGATCGGCAGCTCGGGGCGGATCTGGCGCAAGCGATGGGCGAGGGTGAGGCCGTCCATCTTGCCGGGCATCACGATGTCGGAGAACACGAAATCGACGCCGTCTTGCTCGATCTCGCGTAGCGCCTCCTCGGCATCCGCCACGCGGCGAACGCGATAGCCGAGTTGCTCCAGCAGCGTGGTGCTGACCAGCGCGACGTCGGGATTGTCCTCGACCAGCAGCACGGTTCCGCTGCCGCGCGAGGGCGCGACGGTCGCTTCGCGCTGAGGTTCGCTCGTCTCGCGCGGCAAGAGAATTGTGAATGTGGTGCCCTTGCCGAGCTCGCTGTCCACCTTCACCGTGCCGCCGGCCTGATGGGCAAAGCCGTGCACCTGGGACAGGCCGAGCCCGGTGCCCTTGCCGACCGGCTTGGTCGTGAAGAACGGCTCGAAGATCTTGTCGAGCACGTCGGAGGGGATCCCGAGGCCGGTATCGGCAACGGTGATGGCCACGAACTCGCCGGCGTGAAGCGGTTCGGACAGCACCACGTTGCGTGCGCCGATCGTTACCGTGCCGCCATCGGGCATCGCATCGCGCGCATTGATCACGAGGTTGAGCAGCGCGGTCTCGAGCTCGGACACGTCGGCCCTGATCGGCCAGACCTCGCGGTCGATGTCGAAGGCGAGCCGCACGGGGCTGCCGACGCCGGCATGGAGGACCTCGCGGATCGCCTTGATGCGTTCACCGAAATGGATCGCCTGCGGATTGACGCTCTGGCGGCGGGCAAAGGTCAGGAGCTGGGCCGTCAACGCGGCGCCGCGCTTCGTCGCCGTATCGATTGCGGAGATCGCGCGCTCCAGCTTGGAGTCCTGTTCAGGGCTCCTCTTGAGAACGTGAAGGCTGCCGCTGATGATCATCAAGAGGTTGTTGAAGTCGTGCGCGACGCCGCCGGTGAGCTGGCCGAGCGCGTCGAACTTCTGGGACTCCGCGAGCTGCTTCTGCATCGCCTCGAGCTTGAGCTGGGCGTTGCGGCGTTCGGTGATGTCGCGGGTGATCTTTGCAAAGCCGATGAGATCGCCGTCCTCGTAGATCGGATCGATCACGACGCTTGCCCAGAAGAAGGTGCCGTCCTTGCGGACGCGCCAGCCTTCCTCCTCGTAGCGGCCCTGTTCCCGCGCGATTCTGAGCGCGCGCGCGGGTTTGCCATTGGCGCGATCGATCTCGGTATAGAAGCGCGAAAAATGCTGGCCGATGATCTCTGCGGGCGAATAGCCCTTGATGCGCTCGCCGCCGATGTTCCAGCTGGTGATGATGCCGGTGGGGTCGAGCATATAGAGGGCGTAGTCCGCAACCCCCTCAACCAACAGCCGGAAACTTCGTTCGCTTTCGAACAAGTCTCTCTGCTGTCTATACTTTTGCGCCATTCTGGACCCCGCCTCGACCGTGACAAACGCCTCGCTCCGGTCTTTGTTCCGCGCGCCTGAACTCTTTTTAGGCAAATGTCGGTAACAGTATGCAAGGCCAGGGCAAGGGACCGCTTGACAGGAGATCGATACCGTCAGATATTTCTGTTATGACAGAAATAACAGGTAAGAAGAAATTGCCCGCGGCCGTCGAGCGCTTCATCCTGCACTGGGGCGACATGGGCGATGAATGGGGCGTCAACCGCTCGGTCAGCCAGATCCATGGGCTGCTCTATCTCGCGGAAGCGCCGATGACGGCGGAGGACATCGCCGAGACGCTCGGCATGGCGCGGTCCAACGTCTCCAACTCGATCAAGGAGCTGCTGGCCTGGAATCTGATCCGGCGCGTGCCGATCCTTGGCGACCGCCGCGATCATTTCGAGGCGGAGACCGACATCTGGGAGGTGGCGGCGCGGATCGCGGCGCGGCGCAAGGAGCGGGAGATCGATCCTGCTATCGCGGCCCTGCGGGCCTGCGTTTCCGATGCCACCGACGATCCGACCATCAGTCCGGTCGCAGCCAAGCGGCTGAAGGAGATGCTCTCCTTCACCGAGCTCGCGGACCACTGGTTCACGCAGATGCTCAGAGTGCCGCGGCCGCGGCTGATCGCGCTGATGAAGCTCGGCGAGAAGATCGCCAATCTGCTGCCGCTGGGTAAGGCCAAATAGCGTAGGGGAGGGCTGCGATGACGTCGGCACGATTACCAGGCTCTCACGCATCCTTTCTCGCCCACAGCAAATTCCTCGATGATCGCCGCTTCCGTGCGCTGTTGCCGGACGAGGATTGGGGGCGCCTGCCGCTTGCGACCTGGCGGCGGTTTTCCATGCGCGACGGCGACAGCGTCGTCTATGTCGGCGTCATCGACGAGGTCAGCTTCAGCGATCTCGGCTGGTGGCTCGCGCAGGCCGCGCGTCTGATCGGCGGGCCGTTGCCGACCGGTCGCGACATCGGCGTGCCGATGATCGTCACGGTCACCGAGGATGCCCGCAGCGGCGGCCAGACCTGGACGCGCATCTGCGCACGCAGGAACGGCTTTCCGCAGGTCATCCACTCTGCCAAGCGCTTTGAGGGGCCGACCGGGCTCGAGGAATATGTTGGTTTCGGCGTGTCGATGGCGCTGCGGATCGCGGTCGTGGGAGAGGTGCTGGAATTTCGCAGTGCCGGCTACGGCCTCCAGATCGGCCGGCTCTGGCTGCCACTGCCGAAATGGCTGACGCCCGGCGATCTCACGGTGACGCATCGCGATCTCGGCGAGGGCGCCTTCCGTTTCACCCTCGACGTCACTCACCCCCGTTACGGCGCGCTGATCCACCAGTCCGCCACCTTCAGGGAGGCCGTGTCATGACACCGCTGTTGTGGACCCTCATCGCCATCCAGATCGTGATGGGGGTGTTCGATACCTTCTATCACCACGAATTCACCGAGCGCCTGGCCTGGCGGCCATCGCAGCGTTTCGAGCTGAAGCTCCACGCCGTGCGCAACATGCTCTATGCACTGCTGTTCCTGCTGCTCGGCTGGCTCGAGGTGCATGGTTTGCTTGCCGTTCTCATCGTCGCGGTGCTGGTCGCCGAGATCGTCATCACGCTGATGGATTTCGTCGAGGAAGATCTGAGCCGGAAATTGCCGCCAAGCGAGCGCATCAATCACACGCTGCTGGCGATCAACTACGGCGCCATCCTGGTTTTGCTGCTGCCGGTCCTGATCGGTTGGGCCACGCAGCCGCTCGGCGTAACGATCGTTTATCATGGCCTGCTCAGCATTGCCGCGACCGCCTGCGCGGTCGGCGCGGCGCTGTGCGGCCTGCGCGACTATGCCGTGACGCGGCGGCTTGCCCGCATGACGAGCGCGCCTGCGCGCGATCTCACCGACAAGCTCGCGGGTTGCCAGACCGTGCTGATCACCGGCGCCACGGGGTTCATCGGCAGCCGGCTCGCGGCCAGTCTCGCGGAAGCCGGGCACCAGGTCATCGCGCTGATCCGCGATCCCGCCAAGGCTCGGATGTTGCCGCCGCCGGTGACGCTGATCACGAGCCTTGATCAGGTTTCGTCGGACATGTGCATTGACGCCATGGTCAACCTGGCGGGCGAGCCGATCGGCAACGGGCTGTGGACCGAAGAGAAGCGTACAAGGATTCTCAAGTCGCGGACCGACATGACCGGTGAGGTCGTGAAGCTGATCGCGCGGCTGGCGCGCAAGCCGGCCGTGCTGGTCAGTGGCTCCGCGATAGGCTGGTACGGGCTGTGGGCCGACCAGGTGCTGACGGAATCGGCGAAGTCGCACGCCTGCTTCAGCCATGAGCTGTGCGATGCCTGGGAGAAGGCGGCGCGACCGGCGGAGGAGCACGGCGTTCGCGTGGTTTACCTGCGCATCGGCCTCGTGCTCGGCACCGAGGGAGGCTTCATCACGCGCATGCTGACGCCGTTCGAGTTCGGCCTCGGCGGTCCGCTCGGCACGGGCCGGCAATGGATGTCATGGATCGAGCGCGACGATCTCATCCGCCTGATCGCCTATGTCATCGCGACGCCCGATCTCGCCGGCCCCATCAACGCGACCGCCCCGATCCCCGTCACCAATGCAAAATTCACCGACGAGCTTGCCCGCGGCCTGCATCGCCCCGCGGTGTTTCGCATTCCGGCAAGCCTGCTCCGCCGGATCGGTGGCGGTTTTGCCGACGAGCTCCTGCTCGGCGGCCAGCGCGTGCTGCCGAACAAGGCGCTGAGCCATGGCTTCGTGTTCAGGCACGAAACGCTGCGCAGCGCGTTCGAGGCGATTTTGTGAGGCTTACGCGGCGGCGCTGCGAAACGTCGCCGCCATCGTGCGCAGTGCGGCGAGCTTGGCGGGGTCGCTGACCTTCGAGTGCAGCATCACCTTTGACGCGCCAAGTTTTGGCAGCTTGTGCGCCGGGCCGATGTCGACCAGCCCAGCCGGTGCGATCCGCCGCGCCAGCGGCGCCACGGCAAGGCCTGCGAGCGCGGCGGCAACCACCGCCGTGACGCCGCCGCCGACGAAGCGCTCGCGCCAGGGGATGCCGGCCTTGTCGAGCGCGCGCACGGCGATCGCGCGCACTCCGCAGGGCGGGGCCAGTGTGGCGAGCGGCAGGGCTTCGCCTTGCGGCACGGTAAAGCGTCTTGCCGCGAACCACCCGAACTCGTCCTCGGCCAGCTTCTCGCCGCCGCGCCGGCTGCCTTCCTGGCGCACGATCACCGCATCGAGCCGGCCCTCGTCGTAGGCCTCCAGCATCTCGCGCGAGAAGCCGATGCTGACGGCGAGGGTGAGCTGCGAGGACATCGCGTGCAGCCGTTCCAGCAGGGGCACCAACTCGGGGCCGGCGGCGTGGTCGGAGATGCCAAGCGACAATGATTGCGCGGCCTGCGCCTCGCCTGACAATGCGCGGTCATGGGCGTCCATGAGCGCCCGTGCCCGCGGCAGGAACGTCGCGCCCTCGGCGGTCAGCTTCACCGCGCGCGGCGAGCGCTCGACGAGGCGCTTGCCAAGCAGCGTTTCGAGCCGTTGCAGCTTGAGGCTCACAGCCGCCTGCGTTGTCCCGAGCGCCTCGGCCGCGCGCGTAAAACTCTGGAGGTCGGCGACCAGCAGGAAGGCCTGCACCGTGGCGATGTCGAGCGTTGCTGTCATTACGAATAGTTATCATTGATATCAGTATAGATAAGATACCAAAATGATGTGGCCGGATCTAGTTTTCCATGGACGCCGCGCAGCAGCTGCGCCGAAGCTTTCCAAGGAGAAACCACCATGCCCCTGATCACCGTGTCCTATTCGACCTCCCGCCAGTCGCCGTCGCTCAAGGCCGACATCGCGAGCGCCGTGTCCGAGCTCACCGCAACGATCCTGCACAAGGATCCCAAGGTCACCGCCATCGTCGTGAAATCGGTCGACGCCAACGACTGGTTCGCCGGCGGCAAGTCGCTCGCCGAGCAGAAGCTCGCGAGCTACTGGATCGACATCCACGTCTCCGAGGGCACCAACACCAAGGACGAGAAGGCCGCCTACCTCGCCGCGATGTTCAAGCGCATGGCCGGGATCCTGGGCCCGCTGCATCACGAGACGTACCTGCATGTCGACGAGGTGAGGGGCGATGCCTACGGCTTCGGCGGCCTCACCCAGGAGCGCCGCTACATCGCCGGCAAGCTCGAGGTCGCGCCGGAGCGCGCGGCCGCCTAAACCGCGGTCTCCGGCAGCAGGGCTTTTGTCGGGCCGAACAGCTCCTCAAAAGCCCGCCGCAGCGCGACGTCGACGTCGGCCATCGTGACGAGGTGGCCGAGGTCGACCAGCGAGGTGACGCCATAGCGGGGATCGACCACGCCGCAGGGCACGATCGCCGCGAAATGCGACAGGTCCGGCTCGACATTGATGGCGATGCCGTGGAACGACACCCAGCGCTTCAGCCGCACGCCGATCGCGGCGATCTTGTCCTCATGGCCTGGGCCCTTGTCCGGTCGCTTCACCCAGACGCCGACCCGGTCCTCGCGCCGTTCGCCGCGGACGTTGAAGGCGTCGAGCGTGCGCAGAATCAATTCCTCCAGGCTCGCGACATAGGCCCGTACGTCCGGCCGGCGGCGCTTGAGGTCGAGCATCACATAGGCCACCCGCTGGCCGGGCCCGTGATAGGTCACTTGCCCGCCGCGCCCCGCGGCGAAAGCGGGAAAGCGGGGATCGAGCAGGTCGGACGCCTTGGCGGAGGTGCCGGAGGTATAAAGTGGGGGGTGCTCCAGCAGCCACACCAGTTCCGGCGCTTCGCCCGCGGCAATCGCCGCAACCCGTGCCTCCATGGCGGCCACGGCCTCGGGATAGGGCACCGGGGCGTCCGAAATCCGCCACTCCACGGGCTGGCCCGAGGTGGCGGAAAACGGCGTCAAATCGAGGTCTTGGCGCTGATTTTCGAGGCTATTAACCATTGGCTAACCATAACGTGGTGATCATCACAGGCGCAAATGCAAGAGTCTCCAGTTGCGGCGGTGCTGACGTGCCCACTCTCGATAAAGTCACCGTGGATCTCATGGTCGTCCTCGGGACGACCACCATGCCGATCCATCAGGTATTACGTCTTTCCCGTGGCGCCATCATCGAACTGGACGCGACCGAGGCCGACGAGGTGAAGGTTTTGGCCAATAATCTGCCCGTAGCCAGCGGCGTCGTGCTGGTCGACCGCAACCGGATTGCGGTCGAGGTCAAGCAGATGCTGCCGCGCTCGCCCGGGACCCGGTGACCGGCCGGACGAGGGACGAAATTTCCTCAGAAGCTTGTGGAATTTGCGGCCTCGGCAGGCTTGTACCCCCCTGATGGATTTGTTAGATCGGCGCCGGTTGATCCGGCCGGCGCGAGCCCAAAGCCGGCTTCTTAAAGCGCTCGTGGCGGAACTGGTAGACGCGCTGCCTTGAGGTGGCAGTTCTTAACCGAGTGGGGGTTCGAGTCCCTCCGAGCGCACCAACCTCCCTTAGTTTTCCAGGACGTGGGGCCCTTCAGGCTCCGCTCAGCCATATTCCTCGCCGATCCCGTATTCCCGGTAGATCTCAAGCGGGTCGGTCTCGGGGAACAGGCGGCATTTGGCCTGGGCGAGATGAAGGCTGACGGTGGCAGGCTCCTTGCCGTTGGCCAGCATCTTGCGGATGTCGTCCATATGCGCGCGCGGCTGGTGTTTAGGCGCGAGCTGCTCCAGCGCGACCAGCGCGGTTGCCAGCGCCTCGGTGAGCACCCATTCGTCGTGGCCCGTGATTCCCTTCTTCGGCATCGGCAGACCCCACATCGGCAGGAGCATGATCCGGAAAAGTGTGAAGCGGTTTTCCCTCGCGACAAACGCGAAGCGTTTTGCGCGGAGATCATGCCCAAACAATAACCAAAGCGCGATGACGCTTCATCTTGAACCCATCGCGCTTTGGCAAAGTCTGGTGGCAAACGCAGTGTAACGTGAGTTGTGCCGAATCTCCATTGAGCCGATAGGGCCGCCGCTGTCCGTGCGCGGCGTCGTGGCAGGCCGCCTGCGCTCTCTTGCATTATGGCCAAGCGTGGCTAAAAGGCGCACGCGCGCGCGTCCGGCCACCCCGTCGATTCCCGGTCCGCGCCGCGCGGGGCACACTTAATATTGGCTGCACAAAGTTGGCGTAGACCAGCACCCGTTCGGGGCAGGCCGTTCCGGCTTGCGTCGAACATTCTCCGCAAATTCGCAACGTCGCGCCGCCCTTCGCTGGAGCCAGCATGGTTTTTCTAAGCTTCGTCTACCGCTTCGTGACCAACTTCGCGTTCCTGGCGATGGTCTATTTCAGCCTGAACTTCATGGAGAAGTATCCGAACCGCGCGATCCTCGCGATTCTCGTGCTGGTCTACACCGGCATGCGCGCGGCCTCGACGCTGCGCGCGTTCTATTTTTACCAGAAGATCGAGAAGCTGGAGGGCGAGACGCGGCGGCTGCAGGCGCCGATCAATGACGGCAGCGGCGGAACCAATGCGCGCAAGCAGATCGTGACCGACGTGGCGCGGCTGCGCCGCGACGGTGAGCTCAAGTCCTATATGGACCTGTTCTTCCTGGCGCTGATCGTGCTGCTCTGCGTCGCCGCCATCGTGCGGCAGTAGGGAGCTTTTAAAGCTTACTGCTGCTGCCGCTTCTTCAGGCTGGCAAGCTTTGTCGGGCGCGCTGCGCTGGCGTTGGCGTTCCGCGCCGTGCGCTTGGCCGTGGCGCGCGAGGCCTGGGCATGCTGGCCGCCATGCGTGGCAACCGCCACGGCCCGGCCGCGGCCCTTTGCTTTCCTTGATGAGACCGCATCGGCCGTGTTGGCCGGCGCCAGCCTCGTTGCCGCGTGACGGGACGCCGTCAGCAGCACTTCGAGCGAGCCTTCCTTGATCTCGAAAAGGTCCCGGCTCGGAACGGGCAGGTTCTCAGCGCCGGCTTTGGCGATACCCCAGTGCGACGAGGCCGCCTGGCGCGGCAGCTCGGCATTCAGATCCGACAGCAGCGGGGCCCGCAATGTTTCGCTCCGTGTGAAGACGAAGCTCGGAATCCTCGGCCAGCGCACCACGGCCACGTTCTCGCTCGGCGGATGCAGCAGCCACTCGACCGGCTCGGTCGGCGTCGCCGGCCGATCGGCGGTGGCGGGCACCACATGCACGATGCGATAGCCGCGGGCCTTCAGCTCGCGGATGATCTTGGGCAGCGCTGCGACGGTGCGCGGCTGGATGTCGTGCAGGAGCAGAACGCCCTTGCCCTTGGCTTCCAGCCGCTGGATGGCGAGCTGATAGACGCGCTCGGGCGAGACGTGCCGCCAGTCGTCGGCCGGGAAATCGGCGCTCCAGACCTGGATGCCGCGCGAGGCGAGCAAATTCTCCACGCCCTCGGCGCGGAGCAGGCCGGGAATGCGGAAGAACGGCGCGAGCGCGGCCGGATCGGTCATCGCTGCCGTCACCGAGGCGATGCCGCCATCGATCTCGGCCTGCGCCTTCTCGATCGGCATCTTCTCGAAGGTGAGCGGATGACTATAGCTGTGCGTACCGACGGTGTGGCCGGCGGCGACCAGCTTGCGCACGCCTTCGGGGTTGGCCTGCGCCTGCTTGCCGATGGTGAAGAAGGTCGCCTTGATGCACTCATTGGCCAGGATCTGGAGCACCTGGTTCGAGTATTTCGGGAGCGGCCCGTCGTCGAAGGTCAGGACCACCTCGTGATCCCTCAGCGGCAGGGTTTCCCGGTACTGCATCGTGCCGATGCGCGGATGCTCGCGGGGGTCGACCACGATCGTGCGCGAGGTGCCGAGCGCGTCGGGATGGCCGGGACAGTCGGCCGCGAGCGCAGCGGCAGGGCCGGCGGTCAAAAATCCGAGGCAGACGATCCAGGACCGCGTCCGGCGGGAAACTTTGGGAACGATCATTGCTCTTCGTCTGCCCTCGTACGCGATCCGCGACCGAACATTGGTCGAAGCCCGGCCGAAACGGTTCAGGCGCGCTTGCCCGTCCATCTTTGCACGGCCTAGCATGAACGGAGGCTTAATTGCCCCACGATCACCCCAATTTGGGCCGCCGTGACATTCCGGCATCAATGCGTATTGGCGCTTTTTTCCGTCACTGCCGGAACAATGTGAACGACGTGGTAGCCATTGTGGTGCAGGTAGCGCAGGAAGGCGGGCATCATGGCCGCGGTTCGCGCCTGCGCGTCGTGCAACAGGATGATACCCTTTTTCGCGACCTCGAGCCGCTCCGTGACCTTCTTCAATTCCTCCTCCGGGGTGATATCTTCCCAGTCGCTGGCCCAAAGGTCCGCCCCGAACACGGCGATCCCGCGTGATTGCAGGAAATCGAGGGTTGCGGGCGTCGAGTCGAAATAGGGGAAACGGAAGAACGGGGTCGACGGCGTCGTGGTCGATGCGCCACGGAGCGCCATCTCGTCGGCGGCAATGCCGCGATCGATGTCCTTTTTCGCATGCTCGAACGAGATCTTCGACGACATCGGATGCGACCAGGTGTGATGCGCGACCGTATGGCCTTCAGCGGCGATCCGCTTGACCAGTCCCGGAGATTCCGCCGACGACCTGCCGACCAGGAAGAAGGTGGCGCGCACGCATTCATGGGCGAGCGCCGCCAGCACCTTTTGCGTGTGCGGGGGCCGGGGCCCGTCATCGAAGGTCAGCACGACCTCGTGATCGGCGAGCGGCAAGGTCTGCGGAAAGCTCTTCAACCCGACCCGCGGATAGATCTTCGGGTCGACGCTGAGCACGCGCGCGGTGCCGAGCGCATCCTGGCGCGGGCAGTCGGCAGCCTTCGCCGCCGTGATGCCGGCAAGCACCACTGTGGCGACGGCGATCGACAGCGGCCATGGGTGCAGACGCATCTTTCTCATTGCGCTCGATGTTGCCTTGTGACTATTGCCTGAGCCTCAGCTCAAACCAATTGGACCATCCTGTCAAACGGCGAGGCGCGCCATGGACGAACATATGGACGTTGCCGAACCCGCCGAGGCCTCGGTCCTTGATCACGTTCCCATGCGCAACGAAGATGGCGAAATTCGTCACGAATTCGTCGCGGAGATCGCGCGAGCCATCGAAGCCTCCGACAGCGCGCAGCTGCGGGCCATCGTCGCGGAACTGCACGAGGCGGACCTCGGCGACCTCATCGCGGCCCTCGCGCCCGATGACCGCGTCCGGCTGGTCGAGCTGACGGGGCGCGATTTCGACTTCTCGGCCCTGAACGAGGTCGACGAGGCCGTTCGCGAGGAGATCCTCGAGGAACTGCCGCCGGAGACGGTTGCCGAGGGCGTCCGCGAGCTCGAATCCGACGATGCCGTCGAGCTGCTCGAGACCCTCGATGAGGCGGATCAGGAGGAGATCCTCGAGAAGCTGCCGGCGTCCGAGCGCGTCGCGCTCGAGCGCAGCCTGCTTTATCCGGAAAACTCCGCCGGCCGGCGGATGCAGACCGAGTTCATCGCGGTGCCCCAGGATTTCACGGTGGGCCAGGCGATCGACTACATGCGCGAGACGCCCGATCTGCCGGACCGCTTCTACGAGATCTACGTCGTCGACAAGGACCGGCACTGGCAGGGAGCCGTTCCGCTCGACGTGCTCTTGCGCGCCCGCCGCCCCGTGCCGCTCACCGACCTCTGCGACGAGGACCGCCGCCGCGTCTCCGTCCTGGAGGACCAGGAGGAGGTGGCGCGCATGTTTGGCAAGTACAATCTCGTTGCCGCTCCCGTCGTAGACACCCAGGATCGCCTGGTCGGCGTCGTCACCGTCGACGACGTCGTCGACGTCATCGAGGAGGAGGCGGACGAGGACCTCAAGGCGCTCGGCGGCGTCACCAGCGACGAGGAACTGTCCGACAGCGTGCTGACCATTGCGCGCGCCCGCTTCAACTGGCTGCTGGTCAATCTCGCCACCGCCTTCCTCGCGTCTTCCGTGCTCGGCCTGTTCGAAGGGCAGCTCGAAAAGATGGTGGCGCTCGCCGTGCTCGCGCCGATCGTGGCGAGCCAGGGCGGCAACGCCGCGACCCAGACCATGACCGTCGCGGTGCGGGCACTTGCCACCCGCGAGCTCGGCTCCTCCAATGCCTGGCGCGTGGTCATGCGCGAGACCTTCGTCGGCCTCGTCAACGGCCTCGCCTTTGCGGTGATCACCGGCATTGCCGCGGTGGCCTGGTTCAAGATTCCGGGTCTCGGCATCGTCATCGGGCTTGCGATCGTCTGCAACCTCGTCGCCGGCGCGCTCGGCGGCATTCTGATCCCGATGGGGCTCGAGCGGGTGCGGGCCGATCCCGCGGTCGCCTCCGGCACCTTCGTCACGACGGTGACCGACGTCGTCGGCTTCTTCTCCTTCCTCGGCATTGCGACCTTGTGGTTCGGGCTGAAATAGGAACCTTGAGGTGCATACGGAGTGTGGGCAACCACAATGGCAACCCTCGTGTCCCGGGCGCGCTGCAACGCTCTGGGCGTTGCTGCGCAGAACCGGGACCCATGTCGACACGGACGCCGCGGTGAGATGGGCCCCGGCTCTGCAGCGCACCGCCGAAGCGGCGCTGCGCTGCGTCCGGGCACGAGCGGAGCGCCTCTCTATCATTAATCCGAACTTAAGCCGCTTCATCCATGATCACCCTGCTTGGGGAATGAACATGCGGTTGCGGCTGAAAGCGGACGGACGGATCGTCGAATTGCGGGACGGGCAGGAGCTGCCGCTGCAAGGCGCACCTGCCGTCGGTGAGGCCGGCCCGCTCGCCGTGCGCGACCTGCGTCGCCGCGCCTGTCTCACCCAGATGGAGTTCGCCGCAAAACTCGGCGTGCCCGTCGAGACCATCCGCAACTGGGAGCAGGGCAAGCGCGCGCCGCGCGGACCTGCACGGGCGCTGCTCGCGGTGATCGCGCATGCACCTGACATGGTGTTTCAGGCGCTCGCCAAGGTCTGACAACCCGACGACAAGGGCCGATTAAGCTCACCTCGATATCGCCGATTGCCTCGGTTGGCAGCTGCGTGCGCGGGGTCCATAATGCGACCGGGGCGAGCGAGAGGATTCCTCATGCTGTTCGTCGAGGCCAATGGTGCACGAATCCCAGCGCTCGGGCTCGGGACCTGGGAGCTGAGCGGCCGGACCTGCGCGCGCGTGGTCGAGCAGGCGCTGCGGCTCGGCTACCGCCATATCGACACCGCGCAGGTCTACGACAATGAGCGCGAGGTCGGTGACGGCGTTCGCGCCTCCGGTGTGCGCCGCGACGACGTCTTCATCACCACGAAGGTCTGGACCAATCATTTCGCGCCTCACGATCTCGAGCGCTCGGTCAAGGAGAGCCTGGTGAGGCTGCGGCTGCCGTCGGTCGATCTGTTGCTGCTGCACTGGCCCAACCCGCACGTGCCGCTCGTCGAGACGCTCGGCGCGCTGGCGCACGCCAGGCGGCTCGGGCTGACGCGGAATATCGGCGTCTCCAACTTCACGGTGGCGCTGATCGAGGAGGCGGTCGCCGCCTGTCCGGAGCCGCTGGTCTGCGATCAGGTCGAGTATCATCCTTATCTCGACCAGACCAAGGTGAGGGCGGCCTGCGACCAGCACGGCCTTGCGCTCGTCGCCTACAGCCCGATCGCCAAGGGCCGCATCAAGAATGACGAAACGCTGGCCAGGATCGGCCGGGTTCATCGCAAGACGGCCGCGCAAATCTGTCTGCGCTGGCTGGTGCAGCAGAACGTCGTCGCGATCCCGCGCACCTCGCGCGTCGAACGTCTCTCGGAAAACATCGAGATCTTCGATTTCGAATTGTCGCCCGACGAAATGAGCCAGATTGCCGCGCTCGCGAGCCCCAAGGGCCGGCTGACCAATTTCGGCTTCGCGCCGAAATGGGATTGAGGCGCCGCGCTCATATGCTAGAGCATGATCCGGAAAAGTGTGAAGCGGTTTTCCGAAAAGATCATGCTCAAAACAACAACCTAAAGCGCGATGACGATTCATCCCAATCTCATCGCGCTTTAGGACCGTGGGCAGCAACCGAAGTTGGGCCATGGATTGGCGGCGGATCATACGAACGGACATTGCGGCCTCGGCCGTCGTGCACCTGACGCTGGTTGCGCTGATCGTCCTGATCAGCGAGGTGCATCCGTTCCATGCCCCGCCCACCGAGGCCGTCGACGTCGACATCGTCACGCCGGAGGAACTGAAGGAGAAGGTGCCGGAACCCACCCCGTCGCCGCAATTTCAACTGCCCGAGCTGACCGCGAAGGACAAGGCGGAGGTATCAGCGCCGCCGCCATCTCCGCCGCCGCAACCGGCACAGCAACCATCGCCGCAGCCGACGCCACAGGCCTCGCCGCGGCCGCAGCCATCGCCCACGCCGGCCAGGCGCGAAGCCAAAGCCCAACCGCAGCCTCAGCCGCAACCCGCGCCGCAGGCCCCGAGCTACACGCCACCGGAACCCGACGTCACCCTCAAATACGGCGTGATGCTGGGATTGCCCGCCGAGCTGCCACCCTTGTCGAAAGACGCCCCCAAGGAAAATGAAACCGGCGGTGCCGCCGACACGGAAGCGGCCAGGCTTCCGGCCAATGTCATCGCCGAATTCCGCCGTCACCTGCGAAGTTGCGCAAAGCTGCCCGATACGATCGCGCCGTCCGACAACGTGCACATCAAGATGCGCACCTTCATGACGACCGACGGCCAGCTCGCCACCGTCCCCGCACTGATCGAAGCCAGCGCATCGCCCGCCAAGGGCCTCGCCCTGATGCAGGCCGCCAAGGCCGCGCTGCAAGCCTGCCAGCCCTACACCATGCTGCCGGCCGACAAGTACGAGGAATGGAAAGTGCTCGACCTCACCTTCACGCCGAAGGACTTCGGGGCGCCGTAGCTCCCGTCACTGCGCAATTCCCAAGGCGGCTGCCGCGCTAACGTGGAATTAATCTCGTCGGCCGACAATTTTGGGCAGTTGTAGATGGGTGCTGCGTAGAGGAGGCGTCGTGAGGACGTTCCGGCGACGGCTTCCTTTCGCTCGCTCATTTGAGGTCAATGCAGATGACCACGACATCAGAAGCGCAAAGCCCGGCCGAACAACTCGACCCCGCGGCACTCGCATCCGAAGCTGCAGCACCGAGCGAGCGGTCCAACCGCAAATCGATCCTGGCACTGTCGCTGTGCGCCTTGGCCATCAATGGCGCGGCGGCCATCTATACATTGCCCTCTGATTTTCCGTTGCCAAATATCAGCAGCTTGGCCGAACTGCTTCCGCATCAGAAGTCGTCCACGCCAAAACCGGATCCGGTCGTCACCGCCTTGAAGGATATTCAGTCGGCCCAGCAGCAACATACTGCGTCGCTGCAGGAGAATAACTACTCATTGCAGCAACACACTGCTCTGCTGCAGCAGGATTCGATGGTGCTCCTTTCTCTGCGAGAGAGCATCACGGATGAACGGGTCGACGTGAAGAAGATATCCTCGCAGCTTGCTACGCTCATCGCGAAGGTCGACTCGCTGCAAAATGCGATGATGTCGGAAGTAACCTCCTCCATTCCAAGAGGGCCCGCTCGCAATCGACTATGGTTGCGCAAGCGGATGGCTCGGCAATCGAAACCTCTGGGGCCTGTTTCGGTTGGCGGAGCTCCCCTGAGTATTCCAGCTACGACGTCGGCCCCGGAAAGCTGAAGCGCGAAGGATGGGTTGAGCTTTTCGCGAAACCAATCATCTTCCTCGCGAAGTGCGTTGTTGGGTTTCGCTTCGCTCTCCCCATGCTGCGGGCTGGCCGTCGAACTCGACATGGAAGATTTCGGACAACCCCTCTCTTCCGCGTGATGTGAGACGAAGGGCGCGGCTCTCGGGAATTCGTTCGAACCAACCGAGCTCCAAAAGACGACGCAGGATTGCTGCGCCGAGCAGTCCCTTGAGGTGATAACGACGCTCGGTCCAGTCGAGACAAGGCTGGCAGAACAACCGCCGGGTCCGCGAGGGCGACGCCACGTCGATACCCAGTTTGCGCAGGAAGCTCTCGCCCGAGGACGTGAGTTCACCTCCGTCATCGGTGAGCACGAGGTGCCCCATGGCGACGAGCGCGTCGGTCAGCAATTACGGTGACAGTGCACTAAATTCGCCGTCGTCTGGCTCCGAGGCTTCGGTCCACGCTTGGCGGGTTTGAGGGGGCGCCCGGTCAATCGCTCGAGGCGGGCGATGAAGCGGTCGCTTCCGAGCGGCCGGCCGATGCTCTCGGCTGCGCGCAACCGGGCGAACAGGTCGGTCTCCGGCACGCTGTCGAGCAGGTCTGCGAAACGCGGGAAGCGGTCCCTGACCGGCGCCAGCGTGGTCACCCCGTCGTCCTTGCCTCGCAGATGCGCGCGCGTGCTCGACCATCGCCAATCCTGCGCGCGCTGCACCAGCCGGGCGCGCACCGGATTCAGCGAGACGTAGCGCAGCGCCGCCGCGAGATGTTCTTCGTCCATGGCAACGGCGCCGAACCGCCCTTGCCAGAAATGCCCGGTGCGTTTGCGCCGCGCCTGGATCGCGCCGGCATAGGTCCGATGCACGCGCGCGAGCGCGCGGCGCAGTCCGTCGGGATCGGAGGGAACCAGGACGAGATGCACGTGGTTCGGCATCAGGCACCACGCCCACACCGCGACGCCGGCGGCTTTGCAATTCGCCGCGAGCAGGTCGCGATAGAGCGCATAGTCGTCATCGCCGAAGAATGTGCGAGCGCGGCCGTTGCCGCGCTGGGTGACGTGGTGCGGATGACCGGGGATGACGACACGGGCGAGACGGGCCATGCCGCAGCATGCATGCGAGAGAGCAGGCTGTCAATTAAATGCACTGTCACCGTAATGCCTGTCACCGTAATGCCGAAGCGCGCTTGCCGCGAGAGTTTGGTGGCTCCGAAGAGCGAAAGTTGGCGGATCACGTCGCGCTGTCATTCGAACGCCGACGGCGGTGATCCATCATAAGAAATGAATTGGACTCGGATTTTTACGCCGCGAGCGCGCAAGGCGTCCATGGCCCGGCGCGACGGATGACCTGGAGTCGTGACGTCGGCAAAAATCTGATTGCCCCAGAGATGACATTCTTTGAGCGCGGGCAGATCGAGCAGTGCCTCGATATTTGAATAAAGGCCGATGGTCAGCTTGAGTCGGGTGAGCTTTGGCAGACGCCGAAGGTTCGCGCTCTTGAAGTCGAACACATCCACAGGCGGCAGATCACACAGCTCCGTCACATTCCTGCAAAGCTCGACACCATCGACGCTTTGAACGTCGAACACGTTCGAGTGGCCGGACCAAAATGGCCAGATGTACGAATAGATCGATAATCCTCCGTCGGCGCAATCGATTCGTTCGACCGCATCCATCTGGTCGGCCGTTAGCGGATAGCGCACGAGATAGTCGTAGACGGGGCGAATGAATTCATAGCCTTCCGCATCGATATCGAAGGGCCGGCCAAGCACAAAAGAGGCAAGCTCGCGCTTGGTGCCGAGATGAATGATGTCGCGATCAAGCAGGTCGCTTAGGACTGCCAGCTTGAAATTGGGGTCGCTGAACGGGTGTCCCGGCGGCTCTGTTGGCGCCGGGTACACCATATCGACTTTCGCGGGATGCACCGCCTTTTCGTTGACGAATCCGATCACGCGCAGCTCGTCGAACAGAAATTGAAGACGTAGGGTGGTGTTTGCATCGAGTTTCACAGAGCCGAGAGTCGGCATGGGATGCTGGCCGGAGCGAACAAGGAGGTCGGGATAGACGAGTTGTGCATTACAAAGCGGCATGCCTGCCCGAAGTCCGGCAATATCCACGTTAGGCGAAAACGGTGGATCGACCCACAGCGTGCCAAACTCGACGCGCCCCACCGCCCCGTTGACGTCGATCTGCGCCACGAAAGCGTGAGTGTGCCGGAGGCACATTACCTTGCCTTGCTCGTGCGGCAGAGGTTCGCGCCATCTGTGGCCCACGAGTTGACGCAGCGATTGCAGGGAATCTCCGAGCCGGACGGCCGCGAGCGATCGCAGAAAATTCAGCTCATCCGACATCAAGTGACCTTCCAAATGAAATCGCCATTTCCCAGTTGAACAGCGTTCCGTCGATCATGAGGTCGCCGTCAACGACCATTTCCTGAGCACGCGGTCGGCAAAGTAACTTCCGAGATCGAGGTCCTTGATTGCTTCGGAAAAGGAGAGGAGCGCGAACCCCTGAATTGCCACGGCGATTCCATTCCAACTGGGAGCGATGCCTCGTTGGTCGTCCGCGGGCTCTACTGGGTTCGATCATGCGATGCTCGGCGCTCGACGGGCGAGTTCGCACGACAAAGCGATGCGGCAGTCGCCGGCTCCTTTGCATGGGGTTGTTTTTCGAAATTAGCAGCCGGCAGGGGCGCTAGGCGTCGCTACACGCACAATGCGGGCGGCGAGGGGCAGGCCTTCATGGTTCGAGACGATGCTTGACGACGCCCTTGTCCTGGTCCTCCTCCGGCGCCATTGCCGCCCACGCACTGGACGCAAACTGTCTCCGCCACGTCACGATCACGACCGCCGCCGTCGTCACGAACAGCACCCAGGGGCTGACGAACC
The DNA here is from genome assembly GCF_030160715.1 of Bradyrhizobium iriomotense. Taxonomy (GTDB): domain Bacteria; phylum Pseudomonadota; class Alphaproteobacteria; order Rhizobiales; family Xanthobacteraceae; genus Bradyrhizobium; species Bradyrhizobium iriomotense. Next base: position 152,605 of record NZ_BSOW01000004.1, read on the forward strand.
AGCCGAGATAGCCGAGCGCGAAGAAGAAGGCGCGCTGGCCGCGGTTGAAGTGGCGGCCGGCGGCCTCGAACAGGCGCGTGGTGCGGATGACGTGGGCTTCGGCCTCTCTCGTGTCGCGCTGGGAGGCTGGCGGCATGCTGCCGAACAGGATCGCGACATAGTTGAAGAGGCGATAGGCCCAGGCGAACTTGAAGAAGGCGTAGACGCAGATCAGCACGAGGCCGACGCATTTCAGCTCCCACAGCGCGGGCGAGGGGCTGAGATCGACCGGCAGACTGCTCAGGATGACAAGCGCGTCGTTGGTCGCACGCAGCAGCGCCAGCGCGCCGCCGATCGCGAACAGGCTGGTGGAGGCGAAGAATGCGGTGCCGTTCTGGAGCGAGGCCATGATCTGCATGTCGACCATGCGCGCCTCGCGGTCGAGCAGGCGCCGCACCCAGACTTCGCGGTAGCGGTTCATGCGCGCCGACAGGCTGTCGCGGCCATAGGCCGAGTGCTCCAGCGTCAAGGCGTAGACCAGCCATTCCAGCGCGAAGAAGCCGACCGCGGCGATGTCGACCCAATGTCCGCTCATTCTCGATCCCCTCGTTGCCGCGCTGAATTGCCATGCATGGTCCGTCGCGGCAACGATTGATTGCGTGCAGGCGATGGCGCTAAAAGCAGCGGGCTTGATGGAATGGCTTAAGGGAAGGACCAGTCACATGGCGCTGAAGCTCGCGATCGGCAACAAGAACTACTCGTCATGGTCGATGCGGCCCTGGCTCGCGCTGCGCGCCAACGACATCCCGTTCGAGGAGGTCGTGATCCCGCTCTACACTGACAATCCCGCCGACAAGCAGCGCATCGTCTCGTTCAGCCGCGCCGGCAAGGTGCCGGTGCTGGTCGACGGCGACGTCACGGTGTGGGATTCGCTCAGCATCATCGAATACATCGCCGAGCGCTTTCCGGAGAAGAAGCTGTGGCCCGACGATGCTGCCGCGCGCGCGCATGCCCGTTCGGTGTGCGCCGAGATGCATTCCGGCTTCATGGCCTTGCGCGGCGAATGCGGCATGAACCTGCACCGGCCGATGCGTCCCGTGACGCTGTCGGCGGATGCGCAAGCCAATATCGCGCGCGTGCAGGAGATCTGGCAGGAGTGCCGCGAGCGTTACGGCGCCAAGGGACCGTTCCTGTTCGGCCGCTTTGGCGCTGCAGATGCGATGTATGCGCCGGTGGTGCATCGTTTCCGCACCTACGCGATCGAGGTCACGCCGCAGACGCGCGCCTATATGGACACCATGCTGGCACAGCCGGCATTCCAGGAATGGACGCGGGACGGGCTTGCCGAGACGCTGGTCATCGAGAAGTTCGAAACCGTGTGAGGCGAAGGGGGATCGGAGCGCAGACAGGAATGTGATTGGGCGCGGCTTGACGGCAGGCCGGCGGGCGGCGCTCAATCGGCGAAGGCAACGCGCATCGGGCGCAAGGGGAGCAGGGGGAGACTGGCCATGGGAATCTTCGACGCGCTGGAAAACAACCCCGCATTGCGCAGCGCGCTCGGCCAGCTTGGCTCGGCGGTGCTGCCGACCGTGCTCAACGAGGTGCTCGGCAGCAACAACCAGGGCGGCTTGGGCGCCATCGTCGCCAAGCTGGAGCAGGCGGGCTTCGGGGATCAGGTCAAGTCGTGGCTCGGGAGCGGCCAGAACCTGCCGATCTCGGCCGACCAGCTCCGCCAGGTGCTCGGCAACGACACGGTCCGGCAGCTTGCCGCGCGCTACAACATCCCGGTCGACCAACTCAGCCAGATCCTGGCCCAGGAGCTGCCCAAGGCTGTGGACAATGCGAGTCCCGACGGTAGGCTGCCCCACGGCGCCTGAGGCGGCGCCCCGTAGTTCTACGGTTCCGGCCGAGATCACGGATGGGCGTTATGCCCGCTATCGTGCTGAAAATATTACAAAAATCACACGTTTGCCATAGCGGTATAGCGCTGGCCAAGGAGGCGGGCCGCGTGCTATACACCGCGCCGGGTTTCCGGCCGGCCGCCGCAGCGGGACACGTGGGCGCGGCAGGCGTTGTTTGAGTGATGGAGAGGGTGTTGAAGCACAAATTCCCCGTGGGCGCGCGCGTCCTTTTCACGGCGAGCAATATCGCGCGCCCGGCCGCCAGCGGGACCTACGAGGTTATCCGCCTGCTGCCGACCGAGGGCGACGATTGTCAGTATCGGATCAAGAGCTCGACCGAAGCCTTCGAACGGGTTGCAAAGGAAAGCCAGCTCGCCCTGTCCTGACGCTACGCAAGGGTGGGATGACGAATTGGATGTCGTCCCGCCGTCAAAAGGCCCGGTTCAAGTCAACATGGTGAGCGGGCTGTCCCGGTTCGCGGGCAGTTACCATCACCGAATTTGATCTCGGCTCGCGTGAGGGGACTTCGCGCATGAACTGGGCATGGGCCAATTCGCTCGACGAAACCTGGCGCTCGCCGGGCTTTCCGATGTGGCTGACGCTGGCGGCCGCCTGTTTCTTCGGCCTGATCCTTTTGATCACGCTGCTGCGCGCCGAGCGATCGGTCGCCAACGGGGCGCTGACCGTGATCACGCTGCTCGCGATCGGCATTGCGGTCGCGGCGACCATTCGCGCCTATGGACCGACCGGGGCAGGTCCCGCCAGCGAAGCCCGCGCGCAGCCCGTGACGACCGCCGCGCTGCCCGCGCTATCCTGCATCGATGATCTCGCCGGCGACACCGTTCTGGCGGCCTGCGAGAAGGCGCTGTTCGGCTCGCCTGAAGCGACCGCCGCCGCCATCTCATATACCGCGGCCCAGATCAGCCGCCTCACCGCGCTCGGCGATGTTGCTGCCGCCGGCAAGAACCCGACCCCGGAACTCAAGGCATTGCGACGGGCCATCGAGCACGACCGCTACGGCCTCGTCGCGCAGGTGCTGGTCGCTCGCGATGGCTGCACGCAATTCGACTGCGCCGCGTTCCGTTCGCTGACGGATCAGCAACAGGTCGCCGCCAACATGGATGCCCATGTCTATGACGGGCTGGTCGCGCGCTATGCATCCAGCTGGAATGCGCCGGCAACGCCAATGCCCGGGGCGCTTGCCGCTTTGCCGTCGTCGGTTCCGACCGGCAAGCCGACCAATGCCGAGTTTCCAAGTGCCGCATCGACGCCAGCCGTGAGCATCATGGCGCCGGAACCGCCCACACGCGCGGCGCCGTCCGGAACCGCGGCAGCGCCGGCTGCGCCGCGCGCACCTGCTGCCGCAACTTCGGCACAGGCCTCCGCACCGCCGCCGGCTGCAAAGAAGCCGCCTGCGCCGAAGGCTGCGCGTGCGCCTGCGGCCGCGCCGGTTCAAATCGCTCCTGCGGCTCAGCCCGCGCAGGCTCCGGCCCCGGCGGCTGCGGATAACAACTAGTTCGCCATTCCAAATGCGCGGCCGGCCCGCTAATGCTGGGGCATGCCACTACATCTGATCAAGCTCGCCGTCGGCTGCGACTCCGTCAAGGACCTGAAGGAGTGGATCGCCGAACGGATGCAGGCTGCCAAGAAGAAGGGCCTGCCGCAGCACCACGTCCACATCACCCGCATGGTGCCCAAGCGTGGTGACGAGATCCTCTCGGGCGGCTCGCTCTACTGGGTGATCAAGGGCGAGATCGCCGCGCGAGAAAAGATCATCGGCATCGAGCCGTTCCGCGACAAGGACGGCATCGGGCGCTGCCGGATCGTGATGCAGCCCAAGGTGATCGCGGTGTCGCCGCGGCCGATGCGGCCGTTCCAGGGCTGGCGCTATCTGACGGAGGACGCCGTGCCGCCCGATCTCAGCAAGGCCGCCGCCGGAACCATCGCGGCGATGCCCGAGCCGATGCGGCGCGAGTTGCGCGATCTCGGCTTGCTGTAGGGGGGTGCAAGCGCAACCTGGGCGTCCTACACCGCGATGTTGTCGATCAGGCGGGTGGTGCCGAGCCGCGCCGCCACCAGAATGCGCAGCGGCCCGTCCTTGCGCGAGGTGACCGGTGCCAGGGTCTCGGCATGGCGGGCTTCAAGATAGTCGAGCGCAAAGCCGGCCTTTTCGATCATCCCGGCGCTATGCGCCATCGCCGGCGCGATCGCCTCACCGGCACGGATCCGTTGGGCGCTCTCCTTCATGGCGTGATAGAGGGTTGCGGCGCGCTGGCGCTCCTCGGCCGACAGGTAGACGTTGCGCGAGGACATCGCGAGCCCGTCGCGCTCGCGCACCGTGCGCGAGCCGACCACCTTGACGCCGAGGTCGAGATCCCCGGCCATCTGCGTGACCACCCGCAATTGTTGAAAGTCCTTCTCGCCGAAGATCGCGACATCCGGACGGCACTGCGTGAACAGCTTGCCGACGACGGTGGCGACGCCGCCGAAGAAATGCGGCCGGAAGCGGTCCTCGAGCCCGGCGTGCGCCGGTCCCTCCGGCACGATGCGGGTTGCAAAGCCCTCCGGATACATCGCCTCGACCGTCGGGTGCCAGACGAGGTCGACGTCCTCCGCCGCGAGCTTTGCGATATCGGCCTTCCAGGTGCGCGGGTAGGCACCGAAATCCTCCGTCGGCGCGAACTGCGTGGGGTTGACGAAGATCGAGACGACGACGCGGCTTGCGCGTCGCTTGGCGAGGCGCACCAGCGACATATGCCCGTCATGGAGCGCGCCCATCGTCGGCACCAGCGCGACCGTGGCCTTCCGCTTGCGCAGATTGTCGAGGCTGCGCCGCAGGGCAGGGACCGTGCGGGCGATCAGGGGACTTCGTGGCATCTGGACCCTTGGCTGCTGGAGATGCGGCTGGCGCGGCGGTCCGCGGGGCAGGGGCTAACCTTAACAAGCGGCACGAGTGGACGCCATGCACCAGCAGGCGTCAGAGAATGTTTCGCGCGGCGCGACAATGCGGGTTGCAACACGGAGCGAGGACGCGCGCGATTCATGATTAAGAACGGCGCGTTGCGATTTGCATTTCCTGTCACGCATTTCACTTGACCGCGGACGCGGTCAACTTGAAGATATTTGTTAGGGGCGTCGAGGATTCCTAAAATGCTTGTGCAGGCTAGCCAAGGCCAATCCGGCTCGGCGCACGTCGTCGTGCTCGGCAACGAGAAGGGTGGCTCTGGAAAATCCACCACTGCCTTGCACATCGCGGTCGCGCTGCTCAAAGCCGGCCAGCGCGTCGCCACCATCGACCTCGACTGCCGCCAGCAGAGCTTTACCCGCTACATCAGCAACCGTTCCGCCTGGGCGCGCCGCACCGGCCTCGCCCTCGAGTTGCCGGTGCATCGCTGCATCAAGCTCGGCGAGACCATGCAGATCGCCGAGAACGAGAACTCCGAGTTCCTGCAGTTCATGGAGGCGGTCTCGGCGGTCGAGAGCGACTTCGATTTCATCGTCATCGATACGCCCGGCACCGACAGCTACCTGATGCGGCTCGCGCACTCGATGGCGGACACCCTGGTCACCCCGATCAATGACAGCTTCCTCGACTTCGACGTGCTCGGTACCGTCGATCCCGCCAACTATGCGGTGACCGGCGAGAGCCACTATGCCGAGATGGTCCGCGACACCCGCCGCAAGCGCCGCCAGCTCGACGGCTCGACCACCGACTGGATCGTCGTGCGCAACCGCCTGTCGATGCTGGGCTCACGCAACAAGCAGCTCGTCGCAGAGGGCTTGAAGGAATTGTCGCTGCGGCTCGGCTTCCGCTATGTCGACGGCTTTGCCGAGCGTGTCGTCTACCGCGAATTTTTCCCGCGTGGCCTGACAGCCCTCGACGATATCGATGAAGCGACCCTCGGCATGCGGCCCAATCTCGGCCACGTCACCGCCCGCGAGGAGGTGACTAGCCTGCTTCGCCAGCTCAAGCTGCCGCTCGACGAGCGCGGACGCCGCCGCGCCGCCAACCGCGCCGAATGGTTCAGCCAGGTCGACAAGCCGCTCGAGCTTCACGACATCCTCGGCGCCTGACCAAGCGCGGTACGCAGCTACTTCCACCGAAAATATTTCGATCGAGCCGCTGGTTCCACGGGAACCGCGCGGGACAATCACGATTGAACCCGGCGCAGCCGGGTTGCGTCTGAAGGATAATAGTACCTGACGTAGTGGTCCTGAAATACCGTGCCCACGAAACGAGTGCATCGCACAACGAAAGGGCTGCCAGTTCACAATTTTTGGCCTTCCTGTCACGTCGCTGTGACCTATATAAGGGAATAACCGACAAGGGGCTCGAGAGCCTCCAAGCAACACGATTTCAACTGGGATTTCAGGCCAGAAAGGCCTGAGGCTGAGGACGAAAATGAAGCGTGGAATTGCAGTACTGGTTTCGGTCACCGCCCTTGCAGGCGTCGCTTATTTCACGGCGACCAAGTGGGCCATCAAGCACGTGACGATCACCTTCTATGATGCCTCGCGCGACAACCGTCCGGTGCCGGTTGATATCGCCGTGCGCCGTGATCGCGAGATGCAGGCTGATGCCGGCCTGATCACGCTGCCGGTCGCAGTGCTCAATCACGGCAACACCGTCAAGAACACCGAGTACGGCTTCCTCGCCAACGTGTTTGCGATGCGCGGTTATCTCGTGGTCAGCCCGCAGCATGACCTGCCGACCGATCCGCCCATGGTGACCAAGCCGGGCGAGCTCTATGTCGGCCGTCTGCCGCAGATTCTGCGCGGCGTGGCGAACATTCATCTGGCGCTGCACGACATGAAGGCGGTTCAACCCAATGCGGATTACGCCAGAGTGACGATGGTCGGCCATTCCATGGGCGGCGACATCTCGATGTACTTCGCCAAGCAGTATCCGGAAGAGGTCAAGAAAGTCGTGACGCTGGACAATCTGCGCGTTCCGTTCGTCACCGCCGGCAAGTTCAAGATCCTCTCGTTCCGTTCGAAGGATCCGCAGTTCAAGACTGATCCCGGCGTGCTCCCGACAGACGAGGAGTGCGAGAAGGCGGGCATCACGGTCGTGAAGACCGACTTCCAGCACAACGACATGCGCGACACCGGACCGGATAGCGCGAAGGACTCGATTCAGGGCATGCTCGACAAGTTCCTGAGCGACACCGACAGCGAGGTGGCTCCGGTCGATACCCTCAGCTCGCCGCCCAAGGTGCTCGAGCCCGGTCCGGTCGCACTGATGGCGCCGGCCAAGAGCTGACCGCCCAAGAGCTGACGGCCTCGCTCGGCCTCCGAATTTTCGTCCCAGGCCTCCGCTGCTGACCGCCGCGGAGGCCTTTGCACATTGACCGATCATGGCGCGCTAGCCACATATTGGTGGTGTAGTCCTATGTGCGAGCAGGGATGTCCGGCGAACCGACCAAACCACGCAGCGGCGATGCCGTGTCGGCGCGGGCCGAGGCCAACGGCAAGTTGCCGCAGGCCAAGACCTCCGCCAGCGAGGACATCGCGGCCTTTGTCGCCAAGGCGCGCGCGATGTCGCCGCATGCGCCGGGCGCGAAGGGCCGGTTGATTTTCGCGCTCGACGCCACGATGAGCCGGCAGCCGACCTGGGACATGGCCTGTGCGCTCCAGGCCGACATGTTCCGCGAGGCTTCGGCGCTCGGCAGCCTCGATATCCGGCTCGTCTACTACCGCGGCTTCAACGAGTGCCGTGCGACAGGATGGATCTCCGACAGCACCAGGCTCGCGAGCCTGATGAGCAAGATCGATTGCCGCGGCGGCGACACCCAGATCGGCAGGGTGCTTTCGGAGGCGCGGCGCGAAGCGGCATCCTCCGGCGTGCGCGCGATGGTTTTCGTCGGCGACGCCATGGAGGAGAGGGTCGACGAGCTCTGTGCCAAAGCGGGCGAACTCGGCATGCTCAAGGTCCCCGTCTTCATGTTTCAGGAAGGTCACGATGCGACCGCCGAGCAGGCGTTCCGCGAGATCGCGCGGCTTACCGGCGGGGCCTGGTGCAGGTTCGATCCGGGCGCGGCGGCGCAACTGCGCGAGCTCTTGCGCGCGGCAGCGGCCTACGCCGCCGGCGGCCGCGAGGCGCTGCTCAGGCTGGCCAAGACGGCAAGCGGCGCGGCCAAGCTGATCGGGCAGATGAAGTAGCTCAGGCTATCGCCGCTTCCACAACCGTCCGGGTTGCCGCGCTCATTTTGCTGACCGGGTCGGCGGCACCGGTGCCGACCTCATGCCGGCGCGCAAGCCAGGCTGGATCATAGTAGGACAGCCTGGTGGCGCCCGACGCGTCCTGCCAGACCAGCGCTCTCAGCGGCAGGTCGATGCCGATGGTCTGAGCGGACTGCATCAGCGGTGTGCCGGCCCTGGCGTTGCCAAAGATCAGGACCTCGGTCGGTGCCAACGACAGTCCGACCTCCACGGCGCCGGCGGCATGATCGATTCGCGCGAACACCCGCATGCCCTTCGCCATCACCTCGGCCTCCAGCCGGTCCATCGTTGCCTTCGGCCCGTGACGGCTCGATAGCGTCACCAATCCCTCGGGGCTCATCGCACGCTCCTTGTGCGCTTCGTTCGCCTGACTATCCGAAGAAGGAGCGCCCGCAACAAACGAACTTCTCGTGTTCGGGACGACCTCCATGCATTTTGCGACGAGGCGGACTATATTCGGAGGCATGCCGACCCTGATCGCAGGCGCTGTCGCCGTCGTTACCCTGTACCTGCTGCTGCAGATGTTCCGTTCCGCCAATCCGGCGGTGCTCGCGCGCGCCATCAAGGTCGGCGGCGGGGTCGTGGCGCTGGCGGTCGCGGCCTTCACGGGCCTGCGAGGCGAACTGGCGGTCGCTATCCCGCTCGGCATCTTCGGTGCGGGCCTGCTCGGCTGGACGCCGCTCGCGAACTCCGGCTTCGGCAATATTGGCGGGCTGTTTGGTGGCGCGACGCGCTCGTCGGGGCGGACCTCGCGCGTCCGCTCGCAGTTTCTGGACATGCGGCTGGACCACGATTCCGGCCAGCTTGCAGGCGAGATCGTCGCCGGACCTTACGCCGGGCGTTCGCTCGACGAGTTCGATCTTGCCGCGCTGCTTGCGATGTGCCCCGCTTTCGACGCGGAGAGCGTCGCGTTACTCGAAAGCTATCTGGACCGCCGGTTTCCCGCCTGGCGTCAGAACGCGCAGGGCGATGCGGCAGGGCGGCAGAGCCGCGCGGCGCCGAGCGGCAAAATGACGGCGGAGGAAGCCTATCAGATCCTTGGCCTGCGGCCGGGAGCGGGGCGCGACGAGATCGGCCGGGCCCACAAGACTCTGATGAAGAAACTGCATCCCGACCAGGGGGGCTCGACGTATCTCGCTGCCCGGGTAAACGAGGCCAAGGATACTTTGCTTCGTACGCATAACGGCTAACTCCGGCAACCAACGCTACAAACGCCCGTACCGCGTCAGCTCCGTATTGCTCTGTCTGCCGTCGCCCCGATGTCGCCCGCCATTTGTCGGCGTGGTCGATCCCTTGAGCAAAATCTTAACCGTAAATCGTTGACGAGAGGTTGTTGCGAAACAGTCTTCGCGCTTGCCTGAAACGACGATGCCCGCGCACGAGGCGCGGGCATTGGGACCAGATCGATTTGGTCGCCGTCAGTTGCGGACGGTGATGCAGGAAATGTCGGCGCGCTTCAGCGCGCGGCAGACGGCTTCCGCCTGGTCGCGCTCAAGTCCGGCGAAGCGGGCGCGGAACAGCTTGCGATTGTCCTTGGCAACGACCTCAGTGAAGGGGTCGGCCTTGCTGAGCAGGCCGCGAGCCGAACTGCGGGCGGCTTCGATGCGCTGCTGCGCCTCGTTCTCGCTCTCCAGTGCGCCGACCTGAACGATCCAGCCGCTATGCGTGACCACCGGCCTGGTCGTCGCGCTCATCTGGATCGGTTGCGGGGCCGGCTCGGCCGAGGCAAGTTTTGCGGCAGGCGCGGGCGCGGCGGCGCCGGACGCCGGCAGGACGCCGAGGATGCCGTTGCCGGTGCCAAAGCCAGGCGGCTGCGGCGGCAGCTCGCTGCGGGCAACTTCAGGCTTGACGATTTCAGGCCTGGCGACGACGTCCGGCTTGTTGACGATGTCGGCCTTGGCGACGACGGCGCCGGAGGTTTCCGCGACTTCGGCACGCGCGCCGGAGATCGTGTTGGTGATCGGCGGTGCCGGTTGCGACGGGGCGGCGGAAGCGACCTTCACGCTGCCGGCTTTGACCTGAACCGTCCTCACCTTGACCGGCTTCATCGGCTCGGACGAGCCCGGAATGATCGAGAGCGGCTGGCTCGAGATCACGCCATTGGTCAGCGGCGCGGGTTCAACCTTGGACTCGACTGCCTTGGGCTCCGGCTTGGCGGCCGGCGGCATCGCCGCGGTGGCGGCGGCAAGCGTGGCGAGGCGCGAGGCCGGGCGCGGCGCGGGCGCTTCGGGAGCGGGGGCCGCGGCCGCCTGAACCTGAGGAGCGGGACGCGTCGGGGTGTCCGATGCATCGGCGACGTCGGTGTTGGTGTCGGCGCCATTGCGCTCGGAGATTGCTGCCACGGTGCGGGTGCCGGCGCCCTTCTCGAGGTTCTCCGCGAGCAGGTTGCGCATGATGGCGTCGCGCGAGCCGCCGCTGCGGCCGCCCAGGACCACGCCGACCAGGAAGCGGTTGCCGCGGTGCAGTGAGCTCACGAGATTGAAGCCCGACGCGCGGGTGTAGCCGGTCTTGATGCCGTCGATGCCCTCGACGCTGCCGAGCAGATGATTGTGGTTGCGGATCGACTGTCCACGGAAATTGAACGAAGCGGTGGAGAAGTAGCGATAGTAGCGTGGGAAACGATCCTGGATCGCGCGGCCGAGCGTGGCCTGGTCGCGGGCGGTCGTGACCTGTTCGTCGTTCGGCAGGCCTGAGGCGTTGCGGTAGACGGTCTTGGACATGCCGAGCGCGCGCGCCTTGCGCGTCATCATCTGCGCGAAATCGTCTTCATCGCCGCCGATCGCTTCCGCGATCACGACGGCCGCGTCGTTGGCGGAACGGGTGACGAGACCCTTGATCGCGTCCTCGACGCGGATGGTCTGGCCCGGACGCAGGTTGAGCTTGGTCGGATCCTGGTCGGCGGCGTGCTGGGACACCGGCATTTCGGTGTCGAGCTTCATTTTGCCGGAGTCCAGGCGCTCGAACAGCAAATAGAGCGTCATGATCTTGGTGAGGGAGGCGGGATGACGCAGCCCGTCCGGGCTCGTCGACTGGAGCACCGCGCCGGTGTTGCCGTCGACGATGATCGAGGCGAACTGCGGACTGTAGCTCTCGCCGGAGTCGCGATGCACGCGGTGAGCGTAGTGCCGGCCGCGATGGCGGCGCGCTTCGGCAGCATCGCTGGTGACGATGACCGCGGTGATGACTGTAAGAAGCCCGAAGACTCCAGCCCGCGCCATGCGCGAGGAAGACCAGTTCTTACGAAGCATGAAACCCCGTCCCCGTTTCTGACTGGATCACCGGCTCGTGAGGCAAAATTGTGCCCTCCAGATCCGGGACCATGACCTGCTTGAGCCGCCAAACCGCAGGCGCTGATCGCCAGCGATCGAAGCTCAAGCCGCTGTTCTGGCTAAGGCGATGTTCGCAAACGGCTTTTGACCGCCTGTCGGAAGCTGAACACGTCCAGGGAATCAGGGTAGGGGCGCTCGGTTTCCAAAACCTTAAGGAACCCTTGCGTAGATACCTGGGAATCACTTCAAGTTGCATGCATTATTGTGCGTCGCACAAAGATTCTTGACTTTTTTGTGCGTTGCACTAATTATGGGCAGCGTCAGGTGGCCCCGAGGTTTTGAAAATCCAGGCTTCCGGACGAGAGCCAGGGAAAAAGGATTCCAAGATGTTCAAGGTTGAAGACTTTCAGAACTACGGGAAAGAGCAGTTCGAGCAGTGCGTCGCCTCCGCGACCTCGGTGCAGCACGGCCTCCAGGCGATCGCCAGCGCCTATGGCGACTACACCAAGAAGTCGTTCGAGGACACCAAGTCCTTCGTTGAGAAGCTTTCCGGCGTGAAGTCGCTGGACAAGGCGCTGGAAGCGCAGACCGATTTCGCGCGCTCCTCGTACGAGACCTTCGTTGCGGAAACGCAGAAGATCGCCGGCCTCTACAACGACCTCGCCAAGCAGGCGTTCAAGCCGGTCGAGACCATCGTCTCGAAGTTCACCCCGGCCGCTCAGTAACTCGTCGTCAAGTCCTGGAATCGGAAAAGCCCGGCTGGATCAGCCGGGCTTTTTTCGTGAGAGCGCTCGCGAGGGCTATTGCGAGCCCCAGAGCTTGCGGAGTGCCGTGCCGATCGTGTTGAAGGTTGTTACGATCTGGGCCGAACTCGTCAGCATGAAGAACTTGTCCGACCTGCTCGCGCGGTTCTGCAGCCTCGGTGGCCTTCAGATTGCTGCGCATCGATCCGGCTCTGGCCATAGTCATGGGGTTCGCGTTGACGGTCTTGGCCAAGGGAATGATCGAGATGTAGACGTCGCCATTGCCCGAGCGCCGTCCGCATCGACGTGCCCGCGAACAGGGGCGACAAGTTAACGCCGAGTTCCTGATTAAGGATGGGCGAAACTTGTTGATCGGATCTTTTTGTCAAATTGGTCCGGATTGATTAACCTTGGTCAGGATCGCCGGGGACCGGGAATCGGGACCGCCGCGGCCGCATCGGTCGAGCCTTTGCACGCTTGCGGGGGGCCGGGGGCAGGCCCATATTCACTCATGCCGTTCCGGTGAGGACCGGACCGGTCGGGAGCGGCGATCGAACAAGACGGCGCGCCTATGCGAGGCTCCGACGGCGGAGCAGCGGGGCGGGCTGCTATCGCTTCCGTGGGGATTTTGAACGCCTGAGCCATGCCGCAACTAACTTCCAGCCTCGATCTGCCCGCGTCAGCCGCCGCCTATGCTCCCCGGATGAGCAATGACGAGAACCGTTCTAATGGTCCGTCCGGCCCGAGCACCTCGGTCATCACCAAGGTCAAGCCCAAGACCAAGCGGCCCAACCTTTACCGGGTGCTGATCCTGAACGACGACTACACGCCGATGGAGTTCGTGGTTCTCGTGCTGGAGAAGTTCTTCAACAAGGACATCGAGGCAGCGACCAAGATCATGCTGCATGTCCACCATCACGGCATCGGCGAATGCGGCGTCTTCACCTACGAGATCGCCGAGACCAAGGTCACGCAGGTGATGGATTTTGCCCGCAAGCACCAGCACCCCCTGCAATGCGTGATGGAAAAGAAGTAGCGCGTCCCGCGTTCTGCGCATTCTGACGTTCGTGTCACCCGGTTCGTTCTCCTCACGGCCGTCATGGCCGGCGAATTGCGGGGAGTAGGGGACTGGCGCCAACCCCGCCCAAATCGGAACGGGTTTTGCATCGAAAATACCGCGCGTGAGTCCAGTGTCGCGGAACCGCTCTTTTGCCGCGATCTAGTATACCTATATGTGACAAAGGTTGTTGTTGCCTGACCGGGCGATGGCGATCATGATGGTGGGGGCCACAGAGGACGCGAATGCCGACTTTTTCTCAAAGCCTTGAACAATCCCTGCATCGTGCACTGGCGATCGCAAATGAGCGTCATCACCAATACGCGACGCTCGAACATTTGCTGCTGTCGCTGATCGATGACTCCGACGCAGCAGCCGTGATGCGGGCCTGCAGCGTCGATCTCGACAAGCTGCGCACCAGCCTCGTGAACTATCTTGAGACCGAATTCGAAAATCTGGTGACGGACGGAGCCGACGACGCCAAGCCGACGGCCGGTTTCCAGCGCGTGATCCAGCGCGCGGTGATTCACGTGCAGTCATCCGGTCGCGAGGAAGTGACAGGCGCGAACGTTCTGATCGCGATCTTCGCCGAGCGCGAGAGCCACGCCGCGTATTTCCTGCAAGAGCAGGACATGACGCGCTACGATGCGGTCAACTACATCAGCCACGGCATCGCCAAGCGGCCGGGCGTCTCCGAGGCGCGTCCCGTTCGCGGCGTCGACGAGGAAACCGAGACCAAGGGCAACGAGGACTCCAAGAAGAAGGGCGAGGCCCTGGAGACCTATTGCGTCAACCTCAACAAGAAGGCGCGCGACGGCAAGATCGATCCGGTGATCGGCCGTAACTCCGAGATCAACCGCGCCATCCAGGTGCTGTGCCGCCGGCAGAAGAACAACCCGCTGTTCGTGGGCGAGGCCGGTGTCGGCAAGACCGCGATCGCGGAAGGCCTTGCCAAGCGCATCGTCGACAGCGAGGTGCCGGAGGTTCTGGCGGCTGCGACCGTGTTCTCGCTCGACATGGGCACGCTGCTCGCGGGCACGCGCTATCGCGGCGACTTCGAGGAACGCCTGAAGCAGGTGCTGAAGGAGCTCGAGGCGCATCCCAACGCCATCCTGTTCATCGACGAGATCCACACCGTGATCGGTGCGGGTGCGACGTCGGGTGGCGCGATGGACGCCTCGAACCTGCTCAAGCCGGCGCTCGCCTCGGGCACCATCCGCTGCATGGGCTCGACCACCTACAAGGAATACCGCCAGCACTTCGAGAAGGACCGCGCGCTGGTGCGGCGCTTCCAGAAGATCGACATCAACGAGCCGACGGTCGAGGACGCGATCGCGATCCTCAAGGGGCTGAAGCCGTATTTCGAGGACTACCACCGGCTGAAATACACCAACGAGGCCATTGAAGCGGCGGTGCAGCTCTCCTCGCGCTACATCCACGACCGCAAGCTGCCGGACAAGGCGATCGACGTGATCGACGAATCCGGTGCGGCGCAGATGCTGGTTGCCGAGAACAAGCGCAAGAAGACGATCGGCATCAAGGAGATCGAGACCACGATCGCCTCGATGGCGCGGATCCCGCCGAAGAGCGTGTCGAAGGACGATGCCGAGGTGCTCAAGCATCTCGAGCAAACCCTGAAGCGCGTCGTGTTCGGCCAGGACAAGGCGATCGAGTCGCTGTCCGCCTCGATCAAGCTGGCGCGTGCCGGCCTGCGTGAACCGGAGAAGCCGATCGGCTGCTACCTGTTCTCGGGCCCGACCGGCGTCGGCAAGACCGAGGTCGCAAAGCAGCTTGCCTCCAGCCTCGGCGTCGAGCTGTTGCGCTTCGATATGTCCGAATACATGGAGCGGCACACCGTGTCGCGCCTGATCGGCGCGCCTCCCGGCTATGTCGGCTTCGACCAGGGCGGCCTGCTCACCGACGGCGTCGACCAGCATCCGCATTGCGTGGTGCTGCTCGACGAAATCGAGAAGGCGCACCCCGATCTCTACAACGTGCTGCTCCAGATCATGGACCATGGCCGGCTTACCGATCACAACGGCAAGCAGGTCAACTTCCGCAACGTGATCCTGATCATGACCACGAACGCCGGCGCGGCCGATCTCGCCAGGCAGGCGTTCGGCTTTACCCGCTCGAAGCGGGAAGGCGACGACCACGAGGCGATCAACCGGCAGTTCGCGCCGGAATTCCGCAACCGCCTCGACGCCATCGTCTCCTTCGCGCATCTCAATGCCGACGTGATCGGCATGGTGGTGGAGAAGTTCGTGCTCCAGCTCGAGGCCCAGCTCGGCGACCGCGACGTCACGATCGAGCTGTCCGAGGAGGCCAAGGCCTGGCTGATCAAGAACGGCTATGACGAGCAGATGGGCGCGCGGCCGATGGCCCGCGTGATCCAGGAGCACATCAAGAAGCCGCTCGCCGACGAGGTGCTGTTCGGCAAGCTCAAGGGCGGCGGTCATGTCCGCGTCGTCCTGGTCAAGGACGAGGCCGACGAGACCAAGGACAAGATCGGCTTCGAGTTCGTCGAGGGCCCGGTCACGCCGAAGCAGGAGAAGCTGCCCGGTGCCCGCAAGCGCCCGCCGTCAGGCAAGTCCAAGCCGGGCGGTCCCGGCGGCCCGTCCAAGGGGCCGACCTCCAAGGGGCCGCTGGTCAAGGTCTGATCGGAGCGTCATGAATTGAAGAAGGCCGGCTGCGAAGCCGGCCTTTTTCGTCGCCGTTGCGGCACGGTGTTAGGTGCCGGCGTCGGGTGCCTGCGGCGGGCGCGGCTTTCTCGCAACCGGCGCCCGCGGCGGCGGAGCCGAGGGCTGCATCGTGACGATGACGGGATTGGGCTTGTGGTCGGTCGCCGCGCCCGTTGCCGCGTCGACGCCCATGCCCACGATACCGCCGAGCAGCAGATTTCCGGCAAAGCCCGCAGCTCCCGTCCCCGGTATGTCGCGTTGCAGCTGTACGACCTGCGACTCGTAACCCGGCTTCTGGAAGGTGATGGATATGTCGGCGTTGCGCTTGGCGACGACCGAGCACGGCGTGGTGCAGGTGGTCGGAACTTCGAGTCCGGAAACCACGGCCTCGGCGCCGGATGGTGTTGATGAAATGGCGATATTTTCTGTCGTGCCGCGCGTGACCGATGCGCAGCCGCCCAGCATGACGCCGAGCGCCACAATTCCAAAGATACGCATGAACTGCCCCTAAAATCCCCCCCGCCAATCAAGCGCAACCAGAGCGCGAGGGCAAGTGGCAGATATGCCAATTGGTTAAGCCACGCACAGGTTGCGCCGAGGGCGCGCGGGCTGAGCGCCAGTCACCCTTCGCCCCCGCCGTCTGCTGCTTGGCTTCCAGCGCGTGGCTCGGCGAGGTGGACAGTGCGGCGACGATCGCACGTAAGGAAGGGATCGCGTCATCCGTCCTACCAGAGCGACGTCGCCTTGCCGAAGACATAGAGCACGATGAGGCCCGCAGTCACTACCGTCGACAGGATCAGGACGTCCCGATCCCAATCGATCCGCTTCCGCTCCGCTCTGTTGAGGCTGAGGGCGGTGAACAGGGCCTTCATGGCAAATCGGCGCATCGACTCCTCGCGCGTGCATGATGGCACGTGCGGCAAAGATCGGCTTGATTCACGTCAACGCGTGTCGCGCATGCGAGCTCCCGAAAGGACCAGCTGTACGCGATGTTCGCTAGCCGCCCCAGTTCTTGTAGGGACTATCAACCGTCGGATCGGGTTGATCGCTTGGCACATACGCATAGGGCGCCGGCCCTCGAGGCGGCGCATAGCCGAAGCTCGACATCGGATCCGTGTACACGCGAGGGGCAGGGGCAACATGCTGCCGGTGCGTGCGATGCGCCGGAGCGGCGTTGGCCGCACTCGATAGCGCGATCAGAAGGCTCAAAAGCAAGACGGGACGCATTGCGTTCTCCCCGATGGAACCTGACCCGGGCCTTAGGTGAGGTTCGCCTTGCGGCGGCGCAATCTCTCCCCGCTTCACGATCAGTCACATCGGCGGCATCGGGCGGCCGACTGTGCGCATCGCGTCTTAGTGCTTGCCGAACCACTCGTCGTAGATGCGCTGATAGGCGTCGCTTTCGCGCAGTGCCAGAAGCGCCTCGTTGACATGCTTGCGCAGCGGGCTGCCGGTCGGAAAGACGATTCCGTAGTCTTCGCGATGAAAGACGCGGCCCACGGTCCGTGCCAATCCCCTGCCGTCATGCGTCGCGTAATAGAGCAGCGCGGGTGAATCGAAGACGACCGCGTCGATCTCCTGATCCAGCAGCGCCTTGTAGAGTTCATCGACTTTCTCGAATTCATGGACCTGAGCCTTGGCCTCGTTCAGATAAAAGGTGGCCGTGCTTCCCCGCGTCGTGCCGACGCTCTTGCCGACGAGATCCTCCGGACTGTTGATCGGGCCCCTGATCTGCTGGACCGTCAGCGATGCCGTCAATTGCGCGGTGTAGAAGGCCACGAACACCACGCCCGTGAACATCCACAGCACCGCCACGATGCGGGCGATCCAGTGCCGGGGCATTTGATCCGCCTGGGTCGCCAGCGTGCCCGCGGCCCAGAACATGGCATGGAAGATTCCCGGAAAATATCGCGTGGTCGGAATGATGCCGTTGTGATGATGCCGCTCCACCAGAAAGATCAGGTGGGCCGGAATGAGGATCAGGAGCAGCGCAATGCCCAGCCAGACCAGAAGAGTTCGGGAGAAGAACAACTGCATCAACTCGCTCAGGGGATTGGGCTCGACATTGGCGGCGGTGCCACGCACCAGGATCTGCAGGCCCGAATTCAGGATCGGTTGAGAGAAGTCGAACCTGTCCTCGCGCTCGGACGTGATGGAGATGGCGGAGATCCCGAGATCGGCCCGTCCGCTCTGCACGGCATCAAGCAGCTCGCCGACATCGGACGTGATGATGTACTCGGTCTCGCGGTGCAGGCGCTGGCCGATGCCGTTCCAGAGCTCGATGCTGAAGCCGCCCAGAACGCCGTTCTTCTCGATGACCATGGGCGGCACGATGCGGGTCGCTACCCGAAGCTTGCCGGTCCCGCCCTGGGCCATGGAGCAGGAGATGCAAACAGAGAACACCAGCGCCAGCCCCAGGGCGGCGTCGCGCGCGAGCATAAGGAGCAGGCGGGCGGTCGTTGAGGGAGGGCAGGCCGGCAGACTGGCACGAGGCATCAAATCGTTCCCCTAACTATGCGCCTCGTTGTCAGCGACTGCTCCGCGATCGCATTCGTCAGGTTGCGGAACGTGACCTGTCTAATGCGGCAACTGGCTCTGCCGGTAGTCGCGCGGCGACATTCCGAAATGCTCGCGAAAGACGCGGCCGAAATGCGAGAGGTCGTTGAAGCCCCAGGCGAACGCAATCTCGCCGACCTGACGGCCTGCGAGCGCGGGCGAGGCGAGATCGCGTCGGCATTGGGCAAGACGCTCTGCAAGCACGTAGCACTGGAACGAGGTGTGCTCCTGGCTGAGGAGATCGTTGACATAGCGCGGCGAGATTCGAAGCGCAGCTGCGGTGTCCGACAGCGACAGATCGGGATCAGTGAGATGACTGCGGATATGCGCCTTCAGTCGGTAGAGCAGGGCGGCGCGATGGGTCGAAGAGGGCGGCGACGTCGTGCCGAGCCGTTCGCTGAGCGCCATCGCGACGAGATCGACCGCTTGCTCGGAGAGCGCGACGGCGTGCCGCGGATCGATCTGGTCGGCGCTGTGGCAAAGCTTGAAGATGAAATCGTAGGCGAGCCTTTGCAGCGGTGCGTCCGCGCCGAACGAGATCGCGGTCAGCGCCTCGGTGGCTCCCAAGCGCCGCTGCAGCATCTCGCGCGGCACCTTGAAGATGGTCTGCGTGAAGGCGTGATCGAATTTCAGCTCATAGGGACGCGTAGTGTCGTAGAGCGCGAACTCGCCGGGATGGATCACCGTCTCGCGGCCATCCTGCACCACGCCGCCGACCCCCTGATTGCCGAGCGCGACGAGAACAAAATCGAGATCCGAGCGGGCGATCCGCGACGGCGTGCGGAAGACGTGCTGGCGGTCCGAGCAGACGTCCGAACAGACCGCGCGTCCAAGCGCGGCTTGCGTCACCGAGCCGCGGAAGGCGCTGCCGAGATCCGACTTGCAGTCGAGCTCGACGAAGACGTCGCAGACGATGTCCTGTCGGCGCGGTCGTGGACGGCAAGATCGCTGCCGTCGCCCTCGCCATAGACGGTGCGCTCGGCATGGGTCGGCCGCAGCTTGCGGCGCTTTGCAATGGTCTCGCCATCGGACGTATCGGTGCGCTGTGCTGCTGGGAGCATCTCCAGCCGCTGTCCAAGTACGCGATGTACGCCCAGAACGAGCAGGTGCACGTGGCATCCTGGCCGAGCTTCTCGCTCTACGATCCCTTCGCTCCCGCGCTGGGAGCAGAGGTCAACAACGCCGCCTCGCGCGTCTATGCGGTGGAGGGCTCGTGCTTTGTGCTTGCGCCCTGCGCGACCGTCTCGCAAGCGATGATCGACGAGCTCTGCGACCGCCCGGACAAGCATGCGCTGCTGCATGCGGGCGGCGGCTTTGCCGCGATCTACGGCCCCGACGGCAGCCAGATCGGCGACAAGCTGGCGCCGAGATCGATCTCGGCGATCAGAAGCCCTTCCTGATCCGGCGGCAGCCTCTACATCGCGCAATGGCTGATCGGGCCTGATCGGTCGAGCAGGCGTCTTCCGGCCGTGGCCCAATAGAGTGCATCGGACGTGTGCCGCGATCAACGGAAAAGCGGCCCTGTTCCGGAGAGCATGGAGGCGGGAATGGGCATCGAACATCCGAAATACAAGGTCGCGGTTGTGCAGGCGGCACCGGCCTGGCTCGACCTCGACGCGTCCATCGGCAAGTCGATCGCGCTGATCGAGGAGGCCGCCAAAAAGGGTGCGAAGCTGATCGCATTCCCGGAGGTGTTCATCCCCGGCTACCCCTGGCATATCTGGCTGGACTCGCCGGCCTGGTCGATCGGCCGCGGCTTCGTGCAGCGCTATTTCGACAATTCGCTCGCCTACGACAGCCCACAGGCCGAGAAGCTGCGGCAGGCCGTGCGCAAAGCCGGCCTGACCGCGGTCATCGGGCTGTCCGAGCGCGACGGCGGCCGGTCGACAGCGTCGAGCCTGCGGACATCGCGGCGGCGGCGAGCTGAGCACCGAGAGAGGCCGGCAGCGGCTGGCGTTCAAGCGGCGCGCGTCATGCAGTGGGCGAGCACCTCGGGGTGCGCGGCGCAGATATGATGCGCGCCGGCGTCCCTGAGCTCGGCTTCGCTGCCATAACCGTAGAGCACGCCGATCGCGGTCATGCCGTTTCTGCGCGCGCCGACCACGTCGTGGCTGCGGTCGCCGATCATGACAGCCGTTTGCGGGTCGACCTTGGCGGTGTCGAGGGCGTAGCTCAGGAGATCGCCCTTGTCGACGCGGGTGCCGTCGAGCTCGGAGCCGAACACCTGCTCGAAATAACGCCGCAGGCCGAAATGATCGACGATACGTCTCGCATAGACGGCCGGTTTGCTGGTCGCGACGAACATGCGTGCACCCGTCGCCGACAGCGTGGACAAGGTCTCCTCGATCCCGCCATACGCCTCGTTCTCGAACAGGCCGACATCGGAAAACCGCTCGCGATACAGCAGCAGTGCCCGGTTGGCGAGCTCGTCGGTTCCGGTGAGCTTCTTCAGGCTGGCAAGCAGCGGCGGCCCGATGCACCAGGTCAATTCGTCCTCGCTCGGGACATGCTGTCCGAGCCGTTCCAGCGCATACTGGATCGAGCGGGTGATCCCCGGCTTCGGATCGGTCAGCGTGCCATCGAGATCAAAATAGATTGTAGCCATTCCGCCCCGGCCTGCGTTGATTATGCCGCCAGTTGCTAGTTGGCTTGGCCTTGGAGTTCAAGGGCCTTGGAGTTCAAGGGCCTTGGAGTTCAAGGCCGATTTGTCCGATATCGCCGGTACCCTGCCAATGACACGAGCCCGACATGTGCTCTGCCAGGCCGCTGCCGCGCTGTTGCTGCTCGCGCCGGCATTGGCCGAGGATGCGCCGAGCCGCGTCGTGCATCCGAGCGTCGAGGAGCTCGCGATGCCGCCGGCGAAGCCTGCCGAGGCGGCGCGCGAGAGCGACACACGGGAATCGATCTGTCTTATCATCGAGGCGGCCGCGCGCGATGCCAGCCTGCCGCTCGAATTCTTTGCCCGCGTGATCTGGCAGGAGAGCCGGTTCCAGAGCGACGCGGTGGGTCCGGTGACGCGCAGCGGCGACCGCGCGCAGGGCATCGCGCAGTTCATGCCGGGCACCGCCAGCGAGCGCGGACTGCTCGATCCCTTCAATCCCGTGCAGGCGCTGCCGAAATCGGCGGAGTTCCTGAACGAGCTGCGCAACCAGTTCGGCAATCTCGGGCTTGCGGCGGCTGCCTACAATGCAGGTCCGCGCCGCGTCCAGGAATGGCTCGCCGGCACCGGCGGCATGCCCGAGCAGACGCGGCACTATGTGGTCGCCATCACCGGCTCGACGGTCGAGGACTGGGCCGCAGCCGGGCGAGGCGGCAAGACGCCGCCAAGCGCGCCGCCGACGAGCTGCCGCGAGCTGATGGCGCTGCTCAAGCGTGCGCCCAACCCATTCGTCGCCGGGCTCGAGCAGCACGTCGAGCTTGCTGCCGCAAAGATCTGGGGCGTGCAGCTCGCTGCGGGCTTTGACCGCAACAAGGCGCTCGCGATGTATTCCCGTGCGGTCACGCGGCTGAGCTCGGTGGTCGGCGACCGCGACCCGAGCTTGCTCAGCTCGGTGATGCGCAGCCGCGGCACGCGCACCTTCTACCAGGTGCGCATCGGCGCCGACACGCGGCCCGAAGCGGATGATCTCTGCAACCGCATCCGCAGAGCGGGCGGCGCCTGCTTCGTGCTGAGGAACCGGGGCGTGACTGGGTAGGGCCCCAACAACTACCGCCGTCATTCCGGGGCGCCGCGAAGCGGCGAGCTCGGAATCCATAACCACGATCGTGAGTATGGATTCCGGGCTCGCGCCCAAGGGGGCGCGCCCCCGAATGACGATCGGTGGCTAGGGCACGCATGCCAGCCCTGACGCCCGCTTTCTTGACGCGCGCCGCAGCATCCCCCGTTATGCCGTCACGATTCCTCGTCCCACCCGGCTCCCGTGGCGCTTCCTCCGCTCGATTCATCTGAATGGCACAGCTCCTTTCGCGCCTTTGCGTGGGGGCTGCGGTCGATCACGCAGACCATCCTCACCATCGTGCTGTTCGTGACTTATCTGGGTATCGGGGCGCTGGCGCATGACACGCATTTCAGCCTGGCCTGGGCGCTGGCCTCGACGCTGTTCGTCTGGGCGGGGCCGGCGCAGATCATCCTGATCACAACGCTCGGCTCCGGCGCGACGCTCATCCAGTCGGCGATCGCCGTGACGGTCAGCGCTATCAGGCTGTTTCCGATGGTGGTGTCGGTCCTGCCCTTGATGCGCACGCCAACGACAAAGCGGCGCGAGCTGATCTTTGCGGCACATCTCACCGCTGTGACGCTGTGGGTCGAATGCCACCGCTTCCTGCCACAGGTGCCGCGCGAGCGGCGGATTGCTTTCGTCCATGGGCTCGGCTGCGGCCTGGTCTCGGTGTGCCTGACCGCCAATACCGTCGGCTATTTCCTCGCCGCCAACCTCACGCAGACGCTTGGCGCGGCGATCCTGCTGCTCACGCCGCTATCGTTCCTGTTCTCGACCGCGCGCAACAGCCGCGAGATCGCCGACATCGTCG
Source organism: Bradyrhizobium iriomotense (assembly GCF_030160715.1). Classification (GTDB taxonomy): domain Bacteria; phylum Pseudomonadota; class Alphaproteobacteria; order Rhizobiales; family Xanthobacteraceae; genus Bradyrhizobium; species Bradyrhizobium iriomotense. The sequence goes on from NZ_BSOW01000004.1 coordinate 175,543, forward strand.
CGCTGGTCCTCGGGCTCGTGCTCTATCCGCTGGCTGCGAAGATGAACAGCGGCCTCGACATTCTCGTCAGCGGTGTCGTGGCGGGCACCATCGCCTATGGCGTCCATTTCTGGCGGGAGGCGCGCGCATGAGTGCCTTCATCGGCGACTGGCATGCGCTTGCCGTGCTGTTCGTGGCCGGCGTTATTCCCAACCAGATATGGCGCATGCTGGGCCTGTGGTTCGGCGGCGGCATCGACGAGGGCTCGGAGCTCCTTGTCTGGGTGAGGGCGGTGGCGACCGCCATCCTGGCCGGCGTCATTGCCCAGATCGTGGTCCAGCCGCCGGGCGCGCTCGCCAGCGTGCCCGATGTCTTGCGCTATGGCGCGGTGGTCGCGGGCTTCATCGTCTTCATGCTGACCCGTCGCTCGATCTTTGCCGGCGTCGTCACCGGCGAGCTCTTCATGCTAGCCGGCAAGTGGTGGCTGGGCTAAAACCCAGGGAACAGCAAGGAAGAGGAAAAATGGTTCGCGAAAATGAGCTCCGCGAAGGCGAGGTGGCGATCGAGCTGCCGGCGACGCAGGATGCCGGCCTCGTCTTCATCGGCCGGATCCGCACGCCCTGGACCTCGCGGCTGGAGACGCCGCGGCAGGGGCGGAATGACGGCCCGGTGTGCCGGCTGGAGATTTTTGAGCCCTTCGTGCCGGCGATCAAGGGCGTCGACTTCTACAGCAATCTCGAAGTGCTCTACTGGCTCGACCGCTCGCGTCGCGACATCATCCTGCAAAGCCCGAAGAACAACCAGAACACCCGCGGCACCTTCTCGCTGCGCTCGCCGGTGCGGCCCAATCCGATCGGCACCTCGATCGTCAGGCTGGTCGGCATCGAGGGCAACACGATCCTGGTGCGCGGCCTCGACTGCATCGACAACACGCCGCTGATCGACATCAAGCCCGACCGCTGCGAGTTCACGCCACTGGCCGCGCCGCAGCCCGGGGATTTCGAGACGGAGTGAAGTCTCTCTCCTCCATCATTGCGAGGAGCGAAGCGACGAAGCAATCCAGGCCGCCTCCGCGGAGACAGTCTGGATTGCTTCGTTTCGCTCGCAATGACAGCGGAGAGACCTAGCCTGCCTTCAACGCTGCGATCAGCTGCGCCGCATGCTCTTCCAGCAGCTTGCCGTCTTCCTTGCGGCTCGCGGGCGGCAGCAGCGCGACGCCGTCGTGGCGCGGCATCACATGCATGTGCAGGTGAAACACGACCTGGCCACCGGCGGGCTCGTTGAATTGCTGCACGGTGATGCCGTCGGCGTCGAAGGCCTTCATCGCGGCTGAGGCGATCTTGTGCGCGCCGCGCGCGACATGTGCGTAGTCGTCCGGCCTGATGTCGAGGATGTTGCGGGCAGGGGCCTTTGGGATGACGAGCGTATGACCGGGCGAGCGCGGCATGATGTCGAGGAAAGCAAGCACGTGCTCGTCCTCGTAGACCTTGTAGCAGGGGAATTCGCCGCGCAGGATTTTCGCGAAGATATTGTTGGGATCATAGGCGGTCATGCGGCTGCTCCTGAAGTTGCGGCCTTACTGTCATCACCTCTAAGAAGCCGTCAAGGCGCCTCTTCGATGCCCTTGCGGAACGGGCCCAACTCGGCGAGTTCGCGGCCGGCTTCCGCGACATAGGCACGTTCGCGCTTGAGGTAATCGTCGATGGCGCGGCGCAAGCCGGGATCGGCGATGAAATGCGCCGAATGCGTCGTTCGCGGCAGGTAGCCGCGCGCGATCTTGTGCTCACCTTGCGCACCGGCCTCGACATGCTTCAGGCCGTGTTTGATCGCAAAATCGATCGCTTGGTAGTAGCAGACCTCGAAATGCAGGAATTGATGATGCTCGATCGCGCCCCAGTTGCGGCCGAACAGCGTGTCCGAGCCGATGAAGTTGATGGCGCCCGCGATCCAGCGGTGATTGCGGCGCGCCATGACCAGGAGCACGTCGTTGCTCATGGCCTCGCCGATCAGCGAGAAGAATTCTCGCGTCAGATACGGCCGGCCCCATTTGCGCGAGCCGGTCTCCATGTAGAAGGCGAAGAATGCGTCCCAGGCATCCTCCGTGATCTCGCTGCCGGTGAGCCAGTGGATGGTGATGCCGGCGGAAAGCGCGTCGCGCCGCTCGCGCTTGATCGATTTGCGGTGGCGCGAATTCAGCGTCGCGAGGAAATCGTCGAAGGTCGCAAAGCCCTCGTTGTGCCAGTGGAACTGTTGGTCGGTCCGTTGCAGGAAGCCGTGCTCGGCGAGCAGTTTCCATTCAGCCTCGCGCGCGAAGGTGACGTGCACCGAGGAGGCCTTGCTCACCCCGCACAGCGCGATCAGCCCGCTCGCCAGCGCGTCCGCTATGCGCTCGCGATCGACGCCCTCGCGGATCAGAAGGCGCGGGCCGGTTGCCGGTGTGAAGGGAACCGAGACCTGGAGCTTCGGATAGTAACGCCCGCCGGCGCGCTGATACGCATCCGCCCAGCCGCGGTCGAAGACGTACTCGCCTTGGCTATGCGATTTCAGATAGCAGGGCACGACGCCCGCGACGCGGCCATCGAGCTTGGCAACGAGATGCCGTGGTCCCCAGCCGGTGCGGGCGGTCGCCGAACCTGAACTCTCAACTGCCGACAAAAAAGCGTGGGAAACAAAGGGGTTATAGGCGGGTTTTGAGAGTGCGATGGAGTCGCCTGGCAGCCCGGACGAGGTTCCCCTGCCACTCCCATTACAGGCGCTGCCGGGATTGGCGCAGGCGTCCCAATCTTCCGGCGCTACCTCGCCGATGGAAGGTACGGCCTCGAGCGTGATTTCAGATGATGCCATCGCGTGTCTTGAAGACCCCTATGGAGAAGATCGTGCATTGCAGCAGCGACTTCAAGGGGCAGGAATTCGCCATCAATGTCGTCCTGGCTTTCGCCAGGACGACGTCTGGGAGGCTCGGTGCTTCAACAATTGCTGTAAATGCGTTGTTGCGCTTGCGTTGACAACGCGGACAGCAGTGCCCTACGGCACGAACCCCTCAAAAATCATCTGGTCTGCGTGTTGCCCGGCGCGCGCCCGCTGCTCCGGCGTGCGCACGGTCCAGCCGAGCAGGGCGCAACGGAACACGTTGCGCGCGATCCAAGGCGCCGGCGCCGGCAGATGGTCGACCTTGAAGGCGACGAAATGCGGCTGGGTTTGAAAGCCGTGGCGCATGTACAGCATGCCGTCGCGCTGGGCTTGCGTCAGCTTCGTCCAATACTCGTCCTCATAGGTCCGCTGCGCGACGATGCCGCGTGGGCGTGACGGCAACAGCTCGCGTAGCGCCAGCACCTGGTCCGGATCGAAGGACATGCCCACCGCAGGGCCTTGATAGGATGCCAGCACCTCGGCCATCCGCCTCACTAGCTTGCGGTCGCCGCCAAAATGGCTCTTCACCTCGATCACCAGCGGAACACGCCCGGCGACCATGGCGCAGAGGTCGGACAGCGACATCATCCGCTCGGACGTGTCCTTGAATTTGACGGCCCTGAGCTCGGCCGCGGTCTTCTCGATCAGCTCGCCGTCGCCCTCGGTCAGGCGGCCGAGCGCGTGGTCATGATGCACCATGGCCTCGCCGTCGGCGGAGAGCTGGATGTCGACCTCGATCGCGAAATTGCCCGCGATCGCAGCCTGGACCGCGCCCGGCATGTTCTCGACGATACCACGTGAAATGTCATGCAGGCCGCGATGAGCGACCGGCCGCGCCGTCAGCCACTCCGGAGCACGCACGTCTCTTGCTCCCGGATCAGGCGACCTCGAACAGGCCTTCGACCTCGACCGCGGCGTCGGCCGGCAGCGAGGCGACACCGACGGTGGTGCGGGCGTGGCGGCCCTTGTCGCCAAACGCCGCAACCATCAGGTCGGAGGCGCCGTTCAGCACCTTCGGTCCGTCGACGAAATCCGGCGCCGAGTTGATGAAACCGCCGAGCCGCACGACGCGTACGACCTTGTCGAGATCGCCGAGCGCAGCCTTGACCTGCGCCAAGAGGTTGATGGCGCAGCCGCGCGCCGCCGCCGCGCCCTCTTCGATCGAGACGCCGGCCCCGAGCTTGCCCTTGGCGATCAGCTTGCCGGCGGGATCGAAGCAGACCTGACCCGAAACGAAGAGGAGGTTGCCGGTCCGCACGAACGGCACGTAGTTGGCCACGGGGGTGGGGGCCTCGTGCAGCTTGATGCCCTGTTCCGACAGTTTCTGCTCGACCGTGCCCGCCATGTTCCGACCTCGATGTCATCTGGAAATTCTGTCCGGCCTCACGCCGGCCGGCGCGCCTGTTTCGCCGATTGTGCGGTGACATGCAAGGCGGCGAGGCCGTGGCCCGGGCGCCCGGCAGGGTTGCATCTATCCGAGGCCAGGCAGCGCTTTTCTGGGAAAAAAGCGCAACTTTCCGTGAAGCGGCCGCAGTTGCGACGCAATGCGGCGGTCATTAAAATGACGAATCTCGATTTCCCCAAGGAATATTCATGGTGCACCTTTTCCGGACGTCGCTCGGTGTCATGGCGCTCGCGGCTGTCGCTGTTGGCGCTTCTGGCGGGGCTGAGGCCGCGAATGGTCCGTTCCTCCCGCACCAGGCCCTGTACGAGCTGAGCCTGGTCAAGTCGCGTACGAGCTCGATCAACAGCGCGCGCGGGCGCATCCTCTACAATTTTGCAGGCAATTCCTGCGAGGGCTACACGTCGGAATTCCGCCAGGTCTCCGAGCTCGACAGCGGCGAGGGCAAGATCACGCTCAGCGACCTCCGCTCCAATTCCTGGGAGGAGGCGACTGGCAAGAGCTATCGCTTCAAGATCGAGACGCGGATGAACGACACCGACTCGAGCCAGGTCGATGGCTCGGCCGAGCGCGATGGCGACCACATCAACGTCAAATTGAAGCTGCCGGTGCCGAAGAATTTCACCCTCGACGGCACGACGGTGTTTCCGACCGAGCAGATCCAGCGCATCATCGCCGCCGCCAAGGAGGGCAAGTCGCTGCTCGAGCTCTCCGTCTATGACGGCTCCGACAATGGCGAGAAGGTTTACAACACGCTGACCGTGATCGGTCAGCCGATCCCCGCCGACCGCACGGCATCCTCGCCCGATCCCGCGACGTCGGACGAGCACATGAAGTCGCTGACGCGCTGGCCGGTCACCGTCAGCTATTTCGACCGCGAAGCCCAGCAGAAAGAGGGCGAGCAGACGCCCGTCTACGCGATGTCGTTCGAGCTCTACGAAAACGGCGTCTCCCGCGCGCTGGTGCTCGACTACAACGATTTCGTCATCTCGGGCGCGATGGGCAAGTTCGACGCGAAGGATACGAAGCCCTGTAATTGACGGCGAAGCCGTCACGCCGGACTCTGCTCCGCAACAGTTGCCGCACGCACCTATCCCATCACCGTCACTCTGAGGTGGCCGCGAAGCGGCCCTCGAAGGGCGACGGCCCCCCGCGCTATTTCGGCCGTTCATCCTTCGAGGCTCGCCTTGCGATCCGTTCGGATCGCAAAGCTCGCACGTGAGGATGACGGGGCTGCCGGCATCACGTGGGTTGGTTCCGAGGGCCAGACGGGCTACGCTCCCTCCCAATCATAAACGTCAGGGAGGCACACATGCCGAAGATCGATCATCTCCGCCCGAGCGGCCTGCACCACAATCCGGCCTATTCCCACGTCGTCACGGCCTCCGGCGCGCGCACCATCTACATCTCGGGGCAGGTCTCGGTGGACGAGGAGGGGCGGGTGGTCGGCGAAGGCAATCTTGCGGCGCAGACGACCCAGGTGATGCAGAACCTTGGCCTCGCGCTGAAGGCCGCCGGCGCGAGCTACGCCAACATCGTGAAGATCACGACCTTCGTCGTCGGCTACAAGCCTGAGCTCCGTCCCATCATCGGCAAGGCGCGCTCCGCGTTCTTCGAAGGCATGGAGCCGCCGGCGAGCACGCTGGTCGGCGTGTCGGCGCTTGCGGCACCCGAATGGCTGATCGAGATCGAGGCGGTGGCGGTCGCGGATTGAGGCGGGGACATAGGATGGGTTCAGCCCTTCGCGACACCCATCGCCTTTCGTCGTTTGATAGAAGCTTGATGGGTTTCGCCCTTGCTCCACCCATCCTACGGCCTAGAAGCACTCACTCCCGCTCCGCCTTCTCCGGCCCGTCATACGCGATGCCGCGGATCACCGCGGCGCTGCCGAACTTCTTGCGCAGATCGTCCATCGCCCGCTCCGCATGCGCCGCACGGCGGTCGAGCATGTCGGTGTCGTCGGCGGCCGAGCCCGCGCGCAGTGCGCTGACGCCGGCGCCCATCAGGCGGAAGGCGGTGCCGTCGATCTCCTTGGCCAGCATCTCGCGGCAGATCGAAAAGATCTTTGCGGCGAGCTGCGTCGGCGCGTTGATCGATTGCGATCGGGTGCGCTGGCGGAAGTCGGCGGTCTTCAGCTTCAGCGTGATGGTCGAGCCCGCAAGCTCGCCGCTCTTGAGCCGTGACGACGTCTTCTCGCAGAGCCGCCACAAGATCTTCTCAAGCGTTGCGAAGTCGCGGATGTCGCTCTCGAACGTGGTCTCGCTGGAAATCGTCTTGGCGCCGCGATCAGGCTCGACGCGGCGATCGTCGATGCCGCGCGCGAGCCGCCAGAGTCTGCGGCCATCGCTCGGAAACTGCCGCATCAGCTCGATCTCGTCGGCCTTTTGCAGGTCGGCGATGATACGGAAGCCGCGCTGCACCAGCCGCTCCTGCGTCGCCGGCCCCACGCCGAAGATGAAGCCGACGGGCTTTTCCGCGAGCATCAGGCGGGCCTCCTCCTGGTCGAGGCTCGCAAAGCCGCGCGGCTTGTCGAGATCGGAGGCGATCTTGGCCAGAAACTTGTTGCAGGAGAGCCCGACCGACACGGTGATGCCGATGTCGCGCTCGACGTCGCGGGCAAAGCGTGCCAGCACCTTTGCCGGGATCATGCCGTGCACACGTTCGGTGCCGGAGAGATCGAGAAAGGCCTCGTCGATCGAGAGCGGCTCGACCAGAGGCGTCAGCGCCTGCATGGCGTGGCGCACCTCGCGTCCGACACGGACATATTTGGCCATGTCGGGGCGAATCACGGTCGCATGCGGGCAGGCTTCCAACGCCTTGAACATTGGCATCGCCGAGCGCACGCCGAAGGTGCGCGCGATGTAGCAGGCGGCCGACACCACGCCGCGCTTGCCACCTCCGATGATCACGGGCTTGTCGGCGATGTCGGGATTGTCGCGCTTCTCGACCGTCGCGTAGAACGCGTCGCAGTCGATATGGGCGATCGTCAGCGCGGCGAGCGCGCGGTGGCGGACGAGCCGCGGGGAACCGCAGGCGGAACAGCGCCGCGCCGACATGGCTCGATTGGATTCCTGGTCGGCCAGACAATCCCGGCAGAAGCAGCGGGGCCCGGCCGGGTCGAGGGCGTTCACGGCACGTCGCGCTCCCAGTGCGGGTCGCCCAGAACCTGTCGGGCCGCGGCAATGTTGGTCGGATGGAGTTCCGAGGCGTTCGCAAAGGCCTTCACCGTTGCGTCATCGCGCAGCACGAAATCGAGCACGCTGATAAGGAAATTCGGGTCGGAAGCCGCGTTCCGCAGCGTTTCCGGGCCGATGCCGGTCTCGGCCAGAAACAGGCCCAGCCGCTCGGGGTCGCCGGCGACGAAAGACAAAGCCTGAATCGCAACGATTTCAGCTACTTCGCGGGGGTTTTGAACAGGCTTTTTCAAGCGGACGGTTTGCCTTTCCGTTAACTTTCGGTCTCTAATTTGGAATCATCATGCCCGAGTCTTGGGATCGTGTCTTGGGATCGTGTCTTGGCTACTCGAAGTCTTGGGACCCTGGGCAAGCAACTGGAAACCACATCGCGGAAAGTTGGCCCTCCGGTTTAACGAAACTAGAGCGAATCTGAGGCTAGTTTGAATCCAGTTTTCGAAGCGCCGGCTGAAGGCGCCTGAGGCGTCACATGTCGAACAGGTCTCCTGACAAGTGGGAGGGACGGGATGGCTAAGACCGTCCTGATCGTGGAGGACAACGAGCTCAACATGAAGCTCTTCCGCGACCTGTTGGAGGCGCACGGCTATCAGACCTCGGGCACCAGCAACGGCTACGAGGCGCTCGATCTCGTTCGCAAGATGCGCCCCGATCTCGTGCTGATGGATATCCAGCTGCCGCAGGTGTCGGGGCTCGAGGTCACGCGCTGGATCAAGGACGATCCGGAGCTGCGCAATATTCCTGTCGTCGCCGTGACCGCATTCGCGATGAAGGGTGACGAAGAGCGCATACGCGAGGGCGGCTGCGAGGCGTATCTTTCCAAGCCGATCTCGGTCGGCAAGTTCATCGAGACGGTCCGGCGTTTTATCGGGTAGGGAGTGAATTTCAGTGTCCGCGCGTATCCTCGTCGTCGATGACGTCCCTGCCAACGTCAAGCTGCTGGAAGCCCGGCTCTCCGCCGAGTATTTCGACGTGATGACGGCCTCGAACGGCAGTGAAGCGCTGGCGATCTGCCGCCGCGCCGAATGCGACATCATCCTGCTCGACGTCATGATGCCCGACATGGACGGGTTCGAGGTCTGCCGCCGGCTGAAGACCGATCCGGTGACGCACCACATTCCCGTCGTGATGGTGACCGCGCTCGACAGCCCCGCCGATCGCGTGCGCGGCCTGGAGGCCGGAGCCGACGATTTTCTCACAAAACCCGTCTCGGACGTCGTGCTGATCGCGCGCGTGCGTTCGCTGACGCGGCTGAAGATGATGACCGACGAATTGCGCATGCGCGCCATCACCTCGCTCGAGATCGGCGTGCAGGCGCCCGAGCGCAGCGCTGTGGCCGACACCGGCAAGGGCGGCCGCATCCTCCTGGTCGACGACCGGCAGTCGTCCTATGAGCGGCTGGCGACGCTGCTTTCGGCCGAGCACAGCGTCGATGTCGAGCCCAATCCGACGGAGGCACTGTTCCACGCCGCCGAGGGCAATTACGACCTGCTGATCGTCTCGCTCGACCTCAACAATTTCGACGGCTTGCGGCTGTGCAGCCAGGCGCGCTCGCTCGAGCGCACCCGCCATGTGCCAATCCTCGCCATTGCGGACGCCGAGAGTGGCACGCGGCTGCTCCGCGGGCTCGAGATCGGCGTCAACGACTATCTGTTGCGTCCCGTCGACAAGAACGAGCTGCTCGCGCGTGCGCGCACGCAGATCCGCCGCCGCCGCTACACCGATCATCTGCGCGACAACGTGCAGAACTCGATCGAGATGGCGATTACCGACGCGCTCACCGGCCTGCACAATCGCCGCTACATGGAAAGCCATCTGGGGACGCTCGCCGAGCAGGCTTCGACCCGCGGCAAACCGCTCGCGCTGATGATTCTGGACATCGACTATTTCAAGTCGATCAACGACAATTACGGGCATGATGCCGGCGACGACGTCTTGCGCGAATTCGCGGTGCGCGTGCGCAAATCGATCCGCGGCATCGATCTCGCCTGCCGCTATGGCGGCGAGGAGTTCGTCATCGTGATGCCTGAGACCGATCTGCACGTCGCCGGCATGGTGGCCGAGCGCCTGCGCCGCTCGATCGCCGGCGAGCCGTTCTCCGTCCACAAGGGCACCAAGCGCATCGAGGTCACGATCTCGATCGGCCTGACCACGCTGGAGCAGAAGGGCGAGGCCGTCGCCGACGTGCTGAAGCGGGCGGACATGGCGCTCTACCGCGCCAAGCACGACGGCCGCAATCGCGTGGTGTCGCAGGCGGCGTGAGGCTGCCTGCGCATAAAAATGCGAAAACAACCCCATGCACAGTAGCCGGCGCTAGCCGGATCAAGGACTTGCGCAGGTGGCAAGATGACTAGCGCTGGCAGCGGCGCCATTTGACCCGTCGGGCAAAACAGGAGCATATTGGTAGGGTCGCGACAGCCCCGCAAACTCCGCTGTCATTCCCCGCGAAGGCGGGGAATCCAGTACGCCGCGGCCTCACGGTTCAAGCCTCACTGTCTCTGGAATACTGGATCACCCGCTTTCGCGGGTGATGACACCGTGTGATGCGGTGGCAGCGGTTAGTGCGGCGTGCGCTGCGTTCCATAACCGGTGTAAGTCAAATTATGCGCGGAATCCCAGCGGTGCGGTCACCTTCGATTTCACCTGCTATGAGCCTATCGAGCATGGCGTGGAAGTCTCCGGCCAAGTGGACATGCTCCCGGACCGATGACAGGTATTCCGCCCGACTTTCGATTGCTGTCGCGGCAGACCGAATGCAGGCCAGTATTTGTTTGGAAATCACGTACTCGTTTTTAAGTCCCCGAGCCTTGTGCCACAGATGGGCATGTAGGGCTTGAAACGCGGGGAGGTCGAACACGTCCGCGGAAAGCAGACGATCGACGGATCGTTGCTTTAGTTCTTCGAGCTGAGCGTCGTAGTAATTTTCTGACATCGCACCTAGCTAACCAGCTTTCTCGTTTCCTTTTCCCTGTAGCACAAAGCCTGCTAGGTGCCGATGCTGATGTGGCAGCCGGTATGAGGATGGGCGAGGGACAAGACAAAACCGGAAAGCGGTCCCATGCACAGTAGCGTTAGTTGGATCGAGACTTGCGCGGGTAGCAGGGCGGTTTGACCCGTCGGGCAAAACAGGAGCATATTGGTAGGGCGGCGACGGTCCCACAAACTCAGCTGTCATTCCCCGCGTAGGCGGGGAATCCAGTACGCCGCGGCCTCACGGTTCTCGCCTCGCTGTCTCTGGAATACTGGATGCCCCGCCTTCGCGGGGCATGACACGGCACGATTCGGCGACGGCGGCTATTTTGGCGTCGGCTTGCTACGCTGCACCGGCTTCGCATCACCACCCACATCCACCCCCGCATTCCGCAGCAGCACCGTCGCCGCTTCCTTCGCCGCGCGGGCCATTGCCGGATCGTCACGCACGAGGTCCTGCGCAATCGAACCGTCGACCAGCAGCACGAGCTGTGTCGCGAGCGCCTCCGCATCGGCAACGCCGAGCTCGGTCAGGCGGTCGCGAAACCAGAGGCGGCGGCTTTCCTTGAAGGCGATTGCGATCTTCTTCACGGCGCGATCCGAAGGCCCGAGCTCGGCCACCGCATTCACGAACGGGCAGCCGCGGAAATCCTTGGCCGCAAAGCGCCGCTCCAGCGAATCGAAGGTAGCGAGGATCTGCTCGGCCGGCGGCTTGTCGGAAGGGCGTGCGCTTACGAAGCGCCGCTCGAGATAGGCCGCGATCAGCGCGTCCTTGGACGGAAAGTGGTTGTAGAGCGTGCGCTTGCTGATGCCGATCTCGGCCGCGACCATATCGACGCCGACGGCGCGGATGCCCTCAAGATAGAACAGCCGGTCGGCGGTCTTGAGGATCCGCTCCTTCATGTCCGTCTTGATATCCGATTTTGCAGGGGCAGCCATTACACAGACCTGTTTACTTGGTCCTTGACAGCGGATCGCGTGCTTATTCTAAGTTACACAGGCCTGTGTAATCAAGCCGCATGGGCAGGTGGCGAATCGCCGCGAGAACAAGAGAACGGGAGATCAAGCATGCCACTGCTGCAGGCGCTTCGTCCGACGCTCCCGATCCTGATCGGGGCCTCGCTGATGCTGACGCTCAGCATGGGCTTGCGGCAATCGCTCGGCATCTTCCTCCAGCCCCTGACTCACGACGTCGGCATCTCCGTTTCCGATTTCACCCTCGCGATCGCCGTGCAAAACCTCGCCTGGGGCTTTCTGCAACCGCTCGCCGGCGCGCTCACGGTGCGCCACGGTTTTCGCGTGATCATGATGACCGGCGCGTTGCTTTACATTGTGGGCCTTGCACTGATGGCATGTGCCCAGGGCATGATTTTCGTGATGCTGGGGGCAGGGGTGCTGATCGGCACCTCGCTCGCCTGCACGGCGGCTGCGATGGCGATGTCGGTCGCTGCGCGCGCGGTGCCAGAAAGCGTGCGTTCGACGGTGCTCGGCATGGTTTCGGCCGCGGGCTCGCTCGGCGCGCTGCTGTCGGCGCCGATCGGGCAAATGCTCAATGAGGGCTACGGCTGGCGCATCGGGCTCGCCGGCTTTGTGGTGCTCTCGCTGGTGATGCTGCCGGCGGCATGGTTTGCCGGGCGGATCGATCGCATTCCGCTGCCGAAGGCGAGCGGCCTCGGCAATGTCTCGGCGACGACCGCGGCCACAGCCGCGCTCGGCAACGCTTCCTTCGTAGTGATGGCGGCAGCCTATTTCGTCTGCGGTATGCAGCTCATCTTCATCACCACGCACCTGCCGTCGTATTTGCTCATCTGCGGCATGGACCCGATGTTGAGCGCGAAGACGCTCGGCGTGATCGGTGGCTTCAATGTGCTGGGCTCGCTGTTCTTCGGCTGGGCCGGCCAGCGCTGGAACAAGCTCGCGTTGTTGGGGGGCATCTACGTCGTGCGCTCGCTGGTGCTCGCCTGGTATTTCATGCTGCCGCCATCGCCGGCCTCGACGCTGGTGTTCGGCGCGCTGATGGGATTCGTCTGGCTCGGCGTCGGCCCGCTGGTCGCAGGCGCAGTGGCAGAGATGTTCGGGCTGCAATGGCAGGCGATGATCCAGGGGCTTGCGTTCATGAGCCATCAGATCGGCAGCTTCGTCGGCGCCTATGGCGGCGGTCTGATCTATGACGCGCTCGGTTCCTACAACATGGCTTGGCGCATCGGTGTCGCGGTGGGGCTTGCCGCCGGCATCGTCCAGATCGCGTTTGCGCTGATCCGACCGACGGCGCCGCCACTCTTGCGAACGGCATAGGCATCGTCGGCGTCTGCTCATTCGTTGGGCAGTGCGCCGCCGCGTGAAGCAGCGCACGACGCGCCTGTCGCAAAGCAGCAAACGGGAATCGAAACGCATTCAGTGGGTTGAATGAATAGTGTCGATGGTGCGATTCTTGCACGTTCCTTGATCAAGAATTGGAACCGTCTCTGACGCTTTCCGATCTGGCGACAAGGGAAAGGCCGATAAGCCATGAGGCTGGTCGCCGCCAGTCTCCAGCCATCGACGCTCGACGACCTCATCGCGCCGAGCCGTGAACATTGTGTCCCGAAAATTCGAGCTGATCGCGCTGGCGCGTCGCCGGCGCGAACCTTCGTCTCGACGGTTCCAGTCAAGCCAGTGCCCGGAAGGCATCTCTTGCGACTTGGGAGGACGATGATGGAATCAAGAACATCCACGCGCAAAAGACTCGTGACGTTGGTGGTGGCGCTGTTGGGAATTGCACTTCTCTACCTCGTCCTCGGCGACGTCGCGCTTGCGGAGGATGCGGCGCCCCCCGCTTGTGGCGGCAAGATCCTCGAGAAGTGCACGCCAAATCCCGGCGACACCGCCTGGATGCTCACCTCGGTCGCGCTGGTGCTGATGATGACGGTTCCGGGGCTTGGGCTGTTCTATGGCGGCATGGTGCGCAAGAAGAACGTGGGCGACACCGTGATGACGAGCTTTGCAGTAACCTGCCTCATCACCATCCTGTTCGCCATCCTGACCTACAGCCTGGCCTTCCGCGCCGGCACGCCGTTCATCGGCGGGCTGGACCGCATGTTCCTGAAGGACATCCTCAGCGATATCGGCAAAGGCGGGATCGGCAACCCCAATCCGCTCGCGGCGACGATTCCCGAAAGCGTCTACATCTGCTTCCAGATGACTTTTGCGATCATCACGCCGGCGCTGATCGCAGGGGCCTTCGCCGAGCGGATGAAGTTTTCCGCGATGCTCTGGTTCATCGGCCTGTGGGCGATCTTCGTCTATGCGCCGATCGCGCATTGGGTGTGGGGCCCGGACGGAATCTTCGCCTCCGGCAACGACGCCGCCTGGGTCAAGGTGCTCGACTTCGCCGGCGGGACCGTCGTGCATATCAATGCCGGCGTGGCAGGCCTGATGTGCGCCATCATGCTCGGCAAGCGCAAGGAAACGGGACCGGCCCACAACATGGTGCTGACCTTCATCGGCGCCTCGCTGCTCTGGGTCGGCTGGTTCGGCTTCAACGCGGGCTCGGCGGTGACGGCGGGCATGCAGGCCGGCATGGCGATGCTGGTGACGCAGATCGCAACGGCCGTTGCCGGCTTTACCTGGATGCTGGTGGAGTGGTCGCTCAAGGGCAAGCCGACGGTCGTCGGCATCTGCTCGGGCGCGGTGGCAGGTCTCGTTGCCATCACGCCAGCGTCCGGTTTCGTCGGCCCGGTTGGCGCCTTCGTGATCGGGATTGCGGCCGGCGTCCTCTGCTACTGGGGATGCACCGGGCTGAAGGCCATGTTCAGCTATGACGATGCGCTCGATTGCTTCGGCGTCCACGCCGTCGGCGGCATCGTCGGCGCACTGCTCACCGGCATCTTTGCCGTCGAGCAATATGGCGGCACCGCGGGTGCTCTGGAAGGAAACCCCGGCCAGTTCATCAACCAGTGCATCGGCGTCGCCACCGTCATTGTTTACGACGCCGTCGTCAGCCTGATCATCCTCTACGTGGTCAAGCTGTTCGTCGGTTTGCGGGTGTCGGAGGATATGGAGCGCGACGGTCTCGATCTCGCACTGCATGGCGAGGTCGTGCACTAGATCGTTGATAACGATGTTGAACCAACCCGGCCGTCCGCGCTTGCCCCGCGGATGCGTCGGCACGGGAGAAGGCAAGATGACCGAGATCTTTGCGCAAGGTGACCTGCTGATCGAGCGGGTACCCGATGTAGCGCCATCGGGAACGCTCGCCGAAACCGCCGAAGGTGTGCCGCTGGTCCTGCTGGAGGGCGAGGCCACCGGACATTGTCATGCGATCAGCGAGCGCGTGACGCTGTTTCGCGACGACGATCTGGCGCGCGACATTCCGGCCGGGCTGTATGTCGGACATCTCCTGATCGCCGCGGCCTATGCGCGGGTGACGCATCAGGAGCACGCGCCGCTGACGTTGCCGCGAGGGACCTACCGCGTGCGCCGCCAGCGCGAACTGGGCCCGCGGGATGCGCGCGTCCTTGCCGACTGAGCAGGCACTGACGGCGGAGCAGCGGGGAGCGCTCGGGGAGTACCGAGCGCGGTGGGCTGCCGTCCGGCGGTCGACGGCACCTGCCAATCGCGGCGCCGCGGAGCGGGCCGTGCGGTTGGCCTATCAGTCCGCAGGACTGGAGCCGCCGGCCCGCATCGTGTGGTGCGACAGCCCGTTTGCGCTTGCCGAGCTCGCTGGCCGGATGTCGGGCGACGACGGCCGCAATGTGCGCTTGCGTCTGGTCGATCGCCTCCGCCGGCGAATTGCTTCGCTGGTTGCGAGGCGGTTGCATCGGAAGGTGCTCGCCACGATCGAAAGCGACGTCAATCCTGCCGATGGGCTGGTCAGCGCTGCGGCCGAGGTGGTGGTACGGAGCGTGCCGGAACAGAATCCGTCCATGTTCGGCCAGCTCCGTCGAACCGGCCTGTCGCTATCCGGTCTGCTTGAAGCGATCGTTGCTCCCCGCAATTTTACGACCTGCGCGGCGGGGCCGCACGATCTGTCGTGGCTTGGTGCTTACGACTATCTCCGCGAGGTGCTCGGTCTGCGCGGCGAGACGGAGTCGTTGCGTGGCCTGATGCAGCTCGCGATGAGCGCCGGCTGGCTCCAGCCGCATGAGCGCACCTGCTGGCTCGCAGAGCGACCGAACCTCTTGTGCGGTGATGCACGCGACCGGTTGCATCAGGCGAGCGGCCCGGCGCTGCGTTACCCCGATGGGTGGTCGATCTGGGCCTGGCGCGGTGTTGAGGTGCCGCGCTGGATTATCGAACACAAGGACAGGATCACGCTCGCCGCGATCGACGAGCAGATCGATGTCCAGGTCCGCCGCTGCATGATCGAGATCATGACGCCGGAGCGTTACGTCGCGCTCGGCGGCGCCACCCCCATCGCCGAGGACGAGACCGGAATCCTGTGGCGCCGGAACTGGCTGGCCGCGGACGCTTGGGCGGCGGTGGAGGTCGTGAACGCGACGCCCGAGCCCGACGGCACGCGCAGGCATTTCTTCCTCCAGGTGCCGGCCAATCTGCGCACGGCGCGCGAGGCGGTGGCCTGGACCTACGGCATGAGGGCCGAGGCCTATGCGCACCTCGTGCACAGGACGTGACGGAGACGGGTCTGCCGGCTAGCTGCGATAGTAGCGCCACATCCGCAGGAACGTGCGATGGATCATGTCCGGCGGCTGATCGAACGGCTCGACATTGATCCGCACCATGTTGGTGTGGCTCATCCGCCAGGGCAGGCGCATCAGCCAGCGCCAGGACGGCTGCTTGCGCCAGTCGGCCACCAGCGCGCTGGTGAGCGGCGCGTTCAGCACGATCTGGAGCTCGTGCACAGTCATAGCGCGTTCGGCGATCTCGACGAGATCGATTCGCTCGATCGCGCGCCACCGGATCAGGCCGAAGGCCTGGATGAAGATACCGTATTGGTTGGCGCCGATGGTGGGCCGGCCGGTCTCGAGCAGAGGAATGTTGTAGTAGGTGAATCCGGCCGCGAGCGCTGCGAGCGCAAGCCAGTAGAGCGCGCCGGTGACGAACGCAGCGGTGCAGAAGATCGCGGCGAGCGCCGCGGTGACGTAGACCGGAAAATAGGTGTCGTCGCGGCCATAGGCGACCGAGTAGCCACCGACATTTCCCTCGTCCAGGGCTGCGATCATGGACGTGGAGGCTACGACCATCGGCCGCAAATAAAAACGGGGCCGCGAATGGCCCCGTCAAAGTCGTTCAGCGTAGTCCGCGATCTTACTTGATCTTGGCTTCCTTGAATTCGACGTGCTTGCGCGCGACCGGGTCATACTTCTTCTTGACCAGCTTCTCGGTCATGGTGCGCGAGTTCTTCTTGGCGACGTAGTAGAAGCCGGTGTCAGCCGAGGACACGAGCTTGACCTTGATGGTGACCGCTTTGGCCATGTTCAGAAACCTCGAATGGAATGGGATTTGAGGAGCCGGCCAAACGGCCCGCGTTGGCCGGCAACCTAGCCACAAACCGCCCAAAGTCAAGGTTTTGCGGCCAGAAACTCGCTCAAATCGGCCCGATTAACCCTCGAAGAACCGGTTTTTCGGCCGCGGCAGGCCCAGATTCTCTCTCAAAGTGGCCCCTTCATACTCTTTCCGGAAAATCCCGCGCCGTTGCAGTTCCGGGACGACCTTGTCGACGAAATCGTCGAGGCCTGCGGGCACGAACGGGAACATGATGTTGAAGCCGTCGGAGCCGCGGCCGACCAGCCATTCCTCCATCTGGTCGGCGATGGTCTTGGGCGTGCCGACGAAGGCAAGCCCGCCATATCCCCCGACGCGCTGGGCGAGCTGGCGCACCGTGAGCTTGTCGCGCGCCGCGAGATCGACCATCCGCTGCCGGCCGCTCTTGCTGGCATTCGTCTCGGGGATCGGCGGCAGCGGCCCGTCGGGGTCGAAGCCGCTCGCATCCGTGCCGAGGATGACCGAGAGCGAGGCGATGGCGCTGTCGTAGTGCACGCGGCTGTCGAGCAAGGCGCGCTTCTCCCTGGCTTCGTCCACGCTGTCGCCGACCACGACGAAGGCGCCCGGCAGGATCTTCAGGTGCTCGGGATCGCGGCCGATCTTCTCCATCCGCCCCTTGATGTCGGCATAGAGCTTCTGCCCGTCGGCAAGGCTGCCGCCGCCCGTGAACACGGCCTCTGCCGTCTCCGCCGCGAGCTGCTTGCCGTCCTCGGACGCGCCGGCCTGCACGATCACCGGCCAGCCCTGGACGGGCCGGGCAATGTTGAGGGGGCCGCGCACCCTGAGATATTTGCCCTGGTGGTCGAGCACGTGCATCTTCGACGGCTCGAAGAACAGACCCTGTTCGACATCGCGCACGAAGGCGTCGTCGGCGAAGGAATCCCAGAGGCCCGTGACCACGTCATAGAATTCGCGGGCGCGCTTGTAGCGCTCGGCGTGCTCCATGTGATCGTCGAGGCCGAAATTCAGCGCCGCGTCCGGATTCGAGGTGGTGACGATGTTCCAGCCGGCGCGACCGCCACTGAGATGGTCGAGCGAAGCAAAGCGACGCGCGACGTGGTAGGGCTCGTCAAAGGTGGTCGAGCCCGTCGCGATCAGGCCGATGCGCTCGGTCACGGCGGAGAGCGCTGACAGAAGCGTGAACGGCTCGAACGACGTCACGGTGTGGCTGCGCTTCAAGGCATTGATCGGCATGTTCAGCACGGCGAGGTGATCGGCCATGAAGAAGGCGTCGAACTTGCCGGCCTCGAGCTTCCTGATCAGCTGCTTGATATGGCCGAAATTGAAATTGGCGTCGGGCCAGGCGCCGGGATAGCGCCAGGCGCCGGTGTGGATTGAGATCGGGCGCATGAACGCGCCGAGCTTGAGTTGCCGTTGTGCCATCGGCCCGTATCCGTGCTGAGTGTCGTTGCAGATGACATAGGTGCGACCCGGCTCGGTGCTACGGGGCGGACGCGGAACAATTTTTTGTTTTTCGGCCGCCTCTCAGCACAATTGTCATTCCGGGGCGCGCGTCAGCGAGAGCCCGGAATCCATCGGGCCGCACGACCACGGAGGAATGGATTCCGGGCTCGCGCCAAGAGGCGCGCCCCGGAATGACGGGAGAGCGACGGGCGCTTCCTCGAACCGATCGGCCTCTTGATCCGACCAAGCCATGACTTCGGCCCGTGAGGAGACAGGCAATGGCCAGCGCAATGTCAGCGGACGGTACAATTCGCATCGATCGGCCGATGCCCTGGATCGGCCGGTTGCTGTCGCTGCCGCTGCTTGCGGCGAGCGCCTATCTGCTTTGGAATGTCGGCCTCGGGCTGCGCCAGGACCTGTCCGGCTTCGGGCGGTTGGCGGACGACTGGGTGCCTGTGCTGGTCTTCGCAGGTCTCGGCCTTGCGGTCGGCATTCCCGGCCTCATCCTGCTGACATTCCGCTATTTCATCGTCCTGAACGAGAAGCAGCGTCAGGTGGTCATCACCAGGCAGTTCGGCCTGCTGAACATCCGCTCCTTACGCAATCTGTCGGGCTACCATCTGATCAGCATCACCGATGACTGCGATCCGGAGCTGACGATGTACGACGTCAACCTCTGCGGCAACAAGGGCACCACGCCGATCACGCTGTCGAGCTTCACCAAGCGCGAAGACGCGAACAGCTTTGCAAACGAGCTCGGCCGCGCGCTCAAGCTTCCGGCGCGCGACTATGTCGGCACGGAGCCCGACGCGGACGAGTGATCCGTCTCAGGTCAGCTCAAGATATCCTTTTGCATCTTGCCGCCGTAGAAATGGAAGAACGGCACCGGCGCATCGTGGCGGAGCGGGCCGGTGGCAAGCCGCTTGTCCAGCTCGTTGAGCACGTTCCGCGTCATCGGATGCAAATCCGCGAGCGGCTGCGAGCCGAGCTCGACCCAGACCAGCTCGACCAGTTCGGCATCTGCATGCACCACGCCCTCGACGCGATGGGTGATGGCGGAGGCATCCGCGGTGAAGAAGCGCGTGTCAAAACGCTTGACGCGGCCGGGCGGCGTGATGGCGCGCGCAATCAGGAACAGGCCGGAGGGATCGGGCAGGAGGCCCGCATCGGCGAACGGCTTCCAGGGGCCGTCGAGCTTCGGCGCCTTGCCCTCGTGCTGACGCCCGAGGCAGAGACCGGTTTCCTCGCAGGCCTCGCGGATCGCGGCGACCGCAAGCGATTTTGCACGCGAGGCTTCCGTCTTCGGGCTGCCCTTGAACAGATTGGCCTGAAGCTCCGGCGTGATCGGCGCCGCGCAGGGCACGCGATAGTCGGCCTTGTCGACGCGACCACCGGGGAACACGAATTTGCCCGGCATGAACACCACCTTGTCGTGGCGCTTGCCGACCAGCACTTTTGGAATCGAGCCGCTGCGATCGACCAGGATCAGGGTGGCAGCATCCTTCGGCCGAAAATACGGATGGTGATCGGCTTCCTTTTCTTCGTGGACTTTTTCTGGTGCCGCTTGCGCCACGTCCGTCATCTCCAACCCCGAACTTTCTTGTTCATTGTGGCTCTTTGTTTTGAGCATGATCTTATTGGAAAACCGCTACACACTTTTCCGGATCATGCTCTACACCGGCGGGATACCATCCGGCGGATTGTCGTCAAAGCCGTGCATGCGCAGGGCCCATTGCAGGCCGACCACGGCGCCCTTCACCGGTTGCAGTAGCGCGAGCGAGGCGACGAAGGTGAAGGGCAGATAGGCGGCGAAGCTGATCCAGGCCGGCGTGGTGTAGTTGGTCTCGATCCAGAGGATGGTCGGCACCACGATGTGGCCGACGATGACGATCACGAGATAGGCCGGCAGGTCGTCGGCGCGATGCGGCGTGAAGTCGAGCCCGCAGGCCGAGCAACTGTCTGCGGTCTTCAGGAACGCGCGAAACAGCTTTCCCTGGCCGCAACGCGGGCAGCGGCCGCGAAAGCCGCGCTTCATCGCTTCCCAGACGTCGCGCTTCTCGACGAGGCCGGTCTCGCGCGTCCAGATCTTCGGCGCCGTGCTCATCGCTTCCATGCCTTGCCCTTCGACCCCTTGCCTTTCTTCCCCTTGCCGGACTTCTTCTGCTTCTCCGGCTTGCGCTTCTTCTCCGGGCTGCGTCCAGGCCGCGCCTTTTGCGATTTGCGGGGACCGCGAAAATTCCTGGGGCCGCGCGGCGCGCTCTCGCCCGCCGACAGCAGCTCGAAGCGCAACGCGCCGGCAATGGGAGCAGCTTCTACCAGACGGACGTCGACGACATCACCCAGCTGGTGCATGGCACCGCTGCGCGAGCCGACCAGGGCGTGGCGGCTCTCGTCATAGTTGAAATATTCCGTGCCGAGGGATCGGATCGGGATCAAGCCGTCAGCGCCGGTGTCGTCGAGCTTGACGAACAGGCCGGCGCGCGTGACGCCGGAGACGCGGCCCTGGAACGTCGCGCCGATGCGATCGGCGAGATGATGCGCAATGAGCCGGTCGACGGTCTCTCGCTCGGCCTTCATCGCGCGCCGTTCGGTGACCGAAATATGCGCGGCGACTTCGCCGAGGCTTTCCGGCGTCTCGCTGTCGGGCAACGCACCTTCGCCCAGGCCCAGCGCGCGAACCAGCGCGCGATGCACCACGAGGTCGGCGTAGCGGCGGATCGGCGAGGTGAAATGCGCGTAGCGGCGCAGGTTGAGGCCGAAATGGCCGTAATTCTCGGCCGAATATTCCGCTTGTGCCTGTGCGCGCAGCACCACCTCGCTGACCAGCGGGTAGTAGTCGTGGCCCTCCAACTGGGCCAGCACGCGGTTGAACAGGGTCGGGCGTAGCGGGCCGCTCTTGGCAAAGGGCACGTCGAGCGTCTCCAGAAATTCCTGGAGCGCGTGGACCTTTTCCAGCGTCGGCTCGTCGTGCACGCGATAGATCAGCGGCAGCGATCTCTTCTCCAGCATCTCGGCTGCCGCGACGTTGGCGAGGATCATGAACTCCTCGATCAGCCGGTGCGCGTCTAACCTTTCAGGCACGATGACGCGATCGACCGTGCCGTCGCTCTTCAACAGGATCTTGCGCTCGGGCAGATCGAGGTTGAGCGGGTCGCGCTCGTCGCGGGCGCGCTTGACGCAGGCGTAGGCGGCATAGAGCGGTTTGAGGATCGGATCGAGCAGGGGGCCGGTGGTGTCATCCGGCCGGCCGTCGATCGCGGCCTGCGCCTGCGCATAATGCAGCTTTGCCGCCGAGCGCATCAGGATACGATGGAACGAGTGGGAGCGCTTGCGGCCGTCGGGGCCGATCACCATCCGCACTGCCAGCGCGCCCCGCGGCTCGCCCGGCACCAGCGAGCAGAGATTGTTGGAGATCCGCTCGGGCAGCATTGGCACGACGCGGTCGGGGAAATAGACGGAGTTGCCGCGGTCGATCGCGTCGCGGTCGAGCGCAGTGCCCGGTCGGACGTAGAAGCTCACATCCGCAATCGCGACATTGACGATGAAGCCGCCCTTGTTGTTGGGGTCCGGATCGGCCTCTGCATGCACCGCGTCGTCGTGATCCTTGGCGTCGGGCGGATCGATGGTGACGAGCGGGACGTCGCGCCAGTCCTCGCGCCCTTTCAAGTTTGCCGGCTCCGCCGCTTCCGCCTCGCGCTCGGCGGCGGGAGAGAATTGCAGGGGGATGTCGTGGGCGTAGATCGCGATCAGGCTGATCGCCTTCTCCGACTTGACCGAGCCGAGCTTCTCTTTCACCCGGCCCGAGGCCAGGCCAAAGCCGCGCGAGCGCACGATGTCGACGCTGACGAGGTCGCCATCCTGGGCGCCTTGCGTGTCCGTCTTCGCAATGTTGAGTTCGCGGTCGGCGAACTTCTTGTCGACCGGTACGAGCCGTCCGCCGCCTTCGGGCAGGCTGCGGAAGACGCCGAGGACGCGGCTCTTGGCCTTGTCGATGACCTTGATGATGCGGCCGCGCCAGGCGGGACCTTCGGTCTCGTTGGAGCGCTCGATGCGAAGCAGGGCGCGGTCGCCAACGCCGGCGGCGGTGCCTGGCTTTGGCCGGCGCGGCATTTCGATGAGGATCTTTGGCGGTTCGCCACTTTCGACCTCGTCCCATTCGGCGGGGGAGGCGATCAACTCGCCGTCCGTGTCGCGGCCGGTGATGTCGGCGAGCAGCGTCGGAGGCAGACTGTCCGGCTCCGAGACCTTGTGGCGCTTCTTCTTGATGATTCCGTCGTCGGCGAGCTCGCGCAGCATGCGCTTGAGCTCGATGCGATCGGCGTTCTTCAGGCCGAACTCGCGTGCAATCTCGCGGGTTCCGACCTTTCCATGATTTGCCTTGATGAAGGCGACGATGGCGTTCCGATCGGGAAAGCCATGGTCATTCTTACGTTTCACTTAACCTCTAATTCTTGCCGGCACTCTTCTTGGCCGGTGCCTTGGCCGCGGCAGATGTCTTGGTCGGCGACGTCTTGGCCGTCGACGACACGGCTGCGCGTGCCTTGCTGGTTGATTCAGATTTCGTCTTGGCCGCGGCTTTTTTCGCGGCCGGTTTCTTTGCGGCTTTGGTTGCGGCCTCGCCATCGTCCGGCTTGGCGGCCTTGGTCGCCTTCTTTGCCGTCTTGCTGGCCTTGGCCTTGCCGCCACCTTTGGCCGCGCGCTCGTCGATCAGCGCGATCGCCTGGGGCAGCGTGATCGCGTCCTTTTCGATCTCGCTCGGAATCGTGGCGTTGACGCCGCCCGCGGTGACATAGGGGCCGTAACGGCCGCTCTTCACGGTGACGGTGCCGAGTGTCGGGTGATCGCCGATCGCCTTGCCGGGATCGGCGCCGAAGCGGCGACTCGGGCCCTTCGCAGCCTTCTCCGCGATCAGCGTCACCGCGCGGTTGAGGCCGATGTCGAAGACTTCGTCGCCGGCCTCCAGGCTGGCGTAGGTTTTCTCGTGCTTCACGAACGGGCCGAAGCGGCCAAGACCGGCCGTAATCGGCTGACCGGTTTCCGGATGCTTGCCGATCTCGCGCGGCAGCGACAGCAGCTTCAGCGCAAGCTCGAGGTCGACATCGCCGGGCGAGGTGCCCTTCGGGATGCCGGCGCGTTTCGGCTTCTCGCCTTCCGCATAGTCCTTCTGCTCGCCGAGCTGGATGTACGGCCCGAAGCGGCCGGCCTTGACCCAGACCTCGAAGCCGGTGTCGGGATCCTGGCCGAGCGAGCGGTCGGCGCTGGCTTCACCGTCGGCTGCGAGCTGGCGGGTGTAGCGGCATTCCGGATAGTTGGAGCAGCCGACGAACGCACCGAACTTGCCGGCCTTCAGGTTGAGCCGGCCGCTGCCGCAGCTCGGGCACTGCCTGACGTCGCCGCCATCGGCGCGCGGCGGATAGATGTGCGGCCCGAGCATCTCGTCGAGCACGTCGAGCACCTGCGCGACGCGCAAGTCCTTGATCTCGTCGACGGCGCCGATGAAGTCGCGCCAAAAGTCCTTCAGCACCTGCTGCCAGGAGATCTCGTTGTTGGAGATGCGGTCGAGCTGCTCCTCCAGATCAGCGGTGAAGTCGTATTCGACGTAGCGGCTGAAGAAACTTTCCAGGAACGCGACCACGACGCGGCCCTTGTCCTCGCCATGCAGGCGCTTCTTCTCGAGCTTGACGTAGCCGCGGTCCTTCAGGACCTGGAGGATCGAGGCATAGGTCGAGGGCCGGCCGATGCCAAGCTCTTCCATGCGCTTGACGAGCGAGGCTTCCGAGAAGCGCGGCGGCGGCTCCGTGAAATGCTGGGTGACGGCAAGCGACTGCCGCTTCACGGCCTCGCCCGCGCTCATCGCGGGCAGGCGGCGGGAGTCCTCGTCCTCCTCGTCGTCGCGGCCTTCCTGATAGAGCGCGAGGAAACCGTCGAACTTGATGACCTGGCCGGTGGCGCGCAGCTCCAGCGTGCGGGAACCTGCCTTCGCCGTGATGTCGACGGTGGTACGCTCGAGCTCGGCCGCTTCCATCTGGCTTGCGATTGTGCGCTTCCAGATCAATTCATAGAGCTTGGCCTGATCGGCATCGAGCTTGCGGGCCATGCTGGCGGGACGGCGGGAGAGGTCGGTCGGGCGGATCGCCTCATGCGCTTCCTGCGCGTTCTTGGCCTTGGTCTGGTACTGGCGGGGGCTGTCCGGCACGTAGGCGTTGCCGTAATCCTCGCCGATCACCTTGCGCGCCTGGGTGATCGCTTCGCCAGCGATCTGCACGCCGTCGGTACGCATATAAGTAATGAGTCCGGTGGTCTCGCCGCCGATGTCGATGCCCTCATAGAGCCGCTGCGCGATCCGCATCGTATGTGCGGGCGCAAAGCCGTATTTGCGGCTGGCTTCCTGCTGAAGCGTCGAGGTGGTGAAGGGGGCCTGCGGATTGCGGCGCGCCGGCTTGGCGTCGACCGCCGTGACGGCGTAGGTCGCTAGTTCCAGCGCCTTCTTGAAGTCTTCCGCTTCCGCGCCGGTGCCGATGTCGAGGCGCTGGATCTTCTTGCCGTCGGCGCCGACGAGGCGGGCCTCGAAGGCGTCGCCCCGCGGCGTCAGCAGGGTCGCGATCAGCGACCAGTATTCGCGCGCGACGAACTTCTCGATCTCGAGCTCGCGGTCGCAGACGAGGCGCAGCGCCACCGACTGCACGCGGCCGGCCGAGCGGGCGCCCGGCAGTTTCCGCCACAGCACGGGGGAGAGGGTGAAACCGACCAGATAGTCCAGCGCGCGGCGCGCCATATAGGCGTCGACCAGCGCACCGTCGATCTGGCGCGGATGCTTCATCGCTTCCGAGACCGCCTGCTTGGTGATGGCGTTGAACACCACGCGCTCGATCTTCTGGTCCTTCAGCGCGCGCTTCTCTTTCAACACCTCCAGCACATGCCAGGAGATCGCCTCGCCCTCGCGATCGGGGTCGGTGGCCAGAATCAGGCGGTCGGCGCCCTTCAGCGACTTGGCAATGTCATTGAGCCGGCCGGCCGCCTTGGGGTCGACCTCCCAGATCATCTTGAAATTTTCGTCCGGATCGACCGATCCGTTCTTCGCCGGCAGGTCGCGGACATGGCCGAACGAGGCCAGAACCTCGTAGGACGAGCCCAAATACTTGTTGATCGTCTTGGCTTTCGCCGGCGACTCCACAATGACGATATTCATGTAGTTCCAGTAACTTACGGGGGAAATTGAGGCCAAATTCGAAGGGACTCGGGTCGGCCGTTTCGACCCGAACATGAGTGGTGAGGCCGTCCCTGTCAAATCGAGGGGTGTTGAACGGGCCGAAAATGAGCAAAGTTTCATATCGAAAAAGTTGTATTATACCACCTTTGAGTTGTGAGTGGGGCGGCGTAGAGTCCGGGCCGGGCAAGGATTCGGATGGGGTCTGGTGACAAAACCAGCAAGGAAGCGGACGCAGGCCGCCGCGGCCGGAGGAAAGCGTTCGCGGAGCGAGGAGCCGGGTGAGGGCGGGGCGGACGAGGCGGTCGCGTTCATCGCCGAACAGGTGGCTCATCTGCGCCGGATCGCCGAGCGCCACAAGCTCGACGTGCTGCATTATCTACTCGGCATGACGCAGTTGGAGGCCGACGAGCACATCCGCCTGCGCAGCAAACGCAAGCTGTCGTGAGGGGGCGAGCGGCGGGATAGCGCGCGATCCTACTCCGTGTCGTCCTGGCGAAAGCCAAGATCTATAACCACAGGGTTGGGTTGTCGGAAACGCTCGTCGCCTCTTTCTCTGCAACAACGAGCAGCCGGGATAGTGGGTCCTAGCTTTCGCCAGGACGACATGAGGGAGAGGCACCGTGCCCCCGCAATTTGCAGCTATCCAGCCCTTCGTCGTGCCCTGGCCGCCGGCCGCGCCTTGAGCGTGGTCTCGCCGACACTCAGCAACCGCCCGTCCTCCGCGCGTAGCTCGAGCTTCCGCACCGGGCGGCCCTTGTCGCGATCGACCAGGATGGTCGCGATCTCCTCAGGATGATCGTCGAACTCCTCGCTCCATTGCCGGAGCGCGACCAGGACCGTGAAGACGCCGCGGCCTTTTGGCGTGAGCACATATTCTGAATAGGCGCTGCCGTCTGAGGCGGGGGCGATCTTCAGGATGCCATGGTCGACGAGTGCGCGCAGCCGCGTGGCGAGGATGTTCTTGGCCATGCCGAGCTTGCCCTGGAACTCGCCGAATCGGCGCAGGCCAAAGAGCGCCTCGCGGATGATGAGGAGCGACCACCAGTCGCCGATCGCTTCCAGCGATCGCGCGATCGGGCAGGAGTCTCCCTCAAAGCTCGTTCGTTTCACCATCGTGTCGTTCCGCCTTCGCGCGATCACGCGCTTGTGTGGTTGCATCATAGAACCAGATGGCCTAGATCGCAATCAGGTTTCATTATGCAACCACTGGAGGCGAGCGTGAGACTGAAGGGCAAGACGGCATTCATCACCGGCGGCAACAGCGGCATCGGCCTTGCGACGGCAAGGCTGTTCGTGGCCGAGGGCGCCAAGGTCACCATCACCGGGCGCAACAGGGAGACGCTGGAGGCTTCCGCAAAGGAACTTGGACCCAATGGTTTTGCGGTCGAAGCCGACATCAACGATGTCGCCGCGACCGAGAAGGCGATCGCGCGCGCGGTCGAAAAATTCGGCAAGCTCGACATCGTCTTTGCCAATGCCGGCATCCCCGGCAACACGCCGCTCGGCGGCACCGCGCTGTCTGCCTTCGAGCAGGTGATCCGCACCAACATCACCTCGGTGTTCTTCACCGTGCAGGCGGCGCTGCCGTATCTCAATGACGGCGCGTCCATCATTCTCAACGGCTCGGTGATCTCGGTGCTCGGCAATCCGGGCTATTCCGCCTATGCCGCGAGCAAGGCCGGCGTGCGCGCGATGGCGCGGGTGATGGCGTCCGAACTGTCGCCGCGCAATATCCGCGTCAACGTGGTGGCGCCGGGCGCGGCCCGCACGCCGATCTGGAAGGGCGCAGCGCCGACCGACGAGGCATTTGCCGCGCTGGAGAGCCGCATCGCCAAGACAACGCCGCTCGGCCGAATTGGTGAAGCAGATCACATTGCGAAGACCGTGCTGTTTCTCGCCTCCGATGATTCCGCGCATGTCCAGAGCGCCGAGATCTTCGTCGATGGCGGCGCGACCGGCTCGCCTGCGGGCGCGCCGATCTTTCGCGGTTGATCGGATGATGTGAAAATTTGAATCCGTCGGCGCGACGAGACGGTTGCGCCGATGGGTTCCCTCATCCGTAAGACGTAATTTCAAAACTGTACGTGATGAGGTTGAACCTTGGCGTGCGCTGCAAAGACATTTCTACGGGCAGGGGTCATAAGACCCATTTAAGGGAGCCCGTAATGCCGAAAGCCGCTCGCATTATTTCATCGATTTCAGAACCGCGCATTTACACCGAACGGTCCGCGATCCCCACGAAGCAATCCGACAGCCATCAGCTCGTCGCGGTCGCTTTGTTCTCCTGCATCGGCCTGTTCATCTCGCTCATCGCCGTCATCCTCGGTGTGCAAGGGATGTGGTTTTAGCTTCGTGAGAGGCGCGTGATGCAACTGCCGCCGCCGGCATTTGGCGGCGGCAGATGGTATTGGCGCCGAGCTTATGCCGCACGCAGGCTGGTTGCGGCCTGAAGTGCGCTTGCGAGCGCCTTTTCACGGTGCTCGGGCCCAATTTGGATGCCGTCGGCGAAGATGAATTCCGGATTGGTGATGCCAATGAAGCCGAACACCCAGCGCAAATAGGTTTCAAGATGCTCGCCCGCGGCGTAAGGCGTCTCGGCCCCATAGAAGCCACCACGCGAGATCGCCACGATCACGCGCTTGCCACCCGCCAGTCCTTGCGGACCGTTGGCGCCGTATTGGAACGTCTTTCCCGCCACCAAGATGCGGTCGATCCAGGCCTTGAGCTGGCTCGGGATAGTGAAATTGTACATGGGCGCGCCGATCACGACGATGTCGGCGGCGAGGAACTCGTCCAGCACGGCTTTGCTGGCGGCAAGGTCGGCGGCGAGCTCCGCCGGAGCGGAAGCGCCTTGGGCCGCTGCCAGATGTGTCCCGGAGAGATGCGCGAGCGGGGTTTGCGTCAGGTCGCGGTAGGAGACATCGAGTGTCGGCGAGGCTTCGCGCAGTCGCGCGACGATAGCGGAGGAAACCTGCCGGCTGACGGAGTGGGGGCCGAGCACGCTGGAGTCGATATGGAGGAGTTTCATTGGGGTCACCCGTGGTATAGATTTGTAACCCGCACTACATGAGTGACTACCGAAATCCCCGCAAGAACGCACTTTTTTGAGCCATGGGCACATCTTTGAAACCTGCACACAGCCATTTGCCTGCCCCGCCAATGCGGCCCGATCCCCAGCATTCCGACTGTCGCGGCGTCGCCTCGATCCTGTCCCGCGTCGGCGACAAATGGAGCGTGTTCGTGATCATGATGCTCGGCGACGGGCCAAAACGCTTCAATGAGCTCAAGCGCATGATCAACGGCATCTCGCAGCGGATGCTGACCTTGACGCTGCGGGGGCTGGAGCGCGACGGGCTCGTCACGCGGACGATCTTCCCGACGATTCCGCCGCGCGTGGATTATGAGCTGACCGATCTCGGTCACGGGCTGAGCCGGCCGGTGCAAGCGCTCGGTATGTGGGCGAAGGAGCACCAGAGGGAAATCGAGGCGGCGCGGGCGCGCTTCGATGAGCGCAATCCATAGCGTTTTCAAGACCGGTTCGAGTCTGGAAAACGGGTCAAAAAAGACTCCTAGAGCATGATCCGGAAAAGTGCGAAGCGGTTTTCCGAAAAGATCATGCTCAAACAACAACCTAAAGCGCGATGACGATTCATCCCAATCTCATCGCGCTTTAGAGCAGCGAGACGAGACCTCCACCGTGACGCTCGAGGCGGCCGGCGAGCTCGAGTTCGAGCAGCACGGTGCGCACGATCGCAGGCGAGGCGCCCGACATCCGCACGAGATCGTCGATCGAGATCGGTGCGGGGCCGAGCAGGCCGGTGATCTGATCGCGGTCATGGCCTTGCGGATCGCTTTCAAACGGCTCGCTGTCGGGCTCGCCGGCCGGATGCATCACCGGCCGTTCCATGATCGGCTGTACGGCATTGATGATGTCGGCGGCTTCCGTCACGAGCGTTGCTCCCTGCTTGATCAGATCATTGGTGCCGGCTGCGCGCGGGTCGAGCGGCGAGCCCGGCACGGCAAACACCTCGCGACCCTGTCGGCCGCCATGCGCGCGGTGATCAGCGAGCCCGAGCGCTGCGCGGCCTCGATGACCACCACGCCGAGGCACGCGCCCGAGATCAGGCGGTTGCGGCGGGGGAAGTCGCGGGCGCGCGGCTCGTGGCCGAGCGGCATCTCGGAGATCGCGGCGCCGCTCTGGTCGAGGATCGCGGCAAGCAGGTCCTCATGCTCGGGCGGGTAGATGCAGTCGTGCCCGCCGGCGAGCACGGCGACCGTGCCGCTTGCGATGCTCGTGCGATGCGCGGCCTGGTCGACGCCGCGTGCAAGGCCCGAGATGATCACGAAGCCGGCCTCGCCAAGCTCGCGCGCGAGCTGGCCTGCAAATTTCAGCCCGGCGCCGGACGCGTTGCGCGAGCCGACGATCCCGATCATCGGCCGCATCAAGCTGGCGGCGTCGCCACGCACCGCGAGCAACGGCGGAGCGTCGTCGATCGTCGCCAGCCGCGCGGGATAGCCGTCCTCGCCGGGTGCGAGCCAGCTGACGCCGAGCTTCCGGCTTGCGGCAAGTTCGGCCCTGGCCTCGTCAGCGGGACAGATGCGTCCCGACCGCGCCGCGCCACCACGGCGCGCAAGCTCCGGCAGCCGGTCCAGGGCAGCCCTTGCTGTGCCGAAGTGGTTGACGAGTGAGAGGAAAGTGCGCGGGCCGACATTGTCCGAGCGGATCAGGCGCAAGCGGTCGATCCTGTCGGCTTCGGTCAGCTCGATCCTTGAGTTGATGGCGTCCACGGCGTCTCCTTGCGGGCGCAGCATGGAACAACCTGGGCGCGTGGGCAACAGGGCGCTGCGCTTGCGCCACTGACTTGCGATGCTAAAAGCGCTCCCAACAAGAAGGATTTTTGCCATGATCTCACTCGCCGACCTCCAGAGCCGCATCGAGAGGGGCGAGCTTTCGCCGGATGCCGCGATCGCGCAGTCGCTTGCAGCGATCGAGGCTCGGGAGAAGGATGTCCGGGCCTTCGTCTGCCACGCCAAGTCGGCGAAGGCGGCGGCACACGGTCCCCTGCGCGGCATCGCGGTGGGCATCAAGGACATCATCGACACCGCGGATTTCCCGACCGAGATGGGTTCGTCGATCTACAAGGGATGGCAGCCGCGCGCGGATGCGCCGGTCGTGATGATGCTCAAGCGCGCCGGCGCCACCGTCATCGGCAAGACCACGACGACGGCCTTTGCCTCGCGCGATCCGACCGTCACGCTCAATCCGCACAATCCCGGCCACACGCCGGGCGGATCGTCCGCAGGCTCGGCGGCCGCTGTCGCGGCCGGCATGATCCCGCTGGCGCTGGGCACGCAGACCGGCGGCTCGGTGATTCGGCCTGCGGCCTATTGCGGGGTCGCGGCGATCAAGCCGTCGTTCCGCCTGCTGCCGACGGTGGGCGTCAAATGCTTCTCCTGGGCGCTCGATACGGTCGGGTTGTTCGGTGCCGGCGTCGAGGACATCGCGCGCGGATTGTTCGCGATGACGGGGCGTGCCGAATTCTCAGATATTGGCGGTGCCAAATCGCCGCGCATCGGCGTGGTCCGGCAGGAATTTGCCGGAGAGGTCGAGCCGGCCGCCGAGCAGGGGCTTGCGGCCGCCATCAAGGCCGCGCAGCGCGCCGGCGCCAGTGTTCAAACCATCGACCTGCCGGAGATGGTGCGCGAGGCCTGGCGCATTCATCCGATCATCATGGACTTTGAGGCGCATCGCGCGCTCGCCTGGGAATTCTCAGAGCGCCATGACGAGATCGCGCCGATGCTGCGCGCCAATCTCGACGAGACCGTCGGGCTCACGCCGTCGCAATATGACGAGGCGCGCCGGATTGGCCGTCGCGGCCGCCGCGAGCTCGGCGAGGTCTTTGAGGGCGTCGACGTGCTCTTGACCTATTCCGCGCCTGGCGCCGCCCCGAAGGGCCTCTCGACCACCGGGGATGCCCGCTACAACCGGCTGTGGACGCTGATGGGCAATCCTTGCGTCAACGTGCCGGCATTGAAGATCGACGGCCTGCCGGTCGGCGCGCAACTCATCGCGCGCTTCGGCAATGATGCGGGCGCGCTGGCGGCGGCGCGCTTCCTCGAGAACGCGCTCGCGGGGTCACACTAACGCAGGCTCGGCGGGCGTGCGCTGAACGGACGGCTCGCTGCGCGTCTCCTGCCGCAGCCACCGCTCGGCGGCGGCGCGGCCGTTCCGATGCAACAGGCGGATGAAGCCGCGGCCGAGATCGGTCGCTGAGCGCTGCGCCAGCCCCTCGATCTCGTCTTCCGCTGCGATCCGGAACAGGCGCAGCGCAGGTACGGAGCCGGCGCGGGCCCATTCCACCGCGGCGATCTCGGCGTTGAGCGTGGCATTGGCCGCGATCTGGTCGAGCCGGCGGTCGATCGCGGCAAGCGTGATCGGCACGTAGCTGTCGCGCGAGGGCGTCACCTGGACGACCAGCACATCGGACGTCCGCGACTCCTGCACCAGCCGCACCAGCGGCGGATTGCCGCCGTAGCCGCCGTCCCAATGGGCCTCGCCCTCGATCTCGATGGCGCAATGCACCAGCGGCGGACAGGTCGAGGCCAGCGCGACGTCGGCGGTGATCGCGTCGTTCGAAAACACCTGCTGGTGCCCGTCGCGGATCCGCGTCGCCGCGATGAGAAGTTTCGGGCAGGCCTTGGCTTGCAGCGCGGCAAAATTGATGTCGCGCGACAGCGCCCGCCGCAGCGGATCGAGATCGAACGGATCGAACTGGCCGGACCGCAGCGTCGGCCCGAATGCCACGGAGCTTCCGGCCGGCGAAAAGCCGCCGACCAGCATCAGTGAGCGGAACGAGGCCTCGTGCATCAGCCGCACCCAGAACCGGTCGAGGCGGGCCCGCGCGCCCTCGCGGCCGCCCTCGGCAAGGCCGCAGGCGAGGAGCAGCGCGTTGATGGCGCCCGCGCTGGCGCCGCTGATGGTGTCGAATTCGATTCCCGGCTCTTCCAGGAGGCGCTCCAGCACGCCCCAGGTGAAAGCGGCAAAGGTGCCGCCGCCCTGCAATGCCAGCGACAATTTTCGCGGTGGCCAATCCGTGGAGGCAGAACGCTTATCCGCCTTCGTGGGAGCAGGGGCGGGCCGCGGAGCCGGCTGGGTAGGTTGCGCGATCTCTTCGCGGGCAGGCGGCGGCTTCGGAACGGGCGCCTCCGCAATGGGCGGTTCAGGCGCGCTCGACCAGATGTTGGTCGCAGAGAGCAGGCGGCTCGCGGCGGTGCCGGAGGCTTGCGCGGGCGCATCGGCGGCGCTGCGCTGGGTTAGTCGATCATGCGTAACGTCGGTCTTCTTACTCATCGGACGCAAACCGGATAACGCCATTGTCATCCCTGAGGATGACAGGCATGGAACTGCTTCGCCACTCCCGGCAAGAGTTGCGAACAGGAATTGGATTATAATGCGGAAGAGCCGCGTCGGTATCCGTACTTTTTCCGGACTTACGACTTCTGGCCAATCCGGCTCTCGCTGCCCGATTGCAACCGCTTGATGTTCTCGCGGTGCATGTAGAACAGGAGCAGCGTCAGCACCGCGGCCAGCGAGGCGAGCGCGAGGTGGCCGAACCACCACAGGAAGATCGGCGCCACGAAGGCCGCCACCAGCGCCGAGAGCGAGGAGTAGCGGGTGGTGAAGGCGGTCGCGAGCCAGAGCAGGCAGAAGAACAGCGCGCCCGGCCAGAACAGGCCGAGCAGGATGCCGATATAGACCGCAACGCCCTTGCCGCCTTTGAACTTGAGCCAGACCGGAAAGAGGTGGCCGAGGAAGGCGCCGAGGCCGGCGATCATCGCCGCATTGGGACCGGCGATGTAACCCGCGATCACGACCGCCGCAGTGCCCTTCAGGGCGTCGAGCAGCAGCGTTGCCGCCGCAAGCCCCTTGCGGCCGGTGCGCAGCACGTTGGTGGCGCCGATATTGCCGGACCCGATCGAGCGCAGATCCTGCGTGCCGGCCAGCTTGGTCAGGATCAGGCCGAACGGGATCGAGCCGAGCAGGTAGCCGATGACGAAGGCCACGGGGAGGAAAGCTTCAAGTCCCATCGCCGCATCTCCGTGCCCGACATATTTCCCGCGCATGGATTCTTCCTGACGCGTTTTCTTGACGCGAACCGGTACCCACTTCGCTCGAAAACGCTACGCTAGACATGCTCGAACACCGTGCGCCCGCCGACGATGGTGCGCACCACCCGTCCCGTGAAGCGGGCTTCGTCGAACGGGGTGTTCTTGCAGGGCGATTTGAGGTCGGCGGGATCGAGCACCCACGGCGTATCGGCGTCGATCACGATGACGTCGGCCGGCGCGCCGGCGCGCAAGGTGCCGCCGGGCAGGCCAAGCAGCTCGGCCGGCCGCGTCGACATCGCCCGGATCAGCGTCTTCAGTTCCATCTCGCCATTATGCACCAGCCGCAGGCCCGCCGACAGCATGGTCTCGAGGCCCACCGCGCCGGACGCCGCTTCCGCGAACGGCAGGCGCTTGACCTCGACGTCCTGCGGATTGTGGTCGGACATGATGACGTCGACGAGGCCGGACCCGACGGCGGCAACCAGTGCCCGGCGGTCGTCCTCTGTGCGCAGCGGCGGCGATAGTTTCAGGAACGTCCGGTAGGGCCCGATATCGTTCTCGTTCAGGGCGAGATGGTTGATCGAGACCGAGGCGCTCACGTTGAGGCCCGCGTCGCGCGCGCGCTTCAGAATGTCGAGCGAGTCGATGCAGGAGAGCGCGGCCGCGTGATAGCGGCCGCCGGTCAGCGCGACAAGGCGCATGTCGCGCTCCAGCATCACGGCCTCCGCCGCGTTCGGGATGCCCATCAGGCCAAGGCGAGTCGCGAACTCGCCCTCGTTCATGACACCTTCGCCGACGAGTTTGGGGTCCTCGGTATAGTGCACGATCAGCGCGTCGAAATCGCGCGCATAGGTCAGCGCCCAACGCATCACCTGTGCGTTGGTGACGCTTCTGTCGCCGTCGCTGAACGCGACCGCTCCGGCGGCCTTCAGGAGACCGAACTCGGTCATCTCCTCGCCGCGCATTCCCTTCGTCAGTGCCGCCATCGGCTGGATGTTGACGATCGCGGTGTCGCGGGCGCGGCGCATCACGAAGTCGACGGTCGCCGAATTGTCGATGACGGGCGCGGTGTCGGGTTGGCAGATGATGGTGGTGATGCCGCCGGTCGCCGCCGCCTGGCTCGCGCTGGCAAACGTCTCGCGGTGGCTGAAGCCGGGTTCGCCTGCAAAGGCGCGCATGTCGATCAGCCCTGGGGCCACGATCTTGCCGGAGCAGTTGACGATGTCGGTGCCCTCGGGGACGCCGGCCGCGCCGATGCCGCGGCGGGTCTCGCGGATGGTGCCGTCGGCGATCAGGACGTCGCCGAGGCCGTCGAAATCCCTGGAGGGATCGACGACGCGGGCGTTGGCGAGCAGGATCGGGCGGCGGTCGGTCAGCATGGGCATCACGCGTTCGGCAGGTTACGGGCGAGTGCTTCCAGCACCGCCATGCGCACGGCCACGCCCATCTCCACCTGTTCGCGGATCAGGGACTGCGCGCCGTCGGCGACCGCGGTGTCGATCTCGACGCCGCGGTTCATGGGACCGGGATGCATCACCAGCGCATCGGGCTTTGCGTAGGCGAGCTTCTTCTGGTCGAGGCCGAAATAGTTGAAGTACTCGCTGGACGACGGCACGAAGGAGCCGTTCATGCGCTCGCGCTGGAGCCGCAGCATCATGACGATGTCTGCGCCTTCCAGGCCCTCGCGCATGTCGCGCGCGACCTCGACCCCCATCCGCTCGATGCCCGGTGGCAGCAGCGTGGAGGGCCCGACGACGCGAACGCGGGCGCCCATGGTGTTGAGCAGAATGATGTTGGAGCGGGCGACGCGCGAATGCAGCACGTCGCCGCAGATCGCGATCACGAGGCCTTCGATCCGGCCCTTGTTGCGGCGGATGGTCAGCGCGTCCAGCAGTGCTTGCGTCGGGTGCTCATGGGCACCGTCGCCGGCATTGATCACGGACCCGTCAACCTTGCGCGCCAAAAGTTCCACCGCGCCGGAGGCGTGATGCCGCACCACCAGGATATCCGGGTGCATGGCATTCAGCGTCACGGCGGTGTCGATCAGCGTCTCGCCCTTTTTCATAGACGAGGACGAGACCGACATGTTCATGACGTCGGCGCCCAGGCGTTTGCCCGCGAGCTCGAACGAGGATTGGGTGCGGGTGGAGGCCTCGAAGAACAGGTTCACTTGCGTCCGTCCACGCAGGACAGTGCGCTTCTTGTCCACCTGGCGGTTTACCTCGACATATTCTTCGGACAGGTCGAGGAGGCCGGTGATATCGGCAGCGGAAAGGCCCTCGATGCCCAGCAGATGCCGGTGACCGAGGACGAAGGTCGATTTCGATGTCATTAAAAGCAGAGCTATAGGCGGGGATGGTGGAGGGGGCAAGGGGCAAAGGTCAGGAAGTGAGTTATCCCCTGATCTGTAACCTTGTCGTCATTCTGGGGCGATGCGAAGCATCGAACCCGGAATCTCGAGAGATTCCACAATTCGCGATTGCGAATTGGGGTTCGCGCTGACGCGCGCCCCGGAATGACAAGGGAAGAGTGAATGTGCGTCGCCAAGCCAATTTTGATCGCAGTTTTAGCAATCGTCTCAATCCCGGCAGCCCATGCCCAATCGCTGCCCGGCGGCTTCGTCTACCTGCGCGACATCGATCCCACCATTATCCAGGACATCCGCTACGCGACTTCGAACAACTTCACCGGCCATCCGCTGAGTGGCTACGGCGCCGGCGAATGCGTGGTCAAGCGGGAGGTGGGGCTGCGGCTGAGGGCGATCCAGCAGGAGCTCTCTGGTCAAAACCTCTCGCTGAAGATGTTCGATTGCTACCGGCCGGTGCGCGCTTCGCTCGATATGGTGGCGTGGGCGCAGAACGGCCGCGAGCCGACAGCCGAGCGGCGCTACAACCCGAAGATTGCCAAGACCGAGCTGTTTCGCCTCGGCTATATCGCGAGCCGCTCGCAGCATTCCACAGGTGCGGCGCTCGATCTGACTCTCGTCGATCTGAAGGCTGACAACTCCGCCAGATACGATCCCGCCAAGGCCTATGGCGACTGCACGGCGCCGGTCGAGGCCCGGGCCCCCGAAGGCAGCGTCGACATGGGCACCGGTTATGACTGCACGGATGCGAGGGGCCATACCGCCGCACCGTCGATCACGGCCGATCAGCGCGCCTGGCGCAAGCGGCTGGTGGCTGCGATGGCCCGGCAAGGCTTTGTGAACTATTCGAAGGAGTGGTGGCATTTTTCCCTGCCGGGGGCGGGCGGGGCAGCCTATGATTTCCCGATCCAGCCGCGGCGGAACTGATTCCGGTCCGAGGACGCACGATGACCCAGCTGAGCTTCGCAACCCATGAGGTCTTCAACCAGTCGCCGCCCCTGTTGTCGCGCCCAACGAAAGCCTCTTGATGGACACCCTCAATCCTGACCATCCGCCGTTCATCGTGACGCCCGCCGACGGCGCGCCGCGCGTCTGGAAATTCTGGGGCACGACGCTGTGGGGCGTGTTCGTGTTCGCTGCGATGTTCGTCGGCCAGATCGGCACCATCGTCTATCTCGTGGCGTATCGCGGCGGCCCGATCGACATGGCGTCCCTTGAGTCCGTCGGCCGCGATCCGCAGGCGCTGGCGCTGTCGGTGATCGCAGGCCTGCCGACCACGCTGGCCGCGGTGTGGCTTGCAATTCGCCTGAAGGGAGCTTCCTTCGCCGACTACCTCGCGCTGCGCTGGCCATCCTGGTTGCAGATTCTGCTTGGTGCCGTCGGTCTAATCCTGATCGTGGTGATCTGGGAGACGATGTCGCGCGCGCTGGGCCGCGAGGCGACGCCGGGCTTCATGACCGATCTCCTGAAGTCGGGCCGCGACAAGGGCGCGGCGACGATGCTCGTGCTCGCCTTTAGCATTGCCGCGCCGATGTCCGAGGAGCTGATTGCGCGGGGCTTCCTCTATCGCGGCTGGTCGGAAAGTTTTCTGCGCGTGCCCGGTGCAATCATCCTGTCGTCGCTGGTCTGGACGGCCGTGCACCTCCAGTACGATATGTACTTCCTTGCCGAGGTGTTCTCGATCGGACTGTGGTTCGGCTACATGCGCTACCGCGGCAACTCGCTGTGGCTCACGATCGTGCTCCACGCACTGAACAATCTGACGGCGGTGGTGCTGACGATGTGGCTGGGGAGCTAGATGGGCGCCTGTGCTTGGCGCGCAATTGAAGCCGTCTGTGACGTCACAATTGCCGGCCAGACTATGCTGCAGTACGTTAGGTAGAACCTTCCTCCACTGTCGCCGCGACTTTGTCGCGGAAAATCTGCATGTCCGACCTCGAAAATGCCAAGCCCTCGGCTGCGGGCTCAGCGCAACAGCCCCGAACGTGGGATTTCATGGAGACGTTACTCGTCGCCCTGATCGCTGACGGCGCTTACTTGCTCACAGCGGGATTCGCGCTGAGCGTTTTGCTGGCTATGTATGGTGGGACGAGGACTTTGTCTCCAGCAGAATTTAACGCGGTGTGGCTAGAGGGCCGCTGGCAAGGCACCGCCGTCATTCTGGGAACCCCGGCAGCAATGACGGTGCTGTGGGTTGCGACACGCATGGCTCGCAGGGACTTCG
This sequence comes from Bradyrhizobium iriomotense, assembly GCF_030160715.1. Taxonomy (GTDB): domain Bacteria; phylum Pseudomonadota; class Alphaproteobacteria; order Rhizobiales; family Xanthobacteraceae; genus Bradyrhizobium; species Bradyrhizobium iriomotense. Next base: position 213,790 of record NZ_BSOW01000004.1, read on the forward strand.
CTGAATATCTTGCGCTGAACTGGCCAAGCGGGGGCGAGATCGTGCGAGCTTTGGCTCTTATGACGATCGTGTTGTCCCTTGAAATGTTTGTCGCTCAAAAAGTTGGCCCGGGCGGGTATCAACCTGGTTCTGTTCTCGTTGTTAAGGGCGCCGCTGGAATGCTTGCGCTGCTCGTCGGAACGTGTATTGCCGCGCCAATTCTCGAGGAGTTCGTGGTTCGCGGCTTCATGTTTCGCGGCTGGTCCCAGTCGTTTCTGGGGCCGACCGGCGCCATCCTGCTCACTTCGGCGCTATGGGCGATGGAGCACACCCAGTACGATTGGTACGGGCGGCTAAATGTCTTCTTCGGGGGACTTGCTCTCGGTCATCTTCGCTCAAGCAGCAATTCGACCTGGCTGACGGTGATCGCTCATTCGGCCGTAAACACCTTCATCTTCTTCATCTCGGGCCCCTACGTCTAAGGCCCTGCCGCCACCATCGCGATCGCAATCGGCATCGTGACCGCCGCCAAGATCGGTTGCAGCGTGATGATCTGCGCCAGCAGCGGCGCATCGCCCGCGCAGCGCCGCGATCACCACCGCCATGGGTCAGTCCGTTCCGGGCGCGGCGCGAAGATTGGCAAGCCGATCGAGCGCGCCTTGCAGGATGAAGATTGCGGCGTGCTCGTCGATCACCTCGGCGCGCTTGGCCCGGCTGACGTCCATGCCGATAAGCTCGCGCTCCACGGCGGACGTCGAGAGACGCTCGTCCCACAGCCCGATGGCAAGCGCGGTCAGGCCGGCGAGGTTGCGGGCGAAGGCGCGGGTCGATTGCGCGCGCGGGCCCTCACTGCCGTCCATATTGATGGGCAGGCCGAGCACGAAGCCGACGGCCTTGCGCTCGGCGGCGATGGCGAGCAAGCGTGCGGCATCCTGCTTGAAAGCCTTGCGCTGGATCGTCTCGACGCCGGTCGCGAGCCGCCGGTCGGGATCGGAGACGGCAACACCGATCGTCTTGGTGCCGAGATCGAGCCCGATCAGCGCGCCGCGCGCGGGCCAGTGGGTTGCAGCGTCGATGAGAGGTAGGATAGGAGCCGGCATGTGTCAGCGCATACCACGCGAAGCGCTGCGGAGTGAACCGAGAAACAATGGATGCGCTGACCTTATTCGGCCTGTTCGCCGTGACCGCGATGCTGGTCTGTTATGCGCTGGAGGATCGGAGCCACTGGTTCGTGCTGCTGTTCGCCGCATCCTGTGCGCTCGGCTCGGCCTACGGCTTCCTGCAAGGCGCCTGGCCGTTCGGCCTGGTCGAAGCAATCTGGGCCGCCGTGGCGCTACGGCGCTGGCATCTCAGGCCGCGATGACCTCGTCGTCCTTGCTCAGGCAGGACACGAACCCTTGAAGCGCGCTGTATTGGTGGCCGGCGCGACGCTGGATGAACAGCGTCTCGACGCGCGCGGAGGCTGGGCTCAGCGCGTGGATCGACACGTTACCGATCATTGCGCTGCGTTCGACCACCGCGCGGGGCAGCAGTGTCACGCCCATGTCGGCGGCGACACAGCCGATCATGCCGTCGAGCGTGCCGAGCTCGAAGCGCGCCGCCGACGGCCAGCCGAACTCGACGAAGATCTGCTCGAGCCGCTGGCGATAGGTGCAGCCGGTGCGGAACACCAGCGCCGTCGGGCCGGACTCCGGTGTGCCGGCGCGCAGCTCCATCAGTGATGCCCAGCGGCGCGCGCTGACCAGCACCAGCTCTTCGCGGAAGGCGCTGACGCTGGTGAGCTCGGCATGCTCGATCGGACCCGCGACAAAGGCGCCGTCGAGCGCGCCATCGAGCACGGCGGCTACGAGATCGGCGGTGGTCGCGGTGCGCAGGCTCAGCCGCACGGCAGGGAAATGCCGGTGAAAATCCGCGAGCAGCGGCGGCAGGCGCACGGCGGCGGTCGTCTCCATCGAGCCGATCGCGAGCGGACCCTTGGGCTCGCCATCGTCGCGCGCGGCGAGCACGGCTTCGCGCGACAGCGCCGCCATTTTCTGCGCGTAGGGCAGGAGCCGCTTGCCGGCGCCGGTCAGCGTCATGCCGCGGCTGTGCCGCCCGAACAGCGGCGTGCCAATCTCGGCCTCCAGCGCCTTGATCCGCTGGGTGACATTCGACTGCACGGTGTTGAGCTCTTCCGCGGCACGGGTGATGCCGCCGGCGCGGGCGACCGCGGCAAAGGTCTTGATATCGCTGAGTTCCATAGCTTCGTTTCGTTTTTGAGATGGCAGCGTTCGCAAGAATTCAATTTTCGAGAATGCTATTCCCGCCTAGCCTTGCTGTCCAGACGGGAGGAGCCATGCCGATCACCACACCGCTGACCACGCAGCTTGGCATTGATCATCCGATCCTGCTCGCTCCGATGGATATCGTTGCGGGTAGCCGGCTGGTGACGGCTGTGAGCCGCGCCGGCGGCTTTGGCGTTCTCGGCGGCGGCTATGGCGAAAGGCTCTGGCTGGAGCAGGAGACTGCGAAGCTGAAAGACCTGCGCGCGCCGTTCGGCATCGGCTTCATCACCTGGAGCCTCGCCAGGTGTCCGGAGCTTCTCGACATCGCGCTCGCGGCAAAGCCCGCGGCGATCATGCTCTCGTTCGGCGATCCCGCGCCATTCGCGCCGAAGATCAAATCGGCCGGCGCGCGGCTGATCTGCCAGGTGCAGGACGAGGCCATGGCGCGACAGGCGCTCGACGCCGGCGCGGATATTCTGATCGCGCAGGGCACCGAGGCGGGCGGCCATGGTGCATCCCGCACCACCGTCGATCTCGTGCCAGGGATTGTCGATCTCGCGGCGGGGCGGGTGCCGGTTGTCGCCGCCGGCGGCATCGCCGACGGGCGCGGGCTCGCCGCCATGATGATGCTGGGGGCAAGCGGCGTGCTGCTCGGCACGCGCTTTTATGCGAGCCAGGAGGCGGACGGCGCGGATGAGGCGAAGCGGCGCATCTGTGATGCAACGAGCGGCTCGACCGTACGCGGCATCATTTTCGATCTCTCCCGCAACAATGTGTGGCCGGCGCCGTTTACCGGACGGTGCCTGATCAACGATCACGCCCGGCGCTGGATGGGCCGCGAGGTCGAATTGATGCAGAATGTCGCCAAGGTTGCGGCCGACTATGCCGCCGCGAAGGCGAGCGGCAATTTCGACGTCACCGCCGTGATCGCCGGCGAGGCGGTCGGCCTGATCCATGATATTCCGCCGGCCGCCGAGATCATCGAACGGATCGCGACGGAGGCGGAGCAGTTGCTGGCCCGCCGGCGCAATTCTATCGCTTCTGCTGCCTAACACGAGAGAACAACCATGTGGCCTGACCGTCGACTGATCGATCTCTTCAAGACCGAATTCCCGATCGTGCTGGCGCCGATGGCGGGCGTGATGGATGCGGAGCTGGTGATCGCCGCGGCGAAAGGTGGCGCGCTCGGCTCGCTGCCGTGCGCGATGCTGTCGGCGGAGAAGGCACGTGAGCAGGTCAATCTCATCCGCCAGAGCGTCTCTGCGCCGGTGAGCATGAACTTCTTCTGCCATACGCCGATCGAGCTCACGACTGAAGCCGAAGCACGCTGGAAGCAGCGGCTCACGGGCTACTACAAGGAGCATGGTCTCGATCCGGCGGCGCCGATCAGCGCCGCGAGCCGCGCGCCGTTCGATGCGGCGTTCTGCGAGGTCGTCGAGGAGCTGAAGCCGGAAGTCATCAGCTTCCATTTCGGCCTGCCGGAGGCGGCGCTGCTCAAGCGCGTCAAGGCGGTCGGCTGTATCGTGATCTCCTCCGCCACGACCGTGAAGGAAGCGGTCTGGCTCGAGCAGCGCGGCGCCGATGCCGTGATCGCGCAAGGCGCCGAGGCGGGCGGCCATCGCGGCATGTTCCTGACCGACAAGATCGCCGAGCAGCCCGGCACCTTCGCGCTGGTGCCGCAGGTCGTCGATGCGGTGAAGGTGCCGGTGATCGCCGCCGGCGGCATCGCGGACGGGCGCGGCATAGCAGCCGCCTTCGCGCTCGGTGCGGCCGGCGTGCAGATCGGCAGTGCCTATCTGCGCTGCCCGGAATCCAAGGTCAGCGCCGGCGGCCGCAAGGCGCTCGCCGAAGCCCGGGACGATTCCACCGTCATCACCAATGTGATGACCGGCCGGCCCGCGCGCGGCGTGCAGAACCGCCTGATGCGCGAGGCCGGCCCGATTTCGCCGGACGCGCCGCCCTTTCCCCATGCCGCGACCGCGCTGGGGCCGCTGAAGGCGGCCGCCGAAAAGCAGGGCAGGGTGGATTTCACCAATCTCTGGGCTGGCCAGGCCATCGGCATGGGCCGCGAGGCGCCGGCGGCCGAATTGACCCGGGAGCTGGCCAAATCCGCGCAGGCCCGCCTGAAAGCGCTGGCCGGCTAGGGCGCGATAGGATCATCGCGCTTTAGGTTATTGTTTGCGCATGATCTTTCCGGAAAACCGCTGCGCACTTTTCCGGATCATGCGCCCACGCCGGTTGCGGCGCAAAACCGGCCTCTGCTATACGGCAGAACAGGATTTCTGCCGTTCGAGGCCTTATATTATGTCCGTTGACGCCGCTACCGTCCGCCGCATCGCGCATCTCGCGCGCATTGCGGTTTCCGACGACGAGGTTCCGCATCTCCAGGGCGAGCTCAACGCCATGCTTGCCTTCGTCGAGCAGCTCTCGGAGGTTAATGTCGACGGCGTCGATCCCATGACCTCGGTGACCCCGATGGAGATGAAGAAGCGTCAAGACGTCGTCAATGACGGCGAGATCGCCGACGATATCGTTGCCAACGCGCCGGCGACCGAAGGCCACTTCTTCCTGGTGCCGAAGGTCGTCGAGTGAGTCTCTAGTTCAGGACGCTGTCCGATGTGCCTCTTATGCGACGATGAAAAGGCCTATCAGGCCTATATGAACTATCTCGACGCGATGGAGCGGCAGGGCAAGACTGCCGACCCCAATGTCGCCGTCAATGCCGTGCTCGACGAGATCGAGGCCGCCGCGAAGGCGGCTGCCAAGAAAGACGACCCGGCCAACGACAAGACCCTGTCTCCGTTCTTCTGTAGCCCGATCAATAAATGACCGATTTGACATCGCTGACGCTCGCCGAGGCCCGCAAGGGTCTCGCCGACAAGACGTTCACGTCGCTCGAGCTGACCGACGCGCATTTGAGCGCGATGGAAGCCGCGCGCGCGCTCAACGCCTTCGTCCTGGAGACGCCCGACCAGGCGCGCGCCATGGCACGCGAGGCTGATGGCAAGATCGCCAAGGGCGATGCCGGCCCGCTCGCCGGCATTCCGCTCGGCATCAAGGATCTGTTCGCGACGGAGGGCATCCGCACGACGGCGTGTTCGAAGATTCTCGGCGACTTCAAGCCGCCCTATGAATCGACCGTGACCAAGCAGCTCTGGCGCGATGGTGCCGTGCTCCTCGGCAAGCTGAACAATGACGAGTTCGCGATGGGCTCGTCGAACGAGACCTCCTGCTTCGGCCCGGTCGTCAATCCCTGGCGGCGCGAGGGCTCCAATACGACGCTGGTGCCGGGCGGCTCGTCCGGCGGCTCGGCCTCGGCTGTCGCCGCGCTGCTCTGCATGGGCGCGACCGCGACCGATACCGGCGGCTCGATCCGCCAGCCGGCAGCCTTCACCGCGACCGTCGGCATCAAGCCGACCTATGGACGCTGCTCGCGCTGGGGCATCGTCGCCTTTGCCTCCTCGCTCGATCAGGCCGGTCCCATCGCGCGCAGCGTGCGCGATTGCGCGATGCTGCTGCGCTCGATGGCCGGACACGACCCGAAGGATACGACGTCGGTCGACATCGCCGTGCCGAACTACGAGGCCGCGATCGGCAAGTCCGTGAAGGGCATGAGGATCGGCATCCCCAGGGAATATCGCCTCGACGGCATGCCGGCCGAGATCGAAAAGCTTTGGGAAGCGGGTGCGGCCTGGCTGAAAGCCGCCGGCGCCGAGCTGGTCGAGGTGTCGCTGCCGCACACCAAATACGCGCTGCCGGCCTATTACATCGTGGCGCCGGCGGAAGCCTCGTCCAACCTCGCGCGCTATGACGGCGTGCGTTACGGCCTGCGCGAGCAGGGCAGGAACATCATCGAGATGTACGAGAACAGCCGTGCCGAAGGCTTTGGCGCCGAGGTGAAGCGCCGGGTCATGATCGGCACCTACGTGCTCTCGGCCGGCTATTACGACGCCTATTATCTGCGCGCGCAGAAAGTCCGCACGCTGATCAAGAAGGATTTCGAGGATTGCTTCGCGAAGGGCGTCGACGCGATCCTGACGCCGGCGACACCGTCGGCCGCCTTCGGCATCGGCGAGAAGGGCGGCGCCGATCCGGTCGAGATGTACCTCAACGACATTTTCACGGTGACCGTGAACATGGCGGGCCTGCCCGGCATCGCCGTGCCCGCCGGCAAGGACGCGCAAGGCCTGCCGCTCGGCCTGCAACTGATCGGCCGTCCCTTCGATGAGGAGACGCTGTTCTCGCTCGGCGAGGTGATCGAGCAGGCGGCAGGGCGCTTCACGCCCGTGAGGTGGTGGTGAACGCGGCAGCGTTCATCGCAAGCCTCGACGGCGCTTCGCCCGCGCCGAACTTGAGCGCGCCGCTCAAAGGCCTGTGGTGGGCCGCCAAGGGCGACTGGGATCAGGCGCACAGGATCGTTCAGGACGACAACGGCCGCGACGCCGCCTGGGTTCATGCATACTTGCACCGCGTCGAAGGCGATCTCGGCAATGCCGGCTACTGGTACCGCCAGGCGGGTCAGCCCGCGGCAAAGGATTCATTGGAAGCGGAGTGGGAGCGGATCGCTGCCACGCTGCTCGGGAGCAAGACATGAGCACGGCCACGCACAAGCTTCTCAAAGGCGCCACCGGCGACTGGGAGATGGTCATCGGCATGGAGATCCACGCCCAGGTGACGTCGAACTCAAAGCTCTTCTCGGGCGCGTCCACTGAGTTCGGCGGCGAGCCGAATACGCACGTGTCGCTGGTCGACGCGGCGATGCCGGGCATGCTGCCGGTCATCAATGAGGAATGCGTCAGGCAGGCTGTCCGGACCGGACTCGGGCTGAACGCGAGGATCAATCTGCGCTCGGTGTTCGACCGGAAAAACTATTTCTATCCCGACCTGCCGCAGGGCTATCAGATCAGCCAGTACAAGTCGCCGGTCGTCGGCGAAGGCGAGGTGCTGGTCGAGCTCGACGGCGGCCGCAGCGTCACGGTCGGCATCGAGCGGCTGCATCTGGAGCAGGACGCCGGCAAGTTGCTGCACGACCAGTCGCCGTCCATGTCCCATGTCGACCTCAACCGCTCCGGCGTGGCGCTGATGGAGATCGTCTCAAAACCGGACATCCGCGACGCCGAGCAGGCCAAGGCCTATGTGACGAAGCTACGCTCGATCCTGCGCTATCTCGGCACCTGCGACGGCGACATGGAGAAGGGCAATTTGCGCGCCGACGTCAACGTCTCGGTGCGCCGCCCAGGCGGGCCGCTCGGCACCCGCTGCGAGATCAAGAACATGAACTCGATCACCTTCATCGGGCAGGCGATCGAGTACGAAGCGCGGCGTCAGATCGAGATCCTCGAGGACGGCGGTGCGATCGACCAGGAGACGCGCCTCTACGATCCCAACAAGGGCGAGACGCGCTCGATGCGGTCCAAGGAAGAGGCGCACGACTATCGCTACTTCCCCGATCCCGATCTGCTGCCGCTGGAGTTCAGCCAAAGCTTCGTCGACGAGCTGAGGGCAAAGCTGCCGGAGCTGCCGGATCAGAAGAAGACCCGCTTCGTCGCCGACCTCGGCCTGTCAGCCTATGATGCGAGCGTGCTCGTCGCCGAGCGCGAAAGCGCCGACTTCTACGAGACCGTGCTGGACAGGCTCGCCAATCGCAGCCGCGACGGCAAGATGGCGGCGAACTGGGTGATCAACGAGCTGTTCGGCCGCCTCAACAAGGAAGGGCGGGACATCACGGGCTCTCCGGTCACCGCCGAGCAGCTTGCCGCGATCATCGACCTGATCGGCGAGGGCACGATCTCCGGCAAGATCGCAAAAGACCTGTTCGAGATCGTCTGGCAGGAGGGCGGCGATCCGCGCGCGCTCGTGGAAAGCCGCGGCATGAAGCAGGTCACCGACCTCTCGGCGATCGAGAAGGTGGTCGACGACATCATCGCGGCCAATCCCGACAAGGCCGCGCAGGTCAAGGACAAGCCGCAGTCGCTCGGCTGGTTCGTCGGCCAGGTGATGAAGGCGTCCGGCGGCAAGGCCAACCCGCAGAGCGTCAACGACCTGCTCAAGTCCAAGCTCGGCATCTGACCACGCTGCGGTGACGGCGCGTGCCGTCACCGCAATCCTGCCTTCGCGCATCCGTCTTGCGCACGCGGCGAGATCAACGTCGCCTCGATCGTACCGTCCGAGCCCAATCGAATCGCCGTCTTCGATTCGCGGAAAGCGGCGGCTTCAGGCGCGCTCCGGCGAGCGATCGCGCCGTTAAGCATGAAAATATTTTCGTTGCCAAAATTCACGACTCAGAGTCCGCGAAACGCACTTCGCGTGTCTTCGAACCAGACGCAACGCGCGACGACGCGTCGATCGCGCGCAACGCATGAATGCGGAATGGGCTTGCAGCATAGGGTTTTCCTGCAATCGATGCTTTCACCGGCGTCGATGTGGCAGGCACTTTTCGCATAGACGACCGAGCGACTCGTCGAGCGCGTGTACGAAGCGCGGAGTGCGTGCGCGCTTTGGTGCGTCAACACTTCCTTAAGCGGGAAGATGTTTTTTTCGCCGTGTTGGTGTATTCGGGATGAAGTGCATTCGATCCCCGAATGCACGCAGCGATTAAAGCCATCTCACACATCGGAGGGCAACATGGCCAAGAAAGCGAAGAAGGCGAAGAAGGCGAAGAGCGCAGTGAAGAAGACTGCGAAGAAGACCCGCAAGGTCGCGAAGAAGAAGAAGTAACTTCGCTCTTGAAGTCGCCGGCCTCTCTGACGGCCGGCACGTCATCAGCGCCTTCTGCGATCTGGTTTGCCTCCGGCAGGGCAGGTCTCAGTCAACTGGGCTCTGATCGGCGATAGAGGGTGTCGGCGAGACATCAGGTCAACGGTCGGATCGTCCTTCCTTGCCGAGCTAGCTCGTCAAGGTCCGGTCCGGCAGAAGAAACGAGTTTTCTTCGTTCGGTGCGGTTCGCCTTTATCGGCTCCGCAATTTCATGAGTAGCCTTGCGGCCAAAATGAAATCTGGTCCTGACGTGTTCGCCGACGCCCTCGTTCGAGTAGCCGGAATCCTCGCCGGCGTTTTCATTTCCCAAAATTTTTGAATCCGAGACGCCGCAGCCGATGCTGCGCGTGGCCGCCGTGAAATAACTGTCGCGCCGACGCCTGGCGTCATGGCCTGGTGAAGCCCGGCGAAGCGAGCTGACCACAGGGCGCTCGGGATCATGCGAGCGCCTCTGGTACCCGTCGCAATGGTTATCACTCTGCCAAAATCGGCGCTGTCAGCCTCGTCCAGCGAATCGCGCAAGTGCTTGTGAATCGAGGACTTCTTGCATTTTCGCAGCCGCGCCCCGTGGCCTTCCGTTTACGTCCCCTTCATCGCGATACTTAAACTGCCATTCAAATTTGCCCGCCAAGATCGCCCTCAACAAGCCGGCAAGAACGGCGTGGGGACGAGTTGAACAGTTTGGACGGGAGCCGCGCTCGGGGGAACGAGGCGGCACAACAATAAAGGGGATGCGACATGTTTCAGGGGACTTTCGATCTGGAGACCGCGACGCCGATCGACGCGAGCGCGTTGTCGGACGTGCTGTTCGAGCGGGGCGTGTATTGGGCGAGCGGCCGCTCCGGCCTCGTCGATCTCATTGCTGCGCACAAATGGTTCAACCTCGCGGCGTTGAAGGGCCGCAAGGATGCGATTTGCCATCGCCAGGAAGTCGCGGCGCAGATGTCGGATGCCGAGATCGCGGCCGCGCAGCGTGAGGCGCGGGCCTGGGTCACCATGCACTGACCGGTTCACTCCGCCGTAGGAAAACGAGCTTTGGCCGATCGGTGCGATCGGTCCGAGGCGACCTCGTGATGAGATTTAGACGGCAAACGAGGCCGGCGCTTCGCCGGCGCAATGCCGGCGCCACATTTCATCGAGGGCCTTTTCGACGTGTCGCGTCATGCCGACAGTATCGAAGAGAGGCCAGGTGGACCGATGCGTCGCCAGCTTGCTCTTGAGGGCGGTTCGAAGCTCGGAATCGTGCGCGATCCGAAGCGCCAAACTCTCATATTCGTCCAGCGATCGCGTCACTAGCTCAGGAAGGCCGACAGCATTCAGGAGGCTGGCTGCAACGCGTCCCGCAAAGGCGGTGCCGAGGCAGGTCAGGACCGGCAAGCCAGCCCAAAGAGCGTCGCTGGCCGTGGTGTGGGCGTTGTAAGGCAGTGTGTCCAGAAACAGATCGGCGAGCTGGTGGCGCGCCAAGTGTTCGTCGGTAGGGACGTGTGGGGCGAACACGATCCTCTCGGCGGCGATGCCGCGTGCGACGGCTTCACGCTTCAGGTTCTCCCTGGCGACCGGGTCCCCATCAAGCAGCCAAAGGACGCTGCCGGCGGTCTTGGTCAGCAGCCTCATCCAGGCATCGAACAGCGGGGGCGTGATCTTGGACGTTCTGTTGAACGCGCAGTAGACGAATGCATCGTCCGCCAGTCCGACGTCGCTCCGGGTCGGACCATTTGGCAGGGGCGGTCGCCTCCCGTCGGTCGCCTGATAGCTGTCGGGGAGATAGATCACCTTCTCGGCGTAGTACTTCTGCTCTCCTTCGGGGATGACGATCCGGTCGGCCATGACGTAGTCGATATATGACGCGCCCATCGTGCCGGGAAAGCCGAGATAGTTGACCTGGATGGGAGCCGCCCGGCGCGCAAGGATTTTCGGCCGCGCAAAGGCGGTGAAGCCTCCCAGATCGACGAGGACCTGGATATCGAGCTGGCGTATCAGCTTGACCACATCCTCGTCGGTGAGATGGCTGACGTCTTCAAAGCGTTCGAACGCTGCCTTCAGGCGGTCGCGCATCTCGCTGCGGTCATCCGGTCCATAGGAGATGGCGCTGACGTCGAAGCGCGCGCGGTCGTGCTCCTCGAAAAGTCCGGCCGTCAAATGCGCGGTGGCGTGACGGCGAAAATCGGCAGACAGGTACGCAACCCGCAGCCGGGAAGCCGGTGACGGCGTTCCGGGGATCGCCGCAGCTCGTTCCGGGGCGACCTCGGCGACATACGTCCTCGCACAGGTCAATTGGTGTGCGGGCGACGACGACGCATGAAAGAAGGTCAAGGGGTCGACGGCCACGCCGGATTCGACAGCCTCGTCCAGGGCGGCCTGTTCAACTTCGAAACTGCGCCAGTCGGCACGCTGCCGCCTGGAACCAACGAGCTTGCTCAACGCGAACGGGAAGGCCTTGTTCAAAGCGACCGTTCTTTCGAGCGCTCCGATTGCCTCGTCGTGTCGACCCATTTGGGTCAGGACTTCAGACAAGACGAAATGGTGTTGTGGATTCGACGGTGCAAGTTCGACGGCACGTTGGTAGCTGTCATGCGCGTCGTCGAGCTGACCGAGCTGGTGAAACGCACTGCCTCGGTTTGCGAACGCTGCGCTCGACGGTGCGATCGCAATCGCGCGATCAAATTCCGCGATGGCGCCATGAAACTCCTTCCGAGCCATCAGGATCGCTCCGCGATTGAGATGCGCATCGGCGAAGTTCGGCGACAGGGTAATCGCTTTCGCAAGCCAACCGAGCGCATCGTCCGTCTTGTTCAATGCGCGCAGCACGTTGGCATAGTTGAAAAGAACTTCGGGATTGCCGGGATCGACGCGGGCGGCCTTCTTGAGCAATGGCTCGGCGTCCGCGAAATTGCCGCGCTCGGCGTGCAACAGCCCCAGCATGTGGAGTGCGACTGGATGCGTCCTGCTTCCCCTCAGGATGGTTGTGTAGGCCCGTTCCGCATCCGACCGATTGCCCGCACGGTGCGCCGCGATTGCCTGGTCCAGTATAGCCGACGGATGGAGTGAGGAGGGGGCCGAAGCTCCCTTGTTGCGGCTTTGCTGCGACATGTGATTGGGTTTCTCGACCCCGATGACGGGTCTGTGCTTTGGCGAAAAGGTGCAAAAACTCTAGTCGCCTTTGCTGGAGAGAACAACGGCCGCGCCTCTCGCGCGTAAGGCACGAAACTATCGCGCTCGTGCCGAGATTTTGCGTGCGACAAAATTGACGCCGGCCAACTGACGCGATGGCGATCCGCTGTGCGGCCGTGACGACGGCCGGCCGGCGCTCCGCTTTCATGTGCAAAGAAACCCGCTAGCCTCAATTCTGCCGCTTGCGGCTCGCCGCGGGGTCGGGCATACCCGGCAAAGCCGGAGACGTGGCCGAGTGGCTGAAGGCGGCGGTTTGCTAAACCGTTATAGGCTTGTAAAGGCCTATCGAGGGTTCGAATCCCTCCGTCTCCGCCAGCTGTGAAGTCCGGCGCGCCGCTTCCAATCCCCGCACAATATAGAGTCCAGACGAGTTCGGCCTGCGGCAGTTCGCCCGTCGCGGGAAATAGACTCTGTCCTTGGCGGGACGGGCGATCGGCGTCGCGTTCGCGAAAGCCGGTGCGCCCTGTGGTCGAACGACGCGGTGACGAGATCACCGGCATCGTTTCCGAGTCGCTTGCCGATTCTTCGATTCGAGCGCGCCGCAAGGACGTCACAGCGAGCGAGCGCTCCCCGCCGCCTCAAGGCGCGAACTTGGGCAGCATTCGGAACCGCTTCGAAAAAGAATATGGAAAACAAATACTTACAGACACGCCGCGATCACATCTGCGTGCTATTTGTGCAACACCCGTTGGAAAACACGCTTTCTAGGGCCGGTTCGGAGCGTTCTTTTGTTGTGTGTGCAAGGACGTTCGGTAATTGTGACCGGGCGACGGAGGGGGGCATCCCGAGGTCGTCCCGTTTTAGGTGGTTCGCTTAAGTCCCTCGCGTTCATGCGGGTGTGTCCGAAGGCGCGAAGCGACTAAGCGGTGAGTTAGAGGGACAAGGGAACCAACCTTAGGGTGTCATCACCCAGCGGATCCGGAACCTTCCCTATAGAGCAAAACTTGGAGGTTTAACATGAAGTTGGTTAAGAGCCTTTTGCTCGGTTCAGCGGCGGGTCTGATCGCCGTTGGCGGAGCGCAGGCAGCCGATCTCCCCGTAAAGGCCAAGGCGGTCGAATACGTGAAGATCTGCTCCCTGTACGGTGCCGGATTCTACTACATGCCGGGCACTGACACCTGTATCAAGTTCGGCGGCTACGTTCGCGCCGACGCCTGGGTCAATGGCGGCGACTACGGTTTCCGGCAAGGCGTGAACCAGGGTTCGAACAACCGTCTGACCAACTACTGGGGCAGCCGCGCCCGTATGGATCTCACGATCGATACCCGCACGGCGACCGAGTATGGCGTGGTTCGCACCTACGCCGATATGGTCTTCACCTGGGATACGACCTCGGTCACCGGCAGCAGCCCGTCGCTGTTCTCGACCGGTTCGGCCTCGCTCGGCCTCTACCATGCGTTCATCCAGTTCGCTGGCTTCACCTTCGGCCGCACGGTCTCGATCTTCGACGCTCCGTGGCAGAGCTATCCGGCTGGCGGTCCCGATACGCTGCCCGGCGGTTCCAACCACGTCACCGGTGTGAACCAGGTCGCTTATACGGCTGATTTCGGTCAGGGCATCACCGCTTCGGTGGCGTTGCAGGATGAAACGACGTCGGCAGGTGGCGAGTCGAACCTCTTTAACACCACATTTGGCGCGGGGACGCCTGCTGCTATTATTACTGCTTTCGGCAATGGGTTCACGACTGGCGCCTACGGTGTCAACGATTGGGGTGGAACGCGCGTTCCCGATCTCGTCGGTGCGATCCGCGTCGACCAGGCCTGGGGTCTGGCCCAGTTGTCGGTTGTTGGACATAACATGCACCCTGGCTACTATGGCACCACGGAAGTCACCGGCCATCCGGGTGACAAGTGGGGCTGGGCGGTTCAGGGTTCGTTGTCGATCAAGAACATCCCGACCGGACCTGGCGACTCGATCAACTTGCAGGCCGTCTACACGGATGGCGCGACTCGCTACAACTTCCAGAGCTTGTTCCCGCAGACCTTCTTCATGTACGGCGGTAGTAGCATTGCTTACCAGAGCATCGGTATCGCCGCTCTTGCTGACGGCGTCTTCGGTCTCGGTACCGGCATCGATACCGTCAAGACCTGGGGCTTCCGTGGCGGCTATACCCACAACTGGAACCCGAACTGGGCGAGCGCCATCTATGGTGGCTACGGCGCAGCGCAGTACGGCAATACGGGCAAGTCGCTGATTTGCGGCAACTTCGTCGCCGCGTTCGGTACCACTGCGACCTGCAACCCTGACTTCAACTTCGGTGTGATCGGTGTCAACACCGTGTGGACCCCGGTCAAGAACCTGGCGTTCACGGCGGACCTGAGCTGGTCGCATCTGGACCAGAAGTACTCGGGCACGATTGCGCTCCCGGCCTTTGCTGCAACCGCCAAGCCGGCAGCTGTGTACGAGCTGAAGGACCAGAACTCGCTGGCCCTGCTCCTCCGCGCTCAGCGTAACTTCTGATATCGTCCGTCTAACGACGGATGTAACAGGATCCCCGGCGGGAAACCGCCGGGGATTTTGCTTTTTGGTCGCTACACGCTCCGGCCGGTCGAACGGAGGCTGAAGTGTTGGTCGTTAGCTCGAGCCGCGACGACCTGTATGGGCTCATATGCAGGTGCTGAGGGAATGCCTACAAGCTTAATCCAGCGACATTTCAGAGCTGGATTCGTATTCTGAAGAAAGTCGAGGGATCTGTTCTCTGGCTCTCTGCTGCCAATGAGGTCGCACAAAACAATTTGAGACGAGAGGCCGAAGCGAGCGGTGTTGACCCCAAACGTCTGGTCTTTGCGACGCGCGTCGCTTCGACGGCCGATCATCTGGCGAGACGCCGGCCGGAAGGTCTTTTCCTCGACGCGCTGCGCTACAACGACAACGCGCACACCACCGCAAGGAACCCACGTGGGTTTTTCTTTGCGCTCGTGGCGGCGTATATTGTGTCAAAAGAGCCGGCTCTTTCCCATCGAGAGCGGCACTGGAGTCTCCGAACATGTACAGCAGTTTGACAATTCGAACCAAAGCGATGGTTGGTGCGCTCGCTGCGGCGACCGTCGCTGGCGCCGCGATCATGGCTTCTGCGCCGGCGTTGGCTCAGCGCTACGACCCTCGTTATCCCGTCTGCCTCCAGAAATGGGAGTGGGGTGGCAGCAGCACCATGTACTGCAATTATCCGTCCTGGGAGGCCTGCAAGGCGTCTGCGGCGGGATTGTCGGCCATGTGCATGACCAACCCCTACTGGTCCGAGCCGATGACAACGGGCGCTGTCCGCGCTCCCGCCGGCAGGCCGGCTGCAACCAGGATGTGGTGACGGTCGAAGTCGACCGTAACGCCGAGCGACTATTCCACGCTGCCGGCTGAGCCCCGGCGCAGGTCGGCATCGATTTGCAGCCGCGTGCCGCCGCCAAAGCGCGCACGATAGACTTGCAGGTTCTCCATGATGCGCTGCACGTAGTTGCGCGTTTCGGAGAACGGGATCAGCTCGACCCAGTCCACCGCGTCGATCTTGGATTCGCGCGGATCGCCGTAGCGGTCGACCCATTTCTTCACGCTGCCGCGGCCGGCGTTGTAGGCGGCGAAGGTCATGATGTAGGAGCCGCGGTAGTCCTCGAGCAGGCCGCCGAGCTCGGCTGCGCCGAGCGTGGCGTTGTAGACCGAATCGTTCTTCAGCCGTGACAGGTCGTAGGTCGCGCCGTGCCGCTTGCAGACGTAGCGCGCAGCGTCCGGCGTCACCTGCATCAGCCCGTAGGCCTGCGCCGGCGACACCACCGCCGGATTGAACGCGCTTTCCTGCCGCGCGATCGCGTAGACGATGCTGCGCTCGACCTCGGGCCCGATCTGGGTGAATTGCGGGATGCCGTTGACCGGATAGGCGTAGAAGTCGAAGGGCAGCCCGCGGTTGAGCGCGGCCTTGCCGACCAGCAGCATGCCGCGGGCATCGCTGTAGCGCTGGGTCAGCTCGCCGAGGCCGGCAAGCGCCTCGGGATCGCCGTTCTCGCCCATGTCGGCCAGCATCGGGATCGCGATATCGCGCTCGTCGAGCTCGTAGAGCAGTTGCGCGGCGCGCACGATCTCCAGCCGCTCGGCGCCGCGGCCGCGCGGCGCGCTGTTGAGCTCGATCTGCGGCAGGCCGAGCTTTGCCCGCGCAAGCTGGCCATAGTAGCTCGTCGACTGCTCGGCCGCGCGTGCAAAGGCGTTGCGCGCTTCCTGCTGGCGGCCCATGGCTTCCGCCGCGCGGCCCTGCCAATAGCCGGCGCGCGCCAGCGTGGTCGGGTTGACGCTGCCGACGCCAATGCGGGCAAAGTGCTGCGCGGCGGCCGCGGGATCATTGAGGAAGCGCAGCGCGATCCAGCCCGCGGTGAATTCCTGCTCGGTCTTGTAGATGTCGCGCGAGGGCAGGGCCGCGTCGCGCGCGATCAGATAGGCGCTTCGGAATTCCTCGGTGTCGATCATCTTGCGCGAGATCAGGCGCCGCTCGATCCACCATTCGTCGAGATTGTAGAGCCGGTTCGGATCCTTCGGCGCCGACAGCATCAGTTGCGCGGCTTCCGCGAACTTCTCCTCGCGGCGCAGGAGCTGGATCTTGCTGAAGATGAAGCCGGGATCGCCGTGCAGTTCATGCGGCACGGCTTCGAGCAAGGCGCGCGTGTTCGGCGCCTTCTTGTAGGAGGCGATGCGCGCCTTGGCGAGCGCCACGTAGCCGGCGCCGAGCCGCTTGGCGGCGCGCAGCGCGGCCTCGTGCTCGCTGCCGTAGAGCAGCGTGTCCATCCGCGCCTTCTGGTCGCCCGGCGTGAGCAGCGCGCCGAACTGGTCGAGCGCGTTGTTCTCAGTCTCCTCCGACATCGGGTCGCTGCGCCAGGCTTCGCGCACGAGCCGCTCGGCGTTGGCGCGATCGCCGCGCGCCAGCATCGCCCTGGCGAGCGAGAAGCGGCCCTTGGCGGAGACCGGGGATTCGTTCTCGAACCACGACCAGGCGACCTGGTCCTCGCGCCGGTCGTCCCAGATCGCGGCTTCGAGGCGGCGGCGCAGGAAGGTTTGCGACGGCCAGCTCGGATTGGCGCTGATGAAGGCGCGGTAGCGTTCCACGCTTGCGCCATTGTCGTCGCTGCGCAGGATGATCCATTCCGCTAGCTTTCGTGCGACGGGATCGGAAATCGAATCCGCGTAACTGGTGGCGTCGCCCGGCTTCCGCTTGCGCACGAGCTCGATGACGTTCTCCAGCGTGTCCTTATCGGCTTGCGACGTCGACGAGGTCGCAGCAACTGCGGCCGGCGTGACCGGCTTGCGCGGTGCAGCGTGCTGGCGTGTCGCAGGCGCCAGCACTGGCGTTGCGACCGGTCTGGCGGAGGCGGGGGCCGAGGCGGACGGTCTGACGGTGGCCGTCACGGCCGGTGCAGCCTGGGGAGGCGACGCGTTGGCGGCCGGTCGTGATTTTGGAGTGGCGGCCGCAGCTGCGGGTTTCGGCTTGTCCTTCGCGGCATCTTTGGCGGCAGGTTTTTTCGCAGCGTCCTTAGTGGAGGCGGGAGCAGCTGCCTTGCTGGTGCTCTTGGCTGCTTCTTTGCCTGCTTCCTTGGCCGATCCTTTGACAGCTCCCTTCGCCGCGTCTTTAGCGGATTGCTTGGTGGCTGATTTGGCGGCTGGCTTTGCGGTTCCGTTCGCAGTGTCCTCGGTCGTCGTCTCGTTGGACTTGGCCAAGGCGACGCAGCCGATCGACAGGCCGGCCATCAGGCACGCGGCCAGACCGACAAATCGCCATGCGGCACGCGGAAAGGAGGTCACGGCGGTTCGTCGCCCCGAATCAGTCAAATGGCTCAAGACCTAGCTGTATTTGATTGAATATGCGGACAAAATACCAACAGCTGCTTACCGCGGCCGTGTTTGGACCATCACCGCGGCAAAATCGCGGCCTAAACGGTGCGTCACCTTGGACCGGGCCTTTTACCGGCCCGTTAGACCCGATATGAAAGAGGCCTGTTTTCAGGCCAGCACGCGTACGGAGGAAGCCCATGGCAGCGAAGACGAAGTTCCGGGGGTCGTTTACCGCGTTGGTCACGCCGTTCAAGAACGGCTCGCTGGACGAGGGCGCGTTCCGCTCGCTGGTCAACTGGCAGATCGCCGAGGGCACCCACGGCCTGGTTCCGGTCGGCACCACCGGCGAGAGCCCGACGCTCAGCCACGACGAGCACAAGAAGGTCGTCGAATGGTGCATCCAGGAGGCCAAGGGGCGGGTGCCCGTGATCGCCGGCGCCGGCTCCAACTCCACCAAAGAAGCCGTCGAGCTCGCCCGGCACGCCGAGAAGGCGGGCGCCAATGCCGTGCTGGTGGTGACGCCCTACTACAACAAGCCGACCCAGGAAGGGCTCTACCAGCACTTCAAGGCGATCAACGATGCGATTGGAATTCCGATCATTATCTACAACATCCCGCCGCGCTCGGTGATCGACATGTCGGTCGACACGATGAAGCGGCTGTGGGATTTGAAGAACATCGCGGGCGTCAAGGACGCCACCGCCAGTATGGTGCGGGTCTCGCAGCAGCGCGCCGCGATGGGCGAGGATTTCAACCAGCTCTCGGGCGAGGATGCGACCGTGCTCGGCTATATGGCGCATGGCGGCCATGGCTGCATCTCGGTGACCTCCAACGTCGCGCCACGCCTGTGCTCGGAATTCCACACCGCCTGGCAGAAGGGCGACCACGCAACCGCCTTAAAGTTGCACGACAAGTTGATGCCGCTGCACAACAATCTCTTCATCGAGAGCAATCCGGCGCCGATCAAATATGCGCTGTCCCTGCTCGGGAAGCTGGACGAGACGCTGCGGCTGCCGATGGTGCCGGTGTCCGAGCCGACCCGCGTCGCGGTACGCAGCGCCATGGTCCATGCGGGCCTGATCAACTGACGTCAACATCCGGGGGGATTGGTTCATGAGCAAGGTCGAGGAAAAGGGCATGCAGATGCTCAAGGAGTTCCGCGAGTTTGCCATGAAGGGCAATGTCGTGGACCTCGCGGTCGGCGTCATCATCGGCGCGGCCTTTGGCGCCATCGTCAATTCGCTGGTCGGCGACGTGATCATGCCGATGATCGGCGCGGCCACCGGCGGGCTCGACTTCTCCAACTACTTCACCCCGTTGTCGAGCAAGGTCACCGCCACCAATTTGGCTGATGCGAAAAAGCAGGGTGCCGTCTTGGCTTGGGGCAGCTTCCTCACGCTGACGATCAACTTCATCATCGTTGCCTTCGTGCTGTTCCTGGTGATCCGTGCGATGAACACCTTGAAGCGCAAGGAGGAAGCGGCGCCTGCCGCTCCGCCGAAGCCTTCAGCCGAGGTTGAGCTGCTGACCGAGATCCGCGATCTTCTCAAGAAGTCTTGACGCGCGCGCCTCATCCAAACTGTTAGCGTGCGCGCGCATCCTGCTCAGGTTTTTCTGCCAGGTTTTTTACTACGATGGCCGACAAGAACGAACGCCCCATCAAGGTCGTGGCGGAAAATCGCAAGGCGCGCTTCAACTATGCGATCGAGGACACGGTCGAGGCCGGCATTGCGCTGACCGGCACTGAGGTCAAGTCGATCCGTAGCGGCAAGAGCACGATTGCCGAATCCTACGCGGATTCGAAGAACGGCGAGATCTGGCTGATCAACGCCACCATTCCCGAATATCTCCAGGGCAATCGCTTCAACCACGAGCCCAAAAGGCCGCGAAAGCTGCTCCTCCACCGCAGGCAGATCAACAAGCTCATCGGCGCGGTAGATCGCGAAGGCATGACGCTGATCCCGCTCAAGCTTTACTTCAACGAGCGCGGTCGCGCGAAGCTTCAGCTCGCGATCGCCAAGGGCAAGAAGCTGCACGACAAGCGCGAGTCCGAGAAGAAGCGCGACTGGGGCCGGGAGAAGGGCCGGCTGATGCGGGCGAGGGGATGAGGCGATGAACCAGAGAAACCTGCTCGAGGTCGACTGGAGCAAGATCCCGGCGCCGATAGACGACGGCGGCGCGGCGCATCTGAAGGGCATGACGATCCCGCCGGTCAGCCTGCGCGCGACCGACGATACGTCAGTGACGCTGTCGGCGCTCCGCGGCCGCATCGTGGTGTTCGGCTATCCGCGCACCGGTGAGCCGGGCAAGATCGCGCTGGTCGACGACTGGGACATGATCCCCGGCGCGCGCGGCTGCACGCCGCAGACCTGTGCGTTCCGCGATCTCTTTGCCGAGCTGAAGGCGGCGGGCACGTCCCACGTGTTCGGGCTCTCGACCCAGAGCAACGACTACCAGACCGAAATGGCCTCGCGGCTGCATCTGCCGTTCCCGGTGCTGTCGGACGAGAAGCTCGAGCTGACCCGCGCGCTCAACCTGCCGACGATGGAGGTTGTCGGGCTGACGCTGATCAAGCGGCTTGCGCTGATCATCGACGACGCGAAGATCACGCACGTTTTCTATCCGGTGTTTCCGCCAGATCGGAATGCAGGCGACGTGCTGGACTGGCTGAAGGCCAATCCGGTCAAGCTCTAATCGAGGTCGGCCTTCACCTTCGCGAACACGCCGCGGAACATGTCAGGCGTGAGCACGCCGGTGTTCGTGTTGTAGCGGGAGCAGTGATAGCTGTCGTAAAGCTTGAACGCGCTCGCCTGGTGCACCGCGCCGTGACCGAACGGCGCCTGCGCGCCCTTCAGGCCCAGCGGCTTGAGCACGGTATCGTGCGCAATCCGTCCCAGCGCGACGATGGCGCGCAAGTTCGGCATCGTCTCGAGGTTCGCGGCGAGGAAGCGGCGGCAGGTGTTGATCTCTGCCGGCAACGGCTTGTTCTGCGGCGGCACGCAATGCACCGCATTGGCGATCCGGCAGTCGACCAGCTTCAGGCCGTCATCGGGCCGTGCCTGATAGGTCCCCTTGGCAAAACCGTACTCGATCAGCGTTGCGTAGAGCAGGTCGCCGGCATAGTCGCCCGTGAACGGGCGACCCGTGCGGTTGGCGCCCTGCATCCCCGGTGCGAGACCGACGATCAGCAGTCGCGCCTTGACGTCGCCGAAGGGCGCAACCGGCGCGTTGTGCCAGGACGGCTCACGCGTCCGGTTCGCCTCGCGAAAGGTGACCAGACGCGGACAGAGCGGGCAGTCACGGTCGGGTACGACGGTGGGGGCCTGGCGGCTTGACCGGGCCGCTTCACTCGTCGAAGTCGTCATCGCCCCTCGGCGCCATCGTGGTCGCGCGCTGGAGGAATTGCGGGGCGTGATGACGTGCTTCGCGGTCGCCACGCTCGCGTGGAGCCGGGCGTTCGGACGGGTCGCGGCCCAGCTTGGACTGGAGCTCGACGAGGTCGGTGAAGACGTCGGCCTGGCGGCGCAGCTCGTCTGCGATCATCGGCGGCTGGCTGGCGATGGTGGAGATGACGGTGACGCGCACGCCGCGGCGCTGCACGGCCTCGACCAGAGAGCGGAAATCGCCGTCACCGGAGAACAGCACCATCTGGTCGATGTGCTCGGCGAGCTCCATGGCGTCCACCGCGAGCTCGATATCCATGTTGCCCTTGACCTTGCGGCGGCCGCTGGCGTCGATGAATTCTTTCGTCGCCTTGGTGACGACGGTGTAGCCGTTGTAGTCGAGCCAGTCGATCAGCGGACGTATCGAGGAGTATTCCTGATCCTCGATGATGGCGGTGTAGTAGAACGCCCGCAGCAGTGTCCCGCGGCTCTGAAATTCCTTCAGCAGGCGCTTGTAATCGATATCGAAACCCAGCGTTTTTGCCGTCGCGTACAGATTGGCCCCGTCGATGAAGAGCGCGATCTTGTTGGTCGGAGAAAGTGACATTCAGTTGCTCGCGTAGTGTTCGTGTTCAATCGTTTATTGTTGGCGCGACGGCAGCAATCCGCGCAGATCAAGAGGCTGCCAAAACCCGTCGAAACAGTAAATCCGGAGAAGTCGGGGCAAACCAAGGTATAGTTATGGCGGTCGGCCCGTCCGGCGCCGCCCTCCTTGGCGACCCGGGAAACGCCGATTCTAACCCCAATTTGGGGTTATCAGAGGCGTTTGGCGAGGCCAAATCACAAAATGATCTTGCGAAACCGTCCCGGCCTCTATAACTAGCGCGCATCATCCACATGTTTTGACACACCCAAGAGCGGAGCGACAGTCCAATGGCTCGCGTCACCGTAGAAGATTGCATCGACAAGGTCGATAACCGGTTTGACCTCGTCCTGCTGGCCGCCCACCGCGCCCGCATGATTTCGTCCGGTTCACAACTAACGGTTGACCGGGATAACGACAAGAACCCTGTTGTCTCTTTGCGCGAAATTGCCGACCAGACCATCTCGCCGGAGGATCTGCGCGAGGAGCTGGTCCACTCCCTCCAGAAATTCGTCGAGGTGGACGAGCCTGAGCCCGATACCGTGCCTTTGATCGGTTCCGCTGGCGCCAGCGTCGATGCCGACGATACCGAGGTTGCTGTCGAACGCATGACGGAAGAGGAGCTCCTGAAGGGCCTCGAGGGCCTTGCGCCGCCGGAGGAGCAGCCCGAGGAGGACGAGTAATCGTCCCGGCGCCGCGCCGACGAAATTTTGATTTCATCAAAGGCCCGAACCCGCGTTCGGGCCTTTGCTTTTGTTGACCTTTTCGTGGTTACCATAGCATCGCGCGAAGTGCTTGCGAGAGCTTGTTTCCGATTATGTCGGACGCGCGCGAGATCGGCGTTAAGATATGTATACAACGGGCCCTCCGCTGGTCCGTTTGAAGGCAGGAAGGCATGGTGTATCGGCGTCGCAGATTTACGCAGATGGAGGCAGCGACCGATTCGGTCGCCGTAGCCCCGACTGCGCCGACAGCGGCGCGGCCCGCGAAGCCGCGGGCGCGGATGATGCGGCAGTATGACCTCGTCGAGCGCGTCAGGTCCTATAACCCGAACACCAACGAAGACCTGCTGAACCGCGCCTACGTCTACGCGATGAAGGCGCACGGTTCGCAGACCCGCGCCTCGGGAGATCCGTACTTCTCTCACCCACTCGAAGTGGCGGCGATCCTTACCGACCTGAAGCTCGACGACGCCACCATCGTCGCGGCGCTGCTGCACGATACGATCGAGGACACCGAGGCAACGCGCGCCGAGATCGACCAGATCTTCGGCTCCGAGATCGGCGCGCTGGTCGAGGGCCTGACCAAGCTGAAGCGGCTGGAGCTGGTGTCGCGCGAGGCCAAGCAGGCCGAGAACCTGCGCAAGCTCCTGCTGGCGATCGCCGACGACGTTCGCGTCCTGCTGGTCAAGCTCGCCGACCGCCTGCACAACATGCGCACGCTGGAATTCGTGCCGCCGGCATCGCGGCGCCGGATCGCCGAGGAAACGCTCGACATCTACGCGCCGCTCGCGGGCCGCATGGGTATGCAGGAGATGCGTGAGGAGCTGGAGGACCTGTCCTTCCGCACGCTCGATCCAGAAGCCTACAACGTGGTGATGCAGCGGCTCGATGCACTGGCCGAGCGCAACCGCAATTTGATCGGTGAGATCGAGGCTCAGCTCTCCAACAATCTGCGCCACAGGGGCCTTGGCGCGCGGGTCTACGGTCGCCGCAAGAAGCCGTTTTCGATCTGGACCAAGATGGAGCGCAAGTCGGTCGGCTTCGAGCAATTGTCCGACATCTTCGGCTTCCGCGTCGTGGTGAACGACGTCCAGGCCTGCTACCGCGCGCTCGGTATCGTCCACACCACCTGGCCGGTCGTGCCCGGCCGCTTCAAGGACTACATCTCGACGCCCAAGCAGAACGATTATCGTTCGATCCACACGACGGTCATCGGCCCCGGCAACCAGCGCGTCGAGCTCCAGATCCGCACCGAGGAGATGGACCAGATCGCCGAGCGCGGCATCGCCGCGCACGTCTTCTACAAGGAGGATGCCGGCTCGCCGACCGAATTCCTGAAGCGCGAGTCCAACGCCTTTGCCTGGCTGCGTCACACCGTCGGCATCCTGTCCGAGAGCGCCAACCCCGAGGAATTCCTCGAGCACACCAAGCTCGAATTGTTCCACGACCAGGTGTTCTGCTTCACCCCGAAGGGCAAGCTGATCGCGTTGCCGCGCCATGCCAACGTGATCGACTTCGCCTATGCCGTTCACACCGACGTCGGCAACAGCGCGGTCGGCTGCAAGATCAACGGCAAGTTCGCGCCGCTGTCCTCGGAGCTTCAGAACGGCGACGAGGTCGAGGTGCTGACCTCGGAGGCGCAATCGGCGCCGCCGTCGGCCTGGGAATCGCTTGCCGTCACCGGCAAGGCGCGCGCGGCGATCCGGCGCGCCACCCGCACCGCGGTGCGCGACCAGTATGCTGGCCTCGGCCGGCGTATCGTCGAGCGCCTGTTCGAGCGTGCCAAGATCGACTACGCCGACGACAAGCTGAAGGGCGCGCTGCCGCGCCTTGCCCGCTCCTCGATCGAGGACGTGATGGCGGCGGTCGGCCGCGGCGAGATCAAGGCCTCCGACGTCGCGCGGGCCATGTATCCCGACTACAAGGAAGAGCGGGTCGGGCGCTACGCCAAGAAGGGGCTGGCCGCCAAGCTCAAGGAGACCGTGGTGCCAGGGACGACGCCACGTCCCCCGGCTGCGATCCCGATCCGCGGCATCAATTCCGACCTGCCGGTGAAGTTCGCGCCGAACGGCGGGGCCGTGCCCGGCGACCGCATCGTCGGCATCGTCACCCCGGGCGAGGGCATCACCATCTATCCGATCCAGGCGTCGGCCCTGAAGGATTTCGAGGAGGAGCCGGAGCGCTGGCTCGACGTGCGCTGGGACATCGAGGACACCACGCCGCAGCGCTTCCCGGCCCGTATCAAGGTCGAGAACGTCAACGAGCCCGGCGCGCTCGCACAGATCGCGACCGTGATCGCCGAGCACGACGGCAATATCGACAATATCAGCATGCAGCGCCGCTCGCCGGACTTCACCGAGACGACCATCGATCTCGAGGTCTATGACCTGAAGCACCTGAGCGCGATCATAGCCCAGTTGCGCGCGAAGGCGGTCGTCGCCCGCGTCGAACGTGTTAATGGATGAAGCTCGTCGTTGCCGGGCTTGCCGTCTACGCGTAAAGCTTCGCCGGCCCGATACTGAAGGCCCGGCGAAGACCTCGCGGAGCCGGGACCCGGCAACCCATCTCCTCGAAGAGGATGGATGCGCGGGTCAAGCCCGCGCCTGACGAGCTGAGTAATGTCACCTTTGTGAGTCTTGCTATGCCCGTTCCTCCGCTTCGCCTCGGCGTCAATGTCGACCATGTCGCGACCCTGCGTAACGCGCGCGGCGGCCGCAATCCCGATCCGGTGCGCGCTGCTTTGCTGGCGATCGAGGCCGGCGCCGACGGCATCACCGCACATTTGCGCGAAGACCGCCGGCATATCCGCGACGAGGACATGGCACGGCTGAAGGCGGAAATCTCCAAGCCTCTGAACTTCGAGATGGCGGCGACCGACGACATGTTGCGCATCTCGCTCGCCACCAGGCCGCATGCGGTGTGCCTGGTGCCGGAGCGCCGCCAGGAGGTGACGACCGAAGGCGGGCTCGATGTGGTCGGACAGCACAATGCGCTCGCGCCTTTCATCGCGCGGCTGAACGACGCCAACATCCGCGTGTCGCTGTTCATCGCCGCCGACCCCGCGCAGATCGAGATGGCGGCGCGGCTGCGCGCGCCGGTGATCGAGATCCACACCGGAGGGTGGTGCGACGCCGTGGTCGACGGGCACACCGACAAGGCCGAGGCCGAATGGCAGCGCATCGTGGCCGGCGCCAGGCTGGCGCGCGCCGCGGGCCTCGAGGTCCATGCCGGTCACGGGCTCGATTATGTGACGGCGGAGAAGATCTCGGCGCTGCCCGAGATCGTCGAGCTGAACATCGGCTATTACATGATGGGCGAGGCGCTGTTCGTCGGCCTTGCCGAAACGGTGCGCAGCATGCGCGCCGCAATGGACCGCGGCCGGAGCAAGGCATGATCATTGGCATCGGCTCCGACCTGATCGACATCACCCGCGTCGCCAATGTGATCGAGCGCCATGGCGAACGCTTCCTCGACCGCATCTTCACCGAGGCCGAGCGCGCCAAGGCGGAGCGCCGCGCCAAGAACGAGAAGATGGTGGTCGCGACCTATGCCAAACGGTTCGCCGCCAAGGAGGCCTGCTCCAAGGCGCTCGGGACCGGCATCCGGAGCGGCGTCTGGTGGCGCGACATGGGGGTGGTCAACCTGCCCGGGGGGCGGCCGACCATGCAATTGACCGGCGGGGCGCTGGCCCGGCTGAAGGCGCTGACGCCGGAGGGCTTCGAGGCGCGGATCGACCTTTCGATCACCGACGACTGGCCGCTCGCCCAGGCCTTCGTCATCATTTCCGCCATACCGCTGGCGAAACCTTGATCTGCCAGCCCTGAAATTAAAATAATATAACAAATTCAATATCTTATATATTGTTGATGCGACCCTTCATTGCGTGGTTGGCGACAACCGTCTAAAAGTTCGCCGGCGCAATGTCAGCCCGGGGCGAATTCAGCTTTACGCCGGAATTCGCCCTCACTATCAGAATCAGGACAATCTCCTTACGCCGCAAAGCGACGGGGCTATGCGCGGGAACGGGCGTTCCGTGACCGCGGGACCGGAATTGGGAAAGCAATGAGCGTGACTTCAGGAACCAAATCTGAGAGCGGCGTCGGCGAAACCGTCCGGGTCGTCATCCACGCTCTCCTGATCGCGCTGGTGATCCGCACCTTCCTGTTCCAGCCGTTCAACATTCCCTCCGGCTCGATGAAGGCGACGCTGCTGGTCGGCGACTACCTGTTCGTGTCGAAATATTCCTACGGCTATAGCCATTACTCGATCCCGTTCTCGCCGCCGCTGTTCTCGGGACGCGTCTTCGGCTCGGACCCGAACCGCGGCGACATCGTCGTGTTCCGCCTGCCGAAGGACGACACCACCGACTACATCAAGCGCGTGATAGGGCTGCCCGGCGACCGCGTCCAGATGAGGGAGGGGCTGCTCTACATCAACGACGTGCCGGTGCAGCGCGAACGCTTGAGCGACTTCGTCGGCGAAGACCCCTGCGGCTCGTCGGACGCCACCGCGCGGGTGAAGCGCTGGAAGGAGACGCTGCCGAACGGCGTCACCTATGAGACGCTCGATTGCGTCGACAACGGCTTCTACGATAACACCAACGTCTACACGGTGCCGGCCGGCCATTTCTTCATGATGGGCGACAACCGTGACAATTCGACCGACAGCCGCGTGCAGTCGGCGGTGGGCTACGTGCCGCAGGAGAACCTGATCGGCCGTGCCCAGATGATCTTCTTCTCCATCGCCGAAGGCGAGCACGCCTGGATGTTCTGGCGTTGGCCCTGGGCGGTGCGCTGGAACCGAATGTTCAAAATCGTCCGATGAAAGACGAAGCCAAGGACATCGCAATTCAACCGATCGAGGCCGCTGCGAGCCCTGACGCCGAAGCTGCTCCCAAAGCTCCTGCAAAGAAGAAGCGGGCGAGGAGCGGCAAGGCCAAGGGCGCGAATGCGGCGCTCGAGGCGCGCATCGGGCACAATTTTGCCGATCCGAACCTGCTGATCCAGGCGATCACGCACGTGTCCGCGCTCAAGTCGGGACGCAAGCGCGGCGACAGCTACCAGCGGCTTGAATTTCTGGGCGACCACGTGCTCGGGCTCGTCGTCTCCGACATGCTCTATCACGCCTTTCCGAGTGCGGATGAAGGCGAGCTGTCCAAGCGTCTCGCCGAGCTCGTGCGCAAGGAGAGCTGCGCCGACGTTGCGAAGTTGCTGGGCCTCGTCGAGGACATCAAGCTCGGCAGCGTCGGTCCCGCCGCGGACGCGCGGCTGCGCAAGTCCGTGCTCGGCGACATCTGCGAAGCCGTGATCGGAGCCATCTATCTCGACGGCGGGCATGCGGCCGCGGCCGAGTTCGTCAAGCGCAACTGGACCGAGCGCATGCACAAGCCCCGGCGGCCGCTGCGCGACCCCAAGACCGTGCTCCAGGAATGGGCGCAGGGGAAGGGCTTGCCGACGCCGGTCTATCGCGAGGTCGAGCGCACCGGGCCGCATCACGATCCGCAGTTCCGCGTCGCCGTGGATCTGCCGGGGCTGGCATCGGCGGAAGGCATCGGCGGCAGCAAGCGCGCGGCGGAGAAGGTCGCGGCCTCCGTCATGATCGAACGCGAAGGCGTTGGCGGTGGCAATGACGGCTGAAACAAGCGGCGAGGCGCCCGCCGCCACACGCTGCGGCTTCGTGGCGCTGATCGGCGCCCCCAATGTCGGCAAGTCGACCCTGGTCAATGCGCTGGTCGGCGCCAAGGTCACGATCGTCTCGCGCAAGGTGCAGACGACGCGGGCGCTGATCCGCGGCATCGTCATCGAGGACAATGCGCAAATAATTCTGGTCGATACGCCCGGCATCTTCTCGCCGAAGCGGCGGCTCGATCGGGCCATGGTGTCGACCGCCTGGAGCGGCGCGCATGACGCCGATCTGGTCTGCGTGCTGCTCGATGCCAAGGCCGGCCTGGACGAGGAGGCCGAGGCGATCCTCGCCAAGGCCGCGAGCGTCAAGCACGAGAAGATCCTGGTCATCAACAAGGTCGACCTGGTCCAGCGCGAGAAGCTGCTTGCGCTGGCGCAGGCGGCAAACGAGCGCATGGCGTTCGCGAAGACCTTCATGATCGCGGCGATCTCGGGCGACGGAGTCGACGACATCCGCACGACGCTCGCCGAGATGGTGCCGCCGGGTCCGTTCCTCTATCCCGAGGACCAGATGTCGGATGCGCCGATGCGGCAGTTAGCTGCCGAGATCACGCGCGAAAAGATCTATCAGAAGCTGCACCAGGAATTGCCCTACCAATCCACGGTCGAAACGGACAAATGGGAGGAGCGCAAGGACAATTCGGTGCGCATCGAGCAGACGATCTTCGTCGAGCGCGAGAGCCAGCGCAAGATCGTGCTCGGCAAGAGCGGCGCCACCATCAAGTCGATCGGCGCGGAATCGCGCAAAGAGCTCATCGACATTCTCGGCGTGCCCGTGCATCTCTTCCTGTTCGTGAAGGTGCGCGAGAACTGGGGCGACGATCCCGACCGCTATCGGGAAATGGGCCTGGAATTCCCCAAAGAATGAACAAGAAGAAGATGGGTTGGTGATGAGCGTGCCCCGCAACGTCCTGCGCTTCGAAGTGCTGCTCTACGCATCGCTGATGCTGGATGCGCTGTCGGTTGCGTTCCAGGACCGCACGCCGAACCCCGACATGACGGACCAGATGATCACGACGGCGACGCTGATCGCCGGTGGGATGATCCTGCTGCTGGTCTATTTCGTCTGGCTGGCGGCGCAAAAGCGCAAGAACTGGCCGCGCTGGGTGCTGGGGGCGGCGCTCGTGCTGTCGGTGATCTCGCTTGCGCAGATCATCGGCGAGAAGGGCGTCGAGCTCGACAGCGGCATAGAGATCGTGTCATGCGTGC
Source organism: Bradyrhizobium iriomotense (assembly GCF_030160715.1). Lineage (GTDB taxonomy): Bacteria > Pseudomonadota > Alphaproteobacteria > Rhizobiales > Xanthobacteraceae > Bradyrhizobium > Bradyrhizobium iriomotense. Next base: position 243,403 of record NZ_BSOW01000004.1, read on the forward strand.
TGACGACGATCGGCTTGTATTTCTCCTTCACCGGCGACGCGCAGGGCTGGTTCAACGCGTGAACCTAGTCCGTCATTCCGGGGCGGCTCGTAGAGCCGAACCCGTAATCTCGAGATTCCGGGTTCGATGCTTCGCATCGCCCCGGAATGACCAGGAGAGAGCGCTGCGCTACTGAACGGAATCCGCTAAACTCTATCCCATGGAATGGACCGATGACGGCATCGTGCTGGGGGTACGGCGGCATGGCGAGACGAGCGCCATCGTCGAGCTCCTGACACGCGCGCGCGGGCGGCATCTCGGGCTCGTCCGCGGCGGCGCCAGTTCGCGGCTGCGGCCGCTGCTCCAGCCCGGCAACAGCGTGCGCGCGGTGTGGCGGGCGCGGCTGGACGAGCATCTCGGCACCTATGCGATCGAAGGCCTGCGGTTGCGGGCTGCGGGGCTGCTTGCGTCCTCGCACGGCGTCTATGGCGTGACGCATCTGGCCTCGCTGGCGCGGCTGTTGCCCGAGCGCGATCCACATGAGGAGATCTTTGCACAACTCGAGCACGCGCTCGATGACTTCGACGACATCGGCGGGGCCGCCGTGCACATCATCCATTTCGAGCTCGCGATGCTCGCCGAGCTCGGCTTCGGCCTCGCGCTGGAGAATTGCGCGGTGACCGGCGAGACCACGGATCTGATCTACGTTTCGCCGAAATCCGGCGGCGCGGTGTCGCGCTCCGCCGGCGAGCCATGGCGCGACCGGCTGTTGCGCCTGCCGCCATTCCTGCGTCATGGCGAAGCCGCGAGCGAGCTCACGGACCAGGACCTCCAGGATGGCTTTCGGCTCACCGGCCTGTTCCTGCTCCGCCACGTGCTGGAGCCGCGCGGGCAGGGCCATTCGGACGCAAGAAGCGGCTTCCTCAATGCGTTGACGCGGCAGCAGGCGAGGGCAATCGCCTCACCATGAGCGCATTGCGGCTCTGCATTGCCGCGCGGAACCAAATCAGATTAACTGGGTTGGCCGGGTTGGTTCCACCGGGGACGTCAGATGATCAAAGGTTTCGTGGTATCCGCCGCGCTGCTCGCGCTGGCGCCGGACGCAATGGCCGCTGAGCCGCAGCCAGGCCTGTTTCGCCGTGCTTCCTGCACGGTCGTGCGGTACTATGTTGCGAAATATTCGGCGGCCGCGGCAGAGACATGGGCCAGGTCCCACGGTGCGACCGATGCGGAAATCGAGACTGCGCGCCGCTGTCTGGCCAATGCGCCGACGCAGGCGAAGACCCCGCAAACCGCCCCCGTGACCGCGGGCTGGGCGGGGCAGTAGCAGTCGCCGCGGTGACGACGTAAAGGCCATCCAGCCCGAACCCTGAATCAGTCAGCCGCGATTTGCTGGCGCCAAGCGGCGCGCAGCGGGCGGGAGCCGGTCCGAATCGGCCCGTAAATCCTTTTTTCTGTGAGGAGGTTAGCCCGCCGAATCGCGCATCTTGATTCGCGGCTTGCCCGATTCAGCGTCTCGGTTTAACGCCTCCCCATGGGAAAACGACAGGTACCGCCGGAAGAGCCGGCTGAAATCCACGAGGTGCCGCTGCGCGATGCGCTCGAAGAGCGCTATCTCGCCTACGCGCTCTCCACCATCATGCACCGTGCGCTGCCGGATGCGCGCGACGGTCTGAAGCCGGTGCACCGGCGCATCCTCTATGGCATGCGCTTGCTCCGGCTCGACCCCGGCACGGCCTTCAAGAAATCGGCCAAGATCGTCGGCGACGTGATGGGCTCGTTCCATCCGCATGGCGACCAGGCGATCTATGACGCCATGGTGCGTCTCGCGCAGGATTTCTCCTCGCGCTATCCGCTGGTCGACGGCCAGGGCAATTTCGGCAATATCGACGGCGATAACCCCGCCGCCTACCGCTACACCGAAGCGCGCATGACCGACGTCGCGCGGCTTCTGCTCGACGGCATCGACGAGGACGGCGTCGAATTCCGCGCCAATTATGACGGCCAGTCCAAGGAGCCGGTTGTTCTGCCCGGCGGCTTCCCGAACCTGCTTGCCAACGGCGCGCAAGGCATCGCGGTCGGCATGGCGACCTCGATCCCGCCGCACAATGCGGCCGAGCTTTGCGATGCGGCCCTGCATCTGATCGAGAAGCCCGACGCGAAATCCAAGTCGCTCCTGAAATGGGTGAAGGGCCCGGACTTCCCGACCGGCGGCATCATCGTCGATTCCAAGCAGGCGATCGCTGAAGCCTACACCACCGGACGCGGCTCCTTCCGTGTCCGCGCCAGGTGGCAGCAGGAGGAGGGCGCACGCGGCACCTGGGTCGTCGTCGTCACCGAGATCCCCTTCCTGGTGCAGAAGTCGCGCCTGATCGAGAAGATCGCCGAGCTTCAGGACCAGAAGAAGCTGCCGCTGGTCGGCGACATCAGGGACGAGTCGGCCGAAGACGTCCGCATCGTGATCGAGCCGAAGTCGAAGAACGTCGATCCCGCGCTGATGATGGAATCGCTGTTCCGGCTGACCGAGCTCGAAAACAAGATTCCGCTGAACCTCAACGTGCTGATCAAGGGCCGCATCCCGAAGGTGGTGGGGCTCGCGGAGTGCTTGCGCGAATGGCTCGACCATCTGCGCGACGTCCTGATCCGCCGCCACAATTACCGCAAGGCGCAGATCGAGCACCGGCTGGAGGTCCTCGGCGGCTTCCTGATCGCCTATCTGAACATCGACAAGGTGATCAAGATCATCCGCACCGAGGATGAGCCGAAGCCCGCCTTGATGAAGGAGTTCAAGCTCACCGAGGTGCAGGCGGAAGCCATCCTCAACATGCGCCTGCGCAGCTTGCGCAAGCTCGAGGAAATGGAGATCCGCACCGAGGACAAGAACCTCCGCGCCGAGCTCAAGGGCATCAACGCGGTGCTCGCCTCCGAAGCCGAGCAGTGGAAGAAGGTCGGCGAGCAGGTCGGCAAGGTCCGCGACATGTTCGGACCCAAGACCCCGCTCGGCAAGCGCCGCACCACCTTTGCGGACGCGCCCGAGCACGACCTCGCCGCGATCGAGGAAGCCTTCGTCGAGCGCGAGCCGGTCACGGTCGTCGTCTCCGACAAGGGCTGGATCCGCACCATGAAGGGCCATGTCGAGGATTTGTCGGGGCTTGCTTTCAAGCAGGACGACAAGCTCGGCTTTGCCTTCTTCGCCGAGACGACCTCAAAACTCCTGCTGTTCGCCACCAACGGCAAGTTCTATTCGCTGGATGTTGCAAAACTGCCGGGCGGCCGCGGTCACGGCGAGCCGATCCGCCTGTTCATCGACCTCGAGCAGGAGGCCGCACCCGTCGCGCTGTTCGTCAACAAGGGCGGTCGCAAATTCCTGGTCGCCAGCCACGAAGGCCAGGCCTTCGTCGTCAACGAGGACGATTGCGTCGGCACCACCAAGAAGGGCAAGCAGGTCCTCAACGTCGAGATGCCGAACGAGGCGCGCGCGATCACGGAAGTGCTCGGCGACACCGTCGCGGTCATCGGCGAGAACCGCAAGATGCTGATCTTCCCGCTCGACCAGGTGCCGGAGATGGCCCGCGGCCGCGGCGTGCGACTTCAGAAATACAAGGACGGCGGCCTGTCCGACGTCGCGGTGTTCGACGCCAAGGCGGGCCTGACCTGGAAGGACTCCGCCGGCCGCGAGTTCAGCGCGACCATGAAGGAGCTCGCCGAGTGGCAGGGCACCCGCGCCGACGCCGGCCGCCTGCCGCCGAAGGGTTTTCCGAAGTCGAACAAGTTCGGGCGGGTGATCGGGTAAGGGGCGCGCGAACGTCTCCACGGCGTCATTGCGAGCGCAGCGAAGCAATCCAGGGTCTTTCCGCGGAGGGATTCTGGATTGCTTCGCTGCGCTCGCAATGACGGAGGGACGGCGGCAGCGCTGTCCCACATCTTGTTTCGGAACAGTGACGCTGTTTCTCGGGTCACGACCGTCGGCTACGATCGACGTAGACGCCACTAACCGCCGGCGAACACCTTCCATCCGCTGAGCTGCGACTGTCGCAGGCTCTTCGTCTCGTCATCGAGTTCGGACGAGCGCTTGGCCGCCGCCGTCATGGCCGTCGCCGCGCGATTATAGGCGTCAGCCGTGGATTGAAATGGAAACACGAACTGGCCGTTCGCGACCGTGTAGATTCCGAACTCGCGGGCCAGAAGTGCCACGCATTTTGCGTAGGCGCTGTAGTAGTCCGCCCGCGAGGCGAGCGCCTTGGAGGTGAGGGCGGTCCATGCCGCGTGCTGCTCGTCGATCATCGCCATGAAGCCGGCGAGCCGGTCATCCCCGACGCCTAGGGATCGGGCGTCGTTCTCCACCTGGTCACGCGTGGTCTTGATCAGCGCGGCGTAACGGGACGCCAGGCCCGTTGCATTGCTTTCCGCGGTCTTGAGATCGCGGCGCAGTACGTCGAGGTCACTGCGGCTGGACGCGCCGAGATCGCCGAGATTCGGCAGCGGTTTCGGCTCGACCTCGCTGAGCAGCTTTCGGGTGGCGGCATCGATGTCCATCGCGTCCCTGTTTGCGAGCGCGAGCAGCTTGAGCTGCTTGTTGGAAGGGTGCAGCTTGATGACCTGATCGAGCTGGTCGGGATCGCTCACGTCGCGCAACGCGGTGCGGGTCTCCTCGGCGGCAACGACGCCCTGAAGCTTCGACAGATCGCCGGCGTAATACATCGCGCCGAAGCACACGGTCAGAAGGAGGGACAAGATCACGAGAACGACGACCGGTCGTCGTCGACGCTGCCTGGCTTTCTGATCCGAAATCGATTCCACGGCGCCGATTCCCCCAACGAACCCATTCTACCGCTTTTCACCGCGGCGGAGGAGTCCGGGGCGAGAGGCCGGCAGAGCGCATCAGCGGAACTTGCATTGTCGAATGGTTGGCTTGCGATGCCCGGTGGAGGTCGGTGGAAGCTGAGTGCACCCAACCAAAGCCCAATGGTGCCGGTGACACGTCGAGGCCGATACTGCGTTGCCGGAAAGCCCTTGCCCGGCACAGGAAAGAGGGGGTGTTCGGATGATGCCAGACAACGTCGCCCTGTTCGCTGCGATCATCCTGCTGCTTCCGATGTTTTATCTGCTGCTGGCCGCGCCGGCCTTTCTGCTGGTGAAGCTGGACGTCCGCCCCGTCGCCTTGCTGCTCCGCGCCATGTTCAACGGCTATTTCCTGACATTGGCCGTTGCCGGTGCCGTGGGGACAATTGCCGTTGCCGTGGAGGGCCGCGCGGTCCTGGCCATGGGCATCGGCCTGATCACGGCGTTCGCGGTCTCTTCGCGCCGCTGGTTCCTTCGGCGGATGGACGCGCAGATCAGTGACCAGGATCCCGGCGACGCCGATTCCGCGCGCCGGCTCCGGCGGCTGCATTGGGGTGGCATGCTGGGCAATGCGATCCAGCTTGCCGTCGTCGTGGCCTGCATTCCCTATATCGCCATCGCGCCGACGTGATCGTTGGCCAAAGGGCTCGCGAGGCGTGATGTTTAGATCATCCCCACCATCCGCAGCGCCACGCCCGCCGCGCATGATCCCGCGAGCACCGTCAGCATCCCGAGCTTGAAGCGGAAGATCGCGGTTGCGGCCGCGATCGAGAGCACGAGCGCGGCGAGATCGACACTTGAGAGCACTGGCATGTCGAAGGACAGCGGAAATGCGTGCACCGGAACGGTCTCGCGGAACAGCGTGTGCAGCGCGAACCAGATCGAGAGGTTGAGGATCACGCCGACAACGGCCGCGGTGATCGCGCTGAGCGCGCCGGCGAGGCCCTTGTTGCCGCGCAGAAGCTCGACATAGGGGGCACCCAGGAAGATCCAGAGGAAGCAGGGCGTGAAGGTCACCCAGGTCGCGAGCAGGCCGCCGAGTGTGCCGGCGAGCATTGGCGACATCCCGCCCGGATCACGAAAGGCGGCCATGAAGCCCACGAATTGCAGCACCATGATGAGGGGGCCGGGCGTGGTCTCGGCCATGCCGAGGCCGTCCAGCATCTCGCGCGCGCTGAGCCAGTGGTAATGTTCCACCGCCTGCTGGGCGACATAGGCGAGCACCGCATAGGCGCCGCCGAAGGTGACCAGCGCCATCTTGGAGAAGAACAGCGCGATCTGGCTGAACACGTTGACTTCTCCGAAGGCCGTGAGCAGAGCGATCACAGGGACGAGCCAGAGCGCGAGCCACAGTGTGCCGACGCGGATCGCGCGCGCGGCGTTGGGGCGAACATGATCGGGCACGGCTTCGCCGAGCATGCTATCGATCGCGGCATTGCTGTTGCCGCCGCCATGTCCGCCGCCGGCGAATTCCGGACGGCCGCTTCTTGCGCCGACATATCCGATCACGCCGGCGGCGATGATGATGATCGGGAAGGGGACGGCGAAGAAAAAGATCGCGACGAAGGCTGCGGCCGCAATCGCGATCATGATGCGGTTCTTCAGCGCGCGCTTGCCGACGCGCACCACGGCCTCGACGACGATGGCGAGCACGGCGGCCTTCAGGCCGAAGAACAGCGCCTCGACAAAGCTGACATTGCCGAAGGCCGCATAGATGTAGCTCAGGCCCATGATGGCGATGATGCCGGGCAGGATGAACAGCCCGCCCGCCATCAGCCCGCCGGCCGTCCGATGCATCAGCCAGCCGATATAGGTCGCAAGCTGCTGCGCCTCCGGTCCGGGCAGCAGCATGCAGTAATTCAGCGCATGCAGGAAACGGCCCTCGGAGATCCAGTTCTTCTCCTCGACCAGGATGCGATGCATCACCGCGATCTGGCCGGCCGGGCCGCCGAAGCTCAAGCAGGCGACCCGGAGCCAGACGCGAAAGGCTTCGTTGAAGCTGATGCCGTGACCGGCATCAGCTCCTGCTTGGACATTGCGGGTATCCATCACGCCTTCACTTTGTTGGTCGGCCAGTTGTGGGTTTCAGCGGTGGCGTCGCGGCACCAGCGGTAGAAGGCGTCATAGAGCAGCATGCCGGCCTCGAGCTGCGCGAGGTCGTCATCATACATTCGCGACAGGCCGAGCGAGGCCGCGAGCAGGCCCGGGGCCTCCGGCGCGAGATCGGGCCGCGCGGTGTCGGCGCCGCGCACCAGGGTGGCGAGCCGCTGCAAGGGCGGCGTCGAGATGCCGAACTCCTCGACCATGACGTCGAAGGTGCAGAGCGGTCCGCGGTGGCTCCAGAACACGTTCTCGATGTCGAAGGGCGCGGCATTGAAGCGTTCGCCGACGCCGACGACTTCGGACGGCGCGACATACAGGAACACCGCATTGGGATCGACGAAGCGGCGGATCAGCCATGGGCAGGCGATGCGATCGACCTTCGGCCGTGCCCGCGTCACCCAGACGGTACGGCCCCTGGCATCCCGCTTCGGCAGCTTGCTGGTCTCGACAAGCGGCAGCTTGGCCGCCTTCCAGCCCTCGAAACCGCCTTCCAGCGTTTCGGCCTGCACGCCGAGCTGCCGCAGCCAGGCTGCCGTACCCTGCGCGAGCTTTTCGCCGCGCAGGCAGGAGACGATGGCGGAGCGGCCAACGAAGTCGCCGCCCCAATCCGGAACCTTGTCGTGGCTGAGCTTGATGGAGCCGGGGATCAGCCGCCGGTCGGCGGCAAAGTCCTCGTCGGTGCGAACGTCGATCAGGGCAGGGGCATTCGCCGTGCCGATCAGTCGCGCCAGCTTGTCGGAAGATATCGTCGTGAAAGAAGACATGATGCGTCCTCGTGAAAAACGAACGGGACGCGATGCTTGGGCGTGTCGCCTCGTGGGGAGATCGCTCAAATCCCCATGCGGGATATTACAGCGAAACTGCGCCGGCATGTCAATCGCGGACCGGCGCCCGCGCTTCCGGTTCAGGCCGGAGGCGAAATCCCCCGCAAGACATCCCTGAAAACGCCGTACTGCAGTTGGAACGCTTGCGGGCTGTAGTCATAGTAGTATCCCGCATTCACCATGACGACGAGATCGAGCTCCGGGACGATGCGCATCGCCTGGCCGCCTCGACCGAGCGCACCAATCCAGGTGACTTCACGCCCGTTGAGCCGGGAGCGGCCGAGCCACCACAAATATCCATAGGATCGACTGTCCGTGGCCTTGATCTTAGGTGTCGTCGAGGTCTCGATCCATGCCTTCGAAACGATCTGGCGGCCGTTCCAGCGACCGCCTGCGAGGACCATCTGGCCGAATTTTGCCATATCGCGCGGTCGCAGGCGCAATCCTCCTCCGGCGTCGGTATCTCCCCTGTAGCGATTCCACTCCACACGCGTGATGCCCAGAGGCTCGAACAAGGTCTCGCGCGCAAATTCGTCGAGGGGACGCCCGGTCGCCTTGCGGATGATGGCCGAGACGAGCGCGAGCGCGCCGGTGTTGTAGAAGAACTCCTGTCCCGCCGGGGCAGTCACCGAAAGGCCGAGGACGTAACGACACTGATCCGACGCCATGTGCATGCGCGACTCGTCGTTGTCGTCGTCTCCAGTGGCCGGAGTCGCCTCCACCCACTTCAGACCCATCGACATGGTGAGCGCGTGCACCAGCTGAATGCGGTCCTTCTCGGGGGAACGCAAGTCTGACAACTCGGGGAAGAAGCTGAAGATCGGTTCGTTGACGCTGCGTATCAGCCCCCGATCGATCGCGATCCCGACTGCGAGTGACGCGACGCTCTTTGAAACCGATTTCAAGTCATGGAGCGTATCGGCATCAAAGGTGACGTTCTCCACCCGGCGGCCAAAGATGCGGCCGGGAACATCGTCGGCCCCCGTGAAGTACCGCTCGAACACCAGTCTGCCACCGCGGACGACCAGCACCGAATGGATGTTGGCACCGCTTGCCGCGAGCCGATCGGCCATCCCACACAGAGCATTGCGGTCGATGAGCTTGTCCTCGCCACCGGCGCTGACGGGCCAGCCATCGTCTCGCGCGACCGGAACACCGCGGCCGTCGGGCGGGTCCGCGTACACCGGCAACCCGGTGAGCGGTGACAGCGCAGCTCCTCCGAGAAGTGAAATAAACCGGCGCCGTCTCATTTGCTCCTCCCAAGCGCCGGGTCATCGGATGGCGCCGGTCCTGCAAGCGACCGCAGCAGGACGAGCGCGGACGATAGTTCCATCAAGCGCGTTGGCCGGTATCCTGCCATTCATCTGGTCTCCGCCTGCGCGAAAGTGCGCAATCGCCTCTCTTATCCATCGGAGACCGCGCTCTGGCTCGCCCAATTCCGGGATTCGGCTAGCCGATTTTTCGATCAGCCTGGTCGGATCGCGACAGATCAGCCGGCGGGGCGCCACGCGCCTTCCGCCGGTACTCGGTCGGCGTCATGCCGGTATCGGCCTTGAAGGCGCGATTGAACGGGCCGAGCGACCGGAAGCCGGCATCCATCGCGATCGTCAGCACGGGCACGTCGTGCTGGCTCGGGTCAGACAGCGCTGTCTTCACATCCTTGAGCCGGTATTGGTTGATGAACGCGTTGAAGTTTCGATATCCCAGGCCTTCATTGATCGCGCGCCGCAGCTGCTCTTCCGGAACCGTGAGCCGGGACGCCAGCGCGCCGATCGTCAGCCGCTCTTGCCGGAAGATGCACTCCTCCGTCATCAACTGCTCGAGACGCCTCAGCAACGAGGGGGCGATGGTCTGCAGCGCGGTCTTCGGCTCTGCGGCGGGCGGGGCGTCGGCTCTGCTCTGCGGAAGCACAGCTGCCGCAGGACCGGTTGGCGCAACCTGTAGCAGGCTCCAAGCCGTCAGGACCGCGAGCACGCATAGCCCGGCGGCCCTGAACGTGTCGATCGCGGCCGGTGCGAGGGCAAGCCGGCCGAGACCAGAGCTGTAGATCGCATCGATCGAGATGAAGAGCACGGCGCCGAGCATGACCGCGACGCGCAGCCGCCGCCTGCCCATGACCAGGTCGCCACGCCACGTCGCCATTGTCTGGGCGGCGGCGAGCACGGCCAGCCCGAGCGACGCAAGTTGCACCATTGTGTCGGCGACCGGCCCCAACCTTGACCATGTGGCGCCGCCATAGGCGCTCACCATCTCACCCGCGACGAGCAGGGCCCACAGTGCCGCATGGCGACCGCGCAGAATGAAATCATCGTCAAAGATGACCCTTGCCCACAGCCAGAACACGGCAGGGCTGCCGGCGGCCAGCGCCAGTATGGGGGCGCGCCAAAAAGCTCCGGCCGGTTCGAATCCCGGCACCCAGTTGACGGCAGATGCGGCCGCGCCGAGCATGAGGGCCGCGCCCAACGGCCCACTCCTGGTCTGGCGCCGGTCGCGCCAGCTCAGGCCTGCAAGCAGCAAAAACAATCCGCATGCCGCTCCGTGGGCGCCAAGCTCGAAAGCCGAGAGAGACATGCGTTCACGCCGCGGCGGTCGGCAGGATAGCCATGACAAGGCCCTCATCATCCGCGTACCGGGGTGGCGACGCGGGACGCCGATGCCAATTACGACAGCGGCGTGCGGGCGTCAAAGCAGTGCGGCCGATCACTTTCCGCCTGGTGGCGTTTGCGCCAATATCTGCGCGAGTCGACGAGCCTTCGTCCCCACGCGCTCCGATGATGGCATATTGCAGGTGATTTGCCCGACGTGTCAAATGATTTCGTAAAATCCGTAGAGCGTCGCGCCGGAGTCATCGACTCCTTTGCATGGGGTTGTTTTTCAAATTTTGTCGTGCGTCATGGAAAGTCGGGCTCCCAAGATGGTCCAGTAGCATCGTCGAATTGGAAAGTTCGGGCGCTCGGGCCTATATTTGGGGCGACTGGATTCCGTTTCCGGAGCTCTATCCGATGCATTCACATTCCATCGAGCAATGGACGCACGAGCATGCGTTCCTCGGCGACAGGCATGACGAGAACGAACGGCGCACCTGGTTCGTGGTGGCACTGACGCTCATCATGATGGTCGGCGAGATCGTCGCCGGCTCGCTGTTCGGCTCGATGGCGCTGCTCGCCGACGGCTGGCACATGGGAACCCATGCGGCAGCGCTCGGAATCGCGGCGTTTGCCTATCGCTTCGCGCGTCAGCACCTTGGCAATGCGCATTTCACTTTCGGCACCGGCAAGTTCGGCGATCTCGCCGCCTTTTCCAGCGCGATCATTTTGGGTCTGATCGCGGTCCAGATCGCCTATGAGAGTGTGTTGCGGCTGATCTCGCCGGTGCCGATCGTCTATGGCGAGGCGATCGCGGTCGCTGTGCTCGGCCTCTGCGTCAATCTCGTCAGCGCCTGGCTGCTGCGCGACAGCCATGACCATCACCATCACGGCCATGATCATGGCCACGGGCATGCGCATGACGACGATCACGACCATGATCATCACCACCACCATCACGACAACAATCTCCGCGCCGCCTACATTCATGTCATGGCGGACGCAGCGACCTCGCTGCTGGCGATCGGCGCGCTCGTCGTCGCCATGTATTCGGGATGGGTGTGGGCCGATCCGGCCGTCGGCCTGATCGGCAGCGTGGTGATCGCGAGCTGGGCGTTCGGCCTGATCAAGGCCTCGGGTGCGGTGCTGCTCGACGTGCGCGCCGACGAGAAGCTGGAAAGGGTCATCCGCGCCCGTATGGAGGTGGGCGAGGACCGCGTCACCGACCTGCATCTCTGGCAGGTCGGCCCCGGCCACCGCGCCGTGCTGGTCTCGCTCGTCTCCGACAAGCCGAAGCAGCCGGCCGTCTACAAGAAACGGCTCGCGGGCTTGAAGGGGCTCAGCCACGTCACGGTCGAAGTCGAGACCTGCCCGCATTAAGCAGGCGGTCTGGGGCCGGGTGGTTTCGCTCGTCGCGTGAAGATGATGCCAATGCTGCCATTGGTTGCAAGCCATCCGGTCCGCGACCAGCTGACGCATATTTTCCCAATCGTGATCTGCTTCATACCGCGGTGCTCACCTGCGCACTATTGGTGTCGGGGTGCGCTCGATGAACTCCACCTTCCAATCCGTCGGTGCTCGTTGATCGAGCGGGAGAGCGGGTTGGCTTGAGGGGAAACCCCGAGAGGCTATCCACTGGAAGCCCGGGCAAAGGCGCGATCGGGCTTCGGAGAGACAATCATGGGCCTCGTGCAACATGATGCAGTTGTCCTCTTGATCGATCTCGTGGAGTCGGTACGGCTCATGCGCGAGCACGAGGCCTCTGCCGTGCGTCGATGGGCCGACTTTGTCCGTATCGCTACCGAACAGATCCTGCCGCGCTATGGTGGCATCTTTGTCAAAAGCCTCGGCGATGGCCTGATGGCCCGTTTCGAGACGGTGCCGGACGCCGTGCATGGCGCAGCCGAGATGCATCGGACGATCGCGGCCCTGAACGAGGGCATGCCGGAGGATCAGCACTTCCAGCTTCGCGCGGGCATCAACGCCTCCACCGCCTGGAGCGACGGGATCGACATCTATGGCAGTGGCATCAATCTCGCGGCCCGGCTCGCGACCCTCGCAGGCCCCGGTGAAACCATCGCCAGTGCGGCCGCGCATGAGCAACTGGCGGCGGCCCTGGCAAGCCTTGCAAATCCGGGCGAGACCGTCGGCAGCGCGGCGGCACGCGACGAACTTACGCACGGGGTGGATGCAATCTGCGAAGATTTGGGCGAATGTATCCTCAAGCACTTCGACAAGCCGGTCCGGGCCTACCGTGTCGGTCCGGCAAGTCCGCACCCGAGCCTCACGGCTCGGCGGGATTATGGCACGCCCATGGAACCGACGATTGCGGTCATTCCCTTTGTTGCGCGAAACAACGCGCCGGAGCATCTCGACGTTGGGAATCTGTTCGCAGACAGCGTGATCTGGCGGCTATCGCGATCGCCGAATCTGAAGGTGATCTCGCGTCTGTCCACGAACGTGTTCCGCGGCCGGGTGAGCGACGTTGCGGAAGTGTCGGCGCATCTCGGAGCCACCTACATCCTCAGCGGCAGCTACGTGGTCGATGCGGGCCGGATCCTCGTGACGGCGGAGCTGTCGGCTGCGCGCACCAACCAGGTCGTCTGGACGGATCGCTTGAACGGCACCATCGGCGACCTGCTGCAGCCGGAGAGCGATCTGGCCCACCGTATCGCCGCGGCAGTCCATCTGTCGGTGTTCGACGCCGAGGTCGAGCATATCCTGACCCAGCCGCTGCCCACGCTCGAGAGCTATTCGCTGCTGCTCGGGAGCATCAGGCTGATGCACCGTTCGAACAAGGAGGAATTTCTCCAGACCCGCAAGGTGCTGGACGAACTTATCAATCGGCACGCGCGGATTGCAGCGCCGCGCGCCTGGCTCGCAAACTGGTATATCCTGCGCGTGACGCGAGGCTGGTCCGAGGATCGTAAGCGCGAGGCCGCCGAGGCGTTGAGCGCCACCCACGCAGCGCTCGATCGCGATCCGTCGGATGCGTTGGCGCTCGCGACCGAGGGCTTCGTTTACTGCCACCTGTTGAAAGACCTCGACACGGCGCGCAAGCGCTGCGAACAGGCCGTCGAGGCCAATCCCAGCCACGCGCTGGGCTGGCTCTATCGCGGCGTCGTCAACGCGTTCAAGGGTGAGGGGTCTGCAGCCGTTGACGCGACGCGGCGCGCCATGGAGCTCTCTCCGCTCGATCCACAGCGCTACTATTTCGAATCCCTCGGCGCAACGGCACAGCTCTCGGCGCACCAATATGCGGAAGCGGAAAAGCTTGCGCGCTCGTCCCTTTCTCTCAATCGCATGCATCCGTCCACCTGGCGGGTGCTGACGATTGCCCTTGTCTCGCAGAACCGAATGGACGAAGCGCGCGCGGCGTTGAGCAGGATGCGCCAGCTAGAGCCGAAGCTGACGGTTGAGAAATACGCCGCCCGCATTCCGAATGCGCATTTCGAGACGGGCCGGCAGTGGGCGCGCTGCCTGGAAATGGCAGGTTTACCGACGGGCTAAAACTCGATCCGAGGCTGACTTACTCACAAGGAGGCAGGCTATGGCTCAACTTGGCGGAGCGGGAGGAGCAGGAGGGGCGGGCGGCGCCGGCGGTGCCGGAGGAGCGGGCGGTGCCGGGGGCGCGGGAGGGGCGGGCGGGGCCGGTGGAGCCGGCGGCGCGCTACTCGGGACGCTCGGCGATGTCTGGGCCAATCCCGTCATGGTGGACGCACTCATCCACGCTCGCGAAGGGATAAGCCGCCCCGAATTCAGTTGGTACGAGCCGCCATTGCCGCCCATCGACAACACGGCGCAGTTGGAGCGCTGGGAACCGTGGGTTCGTGCCTACATCGCAGTCGGCGAGCTTCTACAGGGGATCAGCTTTGTTCCAACGGTGCCGGGGCCCGGCGGTAGCCCTGGATTCCAGGTTTTGACCTCCGGGTCCTTGATTGCAGAAATCCAACAGCCTGCGCCGGCAACTTTCGAGCAACAGATTCCCCTGGTTCTCAGTTGGGCGGAGCTGCGCAACGAACGCGCGACCGAAATCATGGCGCAGATTGATCCCCAGTATGCGTTCTGGTCCTCGATCGTCTATCTGCACCCCGATCGGACCAGGCGCACACTCGAACTTATCAACATCGTGCTGCAGCTCTGCGTGTACGTGGAAATGCGCTTCAAACATGCCCTCGGCTGCTGGCGTCCGGTCGAATACAACGCGCAAGTGCAGCCGATGCTCACGACACCCGGCCACGGCACGTTCCCGATGGGACACGCGACGCAGTGCTACGCGGTGGCCTATGTGCTCAAGGCGCTGCTGAACCTCAATGCGGTGGATGGCGCGGGACACGCGAAATACCCGACGGTGACCGAGCAGCTTGACCGTCAGGCCGCGCGCATCTCCACCAATCGCGTCATTGCCGGCCTCCATTTCCCCGTCGACGGCATGGCGGGTCGGATGTTGGGTACCGCTCTCGGAGAATACTTTGTCGCCTGCTGCACCGGAGCTCAGCTATTGGCGGCGCGGACATTCAACGCGGCCTCCGGCATCGACCTGTATGCGACGAAGGACTTCAACCCATTCAGCGCGGAGCAGGATCTCGATTCCAACGCCAGCCTATTCTATTCGCGGGCGGCAAATCCGACGCACGTGACGCTATCGCCAATCATGGCGGCGTTGTGGGGCAAGGCGCTCGATGAGTGGACGTCGGTCCACAAATTCCCTTAGGCGAAGCATCGTCGCAAAACCCGAAGCGGAGAACATCCGATGATGGCCGAAAGCGACCAATACCCGAAATGCTTCGGTCCGTACCTCCGGTACGCGATCTCGACGGACTTTAGGAATTTCGAAGAGTTCGATGCGCAGTTCAAGCTGTTCTTCCTCGTGGAATTCCACGAGCCACCTGAGCCGGATCGATTTCTGCGCGCAATGAATCAGCACGAGAAGGTCGTCGACCTCGGCCCTTCCGACGATACACGGTATGCGACGATGCTTGCCACCCCGTTGGCGTTGACGGGTTACCAGCTGCGCATCTGGGACGAATTCGTATCCAGGGTTGAACTGTCGCTTCCGTTGAAGCCGACGGAGGAATTGAAGTTCGAACGGAGGATCATCGATTCTCGCTCGAACGGCAACGATCCGGCGGGGAAGCTGCTGATTGGCGTCCTCGACGATGGCTGCCCGTTCGCCGCGGCGCAATTCCTGCAAAACGTGCCAGGCGGTGGCTTGCGCACACGGGTGCGCGCCATATGGGACCAGAACACCGGCCGGCAGCCGATCAATGTGAAGGATGGAAATGGGCTGCCTTGCGTGCTCGGGCAGACGCTGAGCGATCTTACATACGGTCTCGAGTTCCGGCGCGTTTCCCATTTGCCCGGCACGCCCGGCCGGCTCATGGGGCTTAACGAGTGGATCGATTTGCATTTGACCCCTCAGGGCGGCATCGATGAGGACGGCTGTTATGCTGGCGCCGGTTTTCCCGGTCTTGCTCATGAGGCGTCGCATGGAGCGCATGTGATGGACGTGGTCGCGGGCCGGCTCCCGCCTTCCTCTCGTACCGGTCCGCCGAGCGATCGGCGCGATCCACCCAGCTGGAAAGCGAATACCGACCCGGCCAGCGCAACGGACGTGGTGTTCGTCCAGTTCTCCGAAGCCTGCATTCGCGACGCGACCGGCGTGTGGCTCAAATCGTATGTTTACGACGCCATCCTGTACATCCTGTCGCATGCCGATCAGCACAACACCGATCACGTGGTGATCAATCTGAGCTACGGGCCGACCACGGGACCGCATGATGGCCTCTCCGATCTGGAACCGCTGCTGACGACGTTCGTCAAGAAATACGATGGCATCGCGAACAAGCCCAAGCTCGATATCGTCCTGGCCGCAGGCAATTCCTATTTGAGCGAGGGACACGTCCGCTTTCACAGACATCGCGACCAGCCTGATTCCATCGAATGGACGTGGCGCCTTCCTCCCGACAACACCACCCTGTGCTTTGCCGAGATATGGGTAAAGAGAGCCTATGCCGGCATCATCGACGTCACTCTGATATCGCCAAGCGGCGTTCGGTACATACCGACCGCACCCGTCACTCCGCCGCCAAATCCTCTACCCCCGGCCGGAGTGGACCTCTCAATCCCATGGGGCATCGATGATACGATGTGGCAGCTCCACGTCGAACCGACCGTCGCGACGGCTGGGGTCGTGGCCGAACATGGCGACTGGACAATCCAGCTTGCAAATGTCCCCGAACACGTGACGGTTCACGCCTATGTGGCGCGCACGGATCCGAATATGAACGTCCACTCGGGCGCCAGGCGCTCGTTTTTCGTCGATGCCGAATGGGAGAAGAGTCGTGCGGCAGAGGCCAACTGCAGGTATGTTGATGGGAAGTTCGACAAGCATGGATCGCTGATCCGTCGCCATGGCACCCTCAACGGCATTGCCACTGCGAAGGACGACGGCGTGCATGTTGCGGGTGGTTATATTCTCTCCAATGAGCGCAAGTCGTCCTATTCCTCGGCAGGCCGTGCACGCCCGGGTCCGCTGAAGCGCCGCATCGGGCCGGATTACCTCCTGCCTTGCGACGACTCTTGTGCCCTGAGCGGGGTGCTCGCCGGGGGCAACAGGAGCGGCACCGTATTTCGTCTGATCGGCACCAGTGCGGCCGCGCCGCAACTCGCGCGGCATATCGTCAATGCGGCGGCCGGGTCGCCATTCCCGGCCCCGCATGTCCCGGTGTACCCGCCCGACGAAGAGCGCGGCCTCGGCAATCTCGATCCGCCATAACGCGGACGACGTTGCCTTGCGATCTGGTGCGGCCACCCAAGAGAAGCCAGTCAAAGTTGCATCCCGGCTGAAACTGCTGCTGGACTTTTCCGCACCGGTCGGGGTTGGATTCCGGTCGATCACCGGATGGAAGGAACAACAATGACACGTTCGATCAAACTCGTGCTCGCCGCCGTGGCGCTCGTCCTGTCCGCCCATGCAGCACCGGCCCAGTCGGAAAAGTCCGGTGTCGAACGGCTTTACATCCTCAATTGCGGCGAGGGCGCCACCAGCGACGTGTCGCGCTGGACGCCGGGCATGAACGAGGGCAAGCCGATGGACTTCGTCGATAGCTGCTATCTGATCAAGCACAGTCAGGGCTGGTTCCTCTGGGACACCGGTGTCCCGGATGCGGTTGCATCGATGCCCAATGGCCTCGTTCCCTCCGACCCGAAGGCGACGGTCTGGCGCCGGCCGAAGACGCTCGTCGCGCAACTCGACCAGCTCGGCCTCAAGCCCGATGACATCAAATGGATGGCGGTGTCACACACGCATCCCGACCACACCGGCAATGTCGAGTTGTTTCCGCAGGCCGTCCTTCATGTCCAGAAGGCTGAATATGAATGGCCCGGTCCCAACAACGAGCCGCGCTTCAAGCCGTCGCATCCCGTCGTGCTGCTGTCCGGCGACAAGGACGTGTTCGGCGACGGCAGCCTGACCATTCTCTCGACGCCGGGCCATACCCCGGGCCACCAATCGCTGCTGGTGAAACTGCCGAAAACCGGCGCGGTCGTGCTGTCCGGTGATGCCGTGCACTTCAAAAGCAACTGGGACAATCGCGTAGTGCCCGGCATGAACGTCAGCAAGGACCAGACGCTTGCCTCGATGCAGAAGATCGCCGACGTGCTTGCGAAGGAGAAAGGCCAGCTTTGGATCAACCACGACAAGGCGCAGCGCGACAGCCTGAAGATGGCGCCGGAGTCTTACGACTGAGGTCGTCGGAGTTCCCCAGCCACGCCGGCTCATCAGTGCGGGATGCTGCCACGATGCTGTCAGTAGGGCGGTGCTAAGGCACACCAAGGATAGCTTCGCGACAGGAGGCTGGCTTTGGGAGAATGGGCGGGCGTTGCGATTGCGCTTCTGTCCAGCAGCATCGGCGGCACTGCGGCGGCGATCACGCGCTACCTCGTGAGTGGCGCCGATCCGATTTTGCTGGCTATCCTGCGCTGGGGAATTGGGTTCGCCTGCCTGCTGCCGGTTGCGCTGTGGCTCGGCGTGCGATGGCCGTCGCGGCGAGACCTGCCGGCCGTGCTGCTTCTCGGCCTCAGCTTCTTCGGCCTGTTCTTCATCCTGTACAATATCGCGATCGGCTACACGACCGCGGCGCGGGCGAGCCTCGCGCTTGCGACACTGCCGCTTCACACCATGGTGGTCGGCGCGCTCCTCGGCGTCGAGCGCCTGACGGTGCGCAAGGCGCTCGGCGTCGGGGTTGCCGTGCTTGGCGTCGTGGCCGCGCTCGCGACGGGCCTGGCGCAAAGTCCGCCCGGAGCCTGGCGCGGCGAGCTGATCATGACCGCGGCCGTATTCTGCATGGCCTTCTACAACGTATGGTCCCGCCCGCTGATGCAGCGCTCGAGCGCGCTCGGCTTCCTGACGGTCGGGATGGGGGCAGGGGCCATCGCGCTGGTGCTCGTTGGCCTTGTGCGCGGCAGCTTCGCTGCGCTCGATCACTTCACGACCGCGCAATGGATCGCAGGCATCTATCTCGGTATCGGCGGCGGAGCAGTCGCTTTCATTCTCTGGGTCAGGGCGCTTGCGCTGGCCACGCCGACGCGTGTCGCCAACACGATGACGGTCAACCCGATCGCCGCGGCCGCGCTTGCGGCGCTCCTGATCGGCGAGCCGATCACGCCCAATCTTCTGATTGGCCTCGTGGCGGTGTTTGCCGGCACTGGATCGCGACCGGTGAGGCCAAGGCGAACTGACAAGCCCGCCCTGATCAGCTCCTTGCTGATCAGTTCCTTGGCGCCGTCACGGGCGGCGGTCCGCCCTCCAGCGCCTTCTTCGGCTTCAGCGAGCCCGCGTAGAACGACAGCAGGAACACCAGCACGACCGCGGCGAGATAGACGCCATAGGCCTGTGGCGGTGTGGTCGCCCATCGCGCGAGACTCTTGAATGTGCCAGATCGGTCGGTGTCGTCGGTCATGCCTTGCTTTTGCGCGAAACGGGCGGCGAAGGGAAGGGGCCTCAAGAAGGCCGGCGCTCGGGGTGGACCAGGAACAGCGCCGCGAGCGCGCTGAAGCTCAGCGCCGAGGACACGATCAGGACCTTGGCTCCCATAACGTCGATCAAAAGGCCGAAGGCGAGCGGAGCAACGGCTTGCGCCATCCGCGCCGGTGCGCCGATGATGCCGAGCCGGTAGCCGTAATTCTTCGGCCCGAAGATTGCGAGCGGCAGCGTTCCGCGCGCGATGGTCAGAACGCCGTTGCCCGAGCCGTGGAGAAGCGCAAAGGCGCTTGCCCCGGCAGCACCGAAGATCGCTACGACGACCGCCCCGATCGGGTGAGTGATGCAGGCAAGCCGCGTCGACCACAGCGGATGAAAGCGGCTCAGAAAGCTCGCCTCGAGAACCCGCGCGCCGACCTGCGCCGGCCCGATCAGGGCGCCCGCGGCAATCGCCTCCACGGGCGTCGCGCCGGTGGCTTCAAGGATACGCGGGAAGTGCACCGCCATCGCCCCGGTGACCGTCCAGGCCGCGGCGAAGATGAACGCCAGAAGGATCATGGTGCGGTCGAGCGGGATATGTGGCTTGACGGCCGTCGTCGCCGCCTCCTTGCCGCCCTTCACCTTCGGCATCATCAGGAGGTTGAGCGGCAGGCCGATCAGGATGTGGGCGGCGGCCCAGGCAAAGCAAGTGTCGCGCCATCCGATATGCGAAAGCCCCCAGGCCGTCAGCGGCCAGCCGACGGTCGAGGCAAATCCCGCCATCAGCGTGATGCCGGTGATCGAGCGGCGCGCCTCGGTGCCGTAGATGCGCCCGAGCGCGGCGAAGGCAGCGTCATAGAGTCCGAGCGCCATGCCGACGCCGAGCACGAGCCAGGCGATCGCCATCACCGGGACAGAGGTGGAGAAGCCGAGCAGCACAAGGCCGCCAGCAATCGTCAGATTCGAGGCCGAGAGCACCTGCCGTCCGCCGACGAGATCGATCTGCCGCCCGATGCGCGGGCCGAGCATGGCCGAGATCACCAGCGAGGCGGAGAAGGCGCCAAAGATCCAGTTGGAGGAGACGCCGAGATCGCGCCCGATCGGATCGGCGAGGATCGCCGGGAGATAATAGCTCGAAGCCCAGGCCAGCGTCTGTGTGGTGCCGAGCGCCAGAATGATCGGAAGCTGTCGCTGGCTCATGTCCTCGCGTTTCTGGTCTTCGCCGGCATCGGAAACATCGATTGGCTTTTGCATCCCCGGCGCGGGCGGCGTCAACATCGCCCACGGCATATTCGGTCTGCGGCGTGCGGGATGCTGCGCGCAACCAGGTTCGCCTTTCGTCCGTCATGAAGGTGCGGCTATAATGGCCTATGGAATTGACCCCCCGCCTCGCGCTGATCAATTGGCTCACCGTCCAGGGGCTCACCGGACTGCCCGAGATCGAGATGCTCCGCGGCTTCTGCGAACGCTGCCGCGCCGAGGGGATCGAGCTGTCGCGCGGGCTCGTCGTCATCGACACGCTGCACCCGATGTATGAGGGGCGCGCCTTCCGCTGGAGCGACGTGCCGTCCAATGAGAGGGACGTCATCGAGTACGGCTCGACGGCGGAGGGCGATCCGGCCAAGAACTGGCGTCGCTCGGTGTTCTACCATCTGCTCGAGCACGGCGAAGACGAGATGCTGATCGATCTCGCGGACGTCACCTCGCTCGATTTCTCCCAGATCGGCGAGCTCGCGGAAAAAGGCCACCGACATTTCCTCGCCTTCGTGCATCGCTTCGGCGAGACCGGCGCGCTGGGCCAGATGGACTGCCTCTATTCCTACTGGACGACGCGGCGGCCCGAGGGCTTTGCCGAGAGCGAGCTTTCAGCGCTGCGCGATCTCGTGCCGGTGCTGGGGCTCACGATCAAATCCGCCCAGCAGGTCGATATCGTGCGGACGCTCGGGCGCGTCTATCTCGGCCGCGATGCCTCCGAGCAGGTGCTGCGCGGGCGCATCTCGCGCGGCGTCACCGAGCGCATCAACGCCGTGCTCTGGTATTCGGACTTGCGCGGCTCGACCGGGATCAGCGAGAGCATCGGGCCCGACGAGATCATTCCGTTCCTCAACGACTACGCGCAGGCCGTGATCGATGCGATCCACGACGCCGGCGGCGACGTGCTGAAGCTGATCGGCGACGGCGTGCTCGCGATGTTCACCGGCGAGGACATGGCGGCGGCGCGCCGCGCGGCGCTGCGTGCCGAGCATCTTTTCCGCAAGAACATCGTAGTGCTGAATGCGAAGCGGGCCGCCGACGGCCGCCCGACCACCTCGGCCTATATCGGGCTGCATGTCGGCGAGGTCTTCTATGGCAATATCGGCAGCGAGGACCGGCTCGATTTCACGGTGGTCGGCCCGACAGTGAACGAGGTCAGCCGCATCGCCTCGATGAGCCGCTCGGTCGATCGCGAGCTGCTCGCGTCGGCCGAGTTTTACGCGGGGCTCGATGCGGCTGGCCGCCGCTATCTCGTCTCGACCGGCCGCTATGCGCTGCGCGGCATCGGCCGCGCGCAGGATCTCTATACGCTCGATCCGGACATCGATACGAACGAGCCGGTAACGGGCAGCTACGAGCGGTATCTGGCGGGTTAGCCCCGCTGCTTTCTGAACGGCATTGCGAGGAGCCACCCGGTCCCGCCTTCGGCGGGCCGGATGACAGGCTCCGCCACGAAGCAATCCAGACTGTCGCCGTGGGTGCAGCCTGGATTGCTTCGCTTCGCTCGCAATGACGAGGTGACGCTAAAGCGCGATGAGATTGGGATGAATCGTCATCGCGCTTTAGGTTGTTGTTTGAGTATGGTCTTTTCGGAAAACCGCTTCGCACTTTTCCGGATCATGCTCTAGCAGCGTACCGCTGCCGAGTCCCCAACCATCTCCGGCTGCCGGTCCAGCGCCACCGCAGGCGAGAGCCAGATCACCAGTGCCTGCACCGCGAAGATCGTGGCTGCGAGATAGAGGCACGCTTCCGCACTATAGAAGCCGCCGACGATCGCGCCGAGCGCCGAGCCGAGCGGGCGTGCGCCGTAGCTCATGATGTTGATGGCGGACACGCGGCCGAGCAGGCGCGGCGGCGTCACCGATTGACGCAGCGTCGTGGTCGAGATCACCCAGAGGATCGGGCCGACGCCGAGCAGGAAGAAGCTCAGGCCTGCGAGCCACGCCGCAGGCGCCAGCACCGTGAGTGCCATCACGAGGGCTGCAACGAACCCGGTCACCGGTCCAAGTCCGACCACGGTGCCGAAGGCGAAGCGCCGCATCACCCGCGTCGCGACCAACGCGCCGATCACCATGCCGACGCCGTACATCGCGAGCACCACGCCGACGCCTGCCGCGGACAGGCCGAGATGGCGCACCGCATAGGGCACGAACACCGCAAGCTGGAGGAACCAACCCGTGTTGAAGATGAACTGGGTGACGAACACCGGCCGCAGCAGCGGGTGATGGAAGACGAAGGCTGCGCCCTCGCGGATTTCCTGGAGCGGGTTCCGTCGCGGCACAGGTGTGCGCGCAGGCTCGTAGAGGCCGGCGAGCAGGACGACAGCGATCGCCGAAAGCGCGGCGGCGAATCCGAAGGCGGGGCTCGCCCCAAACCAGCCGACCAGTGTGCCGCCAAGCGCAGGGCCGGAGGCAAAGGCGATGGTGCGGGCGAGCTCGATCCGTGCGTTCGCAGCGGGCAAGGCGTCCGCCTGCACCAGCGAGGGCACCAGCGCAGGCGCCGTCACGCTGTAGACGACTGTGCCGCAGACCGCGGCAAAGCCCAGCGCGGCGAGTAGCGGCAGGTTGAGCGCGCCGAGCGCGATGAGGAGCACGATGGCCGCAAGCGCCGCGGCCCGCAGCGCCTCGGCACCGGCCATCAGCGCGCGCCGCGAGATGCGGTCTGCGAGCAGGCCGGCCGGAATCGCGAACAGCACGAATGGCAGGGTGAGGGCGGTCTGGAGCAGGCCGGTCTCGCCTTCGGCGACGCCCAGCGTCAGCACCGCGACGATGGGGGCGGCGGCGAGCGCGATCTGTTCCGCCGATTGCGCTGCGAGATTGGACCAGGCGAGCCGGTTGAACGTGTCCGGGAGAGGCGTCGTTGACATCGGTCATTCCCTGAATGTCGATCTGGAGGGCCAGTATTCGCCCCGAAGGGCCGCCAAACCCACCCGCTTCCTGACAAAGCGGGTTGCGGGCCTCCCGGGAACCATGCGGCTAGATGCAGTTGCAAATGAGTTGCAATAAGAGCCGAGTTCGGTATTCTCCCTGCCCATGGATGCCCGATCACCCGATTTGACCCCTGATGCAGCCGGCTGGCGCACTGACGCGCCCGCCAACAAGAGCCTGGCCGAGGTGAACGGCACGATCGCGATCCCCGCGGCTGCGGCGTGGTGGCGCCGGCTGCTCGCCTTTGTCGGTCCCGGCTATCTCGTCTCGGTCGGCTACATGGATCCCGGCAACTGGGCGACCGACCTCGCTGGCGGGTCGAAGTTCGGCTACACGCTGCTCTCGGTAATCCTGCTTTCGAACCTGATGGCGATCTTGCTCCAGTCGCTCGCAGCAAGACTCGGCATCGTCGCCGATCGCGACCTCGCGCAGGCCTGCCGCGCGACCTACTCGCCGGCGGTGAACTTGCTTTTGTGGCTGGCCTGCGAGGCCGCGATCATCGCCTGCGATCTCGCCGAGGTCATCGGCACTGCGATCGCGCTAAAACTGCTGTTCGGCATTCCCCTGATCGGCGGCGCGCTGATCGCTGCACTCGATGCCTTCCTGCTGCTGCTCCTGATGAACCGCGGCTTCCGCTTCCTGGAAGCCTTCGTCATCGCGTTGCTTGTCGTGATCGCGGTCTGCTTCGCGATTCAGATCGCAGCGGCGGCGCCGCCGGTCGCGGAGGTGATCCGCGGATTTGCGCCGCGGACGGAGATCTTCACCAATCCCGAGATGCTCTACATCGCGATCGGCATCATCGGTGCTACCGTGATGCCGCATAATCTCTACCTGCACTCCTCGATCGTGCAGACCCGCGCCTATGAGCGGACCGACGAAGGCCGGCGCGAGGCGATCACATGGGCGACGACGGACTCGACCATCGCCCTGATGCTGGCGCTGTTCATCAACGCCGCGATCCTCGTCGTTGCCGCTGCGACCTTCCACAAAAGTGGCCATGCCGACGTCGCCGAGATTGGCCAGGCCTTCGAGCTGCTGTCGCCGCTGCTTGGACTTGGCATTGCCTCGACGCTGTTCGCTGTGGCGCTGCTCGCCTCGGGCCTCAACTCCACGGTGACGGCAACGCTCGCTGGCCAGATCGTGATGGAGGGCTTTCTCGACCTGCGCCTGCCGAGCTGGGCACGCCGCCTGCTCACGCGCGGCATCGCCATCATTCCCGTGATCATCGTCACCGCGATCTATGGCGAGCGCGGCACGGCGGATTTGCTGGTGTTCAGCCAGGTCGTGCTGTCCATGCAGCTTCCCTTCGCGGTCATTCCGCTGGTCCGCTTCGTCTCCGACCGACGCAAGATGGGCAAGTTCGCGATTTCCCGCGGCGTCGCCGCGACCGCCTGGATCGTCGCCGGCGTCATCGTGATTTTGAACGTGAAGTTGTTGTTCGACACGATTTTTGGGTGACGTGCCCAAACCTTCGCTGTCGTTGCCCGGCTTGACCGGGCAACCCAGTACGCCGCGGCGGTAATAGATCTCGCTGTTTCTGGATGCCCCGCTTTCGCGGGGCATGACGGGCAGTTTCAATCCTGCGGCTCTGACGCCGTGTCGCCCTGTGCGTCGATGCGCAGCCATCCGGAAGGTGCGAGGCGCTGTTGCGGCAGGAAGCGCGCTTTGTAGTCCATCTTCTTGGAGCCCTCGATCCAGTAGCCGAGATAGACGTAGGGCAGGCCCTGGCGCCGGGCGCGGGCAATGTGGTCGAGGATCATGAAGGTTCCGAGCGACCGGCCGACCTGGCTCGGCTCGAAGAAGGAATAGACCATCGACAGACCGTCGCTGAGCACGTCGGTCAGCGCCACCGCGAGCAACTCCTCGCCGCGGCCGGTGATGCCGCTGTCGGGACCGCGCTTGCGGTACTCGATGATGCGGGTTTCGACATGGCTGTCCTCGACCATCATGGCGTAGTCGAGCACGGTCATGTCGGCCATGCCGCCATGGCGGTGGCGGGCGTCGAGATAGCCGCGGAACACCGAATACTGCTCGGAGGTGGGCACCGCGCTGCGCTGCTCGCCGATGACGTCGGCGTTGCGTGCCATCACCTTGCGGAAGTTGCGGGACGGGCGGAACTCATTGGCGACGACCCGGACCGAGACACAGGCCCGGCACTGGTCGCAGGCGGGCCGATAGGCGATCGACTGGCTGCGGCGGAAGCCGCCATGGGTCAGGAGATCGTTGAGGTCGCCGGCGCGGTCCCCCACAAGGTGTGTAAACACCTTGCGCTCATGCCGACCCGGAAGATACGGGCAGGGCGAGGGCGCCGTGAGGTAAAATTGGGGGGTGTCGCGCGAGTGCTGGGTCAAGGGACGTCGTGGGCCTCCGAACTGAGTATCAGCATCGCGCTACGGAGGCCCATGGTCAATCGGTCAGCTCACAAGGTGGTTTAAAGAGGCGCTCTAGTAGGTCCTGGCTGTGTGCGGCACGGGATAGCGGACCGAGTTGTTGATGACGATTGTTCCCAGCACGATGTCGTGCAACAGGCGCCGGCGACCGTTGAACAAGCCGACCAAGACTACGAACGGCGTCAGGAACGACATCGACACCCAGAACAGCACCGCGTGCATGGCGCCGAGCACGAAATAGCCGGGAGCCCCGTACCAGGTGCGCAACTCCAGATCCATCACCCGCATGCCGATTGTCGCGGAATGCGGGCCGCCGATGCAGGCGCCGTAATAGACCACGGCCCAGATCACCGAGGCCGGCCAGGCGAGCCAGAACAGCGCCCAGCCGAGGCCGAGCGTGACCACGCCGAACACGGCGATGAAGATGTAGCCGAGGATCACCGGGACAGAGATCACGATGAGGTCGATCAGGAAGGCGAACACCCGCCGGGTCGAGACGCCGCGGAACAACTCCGGCTGGAGGTAGGGATCATAGGCATGCGGCGGAACCCCGCCATCATTGCGCCAGGGACCCGAGTTGGGGCCTGAATTGCCCGAGTCCGAATACGACATGGTCCGTCCTCCCGATCGGAAACTCCCGTGGCAGCACATGGGATCAGGCCCTCCCCGTGCCAAGGGCGCGGGGATTAACAAGCGGAAATATTCCGGCGATTCGGGGGCGGTGGGACGAGGGAGCGCGTCCTATTGCTGCTTACTGCGCCCTGATCTTCTCCGCCGCCTTCGGCGCAAAGTACGTCAGGACACCGTCGGCGCCGGCGCGCTTGAACGCCAAAAGGCTTTCCATCATCGCGCGCTCGCCGTCGAGCCAGCCGTTGCCGGCGGCCGCCGCGATCATCGCGTATTCGCCGGAGACCTGGTAGGCAAAGGTCGGCATCGCAAAAGTGTCCTTCACCCGTCGCACGACGTCGAGATAGGGCATGCCGGGCTTCACCATCACCATGTCGGCTCCCTCGGCGATATCGAGCTCGACTTCGCGCAGCGCCTCGTCGGTGTTGGCGCTGTCCATCTGATAGGTGCGCTTGTCGCCCGTCAGCGTCTTGGCCGAGCCGATGGCGTCGCGGAACGGGCCGTAGAAGGCGGAGGCGTATTTCGCCGCATAAGCCATGATCTGCACGTCGAGGAGACCGGCATGGTCGAGCCCCTCGCGGATCGCACCGACGCGGCCGTCCATCATGTCGGAGGGCGCGATGATGTCGCAGCCGGCTTCTGCCTGCACCAGCGCCTGGCGCACGAGCACGGCGACCGTCTCGTCGTTCAGGATCCTGCCGTCGGCGATCAGGCCGTCATGGCCATGGCTGGTGAAGGGATCGAGCGCGACGTCGCAGAGGATGCCGATGTCAGGGAATTCCTTCTTGATCGCGCGCACGGCCTGGCAGACGAGGTTGTCCGGATTGGTCGCTTCCGAGCCGTGCTCGTCACGCAGCGACGGCTCGGTGTAGGGAAACAGCGCGAGGCAGGGGATGGTCAGCTTCATCGCGCGCTCCGCCTCACGCACCGCCTGGTCGACGCTGAGCCGCTCGACGCCCGGCATCGAGCTGATAGCCTCGCGCTTGTTGCTGCCGTCGATCAGGAACAGCGGCCAGATCAGGTCGTCCGTGGTGAGCACGTTCTCGCGCACCAGGCGCCGCGCCCATTCCGCCTTGCGGTTGCGGCGCGGTCGAACGGTCAGATCCAGGGCAGGGGCTGCGCTCGCGTTTCCGCGCGCCACCTCGCGCAATTCGATCGGACGTCCGTACTTGATCGCCATCGTAGGTATCTCCAGCGCGATGATGAGTCATCGCGCTTACTTGTTGTTTGAGCATGATCTTTTCGGAAAACCGCTGCACACTTTGCGCTAACGCGGCCCTTCGGGTCCGGATCATGCAGGAATAGAACTATTCTTATACCAGCTCGCATGGTTCCCGTCACCGCGGCTTGACCTTCCGCAAGCCGGTACCACACCGATTGATTTTGCCGGGCGAAGCGGCCAGAAGGGGAGCCATGTCCGAGATCTCAACCCGCGATGCCGCCCGCGACGGCGCCAGGGACAACGCCAGAGACAGCGCCATGTCGGTGGCCGCGCTGTCGTCCGAGCGGCCCGAGTCCGACGAGAACGTCTGGACGCGGCGGCTCGTGCTGTTCCTGCGCGTGATGGCGCTGCTCTCGATCCTGAAGGGCCTCTATCACTGGGCGCAGGTGACGGGCTTCGTCGGCGGCGAGGATGATGCGTTCGAGAACCAGTCGATGGCCTGGCAGGCTGCAACCGTCTACTTCGCCGTGATCGAGCTCGTCGCCGCCGTCGGCCTGTGGCTCGCCACACCCTGGGGCGCGGTCGTATGGCTGACGACGGTGGTGTCGATGGCGGTGATCGAATTGATGTTCCCCGGCATCTATGGCGGCAGCCTCGTCGTGGTCGCGGCCGAAGCCTTGATGCTCGCCGCCTATCTCGCGCTCGCCTGGATGGCCGCGCGCGAGCGCCCGCCATAGCGATGGTCTCCGTGGCCCCGACGCAGCGCAGCGCGAAAGCGTTGCGCTGCTGAGCCGGGGCCTATTCTTTCCACGACTTTCTCGCTGGACGTTTGGATCCCGGCTCTGCAGTGCGTCACTTCGTGCCGCACTGCGTCCGGGACACGAGAGCGCTGTTCGTGGTTGATCATTGGTTGCCTACAATTTGCGGCAAGTTTTCGCGGATTCCGTGTGATCCGCCACAGCTGTTACGCTCCCGTTTCGAAACAGGGCAGGGCTGTTCTGGAATGCGACAAGGTGTGCGCACGGAGGGTGAACAGGACCTTGCCACCGTCAACAGAGGGTTGCGAAAAGTCCTTGCCGCACAGGCTTAATCCGCGATTCACTGTCTTAAATTCATGATCTCTTTATTCTCTTATTTAAGCTGATCTTCAAACGCCTCCCCTTAAGTTGCGGCTATCAGGCGGGACAAAAGTTTCGTCGAATAAGTGTCGACAAAAACGACAACAGGGGAAGTGTCATGATGAAAGCCGTCGCAACCGCGGCAGATACCGCGGAGCGCGTCGCCGGCCAGCAGGGCTCGGTGCAGTCGCTCTATCTGGAAGCTTTGACTCTTGTTGAGCGGCTGCATCGCCGCCTGCTCGACGTCATCAAGGATGAGTTCGATCGTCGCGGCCGCGCCGACATCAACTCGGTGCAGGCGCTGCTGCTCTACAACATCGGCGACAAGGAGCTGACCGCGGGCGAGTTGCGCACGCGCGGCTACTATCTCGGCTCCAACGTCTCCTACAATTTGAAGAAGCTCGTCGAGCTCGGCTTCCTCGATCATCAGCGCTCGCGCGTTGATCGTCGCTCGGTGCGCATCCGCCTGACCCCGCAGGGCCAGGAAGTTCGCCGCATCGTCGACGCGCTCTACCAGAAGCACGTCAAGACGGTCGAGCAGGTCGGCGGCATCTCGGGCGAGGAGTTCTCTACGCTCAACAAGTCGCTGCATCGCCTCGAGCGGTTCTGGACCGATCAGATCCTGTATCGGCTCTGATTTCTTTCGAAGGGACCAAGGCCAAGCCGGCCCTAAACAAGACCGGCGCGCCTCCCGGACGTGCTTAAACTTCCCCAATCGCGCCGGCCCGGCTTTGCCCGGACCGGCGCGTTTTGTGTTTTTGCATCTGCGAAAAAAGCTGCGCCTTTGCGGAACCAGCCGCCGGTTCGCGGCTTATCTCCTTCGGATCGGAGGCGTGCGATGCTGGTCGAGCGCGGACTACAGACGATGAACGTGGAGATCGTGAGCGAGGCCTATGCCATCGCCGCGAATTATCTGCGTCGCGCCGGCGCGCTTCCCGATACGCTCGTCACCGATGAGCGGCTGCTGAAGATCATCGTGCAGCTGTTCCAGCATGGCGAATTCAACAAGATCAGGCTCGCCAACAAGGCGATCGCCAAATTCGAGGCGGCCTTCGAGGCCGACGCGTTTGCCTGACAGCATTCCCCGAAATTCAGATCAAGCAGAGGATGCCATGGAAGCCGCGATCGACCGCATCATGCAGACCTATGACCTCTTGGCGAACCGCACCGCTGCGGCGAGCGAGGAGGCGAGGGCCAAGGTGACGAACTACCTCAATACGCTGGTTGAGGCGGGCGAGAAGGACACGCATCGGTTGACGGTCTGCGGCCTCACCTATCTGCGTCAGCTCGACGGCAGCATCGACCCGGTGAAGGCGGGTTATACGGGGCTGTAGGGGCAGGGGCGGCCAAGTCCACCCCCGCGGGGCCGGGGAATCGGCCGCCCGCGGGTCGGGGAGCCCCGTGGTCGGGCGTGATGACGGCATCCGTTGTCGATTGGGGAGCGCCGCGGCGCGAGCAGCCTCGTACGGCCCCAGGGCCTCCAAATCCCCGCGATCCCCACCATATCTGGCATAATTGTCGCCCCGGACCCGCAAATGCTTGGCCGGCGAGGGCCGATGTGGTAGATCGCGCGTGCTTCCAACCGCCAAACAAGACCGACCGTAGCCCGCCAAAAAAGGCTGCGGCGGTGGAGATATTCGCAAGATGACTTCCGCCAAAAGCGCCTCCGCGCCCGATTCGTTTTTTACGGCCTCCGTTGAGCAGGCCGATCCGGAAATCGCCGCCGCCATCAAGGGCGAGCTCGGCCGTCAGCGCCATGAGATCGAGCTGATCGCCTCGGAGAACATCGTCAGCCGGGCCGTGCTGGAAGCGCAGGGTTCGGTGATGACCAACAAATATGCGGAAGGTTACCCAGGCGCGCGGTACTATGGCGGTTGCGAATGGGTTGACGTTGCCGAGAACCTCGCGATCGATCGCGCCAAGCGTCTCTTCGGCGCCAACTTCGCCAACGTGCAGCCGAATTCCGGCAGCCAGATGAACCAGGCCGTGTTCCTGGCGCTGATGCAGCCCGGCGACACTTTCATGGGCCTCGACCTCGCCGCTGGCGGCCATCTCACGCACGGCTCGCCCGTCAACATGAGCGGCAAATGGTTCAAGGCCGCGCACTACACGGTGCGGCGCGAGGACCAGATCATCGATATGGACGCGGTGGCCAAGCAGGCCGAGCAGGTGAAGCCGAAGCTGATCATCGCCGGCGGCTCCGCCTATTCGCGCGCTTGGGACTTCAAGCGCTTCCGCGAGATCGCCGACAGCGTCGGTGCCTATCTGCTGGTCGACATGGCGCATTTCGCCGGCCTCGTCGCCGGTGGCGTGCATGCCTCGCCGGTGCCCCATGCGCACGTCACCACCACCACGACCCACAAGTCGCTGCGCGGTCCGCGCGGTGGCCTGATCCTGTGGAATGACGAGACGCTGACCAAGAAGCTCAACTCGGCGATCTTCCCGGGCCTCCAGGGCGGTCCGCTGATGCATGTGATTGCGGCGAAGGCGGTCGCCTTCGGCGAGGCGCTGCGGCCGGACTTCAAGGTCTACGCGAAAAACATCGTCGAGAATGCCAAGGCGCTGGCCGAGACTCTGAAGAGCCACGGCTTCGACATCGTCTCCGGCGGCACCGACAACCATCTGATGCTGGTTGACCTCAGGCCGAAGGGCCTGAAGGGTAACGCCTCGGAGAAGGCGCTGGTCCGTGCGGCCATTACCTGCAACAAGAACGGCATTCCCTTCGACCCCGAGACGCCGTTCGTCACCTCGGGCCTGCGTCTCGGCACGCCGGCGGCGACCACCCGCGGCTTCGGCGTCGCCGAGTTCAAGCAGGTCGGCGGCATGATCGCTGAAGTCCTGAACGCGATCGCGCAGTCCTCCGACGGCAAGGCGCCGCTGGTGGAAGCCGCGATCAAGGAACGGGTCAAGGCGCTCACCGATCGCTTCCCGATCTACCAGTAAGGCCGGATAACAAGCGGATGCGCTGTCCAAACTGCAATAGTCTCGATACGCAGGTTAAGGACTCGCGTCCGACCGAGGACTCGTCCGTGATCCGCAGGCGGCGCATCTGCGTCGCCTGCAATTTCCGCTTCACCACCTTCGAGCGCGTGCAGCTGCGCGAGCTCACCGTGATCAAGCGCAACGGCCGCCGCGTGCCGTTCGACCGCGACAAGCTGATGCGCTCGGTGCAGATCTCCTTGCGCAAGCGGCCGGTCGAGCCCGAGCGGGTGGAGAAGATGGTCTCTGCCATCGTGCGCGAGCTCGAGACGTCAGGCGAAGCCGAGATCTCCTCGGAGGTGATCGGCGAGACGGTGATGGAGCATCTGCGCACGCTCGACGACGTCGCCTATGTGCGCTTCGCCTCCGTCTACCGCAATTTCCGCGAGGCCAAGGATTTTGCCGACGTGCTCGGCGAGCTCTCCGGTGAGGAGGAAGCGCGGCTCGCCGCGATACGCAAATGATCTTCCGCATTCTGGAGGATCAGCTCGCGCAGAAGGCGCAAAAGGAAAAAGAATCCAGGGACGCTGATCGCCGCTTCATGCAGCTTGCGTTGGCGCTTGGTCGGCGCGGGCAGGGGCGTACCTGGCCGAACCCCGCCGTCGGTGCGGTCATCGTCAAGGACGGTGTGATCGTCGGGCGCGGCTGGACGCAGCCGGGAGGCAGACCGCATGCCGAGCCGGAGGCGCTGCGGCGCGCGGGCGAGGCGGCCCGCGGCGCGACGCTCTACGTCACGCTCGAACCCTGCTCGCATTTCGGCAAGTCGCCGCCTTGCGCGGACGCCGTGATCGCGGCCGGCATCAAGCGCGTGGTGGCGGCGATCGAGGATCCCAATCCGGAGGTCGCAGGACAAGGCCACGCGCGTGTGCGCGCCGCCGGCATCACCGTCGATGTGGGGCTCTGTGCTGCGGAAGCGGCCTACGACCATGCCGGCCATTTCCGCCGCATCCGTGACAAGCGCCCGCAGGTGATCCTGAAGCTCGCGGTCTCGCCCGACGACAAGATTGGCGCAGCCGGCGGCAAGCCGGTCGCGATCACGGGGGAGGCCGCGCGCAACCGCGTGCACCTGCTGCGTGCGCAGAGCGATGCCATCCTGGTCGGCATCGGCACGGTGCTTGCGGACGATCCGCGTCTGACCTGCCGCCTGCCGGGCATGGAGGAGCGTTCTCCCGCGCGCATCGTGCTCGACCGGAATTTGCGCATTCCGGCGTCGAGCCAGCTCGTCCATTCCGCACGCGAGACGGCACTGTGGGTGATCGGCTCGGAGCTGGCAGAAGCCGCCGCAGCCACGCGGTTGGGTGCGGCCGGTGCCCAGGTCATGCGCATGCCGCCGGGCAGCACGCCGGGGCTCGATCTTCCTGCGGTGCTGCACGCGCTGGCCGAGCTGGGCATCACGCGGCTGATGGTCGAGGGCGGCAGCCACGTGGCCTCGTCCTTCGCCGCGGCCGATCTGGTGGATGAAATTTGGCTGTTCCGCGGGACGGAAGCCATCGGCGCCGGCGGCGTCGATGCGCTCGATGCATTGCCCCTGTCGAAAATCACGCAGTCGGCCGCCTTCAGGGTTCATGCTAGCGAAACATTCGACAGGGATACTCTCACCATCTACGAGCGCGCTTAAATGTTCACCGGCATTGTCACTGATATCGGCGAGATCGTCAGCCTGACGCCGACGGCGCAGGGCCAGTTGCATCGCTTGCGCATCGCCTGCCGCTATGATCGTGCGACCATCGCCGATGGCGCCTCGATCGCCTGCAACGGCGTCTGCCTGACGGTGGTGGCTTCCGGCGTCGAAGGCGGCAAGACCTGGTTCGACGTCGACGCCGCGGCCGAGACGCTGGCGCTGACGACGGCCAAGCACTGGAAGGTGGGCACCAAGCTCAACCTCGAGCGCGCGCTGAAGATCGGCGACGAGCTCGGCGGCCATATCGTCGCAGGTCACGCCGACGGGATTGCGACCCTCGTCAGTCGCGAGGACCTGCCCGACATGGCGCGGTTCGAGCTCAAGACCACGCGGGAGCTCGCGCGCTTCATCGCGACCAAGGGCTCGATCACGCTGGACGGCGTGTCCCTGACCATCAATACGGTCAGGGACGTGACCTTTTCCGTCCTGATCATTCCGCACACCCTCAGCGTCACAACCATCGGTGCCTGGCGCGCCGGGGACGAGGTCAATATCGAGGTCGACCTGATGGCCCGCTATGCGGCGCGGCTGACCGAAATGAAGTAGCGGCAAGCAAAAGATCGTCATGCGCGGGCTTGACCCGCGCATCCATCCTCTTAAGAGGAGGCATGATCCGATGGATTGCCGGGTCAAGCCCGGCAACGACAGAGTAGGTGTTAAATGGCAGACGCGCGGCGCGCACCCCTGAAGGACCAGACCGACATTTCCGGCGCGCGTGCGCTGATTGTCGAAGCGCGCTTCTATGACGACCTCCAGGATGCGCTTTTGGAAGGCGCGGTCGCCGAGTTGAAGGCGGCCGGCCTCACCCATGACGTGATCACGGTTCCCGGAGCGCTGGAAATCCCCGCAGCCGTGGCCATCGCGGTCGATGCTGCCGCGAGCAACGGGAAGCCCTATGACGCCGTGATTGCGCTCGGCTGCGTGATCCGCGGCGACACCATCCACTTCGAAATCGTCTCGCAGGAATCCTCGCGCGCGCTGATGGATCTTGCCGTGGCGCGCAAGCTGCCGCTCGGCAATGGCATCCTCACCGTCAACACCGAGGAACAGGCCTGGGCGCGGGCGCGCGCCAGCGAGCTCAACAAGGGCGGCGATGCCGCGCGCGCGGCGCTTGCCATGCTGCGCATCAAGCGCCGCCTGGCGCGGACCTAAGGCCATGGCGGACACCAGCAAAAAACAGCCGGGCGGCGTGGAGAAGAAAGCGAACCGGCGCGGTGCCGCGCGGCTCGCGGCCGTGCAGGCGCTCTACCAGATGGACATTGCGGGCGCTGGGATCAACGACATCTTCGCCGAGTTCGAGAGCCATTGGCTCGGCAACGAGGTCGAAGGCGATAAGTATCTGCCGGCGGAAGCTGCCTTCTTTCGCGACGTCGTCTCGGGCGTCGTGCGCGACCAGAAGAAGCTCGATCCGCTGATCGACGAGGCGCTGTCGAAGGGCTGGCCTCTGAAGCGCATCGAGGCGATCCTGCGCGCCGTGCTGCGGGCAGGGGCCTATGAATTGGAACATCGCAAGGACGTGCCGGGCCGCGTTGTGGTCTCCGAATATGTCGACGTTGCCAACGCCTTCGTCGATCGCGAGGAGACCGGCATGGTCAACGCGGTGCTCGACCAGATCGGCCGCCACTTTCGCGGCGACGAGTTCGGGCGGTAGGAGTTACACATTCCGCTGTCATCACCCGCGAAAGCGGGTGATCCAGTACGCCGCGGCAGCGGTACTTGATATCAGGCGTCTCGGCGTACTGGATCGCCCGGTCAAGCCGGGCGATGACGCCGGTGGTCGGGGCTGAACATCGATGGCGAACCCGCAACATCCCTCCGGCGAAGACTCCCTCATCGCGCGCTATTTCAAGCCGCTGGCGACTGACCCCGGTGCGTTCGGGCTCGTCGATGATGCCGCCATCCTGAAATCTTCGGGCGAGGACATCGTCGTCACCACGGACGCCGTGGTCGAAGGCGTGCATTATCTTGCGGACGATCCGCCCGACACCATCGCCCGCAAGGCGCTGCGGGTGAACCTGTCCGACCTTGCGGCCAAGGGCGCGACGCCTGCGGGCTTCGTGCTGACGCTGGCGCTGCGCACCAAGGACGATGGCTGGCTGAAGCCATTCGCCGATGCGCTGGGCGAGGACGCCAGGAGCTTCGCGTGCCCGCTGCTCGGCGGGGACACGGTCTCCACGCCAGGACCGCAGATGATCTCGATCACCGCCTTCGGCCGCGTGCAGTCGGGGCGCATGGTCGGCCGCACCGGTGCCATGGCCGGCGACCGCATCATCGTGACAGGCACGATTGGCGATGCCGCACTCGGCCTCGACGTGCTCAAGGGCGGCGCTGCCGCGAAGGCGCTGGCGTCCGATCCGGCCGCGCGGGATATCCTGGTCGCACGCTACCGCATCCCGCAGCCCCGCAATGTGCTGGCGCAGGCCGTGCGCGACTATGCGAGCGCTGCGATGGATGTCTCCGACGGGCTTGCCGGCGACCTCGCCAAGCTCTGCGCAGCCTCAGGCGTGTCAGCCACGATCGATACGGTCAGCGTACCGCTGTCGGCGCCGACCGCCGGTCTCGTTGCGCGCGGCGCCGTCGGGATCGAGGCGCTGCTGTCCGGTGGCGATGACTATGAGCTTTTGTGCACTCTTCCCGAAGCGCGCTGCGCCGACCTGATTGCGGCCGGGCGGGCGGCAGGCGTGGCCGTGACCGCCATCGGAACGATAGTGCCGGGAAATGAGGCGCCGCGCTTCCTGGATGGCGCGGGCGGGGAACTGGTCCTCAAGCGGCTGTCCTACAGCCACTTCTAGGAATTTCCGCGAAACGGGTGGCTTCGATCTAAATACCTGCCGAGATCGACGATTTTCGCGCCTCCGGCGTTGCACGGGCATGGCGATTTTGGCAAGGTCCCCGGCCATCGGGGCTGCTCCTTTTTGGGGAGGCGCGGTCCCGCTTTAAGGCGCCACTCCGTCACAACGGGAAAAAATCGGCGCTGGGGGTACATCAAGGATCTGAGGCAAAATTCACATGACAGCATTATGGTTGATAGTGCTCTGCGGAGTGCTCTCTATCGTCTACGCGATCTGGGCGACGTCTTCGGTGTTGGGTGCGGATGCGGGGTCGCCGCGCATGCAGGAAATCGCCGGAGCGGTCCGCGAAGGCGCGCAGGCCTACCTGCGACGCCAGTACACGACGATCGGCATCGTCGGCATCGTCATCTTCCTGCTGCTTGCCTATTTCCTGGGTATCTATGTCGCCGTCGGCTTTGCCATCGGCGCCATCCTGTCGGGGGCGGCCGGCTTCATCGGCATGAACGTCTCGGTCCGCGCCAATGTGCGCACCGCCCAGGCCGCGACGACGTCGCTTGCCGGCGGTCTCGAGCTCGCCTTCAAGGCGGGTGCCATCACCGGCCTTCTTGTGGCGGGCCTCGCGCTCCTCGGCGTGACGCTCTATTTCGGCTTCCTGACCTACTCGCTGAAGCTTGCGCCTGACAGCCGCACCGTGGTCGACGCCATGGTGGCGCTCGGCTTCGGCGCCTCGCTGATCTCGATCTTCGCCCGTCTGGGCGGCGGCATCTTCACCAAGGGTGCGGACGTCGGCGGCGACCTCGTCGGCAAGGTCGAGGCCGGCATCCCCGAGGACGATCCGCGCAACCCGGCGACGATCGCCGACAACGTCGGCGACAACGTCGGCGACTGCGCCGGCATGGCGGCCGACCTGTTCGAGACCTATGCGGTGACCGCGGTCGCCACCATGGTTTTGGCGGCGATCTTCTTCGCCAAGACGCCGATCCTCGCCAGCATGATGACGCTGCCGCTCGCGATCGGCGGCATCTGCATCATCACCTCGATCATCGGCACCTTCTTCGTGAAGCTCGGGCCGAGCCAGTCGATCATGGGCGCACTCTACAAGGGCCTGATCGCAACCGGCGTCCTGTCGCTGATCGGCATCGCCGGCGTGATCTACTACCTGATCGGCTTCGGCAAGCTCGACGGCGTCGACTACACCGGCATGGCGCTGTTCGAATGCGGCGTGGTCGGCCTGATCGTCACCGCGCTGATCATCTGGATCACCGAGTACTACACCGGCACCGACTATCGTCCGGTGAAGTCGATCGCCCAGGCGTCGGTGACCGGCCACGGCACCAACGTGATCCAGGGCCTCGCGGTCTCGATGGAAGCGACCGCGCTGCCCGCGATCGTCATCATCGCCGGCATCCTCGTCACCTACAGCCTTGCCGGCCTGTTCGGCATCGCGATCGCGACCGCGACCATGCTGGCGCTCGCCGGCATGGTCGTCGCGCTCGACGCCTTCGGCCCGGTGACCGACAACGCCGGCGGCATCGCCGAGATGGCGGGTCTGCCCAAGGAGGTGCGCAAGTCGACCGACGCGCTCGACGCGGTCGGCAACACGACCAAGGCGGTGACCAAGGGCTACGCGATCGGCTCCGCCGGTCTCGGCGCGCTGGTGCTGTTCGCGGCCTACAACCAGGACCTCAAGTTCTTCGTTGCGGACTCCGCGCACCACACCTACTTCGCCGGCGTCAATCCGGACTTCTCGCTCAACAATCCGTACGTGGTGGTCGGCCTGCTGTTCGGCGGCCTGCTGCCGTATCTGTTCGGCGCGATGGGCATGACCGCGGTCGGCCGTGCGGCCGGCGCGATCGTGGAAGAGGTGCGGCGTCAGTTCCGCGAGAAGCCGGGCATCATGCAGGGTACCGACAAGCCGGACTACGGCAAGGCGGTCGACCTGCTGACCAAGGCGGCGATCAAGGAGATGATCATCCCCTCGCTGCTGCCGGTGCTGTCGCCGATCGTCGTCTACTTCGTGATCTATGCGATCTCGGGCGGCGGCGCGGCCGGCAAGTCGGCGGCGTTCTCGGCCGTCGGCGCCATGCTGCTCGGCGTGATCGTGACGGGCCTGTTCGTCGCGATCTCGATGACCTCGGGCGGCGGTGCCTGGGACAACGCCAAGAAGTACATCGAGGACGGCCATTTTGGCGGCAAGGGCTCCGACGCCCACAAGTCCGCCGTGACCGGCGACACCGTCGGCGATCCCTACAAGGATACGGCGGGCCCCGCGGTCAACCCGATGATCAAGATCACCAACATCGTGGCGCTCTTGCTGCTGGCGATCCTCGCGCACTGAGCGGCGAGCACATCTCGAGACAAAACCCCGCGGCGCGCGCCGCGGGGTTTTTGTTTGGTGGGCCAGGGACCTCTCACCACGTCATTGCGAGCGAAGCGAAGCAATCCAGAGTCTTTCCGCGGAGACGGTCTGGATTGCTTCGCTTCGCTCGCAATGACGGTGGTGGTTAGCGCTCGGCTCGATCCCTACTGCACGTCCATCTGCAGCCCTTCCTTCTGGATGATGCTGGCGAATTTCTTCGTCTCGGCGTCCACGAAGGCGGAGAACTGCTCTGGCGTGCCGTAGTCGGCGCGGGCGCCCATGGCGGCAATGTTCTTCTTGATATCGTCGCGCTCCAGCATCGCCTTGACCTGAAGGTTCAGTGCCTCGAGCACCGCTGCGGGCACGTTCTTCGGCAGGAACACGCCGAACCAGGACGACACGTCGAAATTGGCAAGCTCCGGCGCGCTCTCGCGCATGGTCGGAAGGTTGGGCGCGAGCTCGCTGCGCTCCGGCGTGGTGACACAGAGCCCGTTGAGCGTGCCGTTCTGCACCTGAGGCAGGCTCGGATAGAGGTTGTCGAACAGGATCTGGATGTCGCCGGCGAGCGCCGCCTGGAGCGCGGGGCCGGCGCCGCGGAACGGGATGTGCGTCATCTTCAGCCCGGTGAGCTGGAGAAACCAGGCGCCGGTGAGGTGAGGGCTCTGGCCGACGCCGGAGGAGGCGTAGCTGAACTTGTCCGGATTGGCCTTGAGGAAGGCGATCAGCTCCGGGATCGACTTGATGCCGCTCTTCGGATGCGCCGAGACGATGTTCGGGATCCGGATCATGTTGGAGACAGTCTGAAGCTGGTCGGCCTTGTAGCTGAGGTTCTTGAAGATGCTGTAGGCGATCGCGTTGGGGCCGGGATTGCCGATGAGGATGGTGTGGCCATCCGCCTTGGCGCGCACGGCTTCCGCGGTGCCGATGGTGCCGCCGCCGCCCGAGCGGTTCTCCACGACCGCCGACTGGCCCCAGGCGGCTTGCAGATGCGCCGCGAGCAGCCGTCCCATGACGTCGGTCGAGCCGCCGGCGGCTGCCGGCACGATGATGCGGATGTTCTCGGTGGGCTTCCAGCCCGCCAGGCTCGTGCGCGGCAGGATCGCCGCGGTCGACAGGGCTGCCGCGCCGGTCAGCAAGCGCCGGCGGGAAAACGATGTCCTGGTCACGAATCCACTCCCTGCCTCTTGTTTTGCAGGGAGCGTAGGGAACGCGGCGCACTACCGCAAGCAGCGCGGAGCGGCACGACGCCGCAGCGTGACCTCAGTTGAAGCTGAGCAGCTTGAACAGCGGCGTGAGGTAGTTGAGCTCCTGACCCGATGTCGGCGTGGTGCGGCTGACGAAGTCGAAGATCTTGCCGTCCTGCAAGCCGTAATTGGCAAGCCGGCGCACGCGCCGGTTCTTGTCGAAGTAGATCGCGATCACGCGCTGGTCGACCACGCTCTGGTTCATGAAGGCGACCGGGCGCTGCGAGCGCTGAGAGATGTAGTAGAACACCTCGCCGTCGAGCGTTGCGACGGTGGAGGGAGTGCCCATCACGATCAGGACCTGATCCTGGCTCGCGCCGAGCGGAATCTGCTCGAGTGCACCGGGCGGCAGGATGTAGCCCTTCTGGAACTGCTCGCCGGTGCAGGCGGCAAGGGCGATGCTGACGAGTGCGGCAGCGGCGACGGCGCGCCAGCGCGTGTAATGGCCGCGCGCCTTGGCTCCGCGGTGGCTGGTCTGGTTCGAATTGGTCATTCTCGGAACTATCCCGTCCCCTTGCGTCGCGCGAGGCGCTGAAGTACCGGGCAGACGCGGCGCGCGCAACCCGTGCGCGCTCGCTTGCGGAACCCACAATGCTCTGGCCGTTCAAACACTTCAGGAAACCCCGGCTAGCCCCGCGCGGCACCATTGAGACCATCTATGGCATGATCGTGACGCAGGCGCGAGAACCCATGTTTTACCGGAACTTGGCCGTCCCGGACACGGTTAACGGCCGATTCGACCTGCTACTTCTGCATTTGTGGCTTCTCCTGCGCCGGCTGCGGGCGGCTTCCGACGGCACCGAGCTGTCCCAGGCGCTGTTCGACCGCTTCTGCGAGGACATGGACGACAATCTGCGGGAGATGGGTATCGGGGATCAGACCGTCCCCAAGCGGATGCGGTCCTTTGGAGAGGCCTTTTATGGCCGGGCCCGGGCCTACGACCAGGCCATGGACGAGGGCGGCGAGGCGCTGGCATCGGCGATCTCCAAGAATATCTTGAATGGGACGGGCAACGCGCAGGCGGAGCGGCTTGCGGCCTATGCCAGGGCCACGGAAGCTGATCTCGCCCGTACCGACCAGGGCGCGCTGCTGCGCGGTTCATTTGCGTTTCCATCGCCGCCAGGGGAGCATGTGGCGCCATGAGCAGACTCAATGCCGGACCCGAGAACGATCCATGGCGCGTGCCTGTGATCGCGGCGCAGATCCCGGACACCGGCCTGCATCGCCAGATCGAGGCATCGAGCCGCGAGCGCGAGGCCATCGCCGAGGTCGCGGGTGTTCGCGAGGTCCTCTCCGCCCAGGCCTCTTTCGACGTGTCTCCGAAGAGCGGCGGCCGGGTGCACGTCACCGGCCACGTCCGGGCACGGATCGGCCAGACCTGCGTGGTGACGCTCGACCCGATCGAGAGCGAGATCGACGAGGAGATCGACCTGATGTTCGCCCCCGAAGCCGAGGCGCGGCGCCTCGCCGACCTCATCGAGGAGGGGCAGGATAGCGACGACACGGAGGCTGCCCCCGAACCGCCGGAGGCGATCATTGCCGGCGTCATCGACCTCGGCCGGCTGGCGACGGAGGCCCTGTTTCTGGGCATCGACCCCTATCCGCGAAAGCCGGGGGCAGTATTCGAGGCGCAGGTGACCGCCCCCGATCCCGAGGATCACCCCTTTGCCGCGCTGAAGGAGGCCCTTCTTCAGGACAAGCCCAAGCGCAAATGAAGGCAAATAACGGTGCATTGCGGGCGGGCTCGCTTTGCGATGCGCATGAATGATTTGCCTCGTCAGGTTGAAGGATTGCTTCATCGAGTTGATTTCATGATGTTTTTCTCGCTGGGACGGGCCCAATCCGTGATCGCCCGGGATGTAAAAGGCTGGGGTCAAGAGGTTGTTTCGACGCGGGGAAACGCTATTGTCGCGGCCCGGTCCGGGTGCGGCGTGGTGCTTGGCCGATCGCTATTGATGATGGCGAACCCACTACGCGGCCCCGCTAGTTTTTAGACCGCACGAGACGAGGTTTCCGGGACGTTCATGCCAAGCAAGGTTCGAATCGCGCTTGACGCCATGGGAGGCGATGTCGGCGCGCCCGTCGTCATTCCTGGCGCGGCCATCTCGCTTGCCCGGCATCGCGATACGGAATTCCTCCTCGTCGGCGACCGCGCCAAGATCGAGCCCGAGCTGGACAAGCATCCGGCGCTGAAGGCGGCCTCCAGGGTCATCCACACCGACGTTGCCGTCAGCATGGAGGACAAGCCGAGCCAGGCGCTGCGGCGCGGCCGCAAGACCTCCTCGATGTGGCTCGCGATCGACGCCGTGAAGAAAGGCGAGGCCGATGTCGCAGTCTCCGCCGGCAACACCGGCGCGCTGATGGCGATGTCGCGCTTCCACCTGCGCACGCTGCCGGGCATCGACCGCCCAGCCATTGCCGGGATGTGGCCGACCAAGCGCGGCGATTCAGTCGTGCTCGACCTCGGCGCCACCATCGGCGGCGATGCGCACCATCTGGTGTCGCTCGCAGTCATGGGCGCAGCGATGGCAAGCGTCTTGTTCAACAAGCCGCGCCCCACGGTCGGCCTGCTCAACATTGGGACCGAGGAGATCAAGGGCCACGAGGAGATCCGCGAGGCCGGCGAAACGCTGCGCGCGATGAACCTGCCGCAGCTCGACTATCTCGGCTTCGTCGAGGGCGACGGCATCGGCAAGGGTCTCGCCGACGTGATCGTGACCGAGGGTTTCAGCGGTAACATCGCGCTCAAGGCCGCTGAGGGAACCGCACGACAGATGGCGGAATTGCTCCGTAACGAGATGCAGCGGAGCTGGATGTCCAAGCTCGGCTACCTCTTCGCGCGCAACGCCTTCCAGGCCCTGCGTGACAAGATGGACCCCAACAAGTCCAACGGCGGCGTGTTCCTCGGATTGAACGGGGTCGTGGTCAAGAGCCATGGCGGAATCAGCGCCGAAGGCTTTGCCTATGCGATCGAGGTTGGCTATGAGATGGTGCATTACGATCTCCTCACCAAGATCAATCAGATGCTCAACCGCGACGGTGGCGCGCTGACTTCAGTGCCGACCGCGCAGGAGGCTGTTTCGTGACTCAAATTCGATCGGTCGTGCTCGGCTGCGGCTCCTATCTGCCGGAGCGGGTTGT
The DNA here is from genome assembly GCF_030160715.1 of Bradyrhizobium iriomotense. GTDB lineage: Bacteria > Pseudomonadota > Alphaproteobacteria > Rhizobiales > Xanthobacteraceae > Bradyrhizobium > Bradyrhizobium iriomotense. The sequence continues at coordinate 286,372 of NZ_BSOW01000004.1, forward strand.
GACCAATGCCGAGTTGGCGGCCCGCATCGACACATCGGACGAGTGGATCGTGCAACGCACGGGCATTCGCGAGCGCCACATCGCTGATGACGACGAGTTCACCTCGCACCTTGCGATCAAGGCGGCGCGCGCGGCGCTCGCGCATGCCCGGCTGGATCCGCAGGCGATCGATCTGATCGTGCTCGCGACCTCGACGCCCGACAACACGTTTCCGGCGACCGCAGTCGCTGTTCAGCACGGGCTCGGCATCAACCATGGCGCGGCGTTCGACCTGCAGGCGGTCTGCTCCGGCTTCGTGTTCGCGCTCGCCACTGCCGACAACTTCCTGCGCACGGGCGCCTACAAGCGCGCGCTGGTGATCGGCGCGGAAACCTTCTCGCGCATCCTCGACTGGAACGACCGCGGCACCTGCGTGCTGTTCGGCGACGGCGCCGGCGCCATCGTGCTGGAGGCGCAGACGCAACCGGGCAAGACCTCCGACAGCGGCGTGCTGACCACGCATCTGCGTTCGGACGGCCGACACAAGGCCAAGCTGTTCGTCGATGGCGGTCCCAGTTCGACCAGAACGGTCGGCCACCTGCGCATGGAAGGCAAGGAGGTGTTCAAGCACGCGGTCGGCATGATCACCGACGTGATCGTCGATGCCTTCAACGCCACCGGCATCACCGCCGAGGACATCAACTGGTTCATCCCGCACCAGGCCAACAAGCGAATCATCGATGCGTCCGCCCACAAGCTGCATATTGCGCCGCAGAAGGTGGTGCTGACCGTCGACAAGCACGGCAACACCTCGGCAGCCTCGATTCCGCTGGCGCTGTCGGTCGCTGTGAAGGACGGTCGGGTGAAGAAGGGCGACCTGCTGCTGCTCGAAGCGATGGGGGGCGGCTTCACCTGGGGTTCCGCACTCGTCCGCTGGTAGTGGAGCGCGATCTATAAAATTTTGCCGACATTACGGGCCATTTTGCCGGCTCAAGCGCCGCTGAGCGGGTTGACCGTCGTCTCGTAACCTCATAATTTTAGACGACAATTGTTCGCCGTGATGTGGGGCAGGGCGATGACCGAGACTAGTAAAACCGTAACGCGTGTCGATCTCTGCGAAGCCGTCTACCAAAAGGTCGGCCTGTCGCGGACGGAATCGTCTGCCTTTGTGGAACTCGTGTTGAAGGAGATCACCGATTGCCTCGAGCGGGGCGAGACGGTGAAACTGTCCTCGTTCGGCTCCTTCATGGTGCGTAAGAAGGGCCAGCGTATCGGCCGCAATCCGAAGACCGGTACCGAAGTGCCGATCTCGCCGCGCCGGGTGATGGTGTTCAAGCCGTCCGCCATCCTGAAGCAGCGGATCAACTCGCAACACAAGGCCAATGGCGACGGCAGCAAGACTCAAGCCGAGGCGTAATCGCCTCCGATAAGGAGCCGGCATTTGGACAAGGCGCCGGATGCGTTCCGCACCATCAGCGAAGTAGCGCAGGACTTGGACATCCCGCAGCACGTCCTGCGGTTCTGGGAGACCCGCTTCTCCCAGATCAAGCCGATGAAGCGCAGCGGCGGCCGCCGCTACTACCGCCCCGACGACGTCGACCTGCTCAAGGGTATCCGCCGGCTGCTCTACGGCGAGGGCTATACCATCCGCGGCGTGCAGCGGATCCTGAAAGAACACGGCATCAAGTCGGTCCAGGGGCTCGCCGATTCGTCGGCCGCGGTCTCGTTCGGTGCGATCGAGGACGCGATCGGGCAGAGCCTGATGGAGACCGAGGAGGAACAAGAGGTCCGCGGCGTCGACACCGACGACGACGATTACCAGGGCGAGGAGGAGGAAGGCATCGACTTCCGCTTCGCCGAGATCGACGACGAGGAGGTCCTCACCACCTTCCGCAAGGGCCCGAGCGAGCGGGCCGGCCCGAATCCGGCCGACCGGGAACGGCTGGAGCGGGCGCTCCAGGACCTCGTCGCCTGCCGCGAGCTGCTCGACGAGGCGCTCAAGGCCGGTTGAGCAGGCCCGTTCTCCGATTTGATAGAGATGTTCCCGGTGTGCGGGCGGTCACCGCCTTGCGCAAAGCCCTGATCCTAGCTATGGGAACGGCATTCGGAGCGTGGCGCAGCCCGGTTAGCGCACTAGTCTGGGAGACTAGGGGTCGGAGGTTCAAATCCTCTCGCTCCGACCAAAATTCAGCAATTATTTCAAGGTCGTTTTCGGGCGGTCAGTTGCCAACGGACCGCCCGTTGGCATTCGCCTGCCAAATCCGTTCCGCGGGCGGCCTGCCGGAAAGGCCCGGTTGCTCTCCAGAGCACCACAAGACGACGTTCGGCCGAGGCTTCCGTGACCGGACAACAAAATATGGAAAACAACCCCATGCAAAGGAGCCAGTGATGGCTGCACTTTGTCTGGATCACGGTCTTGCCTGGGGCGAGCCGCGGCCGACGTTTGGATGGCTTACTTTTTCATCGCCATGCAGGGACCATGCTGGCGGGCCGAGCCGCTACCGGACATCGCGCCCGCTGCGTTCATGTTGCTCCCGCCTGTGACTTTTCTGGCTTTGCCCGGGCCGCACTCGACGTACACCACCTGTCCCGCTCCCAATTGTCCGGCGGGCGGTTCGGTCTTCATCACGATTTGCGCGGAAGCAAGTTGTGCGGAAAAGGCCAATACGGTCGTCGTAGCAAGCAACGTCTTCATTGATACCCCCAAAAGGAAACAACGAGAGCATACCTTCCGGGGCACAACCCACAAGTGGCGCCTTGCCAAAACATCCAGTTCAACCTTCTGGGTCCGTGCAGCACGCAAGAGCGCTTTCCGAAGCTACACCGGCGCCTGACGGTGAAGCGTAGAGTCGGTCAGCGCGACCACAAGAGCTCAAATGCAGCATGCAGGAGGAGCAAGGAAACTGGGGCGTTGCTCGATCGCAGGCCGGGGCAACTTGGCGGTGATCCCGTCCGTTGACATCTTCATCATGAATTGCAGGATTGCCGCGTTTCCAACCTGCACGATTTTCCAGGGAAGTCTCATGCGTTCTTGCCGCTGTCCTCGCGACTATCACGTCCAGCCCCGTATGGGGTTTCAACTCTGTCTGTGGCTTCGGCTCTCGGGCTGCATATCGTGATTTTGGCATTCGGTTTGGTCGGCGCAATTCCAGCCGCGGTGTGTTCATGGCTGTCGAATGAACACAAAGGAGCAGTAAATGCGTGAGGGTATGCGCGAGCCTGCGCCGAAGCGTTGGAGCTTCCGATAGGTGACGTGCCTCGTCGCGAACGGGATGCCCGCTCGCCCGGCGCTACCCCGCACGATGCAAGCTCGCTCATCGATCGCACAGAACCAATCGTCGATCGTTCGGGAAGAAACAGCGATCGCCATAGGAAAGCCCATTCGGAAAGCGTCTCACGCAACCAAGTCGCTTTCACCGACGAGGTTCCTGATCAACGCGGAAACAGGCTCGGTTCGGTGCGCTCGACTATCCGCAGCACGCCCTTGCAGGCCGGACATTCATACGATCGAATTTCGTACCGGGCGGCGGCCGGTTCGCTTCCGATGAATGTGCGCGGCTGGTCGCACGTGGTGCAACGTGGCCCTTCGAAGGATCGATTGCGGTTCATTGCAGAACCCAAATCGCAGCGTCAGGAAAGGAAAAAGGGCCGCCCGCAATATACCGGGCGGCCACCGAGTCCAATATCAAGCGGCTGATCTCAGCCCCGGTGCAAGGACTGTAGTCTCGACGCGAGCCTCCAAACGGTTCGGTATCCGACATTTCGAGTTGGAACAGAGTGCGAGTTGCATCTTAGCCACACCATGTCTGTATCAGAGGCTCGTGTTCGGCGTTTCCTGAAGCAATGCCGCCGTACAACAACTGGTTTTGGCCAGGTTTGAGGATCTCTGATCCCGTGCGTTTCCCAGAGGGGTCGCTAAAGCGCGATGAGATCAGGATGAATCGTCATCGCGCTTTAGGTTGTTGTTTGCGCATGATCTTTTCGGAAAACCGCTTCACACTTTTCCGGATCATGCTTTAGTTGCGCTGAGACGAACGCAGGTCCATTGAGAATTGTCGCAACCGCGGTCTGCAGGATCTACCCGCGGAGCAACACTCGCGAAGAGATGTCTCTGCCAAGAACTGCGATCAAGCGCTGGTCGCTGAGTGTCACAAGGGACAAGATGCGACTCCACTCGCCCTGCGGTAGCCTTAAGGCGATCGTCGGAGGTGACTCACCTCTTGCGGCACGGACGATCTAGCGGCACCTTTCACAGGTCAAGTACGTCCGGCAGGCGATGACTTCTTGTTGTTGCCGGGGCAAGGCAGCACACCGGTTGATCGACGATCGCTACCTTGGAGGACTGAACTATTTCGCCTCGCACGCCTCTGGCACTTCTCGCCATATCCCTGGGTGCGATCGCCGCGGTGTGGTGGTGGCTGGCCATACCGATCGACTTGGCGCGCGCGCCAATCGATCCGAATGCCAAACTGCAATGCATATCCTACGCGCCTTTCCGCAACAACCAAACGTCGGAGTCGCCGACACCCGTGCCGCGGGACCAGATCGCGGAAGATCTCGCTCAGCTTGCCAAAATAACCAACTGTATCCGTACCTATGCGACTGATCTTGGTCTCGATCAGATCCCCGAACTTGCGTCCGAGGTGGGGCTGAAAGTCATTCAGGGGATTTGGCTCAGTAAGGACCGGCAGAAGAACGCGACGCAGATATCCACCGGCATACGCCTCGCCCAGCAATATCCGCAAACCATCGCCGCACTCGTGGTCGGCAACGAGGTTCTGTTGCACCGAGAAATGACGGCTTCCGATCTCGCCGCACTCATCCGCTCGGTCAAGGTGCAGGTGCCCGTCCCCGTCACCTATTCCGACGTCTGGGAGTACTGGCTGCGCTATCGGGAACTTCATGATGCCGTCGATTTCGTCACTGTTCATATCCTGCCATATTGGGAGAATGTCCCTATCCCGGCGAAAAATGCCGCTGCTCACGTTGACGCCGTCCGAAAGCAGGTGGCGTCGGCATTTCCGGGCAAGGAAATCCTGATCGGAGAAACGGGTTGGCCGAGTGAGGGGCGGATGCGCGAGTCGGCGCTACCGTCGCGCACCAATCAGGCCCGGGTGATCTCGGAGATCCTCGATCTTGCCCAGCGCGAGAATTTCCGCGTCAACCTGTTCGAGGCCTATGATGAATTGTGGAAGCATGAGTTCGAGGGCACGGTCGGCGGATCTTGGGGCCTCTTCGACTCCGTGCGGCGCACGCTGAAATATCCGCCCGGCATCCCCGTCAGCAATTTTCCGCTCTGGAAGCTGCAAATGAGCAGCGGAATGGCGCTGGCGATCCTGGTATTCGGCGCCGCATGGCTGACCTTGCGCCGCAAGCCCCGGCAGCCCCGGTTCGTCTCATGGTGCGCGGTCGGGATATCGGCAACCACCGCCGGAATCCTGTTTGGGGTGGCCGTCCAAAAGATGTTCCATGAAAGTTACGGAGCGGGTAGCTGGCTTCTGTGGGGCACACTTCTGCTGGCGGCAACTGCTTCGCCGGTGTTCGGCGCCAACGCCCTGATGTTGGGGCGCGCGCCACCCACATTTCTGGAATTGCTGGGTCCGAACGACTACCGTACCCCATCGGTGCTGGCGATCATGCACGGATTGGTCTTGATCGTAACCATCGTGATCGGCACGGAGACCGCGCTCGGCTTTGTGTTCGACCCGCGCGAAAAGGATTTTCCTTTTGCGGCTCTCACCATGGCGGCGGTTCCTTTTGTCGCTGTGACGCTGCTCAACCGCCCCAAGAGCGGAATCCGCCCCATGGCGGAATCGATATTTGCCGGCGTTTTTTTTGTGGCAGCCGTCTATACGGCGCTTAGCGAAGGGCCGGACAATTGGCAGTCGCTGTGGACTTGTGCTGCTTATATTCTGCTTGCGGTTACGCTGTGGCGGGCGCGCGCTTGAGAAAACCTGGCAGGCCACTTCCGTTTTGGTCAAAATGCGACTGAGACCAAGGGGCGGAGGCTCAATTCCTCTCGCTCCGACCATTTTCGCGACGCTTAGCAAGAGGTCGGCCGAAGCCGGTCCTCCGGGCGTTTCCTCCCGTTGCAGGGTTGGGCCTTAGGCGTGGCCCTTGATTTCGTAGTGACCCGGCACGCACTTGTAGCGTTCGACGCGCCAGTTGACGTGATAGATCGGGTGTTCGCCCATCCATTTTGCGAGCTCGGCCTGTGCGCCGACTGCACACTGCATGAGCGAGATTTCTGGCGTCATGTTGCTGTCGGTGACGATTTCCTCGACGCAACTGCCCGAAGCTGTTGCGCCAAGCCGACAGAGCACGGCCACGACCGTAATAAACATGCATTTCACCTCTTTGGTTGTTACTCGCCACGAGGAGATGCAAGTGGAATGCCACGCCGTGTGTCGATCGCGACACGATGGCTTGAGGAATCACCCCAGCTTTCACCCCATTTGACGATTCGGATTGTAAAAAAATTCCCCTCAATCCGAAGCCGGGCAAATACGGGGAACCGGCCGCCGGGACGAATAGAGGCCATGAGCGAATAAGGGGGCTGCGTCCCGGCCGCATCGCTTCCCACCGCGACGTCAACCGCTAGGCTGTGGCATCGCGCGGATACTCGCCGAGAGAGCGGGGCCGCCATCGGGAAGCAGGAAACGCGAGGGCCGCAGATGAAGGTACGTCCGACCGGCGTGATACCGCCGATGACCACGCCATTCCAAGAGAACGGCGAGATCGACTATCAGCTCGTTGCGCCGCAGGTCGAATGGATGATCGCCGCCGGCGCGCATGGCGTTGCAGCCGGCGGCTCGACCGGCGAAGGGCATACGCTCGATCACGAGGAGTATCGCGACCTCGTGGCGGCGACCGTTGAAGCGGTGAAGGGCCGCATTCCCGTAATCGCCGGCATCATCGTGGACTCCACGCGCGATGCGATCCGCCGCGGCAAGCTCGTGCGCGACATGAATGTCGCGGCGCTCCAGGTCACGCCGGTGCATTATCTGTTCAAGCCGGACGACGAGGCGATGGTCGCGCATTTCCGCGCCATGGCTGATGAGACTGGCATGCCGATCATCATCTACAACGTCGTGCCGTGGTCGTATCTCTCGCCGGCGCTGCTCACGCGCATCATGACCGAGGTGCCGCTGGTGGTCGGCGTCAAGCAGAGCGCCGGCGATTTAAAGCTGTTCGCGGACCTCATGATGATGGCGCCGGACAAGCTGATCTACAGCGCCGTCGACGCGCTGATGTATCCGTCCTACACGCTCGGCGCCCATGGCTCGATCGCGGCGATCCTGACCGCGGCCCCGCATGGCTCGGTCGAGCTGTGGAATGCGGTGAAGGCCGGCGACCATCCGCGCGCGCTCGAGCTGCACAAGAAGCTGCTGACGCTGTGGAATGCGGTCATCGCCGACAATCTGCCGGCCTGCACGCGCTACGCGCAGACGCTTCAGGGCCTGCCGAAGACCTGGCCGCGCGCGCCGATGCCGGAGGCTTCGCCCGCGCAGCAGGCCGCGATCCGCAAGGCGCTCGATGGGCTGGGCGTGTTGCACGGACGGCATTTTCAGGCGGCGGAATAGTTCGTCCGCCGCAATAATTCGTCGTCGTTACGCAGTGCGGCCTGCTTTACCGCAGGCGCGGCGCTGCTACACTTTGCGGCGGGCCCGTGCATTGCCCGTGAAGGCCAACAAGACCAACAAACAGACCAATAACAAGGGGAGGGGCTAAAATCCCATGAAGGATTTTTCCGGTAGGATCGCCGTCATCACCGGCGGGGGAACGGGGATGGGGCGCGAGCTCGCGCGCCAGCTCGTCGCCGAGGGCTGCAATGTCGCGATGTGCGACGTCTCGGAAGCCGCGATGGCGGAGACCAGGCGGCTCTGCGAGGTCGAGAAGCTGCCGCAGGGCCTGCGCGTCACCACCCACGTCGCCGACGTCGCGATCGAGGATCACCTCAAGCGGTTTCGCGACGAGCTCGCCGAGCAGCAGAAGACGGACAGGATCCATCTGCTGTTCAACAATGCCGGTATCGGCGGCGGTGGCAGCCTGTTCACCAACACGCGCGAGCAATGGGAGCGCACCTTCAACATCTGCTGGGGCGGCGTCTATCTCGGCGTGCGCACCTTCCTGCCGATGCTGGTTGCGGCCGACGAGGCGCACATCATCAACACCGCGAGCGTCAACGGTTTCTGGGCCTCGATCGGCATGGGGCACGCGCACACCGCCTACAGCTCGGCGAAGTTCGCGGTGAAGGGCTTTACCGAGGCGCTGATCAACGATCTCCGCCTGCACGCGCCGCACGTCAAATGCTCGGTCGTGATGCCCGGTCATATCGGCACCTCGATCGTCTCCAACTCGCGCAAGGTGCAGAGCGGCGACGGCTCCGAGCGCCTCAATGCCGACGAGGTCGTGCTGACCCGCAAGCGCATGGTCGCGGCTGGCGTGCCGGATGCTGACAAGATGTCGGACGAGGATATCCAGGCCGCCTTCGCCGAGCGCGCCCGCAGCTTTCGCGAGGACGCGCCGACGACTGCCGCGCAGGCCGCGAGGATCATCCTGGACGGCGTCAAGGCCGAGAGGTGGCGCATCCTGGTCGGCGAGGACGCCTTGCGCCTCGATCAGCGCGTGCGCGCGACGCCGGAAGAGGCCTATGAGCGCGCCTTCTACGAGAGCTTTGCCCAGGAGGTCGGCTGGCGGCTGGGGTGAGGTGAGGGGGTATCACGCACTCGACGAAGCCGTGGCATCGTTGTGGGCGCATTGTGTATCCGCGTTGCAGCTGTCATGCCCGGCTTGACCGGGGCTCCAGTACGCCGCGGCTTCTCCGTATCATTCGCCGCCTCTGGAATACTGGATCGCCCGGTCGAGGCCGGGCGGTGACAGCGAATGCTTGGGATCAGTGTGCCCCGATCTCGTCGGCGCGTCGTAAGATCGTGTGAAGCGTATCCGGAGTTGCGCGCGCACTGAGGCGATGATCCCGGATTGCGCTTCTGCGAATCGCAGAAATTCGGGGCGACGGTCGCGATAGCGAAGCGACGGAGTGTCACCCACGCAATATCACGCGCTCATTCAAGCGATCTTGATCGCCGGGCGTGCCATTGCGGCGCCGTTTCGGCCGCCGGTAGCTTGGTAGCAGGATCAAAATAAGTTATTCAGTCAATTGTTGAAGATAGCAAATGAAGCCTCGTCTCGCATGATCCCCGCCTGCCTTCCCGACGATTGGGCTTTCTGGCCGGAGCGGGAAGACCTGTCCGCCGAATTCATGCGATTGCTCGCGGCCGCCCAGGAAGGCGGGGCGACGATCGCCGAATGCCTCTTGATCGCGCGACGGATCAGGCGCGGCGACGAGCTATCCTGGCACCGCGAATGGCTGGCGCTTGCGCAGACCAATCGCGAGCGCGGCGACGCGGCGTTCGCCGGCGGCCATATCGCCACCGCCCAGCGCAACTGGCTTCGCGCCATCAGCTATTACAATGCCGCAGCACTTCCGCTCGATGCTACGGATGCGCGGCGCACCGACGCGGTTTTGGCGATGCAGGGCTGTGCGCGCAGCTTCCTCAAGGTGCGCAGTCCCGCAGGCGAGGTCGTCACGCTGCCGTGGCTGAACGGTCATTCGCTCCAGGGCTACTTCGTGCCGGCGCGATCGACGGGCCGGCCGGCGGCAACTGTGGTCTGCATCGGCGAACCCGGGCATCGCAAGGAGGAATTCCTGATCAAGCTCGCGCCATTTGCGCGCGAGCGGGGCCTGTCGATGCTGGCGATCGATCTCTTGGGCGAGCGCAGCGACGATGGCCTCGACGGGATCCTGCGCCGGCGCGATCTCGAGACGTCGATCACCGCGATCATGGACTATCTGTCGTCGCGCGCCGACGTCGATTCTGGTCGCGTCGCCATCCTCGCGGACGGCTGGGGCTCCTCGTTCGTGGCCCGCGCCATCGTGCACGAGCCGCGGCTCGCGGCGGCGGTGTGTGACGGCGGGCTGTGGGATCTGCACGAGCGTGCCTTCCTCGCCAACCGCGTCATGCAGCACGATGCCAGTCTCGTCCCGGGACCCGAGGCCACGCTGATCGCCCGTGACATCGATTGTCCGGTGCTGATCACGCTCGGTGATGACGGCTGGCTGAAGCCGGACCGCGCCCGGCAGATGGTGCAGCAGGTGCGCTCCGCTCGGCCGGACGTGACGCTTCGGGTGTTCACTGCCGAGGAGACCGCTGCGGCGCAGTCGCATGCCGACAACCCGAGCCTTGCCAACGAGTACATCTTCGACTGGCTGGCGTCGCGGCTCGGTGCGCTGCCGGCGTAAGGAGTTTCAGAGATCTAGCGCGACCCGTATGCAGGCCTTTTCGAGGCGGTTCTTGAGGGTGGCGAGCTTCTCGGTGAACGCGGTCAGCTCGTCCTGGTCGAACTCCTCGAACACGTATTCCCGGATCGCCTTGTACTGCTCGGCGAGGCTCGCGAGGTGCTTCTGCGTCTTGTCGGTGAGCGACAGCCGGACCACCCGCGCGTCGGTCGGCGAGGGCTTGCGGCGCAACAGGCCCTTCTTCTCCAAGAGCTTCGACTGGGTCGTGATGAAGGACGGATCGACGTGGAGCAGCTTGGACACCACGTTGACGGGGACGCCGTCGTCCTTGTCGAGGTCGGAGATCGCCATCAGGATCATCCATTGCGGACCGGAGATGCCAAGCGTGCGGGCCCAGACCTGGCGCAGCTCCTCGAGATAGTTGTTGATCGAGGAGATCTCCCACGTGAAGCACTTGATGATGTCCAGATGTCCGACGGCGCGATGACGCGCTCCGTCCTTCCTCGTCGCGGACACGGTTTCCCTCCTCGGTCTGATTCTTGTCACCGACGCCATGGTCCGCCCATTGTTGACGCAAGTCTGCCCTGACGCAAGTGCAGAGCAAGGTAATTATATCACCCATATTACACAGATGACCTGGTCAATCTTTACGGGGCCGCGCTCAGTGTTGCGCCCGGGTCACAGCAGCGGCACTATTATATAGCTGATCTAATAAACTATTTTGATTAGCGAAGTTGCGCATGCATATTCGTCCCCGACGGTTCAGGGGATTCCTCGGCCGTCCCGTTGCAGGTGGTTCGCTCAGGTTGCCCGCGCGAAGGCGCGCGCGTCCAAAGGCGTGAAGCGGCTGAGCGGTTTTCAACGGCGGGGATCGGGGGGCTGATGGCCCACCTCGCCATGATTGAGCAACTTGGAGGTTGAATATGAAATTGGTGAAGAGCCTCTTGCTCGGCTCTGCGGCGGGTCTGATCGCCGTGGGCGGAGCACAGGCGGCCGATCTTCCCGTAAAGGCCAAGGCGGTCGAATACGTGAAGATCTGCTCGCTCTACGGTGCCGGCTTCTACTACATGCCGGGCACTGACACCTGCATCAAGTTCGGTGGTTATCTGCGTGCCGACACTACGGTCGGTGCAGGCGACTATTCGTTCCAGGCAGGCGCGAACCAGGGTTCGAACAACCGTCTGACCAACTACTGGTTCAGCCGCGCTCGTATGGACTTCACCGTCGATACGCGCACTGCGACCGAGTACGGCGTGGTTCGCACCTACGCGGATATGGTGTTCACCTGGACGTCTAACGCAGTCACCGGCAGCAACCCGTCGGCGCAAGGGGCCTCGGACGGTTCCGCCTCGCTCGGCCTCTACCATGCATTCATCCAGTTCGCCGGCTTCACCTTCGGCCGTACGGTCTCGATCTTCGACGCTCCGTGGCAGAGCTATCCGGCGGGTGGTCCCGACCACATTCCGGGCGGCAGCAACAACGTGAACGGCATCAACCAGGTTGCCTATACGGCTGACTTCGGCCAGGGCATCACCGGTTCGGTGGCGTTGCAGGACATGACGACGGCGACAAACGGCCAGTCGAATCTCTGGAACGTGTCGTCGGGTACCGCCGCTCAGTTCGTGACGGGCGTCTACGGTGCCAACGATTGGGGTGGCACGCGTTCTCCCGACATCGTCGGTGCGATCCGCGTCGACCAGGCCTGGGGTCTGGCCCAGATCTCGGTTGCCGCGCATGACATCCATTCCGCTTACTACGGCGCGACCGAGGTGACCGGTCACCCTGGCGACAAGTGGGGCTGGGCTGTTCAGGGTGCGTTGACGATCAAGAACATCCCGACCGGGCCTGGCGACAGCATCAACCTGCAGGCCGTCTACACGGATGGTGCAAGCCGCTACAACTTCCAGAGCCTGTTCCCGCAGAGCTTCTTCATGTTCAGCGGCAGCGGCACCGGCGCGTATCAGAGCACCGGCTTCGCCGGCATTGCTGACGGCGTTTTCGGCACCGGTACTGGCATCGACACCGTCAAGACCTGGGGCTTCCGCGGCGGCTATACCCACAACTGGAGCCCGAACTGGGCGAGCGCCATCTACGGTGGCTATGCTCAGCTGAAGTACGGCGATACGGGCAAGGCCCTGATCTGCACGAACTTCGCTGCGATCGCAGTGGCCGGTTCGACCTGTAACCCGGACTTCAACTTCGCGGTTATCGGTGTGAACACCGTGTGGACCCCGGTCAAGAACCTGGCGTTCACTGCGGATGTGAACTGGACCCATCTGGACCAGAAGTATTCGGGTGCCATCGTGAGCCCGGGCATTGCGGCCGCTGCCAAGCCGGCAGCCGTGTATGAGCTGAAGGACCAGAACTCGGTGAGCGCGCTCTTCCGCGCTCAGCGTAACTTCTAAGATCCGGTCTGTTGGCCTGACAGAGCCCCCGGCGGGAGACCGCCGGGGGCTTTTTCTTGGTCGTTTTTCTTGCTGGTTTTTTCAGCTGCTGGTCTTCGCAAATGAGGCCTTTGGCAAAAGAAACGAAGACGAGCCATGCGATTCATTCGCCCTGATATTTATTTACTTACCTGATTTACTCAGCTATGTTCCGACCCAGCCGAAAGGTTAAACCGACGGCTGTTGAACGAACGGTTCCTGGCTTGATGCTAGGCCTCCAGAACCTCCGGCAGTGCCCTGCCGGAGGTTTTTGGTTTGCACCCTTCGTCAGCCGCGCACGAGGCGCGCGCGCCCGTTCGGCCTGTAGGCGAGGCGCGCGTGGCCCGTGCAATAGGACTGGCCGTCGGGCGAGGCGTTGCCGCAGAAGCAGAAATCGTCCGCGCCCGGTGTCGAGATCGGCCAGCGGCAGCGGTTCTCTGACAATTCGAGCAGCGAGCAGCGGTTGGTCTCGTCGATCGGCGCGTGCGCGAGCGGCGTTTCGGCCTCGTCATAGATCGCGTCGAGCATTTCATATTGCAGCCTGCGAAGGGTCCTCAGGGCGCGCGCGGTGCTCTTATCCACGCTCCGCTCTTCCCGCTTCGGGCCGCGGGTCAGATTGAGGCGGCTGAGCTTGCCGATGACGGCGTTGCGGCTGACGCCGATATCGGCGGCGATCTCGCGGCAGGACAGGCCGGCGTGAAAATGGCTTTTCAAAAGTTCGATGCGCTCGTTGGTCCAGGTCGCAGCGGAAGTCGGTGAAGTAGCAGGCATGTTGTGACGGTCCCAGGTTCTAAAATCGACCACGCCGTCCGAAGCCTTCCGCTTTGCGTGTTCCTTAGGCCTCACGTCCTGCCATTGTCGCGAATCGACAAAAGTCCGTCCTTGATGGCCAGACGGATGCCTTCCTCGATCAATGTCCGCGCGACGCCGGGAACGCTGGTGCCGTGGGTGCCCTGTCTCACCAGTTTTTCGAGATACGTGATGGTCGAGAGCGCCAAGGTTACGGGAATGCGGTCAGTCTCGGCTTTTTCGGTGGCCATGACGCAAACGCTAGCCTCTTACTCGGGTACATAAAAGTAACGATAAAGACTCTATTTAGGTTTGGTCGTAGGAGTCAAATCCGGATCAGGCCGGTGCTTCAGGCCTTTGGAATCACTAGTAAATTTGGCGCACGGCGGCGCGCCGCGCGGCTTTCGCCGGCGACAGAGGTCGGGCTACGAGAGAGGAAAGGCGACGTGCGCTAGCCGTGCACGAGCGATTTCTCGATCATGCAATGGATGCCTTTTGAGCCGTTGACGGTCTGCGTCACCCGCAGATCCGCAGCCAGGCTGCACAGCGTGTAGGCGTCCTCGCGCGAGAGGTTTCGCTTCTCGCCCAGGAGCGTGATCATGTCGCGCAGCGCGCGTACCACGCATTGGTCGAGGTCCGGGTCCATCGCCATGGTCATGTAGTGCGAGGCCGTCTCCGCGCGCGGGTAGGCGAGCTTCATGTCCTTGCGCAGCGTCAGGCGGAAGCGGCCTTGCAGCGCGGTCTCGATCGCGGTGACGCAGACCTCGCCGTCGCCCTGCACGCCATGGCCGTCGCCGCAGGAGAACAGCGCGCCCGGCACGAACACCGGCAGATAGAGCGTGGCGCCCGCACCGAGCTCCTTGTTGTCGAGATTGCCGCCCATCGCGCGCGGGATCAGCGAGGAGATGCGGCCCCAGGCGGGCGGCGGCGCGACGCCCATCACGCCGAAGAACGGCTTGAGCGGCAGGTCGAGGCCCCAGGGCATGCGGCCGACCATCCGCGTCAGATCGAGCGGGATGTTGAGGATGCGCGTCTCGTGGAAATCGTCGGGCAGGGTGCCCGAGAGCGGCTTGATCAGATTCCAGCCCCAATCCTGCCGCGGCGTGACGTCGAGGATATGGACCTCGAGCACGTCGCCGGGCTCGGCGCCGTTCACGGCGATCGGGCCGGTGAGAATGTGGCCGGGCAGCATGCGCTCGGACTTCGCATGAACCTCGAACAGCTCCGGCGGAATATGAAACTGCTTGCGATCGGGCACAACGTCCGGCCCGCCGCTGATGGTGTCGACCGTCACCTCGTCGCCGCTCTCGATGGCAAGGACCGGCTTCAGCTTCGCCTCGAAGAAGCCCCAATGGCAGGTTTCGGGGCTGGATTGCAGGTGGTGATGGGTCATGGGTCAGGTCCAGTCTTTTTCATTCGTTTTCATCGGGACGCGGGCTTGACCCGGCAATCCATCCTCTTTCAAGAAGATTTCTGAAGATGGATCGGGCCGTCAAGGTCCGCGCATCGATAGGCTCGATGGTCCCAAAGCGAGGCTCCCCTGTTATTCGTCCTGTCCAAGACGCTCGGCGTCGCGTTGCTGCCGATCAACTTCCTGGTCGAGCTCGGCATTCTTTCGCTCATTCTGATGGCGACGCGCTTTGCGCGGGCCGGCCGCAGGCTTGCGGTCGCCGTGCTGGTCATCCTGTCGCTGGTGGCGTTTTCTCCGTTGGGCAAGCTCCTGCTGTATCCGCTGGAATCGCGCTTCCCGCAGTGGGATGCCTCGCGCGGTGCGCCCGACGGCATCATCGTGCTCGGCGGCTCCGTCGACCCTGACCTGTCGGCGGCGCATCATACGGCTGTCGTCGCTCATGCGGCCGACCGCATGCTGGCGCCAGCCGCCCTCGCACGGCGCTACCCGAATGCCCGCATCGTCTTCACCGGTGGCACCGCCAATTTGATCTCCACCGATGCCAAGGAGGCCGACTACGCGGCGCCGATCCTGGAGAATCTTGGCATCGCCAAGGAGCGTCTGATCGTGGAGCGCGACTCGCGCAACACCTATGAGAACGCGATCTTCACCAAGCAGCTGGTCGCGCCGAAGCCGGGCGAGCGCTGGCTGCTGGTGACATCGGCATACCACATGCCGCGCTCGATGGGGATCTTCCGCAAGGCCGGGTTCGACGTCGAGGCCTATCCCGTGGACTTTCGGATGGGCGGCCGCGAGGACCTCTTCATCTTCACCAATATGGGCACCGACGGGCTCGTCCGAACCGACCTCGCTATGCGCGAATGGATCGGGCTTCTCGCCTACCGTCTGATGGGCCGCACCGGCGAGTTGCTTCCCGGGCCGGCCAGGGACTAGAACGGACGACAAGAGCGCGGCGCAGGATCGCCGCGCTCCCGGGAGGACGTCATGCAGCAAGACAGCGCTGAGCCGATTGATCTCGCCGGCATCGTGGCCGACCTCAACACCCTGCTGCGGCTGAAGACGACAGTGATCGGCATGAAGCTGTTTGCGCGCGTTGCGGACATGGAGGCGATTCCGAAGATCCGGCGGCCGAGCGCCGTTCACACCACCGACCAGATCGTCAGCATGGCCTCGCGGCTCGGCTGGACCGTCGGCATCACCGCCGACGATCTCGTAGGCAACCAATGCCGCGCGGTGATCGGGCTGGCGCCGCAGGATGAGAAATGGCTTGCGGGCGAGAGCTATGTCGGCGTGTGGCATGGCACGGCCGAGGACGCGCGCAAGCGCCAGGAGGCGCTCGACGTAGTGCCGTTCGGACAATACCAGGCGCTTGCGGTGAGCCCGCTCGTGAGCGGCCGGCTCGATCCGCCCGACATCTGTCTCGTCTACGCGACGCCGGGGCAGATGATCATCCTGATCAACGGGCTGCAATATACCGGCTACAAGAAGTTCGAATGGGGCGTGGTCGGCGAGACCGCCTGCGCGGATTCCTGGGGGCGGGCGCTGAAAACCGGCGAGCCCAGCCTGTCCTTGCCATGCTATGCCGAACGGCGCTATGGCGGCGTGCCGGACGAGGAGATGCTGATGGCGCTGAGCCCGGCGCATCTCGCCAAGGCGATCACGGGCATGAAGGCGCTGGCGAAAAACGGCCTGCGTTATCCGATCCCGCCCTATGGAATTCAAAGCGACGTCCGTGCCGGCATGGGCGTGAGTTACGGAAAGAAGTAGACGTCGTCATTGCGAGGAGTGAAGCGACGAAGCAATCCAGGAAGTCGCCTGGTCAAGATCTGGATTGCTTCGCTTCGCTCGCAATGACGGCTCAAATTGAGGACGCACTATGAGTTCATCGCCGAAATTCGACATCGTCGTCTATGGCGCGACCGGTTTCACCGGCCAGCTCGTCGCCGAATATCTGGCCGCGCATTACAAGGACGACAAGGCGCTGAAATGGGCGATGGCTGGCCGCAGCCTCGACAAGCTGAAATCCGTGCGCGATGCGATTGGCGCGCCCAGTGACACGCCGCTGATCGTCGCGGATGCCTCTGATCCGGCCTCGCTGAAGGCGATGGTCGAAGAGACCAAGATCGTGATCACCACCGTCGGTCCGTATCAGCTCTATGGCGGCGACCTGCTCGCGGCCTGCGTCGCCTCCGGCACCGACTATATCGATCTCTGCGGCGAGCCGGTGTGGATGCGGCAGATGATCGACAAGCACGAGGCCGCCGCGAAGGCGAGCGGCGCGCGTATCGTATTCTCCTGCGGATTCGATTCCGTGCCGTTCGAGTTAGGGGCGTTCTTCGTGCAGGAGGAAGCCAAGCGCGTGTTTGGCGAGCCCGCCGCGCGCGTGAAGGGCCGCGTGCGCGCCATGCGCGGCACGCTCTCCGGCGGCACCGCGGCGAGCGCCAAGGCGACCTTCGATGCGGTCGCCAAGGACATGAGCCTCGTCGCGATCCTGAACGATCCGTTCGCACTGACGCCTGGATTCACCGGCCCGAAGCAGCCGAAGGGCAACCGTCCGGCCTATGAGGAGGATCTGCAATCCTGGGCGGCGCCGTTCATGATGGCGCTGATCAACACGCGCAACGTCCATCGCTCCAACATGCTGATGGGTTTTCCGTTCGGACAGGACTTCGTCTACGACGAGATGGTCCTGACCGGTGCCGGCGAGAAGGGCGAGGCCAACGCCAAACTCGTGGTGGCCGCGAACACGGAGAAGACCGGCCCCAACGCGCCGAAGCCGGGCGAGGGACCCTCGAAGGAGGAACGCGAGAACGGCCTCTTCAATCTGCTCTATGTTGCGATCGCGCCCGACGGCCGCCAGGTCCGCGCCGGCGTCACCGGCGACCGCGATCCCGGCTACGGCTCGACCTCCAAGATGATCTCCGAATGCGCGATCTGCCTGTTGCGCGACACGCCTGATGTTGCGGGCGGCTTCTGGACCCCGGGCGCAGCGATGCAGCATAAGCTGATCAAACGGCTCGAGGCGCACGCGGGGCTGACGTTCAGGGTGGAGAGCTAAGCTCGAGGCCGTTGCAGGAAACCCTATCAGTGTCGTCGAAGTTCGACATCGTCGTCTACGGCGCAACCGGATACACCGGGCAGCTCGTCGCCGAGTACATCGCCGCGCAATACGCGGGCGACAGCACGCTAACATGGGCGATGGCCGGGCGAAACAGGGACAAGCTCGCGTCGGTTCGCGACGCGATCGGCGCACCCGGCGAGACACCGCTCATCGTTGCCGATGCGTCCGAGCCTGGGTCGTTGCGCGCGATGGTCGACCAAGCCAAGCTGGTGATCACCACCGTCGGTCCTTACCAGCTCTACGGCTCTGATCTGCTCGCCGCCTGCGTCGACACGGGCACCGACTATATGGACCTCTGCGGCGAGCCGATCTGGCTGAAGCAGATGATCGACAGGCACGAGGCGCAGGCCAAATCGAATGGCGCGCGCATCATGGTCTCCTGCGGTTTCGACTCGGTGCCGTTCGAGCTCGGTGCGTTCTTCGTACAGGAGCAAGCCAGGCGCGCGTTCGGCGCGCCGGCGCCGCGCGTCAAGGGCCGCGTCCGCGATATCAGTTGGAAGTTCTCCGGCGGTACCTCGGCGAGCGCGAGGATCACCTTCGAGGCAGTTGCGCAGGATCTCAGCCTGGTCTCGATCCTCAAAAATCCCTTTGCATTCACGCCCGGCTTTGAAGGTCCGAAACAGCCGCGCGGCAACAAGCCCGTCTTCGAGGAGGACCTACAATCCTGGGCCGCGCCATTTGCGATGGCAACTCTCAACACCCGCAACGTCCATCGTTCCAACATGCTGATGGGCTTTCCGTATGGCAGGGACTTCGTCTACGACGAGATGGTGCTGACGGGCGCGGGCGAGGAAGGGCAGGCCAACGCGAAGCGCGTGATGGTTGCAAACAGCGAAAAGACCGGCCCCGAAGCTCTCAAGCCCGGTGAGGGCCCGTCAAAGGAAGAGCGCGGCAACGGTCATTACGATCTGCTCTATGTTGCGATCGCCCCTGACGGTCGTCAGATCCGCGCCGCCATCGAGGGCGATCTCGATCCCGGCTACGCATCGACTGCGAAGATCATCTCCGAATGCGCGATCTGCCTGTTGCGCGACACGCCTGATGTTGCGGGCGGCTTCTGGACCCCGGGCGCAGCGATGCAGCATAAGCTGATCAAACGGCTCGAGGCGCACGCGGGGCTGACGTTCAGGGTGGAATCGTAGGCGAGGTACGTGCCCCAATCACGTTGTCATCGCCCGGCTCCGACCGGGCGATCCAGTATTCCAGAGACAGTGGTGATTGAGCCGAGAGGCTGCGGCGTACTGGATGCCCCGCTTTCGCGGGACATGACAGTGTTCCTCGTTACGCCGCCCGCGCATCATACGCGTACATGAAATCCATCCCCTTCGAGCTCAGCGGCAGCAGCCATTTCAACATCTGATCGCGGATGAAGGCGCCGGTGGCCGAGAATTCGCGCTTGCTGTTGCCGTTGCGGCGGGCAATCGCGACGATCTTTTCCGCGCGGGGGCGGCGCTCGGCCTCGAAATTCTGGAAGGTCGCGCTGAGCTCCTGGCCCTCCGCCATCAGCCGTCCGAGGCGAAGTGCGTCTTCCAGCGCGAGCGAGGCACCCTGGCCGGCATGCGGGCTCGTGGCATGCGCGGCATCCCCGATCAGCAGCGAGCGCTTGCGCGACCAGGTCGGTAGGGTCGAGACATCGAGCGTATCGGTGACCACGATGTTCTCCGCCGCCTCGATGATCGCGGGGATCGGATCGTGCCAGCCGCGGTGGAAGTCGCGCAGATGCTGCTTGAGCGTCGCCTGATCCTGAGCGCGGAACATCGCCGCGTCCATGCCGTGGGCGGGCTGCGTGCTCCACCACATCACGCCGTCATCGGCATCGGAGCTGCAAAGGCCGTAGCCGAAGAAGCCGCTCTGGCCGAACGTGGTCTCGACGCGCTGGCCGATCGCACGGCCGGCAAGCACGGTGCGCGGCACGAAGCCGCCGAAGCCGATCAGGCCGGTGTTGAATGGTTTTGGCCCGTCCGGCACGACCTGCCGGCGCGCCACCGAATGCACGCCGTCGGCGCCGATCAGGAAGTCGCCTTCCGCAGTGGTGCCGTCGGCGAAATAGGCGATGATCGGCTGGTCGCCGCGGTCCTCGATCTTGATCAGGCGCTTCTCGAAATAGAGCGAGACGCAGGAGCACCAGGCCTTGTCGATGAGGATCTCGTTCAGTGTCGCGCGGCAGATATTCACCG
Organism: Bradyrhizobium iriomotense; assembly: GCF_030160715.1. Taxonomy (GTDB): domain Bacteria; phylum Pseudomonadota; class Alphaproteobacteria; order Rhizobiales; family Xanthobacteraceae; genus Bradyrhizobium; species Bradyrhizobium iriomotense. The sequence continues at coordinate 306,572 of NZ_BSOW01000004.1, forward strand.
CGGGCTGGCCGAAGCGCCGCTCCATGTCGCGGTTGATCGAGCCGAGCTTCTGGCCGCCCTGCGAATAGAAATCAAAGGAGTCCGCGATCGAGCCGCGGCCGATCACCTCGCGCGCGAGCCCGAGCTCGTCCATCACCTGCATGCCGTTCGGCGCGATCTGCAGGCCGCCGCCGATCCCCTTGGAATAGGGCCAGGCCTCGAAGATCTGCGCTTCGATGCCGGCGCGGCGGAGCAGAATTCCGGCGACGGGCCCGGCGATGCCGGCTCCGATGATGAGGGCCTTGCGGGGACGTATCGACATGGCTTGCTCCTGGGGACGCTGCGGTGCTAGTAGAAATCACGGCCACTAATTATCTTAGTGGCTAAGATATATATTTGCTAAGATATGGGGTCGGCCTTGTCAAGAGGGAAAGCGCGCGCAGGCTTGGTGCAGGAGCTTGAGGAGGCGATGCGCCGATCGTCGGCGCAGGGCGTGCTGTACGGTCAGGCCGTTGCGAACGTTGCCGGAATTTCCGGTTCCGACCTCGAATGCATGGACTTCCTGAATCTGGAGGGCCGCGCGACCGCGGGCCGCCTCGCCGAGGTCACGGGGCTCACGACCGGCGCCATCACGGGTGTGGTCGACCGGCTCGAGAAAGCGGGCTATGTGCGCCGCGAGCGGGATGACGCCGACCGCCGCAAGGTGTTCATCACCGTCGTGCCGGAGACGACGGCCGAAATCGGCAAGCTCTACGTGCCGATGCAGCAGGCGATGCACAAGGTCTGGAGCCGCTATTCCGACGAGGAGCTGCGGCTGCTGCTGCGCTTCGCCACGGACGGCTACAAGGGCGTGCTGGAAGCGACCGAGGCGTTGAAGGACCTCCTCGACACACCGCCCGAGAAGCGCGCCGATCTCAAGACGCCGAAGCCTCGTCGCTGATCGGGTGCGCGGCCTTGTAGGCCTGTGCGGCCGCGATCATGCCCCACATCGCCCCCAGCATCATCCAGAAGTGCCGCCAGTGATCGGTGTCGATCACAAAGCTCTCGCCGACGGTGCCGACGAAGGCGGAGAAGATCGCAAGATAGGCGCGCTGCCAGGGCACGCGGACGAAGACGTGGCGAAAGCCTGTGATCACGGTGGTGAACACCAGCGCGGGATAGCAGATGCCGGAGAGCCAGCCCCCCGACATGAAGGCGTTGAGGTAGGAGTTGTGGGTATCCTCCGGGAAGTAGCGGTGGAATTGCAAGGGGCCTATGCCGAACGGCAGGTCGAGCGCCATCTCCGCGCCGAGGATGTGCCGGCCGAAGCGGCCGAAGCGGCCTTCGTCGTAGCTCTGGTCGAAGCTAGCGCGCTGCTTGAACATCTCGGCGATGGAGTCGAATGAGAGCAGGATCGCGATCAGCGCCAGCCCCAGCGCGGCCGCAACCAGCGCCATGATGATGATGCGCGAGCGCTGCGCGCTGCTCGAGCTGGTCAGCACCATCAGCGCCAGCATGAAGCCGGAGGTCAGGATCAGCCCGCCCCAGGCGGCGCGCGAGAACGCGAGCAGGATCGCGAGCGCCATGATGGCGAAGGCGATCGCGTTGCGGAATGCCTTGGCCAGCTTGTCCGAGACCACGCTTTGCAATGAGAACAGCGCCGGCAGGATCAGGAACGCGCCGAGCACGTTCGGGTCCTTGAACGTGCCGCGCGCGCGCTCATAGAGCGTCAGGAGGTCGTGGCCGCCGGGAACGAGATTGAAATAGCCGGCGACTGCCGAGAGCGATGCGATCATCGCGCCGACCACGAGGCCGCGGCGCAGCATGTCGAGACGCGCCGCCGTATCCTCCGCTGTGACCATTGCGAAGAACACCACCGTCGCCGCCATGTACCAGGAGGTCGCGATCCAGCTTGCCACCTCGGACTGGCCCAGCAGCGGAATGGCGCTGACGGTGTAGCCGATATTGAGCAGGATCAGCAGCAGCACGAGCGGCATGAACACGAGGCGGAGCCGCAGGCCGGTGGCGAAGAAGGTGACGGTCGCAAGCAGCGTCACGATCTCGTAGGGGCTGGGCTCGATGAAAACGACCGCGCCGGAGGCGCCGACCAGCCACACCATCGCGCGCTGCAAGGCCAGTACGCCGGGCGCAGCCGGTGGGGCTACGTTGATTCCTCCGGCTGTCGCCGCATACGCCATCACACGCTCACACGCTTACGCAACTGGTACACACAAACTTCCGCCGTCATGCCCCGCGAAAGCGGGGCATCCAGTAACCCGCGCTGTCAGCGGCAGCTCGGCTGCCGGTGTTTACTGGATCGCCCGGTCAAGCCGGGCGATGACAGCGTGGTTTTGGTACGACGAACTCAATACGCGTTCTCGTTCTTGGTCAGCAGCGAGATCGGCGTCTTCAGGAGGATGTAGAGGTCGAACAGCACCGACCAGTTCTCGATGTAGTAGAGGTCGAACTCGACGCGCTTCTGGATCTTTTCTTCGTTGTCGATCTCGCCGCGCCAGCCGTTGATCTGGGCCCAGCCGGTGATACCCGGCTTGACGCGGTGGCGGGCGAAATAGCCGTCGACGGCCTCGTCGAACAGCCGGCTCTGGAGCTTGCCCTGGACGGCGTGCGGACGCGGGCCGACGAGGGAGAGATTGCCGGAGAACACCACATTGAAGAGCTGCGGGAGCTCGTCGAGGCTAGTCTTGCGGATGAAGCGGCCGACGCGCGTGACGCGCGGATCGTTTTTGGTGACGACCTTCGAGGCTGTCAGGTCAGCCTGATGGTGATACATCGAGCGGAATTTGTAGACGTCGATGCGCTCGTTGTTGAAGCCGAAGCGTTTTTGGCGGAACAGCACCGGGCCGGGACTGTCGAGCTTCACCGCCAACGCCACCAGCGCCATCACGGGAAGGGCCGCGAGCAGCGCAAGGCCGCCGACGATGCGGTCGAACAGCCATTTCATCACCAGGTCCCAGTCGGTGATCGGCGCCTCGAACACGTCGAGAGTGGGCACCTCGCCCAGATAGGAATAGGAGCGGGGACGGAAACGCAGCTTGTTGGTGTGCGCGGAGAGGCGGATGTCGACGGGTAGCACCCAGAGCTTCTTCAGCATCTCGAGGATGCGCGTCTCCGCCGAGATCGGCAGCGCGAACAGCACGAGATCGACGCGGGTGCGGCGGGCGAACTCGACGATGTCGTCGACCTTGCCGAGCTTTTGCGCGCCCGCGCAGGTGTCGAGCGCGCGACTGTCGTTGCGGTCGTCGAACACGCCGAGCACGTGGATGTCGGAGTCCTCCTGCGCCTTCAGCGCCTCGACCAGCTCTTCGCCGTTGCGGTCGGAGCCGACGATGATGGTGCGGCGGTCGAGCCGGCCCTCGCGCGCCCAGGTGCGAACGAGCGTTCGCAGCGCCAGGCGCTCGGCGACGAGCGCGGCAAGGCCGAGGAAGAAGAAGGCGGCGAGCCACAGCCGCGAGACTTCGCTGCCGAGCCTTGCGAAGAAGGAAATGCCGATGAACAGCAGGAACACGAACGACCAGGACGAGATCATCCGCGTCATCTGGCGGAGCTGACCGCGGAAGAGCTGCACCTGATACATGTCGGCGGCCTGGAAGCAGATCACGGCTGCGGCCGCGACGGCAGAGATCGCGGCGAGATATTCCCAGTGGAAGCCGGTCTGCGGCGCGACGTAGCCCAAATAAAGCACGGTGCCGACGAGGCTGAGCAGAACGAAATCGGCGAGGCGCACGAAGCCGGCGATCACGATCGGCGAATAGGCGCGGGCGACCTTCTGGTTGACGAGAGCAAGTGCTGCCGGCGAGAGCCGGCGCCGGCGTTCGACAAAGGGCTTGTCAACGGGTGCGGCCGCGGCACTGGTCGCGGCGTCGAGCATCGAGCGTGCGTTGAGCGGTTCCACGGTCGTCCACGTCCATTCCTGAAACCCACTGGACGCGCGTATAGGCGCGCGAAGCGCGGGAGTCCCCCTCGCTCCCGCTTATCGGACAAATCGGAAGAAATTCTAAAGCTGCCTCAAGGACGGTTAATGATTGGCAAACGCGTCGCGGTAGCCGGCCAGCACGCCGTCGACCATCGCCTGCTGGGAGAAGTGCGCCGAGATCCGCTCGCGCAGCCTCGCCGCGCGCTGGGCGGTCGCTTGCGGATCGTCCAGCGCGGCCGCAATGGCCTCCGCCATGGCCTCGGAATTGCTCGGGACGAAGAGGGCGGAACTCTCGGCGTCGAAGATCTCGGGGATGCCACCGACCTTCGCGGCGATCATGGGGATGCCGGCAGCGCCGGCTTCGATCACGACATAGGGCATGGAATCACCGCGCGAGGGAACGACCAGCAGCCGCCCCTTGGAGAAGCCATAGCGCGCCTTGACGTGGCCGATGAAGCGGATCGAACCGGCGAGGCCAAGCTTCTCGACCTGCGCCTTCAGCGCTGCCATCTCCTCGCCGTCGCCGCCGAGTGTCAGTGTGACATTGCGGCCCTGGGCGCGAAGGCGCGCCACCGCGTCGACGAGGAGGTCGGCACCCTTGATGTGCCGGAACTCGCCGACATAAGCGAGATCGGTCGCATCGTCGGCGGTGACAACCGGCTCGAATTCCTCCGGCGTCACGCCGTTGAAGACGCAGCGCACCACGCCCTTGGGCGTGCCGACGATGCGCTGATAGGTGTCGCGGGCAAAGGCGCTTTCGAACAGGAACAGGTCGGTGCTGGTCGTCAGCGTCCGTTCAAGTCGCGCGTAGAACTCACCCTTGAAGGTGTGCAGGGGATAGTGCAGCGAGCCGCCGTGCGGGGTGTAGATGCGGATGGTTTCGTCTGAGCGCCGCCGCATGCGGACGAAGGCGCCGGCCTTGGCGCCGTGGCCGTGCATGACGTCGGGCTTGAGCTTGGCGATCAGACGCCTCATGCGAAGCCAAACGAGGAAATCGTCTGGTGACGGTTCGCGGCGGATCGCCAGCCGATGGACCCCGAGCTTCAGGCGCGGCGCGATCTCGGCCAGCGCGTTCGCTGCGCGCTCGCCGCCGGTAAGATCGTCGGCGAGTATCCCGACGTGATGCCCGCGATCGACCTGGCCATTGGCGAGGTCGAGGATGTGGCGGAAGATGCCACCGACCGGAGCACGCACGGCGTGCAGGATGCGAAGCGGCTGGTCGACAGAGGGGGGCATGATCTGAACCGGCGCTCGCAGGCGATGACGCAGCAATCCACTGAAGTATCGATTCCGATTAAGGGGCCTCATGGTTAACAAATGGTGTTCGCGCGCGATCGCGTGTTCGCGCCATGCACGCGTATGGCGCGATTAACTCAGCGGCAACCTTAATGGAGTGTAATTGCCGCGGTTGAGGTGGGTAGCGGCGTTGCCCTGCGGGAGTATGCGATGCGTTTGGCGTTCTGGCGTGCCGGCAAGGACAAGGTGATCGAGCGGGCCTTGCACAGGCCCGAGCCGAAGGTCACTGTCGCGCGGCAGGCGCAAGCCGAATCCGGCGACATCGATCTGCATGCGCTTGGCGCTGCACTCAAGCGCAGGCGCAGCTTCATCATCGTGCCGACGGTGCTGGCACTGGTGCTCGCGCTCGCCGGCGTCAATCTGGTGACGCCGCGCTACAAGTCCGAAGCCCGCATCCTGATCGACGGGCGCGAGAACGTCTTCCTGCGTCCGACCAGCGATCGCAGCACCGAGGAGCGGCAGGCGCTCGACGCCGAGGCCGTCACCAGCCAGGTGCAGCTCGTGCTGTCGCGCGATCTCGCGCGCGAGATCATCAAGAAGAACAAGCTCGCGGAGCTGCCCGAATTCGACCCGGTCCTGCGCGGTATCTCGCCGCTGAAATCGCTGGCGGCATTGTTCGGAATCGGCCGCGACCCATTCTCGATGACGCCGGAAGAGCGGGTGCTGGATGCCTATTACGACCGCCTGACGGCTTATGCGGTCGACAAGTCGCGCGTGATCGTCGTCGAATTCCAGTCGGCCGATCCCGAGCTCGCCGCGCGTGTCGCCAATTCGATCGCTGACGGCTATCTCGTGCTGCAACAGAATGCGCGCCAGGAGCAGGCCAAGTCGGCCAGCGCGTGGCTGTCGGGCGAGATCGAGAACCTGCGCAAGAAGGTTTCTGAAGCCGAGGCCAAGGCCGAGGACTTTCGCTCCAAATCGTCGCTGTTCGTCGGCACCAACAACACCACGCTGTCGAACCAGCAGATGGGCGAGCTCAACACCCAACTCAACAATGCGCGCGCGATGAAGGCCGATGCCGAGGCCAGGGCGCGGCTGATTCGCGAGATGCTCCAGAGCGGCAAGCCGATCGAGGCATCGGAGGTGCTGAATTCCGAGTTGATGCGCCGGCTGTCCGAGCAGCGGGTGACGCTGCGGGCGCAGCTCGCCGAGCAATCCTCGACGCTGCTCGGCAATCATCCGCGCATCAAGGAATTGAAGGCGCAGATCGGCGATCTCGACACGCAGATCCGTGACGAGGCGGGCAAGATCTCGCGCTCGCTGGAGAATGACGCGCGGATCGCCGGCAGCCGCGTCGACAGCCTCACCGTCAGCCTCGAGCAGCTCAAGAAGCAGGCGACCTCGACCAACGGCCAGGACGTGCAGCTTCGCGCGCTCGAGCGCGAGGCCAAGGCGCAGCGCGACCTGCTCGAGACGTATCTCGCCAAATATCGCGAGGCCAACACCCGCGAGACCATCGACACGGCGCCGGCCGAAGGGCGCGTCATCTCGCGCGCCATCGTCTCGAACACGATCGTCTATCCGAAAAAGCTGCCGATCGTGCTCATCGCCACGCTGGCGACACTGCTGCTCAGCACCGGCGTCGTCGTCACCGGCGAGCTCCTGCGCATGACCGCGCCGCGCGCAATCGCCGCATTCACGCCGGCCGCGGCCGCCTCGCGCGTTGCTGCCCGCAGTGAACCGGTTATCGAACCCGAGCCCGTGGTGAGCGAGTCGGCACCGCTCCAGCCGGAGATGGCCTTCGACGCGGACATCACCGAGTTCGCCGAGATCGAGCAGCTGGCCGACAGCCTGCGGCGCGACGGCGCCGCCGCGCGCAAGGTGACGGTGCTCGGCACCGCCGCTGGCGAGGGCATCACGCTGACCGCATTGACGCTGGCGCGCCATCTGGCACGCGACGAACGCGTCGTGGTCGTCGACCTCGCCGCATCGTCGCCGACGATTTCGGCCATCTCGGCCGATCCGGCCGCACCGGGCCTTGCCGAATTGATGCAGGGCGAGGCCTCGTTCGCGCAGATCATCACCAAGGACAAGCTCTCGCGGCTGCAACTGGTCTTGGCAGGTCGGCCGGGCTTCGACCGCAGCCTGCTGCAATCGCCGCGCGTGACGCTGGCGATCGATGCCTTGCTCCGCGTCTATGACCACGTGCTGCTCGACGCCGGGACCGCCTCCGACCTGCCTGCGGAACTGCTGACGACGAACGCCCGCGCCGTCGTGGTGCCGGATGCCGGCATGCCCACTGAGGCCCGCACCTCGATGTGCGAGCAGCTCAAGGCAGTCGGCTTCAGCGAAGTGACGATGCTCAAGAAGCCGGTGCAGCCGTCGGACGCCGTGGAAACGCCGCGCGTGGTGGCGGCCTAGGCGCGCGATGTGCAGGTGCGGTACATCGCCAGTAGGCGCTTTCCGCGCAGAAAGATGGTCCGGGGCGTTAAGCCCCCGCGATGCGCGATCCAGCGCTGCACCGGCGCGGGGTACATCAAATACATCATCCGGGTTGCGTCCGGGTTCGTGACAGGCCTTCCGCGAGGACCAAAATCCCATGCGGCGTGGAACGCAAGCTCTGCCTGAGACGTCACGCAGATCCTGTCGGAGGGCACAGTCGCCAGGACGATCGTGCAGGCAGACGCGCAGAAACCATCGATGATGACATTCTGCCCCGAAGCGCGCAGCCGTTCATATTTGTGTATGTACTTCCCGATTAATCCGCCGCGATCGTTTGTGATCCGCACGGCGGCATCGCTGGCGCGCGATCCGGTTACCAAGAGCGCAGCGACGACCAGCCCGGTCCAGCATTTCATGCCATCGCCCCGATAGGTTGGACACCCCCACACTATGCCCAATCTCAATTCTCCTGGACGGGCCGCATCCAGGCTTGATCTAGATCAACGGCGACGAGCCGTCGGACGCACTACGAACAAAGCCAAATGATCACCAGGGCCAATGGCAGGCCCACACCCAAGGCGCCGCCGATCATCAACGCAAAAGCCGAAAGCAGGTTGGCTTCGGGCTGCATCTCACGCCCGTGCATCTCGTTTCCTCCATCGAGCCCCCAACGGGTCTTTGCCCGCCGCCCAAAAAGGATGAACGATCCCCGGCGAGAGGCTGGACGCTTATGGTTAAGAAAAGATTAACGCCGCCCCGCAATGCACAACGCCGCACTAGCGGAGTATGCTCGCTAGGCGGCGCTGTCGATTGCACTGGGTGCTGAAATCCCCAGCCAACCCCAGCCGAGCAATGACTGTGCCAGTCACAGGCGCATCAGTTTGGGACACCGTGGAGACGGGCCCGACCGATCGTGGTGCCGTGAGGAACGTCGCAGCTTAGTGCCTACCGCGTCGAGCGACCGCCAATGTCCCGGCAATTCCACCGGGCCGTCGAGGGCATGGAACTGTGGATCGCAAACGGCGATCGCTTCTCACCAACAAACATTCACGGGGACTGCGCGCCACTCCCAGCCTGTCCAGACCCGGCGCCATCTCGTACAGCCATCCCATCCGGCATAGCTCCAACCCGGTGCACCCCAGCCCCAGCCGGGTCCCCAAGCTGCCGCACCGGCGAGCCCAAGGCCCAGGCCTAGGCCTACAGCCGGTCCACGCCAACCCCAACCGCCGCCGCGCCAACCGCCGCCCCATCCGCCGCCGTGCCATCCTCCCCCTGCAAATCCGCCGTGAAACCCGCGCTGTGCGGAAGCAGCGCTCGGCGCGAGGGCGAGGACCGCAGCAATACCGAGCGCGAAAAGGGCCTTCTTGACCATGGAAACCTCCCGTGGGTTGAGGAGTTGCGGGAAGTAAACGCCCAGTAATCTGGTTTTGTTGCAGTCCCGGGTGGAACAGCAGCGAGAACTCTCGCTTGGCTGCCACCCGATCCTTCTTTGTCCTCGCCGCGCATCACGATCCTGAGCGCCTCCCACAAGGGGAGGAGGGAGGGCAGCGTGCAAAATGGAGAACGAGATCGGGAAGCGTCTGCTCTACCCGAATGCCCGGCGCAGTCTCCGCGCGAGGTCGAACAGCATCTGGTTCTGCTTCACCAGGCGCTTGCCGTGGCTCAGCGATGACATCGCCATCGCCGCGAGCTTGCCGCGCGAGGTCAGCGGGACAAAGCTGTCAAAGATCTCTTCGTCGCTCTTGCAGAACAGGCGCTTGTAGTCGTCCGAGCCGATTCCGAGATCGAGTGCGTCATAGCCGGCTTCCGCGTAGCGATCGATAATGTTGCGCATCAGGATCAGGCCGGGGCTGTAGCGCGCGTGCTCGGACATCGTGTAGGTGTTGAACATCATCGAGAAGCGGCGGCCGTCGGCGACGCCGGCGAAGATCGCGATCACCTCCTCGTCGCATTCCAGCGCATGGATGTCGATGACGCGGCCGTCGCCGCGCGGCGCCAGGCAGGCCGCGCGGATGAACGCCTCGACGCCGGGCTCGGCGAACACGTTCGGCAGCTTCTGCTCGGCCATCCGCACCGGCTTGACGCGGAAGAACCAGTCGAGCAGGCGCGTGATGTCGTTATCGGTGGTGGCGAGGTGATAGCGGTAGCCGGCGAGCGCCTGAAGCTTCTTTTCCTTGCTCTTCAGACGGCGGCGGAAGGAGTTGCTGATGCGCGACGCCGGCAGGCCGTCCGGCGGCATCGCGAGCAGTGGGCAGCCGTTGATGGAATTTTGGCGCGGAAGAACCGCGAACGGGTTTTGCTGGTCGCGCCAGCGCGTCGGCTGCTGTGACAGCGCGAGCACGTCGACGCGCCCGCGCAGGGCCGCGAGCAGCGCGTCAAGATCGGCAGCGTCGGCGTGGACGGCGAAGTCGGCGTCCCACAAGCCCATGTTGAAGGTCGTGTGCTTGCCGCCCATGAAGCAGGCGACGGTGACGCCATGGCTCTGCCGCGTGCACAGCGGCAGCACGACGAGAGGCCGGCGCTCGGCATCGCGGGCGATGACGATGAAGGGCGCCGCGCCTTCGTGCTCGCCGACGAGGCGCTGCCAGGGGCCGAGCAGGTCGAAACGCTGATAGGGTGTTGCGAGGTGGCATGTCTTCTCCAGCGCGCGCCAGACCGGTTCGGCCATGGCGAGATCGCTGATGATTTCGACATCAGTGATACGGCTCGCTTTCGACCGCGCTGGCGCTTCTGCCGTCCGGCTTTGTATCGCCGCAGCCATGGTCATTCGCAAAACCTGTCGAGAAAACGGAAAATAAGCGTAGTTCGGCCCGTGGCCGACCTTTGCAAAGAAATGTCAACAAAGGGTAAGGACAATGGAAAGGGGAACCGGCCGCTTGCCGGTTCGCAAAGGGTGGCTCTTGGCTTCCGACGATCGATGGATGGAACGGCTGCGGCTGGAACTCGCCTGGTTCACCGGCCAGCACCGACTGCGCGGACGGCGCGCAGGCGCCGGTGCGATCCTGCGCTTTCAGCGCGTCAGGCCGCGCGGGCGCGCGCCGTTCCAGCCGCTGCTTGCGAACGAGATCACGCCAAAATTCCTCGACCGCGTGCTTCGTGCGCTGAAGCGCTGGAAATTCGACATCGTCAGCATGGATGAGGTCTGCCGGCGCGCGGTGACGCTGCCCGAGCGGCGGCGCTTCGTGGCACTGACCTTCGACGGTGCGTACAAGGATCTCGCCACATTCGCCTATCCGGTGCTCTCGCACCACGGCGTGCCCTTCACGGTCTACGTGCCGACCGCCTTTCCCGATGGCGTCGGTGAAGCCTGGTGGCTCGCGCTCGAACAGGTGATCGTGCGCGAGAGCCGCATCAGCCTGATGATGGGCGAGAAGGAGCAGCGCTTCGACGTCACCGAGCGCGCGCAGAAGCAGGAGCTGTTCACGCTGATCGAGGAGTGGCTCAGAACCTTGTCGCCGGCGGAGCTGTCGGCTGCGATCAACGATCTCTGCAAGCGCCATCGCGTCGATCTCGGCGCCGTCTCGCGCGAGGCGTCGATGGATTGGTCGGATCTTTCGAAACTTGCGGCCGATCCGCTGGTGACGATCGGCAATGCGACGGTGAACTATGCCGCGCTCGCCACCATGAAGGATACGGCTGCCGCGCGCGAGATGGCGATGGGCAAGGCGGTGGCGGAGTCCGCGTTCCACCGCGAAATCGGACACTTTGCCTATCCGTTCGGCGATCGCATCTCGTTCCGCCGCAGCCACGTGGTGATGGCGGAGGAGGCGGGCTTTGCCAGCGCGGTGTCGACCATTCCCGGCATCGTCGACACCGAGGGGCGGACCAATCTGCGCGCGCTGCCGCGGATTTCCTGGGACGGCCGCCGCCGCTCGCTGCGGGTGCTGCGCGTGCTCGTCTCGGGCGCCACGTTTCCGCCGGTGAAGCCGACGGGCAGCATGCATTACTAGATTTGTCAGGCGGGATCGGGCCGCTGCATCCAGCTCACGACCGGCATCGCCGGCAGCACCCAGCCCATGCCGACCACAACGTAATAGATCGCCTGCCGCCATCCGGATTCCGCGATCCACGGCAACTGCGCCAGCGCCATGCCGAAGAGCGCCCACGTCGCCGCCAGCACCAGGAGCGCGATGGTACCGAGGAACTTGCGGGTGCGGATCTTCATGGCGGAAAATTGCGGCTTTCGCGTAACTTGCGCTGCGGGAGCGGGGGACTATAAGGGGCGCGCAGCCTGGTTCAAGCATTGGTTTTCCGGCCGAAATGACCGCGATATCAGCTCCATCCGACCCGCATCGCGCCGTGCGCTGGTGGCTCGTCTCCGTGGCCGCGCTGATCGCGCTGATGGTGCTGGTCGGCGGCGCGACGCGGCTGACGGAGTCCGGGCTCTCGATCGTCGAATGGAAGCCGGTCACCGGCAGCGTGCCGCCGCTCTCCGAGACGCGGTGGACCGAGGCCTTCGAGGCCTACAAGAAGATCCCGCAATATCGCGAGCTCAATGCCGGCATGAGCCTGTCGGACTTCAAGACCATCTTCTGGTGGGAATGGAGCCACCGGCTGCTCGGCCGCTTCATCGGTGCCGCCTATTTGTTGCCGCTCCTGTTCTTCCTTTGGCGCGGGGGTCTTTCGGGCGAATTGAAACGGCGGCTTTGGCTGCTGTTCGGCCTCGGCGCACTGCAAGGCGCGGTTGGCTGGTGGATGGTGGCCTCTGGCCTCTCCGAACGGGTCGAAGTGTCGCAGTATCGGCTCGCGACGCATCTGGTTCTGGCGCTGCTGATCTTCGCCGGCATCGTCTGGACCTTGCGACGGCTCGGCGCACGGCAGGAGATCATTGTCTCCGCGCGACTGAAGTTCACCAGCGCGGTGCTCGTCGTCGTCACCTTCGTGCAGCTTTATCTCGGTGCGCTGGTGGCGGGCTTGCGGGCAGGGCGCGTCTACAACACCTGGCCGGAGATCGACGGCGCGTTCATCCCGTCGGCGGAGCGGCTGTGGTTCGAGACGCCGTGGTGGCGTAACCTGTTCGACAATGTGCTGACCGTGCAGTTCGAGCACCGCATGATGGCCTACACGCTGTTCGCGCTCGCCGCGCTGCACGCGTTCGATGCCGTGCGCTTGCGTGCAGGCACTGCCGCAAGCGGCGCCGTGTGGCTGTTTGCGGCGGTGAGCTTGCAGGCCGTGCTCGGCATCCTGACACTGCTGAACCAGGTGCCGATCGGCCTTGCGCTCGCACATCAGGCGGTTGCGATCCTCGTGCTGACGCTGGCGGTGGTGCAGGCCGAGCGGCTTTCGGCGCGAAAGCCTGCGGAGACCTATTCGCGCGTTATCCCCCTGAGCCAGGCCGGCTGATCAGCAATAACCGTAGACGCCGCAGGCGTAGGGCAGCCGCCACCAATAGCCGACCTGGGGACCGCCGTAATACGCGCCCTGATAGTCGTAATCCCAGGGGCGGCCGTAATAGCCCGGCAGCGTGTTGGAGCCCGGCAGGAGCGGCGTGCCCGGCAGATTGCGGATGTAGCTGCCGACGCCATAGGCCGGCGAGATGAGCGCATCCGGATCGGTCTCGACCCAAACCTTCGGCGGCTCCGGCGGCGCGATCGTGGTGCGGTATTTGTAATGCGGCCGCGGCAGGCCCGGCGGCAATTGCTCGACGCGTCGCTTCTTCTGCACGGCGACCTGATCGGCCGCGAGCGCGCTCGTGACCATCAGCATCACGGCCAGAGGGGACACAATCCAGCGCAGCATGGTCGGCTCCGAATCAATCTGGGCGGCCCAGTATGTCAGCCGAGACAGCAGAGAGCGTTAACGCCGGTCACGTCATTCCGGGGCGGCTCGAAGAGCCGAACCCGGAATCCAGACGTTATGACGCGAGATTCCGGGTTCGCGCTTGCGCGCGCCCCGGAATGACAGCGAAAATCAGGCGCCCAGCGCCTGCTCGAGATCCGCGATCAGGTCTTCCTTGTCCTCGATACCGATCGACAGGCGGACCACGTCGGGACCTGCGCCCGACCTCACCTTGGCGGCATCGTCGAGCTGGCTGTGCGTGGTCGAGGCCGGGTGGATCACCAGCGAGCGGGTGTCGCCGACATTGGCAAGGTGCGAGAACAGCGTGAGCTTCGAGACCAGGCTGACGCCGGCGTCATAGCCGCCCTTCAGGCTGAAGGTGAACACCGCACCCGCGCCCTTCGGCGAATATTTGCGCGCGAGCTGGTTGTACTTGTCGCTGGCAAGCCCCGCATAGCTCACCGACGCCACGGCGGAATGGCCGGACAGGAACTCGGCGATCGCCTTGGCATTGTCGCAGTGCTTCTGCATCCGCAGCGGCAGCGTCTCGATGCCGGTGAGGATGAGGAACGCATTGAATGGCGACAGCGCGGGGCCGAGGTCGCGCAGGCCGAGCACGCGGCAGGCGATGGCGAAGGCGAAATTGCCGAAGGTCTCGTGCAGCTTGATGCCGTGATATTCGGGGCGCGGCTCCGAGAGCATCGGATATTTGCCGTCCTTCGACCAGTCGAAGGTGCCGGCATCGACGATGACGCCGCCGATCGAGTTGCCGTGGCCGCCCAAAAATTTCGTCAGCGAGTGCACCACAATGTCGGCGCCGTGGTCGATCGGCTTGATCAGATAGGGTGTCGCCAGCGTGTTGTCGACGATCAGCGGCACCCCAGCCTTGCGCGCCACCGTGGAGATCGCCTCGATGTCGGTGATGCTGCCGCCGGGATTGGCGATGGACTCGACGAAGATCGCCTTGGTGCGCGGCGTCACCGCGCGCTCGAAGCTCGCGATGTCATCGGGATCGGCCCACACCACGTTCCAGCCAAAGCTCTTGAACGATTGGCTGAACTGGTTGATCGAGCCGCCATAGAGCTTTCGCGCGGCGACGAACTCGTCGCCGGGCTGGAGCAATTGCTGCATCACCACGACCTGCGCGGCATGGCCGGAGGCGACCGCAAGCGCGGCGGTGCCGCCTTCGAGCGCAGCGACACGCTCCTCCAGCACCGCATTCGTGGGATTGCCGATGCGGGTATAGATGTTGCCGAACGACTGGAGGCCGAACAGCGAGGCCGCGTGGTCGGCGTCGTTGAAGACGAAAGAGGTCGTTTGATAAATCGGCGTCGCGCGCGCACCGGTCGTCGGATCGGGCTGTGCACCGGCATGCACGGCAAGGGTCGAAAATCCCGGAAGGCGATCGCTCATTCGTGGCGTCCTGTTCTTGGGGCAGCTGAAAAACGCGCGGCATGCTGATCGCGGCGGCGGCCGTCGTCAAGGCACTGGCGCACGCCAAGCTTTATTCGAAACGGCCTTGCTTCGCTTTGTCGCGTTCGCGAAACGAATCTTTCGCAGCTGCGTCAGCTCTGCTCGGTCTTGTTCTTCGCCGCGCGATCGGCCGCCGCCGTGTGACCGCCGCCGACGCTCGTGCGATTGAGCGACAATTGCATGCCTTGTGTCGGCGCGGGCGGACGCTTGGAGCTGAGCGTGCGCGAATTGACGCCCATCCAGGAAATTTCCGAGGACAGTCGGCCATATTCGATCTTGGGGCAGCGGTTCATCACGACCTTGATGCCGGCGGCCTCGGCCTTCTCCGCAGCCGCATCGTCGCGCGCGCCAAGCTGCATCCAGATCACCTTCGGCAGCGGATCGAGCGCCAGGGCCTCCTCCACCACGGGCATGATGTGGCTGGAGTTGCGGAAGATGTCGATCATGTCGACGGGACGACCGATGTCGGCAAGCGAGGCGACGAAGGGTTTTCCGATGAGCTCCTTGCCGACATGGCCGGGATTGACGGGGATCATGTCGTAGCCGCGCTGCGCCAGATATTTGAACGCAAAGTAGCTCGGCCGCACATTGACCGGCGAGGCGCCGACCATCGCGATCGACTTCACACTGTTGAGGATGCCGCGGATGTAATTATCGGGATAGGCGTCGTGGTTCATCTTGGTCTTTTCTTTCGACCCTCATGGTGAGGAGCGCGGAACGCGCGTCTCGAATCATGAGGCCAATGGCCGGGCCTTCATCCTTCGAGACGCCGCCTTCCGCGGCTCCTCAGGATGAGGAGTTAGCTGTTTACTTATCTTCCCATGTCGGGTCGCGTTTCTCGATGAAGGCCTTGATGCCTTCCTCGGCGTCGCGCGCCATCATGTTCTCGGTCATCACCTCCGCCGCATAGCGATAGGCATCCGCAAGGCTCATCTCGGCCTGGCGGTAGAACGCCTCCTTGCCGAGCTTCACGGTGTAGGCGGATTTCAGCGCGACCTGTTCCGCGAGCGCAATCGCGGCATCGCGCTCGGTGCCGGCTGGGACCACGCGGTTGACGAGGCCGATCTCGCGGGCGCGTGCGGCGGGGATCGGCTCGCCGGTGAGCAGCATCTCCATCGCCTGCTTGCGCGGCACGTTGCGCGACAGCGCCACCATCGGCGTCGAGCAGAACAGGCCGATGTCGACGCCGGGCGTGGCGAAGCTTGCGGCGTCCGATGCGATCGCAAGATCGCAGCTTGCGACGAGCTGGCAGCCGGCGGCCGTCGCGACTCCCTGGACGGCGGTAACCACGGGCTTGGGCAGACGCACGATCGCCTGCATCATTGCGCTACAGGCGTTCATCATCTCGGCGAAGTAGGCGCGGCCGCGATCGGGGTCGCTGCGGCGCGCCGTCAGTTCCTTCAGGTCGTGGCCGGCGGAAAAGGCCGGGCCGTTGGCGGCGATGACGGCGGCGCGGATGCGCTTGTCCTCGGCAATCGCGTTGAAGCTCGCATGCAGCTGGCCGATCATCGCCTCCGACAGGCTGTTGCGCGCGGCAGGGCGGTTCAGCGTCAGCACGGCGACGCTGCCGACGATCTCCCGCAGCAGGATCGGCGGTTCCGGGGAGGGAGTGCGGGCGGGCTGGACGGACATTGAAGATTCCGCTTGGGATATTGCAGTTGGATGACGCAGATAACTTAATGTAACAGGCAGCATGAAGCGAGGGTGAGGGGTCGCATGGCGTTAGCGAAAATGAGCGTGGCTGAGGTCGAAGGGTTTCTTCGCGACGAATTTCCCCAAGCCTTCAGCGGCGACGACATTACGATCGAGAGCGCCGATGGTCAGACCGCGCTGCTTCGCCAGCGCTACAGCGAAAGGATGCTGCGGCCGGGTGGAACCGTGTCGGGGCCGACACTGATGGCGCTGGCCGATTTCGCCATGTACGTGGTGCTGCTGTCCGCGATCGGGCCGATCGGGCTCGCCGTCACCACCAATCTCAACATCAATTTCCTGCGCAAGGGCCAGCCCGGGCAGGACGTGCTGGCGGAGGCCCGGCTTCTGAAGCTCGGCAAGCGTCTGGCGGTCGGGGAGGTCAACCTGCTTTCGGGCACCTCGCCCGACCCGATCGCTCATGTCACATCCACCTATTCCATTCCAAATGTTTGACCTTTTCGTAGGTAATATAGCACCATATTTTTAAGATATTGATTTTGCTTCTCTTATTTCTCTCGCTGGGCATTGACCGGCGCGCGTCACTTCTCTAGAAACCGCGCAGTCCGGCGCGTCGCTCGCGCCGTCATCTCCCCGTCCACGGAAATCCAGATATGAAAACCTTTTCGGCAAAGCCCGCCGAGGTGACGAAGAAGTGGGTGCTGATCGACGCCAAGGGTCTGGTCGTCGGTCGTCTCGCCACCATCGTCGCCATGCGGCTGCGCGGCAAGCACCTCCCGACCTACACCCCGCACGTCGATTGCGGCGACAACGTCATCATCATCAACGCGGCGCATGCGGTCCTGACCGGTCGCAAGCGCGAGCAGAAGACCTACTACAAGCACACCGGCTATGTCGGCCACGTCAAGGAGCGCACCGCGCGCCAGATCCTCGAGGGCCGTCATCCCGAGCGCGTGCTCGAGAAGGCCGTCGAGCGCATGATCCCTCGTGGTCCGCTCGGTCGCGTCCAGATGGGCAACCTCCGCGTCTATGGCGGCGCCGATCATCCGCACGAGGCGCAGAGCCCCGAGAAGATCGACATCGCCAAGTTGAACCGCAAGAACACGAGGGCCGCATAACATGGCCGAATCCATCCAGTCGCTCGACCAGCTCTCGCAGCTCAAGACGGCCGCGCCCGACGCGCCCAAGCACGAGAAGAAGGTCGACAAGTTCAATCGCGCCTATGCCACCGGCAAGCGCAAGGACGCGGTCGCCCGCGTCTGGATCAAGCCGGGTGCCGGCAAGGTCATGGTCAACTCGCGTGATGTCGAGATCTACTTCGCTCGTCCCGTGCTGCGCATGATGATCCAGCAGCCGCTGGTCGCTGCCCAGCGCGCCGGTCAGTACGACGTGATCTGCACCGTCGCCGGCGGCGGTCTCTCCGGCCAGGCCGGCGCGGTGCGCCACGGCATCTCGAAGGCGCTGACGCATTTCGAGCCGGAGCTGCGCGGCGTGCTCAAGAAGGGCGGCTTCCTGACCCGCGACTCCCGCGTCGTCGAGCGCAAGAAGTACGGCAAGGCGAAGGCCCGCCGGTCCTTCCAGTTCTCCAAGCGCTAATCGCTTCGGTAAAATTCGCTGCGAAAGCAGCTTCAATGAAATGCAAAAGGGCGCTGATTTCAGCGCCCTTTTTGTTGTTCGTTTGTACGCAAATTGACTCGGTGTTTTTCCGAAAACTTGGCGTCCCATGAAAACCTGATTGGAACCCGGGGGAACCTAGCTTCGCAAACTGGAAGGGCGCGCGATCGGGCTGATCGCGTAATGGCTTGGTTTCAAAGGGGGCTGACATGATGTCGCTCGATAGCATCACGCTATACCTGGTTGCCACGATGGTAGCCGCACTGCTCGGCGCCATGATGGTGTTCTTCGGCAGTCAAGAGAAAAGTCCCGCGCTGAAATGGTGGGGCACCGCCTATCTCCTCGGCGCGGCTTCCGTCGCGCTATGGACGGCGGCCGGCGACAAGCTCGGCGCGCAGCTTTATCTCGCGCTGAATGCCGTCGGCTTCGTCGCCTGCGGCATGGTGTGGAACGCCGCGCGCGTCTTCCACGGCCGCAAGCCGAACTGGCCGGGACTCCTGTTCGGAGCGCTCGGCTGGGCCGCCGCGGTGACGCTGCTCGATCCGGCCGCCGCAACACTGCGCATGTTGATCGGCGCCGGCATCGTCTCGGTCTACGCCGCGCTGACCGCGGGCGAGCTCTGGTCGGAGCGGCGCAAGAGCCTGCAACGAAGCTGGCCGGTCTTCGCCGTGCCGATCATGCACGGTTGCGTGCTGATGATGCCGGTCCTGATCGGCAGTTTCCTGCGGCCGAACGATCCGCACTTCTCCACGAGCATCTGGGTCACGGTGTTCGCGGTCGAGCTCATCCTCTACGCCGTCGGCACCGTGTTCGTGATCTTCATGCTGGTGTCCGAGCGCACGGTGACCGCGCACAAGACCGCGGCATCGATGGACCCGCTGACCGGCATGTTCAACCGGCGCGGCTTTGCGGAAGCCTGCTCGCGCGTCATCGAGCGCGAGGCCAAGGCGGGGCGGCCGGTCACCGTCATGATCTTCGACATCGACCACTTCAAGTCGATCAACGACCGTTTCGGCCACCCCGCGGGCGACGAGATGCTCAAGCTGTTCTCGACCGTCGTGACAACCAATCTGCGCATCTCCGACCTGTCGGGTCGGATCGGCGGCGAGGAATTCGCGGCGCTGCTGCCGTGCTCGCTGGAAGAGGGCGTGCTGGTCGCCGAGCGCGTGCGCGAGGCGTTCGAGACCTCCGGCATCGTCGTCGACGAAGGCCCGGTGGACACCACCGTCAGCATCGGCGTTGCCGGCGGTCCGGCCGGCACCGAGCTCGAGGTGCTGCTGGCTGCTGCAGACACCGCGCTCTACCAGGCCAAGCGCGGCGGCCGCAATCGCGTCGAGGCCGCAGAAGAGCTGCCGCTGTCGCTGGAGAACTGGCGCCGCCAGACAGCGGCGCGGCTCCCGGTGCCGCGGCCTGCGACGGCGTAGCTTGCGAGAGAGTCCGGCGGTAAGGCGCTGTTTACCATTCGACCCCTACCATCGTGGTCATGGAGTCGATCCGTCAACAGACCTCGCAAGCCGCTCTGGTGTCGCTCGAAGCGGCCGCGGCATCGGCGCGCGGCGGCTTCGCCTGCGTCTTCTCGACATCGGACGAATATGAGACGGCGCTGATCACCGAGCGCCGTGCCCAGGGCCGCTACGCGCAGAACCGTGGTCTCTGGCCGCTCATCCTCTTTACGGCCTGCGTGGCGACGGTGGCGGGGACGGTGTTGTTGCTCGGCTGAGAGAGGCAGGTTTCTTGACCGACCAGGGCGCCGGATCGGCGCCTTTTTCTTTTTGGCGGGCTGCGCTAGATACGCCTGTCAACAAGAAGGGTGGAAACAATGATCACCGAGATCGCGCAAATCGACGTCAAGCCGGGGACCGAGAAGGATTTCGAGGCGGCGGTGGCCAAGGCCAAGGCTGCGTTCGGCCGCTCCAAGGGCTTTCACGGCTTCGAGCTGCACAAATCGATCGAGAAGCCGCAGCGCTACCGGTTGATGGTGAAGTGGGAGACGCTGGAGAACCACACCGTCGACTTCCGCGGCTCGGAGAACTTTGCCGAATGGCGCGGCCTCGTCGGTCAGTATTTTGCCGCACCGCCCGAGGTCGAGCACACCAATACGGTGGTGACGACGGCCTGAGCAGTTTCACGCCGCCGCGACCGGCGCCTCGTAGCTCTTGAAATGATCGAGCAAAACCTTGGCGATGGCGACCAGCGGGAGCGCCAGCGCCAGGCCCCAGATGCCGAAGACGACGCCGAGCAGAATCTGGAACGCGAACAGCGTGGCGGGCGGAATGTCGAGCGCCTGCCGCTGGAGGATCGGCGTCAGCACATAGCTCTCCATCGCATGGACGCCGAGAAACAGGATCAGCGCGGATAGCGCAGCGACCCAGCCTGACGCGATGCTTGCGAGCACCACGATCACGCCGGCGATGATGGCGCCGACCGTCGGGATGAAGGCGAGCAGGCCCGCCTGAATCCCCAGGATGAACGAGCCGGGGATGCCGATGATGGCAAGGCCGATCCAGGTCACGACGCCGACCGCGAGCATGACGATGATCTGCGCGATCAGCCAGCGCTCCAGCGTCTCGCTGATGCGGTCGATGATGACTGTGGCACGCGCGCGATGCCTGGCCGGAGCCATGAACAGGAGCCCGTCGTGATAGACGCCGGGCTGCGCCGCAAAGGCGAGGCCTAAGAACAGCACGATGAAGAAGTTGCCGACGGCGCTGATCGTGCCGAGCAGCAGCTTGAGGGTCTGGCTCACGATCGCGCCGCCGCTGGAGGCCAGCGCACCGGCGCCGGGAAGGCCGGCATGCGGGCTGGGCGTGCTCGGCGCGGCTTCCGAGCCGGACGGCGCCGCATTCGTGGAGGAGGCGGTGCCGATGTCGAAGAAGCTGGTGTCGATGCCGTGGCTCTCGAGGAAGGCTTTGACGGTCACGAGTTGCGACTTGATGGTGTTGCTGAGCGCCGAGGCCTGCTCGGCGAGGGTCGCACCGCCAAGATAGGCAACGCCCGCGAGCATCACCGCGAGCACGACGCAGACGATTGCAAGCCGCAACGGATGCGGCAGGCCGACATGGCGCCCGAGCGTGTTGGTCAGCGCGTTGAGTCCGACGCCGAGCAGCATGCCCGTGAAGATCAAGAGCACGGTCGCGGCGAAATACCAGGTGAAGACCAGCAGCGCTGCAAACAGCACGATACCGATACCGCCGACCGCGATAGCCCAGGCCAGATCGCTGCGGGTCGGGGATCGTTCGTTGGCGGAGACTGTCACATTATGTCCTTCGCGGATTGGTCGACATTCCCAGGGTTGGTCCTGCGGACCGTCCCGGAATGACGGAATATGCGCGGGCTGGACCACTCTTTCGCGAAAATGCAGCTGGGATCAAGCCGAGCGAAGCGCGCCGGCTTGACGCTGTCGAGGCGGTGCCTCGTTCAGGGCCCGCCCTGGCGGCCGGACCGGGCCATTAACCGCGAAAATAGCAGGGCGGCTCCGCGGCCGCGCCGGTTGATATTCCTCCATCCGACGGGCATGTTTGGAGAATCTTCTTCGGCGGGGAGGTCGGAACGGGAGATGAAAAAGCCGGTCGTCGGCGTGATCGGGAATGCCCATCGCGTCGAAAATCGATTTCAGGTCCAGATGGTCGGCGAGCGAAACCTGCGCGCCGTGGCCGAGGTCTCCGGCGGCTTGCCGCTGATGTTTGCGGGCTCGCCCGACATCACCGATATCGGTGCGCTGCTCGATTGCGTCGATGGTATCGTGCTCACCGGCGCCCGCGCCAACGTCCACCCCACGCGCTTCAACGTCGATCCCTGCCAGAAGCACGAGCCCTATGATATCCATCGTGACGAGGTCGCGCTGGCGCTCTCGGTCGCCTGCGTCGCCCGCGGTATCCCGCTGTTCGGCATCTGCCGCGGCCTCCAGGAGATGAACGTCGCCTTCGGCGGCTCGCTGCACCCCGAGATCCGCGAATTGCCTGGCCGCATGAACCACCGCATGCCGCGGCTCGAGAACGGCGAGATCCATCCTGATCCCACCGTCGTGTTCGCCGACCGCCACGAGGTCGATCTTACCCCGGGCGGCGCCTTCGCCAGAATTCTCGGCTGCGAGAAGATCAAGGTCAACTCGCTGCACGGCCAGGGCATTCTGGAGCCTGGGAAGCGCGTGCTGATCGAAGGCATCGCCGAGGACGGCACCATCGAGGCGATCCGCATCGCGGAAGCCTCGACCTTTGCCCTCGGCGTGCAATGGCACGCCGAATACGACCCGCAGCGCAATCCGATCAACCGCAAGATATTCCAGGCGTTCGGCGAAGCGCTCGTGGCGCGGCAGCGCGCGACGGCGTAGCCGGCCGCCACATCGTCATTGCAATGACGGGAGGAGAGGCGCGAGCGTCGATCGCCAACTCGCGTCACATCACCCGGTACGAACTACGGCAACGGCACAAAACGAAAGGCGCCCCGAACGGAGCGCCTTTTGCTTGTCGTATTCCGGACCCGCTTAGCCCGAATAATACATCTCGAACTCGACCGGGTGCGGGGTCATTTCGAAGCGCTCGACTTCGGTCATCTTCAGTTCGATGTAGCTGTCGATGAAGTCGTCGTCGAACACGCCGCCGGCCTTCAGGAAGGCGCGGTCCTTGTCGAGGTTTTCCAGCGCCTCGCGAAGCGAGCCGCACACCGTCGGGATCTGCTTCAGCTCTTCCTTCGGAAGGTCATAGAGATCCTTGTCCATTGCCGGGCCCGGATCGAGCTTGTTCTTCACGCCGTCGAGGCCGGCCATCAGCATCGCGGCGAAGCCGAGATAGGGGTTGGCGAGCGGATCGGGGAAGCGCACCTCGACGCGCTTGGCCTTGGGCGAAGCGGTGTAGGGGATGCGGCAGGAGGCCGAGCGGTTGCGCGCGGAGTAGGCGAGCAGCACCGGCGCTTCATAGCCCGGGACCAGACGCTTGTAGGAGTTGGTCGTCGGGTTGGTGAAGGCGTTGATGGCCTTGGCGTGCTTGATGACGCCTGCGATGTAGGACAGGCAGGTCTCCGACAGGTCGGAATACTTGTTGCCCGCGAACACCGGCTTGCCGTCCTTCCAGATCGACTGGTGCACGTGCATGCCCGAGCCGTTGTCGCCGAACACCGGCTTCGGCATGAAGGTGGCGGTCTTGCCGTAGATGTGGGCGACCTGGTGGATGCAGTATTTGTAGATCTGCAGATGGTCGGCCATCAGCGTCAGCGTGTCGAACTTCATGCCGAGCTCGTGCTGGGCGGAAGCAACCTCGTGGTGATGCTTCTCGACCTTGACGCCCATCTTGGCCATGGCGCCCAGCATCTCCGAGCGCATGTCCTGCACGGAGTCCTGTGGCGGCACCGGGAAGTAACCCATCTTGGTGCGGATGCGGTGGCCGAGATTGCCGCCTTCATATTCGGTGTCGGAGTTGGTCGGGAACTCCGAGGAGTCGAGCCGGAATCCGGTGTTGTAGGGGGTGGCCGAATAGCGCACGTCGTCGAACACGAAGAACTCGGCCTCGGGACCGACAAACACGGTGTCGCCGACGCCCATCGACTTGACCATCGCCTCGGCCTTCTTGGCGATGCCGCGCGGGTCGCGGTTGTAGGGCTCGCCGGTGGTCGGCTCGAGCACGTCGCAGACCAGGATCATGGTGGTCTCGGCGAAGAACGGGTCGATCGTCGCCGTGACCGGGTCGGGCATCAGGCACATGTCGGACTCGTTGATCGCCTTCCAGCCGGCGATCGAGGAACCGTCGAACATCAGCCCTTCAGCGAATGAATCCTCCTCGATCATGCCGGCATCGAAGGTCACGTGCTGCCACTTGCCGCGCGGATCGGTGAAGCGCAGGTCGACGTACTTGACGTCGTTGTCCTTGATCGATTTCAGGACGTCTTTGGCGGTCTTCATGCATACCCCTTTTGGCTCTGCGGGTCGGTTTCCAGATGAGCAAAATTATTCTCGCCTTGAGGCGAGTTCGCGCGCGTGTACAAACGAAATCAGGCCGCCGAAGCAGCCTTCTTTCTAGTTAGAGTGTCGCAAAATGCGGGATAGCACCCGGCTCAGATAGCGTCCAGCCCGGATTCGCCGGTCCGGATGCGGATGGCTTCTTCGATGTTGGAGACGAAGATCTTGCCGTCGCCGATGCGCCCGGTCTGTGCCGCGCGGCGGATCGCGTCGATCGCGCGCTCGACCAGGTCGTCGCCGATCACGATTTCGATTTTGACCTTGGGCAGGAAGTCCACGATGTATTCTGCGCCGCGGTAAAGTTCGGCATGGCCCTTCTGGCGTCCGAAGCCCTTGGCCTCGGTGACGGTAATGCCTTGCAGTCCGACTTCCTGGAGCGCCTCTTTCACCTCGTCGAGCTTGAACGGCTTGATGATGGCTTCGATTTTCTTCACTGCGCGCCTCCCGGCCTTTCGATCAAATAGCAACGTCTTCGTCAGGATGCGCTTTGTTTTCGCGCGGAGTTGTCCTCGCTGTCCCAAGCTGCCTGACCAGCCTGGGCGGCGGCCGGTCACACCCTGATGAATGCCAGTGAGCACGACGAACCGAAGCGGCTTCCTCGAAAGCAGGGTCTATGCCAAGTTGCAAATGCCCTGATTTTTGGAGCGTTATCAGCCTTTTAACGAGCATCTCGGATAGGTGGGACCAACTAGCCCAAAATAGCGAAGACTACGAAATAGGCAAACGGTTCAATCTGTGTGCAGTTTGCGGGTTTCGGCCGGGGATCGGCACGGAAACTGCCTGTTGAAAAGGCGTTTGTACCAGGGAAGTGGCATGGAAGTTCTGACCAACGCTGAAATGCAGCGGGCCGACCAGCTCACCATCGCGGCCGGCACACCCGGTTTCAAGCTGATGCTGAGCGCCGGCCAAGCGGTCGCCGAAGCCGCGAGCGCGCTGGTGGAGGAGGGGCCGATCCTGGTGGTCGCCGGTCCCGGCAACAATGGCGGTGACGGCTTTGTCGCAGCCGCCGAGCTCGCCGCCCAGGGGCGCGAGGTCTCTGTCATCCTGATGTGCGAGCGCGACCAGCTCCAGGGCGATGCGGCCTCCGCCGCGCGCGGCTGGAAGCATCCGCTCTTGCCGTTCAATCCGCAGGCGATCGGCAGGCCCGCGCTGATCATCGATGCGCTGTTCGGCGCCGGCCTCAGCCGTCCGCTCGAAGGCGAGGCGCGCGAGATGATCGAGGCGATCAATGCCAATGGCGCGCCGGTGCTGGCCGTCGACCTGCCGAGCGGCATCAACGGCACCAGCGCGAGCGTGATGGGCGTTGCGGTGAACGCCACCGAAACCGTCACCTTCTTCCGCAAGAAGCCCGCGCATCTTCTTCTTCCCGGCCGGATCCATTGCGGCCGCGTCCGCGTCGCCGACATCGGCATCGGCAACGAGGTGCTCGACGAGATCAGGCCGCAGCTCTTCGAGAACGATCCGGACTTTTGGGGTGCTGCGTTTCCCGTGCCGCGCGTCGACGGCCACAAATACGCGCGAGGCCATGTGCTCGCGGTATCCGGTGATGCCGCGGCAACCGGCGCCGCTCGTCTCGCCGCGCGCGGCGCACTGCGCGCCGGTGCAGGACTTGTAACGCTGGCCAGCCCGCGCGATGCGCTCGCGATCAATGCGGGCGCGTTGACGGCGGTGATGGTCCGCCCGGTCGACACCGCGATCGAGTTCGGCGAGCTCCTCTCCGACAAGCGCTACAACACCTGCATCATTGGTCCGGGCACCGGCACCGGGACGCGCACCTGCGACTTCGTCCACACCGCGCTCACAGCCCAGCGCCATCTCGTGCTCGATGCGGATGCGCTGACGAGCTTTGCCGCCAACCCCGAACGGCTCTTTGAATCGATCAAGTCGTCGCACGACACCGAGGTCGTGCTGACGCCGCATGAGGGCGAGTTTCCGCGCCTGTTCTCCGACCTCAGCAACAAGCATCCTGGCCGCTCAAAGCTCGAGCGCGTCCGTGCCGCTGCCGAGCGCTGCGGCGCTGTGGTGCTGCTGAAGGGGCCGGACACCACCATCGCCGCGCCGGATGGCCGCGCCACCATCGCCGCCAACGCGCCGCCCTGGCTCGCCACGGCCGGCGCCGGCGACGTGCTCGCCGGCATCATCGCCGGACTCCTGGCGCAGGGCGTGCCGGCCTTCGAGGCCGCGAGCATCGGCGTGTGGATGCATGGTGAGGCGGCGAGCGAAGCCGGGCCAGGGCTGATCTCGGAAGACCTGACCGAGACGCTGCCGGCGGTGCACCGGCGGATCTACGATGCGCTGGGAGTGGAGTACTGAGCGCTCACTCTACTGTGTATGAGCGCACCAGCCGCGGTGCGGCCCAGTCGGTCACAACGGACTCGATCAGCCACCGTCCGGGAGAGGTCGCCGCGAACGCGACGCGCTGGGTCTGGCCGGGCTCGATCGCGAGCGTGTCGAGCCTGTAGGGCTTCCAGCCGTCGTCGAGCCGGTCGAGCAGGCGGAAGTGGTGACCGTGCAGGTGAAAGACGGTGGCGACGGGGGCGGGGTTCTTGAGTGCCAGCACCACGGTGCGGCCGGCCTTGGCGCGGAAGGCGGGGGCGGAGGAGGCGGACAAACTTGCGGGCCGTGTCCAACCGGCGTCGGGTGCGCCGAGCGCGACATCGAACCGCAGGGCGCCCTTGAGATCGAGCTGGTCGGGCAAATCATTCGAAGGGAGCGGTTGTGGCGCCAGCAGCGGCGCGCGCCGCTCCAGTCTGCCGGAGATCGCGAGGCTCCCGATCTGGCGCGCCTCCTTGCCATCATGCAGCAGGAACGCGGCCGATGTGGCCGCGTCCACGAAAGCGTCGGCACGCGCGCCGGGGGCCAGCACCAGGGCACCGTTGCGAGCCGGGAACGGCTCGGCCGGCTGTCCGTCCAGGGCCATCACGCGGACGTCGTGGCTTTCCAATTTGATCGCCAGAACAGTCCGTTGGGAGCCATTGATAAAGCGTAGCCGCAGCCGCTCGTTGGCCGCGGCTGAGAGTTCGAATGAAGTCCGCCCGTTGAGAGTATAGAGCGGTGATGTGTCCTTCGGGTCGCGGCCGGGGGGAAGCGCGGTCCCATCAGGCCGGAGGCGCCATTCCTCGATCAACAGGACCTCGTCACGGTCGACCGCGATGCGGTTTGTCTCGTCGGCGACGATCGGAAGCGGGCGCGCGGGCTGCTTCAGGCTGTCCTCGAAGAGACGAAAGTCGGTCAGCAGGGTGCCCGCGTGAGGTATTGAAATGATTGATGTTTCTGTCGTGCCCGGAGGCACGGCAGCTCGGCCCAGCAGCGGTTCGGCAGCCGCCGCGCCGTCGAGGCCGTACCAGACCGGCGCAAGCGGCACAGGCAGGTCGTTGCGAAATGTCACTTCGCAGCGGTCGCCGCGCTTGAGACGGGCGTTACCGGCAGCACTTGGCGCCACCAGCTCCCAGATCGGTGTCGCCGGCTGACCCTGCCTCAGAGCCAGGGTCGCCGGCCTCGCCTGGAGGGTGAGCCGGGCGGTCGCCGGCGGAGCTGCGCCACCGGCGATCACCCCCGCCGAGGCCGCCAGGCCGGCCAAAACCTCACGCCGGGTTGGGGCAAAAAATCGCTTCGTCATAAGGGCGATGCGGACCACGCCGCGCTGGATAAGTCCAGCCACAGCGCCTATCTGGAGAGGGCGTCGACACGGCCATTTTTTTGCTGCGAACAGGCGGGCACATGCTATAAGCCCGGCCGCCCGCGGCATCGCGGCCGGTCTTGATGCAAATTCACGCGGGCGTGGCGGAACTGGTAGACGCGCTGGATTTAGGTTCCAGTGACGAAAGTTGTGGGGGTTCGAGTCCCTCCGCCCGCACCAAGCGCTTTCAGCGTTTGCACGGATTACAAGGACCTCGTTCCTCATGGACGTTTTGTCCCGAGGAGCCCGGTCCGATGAACCACCGGCGCAAAGGCGTTTTGCCTGCGCGCCGGATCGATTGATGACAAATGCCGCGGCGGCAAGCGCCGTGACAAAGCGAGAAGAAGATTGGACGCCATGCAGGTCACAGAGACCCTCTCGGAAGGATTGAAGCACGAATTCAAGATCAGCGTTCCCGCGTCTGATCTCGATGCCAAGGCCGACGCCAAGATCGTCGACCTCAAGGACAAGGTGCGCCTCAACGGCTTCCGTCCCGGCAAGGTGCCGGTCGCGCATCTCAAGAAGGTCTATGGCCGTTCGGTGATGGCCGAGACCATCGACCAGACCATCCGCGACACCAACACGCAGCTCTTCTCGGAGCGCGGTTTCCGTCTCGCGACCGAGCCGAAGATCACGATGCCGACCGAGCAGAAAGAGGTCGAGGAATTGCTCTCCGGCAAGTCCGACCTGACCTACACGGTCGCGATCGAAGTGGTGCCGCCGATCCAGCTCGCCGACTTCAAGAGCTTCCAGGTCGAGAAGCCGGTCGCCGACGTGACCGACGTCGAGGTCGACGAGGCCATCAAGCGCATCGCCGACAACAACCGCAGCTACAGCGACAAGGGTGAGGGCGCCAAGGCGGCCTCCGGCGATCGCGTCACGGTGAGCTTCAAGGGCACCATCAACGGCGAAGCCTTCGAGGGGGGCACCGGCGAGGGAATCCAGGTCGTGATCGGCTCCAACACCTTCATCCCCGGCTTCGAGGAGCAGCTGATCGGCATCGGCTCGGGTGAGACCCGCACGGTGAAGGCGTCGTTCCCGAAGAATTATATGAGCGAGAAGCTCGCCGGCCAGGACGCCGAGTTCGAGACCACCGCGACGCTGATCGAGGCGCCGCAGGACGCCAAGATCGATGACGAGTTCGCCAAGTCGCTCGGCCTTGAATCGCTGGACAAGCTGAAGGAAGCCGCGCGCGAGCGGCTCGTCGCCGAGTTCGCCACCGCGACGCGCCAGCGCGTCAAGCGCGCGCTGCTCGATCGTCTCGACGAGACGCACCGCTTCGATGCACCGCCCTCGCTCGTCGACGAGGAATTCAATCTGATGTGGAACTCGGTCAAGGCCGAGATGGACTCCGCCGGCAAGACTTTTGCCGATGAGGACACCACCGAGGACAAGGCGAGGGACGAGTATCACAAGATCGCCGACCGC
This sequence comes from Bradyrhizobium iriomotense, assembly GCF_030160715.1. GTDB lineage: Bacteria > Pseudomonadota > Alphaproteobacteria > Rhizobiales > Xanthobacteraceae > Bradyrhizobium > Bradyrhizobium iriomotense. Next base: position 335,714 of record NZ_BSOW01000004.1, read on the forward strand.
CGCGTGCGGCTCGGTCTCGTGCTGTCGGAGATCGGCGAGAAGAACAAGATCACCGTGACCGACGATGAGGTGGGTCGCGCGGTGATCGAGCGGGCGCGCCAGGTGCCGGGCCGCGAGAAGGAAGTCTGGGACTATTACCGCAACAATGCCAACGCGCTGGCCCAGCTTCGTGCACCGATCTATGAGGACAAGGTGGTCGACTTCATCCTCGAGCTCGCCAACGTGACCGAGAAGAAGGTCTCGCGCGAGGAGCTCTACAAGGATGACGAGGCGGACAAGACCGCCGCGTAAGGCTTCGCAAGAAAGCCTTCTGTTAAGGGTGATCGGCGGAAGCGGGCGCGCTAGCCAGTTGGCCGGCTGGGCCTGTTTCCGCGAATCAGCTTCAACTCGTTTGTCGGATTAAGCCTTAATTCGCTCCGGGCTTGTGTGGAGCGAATTGGGCTATATCTGTCGCTACCTACCCAAGTCCTGCATCACGGGACGTCCATCCGCGCTCGGCAATTCCAGCCAAGACTGTCTTGCCGCGAGGATGTCCGCCTCCGAAAAACCTAGGTGACTCATGCGCGATCCGGTTGAAACCTACATGAACCTCGTGCCCATGGTGGTCGAGCAGACCAACCGTGGCGAGCGCGCCTACGACATCTTCTCGCGCCTGTTGAAAGAGCGCATCATCTTCGTCACCGGACCGGTCGAGGACGGCATGTCGACGCTGATCGTCGCGCAGCTCCTGTTCCTCGAAGCCGAGAATCCGAAGAAGGAAATCTCGATGTACATCAACTCGCCGGGCGGCGTGGTGACGTCGGGCCTTGCGATCTACGACACCATGCAGTTCATCCGCCCGCCGGTCTCCACGCTTTGCACGGGACAGGCGGCCTCGATGGGCTCGCTCCTGCTCGCCGCCGGCGAGAAGGACGTGCGCTTCTCGCTGCCGAACGCGCGCATCATGGTGCATCAGCCTTCCGGCGGCTTCCAGGGCCAGGCCACCGACATCATGCTGCACGCGCAGGAAATCCTGAACCTGAAGAAGCGGCTCAACGAGATCTACGTCAAGCACACCGGTCAGACCTACAAGTCGATCGAGGACGCGCTTGAGCGCGACAAGTTCCTCACGGCGAACGACGCCAAGGAATTTGGCCTCGTCGACAAGGTGATCGACAAGCGCGCCGAGGACCCGATGCCGCCGAAAGCCCCGTAGCACTACCGATATGGTAACGGCGATCCCTGGAATTACTTGGGATCGTCAGGGCGGCCTTCACGTTAACGGCGCGTTGGCGCGGCGCAACAAACCGTTTTGCGCCCTGCGGCAGGCGGAAAGTTCCGCTTTCGTGCTTGTTTTCGTGGTAATCCAGCAACGCCCGGGTGATTTCGATCAGTTCTCCCGTGCCAAGACGTGAAATCACGGTATTGTCACGGGTAGCCCGCGCCCCCCGATTAGCGAATTCTTGATAGTCGGGTGACAGCATGGTTGGCTACGATTGATCGGCTATGATCGCGGGAGAAATCGAGTGACCGTGATTCGCACGGGATGTAACGCGTAGGGTCTTTTTTGGTACGGAATTTGCTCTATTTGAACTCTAAGACGGCTGTTGTGCCGGACTGGAGCGATCGAGCGGACGGGATCGAACCGCGGACGGAGACATGAATGAGTAAGGTCGGCACGAGCGACTCCAAGAACACGCTGTATTGCTCGTTCTGCGGCAAGAGCCAGCACGAAGTCCGCAAACTGATCGCGGGTCCCACGGTCTTCATTTGCGACGAGTGCGTCGAGCTCTGCATGGACATCATCCGTGAGGAGAACAAGTCCTCGCTGGTGAAGTCGCGCGACGGAATTCCGACGCCGAAGGAAATCTGCAAGGTGCTGGACGACTACGTGATCGGCCAGAGCCATGCGAAGAAGGTTCTCTCGGTCGCGGTGCACAATCACTACAAGCGCCTCAACCACCAGACCAAGCACAACGACGTCGAGCTCGCGAAGTCGAACATTCTGCTGATCGGTCCGACCGGCTCGGGCAAGACGCTGCTCGCGCAGACGCTCGCCCGCATCCTGGACGTGCCCTTCACGATGGCCGACGCGACGACGCTGACCGAGGCCGGCTATGTCGGTGAGGACGTCGAGAACATCATCCTGAAGCTGCTTCAGGCCGCCGACTACAATGTCGAGCGCGCGCAGCGCGGCATCGTCTACATCGACGAGATCGACAAGATCAGCCGCAAGTCCGACAATCCGTCGATCACCCGCGACGTGTCGGGCGAGGGAGTGCAGCAGGCGCTGTTGAAGATCATGGAAGGCACGGTGGCTTCGGTCCCGCCGCAGGGCGGCCGCAAGCATCCGCAGCAGGAATTCCTGCAAGTGGACACCACCAACATCCTGTTCATCTGCGGCGGCGCCTTCTCGGGTCTCGAGAAGATCATCTCGGCGCGCGGCCGGTCGACCTCGATCGGCTTCGGTGCCTCTGTGATGGCACCGGAAGACCGCCGCACCGGCGAGATTTTCCGCCACGTCGAGCCTGAGGATCTCCTGAAGTATGGCCTCATCCCTGAGTTCGTCGGCCGTCTGCCCGTCGTGGCGACGCTCGAGGACCTCGACGAGACCTCACTGAAGAAGATCCTGACCGACCCGAAGAACGCACTGGTCAAGCAGTACCAGCGCCTGTTCGAGATGGAGAACATCGAGCTGACCTTCGCCGACGAGGCGCTTGGCGCGGTCGCCCGCAAGGCGATCGAGCGCAAGACCGGTGCGCGCGGATTGCGCTCGATCCTCGAGGCGATCCTGCTCGAGACCATGTTCGACCTGCCGGGCCTGGAAGGTGTGGAAGAGGTCGTGATCTCCCGCGAGGTCGTGGAAGGCACGGCGCGTCCGCTCTACATCTACGCCGATCGCTCCGATCGTGCGGTCGAGAATGCCAGCGCCTGAACGGCGCTGGTCTGAGCCTTCGAATCTCTCGAATTGACGGCTGCGGAATGTGTCTCCGCAGCCGGTGTTGCGTCGCTCGTCCTGCGTGCGTAAGCGCTGAATGGCGCGCATTTTTCAATGACTTGACACCCCCCGGGTCGATAGCCACCTAATGCAAACGGCGAGCAGGAATTCTCTTTCAAGATTCGCCTCATTTCGATCCGGCCAAGCCGGTCCGAGTTCAAGGACCAACCGGTTTTGCGGATCACCTCGGCACCTTGTGGCGGTTGCGCTAGGCACAGCGGGCTGCGTGCAAGGGGGCAAAGCAAAAGGAAAAGGCCATGACTAGTCCCAAACCCCGGCCAACCATCATTCACGGCGAAGCGCACGCTTATCCCGTGCTCCCCTTGCGCGACATCGTCGTTTTCCCGCACATGATCGTGCCGCTCTTCGTTGGCCGCGAGAAGTCGATCCGCGCGCTCGAAGAAGTGATGAAGAACGACGCGCTGATCATGCTCGCGACGCAGAAGAACGCGTCCGACGATGATCCGGCGCCCGATGCAATTTACGAGACCGGTACGCTCGCCAGCGTGTTGCAGCTCCTGAAGCTTCCCGACGGCACCGTGAAGGTGCTGGTTGAAGGGCTCGAGCGCGCGCGCGTGGAGAAGTACACCGATCGCGCCGACTACTACGAGGCCACTGCGGTCGCGCTCGCCGACACCGACGCGAAGTCGGTCGAGGCCGAAGCGCTGGCGCGCTCGGTCGTGTCCGACTTCGAGAGCTATGTGAAGCTCAACAAGAAGATCTCGGCCGAGGTCGTCGGCGTCGTGCAGGCGATCACCGACTTCGCCAAGCTCGCCGACACCGTTGCCTCGCATCTCGCGGTCAAGATCGCCGATCGGCAAGGCATCCTTGAGACGCTGTCCGTCACCTCGCGCCTGGAGAAGGTGCTGGGCCTGATGGAGAGCGAGATCTCGGTGCTGCAGGTCGAGAAGCGCATCCGCTCGCGCGTCAAGCGCCAGATGGAGAAGACTCAGCGCGAGTACTATCTCAACGAGCAGATGAAGGCGATCCAGAAGGAGCTCGGCGACGACGATGGTCGCGACGAGCTCGCTGATCTCGAAGAGAAGATCTCGAAGACCAAGCTGTCCAAGGAAGCGCGCGAGAAGGCGCAGCACGAGCTGAAGAAGCTGCGCCAGATGTCGCCGATGTCCGCGGAAGCGACCGTCGTGCGCAACTATCTCGATTGGCTGCTGTCGATCCCGTGGAACAAGAAGTCCAAGGTGAAGAAGGACCTGGAAGCCGCGCAGGCGGTTCTGGATGCCGATCACTACGGGCTCGAGAAGGTCAAGGACCGCATCGTCGAGTATCTTGCGGTGCAGTCGCGCGCCAACAAGCTGACCGGGCCGATCCTGTGCCTCGTCGGGCCTCCCGGCGTCGGCAAGACCTCGCTCGGCAAATCGATCGCGAAGGCGACGGGGCGCGAATTCGTGCGCGTCTCGCTCGGCGGCGTGCGCGACGAAGCCGAGATCCGCGGTCACCGCCGCACCTATATCGGCTCGATGCCCGGCAAGATCATCCAGTCGATGCGCAAGGCGAAGTCGTCCAACCCGCTGTTCCTCTTGGACGAGATCGACAAGATGGGCGCCGATTTCCGCGGCGATCCGTCCTCGGCGCTGCTTGAGGTCCTGGACCCCGAGCAGAACTCGACCTTCAACGACCACTATCTCGAGGTCGACTACGATCTCTCCAACGTGATGTTCATCACGACCGCGAATACGCTCAATATTCCCGGACCGCTGATGGACCGCATGGAGATCATCCGGATCGCGGGCTACACCGAGAACGAGAAGGTCGAGATCGCGCGCAAGCACCTGATCCCGAACGCGGTGTCCAAGCACGGCCTGGACTCCAAGGAGTTCTCGATCGACGACGACGCGCTGCTGCTTCTGATCCGCCGCTACACCCGCGAAGCGGGCGTGCGCAACCTGGAGCGTGAGCTCTCGACACTCGCCCGCAAGGCGGTGAAGGAGCTGATGATCTCCAAGAAGAAGTCGGTCAAGGTCACCGAGAAGACTCTGGAAGAGTTTCTGGGTGTGCCGAAGTACCGCTTCGGCGAGATCGAGAGCGAGCCGCAGGTCGGCATCGTCACCGGCCTTGCCTGGACCGACGTCGGCGGCGAGCTGCTGACGATCGAAGGCGTCATGATGCCCGGCAAGGGCAAGATGACGGTCACGGGCAACCTGCGCGATGTCATGAAGGAGTCGATCTCGGCGGCGGCGTCCTACGTCCGCTCGCGTGCGATCAACTACGGCGTCGAGCCGCCGATGTTCGACAGGCGCGACATCCACGTGCACGTGCCGGAGGGCGCTACCCCGAAGGACGGCCCGTCCGCGGGCGTGGCGATGGCCACCGCGATCATCTCGGTCATGACCGGCATTCCGGTCCGCCACGATGTCGCGATGACCGGCGAGATCACACTGCGCGGCCGCGTGCTGCCGATCGGCGGTCTGAAGGAGAAGCTCCTGGCTGCCGCCCGCGGCGGCATCAAGACGGTGCTGATCCCCGAGGACAACGCCAAGGATCTCACGGAGATTTCCGATGCGATCAAGGGCGGCATGGACATCGTCCCGGTCTCGCGGCTCGACGACGTCGTCGCCCGCGCGCTGGTGAAGAAGCCGGTGCCGATCGTCTGGGAAGAGGACACCAAGGTGACGGTGAAGCCGGACGGCGACGAAGCCGCCGGCGGCCTGACCGCTCACTGAGCCATCAAAGATGCTAAAACGGCGCCCTCGGGCGCCGTTTTTATTTTGGGAGCGCGACATGCGGATCGACGGACAATGCCATTGCGGCCGGGTCAGCTACGCGGCCGAGATCGACCCGGACGCTGTCTCGGTGTGCCACTGCACCGATTGCCAGGCGCTGACCGGGTCCCCCTTCCGGGTGACCGCGATCTGCTCCGGCCAAACCATCCGCCTGACCGGCGGAAAGCCCAAGGTCTACGGCAAGCGCGGCGACAATGGCCGGATGCGCTTCCAGCACTTTTGCGGCGACTGCGGTTCGCCGCTGTTCACCAGCGGCGAGGGCACGGAGGCCGACGATTGGGGCATCCGCTGGGGCAGCATCCGCCAGCGCGAGGCCCTGCGGCCCAACCGGCAGATCTGGTGCCAGTCGGCGGCGTTGTGGATCGATGCGGTGCCGGGGCTGCCCGGCCGGCCACGGGATTGACGTTCGGCACTTGCTCCGACGGGGCCCACGGGGCTAAAGAGGCGGCGAGGGGCGGTTAGCTCAGCTGGTTAGAGCATCTCGTTTACACCGAGAGGGTCCGCGGTTCGAATCCGTGACCGCCCACCAGCCTTCACTCGCTTCGCGAGTTTCGGCTGGGCAAGCCAGCTCAGACATCCAAGCCAGGTCAAACATCATTGGCGCGAAGCGAGCGAAGGCTGCCGCGCCGGAGCCCAACTGGCGAAGGTGGGCCTTTCGCAACACAGCCGATGCCTAGAAATGGCCTGCTGCGGGTCCAAAATTGCCTTGGTTCGGTCATTGTTTCGGTCGCAGCCCAACCCACCGTTCCGGTTCCCGTAGTTAGCGTGGAGTATCGCCGTGATGAGTGATCTTCGCACGAAGTTGGAACGGTACGAGTCCAAAGCCGCCCACTGTACGAAAGCAGCTCAGGAAGCGAGGGACGCAGCCGGAAGGGCTTTTTATGAGGAGCTCGCTCGCTACTATGAGGAGCTGGCAGCGGACTTTCGCCGCGTCCTTGCGAAGCGAACTGGAGCCTCGCTGGCAGCCGAATGACTTTTGGCGCACTGGCTTGGCGCCACGCGGCAATTAAGTCCTCTCACCGTCCGTCAACCTTTGACGCCGTGCAGCTCGGCGAGAACGGAAGCACGTCTCGCCGACAGGCGGACAGAGCAGGTGGCCGCAGTTGACGGCGTCTTTGGCTTTCGGCATCGAGGTCTTTCGACCGAGCTGCCAGAGGGCCCCCATGGAACAGCCAAGCGGACACGAAGAGAACGCCGACCAGATCGCCTATTGGAATGGGCCCGGCGGCCAGAAATGGGCCGATCGTCACGCTGCACAGGAGATCTTGCTCGGGCCGGTCGCGGACGTCCTGATCCGGCATGCGAAGCCGAAGCCGGGTGAACGCGTGCTGGACGTCGGCTGCGGCTCCGGCGCGACCACCGTTGCGTTCGCAAAAGCGGTGGCGCCGAATGGCTTGGCGCTCGGGCTCGACGTGTCCGACCCGATGCTGTCGCAGGCGCGTGCACTTTCGCCAAAGAACCTACCGCTGGATTTCGTGCTGGCGGATGCGACGGTCTATCCGTTCGAGCCCCAAAGCTTCGATCTGCTCGCCTCGCGCTTTGGTGTCATGTTCTTTGCCGATCCGATCGCGTCGTTCACCAACCTGCGCCGCGCGCTGAAACCTTCGGGGCGGCTGGCCTTCATCTGCTGGCGCGAGCCGCGCGAAAATCCCTGGATGATGACGCCGCTGATGGGGGTCTACAAGCACGTGCCCAAGATGCCGCCGGTCGGGCCGGAGGATCCTGGTCCGTTCGCGTTTGCATCAGAAGAGCGCGTGATGCGTATCCTGAAGGGCGCCGGTTTCGCGGACGTGGCGATGGAGCCGCATGACCTTGCGATGGATATTGCGATCGGTGGCGGTCTGGATGCGGCCGTCGACGGCTCTCTTCAAATCGGTCCCGCCAGCCGCGCACTGCAGGGCCATCCGCCAGAGACTTACGAGGCGGCCAAAGGCTCGATCCGCGAGGCGCTGGCGCCGTTCGTCAAGGGGCAGTCAGTGACGCTGCCGGGCGCGATCTGGATCGTGACGGCGAAGGCAGCGTAGGCTCATCACACCACGTTGTCGGGTGCCAGCGCGCAGCCGTTGTCCTGGCCGGTCTCGATCTGGATCGTCGTGTGGCCGATCCGGTGGGAGGTTCTCAGGAGCTGCGCGGTTTCCATCAGGAAGGCGTCGCCGGGGTGGCCGTCCAGCATCACGAGGTGACACGTCAGCGCCGTCTCCGTGGTGCTGATCGGCCAGACGTGCAGGTCGTGGATATCGGAGACACCGGGCCGCTGCATCAGAAAGCCTTTGATGGCGTCGAGGTCGGTGCCGCGCGGCGCGGCGGCCATCGACATGTCGATGGAGCTGCGGAGCAGGCCCGTCGTGCTCCAGAGGATGACCGCGCAGATCAAAAGGCTCGCCAGCGGATCGAGCCAAAGCCAGCCAGTCCAGATGATCAGCGCTGCCGAGACGACCACGCCGAGCGAGACCGCGGCATCGCCGGCCATGTGCAGGAATGCGCCCTGGATGTTGATGTCGTCCTTGCGTCCGCTGGCGAACAGCATCGCGGTCGCGCCGTTGATGAGGATGCCGATGCCGGCGACGATCATCACCGTGACGCCGGCGATTGGCTCGGGCTCGCGCAGCCGCAGGATCGCCTCCCAGCCGATCGCGCCGGTTGCAACCAGGAGGAACACGGCGTTCGCCAATGCGGCCAAAATGGTCGAGGCGCGGAAGCCGTAGGTGAAGCGGCCCGTGGGCGCGCGCCTGGCCGCAACCGATGCACCCCAGGCCATGATGAGGCCGAGCACGTCGCTGAGATTGTGGCTGGCGTCGGCGAGCAGGGCGGTTGAATTGGCGATGTAGCCGTAAACGCCTTGCGCGATGACAAGCGCGGTGTTGAGCGAAATGCCGATCGCAAACGCCCGGCCGAAGCTTGCGGGCGCGTGGACATGCGCGCCGTGGCCAAGTCCGTGGCCATGACCGTGGTCATGTCCGTGATCGTGCCCGGCATGGTCGTGGTGGTCATGGTGATGATGGCCGGCATGGTGGTCGTGCTTGTCCACGTCTACCGCTCCCCGGAATCGGCGTGCGCCAAATCAGCGCCCATTGTAGGCGTTTCGCGAGCGCCGTCACGACGGAACAGCACGTAGAGCGCCGGCAGGACCAGCAGCGTCAGCACGGTCGAGGAGATGATGCCGCCGATCACGACGGTCGCGAGCGGCCGCTGCACCTCGGCGCCGGCGCCGGTCGCAAGCGCCATCGGCACGAAGCCGAGGGACGCGACCAGCGCCGTCATCAGCACCGGGCGCAGACGCGTCAAGGCGCCTTCGCGGACGGCCTCGACGAGGGGCTTGCCCTCGCTCCGCAGCCGCTCGATGAAGGCGATGATGACGAGGCCGTTGAGCACGGCGACGCCGGACAGCGCGATGAAGCCGACGCCGGCGCTGATCGACAGCGGAATGCCGCGCAGCAGCAGCGCCGCGATGCCGCCCGTGAGCGCCAGCGGCACGCCGCTGAACACCAGCAGCGCATCGGCCGCCGACCCCATGCTCATGAACAGCAGGAGGAACACCAAGAGCAGCGCCACCGGCACGACGACGGTCAGCCTCTTGGTCGCCGAGACGAGCTGCTCGAACTGGCCGCCCCAGCCGATCCAGTAGCCGGGCGGCAGCTTGACCTTCTGCGCAACGGCATCCTGTGCCTCGGCGACGAACGAGCCGAGGTCGCGCTCGCGGACGTTGGCGGTGACGACGATCCGCCGCTTGCCGTTCTCGCGGCTGATCTGGTTGGGACCCGGTGTCGCCTCGACGGTGGCGACCGATGACAGCGGCACGTAGCGCATCTGCGTCAGCGCAGAGGTGGAGAACGCGGTGCGGACCGGCGCCGCTTCCTCGCTCGGCGGCAGGGGGATCGGAATCGCGCGGATCGCGTCGAGATTGCCGCGCAGGCGCTCCGGCAGCCGCACCACGATGTCGAAGCGCCGGTCGCCCTCGAACAGCTTGCCGGCGGATTTGCCGCCGACGGCGATCTCGACGATGCCCTGCACCTCGCTGGCGCTGAGGCCGTAACGGGACAGGGCGTGGCGGTCCAATTTGACGGTCAGGATCGGCAGGCCCGAAACCTGCTCGGTCTTGACGTCGGTTGCACCGCGGATGGTCCGGATCGCTGCCTCGACCTGCTTGGCCGCACCCTGGAGAATGTCGAGATCGTCGCCAAAAATCTTGATGCCGACGTCGCTGCGCACGCCGGAGATCAGCTCGTTGACGCGCAACTGAATCGGCTGCGAGATCTCGTAGTTGCTGCCGGGGATATCGTCGGCGGCCTTGTCGATCGCCTCGATCACCTCCGATTTCGGCTTGACGGGGTCCGGCCATTCGGCGCGCGGTTTCAACATGATGTAGCCGTCGGTCTGCGCCGGCGACATCGGATCGGTGGCGATCTCGGCGGTGCCGATGCGGGTGAAGAACTCCTTCACCTCCGGAATCTGCCGGATGCGCTTTTCCAGCGCCTTCTGAAGGTCCAGCGACTGGGTCAGGCTTGTGCCGGGGATGCGGATCGCGGCCAGCGCGACGTCGCCCTCGTCGAGGCTCGGGATGAACTCGCCGCCCATCCGCGAGGCCGCAACGCCGCTCGCGATCACGATGGCGACGGCAGCACAGGCGACGACACCGCGGTTGTCGATGGCGAGACGGAGCAGGGGAACGTAGATGCGTTTGGCACCGCGCATGAACAGGTTTTCCGTCTCCGACACCTTGCCGGTGACGAAGATCGCGATCGCTGCCGGCACGAAGGTGATGGAGAACAGCACGGCCGCACCGAGCGCCATCAGGACGGTGAGGGCCATCGGCGTGAACATCTTGCCTTCGACGCCGGTGAGCGTCAGCACCGGCAGATAGACCACGGCGATGATCAGCGTTCCGAACAGGCTCGGCTTGATGACCTCGCTCGAGCCGCGCAGGATGGTGCGCAGGCGCTCCCGCGTCGTGAGCAGGCCGCCTTTCTCGCGTTGTGCCTCGGCGAGCATCCGCAGGCAGTTTTCGACGATGATCACCGCGCCGTCGACGATGATGCCGAAATCGATCGCGCCGAGGCTCATCAGATTGGCGCTGACCTTCGTCCCGACCATACCGGTGACCGTCAGCGACATCGAGAGCGGGATCACGCAGGCGGTGACGAGGGCGGCGCGGATGTTGCCGAGGATCAGGAAAAGGACGGCGACGACAAGGGCTGCGCCTTCGAGCAGATTGTTCTGGACGGTGCGGATCGTGGCCTCGACCAGATGGGTCCGGTCGTAGACCGTGCGGGTCACCACGCCGTCAGGCAGCGATTTTGCGATCTCCTCGAGCCTGGCCGCGACGCGGCGCGCGACCGTGCGGCTGTTCTCGCCGATCAGCAGCATGGCGGTGCCGAGCACGGTCTCCTCGCCATCGAGCGTTGCCGCGCCGGTGCGCAGGTCGCGTCCCTCGATCACCTCGGCGACGTCCCTGACCCTGACCGGATTGCCGCCGCGTGCGCCGATCACGATGTCCTGGATTTCGCTGACGCTGCCGACCTGGCCGGGCGAGCGCACCAGATATTGCTCGCCGTTGCGCTCGATATAGCCGGCGCCGACATTGGCGTTGTTGGCGGCGAGCGCCGTCATCACGTCGCGGAAGCCGAGCCGATAGGCCATCAGCTTTCCGGGGTCGGGCAGCACGTGGAATTGTCGTTCGAAGCCGCCGATGGTGTTGATCTCGATCACACCGGGGACATTTCGAAGCTGCGGCTTGATGATCCAGTCCTGCACGGTGCGCAGGTCGGTCGGGGAAAAATCCTTGCCACTTTGTGTCCTGGCGTCTGGCTTCGCTTCGACGGTGTACATGAAGATCTCGCCGAGTCCGGTCGAGACCGGCCCCATGGCGACCTCGACGCCGGCGGGAAGCTGATCCTTCACCTGCTGGATGCGCTCGCCGACGAGCTGGCGCGCGAAATAGATGTCGGTGCCGTCCTTGAAGACCACGGTAACCTGGCTCAGGCCATAGCGCGACAGCGACCGCGTGTAGTCGAGCTTCGGCAAGCCGCCCATCGCGGTCTCGACCGGGAAGGTTATCTGCTGCTCGGTTTCGAGCGGCGAGTAGCCGGGCGCACGCGTATTGATCTGCACCTGCACGTTGGTGATGTCGGGGACCGCGTCGATCGGCAGGTGCTGGAAGTCCCACGTGCCATAGGCGACGGCGCCGATCGCGAGCAGCAGGACGAGCCAGCGCTGACGGATCGAGAAGGCGATGATGCGCTCAATCATGATCGGCGTCTCCCTTGCCCATCTCCGCCTTCACGACGAAGCTGTTTTCGGCAACGTAGCGCTCGCCGGCCGCTAGCCCGGCCTTGATCTCGACATGGCGCGGGTCGGACTCGCCGAGTTCGACCGGGCGGGCCTCGATCTTGTCGTTGTCCTCGCGGACGAAGACGATGGTCCGGTTCTCCAGCGTCTGGATGGCGCTGGTCCGGACCGCCACCGCGACGTTGCGCGCGGCGAGGATCAGCCGTGCGGTGACGAACAGGCCGGGCCGCAGGCGTCCTTCGGGGTTCGGCAGCACGACGCGCGCCAGCGCGGTCTGGGTCTCGCTGACGCCGACGGGGGCGAGATAGGAGATCGCACCCTTGATCTCGCCGCGGCCGTCGTCGGGATCGATCAGCACCTCGTCGCCAAGGTGCACGCGCTTGAGATCCTGGCGATAGATCGAGAGGTCGACCCAGATGGTGGAGAGATCGGCGACGACGAAGGCCGGCTTCTGCTCGGAGGCATATTCGCCGAGCGAGATCTGCCGGTCGATGATCGTGCCGCCGATCGGCGCCTTGAGGTCATAGGCCGTCAGGCTCTGGTTGCTCTCGATCGACGCCAGCAGGTCGTCCTTGGCGACGGTGTCGCCGATCCGCTTGCGGATCGATTTGGCGATGCCGGGGAAGCGCGGCGTCACCTGCACCACGGCCTCCTGGTTGGCGCGCAGCACGCCGTTGAAGGAGAGCGTGTCGGTCAGCGTTGCGCTTGCGGCTTCCGCGAGCGTGACGCCGGCGGCGGCGAGCTTGACGTCGGAGATCCTGATGCGGTCGGCACCATGCTCGTCCTGCTCGACGTGCTCGTTCGCCGGCTTCTTCTCGTGCGCTTGCTCCGTCGTCATTTCGACCTTGGCGGGCGCGAGCATGGCGTAGCCATAGGCGCCCAGCACGGCGGTGATGAGGGCCACGAGGATGGTGGAGGATGTCTTCATCTTGCGCTCTCCCGGGCGAGCGTGAAGGGATTGCCGACGAGGCCTTCGATGGTCGCGACCGCGGCATGGAAGTTCTGCTGTGCTTCCTGTTCGCGCAGCCGCGCTTGCGTGACGCTCGCCTGCGCATCGAGCACTTCGAGCAGCGTGAAGCGGCCCTGGCCGTAGCCCTGCGAGATCGCCTCGGCGGCCTCCTGGGCCTTGGGAATCGCGGTCTCGCGCAATATCGCGAGTTCGCGCAGCGATCCTTGCAGCGAGTCGTAGGCGCGGCCAGCAATCACGATCAGCGCGTTGCGGTTGGCTTCGCGCTCCGCCTTGGTCTTGGCGAGACTTTCCTGCGCCGAGAGGATGTTGCCCTGGTTCTGGTCGAATACCGGGATCGGCACCGACACGGTCAGGCGCACCGCGTCGTCGCTGGTCTCGTTGAAATGACGCCAGCCGGCGGCGATCCGCACGTCCGGATATGGCTTCAGGCGCGCCAGCAGCAGCTCGGCATTGCGCTGGGCGTAGACGGCGGTCCAGCGCACCAGTTGCGGATTGGCGTCGATGGCGGCAACCACCGACTGGAACGCGGGCGGACGCCCCATGGTGTCAAGCCGTCCGGAGACCTCGGAGAATTTCGGCGTCGGATCGCCCATCAGCACGGAGAGCTCGCGCCTAGCGCTTGCGAGCGTTGCCTTGAAGCGCTCGCGGTCGGCCTTGACCAGCGCTGACGCAACCTCGGCGCGGCCGGTCTCTGCCGGCGAGGAGGCGCCGGCCTCGACGCGGCGGCGGAGCAGGGGCGTCAGGCGGTCGATCGCGGCGACCTGCTCGTCGAGGATCTGGATACGGCGCTGGGCGCCGAGCACGCTGAGGAAGGCGATCGCCGTCTCCGACAGCACCTCGAGCCGGATCGCCTTGCGCTGGATCGCGGCGACTTCGGCACCGGCGCTGCCCGCGGCGATGCGCGCCTCGCGCTTGCCGAACAGCTCGAACGCCTGGCTGATCTGGAGCGTGGTCTCGGCCAACTTCGTGCCACGGTAGATGCCGGAGCCGAAGGAGTTGTCCTGCTCGTAGGAAAGCTCCGGATTGAGCAGCGCGCCCGCCTGGATGCGCTGGCCCGTGGCGATGCCGACGTCGCGCTCGGCGGCCGTCAGCCGCGGGCTCGCGGCCAGCGCGCGCGTCAGCGCGCTGCGCATGGTCAAGGTCTGGGCCTGCGCGGACTGCGCAAGCAGCCCACTGATGAGAATCGCCGTCGCGCACGCCAAGCGCGCGGCAGTTCGCCTGCAAAACATGGAAACGACCTGTGAAGGAAAGGGCATGGGCGCATGCGGCGCCCGGCTGATCCGTTCAGGCCAGATGTTTGGGGGGCGGGGAGTCCGTGTCGGGCTCGATGCCCGCAAACGCCGGCTCGCGATGCGCGCTCGGCGCCGACACAAGCGTGATCGATGTCTCCGATTGCGCCGGCTGAGCGACCGTCACCGAGAAGCAGCCATGGCAATGATGGCCTGCGAAGGCCTTGTGGTCGGCGTGGCCGGCAGCCCCATCGAGCACGGAAGCGATCTCCGCCTTGCCCGAGGGGTTGGTCACATCGAGATCGTGCGCGCTGTGCAGCAGGCCCGACAGCAGGTAGATGGTTGCGACGAGCACGGCCAGCAGCCCGCGCAAATGGCGCGGGCGAAACATCCCGAATGGCCGGCGGATCGCGGACACGACGTTACTCTCGTTGAGTTCCGGCCTGCCTAGCACGGCGACGGGAAGAGTGTCGATGTGCAACATTGTTACGCCTGTGGAACAACCGTCGCAGAAAAAGGACTTTCGGACCTGGCGCCCGGAGCCCTCAATCGTCGTTGCGGCCGTAGTAGCTCTTGATCAGCCGGTACTGGCCGCCCCTTGTGACGTACTCCTGATGCAGGCAGCCGGCACTGCTGCAGAACCCTCCGCCGTTGCCGCACTGCAGATGCTCGAAATGCAGCCTGATGATGTGTGAGTTGTCCAGATAGGTCGCGAAATAATGGGCGGCGCGCGCCGAATTTCCACACATGTGGTTCACGGCGTTGCGGACTTCGAGCGGCAAATGATCGATGTGTTCGCGATTCCAGGGATCGTCGTGCCCGACCTGACTGCCGCGACCAAGTGCGGTCGGCGCCCCGATCAACACCAGGACAACTCCAACCACAACTGCCGGGAATGGGATGCGCAAGGTCGACATGCCAGCCTCCACTCTCACGGATGACTCGCAACGCTCACGAAGCAGAAGCTATCACACCACCCGGCCAACATCCTGTTCAAGGCGACCCAATCGCGCTCGTGTGATCTTTCGCTGCTTCGCGGAAGAGGTCGGCTGCTCACATACGATCATGCCACCTGCGTTATTCGGCTGCCTCAGGCCGATCGAGCGCCGGCGTCGCAGAATCGTCTTTGTTCGTGAGCCTAAACCCCTTCACCAGCCCGAAGATCGCGGGGATCACGATCAGCGTCAGCAGTGTCGACGAGATCATGCCGCCGATCATGGGGACTGCGATGCGCTGCATGATCTCGGAGCCCGTGCCAGTGCTCCACATGATCGGCAAGAGACCAGCCATGATCGCGACCACCGTCATCATCTTCGGGCGGACGCGCTCCACGGCGCCTTCCATGATCGCGTCGTAGAGATCCTCGCGTGTCAGCGCGCGTCCTTCGGCGGCGCGGCGCGCCTTGATCTCCGCCAGCGCCTGGTTGAGGTAGATCAGCATCACCACACCGGTTTCGGCAGCTACACCTGCGAGCGCGATGAAGCCGACGGCAACCGCGACCGAGAGGTTGAAGCCGAGCCACCACATCAGCCAGAGCCCGCCGACGAGCGCGAACGGCAGCGAGAGCATGACGATCATGGTCTCCGTTACCGAGCGGAAGTTGAGGTAGAGCAGCAGGAAGATGATCAGGAGCGTCACCGGCACCACGATCTTCAACCGTGCGGCCGCCCGTTCCAGATATTCGTACTGCCCGCTCCAGACGACATAATAGCCCGGCGGAAACGCGATGCTCGCCTGCACCGAGCGTTGCGCATCGGCGACGTAGCCGCCGAGGTCGCGGTCGCGGATATCGACATAGATGTAGGTCGCCAATTGCCCGTTCTCGGTCCGGATCGAGCTCGGCCCGCGCGCTGGCGCGACATCGGCGACTTCGCCGAGCGGCACGGCCCCGCCGGTCGGCATCGGCACCAGAATGTCGCTTGCGATCGCCTTCGGATTGTCGCGGAGATCGCGGGGGTAGCGCATGTTGACCGTGAAGCGCTGCCGGCCTTCGACTGTCGTCGTCACGGCCTGGCCGCCGAGCGCGGTGGCGATCGTGTCCTGCACGTCCTGCACCATGATGCCATAGCGCGACAGCGCTTCGCGGTTCGGCGCGATCTCGAGGTAGTAGCCGCCAAGGCTGCGCTCGGCATAGGCCGACGACGTGCCGGGCACGGTCTTGAGCACCTGCTCGATCTGCCTCGCAAGCTTGTCGATCCCGGCGAGATCGGTGCCGATAACCTTGACGCCGACAGGAGTGCGGATGCCGGTCGAGAGCATGTCGATGCGCGCCTTGATCGGCATGGTCCAGGCGTTGGAGACACCAGGAAACTGCAGCGCCTTGTCCATCTCCGCGACCAGGCTGTCCACGGTCACGCCCGCGCGCCATTGCTCCTTCGGCCTGAGATTGATCACAGTCTCGAACATTTCCGAGGGCGCAGGATCCGTCGCAGTCGCCGCCCGTCCGGCCTTGCCGTAGACCGAACCGACCTCCGGGAATGAGCGGATGATCCGGTTCTGCGTCTGCATCAGCTCGGCCGCCTTGGTTACGGAGATGCCGGGTAGCGTAGTCGGCATGTACAACAGCGTGCCCTCGTTGAGGTTTGGCATGAACTCGGTGCCGAGCTGGCGCGCCGGCCAGACCGAGATAGCGAGCACACCGAGCGCCAGCACGATCACCAGCGTCTTGGCGTGCAACACGCCCTTGATCACGGGGCGATAGATCCAGATCAGGAAGCTGTTGATCGGATTTCTGTGCTCCGGGATGATTTTGCCACGCACGAAGATCACCATCAGCGCCGGCACCAAGGTGACCGACAGGAGTGCTGAGGCCGCCATCGCAAAGGTCTTGGTGAAGGCTAGCGGGCTGAACAGCCGTCCCTCCTGCTGCTCCAGCGTGAAGATCGGCATGAACGACACGGTGATGATCAGCAGGCTGAAGAACAGCGCAGGCCCGACTTCCGATGCGGCCTCGATCAGGATCGCGATACGCGGCTTCCCCGGTTCGGCGCGCTCGAGATGCTTGTGCGCGTTCTCGATCATGACGATCGCGGCATCGATCATGGCGCCGATCGCGATCGCTATGCCGCCGAGGCTCATGATGTTGGAGCCGATACCGAGCAGCTTCATCGCGCCGAATGCCATGAGTACGCCGACCGGCAGCATCAGGATGGCAACCAGAGCACTGCGGACATGCAGCAGGAACACGATGCAGACCAGCGCAACGACAATGCTCTCCTCGACCAGCGTGTGCCTGAGGGTGTCGATGGCGGCGTAGATCAGGTTCGAGCGGTCGTAGACCGGCACGATCTCGACCGACTTCGGCAGGCTGGTCGCGATCTCCTTGAACCGCTTCTTGACGTTCTCGATGACATCGAGCGCGTTCATGCCGAACCGCTGCAGGATGATGCCGCTGGCGACTTCCCCCTCGCCATTGAGCTCGGTGATGCCGCGCCGCTCGTCCGGTCCGAGCTCGACCCGGGCAACATCCCGCAACAGCACGGGCGTGCCCTTGTCGGACTTGAGCACGATGTTGCCGAGGTCGTTGATGCCCTTGAGGTAGCCCTTGCCCCGGATGACGTATTCGAACTCCGAGAGCTCGACCGTGCGTCCGCCGACGTCAGCATTGCTGGCGCGGATCGCATCGCGAACCTTCTGCATGGGAATGCCGAGGTCGCGCATCCGCTGCGGATCGAGGATCACGTTGTATTGCTTGACGAAGCCGCCGACGCTCGCCACCTCGGCGACGCCTTCGGCCTTGGCGAGTGCGAATTTCAGGTTCCAGTCCTGGATGGTGCGCGTGTCGGCAAGATTTAGCTCCTTCGACATCACCGCGTATTGGTAAACCCAGCCGACGCCGGTCGCGTCCGGGCCAATGGTTGGCGTCACTCCCGCCGGCAATCTCGATGCCGCAGAATTCAGGAATTCGAGCACGCGCGAGCGCGCCCAGTAGATGTCGGTGCCGTCCTCGAAGATGACGTAGACGAAGGAGACGCCGAAGAAGGAGAAGCCGCGCACCACCTTCGATTTCGGCACCGTCAGCATCGCAGTCGTCAGGGGATAGGTGACCTGGTCCTCGATCACCTGCGGCGCCTGGCCGGGATATTCGGTATAGACGATCACCTGGGTGTCGGAGAGATCGGGAATGGCGTCCAGCGGCAGGTGGATCAGCGCGTAGAGTCCGGCGGCGGCGGCAAAGCCGGTGCCGAACAGCACCAGCAGCAGGTTGCGGGCCGACCAGGCGATGACACGGGCGATCATGGCTTGGCTCCCATGGGCTTGTCGCCGGAGAGATCGGCGCCCTGCGAACGGCCAGCTTCGGCAAACCCCTTCAGTGCCGCTTTCAGATTGCTCTCGGCGTCGATCAGGAAGTTGGCCGAGGTCACGACCGCTTCACCTTCGGCGAGGCCTTCCGCGATCTCGACGTAACCGCCGCCCCGACGGCCGAGCTTGACGTCGCGCGGTTCGAAACGCCCCTGGCCCTTGTCGATCAGGACCGCCTGGCGCGTGCCACTGTCGAGCACGGCGCTTTCGGGAACAACGAGCACCGGACTTGGCGTCCCGGTCTCGATCTCGGCATCGACGTACATCTCGGGCCGCAGCGCTTCATCGGGATTGGGCACTTCGACGCGGATGCGCGCTGTGCGGGTTTGGGCGTTCAGGTGCGGATAGATCAGCGCCACGGCGCCGGCGAAGCTCTGGCCGGCCAGGGCGCGTGGCCGGACCATTACTTTCGTTCCGATGGCGACCTGCGCCAGATCGCGTTCGGCGACGTCGATGAGAACCCAGACCAGGCGGTGATCGGCGATCCTGAACAGAACGTCGCCGGGTCCCGCCCGCATTCCGTTCACCGCGTTTCGCTCGAGGATTTCGCCATCCTGCGGGGCGAGCCAGGGAATCGAGAGCGAGATGTCGCGTGTGCGTTCGAGGTCCTTGATGGCCTGCTCGGGCGCCGCGAGATTCTCCAGCCTTCGACGTGCGCCCTTCAATTCCTTTCCGGTGGCGCCGGCGTTGATTGCGGACAGATATTCGGCAGCAGCGCTGGAAAGCGCCGGGCTGTATACGTTCATCAGCGGCTGCCCCTTGTGGACGTGCTCACCGGTCGTGACGTTGGCAACGCTCTCCACGAAGCCCTCGAAGCGGAGAGCGACGACCGAGATGCGGCGCTCGTCCTCCTGGACAGTCCCGGGCGCGCGGATCACCGACCTGATGGGCTGCCGCACGACCGGTTCGGACTTCGCGCCGGTGCGCTGGATCTTGCCCGGCGAAAGCTTGACGCTCCCGTCGTCGCTGTCGTCGCCGTCGTAGACGGGGATGTAGTCCATCCCCATCGAGTCCTTCTTTGGCACCGGCGAGGTGTCCGGCAGGCCCATCGGGTTGCGGTAGTATTTGATCTTGCGATCGGCTCTGGTCTCGGCCGTCGCCGCGGGCTGCTCGGGCTCGTCGAAGCTTACGTCCGCGCTCGCAGGCACGGCACGATAGTCGCGGCCGTCCCCGGTCTTCTTGGGTATGAGCGAATAGAGCGGCTTGCCGTCCGGGTCCTGATAGTAAATCGGGGCAGCCGTATCCGCCGCGTTTGCCGCGGATGCGATGGGGCCGTCGTTCGGCTGCTGTCTCAGCAGCCCCGCGAACAGCGCGACACCTGCCGCTGCGAGAACCGCAGCGGCAGTGCCGATGAGGCGGCGACGGGTCATTTCTCGGCCGTGACGACGAGCTTGTTCTCGACCGTGCCGGTTTCGCCCTGCACCTTGGCGCCGAGCGAAAGCTGCCAGCGGCCGGCCATGCCGAATGTCGCCTTGAACCGGTAGGTCCCGGGCTCGGTGCCCGGCATCGCGGTGACCTTGGTGGCCATTTCCTGCATGCCGTCGGGAGCCATGTCGAGCCGAGTGGCAAAGATCACCGCATCGGGCACCGGCTTGCCGGTGGTCTTGTCGACTAGGCGCACGGTGACGATGCGATCGGCGCCGGCCTTGACCGTCGGCTGAACGAGCTGGAACTCGTAGTTCTTGATTTCAGCATGGGCAGGCAAGGCTGTGCCCGCGAACGCGACACCGATCAGCGCGGCCATGGCGGCGCGCGCAACGTTGGAAGTCCTCATTGATGTGGTCCTCGATAGGTCTGATTGCCGCCAACGCGGCATGCAACGGCGCGCGCCGCTTCCGACGCGCGAGACGATCAGGCGCTTACGCGCCCATCAGACGTCGGCTCGAGGGGGATGGTCGGGAGGCTTGGCGCCGAGCCCGTCGATCAGGAGATCATCGATCGGAGCGAATGCGCTGTGTCGCGCGTGGCGCTCGATCGGAGAAACTGCTCCGGACGGCGCGGGGAGGGAGACGTTGAGCAGGCACAGCGCCACGAACGGACAGGATCCACAGTCCTTGCTCTCGGTCTCGCCCGGACAGCAGGGCATGTCCTCCGCCTGCGTGTCGCCGGACATCGCCTGCATGTCGTGGCCCGAGGCCGGCGCAGCCAACACTGGTGCCGCCAGCGGCGCGAGCAGAAGCCCGGCCGCGACCAGCAGCGTCACCACGACGTTGGCGAACCGTTTCAGGTGCATAACCATTTGTCGCATGGTGCCGCCGAACCTGCAAACCCACCGGCTTCACGATTTTGCCAGCGACTTGGCACACCGGCGGGACGCGGCGGATGGCTCTGGTCCGGGTCCAGATGCGATGATGGCACAATGCCCCTGATTTGCCCGACATGTCAAATGAATTCGGAAAATTAAAAACGCGCGCCGGCGGCCGTCGACTCCTTTGCATGGGGTTGTTTTCGATATTTTGATTGTACGGTCACGGAACCTCGGAAACGGCGGAGGCATCGCCGCCTTCAACCGTCACCGCGACGCGGCGGCTCGCTTCCATCGCCCGCTCCAGCCATTTGATGGCTTCATCGATCCATTGATCATGGTGCTCGGGATCGGCGAGCGCCTTTTCCCGGAATGCGTTCGCCTGGTTCAGGCACGCCGTTCTGCGGTCCACGCGGCTCTCCCGCTCCTGGAGGTGTCCGCCCCGACCGCATCTTTGATGATTCCGAGATTGGCGTCGTTAACATAAGACAGCCAATACCGCGCAAAGCGGAAGGCCCCAGCTCCCGGCGGTGACCGGGGCTGGGGCCTTGTGCTCACAATCTATGTTCCCTTGGACTTGTGCGGATAACCCACATCTCGATGGTTCGTTCCCCGCCTAGGGAAGCTCCCGTTAGGAACATTCCTTGTGCCTCTTCATTAGCGCCGCGGAGCATTTGAGGAGGATGGGCTTATGGACGGATTGATTTATCTCATCGGCTTGATTGTCGTGATCATGGCGATCCTGTCGTTCTTCGGCCTGCGCTGAGAGAGCTGCGATGACTATCGAAGCTCTCGTGCAGGAAGAGGTCATGGAAGGTGGCGTGCCCGCCGCCGAAGGCCGCTGGGCCATCCAGTGGAGTTCGGTGCTGGCGGGTGCGTTCGCTGCCGGTGCACTGTCGTTCATCCTGGTCAGCTTTGGCGTCGCCATCGGCCTCGGCGTTAGCTCGACGTCGCCGACATGGCGCGATGCGTCATCGGCGCTGGCGCTGCTGTCGGGATTTTATCTGATCCTCCAGGCGATCGTCAGCTTCGGCTTTGGCGGCTACATCGCCGGGCGGATCGCACGGCCAGCGGCTGCGCTCGTGACGATCGAGGATGACGGCGAGCGACGGGACGGGTTGCACGGACTGATGTCATGGGCTCTCGCCGTGCTGATCGGTGCGGCACTGCTCACGGTCCTCGGCGCGGCCGCGATCGAGCGCTCGCCGATGCGCAGCTCGGCCAGCAATGCAACTGCCGCTGAGCCGCTGTTGAGCTATGAGCTCGACAAGCTGTTCCGCGCGCCACGCCGGCCGCCGAACACCGACATGAGGGAAGCCCGCGCCGAAGCTGGCCGCATCCTCATGACGTCATCGAGCCACAGCGGCGTCAGCAGCGATGATCGCAGCTATCTCGTGCAACAGACGGCCGCATTCACGGGACTGGCGCCGGCGGATTCCGAGCGCCGCGTCGACGCCGCGATCGCGGGGTCGCAGACGGCGATCAACCACGTGCGGCGCAGCTCGATCATCGTCGCATTCTCGGTCGCGGCGGCGACCCTGATCGGAGCCGTCGTCGCGTGGGCGGCGGCAGTCGCGGGCGGACGACACCGCGACGGTGAACCCTTGCCGCAATGGATGGCGAGTTCGAACCGCTTCCATCGCGGACGCCGCCCAATACCGGTGCCGTAGCTTCATGATCGTGGCTGGGACGAACCCAGCCACGACCTTGGCCTTCGGGAATCCTACGCCTTCTCCTCCCAGATCATCGCGAGATGCACGATGGTCTGGACGGCCTTTTCCATGTCCTGCCGGCTCACCCATTCCAGCCGCGAGTGGAAGGCGTGCTCGCCGGCGAAGATGTTGGGGCAGGGCAGGCCCATGAAGGAGAGGCGCGAGCCGTCGGTGCCGCCGCGGATCGCGGTGCGCATCGGGCGGAGCCCGGCGCGGCGGATCGCCTCGATGGCGTATTCGAGGATGTGCGGGTGGCGGTCGATCACCTGCTTCATGTTGCGGTACTGCTCGCGCACCTCGAACTTGTAGGTCGAGCGCGGATAGTCCCTCATCACGTCCTTGACGATGCCCTCGAGCAGCGTCTCCTTCTCCTTCAGGCCTTCCTCGGTGAAGTCGCGGACGATGAAGGACACCGTCGCCTGCTCCAGCGCGCCTGAGATGCCGATCGGATGCAGAAAGCCCTGCTTGCCCGAGGTGGTCTCGGGCGAGCAGCCTTCCTTGGGCAGCCGCTCGACGATGGCGGCTGCGATCTTGATCGCGTGTTCCATCTTGCCCTTGGCATAGCCTGGATGGGCAGAGACGCCCTGGATGGTGATGGCGGCGCCGTCAGCCGAGAACGTCTCGTCCTCGACGCTGCCGGCGCTCTCGCCGTCCATGGTGTAGCCGAAATCGGCGCCAAGTTTCTTCAGATCCACATTGTCGACGCCGCGGCCGATCTCTTCATCGGGCGTGAACAGGATCTTGATGGTGCCGTGCTTCACATCGGGATTGTTGATGAAGAAATGCGCGGCATCCATGATCTCGGCGACGCCGGCCTTGTTGTCGGCCCCCAGCAGCGTGGTGCCGTCGGTGGTGACGATGTCGTTGCCGATCTGGTTCTTCAGTGCCGGATGCTCGGCGAAGCGGATCACCTGGGTGGGATCGGTTGGCAGGGTGATGTCGCCGCCGCGATAGTTCTTCACGACCTGCGGCTTGACGTCCTTGCCCGAGCAGTCGGGCGAGGTGTCCATGTGCGAGCAGAAGCAGATCACCGGCACCTTCTTGTCGGTGTTGGACGGGATCGTCGCGTAGACATAGCCGTAGTCGTCGAGATGGGCATCTTCCACGCCCATGGCCTTGAGCTCGGTGACGAGCACGCGGCCGAGATCCTTCTGCTTCTCGGTCGAGGGCGATGTGGGGGATTCGGGGTCGGACTGGGTGTCGATCGTGACGTAGCGCAGGAAGCGCTCGGTCACGGTGTGGGTAAAGGTGAGGGACATTTCTTCTCGTAACCGCCGGGATCGGGTGAAGCCGGCGGTATACCAGAAAAGCGTCATTCCGGGGGCCGCGTGTCGCCGCGCCAGGAGGCCTTTTCAGGCTTAACGAAGCCTAAGCCTGAAAAGGCCTTCGGCCAGTTCCCTGAACGGACGGACGGCGGCTTCCGGCGCCGGAATCCGGAGCCTTCGGGCGCCGGGCGATTCGGGATCCGACGGGGCGGCATTTCGGTGAAGTCTCGCAGAAACACCCGATGTTTACGGGCCGAGCGCAACGTCCTTGACTTCACCAGACCGCACCTTTAAGTCCCCCCTCGTTCCGCATGGCTTTGCCCAGCACGCGGGAGTAGCTCAGTTGGTTAGAGCGCCGGCCTGTCACGCCGGAGGTCGCGGGTTCGAGCCCCGTCTCTCGCGCCATTGAATCAATGGCTTAGCCCAAAACTCTCTCAAATCGTCGCAAACGTAAAAGCCGCCCGAAGGCGGCTTGGGTGTCCGTTTGAAATGGGCCGTTTCGGCCTTAGCGGATTTCCGACGTGTTCGAGCTGGTCACGACCACCGGCTTGCCGGCCTTCATGACATGGGTCGATTGGGCGGTCTGGCTGAGGTCGACGCTGGTCCGCGCCGCGATCCCGAAGGCAGCCACTGCGATACCGGCCACCAGCGCCACCACCACGATCTTCAGGTGCGTCGCACGATCAGCAGAGTGAATGGAGTGGTTCATCAGAGCCTCCCGACGGGCTTTCCCGCCCGTCTGTTGGCCCTCCTTCTAAGGACGATCTGTTTCCGGATGGTTTCGCGCCTTCCGCAAAATGGTTTCATCTGCCGGGTGGCTCGGTTCCGCCCGGAAGGCGGTTTCAGGCGGCCGCCCGGCCGATATCGGTCCGGATCGTGCGGGCAGCCCAGACGAAGAGCAGCGCGCCCACGGTGGTCGTGACCGCCGCCGACAGCAGGGAATAGCGGACGGCGTCGGCGCCGAACCCGGCCCTGAGCGCGTCGTTGATCATGCCGACGACGAGCGGGCCGAGCCCCTGGCCGAAGCAGGTGGCGGTCAGCGCGATGAGTGCGGAGGCCAGCGCCCGCATGCTGGGCTTGGCCACGGTCTGCGCGATCGCAAAGCTCGGTCCGAGATGGAAGCCGACCAGGAACGATGTCAGCGCCAGCATCGCCACCATGGTCGCGAAATCCTGCGTCAACATGCACAGCGCGAACACGGGGCCGGCGAGCCCGGAGGTGATCGCGGGCGCCCACAGCTTCCAGCGATCGTCGCGCCGGCTCACCTGCGCCACCACGAAGCCGCCGAGCAGGGTACCTGCCATGCCGGCGAGCCCCTTGAAGGTGCCGGCATAGGTGCCGATCTCAGCGCTCGACAAATGGTGCACGCGCGCCAGGAAGGGCGGGATCCACGCCGCGGTTGCGTAGTTCGTATAGGTCGTGAGGCAGAAGCCGATCAGCACGATGATGAAGCTCTGCTGGGAAGCGAGGAAGCGCAGCGTCGGCCCGAGCGGCTCGGGCGTGAAAGTCTCCTGCATGGCGCCGCGCTTCGGCTCGGAGATCGTCAGCCACAAGACGGCGGCGAGCAGGATGCCGGGCAGGCCCGCGACGTAGAAGGCCATCCGCCAGCCATAGTGCTGGTTGACATAGCCGCCGACGAAATAGCCGAGGAACACGCCGAGATAGGTGCCGATGGCGTAGATGCCGAGCGCGCGTGGCCGCTCGTTCTTGGCAAAGAGATCGGCGACGATCGATTGCGAGGCCGGCGAGCCCGCGGATTCGCCGATGCCGACCCCGATTCTGGCAACCGCCAGCGAGGTCACGCTCGTGGCCATGCCGCACAGCGCCGTCATCGCGCTCCAGAACGCGAAGGCGAGCGCGACGATGTTGCGCCGGTTCAGCCGGTCGGCCATGCGCGCGATGGGAATGCCGAGCAGCGAATAGAACAGCGCGAAGCCGAAGCCGGCCAACAGGCCCATCATGGTGTCGCTGAGCTGAAACTCCTTCTTGATCGGCTCGATCAGGACGTTGAAGATGGTGCGATCGAGGAAGTTCAGCGCGTAGATGATGGTGAGCAGCCCGAGCACGTAATAGCGCCGTGCGGACGGCTTTGCAGCTGCGGCCGCCTGCGCCGGCACGTCTGACGTCACATCGACCATCGCTCCCCCCAGTATGACTTTATTATCGTTGTCGTTGGTGCGGGTCTCTCACGCGTCGCGGATGTAATTCCCCGCTTCGAATGTGACCGGCGGCGCGCTCGGATCGAAAGAGACGCCGATCGGGTCGCGGCCTGCGGCGAGCGCCTCGAGTTGATCGGTCAGCATGCGCCGGATCATCAGGATGCCGCGGTCGCTCTGGCCAAAATGCTCCTCGGAGTGGATGGTGACCGGGCCCTGGCCGACCTGGGCTTCGTAGTCGCCGGGAAACTGCTGGTGCTCGGCCTCGCTCATGTCCCACCAGAATTTTCCGTTGAACTTCGAGCGCATGCGGCCGATATCGCCGGCATTCTTCACCCGTCCAGCAACATAGATGCGGAACGAGGTGTCGTCGATCGGAAGCACCCAGCCGAGCGACTCGACGCGGGCGAACTGCGCGACGCGCGGGTTCGGCACCACGCGCAGCGCCGGCAGCGCCGCCTCGCTGACGCGGTAAAACACCTTGCCGTCGTCCTGCCTGCGTTCCGAACGCACGAGGACCCCGCGCGGCGATTTCTCGAACTTCACCTCCGGCATCGAGGCCATCATGTTGGTGAATTGCGGGCCGCTGAACGAGCCGTGCAGCACCGGCACGTGGTAGGGATCGACCACGTTCTCGAAATGCTGGAGCCAGTTGCAGGGGATGATGGCTGGTCCCCCGCCGCCGATCGAGGAATCATCGGCCTCGACGAGTTCACCCTCGTCCATGTTCTCGAGGCATTCGTAAGCCGGCAGGACCGGGCGCTTCTCGGCCGGGCCCATATAGGCGAAGATCAGCCCGTAGCGTTCCTCGACCGGATACCAGGGCTGGCGCACCTTGTCCTTGAACTTCCCGCCATCGGGCTCGCAGGGCTGCTCGAGGCAGTGGCCTTGCGTGTCGAACTTCCAGCCGTGATAGCAGCAGCGGATGCCGTCCTCCTCGATCTTGCCGTAGTAGAGCGTGGTGCCGCGGTGGCAACAGCGCGCGTGCAACAGGCCCGGGCGGCCATGCTTGTCGCGAAACAGGACGAGGTCCTCGCCGAGCGCGCGGACTTTCCTGGGCGTGTCGGTGGCGTCGCTGGTGAGGCCGACGGGGTGCCAGTAGCGGCGAAGCAGCTCGCCCATCGGCGTGCCGCGCGCGACCGAGGTCAGCTCGGTGCGCGTGCTTGCTTCCCGCATCGCATAGGCCGTGCCGAGAGCGCGATCCCGCTGGGTGACGGTCATGCTGTTCCTCCCGCCTGCGGCTCGTCGGCCGTCAGGTCGTGTTCTGGTCCGTTGAGCCAGTCAACGATAGGTAGATGACAATGTCAACGATCTTGCGAATGCTTCTAACAATCATCTTAAACCGGCTGTGCTTGCGCCCCTTGGCAGGCCGTCGGTTTGTTGGCAGAGGTGGCGCATGAGCCATAAGCCGAGCAGAGGCGGGCGCACGTCGCCCGACGTTGAGGACGATGCACCGCCGGCGCCGATCACCGTGATGCTGTCGTCGCGGCTGATGGTGCTCGCCAATCTGCTCAAGCGCGGCGCCATCTTGCGCTACAAGCGCGTCGTCGGGCTGAACTCGGTGGAGTTCGGTCTCGTCGCCTCGCTCGGCCGGCGTCCGCCGATGAGCGTGGCACGGCTCGCCGAAGCCGTCGGTCAGGACAAGGGGCAGATCAGCCGCGCGCTCGCGGGCCTGTCGTCACGCAAGCTGATCGCGAAAACGCCCAATCCGCACGACAGTCGCGAGGTGCTGATCTCGCTGACCAAGGCGGGGCTCGCCGCACACGACGCGATCGTTGCCAGCGCACAGGAGCGCAATCGGCGCCTGCTGCAACAGTTGAGCAAGGACCAGCTCGACGCGCTGCTGGCGCAGATCGATCGCCTGACCGCAGCCGCCGAAGAGATGCTCGAGGCAGAAAAGGATCCGGACTGATCCTCGCGCGGATTTTCCAGGCGTTCATTTTGGAGAGTTCATTTTTGGAAACGTTCTTGGAAGCTCTCTAAGAGCCCTTCTAAGAGGCATTCAATTAGGTCTTCCGCACGCGCTCGCTTAAGCGTCGCCGCAACGCATGTCGTCATTCGCACAGACGGCATGGAACAACAAACGTTGCAGGTTGGGGTGGTGCGTTGAACTGTCTTGGAATACTGCGGTCGGCGGGACTTGCGACCGTGTCTGCTTTGGTGCTGTTGCCGCAAGTTTCGGTCGCTCAATCCTCGGGATCCTCGTTGCAGAGCGGCGCGCAAGCCTTGCCGCCGGTCGCCGTTGCTTCACCTGAGCCCCGCCGCCGCGCGCCGGCCGCGGCGCCGCGTCGAACGTCGCGGGCGGCGCAGAGTGCGAGCGAGAGAAGGCCGCAGCCTGAGCGCAATGTCGGATTCGTCGAGACGCCGCGCGGGCCGGTCCATGGCTATGTCGCCAACCGCAGCTCGTCCGGCACCAAGACCAACACGCCGATCATGGAGACGCCGCAATCGGTGTCGGTCATCGGCGCCGAGCAGATCCGCGACCAGAAGCCGAACAAGCTGGACGAGGTGCTGCGCTATTCGGCGGGCGTGCGTGCCGGAACCTTCGGTGTCGACACCCGCAACGACTGGTGGCTGATCCGCGGCTTCAAATCCGACGACGTCGGCCTGTTCCTCGACGGCATGCAGCTCTTCTACACGTCCTATGCAAGCTGGAAGCTGCAAACGCCAAACATGGAGCGCGTCGAGGTGCTGCGCGGCCCGTCCGCGGTGCTCTATGGCGGCTCGAGCCCGAGCGGCATCGTCAACGTCATCAGCAAGATGCCGCCGGCCGAGCCGATCCGCTACATCGAGACCGGCGTCAACAATTTCGGCAATGCCTATGTCGGCTTCGATGTCGGTGGTCCCGTCGCGACGGGACCTGAAAACGGCAAGCTGTTCTACCGCGTCGTCGGGCAGGTGCAGAACGGCGGCACGCAGGTCGACTTCACGCCCGACAACAATTACTTCATCGCACCGTCGGTCACCTGGAAACCGGATGCCGACACGACGTTCACAGTCCTGGCGTCGGCATCGAAGCAGGATACCCGCGGCATCAACTTCCTGCCCTATCAGGGCACGGTGACCAACGCGCCGTTCGGCAAGATCCCGACCAGCTTCTTCGCCGGCGATCCCAACGTCGACAAGTTCACGCGCGAGCAGGAGATGCTCGGCTACCAGTTCGAGCGCAATCTCACCGACGATCTGACGTTCCGGCAGAATGCGCGGTTTGCGCATGTGGACGTGACCTATCGCGGTTACGTCGGCAGCGGCTACACCAGCGCGGCGACTGGCGATCTCTTCCGTTACAATTGGTATGCAAAGGATACGGCAAATCAAGCCAATCTCGACAATCAGCTGGAGTATCGCTTCAACACCGGGCCGGTGAAGCACACGATGCTGTTCGGCGTCGACCTGAAGGGTTACCAGATCGACGACTATCAGGCGTTCAACTTCTTCGGCGTGCCGTCGATCAACGTCTTGAATCCGGCATATGGTGTCGGCGACATTCCAATCACTGGCGCGCCGTTCCGCAACTTCCAGATCACGCAGAAGCAGGCCGGCACCTACGTCCAGGACCAGATGAAGCTCGGCAACTTCACGCTTGTGCTGAGTGGCCGCAACGATTGGGTCGAGACGTCGCAGGTCGCCCGCGACACCGGCGCAAATATCTCGCAACGCGAAGACAGCAAGTTCAGCGGGCGCGCGGGGCTGATCTATAATTTCGACAACGGAATTGCGCCCTACGTCTCCTACGCGACGAGCTACAATCCGATCATCGGCCTCAATGCGTCGAACCAGCTATTCCTGCCGGAGACCGGCCAGCAGGCTGAAATCGGCGTAAAGGTCGCGCCCAGGGGGTTTGACGGCTATTTCACCGCGTCGCTGTTCGACCTGAAGCGGCAGAATGTGCCGACGACAGCGGTAACCGCCGATGCATCCGGGAATTTTCTGCAGAACCAGACCGGCGAGGTGACCTCGCGCGGCATCGAGTTCGAAGCGGTGGCCAACGCCACGAGGGAGCTCAAGCTGATCGGCGCCTTCACCGCCTACCACCTCTTCACCAGCAAGGACCTCGATCAGTCCCTGATCGGCAAGACCCCGACCAACACGCCAGAACTCCTGGTCTCAGGCTGGGCCGACTACACGTTCAAGGAGGGGCCGCTGGCGGGCTTCGGCTTCGGCGGGGGCGTGCGCTATGTCGGCTCGTCCTGGGCCGACACCGCCAATACGCTCGAGGTTCCCGCCGTCGTGCTCGGCGATCTCGCGCTGCATTACGAATGGCAGAATTGGCGCACCGCGTTGAACGTGATCAACGTGACCGACAAGATCTATGTCGCGAGTTGCGCGTCGGCCACGTCCTGCTTCTACGGCGATCGCCGGCGCGTCACGGCCAGCGTGTCGTACAAATGGTGAGGGCAGGCGAGGGGATCGCGTCGTGAAGGCGCGCACCGTCAGGCTCTGGTCCGTGGTCCACACCTGGACCAGCCTGATCTCGACCGTGTTCCTGCTGCTGCTCTGCCTGACCGGGCTGCCGCTGATCTTTCATCACGAGATCGACGAGCTTCTGGGCTATGCCCCCCAGCCCGAAGCTCACGCGGGCGCGGCGCGTGCGACGATCCAGGCGGTCGCCGACGCCGCGCTCGCGGCCGATCCGGGCCGGGTACTGACATATATCTCCTGGGACAAGGACGAGCCCGGTATCGTCATGGCGTTCACGAACAACACGCCGGACGGCTTGGCGGACAGTACCACCGTGCGGGCGTTCGACGCCGTCTCGGCCAGGCTGCTTGGGCCGATCGGCGTCGGGCCGATGCTGATCGTCCTGAAGCTGCATACGGACATGTTCGCAGGCCAGGCCGGAAAGCTGTTTCTCGGGGCGATGGGGCTGCTATTCGCGGTCGCCATCATCTCGGGCGTAGTGCTGTACTGGCCGTTCACCCGCCGCCTGCGCTTTGCGACCATCCGGGACCGCGCGTCCCGCCGTGTGGTCTGGCTCGACTGGCACAACCTGATCGGCGTCGTGACCGTGGCGTGGGCTCTGGTGGTCGGCTTGACCGGCGTCGTCAATACCTGGGCCGAGCTGATGCTCGACCAGTGGAAGGCGACCGAGCTCGCCAGCATGGTCGCGCCCTATGCCGGCAAGCCGCCGCCGGTCCATCTGGCCTCGCTCGATGATGTCGTCGCCCGCGCGAAGGCGGCCGCACCCGGTATGGACATTGCCTTCATTGCCTTTCCGGGCACGGCATTCTCATCATCGCATCATTTCGCGGCGTTCATGCGCGGCGATACGCCCCTGACATCCAGGCTATTGCGTCCGGTCCTGCTGGACGGGGAGACCGCAGAGGTCGCTGACACCCGCGGGCTGCCGGTCTACCTCCAGGCGCTCTTGATCTCGCAGCCGCTGCATTTCGGCGATTATGGCGGAATGCCGTTGAAGGTGATCTGGGCTGCGCTCGACGTGCTCACGATGATCGTGATCGGCAGCGGTCTCTACCTCTGGGTGGCGCGGCGGCGGAAGCGGAGGCCGGTCCCTGCCGACGCATTCGCGAAACGAGCCCCAGTCCCGTCATGATGCATGGCTCGCCCCTGCGCTCGCGCCCGTGGATACGGGTCTTCGGCGCGCCAATTCTGATCGCTGTGGCGACCTCGATCGGGCTCCTCGCGGCGCTGCTGTGGGGTGAGATCGGCAAATATGTCGCCTGGGTGACGGTCGGTTGTCCCGTGCCCGTCATTTCCTGGGCCTGGCTGCGTCGCGACAGGACAGCAAAGCCGTCCTAGACACCCCGAGATGCATGTGGACATGCTCCGCGCGGAGCGTCCACCGATGACGGGGAGACCGACAGGGATACCCTTGCTGGGGCGGCCGTTCTGCTCCATACCAGCCGCGGGGCGATTCCGGGATTTCCACTGTTCTGGGGGCGGCAAAGGGCCTAAAAACAGCGTGTCTTGCACCCTTTGGTGCACTGCGCTAAGGCTCAGAACAATTCCAAATCGGGACGAATCCGTGGGCCACCCGAGGCTTGCGGGAAAAAGGGCTCGCCAATGAGCGGCATTCTGCAGAACTATCTTCCACTTGTCGTCTTTATAGGGGTAGCGGGCCTGATTGGCCTCGTGCTGCTGATCGCCCCCTTCATCGTGGCCTTCCAGCAGCCGGATCCGGAAAAGCTGTCGGCGTATGAATGCGGTTTCAACGCCTTCGACGACGCCCGGATGAAGTTCGACGTCCGCTTCTACCTGGTCGCCATCCTCTTCATCATCTTCGACCTCGAGGTGGCGTTCCTGTTCCC
Source organism: Bradyrhizobium iriomotense (assembly GCF_030160715.1). GTDB lineage: Bacteria > Pseudomonadota > Alphaproteobacteria > Rhizobiales > Xanthobacteraceae > Bradyrhizobium > Bradyrhizobium iriomotense. Next base: position 367,865 of record NZ_BSOW01000004.1, read on the forward strand.
CTGGGCAGTAGCGTTCGGCAAGCTTGGTGCGACGGGCTTCTGGTCCATGGTGGTGTTCCTCGCCGTGCTGACGGTGGGGTTTGCCTATGAATGGAAGAAAGGGGCACTGGAATGGGATTGAACCCTGCAACATCGTCCGCCGGTCCGGTTCTCGCGCCGGCCCCGAAGGGCATTCTGGATCCGTCGACCGGCAAGCCGGTCGGGGCCAATGATCCGTTCTTCCTCGAGGTCAATCACGAGCTCTCCGACAAGGGCTTCTTCGTCGCTGCCACCGACGACCTCATCACCTGGGCGCGCACGGGCTCGTTGATGTGGATGACCTTCGGTCTCGCCTGCTGCGCGGTCGAGATGATGCAGGTCTCGATGCCGCGCTACGACGTCGAGCGCTTCGGCTTTGCGCCGCGTGCCTCGCCGCGCCAGTCCGACGTGATGATCGTCGCAGGTACCTTGACCAACAAGATGGCCCCGGCGCTACGCAAGGTCTACGACCAGATGCCCGAGCCGCGCTACGTCATCTCCATGGGCTCCTGCGCCAATGGCGGCGGCTACTATCACTATTCCTACTCGGTCGTGCGCGGCTGCGACCGCATCGTGCCGATCGACATCTACGTGCCGGGCTGCCCGCCCACGGCGGAGGCGCTGCTCTACGGCGTGCTGCTGCTTCAGAAGAAGATCCGGCGCACCGGCACCATCGAACGCTAAGGTTTTACGTCATGGACGACGGCAAGCTCGACGCCCTTGGGCAAACGATCGGTAGCGCGCTTCCGGGCGCCGCCACCGGTCACACGGTGGCCTTCAACCAGCTCACGGTGGACGTCGAGGCCGCCAGGATCGTCGAGGTGGTCAAGTACCTCCGCGACGACCCGAATTGTCGCTTCATCAACTTCACCGATGTGACCGCGGTGGATCATCCCTCGCGCGAGAAGCGTTTCGACGTCGTCTATCATTTGATGTCGCCGACCCTGAACACGCGAATCCGGCTCAAGGCTCAGGCCGACGAGGCCACCCAGGTGCCATCGCTGATCGAGGTGTTTCCCGGCGCCGACTGGTTCGAGCGCGAGACCTACGACCTCTATGGCGTGATCTTCGTCGGCCATCCCGACATGCGCCGCATCCTCACCGATTATGGTTTCGAGGGGCATCCGCTGCGCAAGGATTTCCCGCTCACCGGCTTCGTCGAGGTCCGCTACGACGACCAGGAGAAGCGGGTGGTGTACGAGCCGGTCCGGCTCAACCAGGAATTCCGTAAGTTTGATTTCTTGTCGCCGTGGGAAGGTGCGGATTACCCCCTCCCGGGAGATGAGAAAGCAGGACCGAAGGCCTGATCATGAACGAGCAAGCTGAAAACCTTCGCAACTTTACGATCAATTTCGGGCCGCAGCATCCGGCGGCGCACGGCGTGTTGCGCCTCGTGCTGGAGCTCGACGGTGAAATCGTCGCCCGCGTCGACCCGCATATCGGCCTGCTGCATCGCGGTACCGAAAAGCTGATCGAGCAGAAGACGTACTTGCAGGCGATTCCTTACTTCGACCGCCTGGACTACGTCGCGCCGATGAACCAGGAGCACGCTTTCTGCCTTGCGGCCGAAAAGCTGCTCGGCATCGAGGTGCCGCGCCGCGGCCAGTTGATCCGCGTGCTCTATTGCGAGATCGGCCGCATCCTCTCGCATCTTCTCAATGTCACCACGCAAGCGATGGACGTCGGCGCGCTGACCCCGCCGCTGTGGGGTTTTGAGGAGCGCGAGAAGCTGATGGTGTTCTACGAGCGCGCCTCGGGCAGCCGTATGCACGCAGCCTTCTTCCGCGTCGGCGGCGTGCACCAGGATCTGCCGCCCAAGCTGATCAACGACATCGAGGCCTGGTGCGATCCGTTCCTGAAAGTGGTCGACGACCTCGACCGCCTGCTCACCGCCAACCGCATCTTCAAGCAGCGCAACGTCGACATCGGTGTGGTGCCGCTGAAGGAAGCCTGGGAGTGGGGCTTTTCGGGCGTGATGGTGCGCGGCTCGGGCGCAGCCTGGGATCTGCGCAAGGCGCAGCCCTATGAATGCTACGCCGAGATGGAATTCGACATTCCGATCGGCAAGAACGGCGACTGCTACGACCGTTACCTGATCCGCATGGAAGAGATGCGCCAGTCGGTGCGCATCATGAAGCAGTGCATCGAGAAGCTGAAGGCGCCGGACGGGCAGGGCCCGGTCGTCGTCGAGGATAACAAGGTGGCTCCGCCGCGCCGTGGCGAGATGAAGCGTTCGATGGAGGCGCTCATCCATCACTTCAAGCTCTACACCGAGGGCGTCCACGTGCCGGCCGGCGAGGTCTACGCCGCGGTCGAGGCGCCGAAGGGCGAGTTCGGCGTCTATCTCGTCTCCGACGGCACCAACAAGCCCTACAAATGCAAGATCCGCGCGCCGGGCTTTGCCCATCTGCAGGCCATGGACCACATCTGCAAGGGCCATCTGCTCGCCGACGTCTCGGCCATTCTCGGCTCGCTGGACATCGTGTTCGGAGAGGTCGATCGGTGATGGCGCAAGCGCCAATCCAGTTTGACCGCGCCTCGGGAGCCCTTGAAGGGGCCAACCTGTGGGAGCGGACGGCTGCCTTGGCGCTGGTGACGGGATCGAAGATCTCGTCGCACTTCTCGCACATGGGCTACATCGCCTGCGCGAACCTGCTGCGGAAAACGCTGCCCGAGCGCAACATCGCGATCAAGCTCAACCCGGACGCCGTGTTCGAATTCCCTTACGGCGACGGCTATTGGAGCAAGCTGCTCAACCGCTCGTACAACTACGAGGACGAGCTGGAGCTGTTGTTCGCTGACTCCGTCGACGTCGACTACACGCTGCTCGATTGCGGCGCGAACTACGGCTACTGGTCTGTGCTGGTGTCGAGCAAGCCGTTCGGCGCGCACAGGGCGATCGCGATCGAGCCGTCGGGCCAGAACTACCCCAAGCTTGCGAACAATGCGCGCATCAACGGCAATCGTTTCGAGACCATGAAATGCGCGATCGGTGCCGCGCGGGGTAAAGCGCGGCTCTCCGGCACCAAACACGAGGCTTTCAGCATCGCCGGCGGGCCGTCGGCGGGCGGTGAGGACGTGCCGGTCATCGCGCTCGACAATCTGATCGATGACGGCAAGGTCGAAGCGAGCGGCAAATATCTGATCAAGCTCGACGTCGAAGGCGTGGAGATCGAGGCCATCAAGGGCGGCAAGCGGCTGCTTGAATGCGACAGCGTGATCATGTGCGAGGAGCACGGCAGCGACCGTTCGCACGCGGTGTCGCGCTACATCCTCGAACAGACCCCGCTGAAGCTGATCGTCTATGATCCCAGCACCAATCGCATGGAGACGGTGACCGAGCTCTCGATCCTCGATCGCATCAAGGTCTCCACCCACGTCGGCTACAACGTTTTCGGCACCGCGAGCGCATTCTGGCAGGACAGGATCGATGCCCTGAATGCGAAGGCTGCGCGCCGTATCCAGTGAGAGATTGAAGAGATGTCCGTTCGCCGCCTAGCGCCCAAGGAAGTCCAGCCCGCGAGCTTTGCGTTCACGGAGGAGAACCTCGCGTTCGCGAAGCAGCAGGTCGCCAAATATCCGGCGGGGCGTCAGGCCTCGGCTGTGATCGCCATCCTGTGGCGCGCGCAGGAGCAGAACGATGGCTGGGTGTCGGAAGCCGCGATCCGCGTCATCGCCGACATGCTCGACATGCCCTACATCCGCGTTCTCGAAGTCGCGACCTTCTACACGATGTTCCAGCTCGCCCCCGTCGGCAAGAAGGCCCACGTCCAGGTCTGCGGCACCACGCCGTGCCGGCTGCGCGGCGCCGAAGACCTGATCCACGTCTGCGAGAGCCGGATCCATCACGAGCCCTTCCACCTCTCCAAGGACGGCAATTTCAGCTGGGAAGAGGTCGAGTGCCTGGGCGCCTGCGTGAATGCGCCGATGGTACTGATCGGCAAGGATACCTACGAGGATTTGACCAAGGACAGCTTCGGCAAGGTGCTCGATGGCTTTGCCTCGGGTAATCCGCCCAAGCCTGGCCCGCAGAACGGCCGCCAGTTCTCGGCCCCCATCACCGGACCGACCACGCTGAAGGAGATCACCTGATGCGTGATCTCGTGTCACCCGCAGCGGAGAGGAGCGGCGCCGTGAAGAAGTGGGGCTTCATCGCCATGCATGCCGCCGTCGCGGCCGTCTTCATCTTTCTGCTGCAGCGCTTCACCCTGAGCGCGTCGCTGGAAACCAGTCTGCTCTGGGCGCTGACCTTTGGCGTCTGCGCCGCCGGGCTTGCCTACAAGCAAGCCAACCGTTGATCGGAAAGCACTGAAATGCTCGAGGACAAGGACCGCATCTTCAAGAACCTCTACGGCCTCCACGATTGGGGGCTCGAGGGCGCGCGGCGCCGCGGCGCCTGGGATGGCACCAAGGCCATCATCGACAAGGGCCGCGACTGGATCATCAACGAGATGAAGGCGTCGGGCCTGCGCGGCCGCGGCGGCGCCGGCTTCCCGACCGGCCTGAAATGGTCCTTCATGCCGAAGGAATCGACCGACGGCCGCCCGAGCTATCTCGTCGTCAACGCCGACGAGTCCGAGCCCGGCACCTGCAAGGACCGCGAGATCATGCGCCATGATCCGCATCTCCTGATCGAGGGCTGCCTGATCGCGAGTTTCGCGATGAATGCGCATGCCTGCTACATCTATGTCCGCGGCGAGTTCATCCGCGAGCGCGAACACCTCCAGGCCGCAATCGACCAGGCCTACGAGGCCAAGCTGATCGGCAAGGACAACGTCAACGGCTGGCCGTTCGACCTCTACGTCGCCCACGGCGCCGGCGCCTATATCTGCGGCGAGGAGACTGCGCTCCTCGAAAGCCTCGAAGGCAAGAAGGGCCAGCCGCGCCTGAAGCCGCCGTTCCCGGCGAATGTCGGCCTGTTCGGCTGCCCGACCACCGTCAACAACGTCGAGTCGATCGCGGTTGCGCCTGATATCCTGCGGCGCGGTGCGGCGTGGTTCGCCGGTATCGGCCGTCCGAACAATGTCGGCACCAAGCTGTTCTGCATCTCCGGCCATGTCGAGCGGCCCTGCAACGTCGAAGAGGCCATGGGCATCCCGTTCCGTGAGCTGATCGAGAAGCATTGCGGCGGCATCCGTGGCGGCTGGGACAATCTGAAGGCCGTGATCCCCGGCGGCTCGTCGGTGCGCATGGTGCCGGCCGAGCAGATCATCGACACGCCGATGGACTTCGACAGCCTGAGCAAGCTGCGCTCGGGTCTCGGCACCGCGGCCGTGATCGTGATGGACAAGTCGACCGACCTGATCCGCGCGATCGCCCGCATCTCCTATTTCTACAAGCATGAAAGCTGCGGCCAGTGCACGCCGTGCCGCGAGGGCACGGGCTGGATGTGGCGCGTCTTGACCCGCATGGCCGAGGGCCGCGCCCACAAGCGCGAGATCGACATGCTGCTCGAGGTCACCAAGCAGGTCGAAGGACACACGATCTGCGCGCTCGGTGACGCAGCCGCCTGGCCGATCCAGGGCCTGATCGCGCATTTTCGTCATGAGATCGAAGCGCGCATCGACCAGTATTCGCACAAGGCCGACATCGACGATGCCGGCGTCCGCGATCCCGTGAACATGGTCGCGGCGGAGTAGGAAGAATGACAAAGCTCATCATCGACGGCAAAGAGATCGATGTCCCGCCGGAGTACACGCTGCTCCAGGCGTGCGAGGCGGCGGGCGCCGAGATTCCGCGCTTCTGCTATCACGAGCGGCTGTCGATCGCCGGCAATTGCCGGATGTGCCTCGTCGAGGTGAAGGGCGGCCCGAAGCCGGTCGCGAGCTGTGCCTGGGGCGTCCGCGACTGCCGTCCGGGTCCCAAGGGCGAGCCGCCGGAAATCTCCACGCGTTCGCCGATGGTGAAGAAGGCGCGCGAAGGCGTGATGGAGTTCCTTCTCATCAACCATCCGCTGGACTGCCCGATCTGCGACCAGGGTGGCGAGTGCGACCTCCAGGACCAGGCGATGGGCTATGGTGTCGACACCAGCCGCTTCGCCGAGAACAAGCGCGCCGTCGAGGACAAGTATCTCGGTGCGCTGGTCAAGACCTCGATGAACCGCTGCATCCAGTGTACGCGCTGCGTCCGCTTCTCGGCGGAAGTCGCCGGGGCCCCCGAGATGGGCGCCACGGGTCGCGGTGAGGACATGGAGATCACGACCTATCTCGAGCACGCGCTGACATCAGAGCTTCAGGGCAATCTCGTCGACATCTGTCCGGTTGGCGCGCTGACCTCGAAGCCGTACGCCTTCGCCGCGCGGCCGTGGGAGCTCGGCAAGACCCAGTCGGTCGATGTCATGGACGGCGTCGGCTCGGCGATCCGCGTCGATACGCGTGGCCGCGAGGTGATGCGCATCCTGCCGCGCGTCAACGAGGCCGTGAACGAGGAGTGGATCTCCGACAAGACCCGTCACGTCGTCGACGGCCTGCGCACCCAGCGGCTCGACCGGCCCTATATCCGCGAGGCCGGCAAGCTGCGCCCGGCTTCGTGGTCCGAAGCCTTCGCCGCGATCGCCGCCAAGGCGGGCCGCAGCGACGGCAAGCGCATCGGCGCAATTGCCGGCGATCTCGCCGGCGTCGAGGAAATGTTCGCGCTGAAGGATCTGCTCGCCAAGTTCGGCTCGGCCAATCTGGCGGTGCAGGGCGGCGACGCGTTCGATCCCGCGCTCGGCCGCGGAGGCTACACCTTCAATCCGACGCTCGTCGGCATCGAGCAGGCCGATGCGCTGCTGATCATCGGCGCCAATCCGCGCAAGGAAGCGGCCGTGTTCAACGCCCGCATCCGCAAGCGCTGGCGCGCGGGCGGCTTCAAGATCGGCGTGATCGGTGCCAAGGCCGATCTGACCTACCACTACGACCATCTCGGCGCGGGCGCAGAGACGCTCGCCGATCTCGCCGCCGGCAAGCACTCCTTCGCTGACGTCCTGAAGAACGCCAAGCATCCGATCATTCTGGTCGGCGCCGGCGCGACCTCGCGCCACGACGGCGCGGCCATTCTCGCGCAGGCAGCCAAGCTGGCGCTTGATATCGGCGCGGTGAAGGACGGCTGGAACGGCTTTGGTGTGCTCCAGGAGACCGCCTCGCGCGTCGGCGCGCTCGACATCGGCTTTGCGGCCGGCAAGGGCGGGCTGAACGCTGCGCAGATGACCACGTTCGGCACGCTGGACCTGCTGTTCCTGCTCGGGGCCGACGAGATCAAGGCGCCGGACGGCACCTTCGTCGTCTATATCGGCACCCATGGCGACCGTGGCGCGCACCGCGCCGACGTGATTCTGCCGGCGGCGGCCTACACCGAGAAGTCCGCGATCTACGTCAACACGGAAGGGCGCGTGCAGATGACGGGCCGCGCCGCATTCCCGCCGGGCGAGGCCCGCGAGGACTGGGCGATCGTCCGTGCGCTGTCGGAAGCGCTCGGCAAGAAGCTCGGCTACGACTCGCTCCCCGCGCTGCGCCAGGCGATCTTCAAGGCGGTGCCCCATCTGATCCGTCTGGACCAGATCGAGGCGGGCACGGCCGACCAGATCAAGGCGCTCGCGGGCAAGGGCGGGGCGCCGGAGAAGGCGCCGTTCAAGGCCCTGATCGAGGACTTCTACCTGACCAACCCAATCGCGCGTGCGTCTGCCGTGATGGCGGAATGCTCGCGGCTTGCCTCCGGGCAGATGCTGACGGCAGCGGAGTAAGCGTGATCTGATGGAATTCTTCCAAAGCGCATTCTGGACCGGCTTCCTCTGGCCGCTGATCATCATGGTCGCGGAGAGCGTCCTGCTGCTCGTCGTGCTGCTGGTCGCGATCGCCTACATCCTGCTCGCCGACCGCAAGATCTGGGCGGCGGTGCAGATCCGCCGTGGCCCGAACGTGGTCGGTCCCTGGGGCCTGTTCCAATCCTTCGCCGACCTCCTGAAGTTCGTGCTGAAGGAGCCGATCATTCCGGCCGGTGCCAACAAGGGTGTCTTCCTGCTGGCGCCGCTGGTCTCCTGCGTGCTCGCGCTCGCGGCCTGGGCGGTGATCCCGACCAATCTCGGCTGGGTGATCTCCGACATCAATGTCGGCATCCTCTACATCTTCGCGATCTCGTCGCTGTCGATCTACGGCATCATCATGGCCGGCTGGTCGTCGAACTCCAAATATCCGTTCCTGGCCGCGCTGCGCTCGGCGGCGCAGATGGTGTCCTACGAGGTCTCGATCGGCTTCGTCATCATCACCGTTCTGCTCTGCGCCGGCACGCTGAACCTCTCGGCCGTGGTCGAGGCGCAGAAGCTGCACGGCTTTGCGAGCCTGATCGGCCTGCCGCAGCTCACCATCCTGAACTGGTATGTGTGGCCGCTGTTCCCGATGTTCGTGGTATTCTACGTCTCGGCGCTGGCGGAAACCAACCGTCCGCCGTTCGACCTCGTCGAGGCCGAGTCCGAGCTCGTCGCCGGCTTCATGGTCGAGTACGGCTCGACGCCGTATCTCTTGTTCATGCTCGGCGAGTATGTCGCGATCGTCACGATGTGCGCGATGGCGACGATCCTGTTCCTGGGGGGCTGGCTGCCGCCGGTCGATCTGCCGCCCTTCAACTGGGTGCCGGGGATCATCTGGTTCTCGCTCAAACTGTTCTTCATGTTCTTCCTGTTCGCGATGGCGAAGGCGATCGTGCCGCGCTACCGCTACGATCAACTGATGCGTCTCGGCTGGAAGGTGTTCCTGCCGCTGTCGCTGGCGATGGTGATCGTGGTGGCCGGTGTGCTGCATTTCGCCGGCATCGCGCCGAAGTGAGGTCCGCCATGGGTATCAACATCAACGCCACCGCGCGCTCGCTGCTGCTGTCGGAGTTCGTCTCGGCGTTCTTCCTCGCCATGCGCTACTTCTTCCAGCCGAAGCCGACGCTGAACTATCCCTTCGAGAAGGGCCCGATCTCGCCGCGCTTCCGCGGCGAGCACGCGCTGCGCCGCTATCCGAACGGCGAAGAGCGCTGCATCGCCTGCAAGCTGTGCGAGGCGGTCTGCCCGGCGCAGGCCATCACCATCGAGGCCGGTCCGCGCCGCAACGACGGCACCCGCCGCACCGTGCGCTACGACATCGACATGGTGAAGTGCATCTATTGCGGCCTCTGCCAGGAGGCCTGCCCGGTCGACGCCATCGTCGAAGGCCCGAATTTCGAGTTCGCGACCGAGACCCGCGAGGAACTGTTCTATGACAAGGCCAAGCTGCTCGCCAATGGCGATCGCTGGGAACGCGAGATCGCGAAAGCGATCGAGCTCGACGCGCCGTACCGGTGAGGTGAGCGCATGATCCTTCCCGCGCTGTTCTTCTATCTGTTCGCCGGCGTCTGCGTGGCCTCGGCGGTGATGGTGATTGTCTCGCGCAATCCCGTGCACTCCGTGCTGTACCTGATCCTGGCCTTCGTCAACGCGTCCGGCCTGTTCGTGCTGATGGGCGCCGAGTTCCTGGCGATGATGCTGATCGTCGTCTATGTCGGCGCGGTCGCGGTGCTGTTCCTGTTCGTGATCATGATGCTTGACGTCGACTTCGTCGAGCTGCGCGAGGGCTTCATCGAATACCTGCCGGTCGGCCTCGTGATCGGCGGCATCTTCCTGTTCGAGCTGCTCTTGACCGTCGGCTTCTGGGTTATCAATCCCGGAGTCACCAAGACGATCACGGCGGCGATCCCCACCAACGTCTCCAATACCGAGGCGCTCGGGCTCGTGCTCTACACGAAGTACATCCATTACTTCCAGCTCGCCGGCATGGTGCTGCTGGTCGCAATGATCGGCGCCATCGTGCTGACGCTGCGCCACAAGGCGAGCGTCAAGCGGCAGGACATCAACGTTCAGAATGCGCGCACGCCCGACATGGCGATGGCACTGCGCAAGGTGGCGTCGGGGCAGGGGCTCCAGGATGCCGATGCGGCGGAGTGGGTGAAATGACGATCGGGCTCGGACACTATCTTGCCGTCGGAGCGATCCTGTTCACGCTCGGGATCCTCGGCATCTTCCTGAACCGCAAGAACATCATCGTCATCCTGATGTCGATCGAGCTGATCCTGCTCGCGGTCAACACCAACCTGGTGGCGTTCTCGACCTTCCTCGGCGACATCGTCGGCCAGGTCTTCGCGCTCCTGGTGCTGACGGTCGCGGCTGCCGAAGCCGCGATCGGTCTCGCCATCCTGGTGGTCTATTTCCGCAACCGCGGCTCGATCGCGGTTGAGGACGTCAATCTGATGAAGGGTTAACCCAGCTATGGTTCAGGCAATTGTCTTTCTGCCTCTGCTGGGCGCCATTCTCGCCGGCCTGATCGCCATTTTCGGCGCGCATGCCCGCAACCCCAGTGGCGATACGGTCGAGCATCACGACGACGCGCATGGCGATGCCCACGGTCATGCCTCAGCGGCTCACGATGACCACGCCCACGACGATCACGGCCAAGATGACCACGGCCACGACCACCACGTCTCCGAGCCTCCGGCGGCGGGCTCGCGCGCGGCCGAGCTGATCACGACCGGGCTGCTGTTCGTCTCGGCGGCCCTGTCCTGGTTCACGCTGGTCGACGTCGGCTTCATGCACCACGACGCGCGGATTCCGATTCTGCCGTGGATCCTCTCCGGCGACCTCCAGGTCTACTGGGCGCTGCGGGTCGACACGCTGACCGCGGTGATGCTGGTGGTGGTCAACACCGTGTCCTCGCTCGTGCACCTCTATTCCATCGGCTACATGGACGAGGACCCGTACCGGCCGCGCTTCTTCGGCTATCTCTCGCTGTTCACCTTCGCCATGCTGATGCTGGTGACGGCCGACAACCTCGTGCAGCTGTTCTTCGGCTGGGAGGGCGTGGGCCTCGCCAGCTACCTGCTGATCGGCTTCTGGTACCAGAAGCCGTCGGCGAACGCGGCCGCCATCAAGGCCTTCGTCGTCAACCGCGTCGGCGACTTCGGCTTTGCGCTCGGCATCTTTGCGGTCTTCGCGCTGGTCGGCTCGACCGATTTCGAGACGATCTTCCATGCGGCTCCCGGCCTCACCGGCAAGACCATCAACTTCTTCGGCTGGCACGTCGACGCCCTGACGTTCGCCTGCGTCCTGCTGTTCATGGGCGCGATGGGCAAGTCGGCGCAGTTCCTGCTGCACACCTGGTTGCCGGACGCGATGGAAGGCCCGACCCCGGTGTCGGCACTGATCCACGCCGCGACCATGGTGACGGCGGGCGTGTTCATGGTCGCGCGTCTGTCGCCGCTGTTCGAGCTCGCGCCCAACGCGCAGGCCGTCGTGATGTTCTTCGGCGCGACCACGGCGTTCTTTGCCGCAACCGTCGGCCTCGTGCAGAACGACATCAAGCGCATCGTCGCCTACTCGACCTGTTCCCAGCTCGGCTACATGTTCGTGGCGATGGGGGCGGGGGCCTATTCGGTCGGCATGTTCCACCTGTTCACGCACGCCTTCTTCAAGGCGCTGCTGTTCTTGGGCTCCGGCTCGGTGATCTACGCGATGCACCACGAGCAGGACATCCGCAACATGGGCGGCCTGTGGCGCAAAATCCCCTACACTTATGCGGTGATGGTGGTCGGCACGCTCGCGCTGACCGGCTTCCCGCTCACCGCCGGCTACTTCTCCAAGGACGCGATCATCGAGTCCGCCTACGCCTCGCACAACCCGTTCGCGGTGTACGGCTTCCTGATGACGGTCGTCGCCGCCGGCCTGACCTCGTTCTATTCCTGGCGCCTGATCTTCAAGACCTTCCACGGCGAGCCGCACGATGAGCACCACTATGAGGCGGCGCATGAGAGCCCCCTCTGGATGCTGATCCCGATCGGCATCCTCGCGGCCGGCTCTATCCTGGCAGGCTTCCCGTTCAAGGAATTGTTCGCCGGTCACGGCATCGAGGAGTTCTTCCGCGAGTCCGTGAAGATGAATCCGCACATCATCGAGGAGATGCACCACATCCCCGAGACCATCGCCTTCCTGCCGACGGTGATGATGGTGGTGGGCTTCCTGATCTCGTACCTGTTCTACATTCGCCGGCCATATCTGCCGGTCGAGCTCGCGAACACCCAGCCGATGCTGTACCAGTTCCTGCTCAACAAGTGGTACTTCGACGAGCTCTATGACGTCATCTTCGTCCGTCCGGCGAAGTGGATCGGCTACCAGCTCTGGAAGAAGGGCGACGGCTTCGTCATCGACGGCTTCGGTCCGGACGGCGTTTCCGCGTCCGTCCTGCGCATCACCCGCAACGTCGTGAAGATCCAGACCGGCTATCTCTATCACTATGCATTCGCCATGCTGATCGGCGTCGCCGGCCTGATCACCTGGTTCATGTTCGGCTTTGGAGGCCAGTAAATGACAACCTGGCCCATCCTTTCCGTCACCACCTTCCTTCCGGTCGTAGGGGCGCTGCTCGTCTACGTCGTTCGCGGCGACGACGAGGCGGCGCGGCGCAATGCGCGCTGGATCGCGCTCTGGACCACGCTGATCACCTTTGCGGTGTCGCTGATCCTGGTCGCGCGCTTCGATCCGTCGGTGGCCGATTTCCAGTTCGTCGAGAAGGCCAACTGGATGGCCGCCGGCATCACCTACCACATGGGTGTGGACGGCATCTCGCTGCCCTTCGTGATCCTGACCACCGCCCTGATGCCGTTCTGCATCGTCGCGAGTTGGAACGCGATCCAGAACCGGGTGCGCGAGTACATGATGGCGTTCCTGATCCTGGAAACGCTGATGGTCGGCACCTTCTCGGCGCTCGATCTCGTGCTGTTCTATTTGTTCTTCGAGGGCGGCCTGATCCCGATGTTCCTGATCATCGGTGTCTGGGGCGGCCCGCGCCGGGTCTACGCGTCGTTCAAGTTCTTCCTCTACACGCTGCTCGGCTCGGTCCTGATGCTGCTCGCCATCATGGCGCTGTACTGGAACGGCAACACCACCGACATCCCGACCCTGATGCACACCGCCGTGCCGCGGTCGTTGCAGACCTGGGCGTGGCTGGCCTTCTTCGCCTCTTTCGCGGTGAAGATGCCGATGTGGCCGGTGCACACCTGGCTGCCCGACGCGCACGTCGAGGCACCGACCGCGGGCTCGGTGATCCTGGCCGCGATCCTCCTGAAGATGGGCGGCTACGGCTTCCTGCGCTTCTCGCTGCCGATGTTCCCGCTCGCGTCGCATGACTTCGCGCCGCTGATCTTCACGCTCTCGACCATCGCCATCATCTACACCTCGCTGGTGGCGATGATGCAGGAGGACATGAAGAAGCTGATCGCGTACTCGTCGGTCGCGCATATGGGCTTCGTCACCATGGGCATCTTCGCCGGTACCATGCAGGGCGTCGCCGGCGGCGTGTTCCAGATGATCTCGCACGGCATCGTCTCCGGCGCGCTGTTCCTTTGCGTCGGCATCGTCTACGACCGCATGCACACCCGCGAGATCGCGGCCTATGGCGGCCTCGTCAACCGGATGCCGCTCTACGCGCTGACCTTCATGGTCTTCACGATGGCCAATGTCGGTCTTCCCGGCACCAGCGGCTTCGTCGGCGAGTTCATGACGCTGCTCGGCACCTTCAAGGTCTCGATCCCGACCGCGTTCTTCGCCACGACGGGCGTGATCCTGTCGGCCTGCTATGCGCTCTGGCTCTACCGCAAGGTCGTGTTCGGTGCGCTGGTGAAGCCGTCGCTGATGACCATCAAGGACCTCACTTTCCGGGAGTGCCTGACGCTGTTCCCGCTGATCGCGCTGACGATCCTGTTCGGCGTCTATCCGAAGCCGGTGCTCGACATGTCGGCCGCCTCGGTCCAGCAACTCGTCAACAATTACAACACCGCCGTGACGGCCGTGAAGGCCGCCGCACTGCTCCAGTGAGCGGGCAGGTCAGGATATCGCCATGAGCTTTGAGACTGCAGGATATCAACTGGCGCCGGTCGTGCCCGAGCTCGTGCTCGCGGTCGGCAGCATGGCGCTCCTGATGCTGGGTGCGTATCGCGGACAGGGGACCACGAAGGCGATCACGACGCTCGCCGTCCTGCTCCTGGTCGCAGCCGGCGTGCTGGAGCTTCTGCTGCCCGCGGGCAAGCAGGTAACCTTCGGCGGCAGCTTCATCGTCGACGACTTCGCGCGTTTCATGAAGATCCTGGCGCTGATCGGCTCGGCGGTGACGCTGATGCTGTCGACGGAGTTTCTGTCCGATCCGTCGCGCCGCATCTTCGAATATTCGATCCTCGTCCTGCTCTCCACCCTCGGCATGATGGTGCTGATCTCGGCCGGCGACCTGATCTCGCTCTACCTCGGCCTCGAGCTGATGTCGCTCGCGCTCTATGTCGTGGCGACCAGCAACCGCGACAATGCGAAGTCCAATGAGGCGGGTCTGAAGTATTTCGTGCTGGGTGCGCTGTCCTCGGGCATGCTGCTGTACGGCGCCTCGCTGATCTACGGTTTCACCGGCACGGTCAGCTTCGCCGGCATCGCGGCATCCGCGACGACCGCCAGCGTCGGTCTGGTCTTTGGTCTCGTCTTCCTGCTCGCCGGCCTCTGCTTCAAGGTCTCGGCGGTGCCGTTCCACATGTGGACGCCCGACGTCTATGAGGGCGCGCCGACGCCGGTGACCGCCTTCTTCGCCTCGGCGCCGAAGGTCGCGGCACTCGCGGTCTTCACTCGCGCGACGCTGACCGCCTTCCCCGGCATCGTCACGCAGTGGCAGCAGATCCTGGTGTTCGTCTCCATCGCCTCGATGGCGCTCGGCTCCTTCGCCGCGATCGGCCAGACCAACATCAAGCGCCTGATGGCCTATTCCTCGATCGGTCATATGGGCTTTGCGCTGGTCGGCCTTGCCTCCGGCACGGTCGAGGGCGCGCAAGGCGTCCTGACGTACATCCTGATCTACGTCGCGATGACGCTCGGCTCCTTCGCGGTCATCCTTGCGATGAAGCGCAACGGCCAGGCCGTCGAGCAGATCAGCGATTTCGCCGGCCTCTCGCGCACCAACCCGCTGCTCGCCTTCTTCTTCGCGATGCTGCTGTTCTCGCTGGCCGGCATTCCGCCGCTCGCGGGCTTCTTCGCCAAGTGGTACGTCTTCGTTGCAGCGATCAAGGCCAATTTGTTCACGCTCGCGGTCCTGGGCGTGCTGTCGAGCGTGGTGGGCGCCTACTACTACCTCACCATCGTCAAGACGATGTATTTCGACGAGCCTGCCGGGCAGGTCGATCCGGTGCGCGTCGAGGTGCGGGCCGTGCTGGCGGTGGCGGGCCTGTTCAACATCCTGTTTGCGCTGTTTGCGGGACCCGTCGTGAGTGCCGCCAGCGCAGCGGCAAAGTCGCTGTTCTAGGGATGGGCTTCGCGCTCGGTCATCGCGCTCTCGACGCGGGCTACCGCCTCGCAGCCTTCGAGCAGATCGGCTCGACCAATACCGAAGCATTGGAGCGCGCCCGCCAAGGCGAGCGCGGCCCGATCTGGTTCGTGACCTCGGAGCAGACGGCGGGGCGTGGCCGCCGCCAGCGCGCCTGGATCGCGCCGCGCGGCAACCTCGCCTGTAGCATCCTCGAGGTGATGGCCGTCGCGCCGGCCGTTGCCGCCACGCTCGGCTTTGCGGCGGGGCTGGCCGAGGAGGCGGCGCTGGAGCGGGTCAGCGTCGAGGCCGCGCTTCGCCTGGGCCCAGACCGGCCGCGATATGCCCTGAAATGGCCGAACGACGTGCTTGCCGGCGGCAGGAAGCTCGTCGGCATCGGCCTCGAAGCCGAGGCCATCGGCGACCGCCTTGCGGTCGTGGTCGGCATCGGTACCAACGTCGTCGCGGCCCCCGAGGGCACGCCGACGCCCGCGGTGTCGCTGGCCGCCCTCGGGGTCCATATCAGTGCGGAAGAGCTATTCGCCGCGCTGTCCGACGCCTGGGTTGAATTCCGGGGCATCTGGGACGAAGGCCGCGGCTTTGCGGAGATCCGCCGCCTCTGGCTGGAGCGTGCCGCCGGCCTCGGCGAGAAGGTCGCGATCCAGACCGGGAGCGCGACGCTCGAGGGCATCTTCGACACCATCGACGACAGCGGCTGCCTGATCGTCCGCACCGCCGACGGCCGGCGGGTGCCGGTGGCTGCCGGAGAGGTCTTCTTCGGCGCGGCCGCCTCGGTGGGAGCTGCGTGATGGCAAGGCCCGACGAACTGGTGTTTGCCCCGCTCGGCGGTGTCGGCGAGATTGGCATGAACCTGTCGATCTACGGCCTCGGCAACCGCCATCAGCGTGCCTGGCTCGCGATCGATCTCGGCGTCTCCTTCGGCGACGAGGAGCATCTACCGGGCATCGACCTGATCATGCCCGACATCAGCTTCCTGGAGAAGGAGCGCAAGAACCTGATGGGCCTCGTGCTCACGCACGCCCATGAGGATCATTTCGGCGCGATCATCGATCTCTGGCCGAAGCTGCAATGCCCGATCTATGCGACGCAGTTCAGCGCGGCGCTGTTCGAGGCCAAATGCGCGGCCGAGCGCAATCCGCCAAGGATCCCGGTGACGGTGATCCCCTCCGGCGGCCGCGTCGACATCGGCCCGTTCAACGTCGAGTTCATCCCGGTCGCGCATTCGATTCCGGAATCCCATGCGCTTGCGATCCACACCGAGGCCGGCACGGTGCTGCACACCGGCGACTGGAAGATCGACCCGACCCCGATCATCGGCCGTCCCACCGACGAGCGGCGGCTGCGCCAGCTGGGCGAGGAGGGCGTGCTCGCCCTGATCGGCGATTCCACCAACGCGGTGCGCGAGGGCCGCTCGCCCTCGGAAGCCGAGGTCGCCAGGACCATCATCGAGCTCGTCAAGGAGGCCAAGGGCCGCGTCGCGGTGACGACCTTTGCCTCCAACGTCGCGCGCATCAAGGCGGTGGCGGACGCGGCGCGCGCCGCCGATCGCGAAGTCGTGGTGGTCGGCCGCGCCATGGAGCGCGTGGTGCAGGTCGCGCGCGAGACCGGCTATCTCGACGGTGTGCAGAACTTCCGCTCGCCGGAAGTTTACGGCCATCTGCCGCAGGAAAAGGTGCTGGCGCTCTGCACCGGCAGCCAGGGCGAGCCCCGCGCGGCGCTGGCGCGCATCGCCAATGACGATCATCCGGAGATCACCCTGAACCGGGGCGACAGCGTGATCTTCTCCTCGCGCACCATCCCGGGCAACGAGAAGGCCGTCGGCTCGATCATCAACAATCTGGTCCTACAGGGCGTCGAGGTCATCACCGACCGCACGCATTTGGTCCACGTCTCCGGCCATCCGCGCCGGGACGAGCTACGCGACATGATCGCCTGGACGAAGCCGCAGCTTCTGATCCCCGTGCACGGCGAGCCCCTGCATCTGCACGAGCACGCCCGGCTCGCGCGCGCCGCCGGCGTGCCCCGTGTCCTGGTGTGCCGGAATGGCGATCTGGTGAAGCTCGGCCCAGGCGATCCCGGCATCGTCGGCGAGGTGCCCTCGGGTCGGCTCTACAAGGACGGCACGATCCTGGAGGACTCCAAGTCGCGCGCGGTGGTCGAGCGGCGGCGGATGGCGTTCTCCGGTTGTGCTTTCGTCGCCATCGCCATGACAGCGCAGGGCGAACTGGTCGATGAACCCGAGGTCGATCTCGTCGGCATCCCCGAGAAGAACAAGGCGGGCGAGACATTCGACGACTTGGTCTTCGATGCCGTGGTTTCGACCATCGAAGGCCTGCCGCGGGCGCGGCGCCGCGATCCCGATGCGCTGGGCGAATCGGTGCGCCGCGCCGTGCGCGCCGTGATCAACGAACATTGGGGCAAAAAGCCCCCGTGTCTGGTACATGTACTGACAGTCTAAAGCGTGATGAGAAGGATGATCTCCGCGCAAACGCGTTCCGCGTTTGTCGCGAGGGAAAACCGCTTCGCACTTTTCCGGATCATGCTTTGAGGGAGAGAACCATGCTGGGCCGGCTCAACCATGTGGCGATCGCAACCAAGGATGCCGTCAAGGCTGCGAAAATCTACGGCGCCGCGTTCGGTGCGCAGATCTCGGAGGCCGTGGCGCTGCCCGAGCACGGTGTGACCACCGTGTTCGTGACGCTCCCCAATACCAAGATCGAGTTCATCGAGCCCTATGGCGAAGGCTCGCCGATCGCTAAGTTCCTGGAGCGCAATGCCGACGGCGGCATCCACCACGTCTGCTACGAGGTCGCCGACATCATCACCTCGCGCGACGTGCTGGTGAAGGAGGGCGCGCGAGTGCTGGGCGACGGCGTGCCGAAGATCGGCGCGCACGGCAAGCCGGTGCTGTTCCTGCATCCGAAGGACTTTTCCGGCGCGCTGGTCGAGATCGAACAGGCGTGAGAGCAGGCCATGGCCTACCAGATCTCCACCGCACTCGCGATCTACTTCGTGCTCTGGTGGGTCACGCTGTTCGTGACCCTGCCGTTCGGCGTGCGCAGCCAGCATGAGGACGGCGTCGGGGCACCCGGCACCGATCCCGGCGCGCCGATCCTCACTGGAATGCGCAACAAGCTGATCTGGACCACGCTGCTCTCGGCAATCGTTTTTGCGATCGGCATGACCGCCTATCATGCCGGCTATCTCTCGATCGAACGCTTGTCGAAATTAATGGGAATGCCGTTCTAGATTTTTCGAAACGGCGCTTTGGGGGAATGAATGACATTTCAGCGGATCGTCATTGCGCTTTTGGTATTGATCGTCGCAGGGCTCGCCGCCATCGGCTATTTCGAGTGGAAGATGGCGGTGCAGGTCCGCACCATGAAGGCGTTCGTCGAGGGCTATGTCTTCAACGAGGCGGTGATGGCCTGCGAGCGGGCGCAGAGCTCGACGCCGTTCAAATGGAACGGTGGAAAGAGCACCGCGATCGCCGGCCTGAACTCGATCAAAACAGACAAATATACGGTCATTGCCAGCTACACGCTGGTGGCGGACGGCGTCTATTGCGACTACGATCCGATCAAAAGAAAGGCCGACATCGGCTCGAGCTTCCTGGAGCGCGACTGACGATCCGGCCAAGACCATGGGCAGGACTCCTCATGACGCAGGGGCAGGCGGAGAGCTATCGGATTTTGCATGAGGCGGATCTGCGGGACTATCTCGCGGGCCGTCCGAAGCTGGTGGCGGCACTGGGCGGTGGGCCGGACGAGTGGTCGATCACGGAAGTCGGTGACGGCAACCTCAATCTCGTCTTCATCGTGAAGGGAGCGCTGGGCGGCGTCGCCGTGAAGCAGGCGCTGCCCTATGTCCGCCTGGTCGGGGAAAGCTGGCCGCTGCCGCTGTCCCGCGCGCATTACGAATATTTGGCGCTGACACGGCAGGCGCAACTCGCGCCCGGGCTCGTGCCGACGGTGCTGCATCACAACGACGCGCTCGCGCTTACGGTGATGGAACTGCTCGAGCCCCACATCATCATGCGCAAGGGGCTGATCGCCGGCACGCAATATTCGCGCTTCGTCGACGACATCACCACCTTCATGGCGCGGACACTATTTTTCACGTCCGATCTCGCGCTCACCGCCGCGGAGAAGAAGGAAGGCATTGCGGCCTTTGCCGGCAACCACGCGCTCTGCAAGATCACCGAGGACCTGATCTTCACCGATCCCTATCGCGTGGCCGAGCAGAACCGCTGGACCGCGCCTTACCTCGACGCGACGGCCGCAGGTTTGCGCGATGACATGGAGCTGCATGTCGCGATCTCCCGGCTGAAGCTGAAGTTCATGGCGAGCCCGGAGGCGCTGATCCACGGCGATCTCCACACCGGCTCCATCATGGTGACGGACAGCCAGACGCAGGTGATCGATCCCGAATTCGCGTTCTACGGCCCGATGGGCTTTGACGTCGGTGCCGTCATCGCCAACCTGCTGATGGCCTATTTCGCATCCAGCGGCCACGAGCGCTCGCCGGACGAGCGGCGCGCGTTCGAGGGCTGGGTGCTCGAGACGGTCGAGCAGGTGTGGACCGAGTTTGCGCGAAAATTCCTCGAGCTGTGGCGGAAGGACGCGGCAGGCGATGCCTATCCGGTCTCGCTCTTCCCCGGCGAGAAAGGCGCCGCGCGGCTGGAGGCCGAACGGCAGGCCTACATGCAGCGGCTGCTTGGCGACACCGTCGGTTTCGCGGCGGCAAAGACCATCCGCCGCATCTTCGGTCTCGCCCACAACATCGACTTCGAGCTGATTGAGGACCCGCACAAGCGGGCGGTCAGCGAGGCTCGCGCTGTGCGGCTCGCTCGTGCGATGATGGTGGAGACGGGAGCATTTCCTGCTATCGCAGATGTCACCAGCGCCGCTCGAAAACTGCGCGACTGGACGCCGGAATTGTCAAACTGAGGACGTCGCGAGCGTGCTGCGTCACTGCGAGCCAACGGGTCCGCGCGAAGCACGGCCCCGTTGGCTCGCAATGACGGGGTGAGGGACCGTCGGGCGACGTCAGTACAGGTGCATCGGCAGCAGGACGCCGTCCGTGCCGACCAGCAGACCCCATGTCTCGTTGGCTGCGACCTCGAACTCCCGGTTCTGCGCCGCGCCTCCAGCCACCTTGAGGGTGACCTTGTATTTGCCCGGCGGCAGATCGATCTTCTGACTGTCCGGCAATTTGCCCGGCTCGTCGTCGGAGTCGGCCAATTTGCCTCCGGCGCCGGCTGCGAGCTTGATGGTTTGCTCGTTGATGGTGATGTCCGCATCGTCATCCGTCTTGTTGCCGAGCATCAGCCTTGCCTGTCCCGGCGTCGGCAGCATGCCGGCATTGACGACACCGGGCTTGCGCAGTGACAGCTCAGCGATCGTCTTGTCGTCCTGACGCGAGAGCCGGAGCAGCGCTGGCCCCTCGGCCGTCGTGAATGCGATCACGGCCCGGTCCGGCCCCACGACTGCACCGTCATTCTCCGTCCAGCCGCGCTTGCCGAGCTCGCCGCGATAGAAGCCGACAACGGCTGCGAGATCGCGCGGCGTCTCGGCGTAGACCGACCTGATCAGCGGTGAGTTCTTCGCCGTCGTCAGGGCCCAACCGTCAGGCAGTGGCAGGCCGGTGTCCTGGGAAAGTTTTGCCTCGAAACCCGCACCCGCACGCCGTGCCATGACCGCAACGGGGATGCAGAGCAGCCGCTCGGCGAAACTGTCAGGAGCGCAATGGCTCCGGACCGCCCACCACGTCTGGTCGACATAGTCGTTCGAACCGGAGGTGCGACTCCAGCCGAACTGGATGGTGTCTGCCGCGCTCTCCTGGCCGAGGCTTGCCGCGACCGGCCGCGCCAGCACGGCCGTCGCGACGATCAGACCGCCGACGATCAAAACACCTAGCGTTCGGCTTTTCATCTTTCGGATTCTCATCTTGGCGAAATCGCTGGGCGGAAGGCCCTTGTCCTGATCTTGGTCGCATCGATCGCGCAAGACGTTCATCGCCCGTAGATCGTTGTTTCCGCTCTCGATTCTCAGCTGGTTTACGACGTCGCCGCAAAACGCGCCCTCGTCCTGAAGGGCCTGCCAAAGCGGGCGTCTCGAAGGACGGGCTGCAAGGAACTGCGCCATCAAGACGAAAAGAGGAGCTTGCGCTCGACAGGCTGCGAATGGTCAACTCGCTGGCCGGGGTACGCCTGCATTGTCGGAGGGACCATGATGTTCAGGATAGTGGCGATCGTCGCTGGCTTGGGACTGGCGCTCGCGGCCTCGGCGGAGGCCCAGACCCCGCGCAAGGGCGGAACCATCCGCATGACGGCGCCTTACGGCTCGAGTTTCACTAGCCTGGACATTCATACGACACAGCGCGCCCAGGACGAGATATACGCGAAGGGTCTGCACCGGTCGCTCTACATCTGGGATTCCGCCGAGGGCAAGCCGGTTCCGGAACTTGCCAAGGAGGTCATCGTCTCGGGTGGCGGTCTCGTTCACACCTTCAAGCTGCGCGACGACGCCTATTTCCACAATGGCCGCAAGATGACGGCCGACGACGTCATCTGGTCCTACAACCGCATCATGGACGGCAGCAAGGCCTATCCCGGCGCGCGCTATGTCCGCGTGATCGAGGGCGCGGCCGCGGTGGAGAAGGGCCAGGCCAAGGAAATCTCCGGCCTGAAGAAGATCGACGACTTCACCGTTGAGATGAAGCTGACCGAGAAAGTCGATCCGGGTTTCTACTTCTTCACCGCGCTGACGTCGATCTATCCCGCCGACGAGGCCGCCAAGGAGGGCTTTATCCAGAAGCCGATCGGTCTTGGGCCATTCAGATTCGTCGAGCACGTGCCGGGATCGCGCATCGTTCTGGAGCGGTGGGACCGGTTCTACAAGCCTGGCAAGCCCTACGCTGACAAGCTCATCGTGTCGGTCATGGGCGAGGCCGCTGCACGCGATGTCGCCTTCCGCAACAAGGAGATCGACACCTCGGTGCTCGGGCCCGCGCAGTATGTTGCCTATCAGGCCGATCCCGACCTCAAGGGCACCATCGTCGAAGTCGCCGAGGTCTTCACGCGATACATGGGCATGAATCCCGCATTCAAGCCGTTCGCCGACAAGCGCGTCCGGCAGGCGATCAACTACGCGATCGATACCGACCTGATCATCAACAAGCTGGTCAAGGGCAAGGCCTATCGCGCCACCAGCTGGCTGCCGCTGACTTCTCCTCTCTACGACAAGACCATGAAGCCCTACGCCTTCGACCCTGCGAAGGCCAAGCAGCTGCTCGCTGACGCGGGCTATCCGACAGGCTTCGAATTTGAATGGACCACCAGCCAGAATGAAAGCTGGGGCTTGCCGATCGTCACGGCCGTCATCCCGATGCTGGACAAGGTGGGCATCAAGGCGAAGGTCAAGCAGGTCGAGGCCGCGGTGCTGTCGGAGGTGGTTCGCAGCGGCGACTACCAGGCCTTTATCTATTCCCAGCAGACCGGCCCGGATCCTCAGGCCGCCCTCAAATGCTTCCACTCGTCGACGCCGCAATCGGCCTGCAACTACATGAACTTCAGGAATGCCGACTTCGACAAGATGATCGATGAGGCCGGGCAGACCGACGATTCCGCAAAGCGCGGCCAGCTGCTGCAAAAGGCCAATGCGCTGCTCTATGAAGAGGCGCCGGTCTGGTTCTTCAACTACAACAAGGCGGTCATGGCGGTGCAGCCGTGGCTCAAGGGGGTTCAGTTGAACGCGACGGAGCTGACCCATCAGAACGTCGAAGACCTCTGGGTCGACGAGACCTCGCCCGCGAAGTGACACGCGCTCTCGCGCTCCCTCCATCGCAGCAAACGGTGGAGGGAGGGAAGAAAAAAGGCCGATGCTCTCCTTCCTGATCCGTCGCCTCCTGCAAACGATTCCGACCGTGCTCGCCGTCGTTCTGCTGGTCTTCGTGCTGTTCAGTGTCGTTCCCGGCAGCATCGTCTCGACCATGAGCGACGACGCTGATCCCCAGGTCGAGCTGCGCCTGAAGAAGCAGCTCGGCCTTGACGATCCCGTCTATGTGCGCTTTGGCAACTACATCGCCCAGCTTGCAACCGGTGACTTCGGGACGTCGTTCCGGACGCGCGAGCCTGTCACGACCATGATCGCCAAGCGGGCCTGGCCGACGCTGCAATTGATTCTCACGGCCATGGCGTTTTCGGTCGTGCTCGGCGTGCCGCTCGGCTTCGTCGCGGCATTGCGGCCGGGCGGTCTCATCGATAGCGCCGCGATGGTCCTGGCGGTGTCGGGGCTTTCCATCGCCAAATTCTGGCTCGGACTGGTGCTGATGTATCTGTTTGCGTTGAAGCTCGGCTGGCTGCCGAGTTTCGGCTACGGAGATGGCGGCCTGAAATATCTGCTGCTGCCGGCCGTGACACTCGGCGTCTCGCCGATGGCGCTATTTGCCCGGACAACGCGCGCTGCGGTCCTCGAGATCATGACGGCCGATTTCGTCCGCACCGCGCGCTCCAAGGGCATGAGCGAGACCAGGGTGGTGAAGTGGCATGTGATGCGCAATGCGCTCGTCATCATTCTCACCACCGTGGGCCTCCAGTTCGGCGGGCTGATGGGGCAGGCGGTCGTCGTCGAAAAACTGTTTTCCTGGCCCGGCATCGGCTCGCTGCTGGTCGACAGTGTCTTGCAGCGCGACATTCCGGCCGTCCAAGGCTCCATTCTCGTGGTGGTTCTGGCCTTTCTCGCGATCAACTTGCTGGTCGACGTGCTCTACGGCGTGATCGATCCGAGGATCAGATACGCATGAAGCTCCGCGCCAATCTCGTCATCGGTGGGGCGTTGTTCGTGCTTGCGATCTTCGTCGGACTGCTCGCGCCCTGGCTGGCGCACACCGATCCCGTCATGGACGCCAATTTGATGAACGCCGAAGAGCCTCCGAGCTGGACTTGGTGGTTCGGCACTGACGGGCAGGGCCGCGACATCTATTCCCGCGTCCTGTACGGCGCGCGCGTGTCGCTGACGGTCGGCATCGTCTCGCAGCTCATCAACAGCGTCATCGGCGTGGGACTTGGCCTGAGCGCCGGCTATTGGGGCGGCTGGTGGGACGATGTCGTCAACGCCCTGACCAATCTCATGCTCGCGATCCCCTCGCTGATCTTCGCGCTTGCCATCATGGCGGTGCTTGGCCCCGGCCTTACGAGCCTGCTCATCGCACTCGGGTTGACCAATTGGTCCTTCACGTGCCGGATCGCACGTGCCTCCGCGCTGTCGCTCAAGAGCCAGGGCTATGTGCAGGCCGCAACCGTGCTTGGTTACGGCGATCTGCGCATCATGATCACGCAGCTGCTGCCGAACATGCTCGGACCCATCATCGTCATCGGCACGCTTGGAATGGGCAGCGCGGTGTTGTCCGAAGCCGCATTGTCGTTCCTCGGCCTCGGCGTCCGCCCGCCCTATCCAAGCTGGGGCAGCATGTTGTCGGAAGCCCGCGACCAGATCACGACGGCGCCGTGGCTCTCGGTTTTTCCCGGCCTGGCCATCTTCCTGACGGTGCTCGGCCTCAACCTGCTCGGCGATGGCCTGCGCGACATTCTCGATCCACAATCGCGGAGCCGGCGCACATGACGGGCCCGCCGCTGATCGAGGTCGAGGATTTGCGCATCGATCTCGACGATGGAACGCGGCGCGTTGCGGCGGCCGAGGGCATTTCATTCCGTATCGATCGTGGCGAGACGTTCGGGCTTGTCGGCGAATCCGGTTGCGGCAAGAGCATTACGGCACTCGCTCTGATCGGCCTGCTGCGGCAGCCGTTGTCGATCGGTGGCGGCGTCATCCGCTTCGAGGGGCAGGAGATCCAGCATCTTTCAGCCGCCAGGCAACGGGAGCTGCGCGGCAATCGCATCGCGATGATCTTCCAGGAGCCGATGACGGCGCTGAACCCGGTCTCGCCCGTGGGCCGGCAGATTGCCGAGATGTTCGTGCTGCATAAGGGAAAAAGCTGGCGGGAAGCCAACCAGCTGGCGGTCGAGGCACTGGCGAGTGTCCGCGTCCCCGCGCCAGAGCGGCGCGTCAAGGATTACCCGCACCAGCTATCCGGCGGCATGCGCCAGCGCGTCATGATCGCCATCGCACTTGCATGCGGTCCGGATCTTCTGATCGCCGACGAGCCGACAACAGCGCTCGACGTGACCGTGCAGGCCGAAATCATCGAGCTGATGCGGAATCTATGCGCCGAGAGGGGAACGGCGATCCTGATGATCAGCCACGATCTCGGCCTGGTCGCCAATGTCTGCCGCCGCGTCGCCGTCATGTATGCTGGCCGCATTGTCGAGGAGCGCGGCTCGGCCGATATTTTTCGCGCACCTTCGCACCCCTATACGCAGGGCCTGGTCGCCTCGCTGCCGCGGTTGGGCAGCCGCGCAGCGCTTGGCCGCACCAGGCTCAAGGAGATTGCGGGCGTCGTCCCGGCCATTACGAATTTCCCGGATGGCTGCCGGTTCAATCCGCGCTGCGCGCAGGCGACCGATATTTGCCGGGTAGTCGCGCCGCCGACGGACTCCCTGGAGGCCGGCGGTTTCGTCAGGTGTTACCACCATGCATGAACCGCGGGGCAGGCCGGACGACGATCTCATTCTCAGTGTCGAGGATCTTGCGGTTCATTTTCCGCTGGGCGGCGGCTTGCTGGGCCGCGGCCGGCGGCTGCTCCGCGCCGTCGATGGTGTCGATCTCAAGCTGAAGCGAGGCGAATGCCTCGGCCTCGTCGGCGAGTCCGGCTCCGGCAAGTCGACGGTGGCGCTTTCGATCCTTGGCCTGCTGACGCCGACACGCGGCCGCATTGTATTGGACGGGCAGGTCGTGACGAGCAGGCAATCCGGGGATCGAAAGTCGCTGGCCCGCATCGTCCAAATGGTGTTTCAGGATCCCTACGCCTCGCTCAATCCACGCCAGACCGTTCGCCGCACGCTTGAAGATCCCCTGCGTGTGCATGGCGTGACCGCAACAAGCGAGATCGAGGGACGCGTTGCGACGATGCTGCGGCATGTGGGCCTGCGCCCCGAACAGGCCGACCGCTACCCGCACGAGTTCTCCGGTGGCCAGCGCCAGCGCATCGGCATTGCGCGTGCCCTGATCCTCAATCCCAAAATCGTCATCTGCGACGAGCCCGTATCGGCGCTTGATGTCTCGATCCGCGCCCAGATCATCAATCTGCTGCTGGAATTGAAAGACACGCTCGGTCTCTCCTACATCATGATCAGCCACGACCTCGGCGTCGTCGAGCACATGAGCGACAGGGTCGCAGTCATGTATCTCGGCCGCATTGTGGAGAATGGCGATTGGCGCGAAATCTTCGAACGGCCGGCGCACCCGTATACGCAAGCCCTGATCTCAGCAATCCCCGATCCGCTGCACCATGCACCGTTAGCTACGACAGGGGGCGACCTTCCCAATCCGCTCAATCCACCGGACGGATGTGCGTTCAGCCCGCGCTGTCGCTACGCCGAAGCCGTGTGTCGTCGCGAGCCTGGGCCGTCGCTGGAAGCGCGGGACGATGGACACGCGGTAAGGTGTTGGCGAAGTGACGAGATTGCGGGGCAGGCGGCTTTGGCGTCGGCCGAGGGCCAACGTCCTTAAACTGGACAGTGCGTCTGTTGCGGGCTTTAGACGGCGAGCTCTTGCTGCTTCAGACGCGTCTCAACTCCCGCTGATGCCGACCAGATGAGGGGCGGCGGTTTGCGAGCGGGTTCTCGGCTGGGAGGGCGCGCAGCCATTCGCGGAAGCAGACGATCTCGGGGCAGTCCGCAGTGCCTTCAGGCGCAATCAGCCAATCACCGAGGCCCGATCCCTCATTGACCCGGTCGCAGCGATAGCCCGGATGGTGGCCAAGACCGCGGGCGATCAGCAGGTCGACCTTGCCCTCGACCAGCTCGTGCAAGCCGGCCGGCTGCAGCACTCGCAAACCGATGTCCGCATGCGCGCTGCGAAACTCCGCCAATTCGAGGCGGCGCAGGTCGAGGTTGCCATGGACCCCCAATTGCAGCAGCACCGCACCGGCCGGTTTCAATTGCGAGGTCGCCTCCGCAATGTGGCGAAAACCGTCGGATATCCCGGGCAGATAGGCCTGACCCGCCGTGGTCAGGATGAGCTGCTTATGCAGCCGCTCGAACAGGCGTACGCCGAGGCGTGCCTCCAGCGCTTTCACCTGCTGCCCCACGGCGGCAGGCGTCACGTGCAGCTCGTGCGCGGCCAGCTTGAAGCTGAGATGCCGGGCGGCGGCCTCAAAGGCGCGGAGCGCGTTGAGTGGTGGAAGGGTGTAGGTCATCGCGCTTCAGTTTGACACCGATAGGCCGCGGCCTTGCAATAGATTTTCTTGCGCTGAACCGCAGCAACAATGCTTTGCGCCGCGGCGATGTCACCGGATACGGTCGGTCCGTAACGAGCGAATTGATCAGGTGTCCAATGGCTGAGATGCATCCCTTCTACCAGACGCATCGGGGCGCAATGGGGGCCGCGATGCGCGAGCGACTCGACCTTGCCGAAGCGTTGCTCCGCGAGCGCGCGTATCTCTCCGATATCGACGGGGTCAGGCGGGAGGTGATGGACGAATTCGAGATCGTGCTTACCCAGATGCCCTATGTCGGTGGCGCGGCAAGCCGCATGAGCGATTTCTTCATGCGCCTGACGGGCTTCATGGCCATCAGCCGGGTGCTACGGCGGCACGGCGTGCCGGTGCCCGTGATCGGCGAGATCGAGCGGGAAATCTACAAGGCGCAATTGCTGACCGTGCCGGAAGCGGAGCGTCTGGCCTCGGGACGTCAGTTCATGTCGGCGGAGAACCAGGCTTTGCTACGCGAGCAGGCGGCAAAAAGCGTTACAAAAGTCCATCAGGAAGAGTTTCCGGACGACTTCGTCTACGATTTCGTCGAGCCGGGTCCGCAGGACAGCTTTGAATTCGGCATCAACTACAAGGCTTGCGGCTTCTGCAAACTCGCGGCGCGCCATGGAGACAAGGACATCCTGCCGAACATCTGCGGGCTCGATTTCGACGCCTATGCGACGCGAGGCATCCGCTTGGAACGGACACAAACGCTGGCGGGCGGCGCGAGCCACTGCAATTTCCGCTTCTCGCGGCTCCCATCGAATGCCAAGGCCGAGAGTTAATCCGCGTTCCTATACCCCTGGATTGCTTCGCCGCGCTCGCAATAACGGGGTGGGCACCGGCCTTTCGAGAGTTGCCTACTCCGCCGCCTTCTCCCTGAGCCGCTGCGCATAGACGTTGATGATCAGGGCCGCCAGCAGGATCAGGCCGCGGATCAGGATCTTCAGGAAGCTGTCGATGTTGACGTGGTCGAGGCCGTTATTCAGGACACCGAGAACGAAGAGCCCGACGATGGTGTTGCCGATGCCGCCGCGGCCGCCGAACAGGCTGGTGCCGCCGACCACGACCGCGGCGATTGAGTCGAGCAGATAGGTGTCGAACTCATTCTGCTGCGCGCTGCCGAAATGGGCGACGCCGAGCATGCCGCCGATCCCCGAGCACACCGCCGAGATCACCATGACGACGCCGAGGATCAGCTTGACGTTGAGGCCGGAATATTCGGCCGCCTCGCGGTTGCCGCCGACCATGTAGACGTAGCGCCCAAAGCGCGTGTAGGTCAGCACCAGGTGGCCTGCGAGCAGCATCACGGCGGCGACGATGACGATCCAGGGAATGCCGCCGATCGAGCCCGAGCCGAGCGTTGTGATCAGGTCGGGCACCTTGTAGGCGATCTGGCCGCGCACCAGCAGCGCGGAGATGCCGGCCGCGATCTGCATCATGGCCAGCGTCATGATAAAGGAGGGGATACCGATCACGGTCAGCCCCAGCGCGTTGACGAGCCCGAGAGCCGCGCAGAGCAGCAGCGCGAGCAGGATCGCGACGGCGCCGGGGAGCGGGACGTTGGCGATGTTGACGTAGGATTCCTGCACCGTGAAATAGGCGACCGCAATGCCCGTGACGTTGGCGATGCTGGCGATCGAGAGATCGATCTCGGCACAGAGGATCACGAAGGTGAGGCCGACGGCGATCACGCCGGTCACCGAGACCTGGGTGAGGATGTTGCCCAGATTGTCCAGCGTGGCGAAGGAGGGGCTTGCGAAGGCGAAGAACAGGCTGAGGAAGATCAGCGTCAAGAACGGCGCGATGTTGCGCATCTGCGATCGCAGGAAGGAGCCGACGCCGCGAGGCCGCCGGGCCGCTCCCGATACTGCTTCACTGCTCGCCATTGTGCTTCTCCGTCACGCCGCCTCCAGAAGGCGGTCTTTGCTGACCGGCTCGTTCTTGAATTCGCGCACCACCGCGCCGCGCTTGAGCACGAGGATGCGGTCGGCCAGCGACAGCACCGTCTCCGGCTCCGTCGACAGCACGATGATGGCAAGGCCTTTGGCGCGGAGGTCGCGCACGATGTTGATGACGTCGTTCTTGGCGCCGACATCCATGCCGCGGGTCGGCTCGCACAGCACGAGCAGGCGCGGCGGATAGGTCAGCCATTTGGCCAGCGCCACCTTCTGCTGGTTGCCGCCGGAGAGCATGCCGAGGTCGAGGCCGACCACCGGCGGCCTGATCTGCAACTGCTCGACCTGGCGCTTGGCGATGTCTCGCTCCTGCGCCGGTTTGAGCAGCATAGCCGAAATGCGATCCAGAATGCTGATCGAGATGTTCTTGTAGACCGGCTCCTGGTGGAACAGCATGGCGCGCCGGCTCTCGGGCACCAGCGCCACGCCTGCGCGCCGCGCGGCCGCGGTCGAGGCAAAGGATTTTGGCGCGCCGTCGACGACCAGCGTGCCGCTGTCCGGCTTCAGCTTGCCGAACAGGATGCGCGACAGCTCCTGCTGCCCGCAGCCCATGAAGCCGTAGATGCCCAGCACCTCGCCGGAACGCGCCTCGAACGAGACGTCCTGGAGGCTGCGCGCGAGCGAAAGCTGATCGACCTTCAGCACGACCGGCCCGCCGTCGGAGCGCGGCAGCATGAGGTCGTCGGTGTAGCTGTGCTCGAGCGCCTCGCCGCCGCGGCCGATCATCGCTTCGATCAGGGCGCCCTTGGTGGTCGCGCTGGCCGCGGTCTCGGCGACCTTCCGCCCGTTGCGGAACACGGTCACCGTGTCGGACACGCGCAAAATGTCCTCGATGAAATGCGAGATGAAGACGATGCCGGTGCCCTCGTCGCGCAATCGGCGGAGCGTCGCAAAGAGGCGCTCGACCTCGGGCGGAGAAAGGGCGGAGGTCGGCTCGTCCAGGATGACGATGCGCGCACCGGAGAACAGCACGCGGGCGATCTCGATGAGCTGCTGGAGGCCGATCGGGAGGTCGCCGAGCCGTGTCATAGGGTCGACGTCGATGCCGAAGCGGGCGAGTTGCTCGCCGGCCTCGCGCGCCATGCGCCGCCATTGCACGAGCCCAAGCCGGCTGGTCGGCTGGTTGCCGAGGAAGACGTTCTCGGCGACCGAGAGGTCCGGCGCAACGCTGAGCTCCTGATGCACCATGGCGATGCCGGCCGCATGCGCGTCGCGGGCCGAGCGGAACCGAGTCTCCTTCCCGTCGACCAGGAAGCGTCCCGAGTATTCCGGGTGCACGCCGGCGATAATCTTCATCAGCGTGCTTTTTCCGGCGCCGTTCTCACCGACGAGACCATGGATCTCGCCAGCGTACAGCGCGAAATCGACACCACGAAGCGCTTCGACGCCGCCAAAGCTCTTCGTGATGCCCTGTAGTTCCAGGATCGGCGAACGGCCTTCGGGCATGGAGGAATCAGATCAGGAAGTGATCTTCCATCCACTGCATGCCGGCGGCATTCGCCTTGGTCACGACCGGGCCGTCCGTCACCACGCTCTTCGGAATGCCCTGGCCGCTCTTCTCCCCGCCGACCACCGCGGCAACACCCGCGATGATGGCGCCGCCATGGATGCGGCAGGAGGGATTGCGCACGGTCGCGAACATGCGTCCTTCGCTCACCGCCTGGATCGCAGGCGGCATGGCATCGACGCCACCGATCAGGATGTTGGTGCGGTTGCGCGCCTTCATGATGTTGTAGGCCGCGAGCGCCATATCGTCATTGTGGAAGAAGGCCGCATCGATCTGCGGATATTTGGTCAAATAGGTCTCCCACAGGCGCGCGGTCTTGGAGACGTCCCAATCGGCCGGCTGGGTGTCGAGCACCTCGATGTTGGGGAATTGCTTGACGACCGAGTTAAAGCCCTTGGCACGGCCTTGTGCGCCGGTATGGCCGAGCGCGCCCTGCGTCATGATGATCTTGCCCTTGCCGCCCATCGCGTTGCAGAGCGCCTGCGTGACGGACGCGCCCATGAACTCGTTGTCGGGGGCGAGGAAGGAATGCACGTTGATCTGATCGAGCGGCGCGATCAGCGTGTCCATGTCGATGACGGGCGTGCCGCCATCGATCATCTTCTGCACGGGCTGGGTGAGGGTGCCGATGCCGAAGGCCTGGATCGCCACGAAGTCCCACTTCTGCGAGGCCATGTTGTCGATGGCGGCGCGCTGCTTCACCGCGTCGAGCTGGCCGTCGAACCAGGTCACGTCGACGTTGAACAGCTTGCCCCAGAACTCCGCCGCCTGCTTGCCCTGCGCACACCAGGTGGCCTGGAGGCCTGCATTGGAGAATGCCGCCTTCAACGGCTTCTCCGAACGTCCCATCTCGGCTGCAAGTGCAGGGTTGATCCCCATGCCGCCGAGGATGGCCGCCGCGGCGCCGGCGGTCGTTGCCGCCTGAAGAAGATCGCGCCTGGTTGTCGAGAAATCTTTCGTCTCGGACATCGCTCGCTCCCATGATTTTATCGTTGGCAGCGTCATTGTTTGCGCTACCAAGGCGGGCAGTGTCTCACAATCGATGAGTTCACGCTACCCACTCTGCAATCGCGACAGCGACGCTGCGCCTTGGTGCAACGCAAAGAGAGTTAGGCCGGGATGCCGGCGAAAGCAGCGATCTCGGAGAGCAGTTGCTTCCAGGCTTCATCCGTATCAGGAGACCATTCGTCGCCCAGCAGCTCACGCAGCACATCACGGATCACGCGAAAGAACTCGATGAACAACTCTTGTGGTGTGCCGTAGGCATCGTGCGAGGACAATTCGCACTGGATCATGCGGAAATGTCCGCGGCGCTCACCGGCGAAATCGAGGACCGCCTCGATCGTGAGTGCGAGCATCGACCCCTGGACCAGGTCGTGGCCGTCTTTGCGAAACATCGCCTGCGCTTCGGGATGCTCGGCAAACAGCCGCTGATAGACGAGCGGCGTCAGATCGTCGCAACGCGTCGCCGCAAGCTCGAAGCTTCTCTCGATTGGATTGGCTGAAGCGTCCACCCGCGTTGGGCGCCGGCACAAAAAAAGAGAGCGGGGCCCTAGCCCCGCTCAAAAATTGTGTCGACCCTATTATCCCCGATATCTGCGATTTGATCTTGATTGACGGGGCGACGCTGCGTTTTGCGCGCCAGGGGCTCCTCCCGAGACTTGGACCACCAGACTTCGACCTCGCGGCCAGCCTGAGCAAAGAGATGCTAGATCAACTTTTCTCACTTGTCATCATTTTCGGCAACGATTGTTCAAAATTCGAGCAGCTGACGAAATGATCGGACTTTTTGCCATCCTAAGTATATGACAAATATAAGAAATATGTGGATATGAGGTCGCCCCGCATCTGCCTCAAATGCCGGATCGTCACCCCGCGGACGGGCGCGGCGAACACAGTTTTCGAGAAATTTGTGATCGCGCAAGCAGACCGGCGAAGTGACCTCGACTCGGGCTCGGCGCGGTGTTTAGTTGCCGGGTGAACGAATGGTTCGGCCAATGCGCGCGCGGCTGCAAAAGTTCCTGCCTTTGGTCCTGCTCGCTCTCGCGATGCAGGTGCTGGCGCCGATTGCCGCCTGCTGGGCCGCGGGTCTTGCGGTCGTCGATCCGCTTCAGAATGCGGTGATCTGCCACAGCACCGATGCATCGGGCGCGGGTGCTGCCGGCCAAACCGATGTGCCGGCGACGCATGCCGGAAGCTGTTCGATCTGCTGCCTGGCGCAGGCCAATGCCTCGCTTGATTCGCCGCAGGCCACGTTCGCGAATCCGTTCCGGCTCGCCGAGCCCGTGCTCTGGCATGAGCAGGCGGCAGCCGCGGTCACATCGCACCGCGGATCCAACGCCCGCGCACGAGCACCTCCGCAGTTGACTTGAGCCTGGCGGCCAACCGGCCGCCGAATTCGCATGTCAGCTTCGCGGAGGTTCTCAAATGTCCATCTGTCATATGCGTGCGGGCCTTCTGGGGCTCGCCCTCGCGCTCGTCCCTCATCCGGGAAGCGTTGCCCACGAGTTCGTTGGCAATCGCTTCTTTCCGGCAACGCTGGGCATCGATGATCCCGGCGTCAACGATGAGCTGTCGATTCCCACGGTCGATAGCTTCAAGACTGGCGACGTTCCGCCCGTCCGGCAGCGCGACATCTCCGGCGAGTTCTCCAAACGCATCACCGAGGATTTTGCGGTGTCGTTCGGCTCGACCTACACCTTTCTCAATCCGACGGACCCGACCGTCCCCGGCGCCAACGGATTTCAGAACCTGGAGACCACGTTCAAGTACCGGGTCTTCAAGGATCCCGCGCATGAATTCGTGATGTCGGTCGGCCTCAACGTCGAATGGGGTGGCTCCGGCGCGCAAAATGTCGGTGCCGATCCCTTCAACACGTACACGCCGATGCTCTGGTTCGGCAAAGGCTTCGGCGACCTACCGGACACGTTCTCCTGGCTTCGTCCTGTCGCCGTCACCGGCCAGGTCGGCTACGCGATTCCTGCGAGGAATTTCACGACCACGTTCGGGATCGATCCCGACTCCGGCGCCTTAGGTGCCGATACCGAATTTCATCCGCGCGTGCTGAATTGGGGTGCAACGATCCAGTACAGCATGCCCTACCTGAAATCCGCCGTCGTGGATCTTGGCCTACCGGAGTTCGTCAATCACCTGATCCCGCTGGTCGAAGCCAATCTGCAAACACCGATTGCGAACACGCTCACCTCGGGCACGACGACGACAGGCACCATCAACCCCGGCGTGATCTGGGTCGGCAGCAAGTTTCAGGTGGGCGTTGAGGCGCTGATTCCGATCAATCGGCAAAGCGGGACGCATGTCGGCGTGATCGGACAGTTGCACTTCTATCTCGACGACATTGATCCCCGCGGCATCGGCAAGCCGCTTTTCGGTGGCCCGGTCCAATCCGCCAACCCCTTCGCAAGGAATTGACCGATGCGACGCTCATCCCTCGGGTCAACGATACTGTTCATGGTCCTCTTGCTGACTTCGCTGGCGCCTGGCAAAGCAAGCGCCCATGCCGAGCTCGACCACGCCGAGCCACGCGTCGGCAACAAGGTGGCAAGCCCCCCGCGCGAGGTGACGCTCTGGTTCACCCAGAAACTGGAGGGCGCGTTCAGCTCGATAAGCGTCACGGGTCCCTCCGGTCAGCGCGTCGACGCCGGCAAGGCGCGCGTCAGCGGCAACCAGATGTCGATCCCGCTGAAGTCGGGAGGGGC
Source organism: Bradyrhizobium iriomotense (assembly GCF_030160715.1). Lineage (GTDB taxonomy): Bacteria > Pseudomonadota > Alphaproteobacteria > Rhizobiales > Xanthobacteraceae > Bradyrhizobium > Bradyrhizobium iriomotense. Next base: position 402,774 of record NZ_BSOW01000004.1, read on the forward strand.
AGGCACGTACCACGTGAACTGGCACGTGCTGTCCGTGGACACCCACACGACGGATGGCAGCTTCACCTTCCAGGTCGGTCCATGAAGGCCTGACTGCGGATGGACTGGTCAGCAGCCGAAGCGCCGTTGGTCGCAACGCGCGCCGTGCACTTCGCGGCAACCGCGATCATGGTCGGAGACGTCATGTTTCGGACCGTCGTCGCTGCGCCGGTCGCGCGTTCGAAACGGGCCGCGGCCGTGTCGTTCGAGGCTCCCACCTTGTGGGTCTCGTGGCTCGGTCTTGGCATGTCGGTGGTCTCCGGAGCGATCTGGCTATTGCTTCAGGCCGCCTCGATGAGCGGGATGCCGCTCGATGCGGCAATGTCCGCGGATGTGTTGTCGACGGTGATCAACGAAACGCAGTTCGGGCAGGTGACGACGCTTCGAGCAGGCCTTGCGATCTGTCTGGCGGCTTCCCTCGTCTATGATCGCATGGCAATCGCGCGATGGGGTGGATTTGCGGCTGCGCTCGCATTTGCCGCAAGCCTTGCCTGGAGCGGCCATGCCGGCTCGACCACTGGCGTGGCAGGCTATCTGCATCTGGCCGCGGATGCGCTGCATCTGGCGGCCACCGCGGCCTGGATCGGCGGCTTGGCGTCATTAATCCTGTTCGTGGCTGCGGCCCGCCGAAGCAAGGCGATTTCGCTCGCCCGCGACGTCGTGGGCCGATTTTCGATCATGGGCATGGTCAGCGTGGCAACGCTGCTGTTCACAGGATTCATCAATGCCGCCGTCCTGGTAGGCTCAGTTCACGCGCTGGTCGTCACTGCGTATGGACGGCTGCTGCTGCTCAAGCTTGGCCTGTTCACGCTCATGCTGGTGCTCGCCCTGGTCAACCGGCTGGTGCTGACGCCGCGGCTTGTCTCGGCCGAGTGCGGCGCGCTGCGCTGGCTTACACGCAACAGCAGCGTCGAGCTCGCTCTCGGCCTTGCCATTTTGACCATTGTCGGGATGCTTGGCACGATGCATCCCGCGATACACTTGGTGAACTGAATGGTTGTTCTGCGTCAATCTGGTGAAAAAAGCGATCTCGACTCCATGGCGGATCGTGTCTAGTTAGTAAGCGAACGGATGGTTCGGCGGATGCGGGCGCGGCTGCAAAAATACTTACCCCTGGTCCTGATCGCATTGGCGATGCAGGTGCTGGCGCCGATCGCCGCCTGCTGGGCAGCCGGCGTTGTGGTCGCCGATCCGCTTCAAAACGCCGTCATCTGCCACGCGAATGGCGGTTCGGGCGCAGGCATCGACGACCGGACCAGTCCGCCCGGCTCACATGCCGGCGCTTGCTCGCTCTGCTGCCTGGCACAGGCGAGCGCGTCTCTCGATGCGCCGCAGACCGTCTTCGCAACACCTGTCCGACCTTCCGAATGCGTGGCATGGCGCGACGCAGCAGATCGTGTCGCCGAGCCCCACCGCGGCTCGAACACGCAGGCGCGCGCACCACCTCAATTTTCCTGACGACCCCCCGTGATCGCGGCGGCGCGTCCGCCGGCGATCGTTGCTGTCGAATAGCCGGAGAGAAAGCCGGCGTCAGGAAATTTCAATGTTACTTCGTCATGCCCGTTGCGGCGTGAGCGTCGTTGCCGTTCAGGCCGCGCTGCTCACGTCGTTGAGCGGAGCCGCCGCCCAGAGCGGCGAAAGCGCATTGCCGCCGGTGACGGTCGATGCGCCAATTGCGGCACCACTTAAGCCGCGCAAGCCGGCCGTCACGGCAGTGCGAAACCGGAGCGCGAAACCTGTAAGCTCTGTGGAAGGGCCTCCTGCGGCCGTTGCCACCGGCGGGCAGGGCGCCGGCACCGCTCGTGCCTCGCTGGAAACCCCGCCGGCTGTGGCGCGCTATCAACTTCCCCAGCGTTCCTTCAGCATCACCGCCAAGGAGATCGACGAGACGATCAACCTCAGGGATCCCGAGGACGCCGTCAAATACATGCCGAGCCTGTTCGTGCGGAAACGGCACGACGGCGATAACCAGGCAGTGCTGGCGACGCGAAGCTGGGGCCTGAATTCCAGCGCGCGCACGCTGATCTATTACGACGATCTCCTGATCTCGGCGCTGATCGGCAACAACAACTCGGGAGCCTCGCCGAAGTGGAATCTGATCGTGCCGGAAGCGATCGGCCGGGTCGACTATCTCAACGGTCCGTTCGCCGCGGCCTACCCCGGCAACTCGATCGGCGGCGTATTGCTGATCACCTCGAAGATGCCGGACAAGCCGTTTGCGACGGCCAAGGAAACGGTCTCGGTGATGCCCTGGAGCCAGTACGGCACCAGCAGCACTTATGTCACCAGCCAGACCAGTGCGGCCGCGGGCAACCGCGACGGTGCACTGTCGTGGCTCATCAGCGCCAACTATCGTGACAGCTATCAGCAGCCGCTGAGTTACGTGACGAATGGCTCGGTCCCGGCCAAGACGACGGGCACCTTCATCGCACCGAGCCGGACCGGCGGGGTGGCGGATGTCGTTGGCGCCGGCGCGGTGGCGCACTCGCAGCAGACGTCGGGGAATATCAGGCTCGCCTACGACGTGACCCCGCTGGTGCAGGCGACCTATTCGTTCGCAGTCTGGAACAATCACCAGACCTCGGAGCCGCAGACCTATCTGAGATCGACCGTGACGGGCCAGCCGACATTTGCAGGTCTCTCGGGATTTGCTCCCAACAAGTACACCTGGGACGAGCTCCATGTGAGCAACGCCGTCTCGCTTCGGAGCGATACCAAGGGCGTCTTTGATTTTGATCTTTCGGCATCAAGCTACAATTACCTTCAGGATATTCTTCTCAATCCGTACACCGTCGTGGCCTCGCCCGGGCTCGGCTATTCGCTGAACGGCAAGGTGACGCGGATGGATGGCACCAACTGGCAGAATGCAGATGCCAAGGGCATCTGGCGTCCCGACGGGATCGACGGTCCGCATGAGGTCAGCTTCGGCGTTCACGGCGACCGCTACAGGCTCGAGAACCCCGTCTATGCCTCCACGGTTTGGTACACGGCTCCTTCGACGGGGAACGGGCTGCTCTACTCAACGGGCATCGGCGAGACGCGAACCGAGGCGCTCTGGGTACAGGACGCCTGGAAGATCATTCCGAACGTCAAGCTGACGCTCGGTGGACGGTTGGAGAGCTGGCAGGCGCTCGATGGTCTCAACGTCAACACGACGGCGACAGGCGCCGGCGCCATCACGTCGGTGACGAGGACGCAACAGCCCTCTCTCTCGTCGACCAATTTCTCGCCAAAGCTCTCGCTGTCGTATGATCCCAACAAGGATTGGAATATCACGGCGAATTTCGGCGAGGCGTATCGTTACCCGACGGTGACGGAACTCTATCAGAATATTTCCGTCAGCAACGTCACCTACCTTGCCAATCCTCGGCTCGCGCCCGAGCAGGATTTCACCGGCGAGCTCAATCTCGAACGACGTTGGCAGGACGGCCGGGCCAGGCTCACGGTTTTCGGCGAACGCACGAACAACGCGCTGATCTCGCAGACCACCACCGTGACGGACGTGGCCGGAAACCAGTCGTTCCAGACGGCGGTCAGCAATGTCGCCGCCATTCGCATGCGAGGCGTCGAACTGTCGGCCGACAAGGACAATGTCCTGATCAGCGGCCTACAGCTCTTTGGCAGTGTGACCTATGTCGATTCCAGGATCATCTCGGACCCGAGCTGGACGGGAGCGACCACCGTCGTCGGCAAACGCGTGCCGTATGTTCCGGACTGGCGCGCGAAAGTCGGCGTCAGCTATCGTCCGAACGAGAGCTGGGTCTACACCGTTGCGGCGCGCTACACCGGCAAGCAGTATGCAACCCTCGACAATACCGACGTCGTTCCCCACGTGTACCAGGCGTTCGATCCGTTCTTCGTCGTCGACATGAAAATCCACTACAACGCGACGAAGAATTTCTCGTTCGATTTCGGCATCGATAATCTCTTCAACTACCAGTACTTCCTGTTCCATCCGTTCCCGGGACGAACCTTCGTTCTTGCCGGCAAGTACACTTTCTGACGGGTGGGATGGACGCAACGATGAAAAGAAAGGTAGCCACATGAACAAGCTCTCACGCATCCTCGCGCTCGCCGCGCTCTCGGCCCTGGCGTTCGCCGCGCCCTGCCGCGCCGACGACGTCAAAGCCGGCGATCTCGTCATCACGCAGGCCTGGAGCCGTGCCACGCCCGGCGGCGCAAAGGTCGCCGGCGGCTATCTGACGATCGAGAACAAGGGGAGCGCGGCCGACAAGCTGATCAGCGTCTCGGCCGAGATCGCCGGCAAGATCGAGGTTCACGAGATGGCGATGGACAACGGCGTGATGAAGATGCGCCCGCTCGACAAGGGCCTCGCGATCGAGCCGGGCAAGACCGTCAAGCTCGCGCCGGGCGGCTATCACCTGATGATGCAGGAGCTGAAGGGGCCGCTCAAGCAGGGCGACAAGGTCCCGGTCACGCTTCAGTTCGAGAAGGCCGGCAAGGTGGCCGTGACCCTCGACGTCCAGGCCGTCGGCGCGCAGGCACCCGGCGATGCCGGTCATTCCGGTCACATGGACATGAAAAAAATGCCGGATCACTCGGGAATGAAGATGTGATGAGTAGGGTCTTAATTCCCATGACGGTGCGTCGATCCATCACGAACCTCGCGCTCGGCGTTGTCGCCGCGGTCGTCCTGATATCGATTGCCGCGGCGCCGACGGCCGCCGCGACATATGACGAGAGCTTCTTCACCCATCTGCACACCGAGAAGGCGATGGCCAACGTGACGATCTCACCCGGACGAGCTGGACCAGTCGTCATCACGGTCCAGTTGGAAACGACGGACGAGGCGCCGCTCGCCGCCATGGGCGTCTCGGTCAGGTTGACGAATCCGCAAGCGGGCAGCGCGCCGATCGAAGCCACGGCCGAACATACCAGCGACGACCAGTGGCGCGCCACGCTATCGGTGCCCTCCGGCGGGCGCTGGAACATGGGATTGAACATACGCCTCTCGGAAGCGGACGAAGTCGATTTGGTCTCGCCAATCTTGATTAACTGAACGCATTGGAGAAGGCGTATGGATCGAAGAGAGTTCAACACGAGCCTGGCGGCGGCGTCCTTGCTCAACCTGATTGCGCCGGCCGCCCTTGCGCAGCCGGCGCCGTCTGCCCGCCTGCGAGTCGGGTTGTTGATCCATTCCGACATGATCCTGCTCGATCTGGCCGGCCCGCTCACGGCGTTCAACATGATGCAGGTGGAGGTTCATCTGCTCGCGAAGACGGAGCAACCGGTCGTCACCGATGTCCGGCTGCCGGTCGCGCCAACGGCGACATTCGACAAGGCGCCGAGGAGTTTCGATGTCTTGTTCGTGCCGGGCGGGCTGAAGGGGACCATTGCGGCGATGCAGGATACCCAGACCGTCGAATTCATCAGGGAGCAGGGCAACGCTGCGCGCCTCGTCACGAGCGTTTGCACCGGCTCCCTGCTGCTCGGTGCCGCTGGCCTCCTCAAAGGCTATCAGGCAACCTCGCACTGGTACGTCCGCGACTACCTTGCGCACATGGGCGCCGTGGTGCGGACCGATCGTGTCGTCGAAGACCGCAACCGCATGACCGCTGGTGGCGTCACGGCAGGCATCGACTTCGCGCTGACCATCGCGGCGCGGCTTTCAGGCGAGGAGACCGCAAAGCGAATTCAGCTCCTTCTCGAATACGATCCTAAGCCGCCGTTCAACTGTGGCTCGCCCGAGCAGGCCGGGCCCGCGCTGGTCGGCGACGTGCAAAAGCGTCGGCAGGAACTGATTTCGGAAGCGGAGCGCGTCTCGCGAGCTGCTGGCGTCGCAATAAAACTCTGAGAACACGAGGCATCGTATGTCGAAGGCAACCTATCTGATCATCTCCGCCGGGCTCATTTCCACGGCCGCAAGCGCACACGTCTCGCTGGAAACCAAGCAGGCCATCGCCGGCGGGTCCTACAAGGCCGTGTTCGCCGTGCCGCATGGCTGCGCCGGCTCGCCGACGGTGAAGATCCGCGTGCAGATTCCTGAAGGTGTCATCGCCGTGAAGCCGATGCCGAAGGCCGGCTGGAGCGTCGACGTCGTCGAGGGCAAGTACACGGGCGAGTACGATTACCACGGCAACAAGGTCTCGTCCGGTGCCAAGGAGGTGGTGTGGTCGGGCGGCAAGCTTCCGGATCACAACTATGATGAGTTCGTGATCAGCACGTTTCTCACCGACAGCCTGAAGCCGAACACGACGCTGTATTTCCCGGTCGTGCAGGAATGCGAAAAGGGCGTCAGCCGCTGGATCGAGATCCCCGCGGAGGGCGCTGCCCGTTCGCACGAGGGCAAATCGCCAGCGCCCGGCGTGAAGCTGCTGCCAAAGCCCTGATGCGCGTCCTCGCCGCGCTCGCGACGCTGCTGCTCTGCATCGGCTTTGCGACCGGTGCGTGGGCGCATGCGGCGTTGGTCTCGGTCGAGCCGGCAAATGGCAGCATCGTTGCGAGCGCGCCGAAGAGCGTCGAGCTGCGCTTCAACGAGGTGGTGACGCCCGGGGCGATCCGGCTGATCGACGGGACGGGAAAGGTGCGCGATGAGGCGCGCGTCAGCGCCTCCGGCGAGACCATTTCGATCGCGGTGCCGCAGGATCTGCCGCAAGGTACGGTGGTCGTCAGCTATCGCGTGATCTCGCAGGACGGCCATCCCGTCGCGGGATCGGTCATCTTCTCGATCGGCGTGCCGTCAGCGACGCAAGTCCCCACGGTTGCTGATGGCGGCGTGAACGCGCTGATCTGGCTCATGCGGATAGGGCTCTATCTCGGGCTCTTCGCGGGTGTCGGTGGCGTGTTCTTTGCGATCTGGATCGCGCGGTCGACCAACGGAATGCTCCTTCCGCGTGGCGCGCTTCTCATGGGCGTACTGGGTGCGATCGCCTCGCTTCCCCTGTTGGGGCTCGATCTCCTTGGTCTGCCGCTCACCGCATTCCTGACATCAGCGCCCTGGACCATTGCATCTCGGACCAGTGCCGGCACCGCGCTTCTGATCGCGATCGCCGCCATGCTGGTTGCCGGAATCGCGCTGCGCGGCGGGCAGGGCGCACGCGTTCTCTCGGCCATCGCGCTCGCCGGCGTCGGCCTGTCGCTCGCCAGCAGCGGCCACGCGGCGACTACACCGCCGCAGGCGCTGACCCGGCCGGCGATCTTTCTCCACGGCCTCGGCATCGCATTCTGGATCGGCGCGCTGGCGCCGCTGGTCGTTCTGATGTCGAGACCGACCGCCGCCATGTTGCCGATCCTGAACCGGTTCTCGCGCGTTGCCGTGCCGGTCGTCGCCATCCTGGCGCTGACGGGTCTGACGTTGGCTATCATTCAGCTCGAGAGCTTTGCTGCCCTGGTCGAGACCAAATACGGCGTCATCCTCTCGATCAAGCTCGCACTCGTCGCCGTGCTGCTGGCGCTGGCCGCATTCAACCGCTTGCGCCTGACGCCGGCGCTGGCCAAGAACCTCAAGACAGCGCCCGCGCTCAAGCGCTCGATCCTGGCCGAATGCGTGCTTGCGCTTGCCGTCTTCGCCGTCGTCGCCGGCTGGCGCTTCACGCCGCCGCCGCGCGCTATCGTCCCGGAGGCGCCGCTGGCGATCCATATCCATGGTGAGAAGGCGATGTTCCAGGTCCTGGTGTCGCCCGGCAAGGCCGGTACCGACGACTTCGTGCTCCAGCTCATGACAGGCGAGGCGACGCCTCTGCAAGCCAAAGAGGCGACGCTGACCCTCAGCCTGCCGGAGCGCGGCATCGAGCCTATCGAATACGACGCCGAGCTCGGCCCTGACGGCTACTGGCACGTGCGCAAGGTCGAGCTGCCATTCGCCGGCCGCTGGCATGTGCGCATCGATGCGCTGGTGACCGATTTCGAGAAGGTCACGCTGGAGGACGATATCGAGGTCGCGCCGCGATAGGCAGGTTCCAACGGCCTCAACCGGCGTCTAAAGGAAACAGAAAAATGACAGGAATTCCGTCGCGTTAGCGCGTTTTCCTCATTCCCGGCCTTGTGTTTTCGCTCCCAATCCGGTTTCACTGCAACCCCTCACTGATTCTTCGAGTGTATCCATGCGGTTGTCCCGGTTCTTTCTGCCCATCCTGAAAGAAAATCCGAAAGAGGCGGAGATCGTCTCGCATCGCCTGATGCTGCGCGCAGGCATGATCAGGCAGGAGGCGGCGGGCATCTATGCCTGGCTGCCGCTCGGCTTTCGCGTGCTGAAGAAGATCGAGCAGATCGTGCGCGAGGAGCAGGATCGCTCCGGCGCGATCGAGGTGCTGATGCCGACCCTGCAGCTCGCCGATCTCTGGCGCGAGAGCGGTCGCTACGATGCCTATGGTCCGGAGATGCTGCGCATCGCCGACCGCCACAAGCGCGAGCTCCTGTACGGGCCGACCAACGAGGAAATGATCACCGAGATCTTCCGCGCCTACGTCAAGTCCTACAAGAACCTGCCGCTCAATCTCTATCATATTCAATGGAAATTCCGCGACGAGCAGCGTCCGCGTTTCGGCGTGATGCGCGGCCGCGAATTCCTGATGAAGGATGCCTATTCCTTCGATCTGAACGAGGCGGCCGCGCGCGTCGCCTACAACAAGATGTTCGTCGCCTATTTGCGCACCTTCGCTCGCATGGGGCTGAAGGCGATCCCGATGCGCGCCGAGACCGGCCCGATCGGCGGCGATCTCAGCCACGAGTTCATCGTTTTGGCCGAGACCGGTGAGTCCGGGGTCTTCATCAATCGCGACGTGCTCGATCTGCCGGTGCCGGGCGAGGACGTCGACTATGAGAGCGATCTCACGCCGATCATCAAGCAGTGGACCTCGGTCTATGCCGCGACCGAAGACGTGCACGATGCTGCGCGCTTCGAGCAGGAGGTGCCCGAAGACAAGCGGCTCAACACCCGCGGCATCGAGGTCGGCCAGATCTTCTACTTCGGCACCAAATATTCCGAGCCGATGAAGGCGACGGTGGCGGGCCCGGACGGCGTCGACGTGCCGATCCATGGCGGCTCCTACGGCGTCGGCGTCTCGCGCCTGGCCGGCGCCATCATCGAGGCCTGCCATGACGAGGCCGGCATCAAGTGGCCGGAGGCCGTAGCGCCGTTCCGCGCCGTCGTGCTCAATCTCAAGCAGGGCGATGCCGCCGTCGATGCAGCCTGCGAAAAGCTCTATGCCGAGCTCCAGGCCAAGGGCGTCGACGTGCTTTATGACGACACCGACCAGCGCGCCGGCGCCAAGTTTGCCGCCGCCGACCTGATCGGCATCCCCTGGCAAATCATGATCGGGCCGAAGGGCCTCGCCGACGGCAAGGTCGAGATCAAGCGGCGCGCCGACGGCTCGCGCGAGACCATGTCGCCGGCCGACGCGGTTGCTCGCCTGACCGCCTGAATATTATCCACCGCGCCATTTGCGGGGCAGGCAATCCGGCCACAATTGACCCCGAATCATGGGATTATCGAGCGATGGATGAGACCATGACCGAGCCAGTGCAAACCGCGCCCTTCGCGCCGTTCGAATGGATGTTGTCGGCGCGCTACCTGCGGGCGCGCCGCAAGGAAGGATTCATCTCGGTCATCGCCGGATTCTCCTTCCTCGGCATCATGCTTGGCGTCGCCACGCTGATCATCGTCATGGCCGTCATGAACGGCTTCCGGAAAGAACTGCTCGACAAGATCCTCGGCCTCAACGGCCACATCCTGGTGCAGCCGCTGGAATCGCCGTTGACCGACTGGAAGGACGTCGCCGAGCGCATCAGCCAGGTCGACGGCGTGCGGCTCGCCGCGCCCGTGGTCGACGGCCAGGCGCTGGCGTCCTCGCCGTTCAACGCCTCGGGCGTGCTGGTGCGCGGCATCCGCGCCGACGACCTGAACAACCTCACCTCGATCGCCAAGAACATCAAGCAGGGCTCGATCGAGAATTTCGACGAAGGGCAGGGCGTGGCGATCGGGCGGCGGCTCGCCGACCAATTGTCGCTGCATGCCGGCGACAGCGTCACGCTGGTCGCGCCGAAGGGCGCGGTCACGCCGATGGGCACGACGCCGCGGATCAAGCCGTACAAGATCGTCGCGGTGTTCGAGATCGGCATGTCCGAATATGACGCCGGCTTCGTCTTCATGCCGCTTCCGGAGGCGCAGGCCTATTTCAACCGCAACAACGACGTCACCGCGATCGAGGTGTTCACCACCAATCCCGATCGCATCGACGCGTTTCGCAAGTCGGTGACGGAGGCCGCCGGCCGGCCGGTGTTCCTGGTCGACTGGCGGCAGCGCAACTCGACCTTCTTCAACGCGCTTCAGGTCGAGCGCAACGTGATGTTCCTGATCCTCACCATGATCGTGCTCGTGGCCGCGCTCAATATCGTGTCCGGCCTGATCATGCTGGTGAAGGACAAGGGCAGCGACATTGCCATCCTGCGCACGATGGGTGCCTCGCAGGGGTCGATCATGCGCATCTTCCTGATCACGGGCGCCTCGATCGGCGTGGTCGGCACGCTCGTCGGCTTCTTCGTCGGCCTCGTCATCTGCCTCAATATCGAATCGATCCGGCAGTTTCTGTCATGGCTCACCAGCACGGAATTGTTCTCGCCGGAGCTCTATTTCCTGTCCCGCCTGCCTGCCGAGATCGACGTCGGCGAGACCACCGCGGTGGTCATCATGGCGCTGACGCTGTCGTTCCTTGCGACGCTCTACCCGTCCTGGCGCGCCGCGCGTCTCGATCCCGTCGAAGCGCTCCGGTACGAGTGAGGGGCTGATGGAGCAGGGGGCGGAAGATGTGCCGGTCATTTATCTCCACGAGATAAAGCGGCAGTACGTGCAGGGTGAGAACGTGCTCACCATCCTGGACGGCGCCAAGCTCGCGCTTTGGCCCGGACAGTCGGTGGCGCTGGTGGCGCCATCAGGCTCCGGCAAGTCGACGCTGCTGCACATCGCAGGGCTTCTCGAGGCGCCCGACTCCGGCGAGGTCTATGTCGGGGGCTCCCCGACCTCGCAACTGCCAGACATCGAGCGCACGCAGCTTCGCCGTACCGAGATCGGCTTCGTCTACCAGTCGCACCGGCTGCTGCCGGAGTTCTCGGCACTGGAGAACGTCATGCTGCCGCAGATGATCCGCGGCCTGAAGCGGTCAGAGAGCGTCAAGCGCGCCAAGGATATCCTCGGCTATCTCGGGCTCGGCGACCGCATCACCCACCGCCCGGCCGAGCTGTCGGGCGGTGAGCAGCAGCGCGTCGCGATCGCCCGCGCGGTCGCCAACGCGCCGCGGGTGCTGTTTGCGGACGAGCCGACCGGCAACCTCGATCCCGGCACCGCCGAGCACGTGTTCCAGGCCCTGATGCAGCTCGTCAAGGCGACGCAAGTCTCGATGCTGATCGCGACCCACAACATGGAGCTCGCCGGCCGTATGGACCGGCGGGTCTCGCTGTCCAACGGCCAGGTGGTCGAGCTGGACTAAAATCTGAAAAACAACCCCATGCAAAGGAGTCGGCGCGCTGGCGGTGTGGCGACTTCGTATTTTACGAAATTGGCTTGACGCGTCGGGCAAATCACCGGTATTATGCCATCCTCGTAGCACGTGGGATCGGCAGAGCGCGGTTGGTCAAATCGATCTAGAGCATGTTGTTTTTTCCCGGAATCGGGATTCCCAGAGGAGACAATTTCTGATTCAAACTCCATGCTGGGGAACGGGGGCCAGCATGGATGACG
>NZ_BSOW01000005.1 GCF_030160715.1 Bradyrhizobium iriomotense
CATCGAGCTTCCTTTTGCCGGTATCGATCCCGACACAGATCGTGGTACGCTTCGCCATCTTCGTCGATCCCTCCCTTGTGATGCGAACCTTGAGTTCGTTCAACCATTCGGGTCCCGATGAAGTGCCGATCGCGATCTTGCTACGCCTGACAGCCCTCAAGGCTTCGGTGGGTACCGATCCGATCGAACGGCGACCCAGCTCGGGCCGTCACCCGGGCTGGGCCATTCCTCACGGAACGGCACCATCATAAGCGATCGCGCTAATACAAGGGTGGGTTAGCGTCAGCGTAACCCACCACTTCTCTCGCAAGTGGGAAGCAAAGAGGTGGGTGCTTCGCTAACCCACTCTACGAAGCGCTCCTCACGCCACCGCGCTTTCCGGCACGTTCGCCGCCTCCATCGGCTGCTTGCCGCGGATCAGATCCGAGGCACGGTCGGCGATCATCATGGTCGACGCATTGAGGTTCGCCGAGATCATGCGCGGCATCACGGAGGCGTCGACAACGCGCAGGCCCTGGAGGCCGTGGACGCGGAGCTGGTCGTCGACCACCGCCCAAGTGCTCTCCGCCGGGCCCATGCGGCAGGTGCAGCCGGGGTGGAAGGTGGTGGTGCCGCGCTCGGTGGCGGCGTGCAGGAATTCGTCGTCGGTGTTGACGTTGGGGCCGGGGAAATCCTCGTAAGCGTAGTAGGGCGACAGCGGCGACGACTTCAAAAGCCGTCGCGCGAGCTTCATGCCGCCGACGATGACGCGGCGATCGAGCTCGGCGTCGAGATAGTTGGTCTGGATGATCGGCGGCGCGAAAGGATCGGATGAGCGGATGCGGACATAGCCGCGGCTTTCCGGGCGCTGCTGCCAGGAGGCGACGGTCATGCCGGGCTCGTCCTCGAGCTGGCCCTGCACGCCTTCCTTGTAGCTCGCCGGCGTAAAGGTGAGCTGGAGGTCCGAGCGATCGGGGCTCTCGCCGGAATACCAGAAGCAATAGACCATGGTCGGCGACAGCGACAGCAGACCGCGGCGCGCGGTCGCCCATTTCAGCGCCTCGACCCAGAGACGCCAGCCGCGGCGGAGTTCGTTGATGGTCTTGATGTCCTTTACCCGGGCCACAGTGCGTGGCGCGTAATGGTCCTGCAAGCCATCGCCGACCGGGAGCGCGTGGCGCACCGCAATGCCGTGCGACTGCAACAGATCGGGTGAGCCGACGCCGGAGAGCTGGAGGAGTTGCGGCGAATTATAGGTGCCGCCGGCGAGGATCACTTCCTTGTTGGCGCGCACTTCCGCGGCATGACCGCCGCGGCCGCCCTTCAAGTAGCGCACGCCGACCGCGCGCTTGCCCTCGAAGACGACCTCGGTCGCGTGCGCATGGGTATGCACATGCACGTTGGACCGCTTCATCGCAGGCTTGAGGAACGCGGTCGAGCCGGAGACGCGCAGGCCGTTGTCGATGGTGCGCTGGCAGTAGGACACGCCCTCCTGCGTCTTGCCGTTGTAGTCGGGGTTGCGGGGAATGCCGAGCGACACTGCGCCTTCCATGAAGGCCTCGCAGAGCGGATCGCGCCATTCCATGGTGGTGACAGTGAGATTGCCGTCACGGCCGCGATAGGTGTCGTCGCCCTCGCCGACCCGCTTCTCCAGCCGCTTGAAGTAAGGCAGCACGTCGGCATAGCTCCAACCGCGATTGCCCATCTGCGCCCAGGTGTCGAAATCGAGGTTCTGGCCGCGGTTGTAGATGTGACCGTTGATCGAGGACGAGCCGCCGAGCGTCTTGCCGCGCGGCGCGTAGATGCTGCGCCCGCCGGTCCAGGGCCCCGGCTCCTGCTGGTAGGCCCAGTTGATGCTCTTCATGTGGAAGGTCTTGATGAAGCCCGCCGGAAGATGGATGTAGGGATGCCAGTCGCTCGGACCTGCCTCGAGCACGCACACGGTCGTGCTCTGATCCTCGCTCAGGCGGTTGGCGAGCACGCAACCGGCCGAGCCGGCACCGACGATCACATAGTCGAATCTGTCCATCTTGCCTCGAACCGCGTCAGCGCGGCTTGTCGTTGAGTTGATATTGGAGATGCGTCTTCACTGTCGGCCATTCGGCGGCGGTGATGCTGTAGACCACGGTGTCGCGCAGCGTGCCGTTCGGCGCCACCTGGTGGCTGCGCAAGATGCCGTCCTGCCTGGCCCCTAACCGCTCGATGGCGCGCCGGCTCTGATGATTGAAGAAATGCGTGCGGAATTCCACGGCGATGCAGTTGAGCTGCTCGAAGGCATGGGTCAGCAGCAGCAGCTTGCACTGCGTGTTGAGCCGCCCGCGCTGCGCGCTCCTGGCGTACCAGGTCGAGCCGATCTCGACGCGGCGGTTGGTTGCATCGATGTTCATATAGGTGGTCTGGCCGACGATCTTGCCATCAGCGTCGAACACCGTGAACGGCAGCATGGAGCCCGCGGCCTGCAAGCCAAGGCGGCGGTCGATCTCCTTCGCCATGTTCTCGGGCTGGGGGATCGCGGTGTACCAGAGCTTGTAGAGCTCTCCGTCTTTCACGGCCTCCACCAGGGCGTCGCGATGCTGCTGCGACAGCGGCTCGAGCCGCGCATGCTCGCCGCGGAGGGTAATGGGATCAGGCCAGGGCATTGATGGTCTCTCCTTCGTCATTGCGAGGAGCCACCCGGTCCCGCCTTTGGCGGGCCGGATGACAGGCTCCGCGACGAAGCAATCCAGACTGTCTCCGCGGATGGATTTCTGGATTGCTTCGCTTCGCTCGCAATGACGGCTTGTCTCACTTATTCAAAAAATTCAACGGCAAACCGCCGCGCGGCCAGTCCATGGCGATCAGTTCGCCCTTGCCCGACAGCGTGATATAGGCGGTCTTGAGCTCGGGGCCACCGAAGGCGATGTTGGTGGTAACGCGGTCGCCGGTCGGGACCTGCTCGACCAGCCTGCCATCCGGCGCGATCACCGAGATGCAGCCTGAGACGAGCGTTGCGACACAGACATTGCCGTTTGCCTCGACCGCAAGCGAGTCGAACATCTGATAGCCGCCGAGCCCTGCGATCGGCTTGCCGCGCTCGCCGCGATAGATTACTTCGCGCGGCTTCAGGCTGCCGGGCGCTGCGAGCTCATAGGCCCACAGCCGCGCGGTCGGCGTCTCCGCGATGTAGACGGTGTTTTCGTCCGGCGACAGCCCGATGCCATTCGCCGGCAGCACGCCGTGCACGACCTCGACGATCTCGCTCATGCCGGGCTTGAGATAGTACATCCCGCCGACATCCATCTCGCGCGCACGACGCTTTCCGAGGTCGGAGAACCACAGGCCGCCATGCCGGTCGAAGACGAGATCGTTGGGACCGCGCAGAGCATGTTCACCGCACTTCGTCACCACCGTCTCGACTTTGCCCGACTGCAAATCCACGCGCTGGATCGAGCCGCCGAGATAATCATCGGGCTGCGGGCCCGGCATGATCATCTTGCCCGCCGGGATCCAGGAGAAGCCGCCATTGTTGCAGACGTACATCTTGCCGTCGGGGCCGAGCGCCGCACCGTTCGGCCCGCCGGGAATTTTTGCAACGATCTCTTTCCGTCCGTCGGGATAAACGCGTGTGAGCCTTGCCCCGCGGATCTCCACCAGTACGACCGAGCCGTCCG
Organism: Bradyrhizobium iriomotense; assembly: GCF_030160715.1. Classification (GTDB taxonomy): domain Bacteria; phylum Pseudomonadota; class Alphaproteobacteria; order Rhizobiales; family Xanthobacteraceae; genus Bradyrhizobium; species Bradyrhizobium iriomotense. Next base: position 3,630 of record NZ_BSOW01000005.1, read on the forward strand.
GCATCACCACCGGCCCTTCCGGAAATTCGAGGTCGGTGGCGAGAACGCGGACATCGGACATTTTGGCCTCCCGGTGGCTTGTTTTGGCTTGCACGGGAGATGTCGGCCCCGCACGCAAGATTTGCCTGCGGTTATGGCAAAGTCGCTCCCGCTTGCCAAGCAAGCGGCCGGGAATGCCAGCGTTGCGCTTTAAAGCGCGATGAGATTGGTCATCGCGCTTTAGGTTGTTGTTTGAGCATGATCTTTTCGGAAAACCGCTACACACTTTTCCGGATCATGCTCTACTCCTTCACCGGCACCCAGATCTCGAAGCCGCCATTGCCGGTCTTGGGATCGAACTTTTCGTCATAGCGCTCGAAGTTCGGCGCGTCGGCGGCCTTCAGGTGAGACGCCGGCAGCCACTGATTCCAGATCGTGTTGACGGTACGACGGATCGAGGCGACGTGGTCTGTGTGGGTGAACACCGCATAGCGCTGCTCGGGGATGCGGATGCGGCCAAAGCGGCGCGGCAGGTCGGAGAAATCGGCGACCTCGACGCCGGCGATATAGTCGAAATTGCCGGCATCGTCGCCGTTGCAGCAAACGCCATAGGCAACCTGACCAACGCGCGTGGGAATATCGGCGACGTCCTGGTGGAAGCGATGCCAGAGGCCTGGGATGGCGGCACCGTTGTCGCAGGAGATACGCTCACCGAGGCCGGCGACGAGGAAGGCCTTGGCGGTTTCGAAACGGGGCGGTGCGAGATTGTCGAGCATGGTGGAGTCCATGAGGATCGGCTCCTGAAGCTTGAGGTGTTTGACGCACGTCGCCGCCCTGACCGCCTCAGGTGTCACGCCGAAATGGTCGCGGAACGCGCGGGTGAAGGCTTCGTGGGAGCCGTAGTCCGCTTCCAGCGCCAGCGACAAAATGTCCGGCGCGCCGCGCGCGAGGCTACGAGCGGCCTCCGTGAGCCGCCGCGCGCGCACGTAGCGCATCACCGGAAAGCCGGTTGCCGCCGCAAACGCGCGCACCATGTGGAAGCGCGACACGCCGCCGATCTCGGCAATCTCGTCGAGCGTGAGCGGCTCGGCGAGATGGCTTTCGATGAACCAGAGTGCGCGGTGGGCTGGGTTCATGAACTAAGGGCCCTCATTCGAAGCGCGGCGACGGTGCGCCTCGCCGCCGCACCGCGCTTGATCGGCGTTGCTGTCGCGCCATCATGGAACCGATCCTTCGACCGGAAAGCATAGCGCCGCAACCGATGCTGGCAACATGGCGACATTCGCAGATAGACTGTGCACCCCGACGACGTCTCAAAAAAGCTGCCCACCAGAGGCAGCGGAGGAAGCACCATGAAGATTACCGATGTGCGGGCCCATCATATCCGGATTCCCTACGACGCCGGTGTCGCGAGCTTTCGGCAAGGCGCCTCCGCAATCACCGGCCTCGACATGGTGCTGGTCGAAGTTGCGACCGACGGTGGCCTGACGGGCTGGGGCGACGCCTTCGCCTATGTCTGTCCACGCACGACCTTGACCGCGGTCGAGGAGATGATCGCGCCCCAGGCGCGCGGCCTCGACGTTCCCGATGCCGCCGGCATTCCCGCCGTCATGGAGCAGATCCAGCGCCATCTGCACCTGTTCGGCCGCTACGGCATCACGATGTTTGCGATCTCCGGGCTGGATATCGCCTTGTGGGACCTTGCGGCAAAAGCCGAGGGCGTGCCGCTGCACCGGCTGCTCGGTGAGGCCAGGCGCACGAGGCTTCCAGCCTATGCGAGCCTGCTGCGCATCGGCACGCCCGACAACATCGCCGCCGAATGCGACAAGGCATTGCGCCTCGGCTATGGCGCAATCAAGCTGCACGAAACCACGACAGCTGCCGTGTATGCGGCACGCAAGGCGATCGGCGGCGACACCCCGCTGATGGTCGACATGAACTGTCCGTTGAGCGGTGAGCAGGCCATCGCATTTGCAAGAGAATGCCGGGAGGCTCGCCCGACGTTCCTGGAAGAGCCGGTCTGGCCGCCGGAGGATTTTGCAACTCTGGCCGACGTCCGCCGCCAGGGCGGGCTCGACATCGCCGCCGGTGAGAACGCTTGCACGCTCCATCAATTCCGCCAGATGATGGCGGCCGGCGCGGTCAGCCACGCCCAGCCCTCGGTGATCAAGGTCGGCGGCATCACCGAATTCACAGCGGTTGCAGCGGTCGCCGACGAGCTCGGCGTCAGGATCGTTCCGCATTCACCGTATTTCGGACCCGGCTTGCTGGCGACGCTGCATCTGATGTCGGTGCGCAGCGACGGCTTGGTCGAGATGTTCTACCTGAAACGGGCGGCGTGCCTCTGGCGCGGGGCCGCCGACACCGACAGCGACGGCAATATCACGGTGCCGCAAGGACCAGGGCTCGGATACGAGCCGGATCGCGACGTCATGGAGCAGCATCGCGTGGCGTGAGAGACCTTCAGTTTTGTAGGGAGGGTTAGCGGAGCGTAACCCACCACTTCTGTCGCGGCGGCAAAATGGTGGGTTACGCCTACGGCTAACCCAATCTACTTGTCCTTTGCGTCCTTCGCCGCCGGCGCGTCCTGCTTCTTCTTCAGATCCTCCGCCGTCTTCGTCTGCGCAGACTGGAGATCGCCGAGCGTCTTCTGCAAACCCGCCACCGTCGCTTTCAACGCTTCGATCTGGCGATTGGCGGCGTCGATCTTCTGCTGATGATCGAGGGTGAGCTTGGTCATCGTCTTCTGGAGGAAGTCGACATTGCTTTGCAGGCAGCTCGTCCGCCGTTCCCAGGTCTTCTCGACCGTGCAGATCTCGATGCCGGGAACATCCTGCGCGCGGACGCGTCCCGTTGACATCGTCACGAACAGCAAAATCGCGACACATAGCGAAGCATTCCGGCCGGGCATGCAGGTTCCTCATGGAAACGTCGATCACGGCAAATTGCGCAGACGGCGCGCGCTCCCACGACGATACCATACTGGCACCGCATTCTCGCGTTGAGCTTGAGCGGTTCCTCCGGGTGGAGGACTAACGACGGATGCGGAGAGTGGGGCGGCTCGACCCGCATCCTTTTTTGAGGGGAGATCATTGCGAATGGCGACGCGCGAAAGACGTCTGGCCGAATTCAATGGCGAGGGAGAACCACCGCCTGGCATGCCGGTCGAAGTGCTTTGCGAAGACCATAGTGGGACCTACACCCTGCCCTTTGCCTGCCGCTATGTCGGCGGGCGCTGGCAGAATCATGAGGCCGGCATCGCCGTAGAGGCGACGGTGATCGGCTGGCGCCTGCCCCGCGTGAAGCAGGCGGGCGTCGTGTAAAGACAGGAGACCTGTCTCAAAATGCGACGGGGCCCGGCCGTTCTTTAAGGTTCGGAACGCGGACCGAACGAATCGCGTCCGAATCAGCCGCCGGGCTCCGTTGTCGGCCTGTTCACCGCTAGATGTCGATGCGGCTCAGCATCGACGTACCAGATCAAGAAATGACGCGCGCGGTCAGAGCACCGCGGCAGGCGACAAAGGTTAATCGCGCCCTGCAAACGGGCAGCCCCCCGAAAGACTGCCTAATATTCGACCTCGAGCTCCTCGATCTCCGCCGGCTCCGCCTTGGCGGCCGCGATCCATTCGGCCATCTCGTCCATGCCCATGATGGTATCGGCATAGGCCTTGAGCCGCGGCTCGAGCTTCACGTCATAGGTCACGAAGCGCGTCACGACGGGCGCGTACATCGCATCTGCCATGGTGCGCTTCTCGCCGAACAGGAACGGACCGCCGGACTTTTCCAGGCAGTCGCGCCAGATCGCCCAGACGCGATCGATGTCGGCCTGCGCGCGCGACCAGATCTTGAAGCCGGGAAAATGACCCTTGAGGTTCACGGGCAGCGAGGCGCGCAGCGTGGTGAAGCCGGAATGGATTTCGCCGCAGATCGAGCGACAATGGGCGCGCTGGATGCGGTCGGCCGGTAGCAGCCCCGCCTGCGGCATCACCTCGTTGAGATATTCGGCGATCGCCAGCGTATCCCAGACGGTCGCGCCTTCGTGCCGCAGGCACGGCACCAGGATCGAGGAGGACAGCAAGAGGATCTCGGCGCGCGCGGACGGGTCATCGGGCGCGGTGACGATCTCCTCGAAATCGAGCCCTGAGAACTTCGTCAAAAGCCAGCCACGCAGCGACCAGGACGAGTAGTTCTTGCTGCTGATGGTCAGTGTCGCTTTCGCCATATGGCCTTTCCTCACGCCTGAATTCCTGACGACGTCGCCCCGGTATGCGCGATGCCTACAGTTTGTGCTTCCCCGTATTCCACAGCAAGCGACATGCCAGTTTTCAGGGCGAATTGACTCGAATCTGGCGTCGATATTGCATGGTGGCTTGGGTCAGGGTGGGCGTTTCAGTAATGATGTCGATGTATTATCAGGCCTTTCAGAACCAGATGGATCTGACGGAGCCATGGCGGGCGGGGGCTTCGTCTGCCCTTAAATATCTCAATCTGGTGCCCCAGGGGATGTCGCACGCCCTCGTCGGCCGGCTGTCGGCTGCGCTGGAGCTGATCTCGCGCTCCACCATCACCTATGATCGCCCGGCCTATGGCATCGACAGCGTGATGGTGGGAAATCGCGAGGTCGGTGTCCGCGAGGAGATCGCCTATGCCACGCCGTTCGGTTCGCTGCTGCATTTCAAGAAGGACGATGGGCCCGAGCAGCCACGCATGCTGCTGGTCGCGCCGATGTCCGGCCATTTCGCCACGCTGCTGCGCGGCACCGTGAAGACGCTGCTCCAGGACCACGACGTCTACATCACCGACTGGCACAATCCGCGCGACATCCCGCGCAGCGAAGGCCGCTTCGGCCTCGACGACTACACCGAGCACCTCATCGACTTCCTCGCTCAACTCGGGCCGCGCCCGCATATGGTCGCGATCTGCCAGCCCTCGGTTTCCGCCCTCGCGGCCGCCGCGATCATGTGCGAGGACAATCATCCGGCGCGACCAGCGACGCTGACGCTGATGGCCGGCCCGATCGACACGCGCGTGCAACCGACCAAGGTGAACGAGTTCGCCAAGAGCAAGCCGATCACCTGGTTCGAGCGCAATCTGATCAACTACGTGCCGGTGCAATGCCGCGGCGCATTCCGCAAGGTCTATCCTGGCTTCGTGCAGCTCACGGCCTTCGTGTCGATGAACCTCGAGCGCCACATCAAGCAGCATCTCGACCTCGCCAATCACATCGCCAAGGGCGAGAAGGAGAAGGCGGCGACCATCAAGACCTTCTACGACGAATATTTCGCGGTGATGGACCTGCCCGCAGAGTTCTACATCGAGACCGTGCGCGACGTCTTCCAGGAGCATCTCCTGCCGCTCGGCAAGATGACCTATCGCGGGCGCCCGGTGAACCCGAAGGCGGTCAGCCGCATGGGCCTGATGACGGTCGAGGGCGAGAAGGACGACATCTGCTCGATCGGCCAGACGCTCGCGGCGCAAGATCTCTGCACCGGCGTGCGCGCCTATCGCCGCGTCCATCACATGCAGGCCGGCGTCGGCCATTACGGCGTATTCTCGGGCAAGCGCTGGAATAACGAGATCTATCCGCTCCTGCGGGATTTCGTGCACGTCAATTCGTGAATCGCCTGCGCCGTTAGCCCCGATGGAGCGAAGCGCAATCCGGGGACTGCAGCCTCGTGGCGCGTAATCCCCGGATTTCGCTGTCCTGCATCTGGGCTACAATCCCACTTGGCATCGTCCTTTCTGGGGAAACTCCGCCGCTTGGCATTCTCAAAATTTGACCGGCGTCGGCCGGAAGCGGACTCTGTCGCCCAATTTGGCCCGCGAGCACTTCAGGAGAGCGGCCGGCGTCCGTCCGTTCTGCGGCAGAAGTCGTTGGTAGTATGAGACCATGAAACTCAGGGGGCTTCTGACGCTCGCGATGGCCGCGCAGGCCATGTTGACCGCGATTGCTCTTCTTGCGTCCTATGCCGCGACCGGCCTGCACGCGTTCGGCATCGCTCAACTCCTGGCCTTCCTGGCCAGCGGCGTCATCGCCCTGCTGCTCGCGCATACCTGCACACGCGCAATTGAGAAGTCGCAGACCAAGCGCACTGCGGCGCAGGATGCGGATCAAGCGGAGACACGACGGTCGCTTGCGGACAGCGCACGGCAAACGCAGGCGGTGATCCGGACCGCGCTCGACGCTTTCGTGCAGACCGATCAAGATGGCATCGTCGTCGCCTGGAGCCCGCAGGCCGAGGCGCTGTCCGGATGGACGCGAACCGAGGCGGTCGGCGCCGACGTCGTCGAGCTGGTGGTTCCGGGGCCGCTCCGCGCCGCCTTCCGGCAGCGCATGAAGCGTCGCCTGAGCGAATTGTCGGAAACCCCGATCGGCATGCGCTTCGAAGCGATCATGGTCCACAAGAGCGGCGACGAGATCCTGATCGAGGCGTCGAGCACCGGCTTGCGTCTCGGCGATCGCACCATCGTCAATACTTTTGCAAGGGACGTCACGGCGAAGCGCGTCGCCGAGGAGCAGCTCATCCAGGCCCAGAAGATGGAGGCGGTCGGCCAGCTCACCGGAGGCATCGCGCACGAGTTCAACAACATGCTCACCGTCATCACGGGGACGATCGAGATCCTCGCCGATGCCGTGAAGGACAGCCCGCACCTTTCAACCATCACCAAGCTGATCAGCGAGGCGGCCGACCGCGGCGCGGCGCTGACCTCGAGCCTGCTATCGTTTGCGAGGAAGCAGGCTCTGCAACCGACCGAGATCGACGTCAACGAGCTGGTCGAAGAAGCCACCCGACTCGTGCGAGCGACGTTCGACAAGCAGATCGAGATCACGACAAGGCTCGATCGCGAGGTCTGGCCGGCGCTGGTCGACCGCGGACAGCTCTCCTCTGCGCTGCTCAACCTCGCGATCAATGCCCGCGACGCGATGCCTGCGGGCGGCAAGCTCACGCTGAGAACGCGCAACGTCGTGCTCGGCGTGCGCGAAGCCGCAACGGTCGGCGTCGGCTATGTCGGCGACTATGTCGAGATCAAGGTCACCGACACCGGCACCGGCATTCCGCAGTCCATCCTCGACCGGATCTTCGATCCGTTCTTCTCGACCAAGGAGGTCGGCAAGGGAACGGGGCTCGGGCTCAGCATGGTGTTCGGCTTCGCCAAGCAGTCCGGCGGCAGCATCAAGGTCGTTTCCGAGGAAGGCTACGGCACGACGTTCAAAATCTACCTCCCCAAGGCCGACACGCGCGCGCGGCGCACGGCGGGCGAGGACGCTCGCAAGGTGCCGGGCGGTCACGAGACCATCCTCTGCGTCGAGGACGACCGCGACGTCCGCAACTACGTCACGGTCCAGCTCGAGAATCTGGGCTACAAGGTCATCGCCGCCGCCAATGCTGCCGAGGCGCTCGCGATCGCAGCGGAGGGTGCGCAATTCGACCTACTGTTCACCGACATCGTGCTGGCCGGCGGCATCAACGGACGGCAGCTCGCCGAACAGATGGTGGCCTCGCGGCCGTCGCTGCGCGTCCTCTTCACCTCAGGCTACGCCTATGACTCGCTCTACGCGCAGGGACGCGCGGGGCAAGGCGCGCCGCTTCTGACAAAACCCTACCGCAAGACAGAACTGGCGCGCATGCTGCGCCGCTGCCTCGACACGGCCGTCGATTCCGTCGGCGATCCGATCCCCACGCCCTATTCCGTCGAGGCGGAGCGCGATCGCTTCCTGCGCAAGCAGCCGTCCGAAGATTATCCGCCGCGAGGGCGCAAGCGGGACTGAGCTATGGATCGACAGACCAAGGCCACGCTGTGGATCGCCTTCATCGTGATCACCTCGTATTTCGTGTGGTTCTATCTCGACTGCGCGATGGATGAGGCCTGCCATTTCGTCTGCGAAGGCAACGGCCGCCGCGGCTGCCACACGCAATGGACGTCGGATACGGGCAAGCCTTAGCAGCAAGCCGCCCTGATCATCGCAATCACAGCGACGCGCTGCTGCAATCCTGCTCGGCGGGCAGCTCGTCGGCGTTCGGATCGCCGGGCGCCGTCGCCCAGGCGAGCTCGACGAGCGTGACGATTCTCCGCCCTGTGCCGTCGAGCTGGCAGACGATCAGGCCCTGCTCCTCGATATAGGTGAGAAGGCGCTGCGCCCGACGCAGCGAGTGCGAGCCATAAGCACGGGCAATCGCGGCATCGCCCGGGCACGGCCAACCCTCCTTGGCGGCGCGGGCGATCATCATGAAGACGCCCTGCATATCCTCCGGCAGGATGGAGGCGCGGAGCGACACATCCTGCCACGCGTCATCCTCCGCCATATCGGTCGCAAGGCCGGCGCGGGCGCGCGTCAGCATGCGGCGGAATTCGCCGAGGTCCGGCGCGGCTGAACCAAGCCCTTCGATGCGGCAGCGGACCACGAACTCCTGATAGAGCACGCCGATCGCGCGGAAGCCGGCATCGGGCTCGGCCAGAATGGCGCGCAGGATGCGGTCCAGGCGCTCGCGCCGCTCCGCCAGCTCCTCGGCGCTCGGCTGCTGCTCCACCGTTTCAGGGCGGATCTCCGGCGCCGCCGACTTTGCCGCCATGAGTTGGCCGAGCAGGTCAGGCGCCGGCCGGCGCTGTGGCCGGTTCGCCTCGGGCGGCGGGGCGGCGAGGATGATGGCGCGCGCGTCCTCCAACGTCGCTTCCGGCAGCGGCAGGAGCCGTGGGGTCGCATTGCGGGGCTTCGTCTCGGTCGCACCGATGCGCAAGCCGAGGGGACGGCGGGAGAGCGCCGGGCCGAGCGCCATGAACTGTCCGCGCTCCAAATCGCGGAATGCGTCGGCCTGTCGTCGCTCCATGCCGAGCAGATCGGCGGCACGCGCCATGTCGATGTCGAGGAAGGTCCGGCCCATCAGGAAATTGGATGCTTCGGCCGCGACATTCTTGGCGAGCTTTGCCAGCCGCTGGGTTGCGATCACCCCGGCCAGCCCGCGCTTGCGGCCGCGGCACATCAGGTTGGTCATGGCGCCGAGCGAGAGCTTTCGCGCCTCATCCGAAACCTCGCCTGCAACCGCCGGCGCGAAGAGCTGCGCCTCGTCCACCACCACAAGCATCGGGTACCAGTGGTCGCGCTCGATCTCGAACAGCCCGCCGAGGAAGGCGGCCGCACGGCGCATCTGATTCTCTGCGTCGAGCCCCTCGAGATTGAGCACGGTGGAAACGCGATGGATGCGTGCGCGCTCGCCGGCGACCTGGAGGCCCCGCTCGGTGTGATCCTCGGCCTCGATCACGAGGTGGCCGAATTGCTCCGCCAGCGTGACGAAGTCGCCTTCGGGATCGAGAATCGCCTGCTGCACCCAGGGCGCGCTCTGCTCCAGGAGCCGGCGCAAGAGATGGGACTTGCCGGAGCCGGAATTGCCCTGCACGAGAAGGCGAGTCGCCAGCAGTTCCTCGAGGTCCAGGGTCGCCGGGGCGCCTGCCGTCGTCTGCCCCATCTCGATCGCAACCGTCATGTCCCGACTCAAGCCCTTCCTTCGCGGAGGAGGGGCTTATCAACCCGAGCGAGGCCCGTCGAGCGCCGACCGCAAAGTGTTCAAAGGAACTAACATGCTAGCGACGTTTTTCGTTGAGCACGAGATCGACCGTGTGCGCGGCAATCTTCCGGAGCTGGGGCTCGTCGCCGAAGGCGCGTTCGAGCACGGCCAATCCGCGCGTCACGGTGACGATGTGTAGTGCCGCGACCTCGGGGGCGCCGTTGAATTCACCGCGTTGGGCGCCCTCCGACAAGGCGTCCTGAACGAGACCGGTGATGCGGGACACCAGATCCGCAAACGCCCGCCGCGCATCCTCGTCCAACCCCTCCCCGTCGTCCGATGCCAGCTCCATCAAGCCCCGTGTGGTCGGACATCCCCGGGGCGGCGAGCCGGACCGGAAGTTCTTGATCGTCAAATCGAAAAACGCAGTCAGGCGCTTTCGCAGAGGTCCCGAGCCGAGCACTTTCTGAACGGAAGAGAGGTAGTCGCCCGCATAGCGCTCATAGGCTGCAAGAAACAGCGCTTCCTTGCTGCCAAAGGCGTTGTAGAGGCTGCCGCGCTGGACACCCGCCTCGCGCGCGATGTCCGAGAGCGACGTTCCACGCACCCCTCGGCGCCAAAACTGCTCAAACGCGACGCGCAGCACGTCGTCGTGATCGAACTCGCGGGGCCTCATGTGCTCATCCCTACCTTTGGGCAGAAGGTATTTGACACGATGTCAAAAACATGACCCTAATTCTGGACACCGCGTCAAAAACCCTAATGGGATCGATCGCCGATTCCGTCAAGCAGGATCACGCCATGCCGCTCGTTCACATCTCGCTGCGCAAGGGAAAGCCGGACGCCTACCGGCAGGCGATCTTTGATAGCCTCTACCGCGCGATGCGCGAAGCGCTCGGCGTGCCCGAGGACGACCAGTTCATGACCATCACGGAGCATGAGCCGGCGAACTTCCGCTACGGTGCGTCCTGCTTCGGCATCGCAAGGAGCGAGGACGTCGTCTACATCCAGATCACCGTGTTCAATACACGCACGTCGGAGCAGAAGAAGGCGCTGTTCAAGCGGACCGTCGAGTTGCTCGGCGACAGCCCCGGCATTGCTGCGGAGAACGTGTTCATCAACGTGCTCGAAGCGGCGAAAGAAAATTGGTCCGTTGGCCACGGCCTCGCGCAATTCGCGTGATTTGGCGCGGTGCCCGCGTCAGCTCAGCCGGCGCCTGAGCGTCGCCGAGGGCGTCTCGCCGAATTTTTCACGATAGGCCCCTGCCATGCGGCTCAAATGCGTGAAGCCGAGATCGAAGGCGATGTCGGTGATCGAGCAGTCCGGCGCGCCCTGCGACAGACGTGCGTGGAGCGCGGCAAGGCGCATGTCGAGCAGCATCTCCGAGATCGACAAACCAAAATGCCGGCGGAAGCCGAGCTGAAGCGCGCGGATGCCGATACCGGAGGCACATGCGAGCTCCGCGAGGTCGAGCGGCTCGGTCGCGTTGGCCGCGAGGCAGTCGCGCGCGGCGCGGAGCGCACTCGGCAGCCGTTCGGCCTGCCCCGAGAAGGTGCGGATGGCGTCGGACAAGTCGTGCTGCTGGCCGTTGAGGAGAAGGTCGAGCAGCGTCTCGCGCCAATCTGCGATGGCGATGGCCGAAAGCCTGCCGGCCGGCCCCAGGCGCTCGGCGAGCGTCATCAGCTCGTCGAGCCTGGCCCAGAGGCTGCGCGCTGTCTCGGTATTGAAATCGATTGCCGGATCGAACTCCACCGTGCCGGCAGCACGCCCCGACAGCGCGGCGGCACGCTGCTCGACCAGGCGGCGATCGAGCAACAGGATGAGCTGTGCGCAATCCTCCCACACCATCCGGGTCGGCACCGTCGGCGACAGCAGCGAGGCGGTCGATGCAGGGGCCGTCTCGAGATCGCGCGCGCCGGCGCGGATCCGCGACGATCCGTGAAGCGGAATCTGCACCAGGAAGAAGCGCTCGAGGCACCCGGGATCGATCGTGACCGAGCCGCCATAGGCGACGTAGTTGATGGAAAAGCCGTCAAAGGCCGCGCAATTGTGCCGGGCGTAAAAGCCGGGCGCCCTTGCCTGAAGCGGCTGCAATTGATGCGGGCAGAAGATGCGTCCGATCTGGTCGGCCGCCTCGTCGACCTCAGTGGTCGCAACGCGGGCAAACGCCGCGAGCCTTTCGGCTCCGGAGCGAGAGGCGGCCATTTCCAGCTCGGCTGCGGACATCATCGACCACGCTTGGCGTCAGGAATTGCTTTAAGCCTATAATAGTTCCACGGCCCGGAAAAGAGCCGCGTCGCAAAAACGTCGTGCTGCACGGCAGCAGATTCGTTTAGCGGATAGACAGCCCCCTCGCCCTGGGCGGATGCTGCTTCCCGCCGGTCTTTTTGATGGAGGGAGCCATGACTGCACTCGAAAAAGGCATAACTGCAAGCGGCACGGGTTTTGGCGGCAAGAGCTGGAACATCTTAGGGCAGCTCTATTTCCCCAAGGCCATCTGCGACTCCACGTTCGCGTTCGAGACCAACAGCGAGCCCGGCCAGTTCGTGCCGGTACACATCCACCCCACCCAGGACGAGTTCATCCTGGTGCAGGAAGGCGTACTCGACCTCAAGCTCGACGGGGTGTGGACGAAAGCGAAGGCGGGCGACCTCGTACGCATGCCGCGCGGCATCCCGCACGGCTATTTCAACAAGTCCGACAAGCCGGCGCGCGCGATGTTCTGGGTCTCGCCGATGCAGAAGCTGGAAGCGCTATTCAACATGCTGCACAACCTGGCCGACCCCGCCGAGGTGGTGCGCATCTCGGCGCAGCACGAGGTGGACTTTTTGCCGCCCGAGGCCAACGACTAGGCGACACCGCCTCCTCGTTCTCTTCAGTCCCGTCGCAAGCCCAGCGGCCGCGCTTCGCGGCCGAACGGGACTTGCTGCGCCCGAAACATCATCAATTGCGAGCAAACCCATGGTCAGCCCCAAGATGATCAGCCCCAAGCATGTCTGTGTGATCGGCGCCGGCGTCTCCGGCCTCGCCGCCGCAAAAGCCTTCTCCACCCGCGGTCACAAGGTCACCATCATCGAGCGCAGCGCCGATCTCGGCGGCGTCTGGGAGCCGGCACGCTCCTATCCGGAGGTGCAGACGCAAAGTCCGAAGGATCTCTATCGCTACACCGACCGCGCCATGCCGGAGGCTTATCCGGAATGGCCAACGGGACCACAGGTCCACGCCTATCTCAACGACTACGCCAAAAGCTTCGGTCTCAACCGTATGCTGCGCCTCAACACCAAGGTCGAAGGTATGGAGCGGCGCGCCGACGGCAAGCCGGGCTGGACGCTCGCGCTATCGGACAAGGCCGGCGCGACGACGAAGGAGGATTTCGATTTCGTCGCGGTCTGCACCGGTCAGTTCAACGAGCCGCGCGAGCTGAGCTGTCCCGGTGAAGAGACGTTCAAGGCGCAGGGCGGGCAGATCCTGCATTCTTCCAAATACAACGACCCTTCGATCGCCAAAGGCCGCCGCGTCGTGGTGCTCGGCGGCTCGAAATCGGCGACCGACATCGCGGTGAACGCAGTGAAAGCCGGCGCGCGCGAGGTGACGATCGTGTTTCGGGAAGCGGTGTGGCGCATCCCCTATTTCATCGGCGGGCTCGTGAACTTCAAGCGCATCCTCTACATCCGCGCCCAGGAGCAGATGTTTCCGGGCTGGGGCGCGAGCGCGCTGGCGCGCTTCGCACATCGCGTCACGGCGCCACTGGTTTGGGCGAACTGGCGCGGGCTGGAGAGCCTGCTCAAGGCTCAGCTCAAGCTGAAGCAATGCAAGATGGTGCCGAAGGAGCGCATCGAGGACGGCGTCAACTGCTCGGTGCCGATCGCAACGCCGGGCTTTTACCCGATGGTCGCGGACGGCCGCATCAAGGCCGTGTTCGGCAGCTTCGACCGCTACGAGGGCAACACCATCGTGATGAGCGGCGGCGAGCGCGTTCAGGCCGACGTCGCCGTGCTCGCGATCGGCTACAAGCTCGGCGTACCGTTCCTCCCCTCGGCCTATCAGGCAAAGCTGGTGGACGCCGACGGCCAGTACCGGCTCTATCGCCTGATCGCCAACCCCGACCTGCCCGACATGGGTTTTGTCGGCTTCAACTCATCGTTCTGCACCGTGCTCTGCGCCGACCTCGCCGCCAACTGGCTGGTGCGCTACGCCGACGGGCAGCTCGCGAACCAGCCGACAGCGCAAGCGATGCGCGACAACATCGAGATGATGCTGCATTTCAAGCGCGTCGAGCGACCGGCGGCCGGCGTTTACGGCGGCCTGTGCGTAGCGCCCTACCACTATCGGCATTTCGACGAGCTGATAGCCGACATCGGCGCGAAGGAGCAGAAGCGGAACGGGCTTGCAGAGCGCTTCCTGCCGCCCGATGCGGACGCTTATGCGAGATTTCTGGCGTCGGCGTCGGATTATCGCGCGGCGGCGTGAGCCGCGCCGCGATCAATCCAGCACCGTCTCGAGATCGGAATAGATGACATCGGCCGTGCGCTGATAGTGCTGCTGGAGCAGCGCGACGGCGTCATCGGTTTTCCGGTCGAGCACCGCCTGGAGGATCTGCGCGTGCTCGGTGCCGATCTTGCGGGCCGGATAGGCCTTCGCGATCGACATCATGCGGTAGCGATAGAGCCGGTCGGCGAGCTGCTCGCAGAAGCCGAGCAGCGGGCGCGAGCCGCACAGTCCGATCAACGTCGCGTGGAAGGCGCGGTGCGCCTTTTCCCAGTCCGGATTGTCCTCGAACTTCTCGGGATCGAGCGAGCGCGGCGTGCGGTCGAGCCGGTGATGCGTGACCAAGAGGGATTCCTCCCAGGCCTGGGTCGCGTTCTGCATGGACTCGCGAAGTGCCAGGCCCTCGACCCAGCGGCGCGTCTTGGTCAGCTCCTGGAGCTCGTCCTTGCTGACCGGCTTCACGTAGAATCCGCGCTGCTCCATGCCGACGACGAACTCCTCCGTGGTCAGCCGGTTGAGCGCCTCGCGGAGCGGGGTCTGCCCGACATTGTAGTGCTCCATCAGGAAGCGCGACTGGAGCTTGCGCCCGGGCGCGAGGCGCGTGGTCAGGATGTCGGCCTTGAGGCGGGCGTAGATGCTCGTCGCCAGCGTCGCCGGCTGCTCCATCTTCTGGCTCGACAGGTCAGAGCTCATGTGAGTCCCACTGAATCATCTGGATTTTTTGTACATCAGCCTAGGCCAGGCTAATAATTTATAAATTTTTGCTTTACGTGCCATTTTATATAGATTACCGGTGACCAACAACAACAGGTTCAATGGCGATCCGCGACTGCTTCGGGGCGCCCCTGTCTTTACGAGGAAGCCCGATGTCCGATTTTCCGGTGGCGGCCTTGCGCAGCGTCGAGATCACGACGCCGCGCTTGAGTGCCTCGGCCGACTTCTACCAGAAGGTCTGGGGGCTCGATGTCGCCGCGGAAGCCGCGGGCACGATCTATCTCACCGCCACCGGTGCGGACTTCCACGTTCTCGAGCTCACGCAAGGCGAACGCGCTGCGCTGCGCAAGATCAGCTTTCGCGTTCGCGCGCGCGAGGACCTCGATCGCCTGTTCGCCCGCGCGCGCGAGTCTGCTTGCGAGATCATCACGCCGCCTAGCCCGTCGCAGGCGCCGTCGAGCGGCGAGCATTTCGTGATCCGCGAGCCACAAGGCTGCTGCATCGAGTTCGTCCACGGCGATCGCACGAAGACGGCGCGCGTCATCGCTGACCGGCCCGAGCGCCTCGCGCATGTCAACATCAACAGCGCCGATATCGAAAAGCTCTCGAGCTTCTATCAGCAGGTTCTCGGCTTTCGCCTGACGGACCGCTCGAAGCTGATGGCGTTCCTGTGCTGCAACAGCGATCACCACGCCGTCGTCCTTGCGGAAGCAAAGGTCAACGGTCTCAACCACGTCGCCTTCCTCATGCCGGACCTGGAGTCGGTGATGCGCGGCTCCGGCCGCATGGTCGATCATGGCTTTCCGATCGGCTGGGGCGTCGGCCGGCACGGCCCCGGCGACAACGTGTTCGCTTATTTCGTCGATCCGACCGGGATCGTCGTCGAATACACCGCCGAAGTCCTGCAGGTCGACGATAGCTATCGCGCGAAGGGACCGGCCGAGTGGGTCTGGCCGCCGGGGCGCACGGATCAATGGGGCATCGCGCCACCGAAAAGCGAGGCCTGCAAGACGGCGCAGCTCTCTGTGCTGTTTGACGCGAGCAAGCGCGCATGACGATGTCTTCAGCCGCCACCGACTACGACGTGCTCGTCGTCGGGTTCGGGCCGACCGGTGCTGTTGCAAGCGCCCTGCTCGGCCGGCTCGGCCATCGCACGCTCGTCATCGACCGCCTCACCGGCATCTACGACAAGCCGCGCGCGATCGCGCTCGATCACGAGATCTTTCGCCACTTCGACAACATGGGCGTTGCGGAGGCGATCGCCCCTTACGTCGAGCCCTTCACCGCGTCCGAGCACTTTGGCGCCGATGGCCAGTTGATCCGGCGCATCGACATGGTCGCAAAGCCCTACCCGCTCGGCTACACGCCGAGCATGGTGTTCAGCCAGCCGCCGGTCGAGGCGGAGCTCCGCCGTCACGCTTTGAGCTTTGCTGCTGTCAGCGCCGAGCTCGGCGTCGCGCTGGTCGATCTCGTGCAGCAACCCGACCGCGTCGAGGCCAAGCTGAAAGACGCGGACGGACGGTTGCGAACGGTGACCGCGCGCTATGTCCTCGGCTGCGATGGCGCCTCGAGCACGGTGCGGCAGCTCGCCGATATTGCACTCGAAGACCTGATCTTCGACGAGCCCTGGCTCGTGGTCGACGTGCGCGTTAATCAAGACGCTCTTGCAAAGCTGCCGCAGAACTCCGCGCAGTTCTGCAATCCGGCGCGGCCCGTGAGCTTCCTGATCGGCCCCAAGACCCATCGCCGTTGGGAGATCATGCTGCTACCGGGCGAGGACCCGCGGCAGATGGAGCAGCCCGAGAACGTGTGGGCGTTGCTCTCGCCGTGGCTCACACCTGGCGACGGCGAATTGTGGCGCGCGGCGTCCTATCGCTTCCACGCACTCGTCGCCGCCAACTGGCGCAACGGGCGCGTCCTCATCGCCGGCGACGCCGCGCATCAGCAGCCGCCCTTCATCGGCCAGGGCATGTGCCAAGGCCTGCGCGATGCGACCAACATCGTCTGGAAGCTCGATCGCGTGCTCAGGGGCACTTCGCCCGACGCACTGCTCGACAGCTACACGGCGGAGCGCAAGCAGCACGTCATCGAGCTGACCGGGAAGATCAAGGCGATCGGCCAGTCGATCTGCGAACGCGATCCGGCCGCCGCGCGCCGCCGTGACGCGCAGATTCTGGCAGAAGGCGGCGGCAAGCCGCTCGCGCTGACGCGGCAGGAGATCATCCCGCCGCTGCGCGCAGGCTTTCTATCGGAGCAGGACGGCGCGGCACGCGGCAGCCTGTTTCCGCAACCGCGGATCATAAGCGAGGGCGCTTTTCGTCTGCTCGATAAGGTCACTGGTCCCGGCTTGCGCGTGTTCATCGACGGCCGCCGCAGCGACTCATCCTCGTTCGCCGCACTCTGCGCCGCATATCCCGACCTGCCCGCGACGGCCATCGCGCCGGCCGGCACCGGCAAACCGGGCGCGCTCGAAGAGGCCGACGGCGTGCTCGCCGGCTGGTACGATCGTCACGGCGTCGTCGCCGCGATCGTGCGGCCCGATCACTACGTGTTCGGCACCGCGCGCAACGCGTACGAGCTCGACGACCTCTTGCACGACATCAGCTCACGCCTGCACGGCAATCACAATCCGGATTTGAGAATGGAGAAGACAGCATGAAACTCGCAACCGTTGCGATCGACGGACGGACCACCTGGGGCCTCGTCGAAGGTGACGACTTTTTCGATGTCGGGACCGTACTCGCGTCACGCTATGCCGATCTCCGGGCGGCGATCGCGGCTACCCTCGCCGGCGTTGCGGATGCCAAGTCGAAGGCGGCGTCCACGCCACTTGCGAAGCTCATCTGGCTGCCGGTCGTTCCGAACCCGGACAAGATCCTCTGCGTCGGCCTGAACTATGAGACGCACCGCAAGGAAACCGGTCGCTCCGAGGTCGAGCACCCCACGATCTTCTCGCGCTACGCCAACAGCCAGACCGGGCATCTCAAGCCGATCATCCGGCCGCGCGTCTCGACCGACCTCGACTTCGAAGGCGAGCTTGCGGTCATCATCGGCAAGGCCGGGCGTTATATCTCCCGTAGCGAAGCGATGGGCCATGTCGCTGGCTATGCCTGCTACAATGACGGCAGCGTCCGCGACTTCCAGCGCCACACCCACCAGTTCACGCCGGGTAAGAATTTTCCGGACACCGGCGCTTTCGGCCCGTGGATGATGACGCCGGACGAACTCGGCGAGCTCGCCGAGCTGAAGCTCACCACCCGCCTCAATGGGCAGGTCGTGCAGGAAGCGCAGATCAAGCAGATGATCTTCGATATCCCGCGCCAGATCGAATATTGCTCGACCTTCACGCGGCTCGAGCCCGGCGACGTCATCGTCAGCGGCACGCCGGGCGGCGTCGGCGCGCGGCGCGAGCCGCCGCTCTGGATGAAGCCGGGCGACGTCGTCGAGGTCGAGGTCGAGCGGCTCGCCGTGCTGCGCAATCCGATCGTCGACGAGGCGCGGTGAGCAATCCGCTCACCAGGAGCTGCCGGCAAAGGCCGCGGCGAGGCCCAGGCGGCTTCGCTCGCGCGCCGGCACGCTCCTGACGTCAATACACACAAAACGAGACAAACGAGGGGGAACGTCATGAGCAACAGTGCAGATGTCATCGTCGCGGCAACCGGACGGACCGATGCCGCGCCGATCACGCCCGCGTACCGCAAGCTTGTCGTGGCGTCCTCGCTCGGTTCGGTGATCGAGCACTACGACTTCTTCATCTACGCCTTCACCGCACCCGTGGTGTTCGACCGCTTCTTCTTCCCCAAGATGGATTCCACCGCGAGCATGCTGGCGGTCTACGCGACCTTCGCGGTCGGCTTCGTCGCCCGCCCGCTCGGCGGCATGGTGTTCGGCCATTACGGCGACCGGCTCGGTCGCAAGGCGATGCTGACGATCACCTTCGTGCTGATGGGCGTCGCAAGCTTTCTGATCGGCTGCCTGCCGAGCTATGACGCGATCGGACTGCTTGCGCCCATCGCGCTCGTCGCCTTGCGCTTCGTGCAGGGCTTTGCCTTCGGCGGTGAATACATGAACGCTGTGTCGCTGACGCTGGAGAATGCGCCCTCGGCAAGACGCGGCTTCTTCGCATCCTTTGTCAACGCCTCCGGCCCGATCGGCGTGATCCTGGCGTCCGGCTTCATCGCGCTGCTCGGCGTCGTCTCGACCCCGCAGGACTTTGCGCAATGGGTCTGGCGCGTGCCCTTCGTGCTGAGCCTCGTGCTGGTGGTGCTCGGCACTTACATCCGCCTCCAGGTCGACGAGTCCACGCTGTTCAAGGCGGTCGAGGCGACGGCCGCGCGGCCGAAGGCGCCGCTGCTCGACGTGCTTCGCTCGTGGAAAAAATCGGTGCTGTTCGGCTGCCTCGCCAACATGGTGCACAGCACGTTCCAGTACATGAGCACGGTGTTCGTGCTCGGCTATGCCGTGAAGACGCTCGGCATGGCGCAGTCGAACGTCACCTTCGGCACCATGGTCGCCAACGTGCTGGAGATGTGCATGGTGCCGCTGATCGCGAGCTTTTCGGACCGGTTCGGCCGGCGTCCGTTCATGGCGCTCGGCATCCTGCTCGCCGCGGCATGGTACCCGATCTACTTCCAGCTGGTCGCGACCAAGGATCCGACGCTGCTCATCATGGGCCTCGTCGTCTCCATCGGGATCATCCACGCCCTGATGTTCGCGCCTGAAGCTGCCTTCACGGCCGAGCTGTTTCCGACCGAGGTCCGTGTCAGCGGCTCCTCGCTCGGCAAGCAGCTCGGCATCATCCTCGGCGGCGGCATTGCGCCGCTGGTCGGCACCGCGCT
The DNA here is from genome assembly GCF_030160715.1 of Bradyrhizobium iriomotense. Taxonomy (GTDB): domain Bacteria; phylum Pseudomonadota; class Alphaproteobacteria; order Rhizobiales; family Xanthobacteraceae; genus Bradyrhizobium; species Bradyrhizobium iriomotense. Next base: position 23,152 of record NZ_BSOW01000005.1, read on the forward strand.
GATGGGAGGAGCCGGCGGCAGCTTCACGCCCGTCATCCTCTATTTCGAAGCGATCGCGGCTTGCGCCTTCATCGGCATCCTCCTCGCGCCGGAGAGTTCAAAACGCGCCCTGTAAGATGCAAACACCCTAAAGCGCGATGAGATTAGGATGAACCGTCATTGCGCTTTAGCTTGTTGTCTTCGCATGATCTTTTCGGAAAACCGCTTCACACTTTTCCGGATCATGCTCTAGCGGCTTGCCCCCTTCACAAGGGGGCATTTGCTCTCCGAGAGCGGCCACACCGTCTCCTCCGGCGGAATCTTGCGTACGATCTCGAAATAGTCCCAGGGATACTTCGACTCCTGAGGTTTCTTCACGCGTGCCAGATACATCGTGCGCGTGACGCGGCCGTCCTGCCGAAGCGTCGCATTCTCCGAGAAGACGTCGTCGATCGGGATCTCGCGCATGGCGGCAGCGACCCGGTCGGCGTCGTCGGTGCCCGCCTTGGCGACGGCCTTCAGATAGTGGCGCACGGCTCCATAGACCCCGGCATGCAGCATCGATGGCGGCATGCCCGTTTTCTCCATGAACTGCTTCGACCAGGTGCGGGTCGCATCGTTCAGGTCCCAATAGGATGCGGTGGTCAGGTACGTCCCTTGCGCCGCCTCGAGACCCAGCGTGTGCACGTCCTGAAGGAACAGGATCATGGCCGCGAGATTCTGGCCGCCCTTCACGATCCCGAACTCGTTCGCCTGCTTCATCGCGTTGATGGTATCGTTGCCTGCATTGGCGAGCCCGATGACCTTGGCGCCGGAGGATTGTGCCGTCAGCAGGAACGAGGAGAAGTCCGCGCTGTTAAGCGGGTGACGAACACTGCCCAGCACCTTGCCTCCGGCAGCGGCAATCACGTCGCTGGCGTCCTTCTGAAGCTGCTGGCCGAATGCATAGTCGGCGGACAGGAAGAACCAGGAGGTGCCGCCGGCCTTGACCACCGCCGACGCCGTGCCATGCGAGACAGCATAGGTGTCGTAAGTCCAGTGCACGCCGAACGGCGAGCATTGCTCGTTGGTCAGCGCGGTCGTGCCCGCTCCGGAATAGAGGACGATGCGCTTCTTTTCGCGGGCAAGGCCCTGGATCGCAAGAGCGACGCCGGAATTCGGCACGTCGACGACCGCATCGACACCTTCGACATCGAACCATTGCCGGGCTATCCCGGTGCCGATGTCAGCCTTGTGCTGGTGATCCGCGGCAATGACCTGGACGGGCTTGCCGAGCACGGTGCCGCCGATTTCGCGAACCGCCATCTCGGCGGCCACCAGCGAACCTTTGCCGGTGATGTCGGCGGTGACACCAGCCATATCGGTCAGGACGCCGATCTTGACGACCTCGCCGCTGATCTGGGCCTGCGCGGCGATCGGAAACATCAGGGCCAACAGCACGCCACCGAGCAGAGTTGCTCTCATCTTTTGGTCTCCTCTCTATCTTGTGTTTGTTGTCGTCGTGTCAGCAGCCGATCGAATCGAGCCAGGCAAGGATCAGAGCGGCCAACTCATCGCTGTTGTCCTCGAGCATGATCATGTGACCATTGCCGGTGATGCCGCGATCCGGCAGCCACAGATGTTCGGCGCCGAAATAATTGGCGGTCGCCTCGTCGACCTCACGGGGATGACGAGGATCGCATTCACCCGTAACGATCAGAATGCGATGGGCGCGGAGCTTCTTTGGATCGGATATTTTGAGCCCGCGTCCGCCGATGTTGAAACGTTGGTTGAGCAGGCGTGCGCTTTCCGGCACGATCGAGGCGAAATAGTCTTTGAAGGCGCCAGACGGGAAACGCTGCGTGTTGGCCCAGTAGGCGGCAGCAAACTCGGCGTTCAGCCGCACCGGCCGATCCTCCATCGCATAAACCGGCCGTCCCGCCCTTGCATCGTCGCGAAGCGCCAGGATCGCGGCCGGATCGTCGGGCAGGTCCCGCAGTAGGTTGGCAGGCGGTCCGGGCGCAATACCGACGATCGCGCCGATGAGATCGGGGCGGCGTTCTGCCATCCACCAGGCCATCGGACCGCTCGCCGAGTGCACGAGCAGCACGGCGGGACCAATCTCCTCGAGCAAGACGAGCAGCGACCTGGCGATGTCCTCGGTGCCGAGCGTCGGGAAATCAGGCTGCTGCGGCGAGCGGCCGTGCCCCGGCCAATCCGGCACGAACACATGCCGGCCCGTGACAGCAAATCGCGGTGCCCAGCCGGGCCGCCGGTCCGGCGTTGCGAGGTAACACGTCCCGGTATGCGCCGCGCCGTGCACCATGACGACCGGGATCTTGCCCGGCAGCCCGTGCGGCGGCCGAACATGGTCGACAAAGATCGGATGCGCCTCGGTGCCCGAATAGAAGCACGGCGCTCCCTCCGCGATCGCCCCCGCCGCGTGCCTCCGTCGCGATGGCGGAATATGCCCTCGATCGTCCACAGCTAACGCGATCCTCCCGTTCTTGTCGTATTGGCCGCGATGTTAAGGTGATCACGAGTCAGAAAGCAATGAGAAAGTCACATATGAGACTATCTGGGAAAAGCCGAAACGGCGCGGCGGCGCGCAACCAAACCGGGCAAGGCGCGAGCGACATGGCGTCCGTGCTCGGCGGCACCGAGATCAGGATCGCCTACAAGATGGGCTACGTCCTGAACTTCTACCGCGAGCCGTCGTTTCGGAAGATCGAAATGGACCTCGGCATCACCCGCCCCGAGATCGTCACGCTGATCTTCCTCAATTATCGCGAGGGCGTGACGGCCAGCGACATCTGCGAATTCTCCGGCCACCTCAAGGCCAATATCAGCCGCGGAATCATTCTCCTGGAGAAGAAGAAGCTGATACGCCGCGACATCGACACATCAGACAATCGCCGCCAGCAACTCTATTTGACGCCGGCCGGCCGCGCCCTCTACGCAAAGTACATCCCCACCTTGCGCAAGCGCGAGCGCGCGATGCTGTCGTGCCTGTCCCCCTCCGAGCGCAAGCAGTTCGAGAGCCTGCTGGACAAGCTCGCAGAGCACGTGCCGCACTGGTCGGCCGTCGACGAATTGTGAGTGAGCGACCTGAATCTGCGTGCTTTGGCTTCGCATGGCGACGGGGAAAGCCTGGCGGCCGCCTGCAATTTTGAATTGTCCCAGCCCGTGGCGGGTGCGAGATTGGGAACCACGAGCGGGATAATCTGAATTGTGACTACGATGGGTCTCACGGCGCTTGATCTCGGGCTTCGCGGCGCGGCGAGCGGCGTGTTCCTCATGATGGTGCTGGTGCTGTCGCGGCTACGGCCTCTCAACAAGCATGTGCTGCTTGGCCTCGCGATGTCGGCGGGAGGTGCGGCCTTCGCGATCGCCACCGCGCCGTTCATCCCGAAATCGTCGCTTTGGTGGACGATGCCGATCCTCTCGGCGCAACCCGTCGTGATCTGGCTGTGGGCGCATATCACGTTCGATGACGATTTCGTTCCCGCGCCCTGGCACGGCGCATTCTGGCTTGCCACCGTCGGCATCGGGTTCGTCGTCAGCCTCACCTGGACAAGCTTTCCAGCCGCTGCGCACCGTGGCGCCAACCTGCTGGCGGCCATTGCCGTCGGGCTGATGCTCGCCGCGGCCGTCCAGATGGTGAGGACGTGGCGCGCCGATCTGGTCACCCAGCGGCGTCGTTTGCGGACCGCGGCGCTCGTGATCAACTTCGTCTTTGTCGTCCTTATCGCCGGTTCGAGCCTTGCCCCGGAACCTATCACCGGCGTCGGCATATCCGGTAGCCTTGCCATCGCAGGCGGCCTGTTCATGCTGGCGATGCTTGGGGGCTTCGGCCTGTTCAGTGCACAAATGACCGCGGCTGCGCGCGATGCAACAGCAGTGATCGCACCTCCCGATGCGGTTGGCGAAGCCGCGGCCGTGACCTCGGACGCCGCTGATCGTGCATCGATCGCCCCGGCCCTGCTGCGCCGTCTCGAAAAGCTGATGACCGTCGAGCGGGTCTACCGGCAGGAAGGGCTTTCGATCGGCCGGCTGGCCGCGTTGCTCGACCTTCCGGAATACCGGCTGCGCGAGGCGATCAACGAGGGGCTGGGCTATCGCAACTTCAACGCCTTCCTCAACAGCTATCGGATCGAGGATGCCAAGACGGCGCTGTCCGATCAGAGCCAGCGCGATGTCCCGATCCTGACCATCGCCATGGACGCCGGCTTCCAGTCGATCGGCCCCTTCAACCGCGCCTTCAAGGCGGCAACCGGCATGACCCCGACCGAATTCCGGCGCGACGCGCAGGCAACGGACGCCGAAAGCGAGGCAGACCGAATCGCCCAGTCTCGCCACGGATTCGGCTAACCGAATTCCGGGTCGGCTCAGCGCTCCACCTGATAGCCGTCCGTCAACGTCTTCAGGAAGGCGATGATGTCGGCTTCGTCCTGCGCCGTCATCGCCGGCGTATCGCCGAGGTGGCGATCGAACGGCGGATCGCTGACGTCGACATTGGCGTGATATTTCGCCGGCAGATCGTCGTATTTCTGCACCGTCCCGTCGGCCCTGCGCGGAAACACCTTCTCCGGATTGGTGTCGCGGAAATTGTAGAAGTCCATCACCTCTTCGAGCGTGCGGAAGACGCCGTTGTGGAAGTAGGCGCGCCGCGTCGCCGTGTTGCGCAAGGTCGGCGTCAGGAACATGCCGCAATATTGCGTCTGCTCGGGGATGTCGGTGCGATACGGGCCGCAAACCCCGAGATCGAAGTGATCGGGATCGCGGTTGCCGTCGAGCGCGGCATTGCGCGGCGCGCCGAGTGCTTCGTATTGATGGTCCGTGAACAGCGGCGGCAGGCCGTCACGGGTCGGCGCCGAGGTGTGGCAGCCGGCGCAATTGGCCTTCTCGGGATCGTTGAACAATTTGAGGCCGCGCAGCTCGCTCTCGGAAAGCCGCGCCTTGCCCTCCAGCCAATAGTCGTACTTGCTGGAATAGGGATGGAAGCTCGGCTCCTCCACCTGATAGCGCGCCACGGCGAACATCGCTTCCGCGATCAAGAGCCGTTGATTCCTGAAAACGCCCGCGCCGAACAGCTCGGCGAAGCGCGGGGCATAGAGCGCACGGCGCAGCTTGTCGGCGACGATCTCGGCGCTGCCGCCGTCCATCTCGTTGGGGTCGAGCAGCGGGAACAACGCCTGATCCTGCAAGGTGTCGGCGCGACCGTCCCAGAACAGGCCGCCTTGCGGCACGATATTCGCCGCTGACGCGGCGGTTCCGGTCGCGACTTTCTTCGCCCGCGAAGTCTGCTGGCCGAGCGCGGCCATCTGCGCGAGATCGACGACGTTGTCGTCGTCATCCTTCTCGGGCCCGATGCTGAAATTCGGATGGCGCTCGAGATAGGTCAGCGACGGAACGGCGCGTGCCCCCTGCCGCGACAGGGTGGCGCCGCCGAACATCACCGGCGCGTCATTTGGCGGGCCGTAGGCGTGCTCCGGGCTGTGGCAGGACGCGCATGACAGCGCGCCAGATGAGGAAAGCGAGGCGTCGTAAAAGATTTCCTTGCCGAGCTGCGCCATCGCCGAGAGCGGGGCGACAGGCGGCCGCCTGAGCTGAACCGGATTCGGGTTCGCACCCACCGGATTGGCCTCGGTCGGTCCTTGCGTCTCGGTCGCAACGACGGCGCCGGCCATGCAGAGCAGGCCGGCGCCGAGGAGCCACACAAAGCGGCTGTTCATCGTCTCGGAGTCCTAGTGGTGATGGTGCTCGTCCGGCGGGCTGACGATGACCGTGCCAGCGGTCGGGTCAAGGAATAGCGCGTCGGTGCGGAAGTCGTGGCTGTGGTCCTGATCGAAGTCGAACAGGTCCATGATCGAGCCTGCGGTCGCGTCGAACGAACCACCACCCAGACGCTGGCCACGCAGCCAGTTGTCCTCGATGAACCGCACCACCGAGGCCTGCGAGATGTAGGTGTGGCTGACGAAGTTCGTCTTTGCGTAGGGCGAGATCACGATGAAGGGCACGCGGGTGCCCGGACCGCAGCGGCCGTTCACCGGCTGGCCGCCAAGGCCCTTCGGTGCCGGCTGCTTGGTGGGACCGAGGCCGCACAGGCCGGGACCGTTGACCTGATCGGCGGTCGGATCATACGAGGCGCTCTTCGGCGCGACGTACTGGTGGTCGTACCAGCCGTCGGAGTCGTCATAGGTCACGATGACGGCGGTCTCACGCCATTCCGGCAGCTTCTGGAGGAAGTTGATCAGCTCGACATTGCCGACCTGCTCGTCGAGCGGATCGGAGTAGCCGGCATGACCGTCCTGATAGGCGGGCATCTTGATGTAGGAGACGGCCGGGAAATGGCCGGCCTTCACCGCCGTATAGAAGTCCTCGAGATCGTAATTGTGGTTGGCCGGATCGAGGGTCTTGTGGTCGTCGGCATAGGTATGGCCGATTGCATGCACCGAGCTCGGCCGCGCATGGGTCGGGTTGGCGGTCGACTTGTAGTACTGGAACCAGGCATGATGCGGAATGTAGTCCGCGGTGGTGCCGTTGACGACGCTGGAGAAGGTGCTGCGAGCGCAGCCCGTGGTGCCGTTGGCGTTCTTGAGCGTCAGGTCGAAGCCGCCCATGAAGCCGCCCCAGCTGATGTGCTCGGCGCTGAGCAGGTCGCCGATGTTCTTGCCGTCCATCAGGATCGTGCTCGTCGTGCTCGAGCAGGCGTCGATGCCCGGATCGGTGTCGCCGATCAGCGTCAGGCCGCCCTGGCCGTCGGGAACGGTCTGGGTCGAGGTGCCGACGATGTTCTTCGCACCGTTGGTCTGGCCGGCGATCACCTCGAGCATGCCCGGCGTCGATGGACCAAAGGTGTCGGTCCAGGCATTGTCGCTCATGGCAAAGTGCTGGGCGTAGTTCCAGAACGCGGTGATGGTGTTGCCGTCGAAATAGCCCATCACCTGCCCGTTGGTGCCGAAGGCGCCGGCGCCGCCCGCGGTGCCGCGACCGGTGTATTTCGGGAACAGGTCGTCCTTGCCGTTGTCGACGGCCTGCTGCTCCGGCGTATAGGCGTGATTCTGCGAGCGCGTGTTGGCCTGCGTGCGGTCGAGGCGGAACGGATCGGTCGCGCCGGTGCCGTTGGCCGCATTGTTGTTCGGATTGTTCACCAGCAAATTGGCGTTGGCGAGGTTGTTCACCTTCGGCGTATGCGGCTTGGCGACGAAGGGAATCGAGCCCGGCGGGTTGGCCGCATTCGGATAGGTCGCGAAATAATGGTCGAAAGAGCGGTTCTCGTTGAAGATGACCACGAGATGCTTGATCGGCGTCTTCGTGTGGATGTCATGCGGATGGCGGTCGTGGTCCCGATCGAAGTCGTCCTGACCGAACACCGGCGCGCCGCACACAACGGCCGTCGCGACCGCGAAGGCCGCGGCCGTGGAGAGAAGTCTGGATTTCATTTTATTGCCCCAAGATCAAAAACAATTTCGACCTGTGACAAGCTAGCTGCCGTGGATGACAGGCCTGTGTCGGTTTGACGCAGGCCGCATCGCGCGGCCTCGCGGGGCTGCGTCTTTTTTGGGCGGTGTGTTTCCGAGATAGGAGTTTGCGCTACTCCGTCCGGATCGGCGCGTCCTTCAGGCCGTTGGCGTCATAGGCTTTGCGCAAGGTGCCGTCCGCGAGCGCGCCGGTCATGAACCTGGTGACGAACGCCAGCGCCTCGGAATGGCCGAGCGGCACGGCGACCGCCGTGACCGTCTTCTTGAAGGTCTCGTCCAGCACGCGCGTGCCGGGAATCTTTTGCGCCATCTTGTTGAGCTGGTCCCGCGACAGCGCGAAGGCGTCGATCTCGCCATTCTTCAGGAGCTCGAAGATCTCGTCATAGGTCTGATAGCCCGTCACCTTCGCATTTTTCAGATGCGTGACCGCGCCGCGCATCGTGGTCGTGGCGTTGACGGCGGCGACCTTGATGCCGGGCTGATCGAGCGTCGCAAAACTGGTCACGCTCGAACCTGCCTTGACGATGTAGGTCGCATCCGCAACCTCATAGATCGGGCCGAACGCCATTTTGGTCTCGCGCTCGGGGTCCTTCGGCAGGAAGGTGACGTCCCAGCTCCCGTTCGCGGCCGCGTCGGTGATCTGCCCGGAATTGTTGTGCACCACATATTCGACTGATACGCCGAGCTCGGTCGCCATCGCCTTGCCGAGGTCGACGGGCACGCCTGCGAAGCCTGCTTCGGTCCTGGTCGACCAGAACGCGCCGCCGGCCGGGCTGATCGCGATGGCGACGCGCAATTTGCCGGTCGGCGCGATTTCAGCCCTGAGATCCTCCGCGATCGCCGGCATCGCCATCATCGCGGCGAGTGCGAGGCCGGCGCAGGCCGGCCAGATCGAGATCGGCATGTCATCACTCTCCCCGTCCGCTCGTTCGTCATCCGCGGTCCGTCGAAATTGTGGTCGATCATGCGCCTGGTGAAAAGCGGATTTGTCAGAATCACAGACAAAACTGTCACATGCCGCGTCGGTCTTCGCAGTGCAAGACCATCACGCCGCCATGGCTATGGTGTTCCACGGCTTCCCGTTTGTTGCTATCAAATCGCAAGGCGACCTGCCGCAGGCAAACAACAGACGGGGACCCCGCAATGACGCGCGCGAAATTCGCTTGTCCCGCACGGCACGATCAACGTTCCGGACAGATCGGACGGCTCCTCGCGGCGATGACCGCCGTCGTCGCGCTTGGGGGCTGCGAACAGAAGAACGTCTATGCGCCGCCGCCGCCGCCCAAGGTGGACGTCGCAGTGCCCGTGCAGCGCGCCGTGACGCGCTATGTGGAGGCCACCGGCAACACCGCGCCGATCAAGAGCGTCGACCTCGTCGCGCGGGTGCAGGGCTTTTTGCAATCGATCGACTACGCGGACGGCACCTTCGTGAAACAGGGCACCCAGCTCTTCACAATCGAGCCGGAGACCTACAAGCTCAAGGTCGAGCAGGCGCAGGCGGCGGAGGTCGGCGCGCAGGCCACGGTCAAGCAGGCCGAAGCCGACTTCAAGCGGCAAGCCGAGCTCGTGCAGCGGCAGGCGGTGTCGCAGTCCACCCTCGACACCTCGACATCCACCCGCGACAACGCCCAGGCCAACCTCCAGCAGGCCCAGGTCAATACAAGGCTCGCCGAGGTCAATTACGGCTACACCAAGGTCAGCGCGCCGTTCGACGGCATCGTCAGCGCGCATATGGTCTCGATCGGCGAACTCGTCGGCGTCTCCTCCCCGACCCAGCTCGCCACCATCGTCGCGCTGGACCCGATCTGGGTGAACTTCACCGTCAACGAGCAGGACGTGCTGCGCATCCGCGCCGAAGCGCTGCGGCGCGGGCTGACCGTCGCCGACCTCAAGCAATTGCCGATCCAGGTGGGCCTCCAGACCGAGACCGGCTATCCGCATGAAGGCCACCTCGACTACGTCTCGCCCACTCTCAATTCATCGACGGGCACGCTCGCGGTGCGTGGCCTCGTTCCCAACGACAAGCGGGTGCTGCTGCCAGGCTATTTCGTCCGGGTCCGGGTGCCCTTCGAGCAGGACAAGAATGCCCTTCTCGTCCCCGACACCGCGCTCGGCAGCGACCAGGGCGGCCGCTATCTCCTGGTGGTCAACAGCGAGAACACGGTGGAGCAGCGCAAGGTGCAGATCGGCCAGGTGGACAACGGCCTGCGCGTGATCGAAAGCGGCCTGAAGCCGGATGACCGTATCGTGATCGCCGGGCTGTTGCGGGTGATCCCGGGCCAGAAGATCGATCCGCAACTGACCAAGATCGAGCAGCCGCAGGCGTCTGCCAAGTAGGAGCCGCCGGCCATGATCTCAAAATTCTTCATCGAGCGGCCGGTCCTCTCGAACGTCATCGCGCTCCTGATGATGCTGATCGGCGGCGTCGCGCTGTTCAATCTCGCGATCGCGCAATATCCGGACGTGGTCCCGCCGACCGTGCAGGTCACCACCCGCTATCCCGGCGCCAGCGCCAAGACGGTGATCGACACGGTCGCGCTGCCGATCGAGCAGCAGGTTAACGGCGTCGAGGACATGCTCTACATGCAGTCCTACAGCGCCTCTGACGGAACCTATACGCTGACGGTGACCTTCAAGATCGGCACCGACCTCAACTTCGCGCAGGTGCTGGTGCAGAACCGCGTCTCCAGCGCATTGTCGCAATTGCCGCAGTCCGTGCAGAACCAGGGCGTCACCGTCCAGAAGAAATCGACGTCGATCCTCTTGTTCGTGACGCTGACCTCGCCGGACTCCCGGTTCGACAGTCTCTATTTGAGCAATTACGCCACCATCAACGTCCGCGACGAGCTGTCCCGCCTGCCCGGTGTCGGCAACGTCACGGTGTTCGGCGCCGGCCAATATTCGATGCGGGTGTGGCTCGATCCCAACAAGCTTCTGGCCCGCGATCTGGTGCCGCAGGACGTCATCAACGCAATTCAGCAGCAGAGCCAGCAGGTGTCGGCCGGCCAGGTCGGTGCGCCGCCGACGCCGCCGGGGCAGGCGTTCCAGTACACCCTCAACGTCAACGGCCGGCTCGACGACACCACCCAGTTCGAGAACATCATCGTCAAGACCGGCACCAGCGGCGACGTGACGCGCGTGCGCGACGTCGGCTGGGTCGAGCTCGGAGCGCAGACCTACAGCCAGATATTCTCGCTCAACAAGCAGCCCGCCACCGGCATCGGCGTGTTCCAGTCACCCGGCGCCAACGCGCTCCAGGTCGAGCAGGCCGTCGAAAAGAAGATGGCGGAGCTCGCCAAGCGATTCCCGGAAGGCATCAAATACGACACACCGTTCGACACCACCAAATTCGTGCAGGCCTCGGTGCACGAGGTCTACATGACGCTGATCGAGGCCGGCCTGCTCGTGCTGGTCGTGATCCTGGTGTTCCTGCAAGATTGGCGCGCGATGCTGGTGCCGGCGACGACCGTGCCGGTGACCATCATCGGCGCCTTCGCCGCGATGGCCGCGCTCGGCTTCACCATCAACATGTCGACGCTGTTTGCGATCGTGCTCGCGATCGGCATCGTCGTCGACGACGCGATCGTCGTCGTCGAAGGCGCTGCCCACAACATCGAGCAGGGCATGAGCGGCCACGACGCCGCGATCAGGGCGATGGACCAGCTGTTCGCGCCGATCGTCGGCATCACCCTGGTGCTGATCTCGGTGTTCCTGCCGGCTTCGTTCCTCGCCGGCCTCACCGGGCGTATCTATTCGCAATTCGCGCTGGTGATCGCCGCGACCGCGCTTCTATCCGCCATCAACGCCGCGACGCTGAAGCCGACGCAGTGCGCGCTGTGGCTGCGCCCCGCTGTGCCGCCGGAGCAACGCAATTTCTTCTACCGCGGCTTCAACGCCGTCTATAACCGCGTGGAGCGGGGCTATGCCCGCCTGATCAGTGCGCTGGTCCGGCATGCGACCGTCTCGGTCGCCGTCGCGCTGGTCCTGATCGGGATCGGCGGCTACGGCCTGTCGCGGGTGCCGACCGGCTTCCTGCCGATCGAGGATCAGGGCTATCTGATCGCCGCCATCCAGTTGCCCGACGGCGCCTCGCTCGAACGGACCCAGAAGGTGCTCGACAGAGCGAGCGAGCTGGTCAAGGACACGCCGGGCGTCCAGCAGGTCATCACCATCGCCGGCATCTCCGCGCTCGACAACAGTGCGAGCCTCGCCAACGCCGGCGTCGGCTACATCATCCTCAAGGACTGGGATGCGCGCAAAGGACCAGGCGAAGACTTGCGCTCGCTGGTGTACGGCCTGAACGACAAGCTCGCGACCATCATGGAGGCGCGCACGCTGGTGCTGCCGCCGCCGCCGATCCAGGGCATCGGCAACGCGGCCGGCTTCTCGATGCAGGTCGAGCTGCGCGATGGCAACAGCGATTTCGCAAAGCTCCAGGCGATCACCGGCGCGATGGTCTCGAACGCCCAGAGCCAGAGCGCGCTCCAGCGCGTCTCGTCCTCGTTCCGCTCGTCGGTGCCGCAATTCAACGTCGAGATCGACCGCGTCAAGACCCAGACGCTGCACGTGACGACTGATCAGGTGTTCTCGGCGCTTTCGACCTATCTCGGCTCGTCCTACGTCAACCAGTTCAACAAGTTCGGCCGTGTGTTCCAGGTCTATACCCAGGCCGATCCGGCGTTCCGCGTCACCGAGCGTGACATCGCCAACATGCAGGTGCGCAACTCGAACGGCGACATGATCCCGATCGGCACGATCGCGAAGATCACGCCAGCCACGGGGCCGTCGCTGATCAGTCTCTACAATCTCTATCCCTCTTCGACCATTGTCGGCCTGCCGGCGCAGGGCTACTCCTCCGGCGAATCCCTGCAATTGATGGAGGAGATCGCCGACAAGACGCTGCCGCCGGGGACCGGCTTTGAATGGACCGCGATGTCCTATCAGGAGAAGGCCGTCTCCAACCAGATCTACTGGGTGTTCGGCCTTGCCATGCTGCTGGTCTATCTCGTGCTGGCCGGCCAATACGAGAGCTGGTACGCGCCGATCTCGGTGATCCTCGCGGTGCCGCTGTCGCTGATCGGACCGATGCTGGTGCTCAATGGCCTCAAGATCGACAACAACCTCTATTGCCAGATCGGCCTGATCCTCCTGATCGCGCTGTCGGCCAAGAACGCGATCCTGATCGTCGAGGTCGGCCTCGAGCTGCACGTCCGCGACGGCAAGCCGCTGCTGGAGTCCGCGATCGAAGCGGCACGCGCCCGCTTCCGGCCGATCCTGATGACGTCGTTCGCCTTCATCCTCGGCGTCGTGCCCTTGGTGCTCGCAACCGGCGCCGGCGCCAGCGCCCGCAAGTCGATCGGCATCACCGTGTTTTCGGGGATGCTGGCCTCGACCTGCCTTGCCGTGCTGTTCGTGCCGGCCTTCTTCGTGGTGGTGCAACGCTTCGAGAACTGGCGCCTGTCGAAGAAGAAGGTATCACCTGCTCCACCGGCAGCCGCGGAGGTGAAGTCCTAGGCTTTCTCTACGGGCGTCCGACGCGCCTCGCCGCTCGATATCAGAAGCACCGAGACCTTCGACTGCCTGAGGACGGCATCGGCGACGCCGCCGAAGGACAGGTGATCGGCCTGGATCCGGTCGACACCCATGACCACGAGATCGACATCGGTGGTGTCGATTTCACGCAGGATCGCCGCCTCGGGCGCCCTGTTCACGCGCAGCGTCGTGGTGATGTCGACGTCGTAGCGGGCGGCGAGCTCGCTGGTGTCCTTGAGGATGCCCTCCTCCTGGATCAGGCCACGGGATGCCCCGCGCTGCACGCCCTTGTCCCGCGTCGTCGCCACATAGATCACGCGCAGTGAGCCTGATCTCGCCTGCGCGAGCGCAACCGCGACCTCGGCTCCGCGCTTGGAGACGCCGCTGCCCGAGACCGGCACGAGGATGTTGAGCGTGTCGGGCATGGGCTGTTTCAAATGCCTCCCCTTGGCCGCGACGATCGCCAGCGGTCCATCGAATTCGGCAGCAATGTCCTCGACCTTCACGTCGAAACGATCCTTGATCGCGGTAACCTTCTCGACGCCCACGACCAGGAGATCGAAGCCTTTCCGCGCTTCATTGGCGATCGCTTCGCCAAGCTCCGCTCGCCTGGTTCGGGTGACGATGTCGACGCCGCCGGCCTCTCCGCTGCCGGACACCGTTTCAGCCGCCTTCTTCACCACGGCTTCATGGCTCGTCTCTTCGTCGCGCCCCTTCTCCTGCTCCTTCGCAAGTCCGCCGACATGCAGCACGGTGATCGGCAAGCCGCGCATGCCGGCAATCAGGCCCGCAATGTGGGCCGCAAGAGTCGCGTTGACGCTCTCGTCCACCGCCAGCAAGGGCCGCTCGAGATTGGCGACGAATCCTCGCTTCTCCAACTCCTCGCGCTCCAGCCGCTCCTTCTCTTCCTTGTTCATCGGCAGTCTGGCGAGCGCCGCTCGCAGCATCGGCGGCATCGCCATCGTGGTCACGATCGCCATCGTCACGATCATCGTGAACAGGTTCTGGCTGAGCACACCGATGGAGAGGCCGATCGTCGCGATGATGACCTCGGTCGAGCCGCGCGCATTCATCCCGCTCGCGAGCGCCAGCGATTCCCGGTAGTTCAGACCGCCCACGGTGCCGCCGACGAACGCGCCGCCGAACTTGCCGACGCTCGCGATCAAGACGAGCAGACCGGTGAGCACCAGGAGGTGGGGATCGCGAAGCACCGAGAGATCTGCGCTCAGCCCGGCGAGGCCGAAGAACACCGGCATGAAGAAGCTCGAGATCAGGCCGCGCAGGCGCTCGTCGATCTGCCGGGTCAGGATCGGGGATTCGCCGACCAGAATGCCGGCAACAAAGGCGCCGAGCACGGTATGCACGCCGATCAGATGCGTGATCAATGCCATGGTGCCCATTAACAACAAAATGACTGTAATGACGGGCGCCGTGCTGACCAGGGTGTCATTGGCCCACCGGATGAGCCGAAACACCAGCCTGCGGCCGATGGTGAAGCTGACGGCGAGGAAGATCAGTGTGCCGAGCACGGCTTTCGCGACCGACGCGACATCGAGCGTGCCTTGCGAAGCGAGACTGAAGATGACCGCAATGATGATCCAGCCGATGGTATCGTCGACGACGGCGGTCGCCACGATGATCTGTCCGACATTGCGGCGCATGAAGTTCATCTCGCGCACGACTACCGCGACGATCTTCACGGACGAGATCGACAGTGCGGTGCCCATGAACAGCGAGGTGACCAGGCGCTGCTGCGGATCGGGCAGCAGCGCATCGGGCAGGAACTCACCAAGCGCAAAGCCGCAAGCGAAGGGAACGACGATGCCGGCAATCGAGATCGCGATCGCCGCCTTGCCGATTTTCCGGACCAGCTTGAGATCGGTCTCCATGCCGGTTAGCAGCAACAGGAGCAGGATTCCGAACTGGGCGATGCCGTCGATCATCGCCTTCTGCTCGGGCGTCTTCGGGAAGATCGCCTGCTGCGCTTCCGGCCAGATCCAGCCGAGCAACGACGGCCCGAGCAGGATGCCGGCGAGCAGTTCGCCGATCACCGAGGGCTGCCCGATGCGCTGCATGACCTCGCCGAGACCGCGCCCCACGGCGATCAAGAGCACGATTTGCGCAATCAGGAGAAATTCGGAAGGCCCGGCCGATTTGCCGCCTTCGGCGTTGGCCGCAATGATCGAGAGGACAAGCGCCGCGGGGACCAGGCCGACCGACCGGAGCAGGCTCCACTGCATGCAAATATCTTCCCACTCTGCCGATCCGGCGCGGTGCCGGCAGCGGCAAAGGTAGAACCCGTGGAAGGCGGAGCGAGTTCCAGCCTCCTGGACAAAGTGGCCTTGGATCAGGCCGCCGCCGGCGTCCTGATCTCGCGCGGCAGGATGATCGCGGCCGCGATCGCCAGCAGGCAGAGCGCGGCGAAGGCGTGCAACATGGTGACGAAGCCGCCTTGCTCGTAAAGCCAGGCGACCAGGCCGACCGAGGCGCCGGCCGCGGTGAAGCCGACGAAATAGCGCACCGCGTAGGCGCGCGAGCGCCATTCCTCGGTGGTGTATTTGCCGACCATGGCGTCGTTCACCGTGACCTGACCGAACGCGCCCATGACGATGCCGATCGAGACCACGATCAGCGGCAGGTTGGACAGGCTCGCCGCGAGGTACAGGAACGGCGCCAGCATGAAGGACAGCGGCAGCGCCACCGTCTTCAGCGAGTAATGGTCCAGCAGCCGGCCAATCGTGTACTGCGTCATCGCACCGAACACGTAGACGCAAGCCGCGATGACCCCTAACAGCGCAGGGCTCCTGGTGAGATCGGCGAGCCGCTCCGCGAACAGCTTCGGCAGCGCCACGGTGACGGCATTGAAGGTCGTCGAGATCGCGATCACCACGATCAGCAGCGCAAGAACCACGCGCCACATGTCCTGTTTGGCGACGCGCGCCTGCGCCGCCGCCTGCTTGCTGCCCTTGCGGTCCTCATGAATGACGGTCATGGCGAAGGCGATGCCGATCAGCATCGTGACGACGCCTGGAACGATGAAGGCGAAACGCCAGCCGAGATACTGCCCGATCACGCCGGTGACCAGTGCGGACGACGCAACGCCGAGATTGCCCCAGACGCCGTTCAGCCCCATCTCGCGGCCTAGCCTGTCGGCATAGGACACGATCATCGCGGTGCCGACGGGATGATAGATCGAGGCGAAGATGCCGATCGCGAGCAGCGCCGCGCCGAGCTGCGCCGGCGTCTGCACGAAGCCGACCGAGACCATCGAGGCGCCGATGCCGATGAAGAAGATCACCATCATGTGGCGGCGGCTCCAGCGATCGCCCAACCAGCCGGTGAGCAACGATCCCGCGCCGAAGGCGATGAAGCCCGGCGTCGCGTAAGGCAGCAGCTCGGAATAGGCCATGCCGAGCGCCGGCCCCATGATGATCACGGCAGCGGCGAAGATCAGCATCGCATAGTGATCGATGAAATGCGCGGCGTTGACGAAACCGATCACCCGGCCGGGGCTGTTCATACGGCGAATCCTCTCCTGCTCCGAAATGGGTTATATGTCGGAGCCATGACGGGATGCCGCCAATGACTGTCGTCGAAACGCCAATCAGGGAAGTCCGGGGCAACCATCGCTCGACCGCGGGCGTGCACCTCGTCGCGCGCGACTACCCCAAGGGCCTGCGCCTCGACCCGCATATGCACCGCGAGGCGCAGCTCGTCTATGCCGCGAAAGGCACGATGCAGGTGACGACGCCGAAGGGGCGCTGGCTGGTGCCGCCGGACCGCGCGGTCTGGGTCCCGGCCCGGCTCGAACATGCCATCGACGTGCTCGCCGATATCGAGATGCGCACGCTCTATTTCGACCTGCCCTGGCTGAAGCGCGAGCAGCGCAACAAGGGCCTCGCCAAGGAGTTCGTGGTGCGGGTGTCGCCGCTCCTGCACCAGGCGATCCTCGCTTTGTTCGACGGGCGCAACACGTCCGAGCGCACCGAGCTTCTGGTTCGGCTGGTGATGCTGGAACTGCACCAGGCCGAGGATTCCGCGACCTTCGTGCCGCTGCCGCGGGAGCCGCGCTGCCGGCGCGCCGCCCTGATCGTGCTCGACGATCCCACCGGGAACCACGAGATCGAGGCGCTCGCTCACGCGGTCGGAACCTCCGCGCGCACGCTGTCGCGGCTGTTCTCCTCCGAGACGCAGCTGAGCTTCAAGAGCTGGTGCCAGCGCGCCCGCGTCGCCGCCGCAATCGAAAGATTGTCGACGGATGCCGATGTCTCGGTCAAGCAGCTCGCTGCCCAGCTCGGCTATGCCAGCGTACCCGCCTTCTCCGCCGCCTTCCGCCAGGTCACGGGCCGGACGCCGACGGAGTTCGCGCGGAAGGGGTAAGCCCTAATTCTCAGTGTCATTGCCTGTGAAAGCGGGCAATCCAGTATTCCAGAGACGTCAGTGATTGAACCGATGGGCCGCGGCGTACTGGATGCCCCGCCGGCCGCCTACGCTTAAGCTCCGGCGAGCCAAGACCTCAAGCCTCGGCGAAGCCTTGGAGTAGCCGGGGCGCGGGGCATGACGGCGTGCTTGGGGTGCATAGCACCGCTTCACATGCAACGTTCCTGCGCTTGATTGTGATCGGCTTCGGCCTAAATCCCGTGTTAGCTTCCGCACCGCACAAACCGGATTCGAAAAGCCCCGATGGCCAACGCCTTTTTCTCCGACCTGCTCGCCACGATCTCCGAGCGCGGCCGCACGCTGCTTCGCCGCGGCGACGCCTCGGACACAAGACAGGACGCCGACGGCCTGATCGAGCTCTGCGATGCGCTGCTGTCCGGCCGGGGCGAGGCCTCGGGCACCGCGATGGCGCGCGATGTGCTCGATCACTACAGGGATCTCGATGCGGCGGGGCGCCGCGCCTTCTTCGCAGCGCTGGTGCGCGATTTCGGTCCGGACCGCGAGAAGCTTGCCCAGACGGTCGAGAAATGGCGCACCCAGCCGAGCGACGAGGACGCAAGCGACTTGCACTTCGCCTCGGAGCCGCGGCGACAGGAACTGATCCGTCGCCTCAACCGGGCGCCTGGCGGCACCGGCGATCTCGTCGCCATGCGCGCCGACCTGCTCGGCATGATGAACGGGCATACCGACCTCGCCGCGCTTGACCGCGACGTCGTGCATCTCTTGAGTTCGTGGTTCAACAGGGGGTTTCTCGTGCTGCGCAGGATCGACTGGTCGACACCGGCCAACATCCTCGAAAAGATCATCCGCTACGAGGCCGTGCACGAGATCAGCGACTGGGACGATCTGCGCCGCCGCATCGATCCGGTCGACCGCCGCTGCTACGCCTTCTTCCATCCGGCGCTGGTCGACGAGCCCCTGATCTTCGTCGAGGTCGCGCTGACCGAGACGATCCCGGGCGCGATCGCACCGCTGCTCGCGGTCGACCGCGAGCCGGTGCCGATCGAACGCGCACGCACCGCCGTGTTCTACTCGATCTCCAACACCCAGCGGGGCTTGGGGGGCATCTCCTTCGGCAGCTTCCTGATCAAGCAGGTGGTCGAGGAGCTGCGCCGCGAGCTGCCCAAGCTCGACACCTTCGTGACGCTGTCGCCGGTGCCGGGCTTCATGCCGTGGCTGAAGCAGGACAAGGACCTGCCGTTGTCCGATGAGGATCGCGAGGTGCTGAAGCATCTCGAGGAGCCGAAGTGGCTCGAGAATGCGGAGCTGACCGCGCAGTTGCGCGGCGTGATCGAGCCGCTCGCCGCCTATTATTTCCTGAAAGCGCGTACGCCGAAGGGCCGGCTGATCGATTCCGTCGCCCGCTTCCATCTCGGCAACGGCGCCCGGCTCGAGCGCGTCAACTGGCTGGGAGACCTCTCGCCCAAGGGCCTGCGCGAGTCGGCCGGCGTCATGGTCAACTATCTCTACCGCCTCGACGACATCGAGAAGAACCACGAGGCCTATGCCAATGACGGCACGGTCGTCGCGTCCAGCGCGGTGAAGAAGCTGTTGAAGAACGAGGGCCGGCGGCTGCTGGATATGCGGCTGTCGTAGCCCCATACTCGCTGTCATCGTCCGCGAAGGCGGACGATCCAGTATTCCAGAGACAGCGACGTTCCACTGAGGCGCCGCGGCGTACTGGATGCCCCGCCTTCGCGGGGCATGACGACTAAGGATTTGGCGACTCCGACGGCTACACCGCCAGCGCCTTCATCTCCTTGTAGAGATCCGACTTGCCCTCAAACCCGATGCCCGGCAGGTCTGGCATGGTGATGTGGCCGTTCTCGACACGCACGCCATCGGGGAAGCCGCCATAGGGCTGGAACAAATCCGGATAGCTCTCATTGCCGCCAAGACCGAGGCCGGCTGCGATGTTGAGCGACATCTGATGGCCGCCATGCGGGATGCAGCGGCTGGGTGACCAGCCATGGGTCTTCAGCACCTCCAGCGTGCGCTGATATTCGCAGAGGCCGTAGGACAGCGCACAGTCGAATTGCAGCCAGTCGCGATCGGGCCGCATGCCGCCATGACGGATCAGGTTGCGGGCATCCTGGTGGCTGAAGAGGTTTTCGCCGATCGCCATCGGTGCCGGATAAAATTCCGCAAGTGCGGCCTGCAGCGAATAGTCGAGGGGATCGCCCGCCTCCTCGTACCAGAACAGCGGATAGTCGCGCAGCATTTTCGCGTAGGCGATCGCGGTCTCCAGATCGAAGCGGCCGTTGGCGTCGACGGCGAGCTGCGCGTCCTTGCCGATCTCCTTCAGCACCGCTTCGATGCGCGTGCGGTCTTCCTCGATTCCCGCGCCGCCGATCTTCATCTTCACGACACTGTAGCCGCGATCGAGATAGCCGCGCATCTCGCCGCGCAGCATCGAGAGGTCCTTGCCGGGATAGTAGTAGCCGCCGGCGGCATAGACGAAGACGCGCGGATTGGCCTTGACGCCGTGACGCTCGGCGAGCAGGCGAAACAGCGGCTTGCCCGCGATCTTCGCCACCGCATCCCACACCGCCATGTCGATGGTGCCGACCGCAACCGAGCGCTCGCCGTGACCGCCCGGCTTCTCATTGGTCATCATCGCGGCCCAGACCTTGTCCGGGTCGAGATTGTCGCCGGCCTCGTTCAACAGCGACTTCGGCTCGGCCTCGAGGATACGCGAGGCAAAGCGCTCGCGGATCAGGCCGCCCTGCCCGTAGCGGCCGTTGGAGTTGAAGCCATAGCCGACGACACGCTTGCCGTCACGCACGGCGTCGGTGACGACGGCGACCAGGCTCGTCGTCATCTTGGTGAAATCGATGTAGGCGTTGCGGATCGGCGAGGAGATCGGTTTGGTGATCTCGCGGACGTCGACGATGCGGACGGACATGGGCTCAGCCTTCGTTGGTCGAAAGGGCTTCCGTCATTGCGAGCGAAGCGAAGCAATCCAGGCTGTCACCGCGGAACGATTCTGGATTGCTTCGTCGCCTTGCTCCTCGCAATGACGAGTGGAGAAAGTGCGTTCGACTACTTCTTATCCCTGAAATAAGGCTCCACCGGCCCGTGCACCTTGATCGTCAGCGGGTTGCCGTGGCGGTCCTTGGCATTGCCGGCGGTGACGCGGACCCAGCCCTCGCTAATGCAATATTCCTCGACATTGGTCTTCTCGATGCCCTTGAAGCGGATGCCGACGTCGCGCGCCAGGATGTCGGCGTTGTAATACGGGCTGTTCGGATCGACCGACAGGCGGTCCGGGAATTCGTCGCTCATGATTGTCTCGCTCACAACAATGTTTCGATTTGCTGACGCAATCCTTCAGGCCGCGCGGTCGGCGCGTGACGCGCGACCACCTTGCCGGTGCGGTCCACCAGGAATTTCGTGAAATTCCATTTGATGGAGGCACCCAGCAGGCCGGATTGCTGACGTTTAAGGTACTCATACAAAGGATGCGCATTGGCGCCGTTGACGTCGATCTTGGCGAACAGCGGGAAGGTGACGTCGTACTGCGTCGAGCAGAACTCCTGGATCTCGCTCGCCTTGCCCGGCTCCTGAGCGCCGAACTGGTTGCAGGGAAAGCCGAGCACGGCGAAGCCGCGCGGGGAAAAGTCGCGATAGAGATCCTCGAGTCCCCGATATTGCGGCGTGAAGCCGCATTTGCTCGCGGTGTTGACGATCAGCAGCACCTGTCCCTCGAAGCGCCGCAGCGGCACTTCCTCGCCGAGAAGCGAGTTGGCGGTGAATTCGTAGATGGCCGACATCGTTGTCCTCAAGCCACGGGATCGATGGGCGATGCCGGCACGCCGCCCGCTTCGATCGCCTCGCCGGCGAGCAGGCAGAGGTCCTCACGATAACGGCCGGAGACGACATGCACCCCGACGGGCGCCTTGCCGACGAGACCGGTGGAGACCGCAAGGCCCGGCAGCCCCATGAAGGGAATGGCGATCTGCGGCAATTGCGCGTCCCAGACCCGCTTGAAGGACGCCTCGTCCTTGCGATCGAGATGATCAGGGAATGGCAGTTCGCCGGAGACCGGCGTCAGCACCACCGCGTATTTTTCGAAGAACAGCATCCATTCGCGGGTCAGCGTTGCCCGGCGCATCAGTGCCTTGGCGTAGGCCGCCTGGTCGAACGGGGTGACCTTTGCGCGGTTGCCGCGCAGGCAGGCGAGCGCGCCGGGATCACCCTCGCGTTCGGCGGCTTCGAGCGCGGCCTCATAGCCGTCGCCGATCCAGAGTTTGGTCTGCCATTCGGCAGCTTCCCGCATCGGCGGGGTATTCTCGATCACCTCCACGGTCCACCCAGCGCGCTCCAGCCGCTTGCCGGCGTCGCTGACCGCGGCCTTCACTTCGGGCGCGGTCGCGAGCCCGTCCGGATTGAGGCACAGCGCCGCGCGCTTGGGCATCGCCGGTCCCTCCAGCGGAGCCGGCACCCACCAGGGGTCGCGCACGTCGCGGGCCGCCATCGCGGCGAGCGAAATCCTGATGTCATTGATGGTGCGCGCCAGCGGCCCGGAGACCGCGCTGATCTGCGGCCCGATCGGACGTTCCGGCAGGGCCGCGTTGAAGGCGGGAATCCGGCCCATGGTCGGCCGCAGGCCGTGCACGCCGCAGGCATAGGCGGGGTAACGGATCGAGCCCGCGATATCAGTGCCGTGGGCGATGTGGCCAATGCCCGCCGCCACGGCCGAACCTGCGCCGCCGGACGAGCCGCCCGGGGTCAGCGAGGCATCGCGCGGGTTCTTAGTGTCGCCATGGATCAGATTGGTGGTGAACCAGCGATAGGAAAACGCTGGACAATTGGTGCGGCCGAGGATGACGGCGCCCGCCTTGCGTAGGTTGGCAACGACCGGATTGTCGGCCTTCGCGATGACTTCGCGCTGGATCTTCAGACCATTGGTGGTGGCAAAGCCCTCCTGGTCGACATTGACCTTCACCGTGACGGGAACGCCCGCCAGGAGACCCGGATCCTCGCCCCGCGCGATCGCGCCATCCACCGCTGCCGCCTGCTTGAGCACGTCCTCCGGCCGGTGGTCGATCACCGCATTCAGCCTGGGATTGACGGCATCGAGCCGGGCAAGACCCGCCTTCGCGGCTTCGGTGGCCGAAACCTTCCTGGACCGAATGAGGGTGGCGAGGTCGGCGGCCGAGAGGCGCCAGAGATCTTGCATGGGATGCTCCGTGTGACCGGGTCTTTTAGCGCCGGTCAGGCGGCAAAGCCATGCGCATTACGCAGGGGCGGAATCCGGATCGTCAGTGCCGGGTGGCGGATTGATCCGGCATGTCCAGAAGCGCCTCGGTAAAGGGAAATTCCAGCACGATCTCACCATCGACGTCGGTGACCTCGATGACGGCCTCGAGCAGCGCCGGCTGGGTGCCTTCGGATTTCAGCACTTCCAAAATCATCTGGCGCGCCACTTCCCAGGCACGACCGGGATTGCGCAGATCCTCGCCGTCAGGATCCACGATCAATTCGTCGCCGATGCGGGTGTTGAAGAAATATCTGGGCATGCCTGATCCAATGGGTCGCCTGTAGCCGATTGAAAGCCGTTGTGCACTCACAACTGCTTTATCCCGACAGGGATCAAGACCCATCCTCCTCCTTTGCATGGGGTTGTTTTGCTGTTTTTGCGTCATCTCCGCGGCGCGATCGGGCCTTTCCATGTTTGCAGCGCAGCATTGCAGCTGTCTACTACCTAGGTCCCGGAAGATTTAACTGGCGAACTTTTCCGCTCGCAGTAGTTTAACGGGGGCGGACACGTCCGATTTCTCAGAAAAGGAGAGCCACAATGGCCTGGAAAGCGCCGAAGATCGTCGAAGTGCCGTGCGGTATGGAAATCAACATGTATGTGAGCGCCACCCGCAAGTAAGGGCGGCAAGTTCACGCTGAGCGCAGGTGGATCCTTCGGGTGCGCGACGTTTCCCCGATGAGGGAAGTTGTGTCGGCCTGAGATCCACCGCGACACGTGTCTCCAGGAGACGGATTCATGCTTCGCGTCGTCGTCCTGGGCGCCGCCGCCGGCGGCGGGGTCCCGCAGTGGAACTGCGGGTGCACAGGCTGCCGGGCAGCGCGCGCTGACTCCCAGCATTTGCAGAGAACCCAGGCTTCGGTCGCCTTCAGCGCCGACGGCGACAACTGGTTCCTGATCAACGCCTCTCCAGACCTCCGACAGCAATTCAACGCCACGCCGCAGCTTCACCCGAAGCCGGGCGCGCTGCGCCACACGCCGATCGCAGGCGTGATCCTGACCAATGGCGAGGTGGATGCGGTCGCCGGACTCCTGTCGATGCGCGAGGGCTCGCCGTTCACGATCTACGCGCATGACAAGGTGCTGGCGATCCTGAAGGCCAACAGCATCTTCAACGTGCTGAACGAGAAGAACGTCAAGCGCCAGCCGATCGGGACTGGCGAGCCGTTCGAGCCGCGCCTGCCCGACGGCGCACGCTCCGGCATCGAGGTGGTTGCGTTCGAGGTGCCCGGCAAATCGGCCTGGTACCTGGAAGGCAAGGCGCATCCCGGCGGGAGCGATGGCGCCGGCGATACGCTTGGGCTGAAGATCACGGACAAGTCGACCGGCAAGAATTTCTACTTCCTCGCCGCCTGCGCCGAGGTCACCGACGCGCTGAAAGCGGAGATTGCCGGCGCATCGCTGGTTTTCTTCGACGGCACGGTGTGGCGCGACGACGAGATGATCCAGGCCGGGCTCGGCCAAAAGACCGGCAAGAGCATGGGACATGTCGCGATGTCGGGCGAGGACGGCGCGATCGCGCGGCTTGCCGGCCTCGATATCGACAGGAAGGTATTTCTGCATATCAATAACTCGAACCCGGCGCTGCTGCCCTCCTCGCCCGAGCGCAAGGCGGCCGAAGACGCGGGCTGGCAGATACCCGCCGATGGAACGGAGATCGTGCTGTGAATGCCATGACGCTTCCAGGAATGACCGCACTCTCGATCGGCAAGGACATCAGGCTCAACTCGGCCGAGGAGCTCGAGGCGACGTTGCGCCACATCGGCGCGACGCGCTATCACAGCCTGCATCCGTTCCATAAGCTCCTGCACGGCGGCAAGCTGAACAAGGGCCAGGTGCAGGCCTGGGCGCTCAACCGCTACTACTACCAGAGCACGATCCCGCTCAAGGACGCGGTGGTGATCTCACGCTTCCGCGACCGCGCCACGCGCGTCGAATGGCGGCACCGCATCGAGGACCATGATGGCGATATCGGCAGCGAGGGCGGCATCGAGCGCTGGCTCAAGCTCACCGAAGGCCTCGGGCTGGACACGGCCTATGTGGAATCGACCGAAGGCATTCTCCCCGCGACGCGCTTTGCGGTCGAGGCCTATGTGCATTTCTGCCGCGAGAAGAGCCCACTGGAGGCGATCGCCTCCTCCCTGACGGAGCTGTTCGCACCGAGCATTCACGAAGAGCGCATCAGCGGCATGATGGAGCACTATGATTTCGTCAATCCTGATATCATGAGCTACTTCAAGCGCCGCCTGACCCAGGCGCCGCGCGACGCCAATTTCGCGCTCGACTATGTGAGGAAGCACGCCAGGACTCCGGAGGAACGCGCGGCCGTCTGCAACGCGCTGATCTTCAAGGCCAACGTGCTGTGGGTGCAGCTCGATGCGCTCTATCATGCCTATGTCGATGGGCACATTCCGCCGGGCGCCTTCGTGCCCAAAGCGAGCTGAGAGGAAACAAGCGATGGCCGGGCCGCGTCACATCAGCGTCAGCGAGGCGAGCCGGCCCGTGCTGCCGCGGCATGCCAAGCTGAAATACGACGAGACGCGCAGGGTCTGGGTGATCCTGGCGCCGGAGCGGGTGCTGGCGCCCGACGAGATCGCCGTCGAGGTCCTGCAGCTCTGCGACGGCATCCGCCACGTCGGCGATGTGGCTGACCAGCTCGCCGCGAAGTATGCTGCGCCGCGCGATGCGATCCTGACTGACGTGATCGCCATGTTGCAGGACCTTGCGGACAAGGGCTTCTTGACCGAAGCCCGGGAGAAGACGTCATGAGCGACGTGCTCGGCAATCCGGCCATCCCCCCTGATGCGAGCGACAGCCTCGCTGTGCTCGAAAAGCAGCGCTCGACGGCGGAGACGTTTGGCATTCCACTCGCCGTCCTGCTGGAAGTCACGCATCGCTGCCCGCTGCAATGCCCCTATTGCTCCAACCCGGTCGAGCTCGATCGCGCCGGCAAGGAGCTCACGACCGAGGAGTGGAAGAAGGTCTTGACCGAGCTCGCCGAGATCGGCGTGCTCCAGGTCCATTTCTCCGGCGGCGAGCCGACTGCGCGGAAAGACCTCGTCGAGCTCATCAAGCATGCGAGCGACGCGGGCCTTTATACCAATTTGATCACCTCGGCCGTGCTGCTGACGCGCGACAGGCTGAGCGAGCTCGCGGATGCCGGCCTCTGCCACGTGCAGGTCAGTTTTCAGGGCACCGAAGACATCGCCGCCGATCGCGTCGCCGGCTACAGGGGCGCGCATCACAAGAAGATCGAAGTCGCCAAGTGGACGCGCGAGCTCGATCTCCCGCTCACGGTGAACGCGGTGATGCACCGCCAGAACCTGCACCAGCTTGCCGACATCATCCAGATGGCGATCGATCTCGACGCCGACCGGCTCGAGGTCGCCAACGTCCAGTATTATGGCTGGGCGCTGAAGAACCGCGCCGCGCTCATGCCGACGGTCGCGCAGCTCGACGAGACCACACGCATCGTCGAGGAGGCGCGCGAGCGCCTCAAGGGCACGCTCGCGATCGACTACGTCGTGCCGGATTATTATGCGTTGCGGCCGAAAAAGTGCATGGGCGGGTGGGGCCGGCAATTCTTCAACATCTCGCCCGCCGGCAAGGTGCTGCCCTGCCATGCGGCCGAGAGCATCACCGGGCTCGACTTCGAGTCCGTACGCTCCAATCATTCCATCGCCTGGATCTGGCAGAACTCGGACGCCTTCAACCGCTATCGCGGCACCGGCTGGATGAAGGAGCCGTGCAAGACCTGCGAATTCCGCGAGATCGATTTCGGCGGCTGCCGCTGCCAGGCCTTTGCACTGACGGGCGATGCGGCCAATACCGATCCGGCCTGCGCGCTGTCGCCGCTGCACGAGACCATCTTCAAGCAGGCCGAGCGCGAAGCCGAAGGCGAGACCAACCGCTTCCTCTACCGCAACTTTGCCGGTGGCACTTTAGAGCCCGACCCTGGGGAGTCCGGCAAGCATGGCGCCTGACGCCGACGCGGCCAAATTAGCCAAGGAATCGGTCAAGCGAGCCGATCACTTCGCGCCGCTGACCTCCGAAATGCTTGCCGTCTCCGACGGCCATGAGATCTATGTCGAAAGCGTCGGCCGCGCCGACGGCATCCCAGCCGTCTATCTGCATGGCGGTCCCGGCAGCGGCTGCCAGCCCGACCATCGCCGGCTTTTCGATCCCGAACGCTTTCATGCCGTGCTGTTCGACCAGCGCGGCGCCGGCCGCAGCCGGCCGAAGGGCTCGCGCGAGCACAACACCACGCAGCATCTCATCGCTGACATGGAGTTGATCCGCCAAAAGTTCGGTTTCGAACGCTGGATGGTGATCGGCGGCTCCTGGGGCGCGACGCTGGCGCTGGCCTACGCGGAAGCGCATCCCGAGCGGGTTTCGGGAATCGTGCTGCGCGCAACCTTTCTCGGCACACGAGCGGAGGTCGAGACCGGCTTCACGTCGCGGCTACCGCAATTCTATCCCGCGCTCAACGAGGACTTTTTGAGCCTGCTGTCGACCGAGGAACGAGAGCGGCCGATCGAGGCCTATTGGCGCCGCATTCTCGATCCCGATCCTGACATGCATGGCCCCGCCGCGCGTGCCTGGCACGACACCGAGCGCACCCTGTCCGAACACAAGCCGGCGCGCACGCGGCTCGATCTCGCCACGCTCAACGTGTGGCGCACGCTGCCCGCGACGCCGTTCATGGAAGCGCACTACTTCATCAACGACTGCTTCATGGCGCCGGATCAGCTCCTGCGAAATGCCGGCAAGCTCGCCGACATTCACGGCATCATCATCCAGGGCCGCTATGATCTGTTGTGCCCGCCTGAGACATCTTGGACGCTCGCGAAAGTTTGGCCGGGTTCCGAGATCCGCATCGTGGAAGAGGCCGGGCATTCGCTCTATGATCCCGGCGTCAGGGACGCCGTGATGAAGGCGATCGCGGACCTCGGCTCGAAAGCCGCGCGATAAAGGGACAAGAAGAATGCCGCTCGCCGGGAAGGGCATGCTGCTGACGTCGATGAATATCGACGCGGAACATGAGGCCGATTTCAACCGCTGGTATGATCGCGAGCATCTTGCGGAGCGCGTTGCGATCGACGGTTTTCTGGAAGCGCGGCGCTATGTCGCGCACGCTGCCAGCCCCAGATATCTCTGCCTGTATTCGACTGCGACGCTCGACGTGCTCGACAGTCCCGCTTATCGGGCGCGGCTTGCAACCCCGACCAACTGGTCGCGCCAGACCATGGCGCGCTTTGAAAACATGATCCGCGTAGTGGCGCGCATCACCGTCAGCAACGGCACCGGACGCGGCGTCGCGCTCGGCGTGGTGCGACTGCGCCCGACGCAAGACAATGCCGGACGGTTGCGTGATGCATTGCGGGAAAAGCTCACGCCGGAAAAATACGACGGCATCATCTCCATGCATCTGCTGGAGAGCGATGCAGAGCTTTCCGGCCCGACGGCGGAGATTCCATCGGTGCGAAGTCCGGGCGCCAACGACTGGTTCGTGCTGATCGACGGCACGCGTGTCAGCGCGGTCTCTGCCGTGATTGCCGAACGCTTCACCGGCCCTGCAGCATCATCGTCCTCGCTTCCCGTCTCCGTCGGCACCTACTGCCTGATGTGGGATCTTGCGAAGAGCGACATCGCACCCGGCTGACATCATCACACGCATCACGAGATGCTGCACCGCCGCATAGAATGCGCGGCTGTTAATGCTATGTGCGCGCAGCTCCTATGAAAGCTGGACAACGCGCAAATTTGGCTTTGTGCGCGCCTCGGAATGGCTCTAATAAGGTAAGCCTATGATCCAATTTGAAAACCAGATGAACGCGACATAGCGTTCGCCAAGCTCAAGAAGGCCGCCGGGTCTTTGGGCCTGCGCGGACAGGGTAGGAATGAAACCGACCGATATCGCGGCCCCCGACTACTTTCACAAGGTAGTCGATTGCCAGTGGGCCTGTCCTGCGCACACTCCGGTTCCCGAATACATCCGTCTGATCGCACAAGGCCGCTACAGCGACGCCTATATGATCAATTGGAAATCGAACGTGTTTCCCGGAATTCTGGGACGCACCTGCGATCGTCCATGCGAACCGGCGTGCCGCCGCGGACGCGTCGAGGAAACTCCGGTGGCGATCTGCCGCCTGAAGCGCGTCGCAGCCGATTTCAAGGATGACATCAAGCAGCGCCTGCCGCGTCCCTCGCCGAAGAACGGAAAGCGCATCGCGCTGGTCGGCGGCGGCCCCGCGTCGCTGACCGTGGCGCGCGATCTCGCGCCACTCGGCTATCACTGCACCGTGTTCGATGCCGATCCCGAAGCCGGCGGCATGATGCGATCACAGATCCCGAAATTCCGGCTGCCCAACTCGGTGATCGACGAGGAGACCGGCTACATCCTCGATCTCGGCGTCGAATTCAAAGGCGGTCACCGCATCGAGAGCATGACGGCGCTGCTCGCCGACAAGTACGACGCCATCTTCGTCGGCTCGGGCGCACCGCGCGGCCGCGAGCTCGACATTCCCGGCCGCAAAGAGGCAGCCGCGAATATCCACATCGGCATCGACTGGCTGTCTTCCGTCTCGTTCGGTCATACCAACAAGATAGGCCGACGCGTCATCGTGCTCGGCGGCGGTAACACCGCGATGGATTGCTGCCGCACCGCGCGCCGCCTTGGCGGCGAGGACGTCAAGGTGATCGTGCGTTCCGGCTTCGAGGAGATGAAGGCGAGCCCCTGGGAAAAGGAAGACGCCATTCACGAGGATATCCCGATCCTCAACTACATGGTGCCGGTGGCGTTCAAGCATGTGGCCGGCAAGCTCATCGGCGTCACTTTCCAAAAGGTGAAGGCGGAATATGACGCCAAGGGCCGTCGCAGCCTGGTGCCCTCGGGCGAACCCGACCAGACCATCCCCTGCGACGACGTGCTGGTCGCGGTCGGCCAGGAGAACGCGTTTCCCTGGATCGAGCGCGACTGCGGCATCGAGTTCGACAAATGGAACATGCCGAAGGTCGATCCCAAGACCTTCGTCTCGACCAACCCAAAGGTCTTCTTCGGTGGCGACGCAGCCTTCGGACCGAAGAACATCATCTGGGCTGTCGCGCACGGCCACGACGCCGCGCTGTCGATCCACAGGTTACTCTCGGGCGAGGACATCAATGAGCGCCCGCTGCCGGAGGTGCACGTCACCTCGCAGAAGATGGGCATCCACGAATGGAGCTATGACAACGACATCTCGCCTGAGAAGCGCTTCAAGGTGCCGCACCGCGACAAGGTTGTGGCCCTGAAGGACATCCGTGCCGAGGTCGAGCTCGGCTACGACGTCAAGCTCGCGCTCGGCGAAGCGCATCGCTGCCTGAACTGCGACGTGCAGACCGTATTCTCGACCTCGCTGTGCATCGAGTGCGATGCCTGTGTCGACATCTGTCCGATGGATTGCATCACCTTCACGGAGAACGGCGAGGAGGTCGATCTGCGCCAGCGCCTGAAGGCGCCCTCGCCGCATCCCGACCAGGCCCTCTACGTCTCAGGCGATCTCAAGACTGGGCGCGTGATGGTGAAGGACGAGGACGTTTGCCTGCATTGCGGGCTCTGCGCCGAGCGCTGCCCCACCGGCGCCTGGGACATGCAGAAATACCTCATCGATATGACTCACGCAGGATCATCATGTCCGACAAAAAGCCGATCAGCAGCGTAAACGACTTCGTCGTCCGCTTCGCCAACGTCAACGGCTCGGGCTCGGCTTCGGCCAACGAGCTGTTTGCCCGCGCGATCCTGCGCCACGGCGTGCCGGTCTCCCCCCGCAACATCTTCCCCTCCAACATCCAGGGCCTGCCGACCTGGTATGAGGTGCGGGTGACGGAATCCGGCCATCTCGGCGCCCGCGGCGGCGTCGACATGATGGTGGCGATGAACCCGCAGACCTGGGACAAGGACGTCGCCGGCATCGAGCCCGGCGGCTACCTGTTCTACGATTCCACCAAGCCGATGCCGTCGACGAAATTCCGCGACGACATCACCGTGATCGGCGTTCCCCTGACCGCGATCGCCAACTCCACCTACACCGATCCGCGCCAGCGCCAGCTGTTCAAGAACATCATCTATCTCGGCGCGCTCGCGGCGCTGCTCGACATGGATCCCAAGCTGATCGAGCAGCTGATCGGCGAGCAGTACAAGGGCAAGGAGAAGCTGCTCTCCTCCAACATCCACGCGCTGCATCTCGGTCGCGACTGGGCATTGCAGAATCTGAAATGTCCGACCGGGCTGCGGGTCAAGAAGTCCGACAAGGTCGGCGACCGCATCTTCATCGAGGGCAACAGTGCCGCGGCGCTCGGCGCGGTTTATGGCGGCGCGACGGTGTGCGCCTGGTATCCGATCACGCCGTCCTCGTCCGTTGCGGAAGCCTTCACCAGCCACTGCAAGAAGTACCGGCACGATGCTGCGACCGGCAAGGCGAAATACGCGATCGTGCAGGGCGAGGACGAGCTTGCCTCCATCGGCATCGTGATCGGCGCCTCCTGGAACGGCGCGCGAGCTTTCACCGCGACCTCGGGGCCCGGCATCTCGCTGATGACGGAGTTCATCGGCCTCTCATATTTCGCCGAGATTCCGGCAGTGATCATGAACATCCAGCGCGCCGGCCCCTCGACGGGCATGCCGACCCGCACGCAGCAATGCGACATCATCGCCTGCGCCTATGCCTCGCATGGCGATACCAAGCATGTGCTGCTGTTCCCGGAAGATCCTGCCGAGGCGTTCGAGTTCGCGGCGGCCGCGTTCGATCTCGCCGAGCGGCTTCAGACCACGATCTTCCTGATGCTCGATCTCGATATCGGCATGAACCATCGCCTTTGCCGTCCGCTGAAATGGGACGACGCGCGGCAGTATGACCGCGGCAAGGTAATGACCGCGGAGATGCTGGAAGAGGGTCGCGACTTCGGCCGCTATCTCGACGTCGACGGTGACGGCATCCCCTACCGCACCTATCCCGGCGCGCATCCGACCAAGGGCTCCTATTTCACCCGCGGCACCTCGCGCGACCGCTATGCGCGCTACTCCGAGGAAGGCACGGTCTATGCCGACAACATGCAGCGCCTGGTGCGCAAGTTCGAGACCGCGCAGGATCTCGTGCCGCGGCCGCTCCAGGCCAATGCGGAACGGCCGACCAAATATGGCGTGATCTATTTCGGCTCCACGGCACCGGCGATGGACGAGGCGATCGGCCTTTTGGAGGCGCGCGGGCATCAGCTCGACCGGTTGCGCATCCGCGCCTTCCCGTTCCATTCGAGCGTGGCGAGCTTCCTCGCCGAGCACGATTTCGTCTACGTCGTCGAGCAGAACCGCGACAGCCAGCTCCGTCAGCTCATCGTCAACGAGAACGGCATCGATCCGGTGCGCCTCGTACCGATCGTGCATTACGACGGCTCGCCGATCACCGCCCGCTTCATTGCAAAAGCCATTGGCGACCACCAGGATCACCTCAAGGTGACCCCGCTCCGCAAGGCCGTGTCATGACCTATATTGCAAAGCCGAAATTTCATCACCCAGGCCTGAAGAAGAACGAGCTCGGCTACACGCATCGCGACTACGAAGGCAAGATCTCGACGCTGTGCGCCGGCTGCGGCCACGACTCGATCACCGCCTCGATCATCGAGGCCTGCTATGAGCTGTCAATCGAGCCACACCGGGTGGCGAAGATCTCCGGCATCGGCTGCTCGTCGAAGACGCCGGACTATTTCCTCGGCAATTCGCACGGCTTCAATTCCGTGCACGGCCGCATGCCGTCGGTCTTGACCGGCGCCAACCTCGCCAATCGCGACCTGATCTATCTCGGCGTCTCCGGCGACGGCGATTCCGCCTCGATCGGCTTCGGCCAGTTCGCGCATTCGATCCGCCGCGCGGTCAACATGACTTACATCGTCGAGAACAACGGCGTCTACGGCCTGACCAAGGGCCAGTTCTCGGCGACCGCCGACCGCGGCTCGAAGTCCAAGAAGGGCGTCACCAACACCGACAACGCCATCGACCTCGTCGCGATCGCGCTGCAACTCGGGGCCACCTTCGTCGCGCGCAGCTTCTCCGGCGACAAGGCCCAGCTCGTGCCGCTGATCGCAGCAGCGATCCGCCACAAGGGCGCGTCCTTCATCGATGTGATCAGCCCCTGCATCGCCTTCAACAACCACGCCGGCTCGACCAAGAGCTTTGACTATGTCCGAGAACACAATGACGCCGTGAACCGGCTCGACGTGCTGGTCGGCCGCGACCCGATCAGCGTCGACTACGCGCCCGGCTCCGTGCAGGTCGTCGAGCAGCATGACGGCAGCAAGATCGCGCTGCGCAAGATCGATGCCGACTACGATCCGCATGACCGGCTCGGCGCGATGACCTTCCTCCAGAAGCACGCCGCCAAGGGGCAGATCGTCACGGGGTTGCTCTATGTCGATCCGGACGCGGAGGATTTGCACGAGCATCTCGACACGGTCGAGACGCCGCTGAACAGGCTGGAGGCCGACGATCTCTGCCCGGGCTCGGCCGTACTGGACAAGATCAACGCCAGCCTGCGCTAGAGCACGATCCGGAAAAGTGTGCAGCGGTTTTCCGAAAAGATCGTGCTCAAACAAGGAGCTAAAGCGCGATGACGATTCAACCAAAATTCATCGCGCTTTAAGGACCATCCGGCAAAGTGTGCCGCGGTTTTAGCCGACAGATCGGACGAAATCCTATCTGATCCGAACGCTGACCTTGCTCGAGACAATGGGCGGATCGAACGGATAGTGCTTCGCATCGCCCAGCACCAGCTGAAGCGTGTGGGTGCCTGGTGGCAGCTCGAGAAAGGTCTCGGTCTGCCCCGCTCCAAAATGAAGATGCGACTTGTCCTGCGGAATCGGCTCCTTGGGGTCGATTGGGTCGTTGACGTCGATCAGCAGATGATGATGGCCGCTATTCTGATAGTCGTCGCCGGCATGCGTCACGCCCATGTTGCGCAAGCCGAACCGGACCCAGAATCCGCCCCTGATCTTTTGACCATCATGCGGCGTGATGAAATAAAGCCTTGCGTCCTTCGGTGCCGGCTTGCCTTGCGAATAGGCTGCGCTGGAGGACAATACAAGCAGCGCCGAAAGCGCGAGGCAGCAGACGATTTTCATCGCATCTCCTTCCGCGCTCACGGACCAAGCGCTATGCGCAAGCCGTGGGTCGGATAGCGAACATTGGTATCGTAGCTGTCGCGGTTCGCCGGTCGTACATATCGCGCGTCGTTCTTCCAGGACCCCGAGCGCAGAACATGCGATGTGCAGTCTGCGCCGATCCAGGCCGAGCCGTCGGCCGGGGCGCCCTGGTAGTTCTTGTGCCAGCAATCCGCGACCCACTGATCGACGCCGCCTCCCATGTCGTAGAGCCCAAAGGGATTGGGCTTGAAGCTACCGACCTTGACCGGCTGATCGGCCGAGACGTCTCCGCAATCCTTGCAAGCCGCCATGCCCGGTTGCAGCTTGTCGCCCCACCAGTATTTTGTCTGGGTCCCACCGCGGGCGGCATACTCCCATTCGGCTTCGCTCGGAAGCCGGTACGGCTTCTTTGTCGCCTGCGCGAGCCAGACCGCATATTGCTGCGCGTCCGTCCAGCTCACATTCGTGACGGGGGCGTCGTCCTTTCCGATCGCGGTAAATCCGCAAGCCTTCGCCGCCGCACATTCGTTCCACTCACGAACGGTCACGGGATATTTCCCGATTGCAAACGGTTTGATCGCCACCTGGTGAACCGGCCTTTCCGTCGGGTCATCGATGCTGCCCATCGCGAGACTGCCGGCGCGGATCGCGACCATTTCCGGCTCCCGGATCGACGCCGTGGACGGCAGCGGGACCAGTGAAGGCAAAGCCGCGGGCGACGGCACTGCTGTGGGCGACGGAGAGGCCGCAGGGGCGACCTGCGGCGCCGGCGCTGTCGAACCGGGTTCGGCCGGCGTCGGAGATGCCGTCGGCGCCACGGCCGGGGGAGCGGCGGCGTGTTGCCCCACCTGGCTGCCTGGCTGTGCAAGCATGTACCAAAGCACGTAGCCAGCGATCACCAACAAAGCGAGGCTCAGAAAAAATATCAGGATGTTCTCGCGCCGGCCTCTGGTCCTGCTGACGGCGTCAGCGTCCGGCAGTACGCGATAGACGCGCACGGGATCGGTGATGTTCTTGACCTTGCGGTCCCCGAGCGACTCGTAGCCGCACACCACCTTGTGCTTGATCTGCTCGTAGATCGCGCCTGAGATGAAGACCTGACCAGGCTCGGCAATCCCTTCGATGCGCGTCGCAATATTGACGCCGTCACCGTAGATGTCGTCCGACTCGACGATGACGTCGCCGAGATTGACGCCAATGCGGTATTCGATCCGCGAATCCTTCGGAAGGGAGGCGTTACGGCCGACGAGGTTCTGCTGGATGACGATGCTGCATCGAACGGCCTCAACGGGACTATCGAAAATGGCAATGAAGCCATCGCCCGTCGTCTTCACCAGACTTCCATGATGCTCGACGATGCTGGGCTGGATGAGATCGCGCTCGATCCGCTTGACGCGGACATGCGTGCCTTCCTCGTCGGCCTGCATCAAGCGGCTATAGGACGCGATGTCACCGACGATGATAGCGGCGAGGCGACGAGGCACCGCCCCATGCGGCGGCCGCTCACCCTGATTCCCCGATTTGAAGTTGCGAATTTCTCCCATTGCTGGGCTCCACAAACTTGCAAATGGTGGCTTGCACGTTCGACGCGAAAAAGCGCTGCGTGCATGTATAGGCTATCACATCGCGTGCGAGGGACAAGCAAAGCGCGACCGGGTCGGATCTTCTCGCGAAGTATCGGTGATCGGGTTCCAGCCGAAATGCCGCCAGGCATCTTGAACTTTCCCGGCGTCGCGAGCGACTAAAGCTCGCAACGGAACTGCGTCGCGCCAAGCGAGAGCTCGCCTACTCGATGGCCTCGTCGGCGCTCGCAAGCAGTGCCGGCGGCACCTCGATCCCCAACAGCTTCGCCGTCTTCAAATTGATGACAAGCTCGAATTTTGTCGGCGCCTGCACCGGAAGATCGGCCGGCTTCGTTCCGCGGAGAATCCTGTCCGCATAGGAAGCGACCTCGCGGAACAACTCCGGGAAATCCAGCCCGTACGACATCAGCGCGCCGCTTGTCGGAAAGCTGCGGAACGGATGGATGCTGGGAATGCGCAGCTCATTGGTCAAGCTGACGATCAGGTCCTGATGCAGGATCGGCAGGGAGTCGGGGAGCGTCATCAGCCCGGCCCTGGGCAAACCACCGGCGCCGCGAATGGCGCGCTCGATCTCGCCGGCATCGCCGACATAGATCGTCTGCACGTTAACGCCGGTTTCGCGTCCGTCGCTCTCGATCTGGCGCGCGAACGGCGCGCTGGTGTTGTTGTCAGGATTGGCAATCAGGACGATGCGCTCGATCGTCGTGTCGACGGCCTTCAACAGATCGACCCATTTTCCCCCGACCGCGAGTTCGAAATTCGTGAAGCCGGTGAGGCTTCCTCCGGGATGTGACAAGGATGCCACCACGCCGAGCTCGACAGGATCGGCCACCAACAGGAATACGACGGGTATGGCGCCCGAGTACTTGCGCATGGCCTCGAGCGTGGGACTTCCCTGTGCGATCAGCAGGTCCGGCTGCCGTTGCACCAACGAAGCCGAAGCCTCCGACAGGGAGGATGACATTGGTTTGGCCAGCCGCAGGTCGAACTCCAGATTGTCGCCCTCGCGCCAGCCGAGCTCGCGCAGCCGGTCCAGGAGCGCGGCGCGGAGCGGCAGCAATTGCTGCTCGCTAAACGAGGAGACCATGCCGACGAGCCTCCTGCGCGGCACCGGCTGGGCGTTCGCCGCAAGCCATGGCGCGGCCGCAAGGAGCGCGATTGCGCGGATGAAGGCACGCCGGATCATGCGCGGCCCGGATTGGCAAAAGCCGAATGCATCACGCGCGTGTACCAGCATTCTGCCATCCATGGGATAGGCAAATGCAGGCGGGCCAGCCCCGGGCAGGTGAACGCAGCCCGCCCGAGGTGCGACTAACCGCCAAATACCCCCTCCGGCCGCCCAGCCGGACACCTCATCGCTTCGAAGCGTTCGGGACCAGACATGAGACTTCCCCTCCTCGTCGCCCTCACCCTCGCCGCTCTCGGCGGCACCGGCCATGCCCAAGAGGCCACCAAGGCCCAGTCCGATGCTTTCGACGCGCGAATGTTTGCCGGCGCGCCTGGCCACAAGGCCTATGCCTGCTTCGTCCGCCGCTACGATGCCGACCATCTGGCTCGCCATCCGAAGCAGAAGGTTGCCTCCATGAAGTTGCTGGTCTCGGCCGAGTACGAGAAGGAGGACAAGGAGCTGCACTACGCCTTCCGCCTCGGCTTCCGATACCGGCACCGCTCGGGCGAATTCGACACCTCCGGCTCCTGCGGCCACGCGCTGTTTCAGGACAATGGCGACGAGGTCCGCTTCGGCTGCGGCGTCGATTGCGACGGCGGCGGCATCGGGATCGCGCTGTCCAAGGACGACAAATCGGCGATCGTCCGGCTCGAGCGCGTCAAGGTCTGGCAGAACAACAAGCTTGACGACGACGCCGAGGAATCGCTGGTCGCCGGCGCCGACGACAAGATTTTCCGACTCGATCGCGCCGACACGAGCGAGTGCGCCTCGCTCGTGACCGACCGCAAGGAACTCGCTGCGCTTCGCCACAAGTGATGGGTTCGGACGAACTAAAGCGCGATGAGATTGGGATGAATCGTCATTGCGCTTTAGATTGTTGTTTGAGCATGATCTTTGAGGAAAACCGCTTCGCACTTTTCCGGATCATGCTCTAGGGAGAGCCGTCATGAACCGACGTAATATTTTGTGGAGCGCAGCATCGGCTTTGGGCGCTGCCTTCGCCGCGGCGCGCGCCAAGGCCACGACCGAACCGACACCAGCGGACAGACTGAAGGTCGTCTACCATTTGAGCGATGCCGAGAAGGTCAATTTCGTGCTCGGCAACATCCAGAACCACATCGACGGCGTCGGTGGTCCCGAGCACGTGACGATCGCGCTCGTCATCCATGGGCCGGCGCTCAAGGCGTTTCACCGGACGCGGGCCAATCCCGACGTCAGCAAGCGCGTCGGCGATTTCTCCAAGGACGGCGTGGAGCTCGCCGCCTGCGGCAACACCATGAAGGCGCAGAACATCACGCTGAAGGATCTCTTGCCCGGCTTCGTCAGCGCAGAAAAAGGCGGCGTAGTCCGCCTCGCGGAGCTGCAATCGCAGGGATATCTGTATCTGAGGCCTTAAGGCCGATGCGGGCGGCCTCCCCTTCTCCCCTTGTGAGAGAAGGGTATGCGCATCCGCAAAAGTGGCTTAGGCCGCCGCGGGGATCGGCCGCGGGCTGACCACGTATTCCCGCAAGACCTTGTCGTTGGCATCGACCTCGATCAACGACACGTCGTAGGTCCAGAGATCGGCCAGATGCTGAAGCACGCGCTTGGCGTCGGTCTCGTTGAGCTGCGAGCCCTTGATGACGTGATGGTGCAGGATCAGCCGGCGGTCGCCGGCGAGGTCGACGTCGACCACTTCGATATTGGCATCGATGAAGCCGACATCGTGCTGCCGTGCGAGCTCGCGGCGGACGCGGCGAAAACCGCGCTCGTCGTGGATGGCGTCGACCCGGATGCCGGCGCGCTCCTCCGGATCGTCGTGGAGATGGAACATGCGCAGGTGCCGCATCAGCTTGGGGCTGAGGAACTGCCCGATGAAGCTCTCATCGCGGTAGTTCGCCCAGACATCGCGCAACACACCCATCGGATCGCCCTTGCCGGCGATGTCCGGGAACCACTCACGGTCCTCGGCCTCGGGATTCGTGGCGATCCGCTCGATATCCTGCATCATCGCAAAACCGAGCGCATAAGGATTGAAGCCGGAGAAGCGCGGATCGTCGAACTCGGGCTGGAACACCACGTTGGTGTGCGACTGGAGGAATTCGAGGAAGTTGCCGTCGGTAATGCGGCCCTGCTTATGCAGGGTCGACATGATGCGGTAGTGGACGTAGGTCGCCGTCCCCTCGTTCATCACCTTGGTCTGACTCTGCGGGTAGAAATACTGCGCGATGTGGCGGACGATGCGCAGCAATTCACGCTGCCAGGGAGCCAGCCGCGGCGCGCTCTTTTCCAGGAAGTAGAGCAGGTTTTCCTGCGGCAGGCCGAGCAGCTTGCGACGCCGCTCGATGCTCAGCACCGATCGGCTCTTGGTCGCACCCTTGGGCACAGTGCGCCAGAGATCGTTGAAGACTTCTTCCTCGTGCTGGCGGCGGCGCCCTGCCCGCTTCTCCTCGACGCGCAAATCGAGCTTCTTCTTGCCGGGATAGCGGTCAATGCCGTGCGACATCAGCGCATGCGCGGCATCCAGCGTGCGTTCTACCTCGACCCGGCCGTAGCGCTCCTCGCATTGCGAGACGTAGTTCTTGGCGAAATCGAGATAGTCCAGAATGCCGTCGGCGTCGGTCCACTGCTTGAACAAATAGTTGTTCTTGAAGAAGTGATTGTGGCCGAAGGCAGCATGCGCGATCACCAGCGTCTGCATCGTCGCCGTGTTCTCCTCCATCAAATAGGAGATGCAGGGCGAGGAGTTGATGACGATCTCGTAGGCGAGGCCCATCAGGCCTTTACGGTAGGAGGCCTCGTGGAAGGCGAAGTGCTTACCGAACGACCAGTGCTTGTAGAACAGCGGCATGCCGACGGAGGAATACGCGTCCAGCATCTGCTCGGCGGTGATTACCTCGATCTGGTTCGGATAGACGTCGAGGCCGAGCTCTTTCTTCGCGACACCCTCGCAGGCATCGTGGATACGCTGCAAGGTGTGGAAGTCCCAGTCCGCGCCTTCGAACAATCGCCCGGTCTTGTCCGTCATGGAGCGGCTTTCTCCTGTTTTTCGCGGCGCTGGAACAGGTCGTGGAACACCGGGAAGATTTCGCTGCGCTCGCTGACCTTGCGCATCGACAGCGGCGCGCCGCTGTTGCGCAGGCGATCATAAAGCGTCCACAGCGAGGAATCGGAGAGATCGAAGGCGCTGCCGCCGGACTCACCGACCTCGAGATAGGCGAAGAACTGGCAGACCGGCAGGATCTTCTCGGTCAGAAGCATGCCGGCGAGCTCGCCGTCGGAATAGGAGTTGTCGCCGTCGGAGGCTTGCGCCGCGTAGATGTTCCAGTCCGCCGGATTGAAGCGCTCGCGCACGATCTCGTGCATCGCCTGGAGCGCGCTCGACACCAGCGTGCCGCCGGAGGCCGGACTATAGAAGAAGGTCTGCTCGTCCACCTCCTCCGCGCGGTCGGTGTGGCGGATGAAGACGATCTCGACGTGCTTGTAGCGGCGCTTCAGGAAGACGTAGAGCAGCATGTAGAAGCGCTTGGCGAGGTCCTTCATGTGCTCGGACATCGAGCCGGAGACGTCCATCAGGCAGAACATCACGGCCTGCGCCACCGGCTTGGGCACCGTCTCGAAGCGGCGATAGCGAATGTCGATCGGATCGATGAAGGGAATGCGCTTGGATTTCGCCTTCAGCTTCTCGAGCTCGGCGACGAGCGCAGCGCGCTCGTCTTCGTCGGTGCATTCGGCGATCCTGGCTTCCAGCTCGTCCATCTCGTCCTTGCGCGGACGGCGCAGCGCGATGCGGCGGGCGAGCGCGAGCCTGACGGTTCGGCTGACGGAGATGTTCGCGGGCGAGCCGGACGTGGTGTAGCCGGCGCGCTGGATGCCCTCGCTCTCGGTCTGCGCGATCTTGCGCTTGGCGAGATCGGGAAGCTCGAGATCGTCGAGGAAGAGATCGACGAACTCGTCGCGGGAGAGGACAAAGCGGAAGGCGTCCTCGCTGTCGCCTTCGCCGGGACCGGAGTCCTTGGCGCTGCCCTGCCCCGAGCGCTGTAGATAGTCGCCCTCGATGAACTTCTTGTTCCCGGGCAACACCATGTCGCGCGTGCCGCCTTCGCGGCGGAAGCGCGGCTCGTGCATCCCGTCGAGGGGGATCGTAACCTCACCACCCTCCAGGACGTCCTTGATATCGCGTTCCTGCGAGGTCTTCTTGACGGCGCCCTGCACCAGGGATTTGGCCCGACGCAAGAACCGCTGGCGGTTCTCAAGACTCTTACCGCCCGGATTCAGGCGCCTGTCAACAATATGGGCCACTTTCTCATCCGCCTCAACCGGCCTG
The DNA here is from genome assembly GCF_030160715.1 of Bradyrhizobium iriomotense. Classification (GTDB taxonomy): domain Bacteria; phylum Pseudomonadota; class Alphaproteobacteria; order Rhizobiales; family Xanthobacteraceae; genus Bradyrhizobium; species Bradyrhizobium iriomotense. Next base: position 64,052 of record NZ_BSOW01000005.1, read on the forward strand.
CTTCACGCGCATGTACCACTCGACAAGCCGGCGAACCTGACGCTCGGTGTAGCCGCGCTCCACCATGCGTGCGACAAACTCGCCGTGCTTCTTTTCGGTCTCGCCGTCCTTCTTCGACCCGAACGAGATTACCGGAAGCAGGTCCTCGACCTGAGAGAATATCCGCTTTTCGATCACGTCGCGAATCTTCTCGTAAGAGGTCCAGTTCGGATTCTTGCCACTGTTCTGAGCCCTGGCCCGTAACGAGAATTTGACCACCTCGTTCCGGAAGTCCTTCGGGTTGGCAATGCCGGCCGGCTTCTCGATCTTGGTCAGCTCCTGGTTCAACAACTCGCGATCAAGCAACTGGCCCGTATCCGGGTCCTTGAAGTCCTGATCCTCGATCCACGCATCTGCATAGTCTACGTAGCGATCGAAAAGGTTCTGGCCATAGTCCGTGTAGGATTCGAGATAAGCCTTCTGGATCTCGTTACCGATGAATTCGGCGTAGCGCGGGGCGAGTTCCGCCTTGATGAATTCGAGGTAGCGCTTCTCGGTTTCCTCGGGCAGCTGCTCGCGGCGGATCGACTGTTCCAGCGCGTACATCAGGTGCACGGCGTCGGCGGCGACTTCCTGCGGATCGTGGTTGAAGGTCGCAGCCAGGATCTTGAAGGCGAAGCGGGTGGAGACGCCATCCATGCCCTCGTCGACGCCGGCGGCATCGCGGTATTCCTGGACGCTGCGCGCCTTCGGATCGGACTCCTTCAGGCTCTCGCCGTCATACACCCGCATCTTGCCGAACAGGGTAGAGTTCTCGTGCCTGCGCAGGCGCGACATCACCGAGAAACGTGCCATCGTCTCCAGCGTCGACGGCGCGCACGGCGCAGATGCGAGCTCGGAGCCCTGGATCAGCTTCTCGTAGATCTTCTGCTCTTCTGTGACCCGCAGCACGTACGGCACCTTGATCACGCAGATGCGGTCGATGAAGGCTTCGTTGTTCTTGTTGGACTTGAAGCTCGCCCACTCGGCCTCGTTCGAGTGCGCGAGGATGATGCCGGTGAACGGGATCGCGCCGATATTCTCGGTGCCGATGTAGTTGCCCTCCTGCGTCGCGGTGAGCAGCGGGTGCAGCATCTTGATGGGCGCCTTGAACATCTCGACGAATTCGAGGATGCCCTGGTTGGCGCGGTTGAGACCACCGGAATAGCTGTACGCATCGGGGTCGTTCTGCGCGTAGGTCTCGAGCTTGCGGATGTCGACCTTGCCGACCAGCGAGGAGATGTCCTGGTTGTTCTCGTCACCGGGCTCGGTCTTGGCGATCGCGATCTGGCGCAGCCGCGAAGGCTGGATTTTCGCGACTCTGAACTGAGAAATGTCGCCGCCAAAGGCCTCGAGCCGCTTGTAGCACCACGGGCTCATCAGGCCGGTGAGACGCCGGCGCGGAATGCCGTACTTCTCTTCCAGCATCGGACCGAGCTGATCGGGATCGAACAGGCTGAGCGGGCTCTCGAACACGGGCGAGAGTTCGTCGCCGGCCTTGAGTACGTAGATCGGCTGCACCTCCATCAGCGACTTCAGCCGCTCGGCGAGCGAGGATTTGCCGCCACCGACCGGGCCGAGCAGATAAAGGATCTGCTTGCGTTCTTCGAGGCCTTGCGCGGCGTGACGGAAGAAACCAACGATGCGTTCGATCGTTTCCTCCATGCCGTAGAAGCCGGCGAAGGCTGGATAGGTGCGGATCGTACGGTTCAAAAAAATACGGCCAAGGCGTGGGTCCTTGGCCGTGTCAATCGTCTGGGGTTCACCGATCGCAGCTAGTAGTCGCTCGGCTGAATTCGCGTATTTCATGGGATCGCTTCGACACGATTCCAGATATTCCGCCATCGACATGTCGTGCTGGCTTCTCGCCTCGAACGACCGAGCGAAAGCGTTGAACAAAGAATCGTTGTACATGATCCCTCTCCGCGTGATTTCCGCTTACTCAAGCTGAAACGAAAGCAGTTACCGGACCGTTCCGTTGCGCCCGTTTCGAATCAGCATGAGCACATGACGATCATTGGACACCCGGGCGCCATCTCGGCGCAACGCACAACGTAGGCACCGGGTGAGTTACGAACAGGCACCTGCCTGTTATTTATGCGAATCTATACCCGTATTCGCTAATTTCCAGCAAATGTCGCCCTGCCGCAACATCCGGGCGTTACCGGGGATGAGTCCATCCGCAGCGCAGCATAGCGGCCCGCCGGCGGCGAACTTATGACGCTTTGACGGCGAAGCTTTGAGCGTCGTGATGGCTATTCTGTTGCAATGCGGTGCGCCGTTCGCTCGCATCGTGACAAGCCTGGCAGGCTTGCAGCAACGTCGCGAAGTCCGTCGCCAGCCCGGCCGGATCGATAACGATGACATCCGCATCACTCTGCGGCGAGACCGCGCGCCTGCTCCTGACGCAGCGAAGTTGCCGGCGCAGCGCCGGCGTCGGCGTCAGCACAACGGTTTTGCATCCACGGCTTTCGCGCACCGAAACATCTTCGATCGAGTCCCAGAGCAGGAATTCATTGCCGTTACGCAGATCACGGATGCCGTAGCGACTGACGATGACGACCGGTCCCCGCTCGGCCGGCAACATCCAGATCAACCGGCAGGTGACGAGCCCGAACAGCAGGACACCCGCGCAGCCCGCCGCCCGCTCGTAGGCGCCGAGTCCACCCCACAGCTCGAAGGCAAGCGCGGCGCTGAGAAGGGTCATGCCAAACCCCAGGGCAATCAGTCGTCCGAGGCGGGGAAAGCTATGGCCGATCTCGAGATCGTCGGACGCATCGAGGTCGGCAGGAAAGGCCGATCGACACGGCGTGACCGCAATCGCAAGGCCGTCAGAATCTGCGTGCATGCTTATCCCCCAGCATGGCAGTTCATGAATGAACTAACGCAACCCGCCGTACGGGCAAATGCTTGAGCCCGCGAGAGAACACTCCGTTCAGCGATGGCTGACGCTACGCCACAGACTCTGGCCGAGAAGCTTGCTCCGGCCGAGAAGCTTGCGGCGAACGACTTTCACGCAACGGGACAACCGATCGGCTGGATCGCTATGATCTCACCAGAGTTATGCCGGGAGTATGACGCACATACCCTTGATTGGTTCCCTCCCAAGGCCGTGTTAACACACCATAGCGCGTCAGGACCGGCGCTGGAACCCCTCGCCCGCCACCGGCTCGGAGAAAAGAGAGACCATGAATCCCGTCAAAGAACTGGAAAAGCACGGACAGGCCGTCTGGCTCGACTTCCTGGCCCGCGGCTTCATCGCTAAGGGCGACCTGAAGCAGCTGATCGAGACCGATGGCGTCAAGGGCGTCACCTCCAACCCGTCGATCTTCGAAAAGGCGATCGGCAGCTCGGACGAATATGACGCCCCGATCGGCAAGGCGCTGAAGCGCGGCGACCGTCCGGTCGCCGACCTCTTCGAGCAACTCGCGGTCGAAGACATCCAGAATGCCGCCGACGTGCTGCGTCCGGTCTATAACCGCCTGGAGGGCCAGGACGGCTTCGTCAGCCTGGAGGTGTCGCCCTATCTGGCGATGGATACCAAGGGGACGGTCGCGGAAGCCCGGCGGCTCTGGAAGGATGTCAATCGCAAAAACTTGATGGTCAAGGTGCCGGCAACGCCGGAGGGCCTGCCGGCCATCGAGCAGCTCATCGGCGACGGCATCAGCGTCAACATCACCCTGTTGTTCTCCAAGGAGGTCTATCTGGAGGTCGCCGAGGCCTATCTTGCGGGCCTTGAGAAATACGTGGCGGGCGGCGGCGATCCGTCGCATGTCGCAAGTGTCGCAAGCTTCTTCGTCAGCCGTATCGACACCGTGGTCGACAAGCAGCTCGACGACAAGATCGCCCGGGCCAACGACCCCAGCGAAAAGGAGCGCCTGGCGGCGCTCAAGGGCAAGGTCGCGATCGCGAATGCAAAGCTCGCCTACCAGGACTACAAGCGCCTGTTTTCCGGGCCACGCTGGGACAAGCTCGCCGCCAAGGGCGCCAAGCCGCAGCGGATGCTGTGGGCCTCCACCGGCACCAAGAACAAGGACTATCGCGACGTCCTCTATGTCGAGGAGTTGATCGGCCCGAACACCATCAACACCGTGCCGCCGGCGACGCTGGATGCGTTCCGCGACCATGGCAAGCTGCGCGACAGCCTGGAGGAAAATGTCGAGGAGGCCGCGCGCGTGCTGGAGGAGCTCGAGCGCTCCGGCATCTCCCTTGACGAGATCACAGCGGAGCTCGTCAAGGACGGCGTGAAGCTGTTTGCCGACGCCGCCGACAAGCTCTATGGCGCAGTCGCCTCCAAGCGCGCCACCGTGCTCGGGGCCGCGATCGACCGCCAGCAGCTTGCGCTCGGTGACGGGCTCGGCAAGGCCGTGACCAAGAGCACCGAAGAGTGGCGGGCCTCGGCAAAAATCCGCAGGCTCTGGCGGCACGACAAATCGGTCTGGACCGGTGCGGATGAGAACAAGTGGCTCGGCTGGCTCGACTGCGCGGCGAAGGCCGACATCGCCGACTATGCGGACTACGCAGGCCGCGTGAAGGGCCAAAAATTCTCCGACGCCGTCGTGCTCGGCATGGGCGGATCGAGCCTGGGACCTGAAGTGCTCGCCGAGACCTTCGCACGCAAGGCGGGCTTCCCGAAGCTGCACGTGCTCGACTCCACCGACCCAACGCAGGTGCGGGCGATGGAGGCCAAGATCGACATCGCCAATACCGTGTTCATCGTGTCCAGCAAGTCCGGCGGCACGACCGAACCGAACGCGATGAAGGATTATTTCTACGACCGTGTCGCGCAAGCGGTCGGCTCCTCCGTCAAGACCGGCCATCGCTTCATCGCGGTCACCGACCCCGGCTCGTCGCTGGAGAAGGCCGCCAAGACGCTGAACTATGCCCGCATCTTCCACGGCGAGCCCTCGATCGGCGGGCGCTATTCGGTCCTGTCCCCCTTTGGCCTCGTGCCGGCCGCGACCGCCGGCATCGATGTCGGAAGCTTCATCAAGCATACGCTCGCCATGGTGCGCTCCTGTGGGCCGGACGTGCCGCCGCATGAAAATCCCGGCGTGCAGCTCGGCCTTGCCATGGGGCTCGCCGGCCTCGAGGGTCGCGACAAGGTGACGATCTTCTCGTCGAAGAAGATCGCCGATTTCGGCGCCTGGGCCGAGCAGCTGATCGCGGAATCGACCGGCAAGGAGGGCAAGGGCCTGATCCCGATCGACGGCGAACCGCTCGGAGATCCCCACATTTACGGCAACGACCGCTTCTTCGTCGACATCCGCACCGAGAGCGAGCTCGACGCTGCTCACGAGGAAAAACTCGCCGCACTCGAGCGCGCGGGTCACCCCGTGGTGCGTATCGTCATGAAGTCGGTCGACCATCTCGGCCAGGAGTTCTTCCGCTTCGAGATGGCGACCGCGGTCGCGGGCTCCATCCTCGGCATCAACCCATTCGACCAGCCGGACGTGGAAGCAGCCAAGATCAAGACCCGCGAACTGACGGCCGCGTTCGAGAAGACCGGCGCACTGCCGCCAGAAGCGCCGGTCGTCAGCACCGCGGACGCCGACCTCTACACTGACGACGCCAACGCCGCGGCGCTCCGTGCCGCCGGCGCGAACGGCGACCTCACCTCGTGGCTAAGAGCGCATCTCGGCCGCTCCCGGCAAGGCGACTATGTCGCCCTGCTCGGCTACATCGCGCGCGACAAGACCACGATCGAGGCTTTGCAGGCGATGCGGACGGAGGTGCTCGAAAAGCGCCATGTCGCCACCGCAGCGGAATTCGGCCCGCGCTTCCTGCATTCGACCGGGCAGGCCTACAAGGGCGGGCCCGACTCCGGCGTGTTCCTGCAAATCACGACCGACGACGCCAAGGACCTTCCGGTGCCGGGCCAGAAGGCCAGCTTTGGCGTCATCAAGGCGGCGCAGGCGCGTGGCGACTTCGACGTGCTCACCGAGCGCGGACGACGCGCGCTCCGCGTGCATCTGAAAGGCGGGCTGAAGAAAGGCCTCGCCGCGCTGAACGCCGCGCTCTCGCAAGCGCTGAACTGAAAGAGGATACGTCAATGCAGCTCGGCATGATCGGCCTCGGCCGGATGGGCGGCAACATTGTCCGCCGGCTGGTGCGGAACGGCCATTCGGCCGTGGTCTACGACAAGGACGCCAAGGCCGTCGCCGGCCTCGCCGCCGACGGCGCGCAAGGCGCGAGTACGCTGGAGGAGTTCGTCGCAAAGCTCGACAAGCCGCGCGCCGCCTGGGTGATGCTGCCCGCCGGTCGCATCACCGAGACCACGATCGAGGCGCTTGCGAAGCTGATGGACGCCGGCGACGTCATCATCGACGGCGGCAACACGTTCTGGCAGGACGACGTCCGCCGCGGCAAGGCGCTGAAGGAGCGCGGCATCCACTATGTCGACGTCGGCACATCCGGCGGCGTCTGGGGGCTGGATCGCGGCTATTGCATGATGATCGGCGGCGACAAGGCCGTCGTCGACCGGCTCGATCCGATCTTCGGCACGCTTGCGCCCGGCGCAGGTGACATTCCGCGTACGCCGGGGCGTGAGGACCGCGATCCCCGCATCGAGCAGGGCTACATCCATGCCGGCCCGATCGGCGCGGGCCATTTCGTCAAGATGATCCACAACGGCATCGAGTACGGCCTGATGCAGGCTTATGCCGAGGGTTTTGACATCCTCAAGAACGCCAGCACCGAGGCGCTGCCGGCGGATCATCGTTTCGATTTCGATCTCGCCGACATTGCCGAGGTGTGGCGGCGCGGCAGCGTGATCCCGTCCTGGCTGCTCGACCTGACCTCGACCGCGCTCGCCGACAGCCCAGCGCTGTCGGAATATTCGGGGTTCGTGGAGGATTCCGGCGAAGGCCGATGGACCGTGAATGCGGCGATCGACGAGGCGGTGCCGGCCGAAGTGCTGACTGCGGCGCTGTTTGCCCGCTTCCGCTCGCGCAAGGAGCACACCTTCGCGGAGAAAATTCTCTCCGCCATGCGCGCCGGCTTCGGCGGGCACAAGGAGCCGAAGCAACCGGACGCGTCCAAGCCCAAAGCCTGAAGGCCAGTCATTCGTGACAAAAGATCCGCAGCCCCAACGCAAACCTGAGAATTGCGCCTTCGTCATCTTCGGCGTCACCGGCGATCTCACCCATCGCCTGGTGATCCCATCGCTCTACAATCTCGCCGCCGAGAACCTGTTGCCGGAGAAGTTCTGCGTCGTCGGCGTCGCCCGCAAGGGCATGTCGAATGACGATCTGCGCGATAGCCTATTGAAGGGGCTGCGAGAGCATGCCACCCGTCCAGTGGACGACGTCGTCGCCCAGCAGCTCCTGCAATGCGTGACCTTCGTCGAGGCCGACCCGAAGGATCCGCCGTCCTTCGACGCGCTGCACAAGCATCTCGACGCGCTCGAATGCTCGCGCGGCACCGGGGGCAACCGGCTGTTTTATCTCGCGACACCGCCGGCCGCGTTTGCGCCAACCGCGGGCGCGCTCGGCCGCACTGGGCTTTTGAAGGAAGACAACGGCGCCTGGCGGCGGCTTGTCGTGGAGAAGCCGTTCGGCACCGACCTCGCCTCGGCCAAGGCATTGAACGCGGAATTGTTGAAGATCGCCGAAGAACACCAGATCTACCGGATCGATCACTACCTCGGCAAGGAAACGGTGCAGAACATCTTGGTGCTGCGCTTTGCCAACGGTATGTTCGAGCCGATCTGGAATCGCAACCATATCGACCACATCCAGATCACCGTCGAGGAGCGCCTCGGTGTCGGTCATCGCGGCGGCTTCTACGATTCGACCGGCGCATTGCGCGACATGGTGCCGAACCATCTGTTCCAGCTCCTGTCGCTGGTCGCGATGGAGCCACCGACGCGTTTCGAGGCGCGCGCAGTGCGCAACGAGAAGGCCGAGGTGCTGGCAGCAATCCAACCGCAGAGCGAAGCCGACGCACTGAAGAACTCGGTCCGCGCGCAATATGTGGGAGGCCGCGTCGGCAGCGAGGAGCTTTCCGATTATCGCGGCACTGCGGAGGTCAATCCGGACAGCACCACCGAGACCTTTGTCGCGCTGAAGCTCGCCATCGACAATTGGCGCTGGGCCGGCGTCCCCTTCTATCTGCGCACTGGCAAGGCACTCGCCAGCAAGCGCACGGAAGTGGCGATCAAGTTCAAGCAGGCGCCGCTCGCGATGTTCAGCGGCACGCCGATCGACCGGCTGTCGCAGAATTTCCTGACCATCGGCATCGCCCCGACCGAAAGTATCGAGCTGCAGTTCAACGCCAAGATGCCTGGCCCCAGCGTCTCCATCGACGGTGTCGAGATGAAATTTCGCTACGGAGACTATTTCAAAGCGGAGCCCAGCACCGGCTATGAGACGCTGATCTACGACTGCATGATCGGCGACAACATCCTGTTTCAGCGCGCCGACGCCATCGAGGCGGGTTGGCAGGCGGTGCAGCCGCTCCTCGATGCCTGGAAGAAGGCGGGCAGCGGCGGCCTCGAGCTTTACCGCGCCGGAAGCGAAGGCCCACTCGGCGCCGACGAACTGCTCAGACGCGACGGGCGAAGCTGGCGGAAGTTCACCTGATGGCTGCGACCGACAAGCCCCGGCTGATCGTCGTCGCCGACGCCGCCGCGCTCGCGCGCACCGCTGCCGAGCGGGTCATGGCGCGAATCTCGACCAATCCCGGCCGCATCGCGATCTGCCTCACCGGCGGGTCGAGCCCGAAGCGGCTCTATCAGCTGCTCGGCACCGAGACTTACCGCAGCAAGATTCCCTGGCAGCGCGTGCACTGGTTCATCGGCGACGAGCGCTTCGTGCCGGAGGGTGATCCCCTCAACAACATGAACGTCGCCCGCGCGACCTTTCTCGACCGCGACGCACCGCCCACCAACATCCATCCGATTCCGACCACGGCCGGTGGGCCGGACGAGAGCGCGGCCGCTTATGCGCGGGAGCTGCAAACGTTCTATGGGGCCGACCGGCTTGACCCGTCAAAGCCGCTGTTCGACCTCGTGCTGATGGGCGCGGGTCCCGACGGCCACACCGCCTCGCTCTTTCCCGGCTACCCCGCGATCGAGGAGGCCGACCGCTGGGTGGTCGGCGTGCCCAAGGCCAATGTCGCGCCCTTCGTGCCGCGGGTGACCCTGACATTGCCGACGCTCGCCTCTTGCCGCGAAATGCTGTTTGAAATCGAGGGCGCCGGCAAGCGGCCGATCTTGACGCGCCTGCTCAATAGCGAGAATCTGCCCGCAACACGCGCGCGCTCGAACCGCGAGACCGTCTGGCTGGTCGACGAAGCCGCGCTTCCGGAGGGCTTTCGTGGCGGGCGCTGAACCACCCTGCGCATTGATCGTGATGGGCGTCTCGGGCTCGGGCAAGAGCACGGTCGCGGAGGCGCTCGGCAAGCGCCTCGGCTGGCGCTTCGAGGACGGCGACAGCTTTCATCCCGCGAGCAATGTCGCGAAAATGGCCGCCGGCCATCCGCTCACTGATGAGGACCGCTGGCCATGGCTCAATGCCATCGCCGACGAGGTCGAGCGGACCTGCAAGGCGGACGGTCACGTCATTATCGCCTGCTCGGCGCTGAAGCACGCCTATCGCGACGTGCTGCTGCGCGGCCGCGACGACGTTCGTTTCGTCTTCCTGAAAGGCACCCAGGAGCTGATCGCCGACCGGCTCGCCCATCGCAAGGGGCATTTCATGCCGCCGGAACTGCTCACAAGCCAGTTCAGGACGCTGGAGCCGCCCGACGCCGGCGAGCATGTCATCACCGTCTCGATCGATGAAACCATCGAGGCGATCGTGGATGGCGTCCTGCGACAGTTGAAATTCGGCGGCGAGAAGCACAAGGCCATGTCATGACGCCCATCTCACTCGTAGTTTCCGACGTCGATGGCACTTTGCTGACCAAGGACAAGACGCTGACCGACCGCGCCAAGGCCGCGGTGCAGCGACTGCACAAGGCTGGCATCGGCTTCACCATCACCTCGAGCCGCCCCGCCATCGGCATGCGCTTTCTGATCGAGCCGCTTTCGATCACACTGCCGGTCGGCCCGTTCAACGGCTCTTCGACGATCGATCCACAGATGAAGCCGGTCGAGCAGCACCTGATCCCACAGGCGGCGGCCGAGCGCTGCCTGCAGATCCTCCAGGAATTCGGCGCTGACATCTGGCTCTTTACCGCCGACAAATGGCTGATCGACAACCCCAAGGGCAGCTATGTCGCGCACGAGCAGCACACGATCCGCGCCGATCCGACGGTCGTGGCGGACTTCACGCCATATCTCGCGAGTGGTTGCAAGATCGTCGGCGCGAGCGCCGATGCGGCGGGGCTGGAGCGTTGCGAGAAGGCGATGCAGGAAGCCCTCGGCGGCGAGGCGACTGCGGTACGTTCGCAGACGTATTATCTCGACATCACGCCACCCGGCTTCAATAAGGGCACGTTCGTCCAGGACATGGCGCGGCGCCTCGGCATCTCGACGGACGCGATCGCCACGATCGGCGACATGCAGAACGACCTGGCAATGTTCCGCGTCAGCGGCCTCTCGTTCGCCATGGGCAATGCCTCCGACAGTGTCAAGCAGCAGGCGACCCATGTCACTGCGACCAATGAACAGGACGGCTTTGCCGAGGCGATGGAAATCATCCTGAAGCGGAACGGGATCGGTTGAACTCGCTACTGCGACCGTTGCACTGCCGGCTTCTCGCTTCGGGTCCTTGCGGCCGACAGATTGTGCGCGGTGTTGATCAGGGCGATGTGGGTCAGCGCCTGCGGGAAATTGCCGGTCTGGCGTTGCGCCACCGAGTCGTATTCCTCGGCCAGAAGCCCGACATCGTTGGCGATGCCGACCACGCGATCGAACAGCGCCTGCGCCTTGTCGAGGTCGCCGGCAAGCACATGAGCATCCGCAAGCCATAGGCTGCAGGCGAGGAACGCCCCCTCGATCGGCTGTGTCTCCTCGGACACTTCACGGGGGTCATGCCGCAGCACAAATCCGTCTCGCATCAGGTGCTGTTCGACCGCCGCGATGGTGCCGCGCACCCGCGCATCCTCTGCCGGAAGGAAGCCGACCGCCGGCAGCAGCAGCACGCTGGCGTCGAGAACCTTCGAGCCATAGGATTCGACGAAAGCGTTCGCCTCGGGATCGAAGCCTCGCCGACAGACGTCCCGGTGGATGGCGTCGCGCAAGGTGCGCCAGTGCAGCAGCGGCGCCTTGAAGCCGAAGGTCTCGGCGCTCTTGATGCCGCGGTCGAAGGCGACCCAGGTCATCACCTTCGAGAAGACATAGTGCCTGGCCTGGCCACGACGCTCCCAGATGCCATTGTCGGGATGATCCCAGACCTCGGCCAGGTGCTGGAGCACGGCGCATTCCAGCGCCCAGCTCTCGTCGTCGAGCTTCAGCTTCGCCATGCGCGACTGGTGGAACGCGTCGATCAGCTCGCCATAGACGTCGAGCTGCAATTGCGCGTGGGCGGCATTGCCGACGCGGACCGGCTTTGCCCCCTCATAGCCGTCGAGCCATTCGGCCTCCCATTCCAGCAGCCGCCGCTGGCCCCAGATGCCGTACATGATCTGCATGTTCGCCGGTGAACCGGCGGCCGCGCGCAACAGCCAATTGTGCCAGCTGGATGCCTCCTCGGTATAGCCGGAGTTCATCAGCGCCAGCAGCGTGAAGGTGGCATCGCGCAGCCAGCAGAAGCGGTAATCCCAGTTGCGCATCCCGCCGAGCTTTTCCGGCAGCGACGTGGTCGGTGCCGCGACGATGCCGCCGGTCGGGTCGAAGGTCAGTGCCTTCAGGGTGATCAGCGAGCGCATGATGAGATCGTGATACGCGCCGTCGCGTTTGGCGTGGCTGCACCAGTCCTTCCAGAAGGCTTCCGTCTCCGCGAATGCGCGCTCGGGGTCAATTGCCTCGGGCGGCGCGAGATGCGACGGGCCATAGGTGAGCACGAAGGGGATGGTCTCGCCCGCGGCGACCTCGAATTCCGCGATTGTGGTCAAGTCCTCGCCGCGAGTCTCGACGGGCGTGCGGAGCACCGTCATGTCCTGCCCGCAGATCGCGAGCACGGCGGAGCGATCCTCGCTCCGCCTGACCCAGGGGATATTGACGCCGAAGCCGAAGCGGATGATGAGCTCCATTTTCAGCTTGATGCAGCCTTTCAGGCCGCGCACCAGCCGCACGATGTCGGACGCCTTGCCGCGCGGCGGCATGAAGTCGATCACGGCGACACTGCCGCCTTCCGTCTCCAAGCGCGTCTCGAGGATCAGGGTGTCGTCGAGATAACGGCGGGAGCACGCCGTGAGGGCTTCGCTCGGCGCAATCTGCCAGCGCCCGTTCCTTCTGCTCCCGAGGATCGCGGCAAAGCAGGCGTCGGAATCGAAGGCCGGCCAGCACAGCCAGTCGATCGAGCCGTCGCGGCCGACGAGGGCCGCGGTCTCGCAATCGCCGATCAGCGCGTAGTCTTCGATCTTCTGTGACAATTCCGTGTGACCCACCTGAAATTGTCGTCGTGAACTCTAACGGTGCGACCGCTCCCGCGTTGCCGCCTTCAGCGCGCCGCGATCGATGCTCGACGCAATCTTGTCCAACGCGACCGGCAGCCGCTGGCGCCAGTTGGGGTGCTCGTCGATCGTGCCGGGAATATTGGGCTGGTCGACCACGCCCAGGAGATCCTCGAGCGAAACCGCGAGAAGGCGCGACGGCGTCCGGGACAGGAAGTCCAGCACCGAATAGAGATCGTTGGCCTGGATGGAGTTGAAGCGCAGGATCTCGTCGAGCATGCCGAGCGCGTGCCAGCGCGCCTCCTCGTTCTCGCCGGGATCGAGCCCGAGCGAGAGCTTCATCTTGAGATCGCTGAAGGAGCGCCAGCCAGCATAGGTACACAGATCATGCGTGTTCAACGTGACCAGCGCATTGGACCGGTAGTGATCGAGATTGCGGAAGCGCCCGGCGTCATCGCGCTCGAACATCATCACGAGATAGGACCAGATGCCCCAGTCCTGCATGGTCTCGCGAAAGCCTTCCGGCACGGTGCCGAGGTCCTCGCCGATCACGATGCACTTGTGAGCCGCGCTTTCGCGCGCGACCGCCGCCAGCAGTGCCTCGAACGGCATCTGCACATAGGCGCCGTTGTCCGGCTTGAACCCGCGCGGCACGAGGTAGAGCCGTTTCAGGCCCAGGACGTGATCGAGCCGGATCGCGCCGGCATGGCGCATCGAGGCAGCCAGCATGTCAGCGAACGGTACGAACGACTGCGCCTCCAGGCCGCCGGCATTGAAACCGGCGAGGCCCCAATCCTGGCCCACCGTGTTCAGCACATCGGGCGGCGCGCCGACCGCGAGATGGCGGGAGATCGCGCCCTGCTCGTTCCAGGCATCGAACCCGTCGGACTGCACGCCGACGGCGACGTCGAGATAGAGCCCGACCTTCATGCCGAGCCGGCCTGCGAGCTCCCGGGCCGCAGCCAACTGCCAATCGGCCGTCCATTGCACGAACTCGACGAACTCGACCTCGTCGTGATCGGGGCCAGCGCGCAGCTCCGCGCATTTCGTCTCGTCCGGCCGCTGCCACTCTGACGGCCATTCCCACCACGGTCGTCCAGTGAAACGATGGCGCAGCACCTCGAAACAGGCGAAGCGCGACAACAGCGACCCCCGTTCGAGACGGAAAGCATCGAATGCCTGTCGGCGCCCAAGGCCAGCCTTGGCCTTGAACGCATCGAATGCGGCGCGCAGGCCGCGCCATTTCAGCGGCCCCGCCTCGCGATATCGGACGCGATCGCCTTCGCGTAAGGATGCCGCGGTCGCGCGCGCATCCGGCAGCAGATCGGACGAAAATTCCGGAATCTTCTCGACGTCGATGTAGAGCGGATTGAGGAACAGCCGGCTGTTCGGCGAATAGGGGCTGCAGTCGGACGGGCGGTCGTCGAACAGCACGTGCAGCGGATTGAGGCCGACGCCATCGGCGCCGAGCTCTTGGGCAAGCGCAACGAGATCGGCGAGGTCCGTGAAATCCCCGATCCCCCAATTGCGCGCGGAGCGGACACTGTAGAGCTGGACCGCGAGCAGCCAACTGCGGTCGAAATCGCCGGTGAAGGCGCGCTCGGGCGCCACGATCAACGGCGCCTCTTCCGCTGCCCCGGACGCATCGACGAGCTTCAGCCGATGGTAGCCCGACGGCAGATTGTCGGGCCAAACGATGGCGCGCTCACGCGCCTCGCCCTGGGCGACCAGCACGGTGTCGTTGGTGACGGACCAACGCAGCGGGAGCTTGGCCGCCTCGGTGAGGTCGGTGTGCGGCTGCCGGCCGATACGGACCACGACAGCACCGCTGACGAAGCGGTAGGGGCGCTGCTCCGGCAGGGCATTGAGGATCGACGTCAGAGCATCGGGAGCTGTGACCCGCAGCTTGCCCAAGGCATCGACGAATTCGGACTGGACGCCCTTGGTTCTGGCTTTAGCTAAAAGATCCATTCGGCACGCAGTTTGCAGGCCGCCATCAGCCGGCGGCAACCATTTTCATGAGGCGGAGGAATAAGATAGTCAGGATTAACGCGCTGACTAAGGCGATCGTTCCTGGCTGGAACTAATGACACACAAGAGGCTTTCTATATAGGTACCAAGCGTCGGTTCCCGACAAGGGACACGAGACGCTGCTTTCTTGTCAATGGCATCACCGTGAACAAGACAATTCAAACTGTCGAGAGTGTCGCAGCCGGCGGCGCTTTCCTTATTGAAGACGTCTATCCGCTGGTCGATGGCGGCCGCTTTCCCGTCAAGCGCGTCGTGGGCGAGCGCGTCGATGTCTGGGCGGACATCTACCGGGGCGGCCATGACGCGGTCGGCGCCGCGCTGCTCTGGCGCCGCGAGCAGGATCGGGAATGGCAGCGCACGCCGATGCTCCATCATGGCAACGACCGCTGGGTCGGCGCGTTCACCCCGCCAGAACCGGGCCAATATGTCTACGCGATCGAGGCCTGGACCGACGAATTCACGACCTGGCGCCAAGGGCTCACGCTCAGGCAGCGATCCGGAGCCGATGTCACGCTCGATGCGATCGAGGGCGCGGCCCTCCTGACGAAGGCCCATGGTGCAGACGATGACGCCGCCGCGATCATCCTGCGGCAATGCGAGGACTTTCTGCAAACCGGCGCGGTCACCCCGCTGATGGCGGATGAGTTGAAGGATGCCATGGCCGACAGCCAGGCGCGGCCCGACCTCACCCGCTCGCCCCTCTTCCCCCTCGTCGCCGATCGCGAGGAGGCACGCTTCAGCACCTGGTACCAGATGATGCCGCGCAGCCAGGCCAAGGTTGCGGGCCAGCACGGCACACTCAGGGATTGCATCGCGCGTGTCGGCGATATCGCCGCGATGGGTTTCGACGTGCTCTACCTCACGCCGATCCATCCGATCGGCCGCACCCGCCGCAAGGGCCGCAACAATTCGCCGGTCGCCGCCACGGGCGATCCCGGCTGCCCCTATGCCATCGGCGCGTCCGAGGGCGGTCACGACGCATTGCATCCGGAGCTCGGCACCATCGAGGATTTCCGCGCGCTGGTTGCGACCTGCCTGGAATACGGCGTCGAGCTCGCGCTCGATTTCGCGGTTCAGTGCTCGCCGGATCATCCCTGGCTGACGCAGCATCCGGAATGGTTCAAATGGCGGCCGGACGGCTCGATACGGAAATCGGACTATCCTGACATCGTCGTTCCCGATTTCTCCTGCCTGACCAGAAACGAATTGTGGAATGCCTTCCGCGACGTCATGCTGTTCTGGATCGACCATGGTGTGACCATCTTCGCGATCGACAATCACGACACCGCGTCCCTCAGCTTCTGGGAGTGGTTGATCCGCGACATCCGCCGCCTGCACCCCGAGGTGATCCTGTTCTCCAAGACCTACACTCGCCCGAAGCTGATGAAGGGCCTCGCCAAGCTCGGCTTCGCCCAGTCCTTCAGCTATTTTCCGTGGCGAACGCAAAAATGGGGGTTGGAGCAGTATTTGGGTGAAATGACCGGCTATCCCGAACGCGACTTCTATCGCCCCAACCTGTTCGTCAACACGCCTGACCTCTTGCCGTATCATCTCCAGAGCGGCGAGCCCTGGATGTTCAAGTCGCGCGTCGCGCTGGCGGCGACGCTCTCGGGCAATTGCGGCATCTATAGCGGCTTCGAGCTGCTCGAGCACCAGGCCGTTCGCGGACGCGAGGAACATCTGGACTCCGAAAAATACGAGATCAGGGTTCGCGACTGGGACCGGCCCGGCAACATCAAGCCCTACATCACCGGACTCAATCGCGTCCGCCGGGACAACAAGGCGTTGCAACAGACGTCGAATTTGCGCTTTCTCGGCATCGACGATGGCGCCGTGATCGCCTTCGTCAAGGAGTCGATCGACCGGACCAACAGCGTCCTCGTCGCCATCGCACTGTCGCCCGACGTGCGGGAGGTCTGGCTCTCGCTTGGCGACGTCACGGTCGACGTGAAGGGGGAACGTCGTCACATCGCGCGCGTTGAGAACCTTCTCACCGGCGAGCAGTCCGCAATCGAATGGGGCGGAATCCGGCTGCGCATCGATCCCTGTCGCGATCCGGCGCTCTTGTTCCGTTGCCTGGCGTGAGGATCCACGGCATGAACGTTCTTTCCTCCGTTGACGAGAAGAAGGTCGAAGCTGCCGAGGCCGTGGACGAGCTCTGGTACAAGGACGCGATCGTCTACCAGCTCCACGTCAAGGCGTTCGCCGACAGCAATCATGACGGCATCGGCGACTTCGCCGGGCTGACCGAAAGACTGCCGTACCTGCAGGATCTCGGCGTCACCACGTTGTGGCTGTTGCCGTTCTATCCCTCGCCCGGCCGCGACGACGGCTACGACATCGCCGATTACGGCTCGGTCAATCCCGATTTCGGGACGATGAAGGATTTCAAGCGCTTCATCCAGGAAGCGCAACGGCGCGGCCTGCGGGTGATCACCGAGCTCGTCGTCAACCACACTTCCGACCAGCACAGATGGTTCAAGCGCGCGCGACGAAGCCCCGCGGGCTCGAGCGCCCGCAATTGGTACGTCTGGAGCGACACTGACCAGAAATATCAGGGTACGCGGATCATCTTCACCGATACCGAGAAATCCAACTGGACCTGGGATCCGGAGGCAGGCGCGTTCTACTGGCACCGCTTCTTCTCGCACCAGCCCGATCTCAATTTCGATAACCCACGCGTGGTCAGTGCCATCATCCAGGTGATGAAGCGCTGGCTGGACGCGGGCGTCGATGGATTCCGGCTGGATGCGATCCCTTATCTCTGCGAGCGCGAGGGCACCTCGAACGAGAACCTTCCCGAGACGCATGCCATCATCAAGCGGCTGCGCCAGGAGCTCGACGCCTACTCCAAGGGCAAGCTGCTGCTGGCCGAGGCCAATCAATGGCCGGAGGACGTGCAGGAATATTTTGGCCGCGGCGACGAATGCCATATGGCCTATCATTTCCCCCTGATGCCGCGCATCTACATGGCGATCGCGCAGGAGGACCGCTTTCCGATCACAGACATCCTGCGTCAGACGCCGGACATTCCGCAGAGCTGCCAATGGGCGCTGTTCCTGCGCAACCATGACGAACTGACGCTGGAGATGGTCACCGACGTCGAGCGCGACTATCTCTGGTCGACCTATGCCAACGATCCGCGGGCCCGCATCAATCTCGGAATTCGCCGGCGGCTTGCGCCGCTGATGGATAACGACCGGCGCAAGATCGAGCTGATGAACTCGCTCCTGCTGTCTTTCCCGGGCACGCCGATCATCTATTACGGCGACGAGATCGGCATGGGCGACAACATCTATCTCGGCGACCGCAACGGCGTGCGCACGCCGATGCAGTGGAGCCCCGACCGCAATGGCGGCTTCTCGCGCTGCGACCCGGCCCGCCTCTACGCGCCGCTGATCATGGACCCCGTCTATGGCTACGAGGCGGTCAACGTGGAGGCGCAGTCGCGCAGCCTATCCTCGCTGCTCAGCGCCACCAAGCGCCTGATCGCCGTGCGCAAGTCGACGCTCGCCTTCGGCCGCGGCACCATGACCTTCATCCGCCCGGCCAACCGTTCCGTGCTGGCCTATGTCCGGCAATATCGCGACGAGGTCATCCTTTGCATCGCCAATCTCTCGCGCGCAGCACAGGCGACCGAGCTCGATCTGTCGCCATGGAAGGACCGGATCCCGCAGGAGATGCTCGGGCGCACGCGCTTCCCCGCGATCGGCGAGCTGCCTTACATGATCACGCTGGGGCCCTATGGCTACTACTGGTTCCAGCTCCGCGAGCGCGACAAGTCCGAGCCCGTTACGCCGCGCGCGGTGCCCGAATTCGAGACGCTGGTGGTGCCGGTCAACTCGACCTGGGTCTCGCTTGCGCGCGAGCGCGGCGTCTTCGAGCACGACGTGCTGCCGGGATTTTTGTCGCGGACTCGCTGGTATCCGGAGCGCAGTCCCAAGCAGATCCGGCCAACCCTGACTTCGGCGGTCCCGTTCTGCGACATCGGCGACAACCGGCCCTGGCTGGCGTTCTTCGAGGCGACGCAGCGCGGCGTCACGTCGCGCTATGTGCTGCCGATGCAGATCGAATGGGTTCGCTTCGACCGCGAGCGCTTCAACCCGAGGGCGCTGGCCGCGGTGCGCCAGGGGGCGCGCGAGGGAACGCTGCTCGACGTCGCGACCGACCAGATATTCATCGGTCTGTTCCTGCGCAATCTCAGCCAGTCCCTGATCGTCGAGGAAAACAATCTGCGGCTGGACTTCAAGCCGACCAGCCGCTTCGACGCGTACACCGTCAAGCAGCCGGAGCAGATCCGCGCCGTCGAGCAGGCCAACAGCACCGCGCTGGTCGACAATCAGTTTGTCACGAAGATCTATCGCCGGCTCGAAGCCGGCACCAACCCCGAGATCGAGCTCGGCTACTACCTCACCGAGGTCGCCCAATTCGCCAACGCGCCCGCGCTGCTCGGCAGCGCCGAGCTGGTCGAGGGCAACAGGCGGAGCGCCGTCGGCGTCGTGCATGCCTATGTCGAGAATCAGGGCGACGGCTGGGCGGTGACATCGGGCTATCTCGACCGCTACATCGACGAGCAGCGCCTGCTCGCCGCGAGCGAAGCCCCGCGCGAGAACAAGGACCAGGTGCCCTATCTGCATTACCTCGCCCAGACGGGCCGACGCCTGGCTGAGCTGCATATCGCGCTCGCCAGGGCCGAGAGCGCCGATCTCGCGCCCGAGCCGGTCAGCTCCGTGCACGTCGCGCAGTGGACCACGGATCTCCTCGAGCGCGCCGAACGGACCTTTGAAACGCTAGCCCAAAGCCGCAACGGCCTGCGGGAGGCCGATCGCCCGCTGGTCGACGAACTCCTGGACCGGCGTCCAGCCCTTTCGGGCCTGCTCACAAGGCTATTGCCATCCGACATTGGCGGGTTGAACATCCGTCATCATGGCGACTTCCGCCTCGGGCAGATTCTGATCGTGAAGGACGACATCTTCATCATCGATTTCGATGGCAACTCTCATCTCCCGCTGGCCGAGCGGCGGCGCAAGGCACCCGCGGCGCGTGACGTCGCTGGCCTCGTCTGCTCGATCGACCTTGCCGTGACCGCGGCGGTCGACCGAGCGCTCAAGGGCGCGCGGGACGAACGGGGACGGCTCGCGACCGCGCTCGGCGAATGGCGCGAGCGCGCCACGGCGACGTTCCTCACCGCCTATCGGGAAGCCATGACCGACCGGCGCCTGCGGACAAATGATCCGCATTCGGCGGACGGCCTGTTAAGATTTTTCCTGCTTGATAAAGCGTTCGATGAGGTGGAGTACGAACTGTCCCACCGGCCGGAGGCGCTCAATGCGCCGCTGACCGGGCTGCTTCGCATTCTGTCCAATGCGGAGAGCGAAGCACATGCCTAAATTGTCTGCCGAGGCCTATGCGATCATCGAGGGCCGCCACTCCGATCCTTTCCATTATCTCGGGCTCCATCCCGAAGGCGGCAAAAGCGTGGTGCGCGCCTTCCTGCCCGAGGCCTCCAATGTCGAGGCGATCGGCGAGCATGGCGAGATCGCAAAACTCGACCGCATCCATGAATCCGGCCTGTTCGCAGGCGCGCTGCCCAATGGCGCCAAGCGCTACCAGTTGCGCGCGACATTCGGCGGCAATGTCGTCGAGCTCGAAGACCCCTATCGCTTTCCGCCGATCCTGACCGATTTCGATCTCTATCTGCTCGGCGAAGGCACGCACCAGCGGCTCTATGACAAGCTCGGCGCGCATCCCATGGCGCTCGACGGCGTCGACGGTGTCGGTTTCGTCGTGCTGGCGCCTAATGCGCGGCGGGTCAGCGTGGTCGGCGACTTCAATTTCTGGGACGCCCGGCGCCACCCGATGCGCGTGCGCGGCGTCGGCTATTGGGAGCTGTTCATTCCGCATGCAAAGGCGGGCGATCACTACAAGTTCGACATGGTCGGACCCCACGGCCACAATCTGCCGCTGAAATCCGATCCGCTGGCGTTTGCCGCCGAGCTGCGGCCGAAGACGGCGTCGATCGTGTTCGATGAAGCGCACCTGCCCCGCCCGCGGCCGGCGCCCGACGGCATCAACGCGCTTTCGGCGCCGATGTCGATCTACGAGGTGCATCTCGGCTCCTGGCGGCGCAAGGGCGACAACGAATGGCTGACCTATCGCGAGCTCGCCGAGCAGCTTCCGGCCTATGCGCGCGACATGGGCTTCACCCATCTCGAATTCCTGCCCGTCAGCGAGCATCCCTTTGACGGCTCCTGGGGCTACCAGCCGACCGGCCTCTATGCGCCGACCAGCCGGTTCGGCCCGCCGGAGGATTTCGCCGCGCTGGTCGATGCCTGCCATCGCGAAGGCATTGGCGTGCTGCTCGACTGGGTGCCCGGACATTTCCCCGACGATCCGCACGGACTCGGCCATTTCGACGGCACCGCGCTCTACGAGCACGCCAATCCGCTACAGGGCCGCCATCTCGACTGGGGTACGTTGATCTACAATTACGGCCGTACCGAAGTGACGAACCTCCTGGTGTCGAACGCGCTGTTCTGGCTGGAGCGCTACGCCATCGACGGCCTGCGCGTCGACGCGGTCGCGTCCATGCTCTATCTCGATTACAGCCGCCCTGCGGGCGCGTGGATTCCGAACCAGTATGGCGGGCGGGAGAACATCGAGGCGATCGCGTTCCTGCGGCGCTTCAATACGGAAGTGTACGCGCGCTTTCCGCAAGCCACGACCGCGGCGGAGGAATCCACCGCCTGGCCGCAGGTCTCCCGGCCCGTCGAATTTGGCGGCCTCGGCTTCGGCTACAAGTGGAACATGGGCTGGATGCACGATACGCTGAACTACGTCAGCAAGGATCCGATCTACCGCAAGCACCATCACGGCGAGATCCTGTTTGGCCTGCACTATGCCTTCTCGGAAAACTTCATCCTGCCGCTGTCACACGACGAGGTCGTGCACGGCAAGCGATCGATCCTCGGCCGCATGCCCGGCGACGAGTGGCAGCGCTTCGCGAACCTACGTGCCTATTACAGCTTCATGTTCGGCCATCCCGGCAAGAAGCTGTTGTTCATGGGCGGCGAGTTCGCGCAAGGAAAGGAATGGAATCACGACCAGTCGCTCGACTGGCATCTGCTCGAATACAAGAACCATGCCGGCATCCAGTCGCTGGTCCGCGATCTCAACCGGCTCTATCGCGCCGTGCCCGCGCTGCATCAGATGGATTGCGATCAGGCCGGCTTCGAATGGCTGATCACTGATGATGCCAACCGCAATGTATTCGCCTGGCTGCGCAAGGGATTCGACGCTCGCGCGCGCTGTCTCGTGATCGTGAATTTCTCGCCGAATGTCTATCGCAACTATCGCGTCCGGGTGCCGTTCGCCGGCAAGTGGCACGAGGTCTTCAATTCCGACTCCGCGCATTATGGCGGCAGCAATGTCGGGAACGTCGGAGAGGTGCGGGCGGTTGACGGTAAGACGCCGGAGCTGCGCCTGACCATTCCGCCGCTGGCTGCGATCTTCCTCGTTCCGGAAAGCTGACCCATGCGATTGACCGCCGGAACGCCCGCACGCCTCGGTGCAAGCTGGGACGGACGCGGCACCAACTTCGCGCTTTTCTCCGCCCACGCGCAGAAGGTCGAGCTGTGCCTGTTCGACAGCCAGGGACGGCGCGAGCTCGAGCGCATCGAATTGCCCGAGCGCACCGAGGATGTCTGGCACGGCTATCTCAACGACGTCTCGCCGGGCCAGCTCTACGGCTACCGCGTGCACGGCCCCTACGAGCCCGAGCGCGGCCATCGCTTCAACCCCAACAAGCTCCTGCTCGACCCCTACGCCAAGCGGCTTGCCGGGCGGCTGGTTTGGAGCGACGCGCACTTCGCCTATCGCACCGGCAGCCCCCGTGAGGATTTGTCCTTCGACCGGCGCGACAATGCGCGCGGCATGATCAAGGCCGTCGTCGTCGACGAGACCTTCAACTGGGGCCGGCGCGAAATCCGCCCGAACATCCCCTGGGATGAGACGATCATCTACGAGGCCCACGTCAAGGGGCTGACGCAGAAGCGCGATGATGTGCCGCCGAACCTGCGCGGCACGTTTGGCGGACTGTCCTCGCCCGCCATGATCGAGCATCTGAAGCGGTTGGGCGTGACCACCGTCGAGCTGCTGCCGATCCACGGCTTCATCGACGACCGCGTGCTGGTGGAGAAGAAGCTCGTCAACTACTGGGGCTACAACACCCTCGCTTTCTTCGCGCCGGAGCCGCGCTACGCCCAGGACAATCCGCTGGATTCCTTCCGAACCACCGTAGCGCGCCTGCATGACGCCGGCATCGAGGTGATGCTCGACGTCGTCTACAACCACACCGCCGAAGGCAACCATCTCGGCCCGACGCTGTCCTTCCGCGGCATCGACAACGCGTCCTATTACTGGCTGAACCGCGAGAACCCGCGCTACTACGACGACTTCACCGGCTGCGGCTCGTCGGTGAACCTCACCCATCCGCGCGTGCTCCAGATGGTCACGGATTCGCTGCGCTACTGGGTCGAGGTCTGCCATGTCGACGGCTTCCGTTTCGACCTCGCCACGACCCTGGCGCGCGGACCGAACGGATTTGACCGCGGCAGCTCATTCCTGACCGCGGTCCGCCAGGATCCCGTGCTCCAGGGCGTCAAACTCGTCGCCGAACCCTGGGACCTCGGCCTCGGCGGCTATCAGGTCGGCGCCTTTCCCTCGCAATGGTCGGAATGGAACGACCGCTACCGCAGCGCCATGCGCCGCTACTGGAGCGGCGAAGGCAGCCTGATCGGCGACATCTCCAGCCGCATGACGGCGTCATCCGACCTGTTTCACCATGACGGCCGCAAGCTGCGCGCCAGCATCAATCACATCACCGTGCATGACGGTTTTACGCTGGCCGATCTCTTCAGCTACAACCAGAAGCACAATGAGGCCAATGGCGAGGACAATCGCGACGGCTCCAACGACAACCACAGCAACAATTGCGGCGTCGAGGGCCCGACCGACGATCCGCAAGTCCTGTCGCTGCGACGACAGCTCCGCAAGAACGTGCTCGCCTGCCTCATGCTTGCCCAGGGCACGCCGCTGCTGCTCGCCGGCGACGAAGTCGGCAACACCCAGTCCGGCAACAACAATGCCTATTGCCAGGACAACGAGGTCGGCTGGGTGCTCTGGGACGATCTCGGCAAGGACGGCGAGGACATGGTCGATTTCGTCAGTGAGCTGGCCGAGATCCGCCGCCGCTTCTCGCAGCTCCGTAGCCAGAGCTGGCTCGACGGCCGCCGCGCCAACGGCTCCTACGGCGTCCTGTGGCTGACACCGGCGGCCGAGGAGATGACGGAGAGCGACTGGAATTTCCCGGAAGGGAGATTTCTCGCCTATGTGCTCGGTCCGCTGGAACCCGGCGTGCCCGCGATCTTTATTGTCCTGAACGCGGCACCGGAAGAGATCGGATTCAAATTGCCCAAAATGGCCGAATACAAGAGCTGGCAGCAGATCCTGAATACGACGAATGCCAAGCTGAACACGGTCGATTTCCTCCCCGGCACCGACAGCAAAGCGCCGCCGCGCTCGGTGCTCGCCTTCGCGGGCGCGCTATGAGGCCATCTTTCGGCGCCAAGCTGGGCAAGGACGGCGTCTCGTTCCGGCTCTGGGCGCCCGGCGCGAGGCGTGTCGACCTCGTGCTCGACAAGCGCCATGCGATGCAGCGCCGCGAGGACGGCTGGTACGTGGCTGATATTGCCGGGCTGACGGCGGGCGCCCGTTACAAGTTCAGGATCGACGACGAGCTCGACGTACCTGATCCGGCCTCGGCTTTCCAGCCCGAGGACGTGTTCGGGCCGAGCGAGGTGATCGATCACGACAGTTTCGAGTGGCGCGCCAAAGATTGGCGCGGTCGCCCGTGGCAGGAGACGGTGCTGCTGGAATCCCATGTCGGCACCTTCACGCAGCAAGGAAGCTATCGCACCATGATCGACAAGCTCGATCATCTCGTCGCGACCGGGATCACTGCGCTGGAATTGATGCCGCTGGCGGACTTCGCCGGCAAGCGCGGCTGGGGCTATGACGGCGTGCTGTGGTATGCGCCCGACAGCGCCTATGGCCGGCCCGAAGACTTGAAGACGCTGATCGACGAAGCGCACCTGCGCGGCCTCATGGTCTTTCTCGACGTCGTCTACAACCATTTCGGCCCCGAGGGAAACTACCTCGGCCGTTACGCGCCGAGCTTCTTCACCGATGCGCATACGCCGTGGGGCAGCGCGATCGATTATCGCGTGCCGCAGGTCCGCGCCTTCGCGGTCGAGAACGCACTTTGCTGGCTCAGCGACTACCGTTTCGACGGCCTGAGGCTGGATGCGGCCAACCACATCATTGCGTTCCCCGGCGAGCAGTCGGTGCTGCACGATCTCAGCGTCGCCGCGGGCCAACTCGCGCAGGCCACTGGGCGGCACATTCATCTCGTGCTGGAGAATGGCGACAATCGCGCGAGCCTGCTTGATCCCACCGAGGAGCCGCCGAACGGAAAATATCGGGGACAGTGGAACGACGACTATCATCACGTCTGGCACGTGATGCTGACTCGCGAGTCCTCCGGCTATTACGGCGACTACCAGCGCTCGCCGCGCGGCGATCTCGCCCGCGCGCTGGCGTCGGGCTTCGTGTATCAGGGCGAGGTCTCCGCGTTCTGGGGCAACAAGCCGCGGGGCGAGCCGAGCCGGCTGCTTCCGCCGGACACTTTCGTCAATTTCCTGCAAAACCACGATCAGATCGGAAACCGGCCATTTGGCGACCGGCTGGAGAGCATTGCGAGTCCCCGAGCGATCGAGGCGGCGCTCGCGGTGACCTTGCTCGCGCCGATGGTGCCGATGCTGTTCATGGGCGAGGAGTGGGGCTCGAAGAAGCCCTTCCCGTTCTTCTGCGATTTCCACGGTGATCTCGCCAATGCCGTCCGCAACGGACGGCGGCA
The DNA here is from genome assembly GCF_030160715.1 of Bradyrhizobium iriomotense. Classification (GTDB taxonomy): domain Bacteria; phylum Pseudomonadota; class Alphaproteobacteria; order Rhizobiales; family Xanthobacteraceae; genus Bradyrhizobium; species Bradyrhizobium iriomotense. The sequence goes on from NZ_BSOW01000005.1 coordinate 89,577, forward strand.
GGAATATGCCTGGGCTTACGAGAAATACGGTGACGAGGTGCCCGACCCACTCGATCCGGCGACGCCACAATCCGCCGTGCTCGATTGGGAGTCTCGCACGCCGGAGGAACACGCACGGCTGTCGCTGGTGCGCGAGCTCCTGCGGATTCGTCGCGACGAAATCATGCCAAGGCTCGCCGGCGCCACCTTTGGCGAGGCCAAGGCCGAGGAGAGCGACCTCTTGACCGCGCATTGGCACATGGGTGACGGCGCGACACTACGCCTGGTCGCCAACCTTTCAGGTCGCGATATCGCATCACCTCAAATCACGGGCACGCCGATCTGGGGCGGCGAGCCCGGCGATCGACTTCCGCCCTGGTCGGTGGTCTGGCTCCTTGGGAGGTGAGCATGCCACCCGCCATCCCGCTCGCCACCTATCGCCTGCAATTCACAGCCGATTTCAACTTCGACGACGCCGCCAGGGTCATCCCCTATCTCAAGGCGCTCGGCATCACGCATGTCTACGCCTCGCCGCTGATGAAGGCCCGCAAGGGTTCGACCCATGGCTACGACATCGTCGACCACAGCCAGTTCAATCCCGAACTCGGCGGCGAATCCGGCTTTGTCCGCTTCAGCGACACGCTGAAGCGGCATGACCTCGGCCTCATCATCGACTTCGTCCCGAACCACGTCGGCGTCCACTTTGCCGACAATCCGTACTGGTTGGACGTGCTGGAATGGGGACAGGCCTCGCCGCACGCGACCTCCTTCGACATTGACTGGGACCAGTTGCCGTATCGCGCCCGCGGCGGCGTGCTGCTGCCGATCCTCGGCTCGGCCTATGGCGAAGCGCTGGAACGCGGCGAGATCGAGCTGCGCTTTGATGTAGGCGAAGGCATCCTTTCGGCCTGGTACTTCGAGCATCGCCTGCCGATCGCGCCGGAGCGCTATGGCGAAGTCCTGCGGATGATCGTGAAGGAAGCGGATGCCGCCGAGAGCGAGGCAGGAAAGCATCTCCTGGCGATCGCCGAGCGCTACAAGGGGCTGCGTCGTCCGAACCGCGCGGAAGCGCCGGCCTTCAAGGCCGAACTGAAGTCGATCGCCGGTGCTCCCGAAATCATGGAGCGAGGCCTTGCCGCCTATCGTTCGGCCAAGGATCGCCCGACGCAAACGCTTGCCCTGCATCACCTGCTTGAGCGCCAGCACTACAAGCTCGGCCATTGGCGGCTCGCCTCCAGCGACATCAACTATCGCCGCTTCTTCGACGTCAACGGTCTTGCCGGCCTGCGCGTCGAGGACGCGAGCACCTTCGCGGCTACGCACCGGCTGGTGAAGCAGTTGGTCGCAGACGGCAGGCTGCAGGGCATCCGGCTCGATCATATCGACGGCTTGCGCGATCCCGCGCAATATTGCCAGCGGCTGCGCCGGATCGTCCGCGACGCGCAAGGTTCTGCAAAGCCGTTCTACACCGTGATCGAAAAGATCCTTTGCGAGCACGAACGGCTGCCGCGTTTTGCCGGCGTTCACGGCACCACCGGCTATGAATGGATGAACGTCATCACTCAGGTGCTGGTCGATGCCAAGGGGCTCGACGCGCTCGACGAAACCTGGCGACAGCTCAGCAATCGCTCGCCGCGGCTTGCGCCCTATCTGATGGAAGCCAAACGGCGCGTGCTGGAGACACTGCTCACCAGCGAGTTCACCGTGCTGACGCGCCTGCTCGCCCGCATCGCCAATGGGCACTACTCGACCCGCGACTTTTCTGCCGACAGCCTGCGGCAGGCGCTCGAGCTCTACGTGCTGCATTTCCCGGTCTACCGCACCTACATCACGACGAGTGGGCCCACCGCGCACGACCGTAAGCTGATCGAAGAGACCATCGCGCGCGCCCGCGCGGAATGGTTCGCGGCCGACGATGGCATTTTCGACTTCCTGCGCGATGCCCTGACCATGGACCTGCTGAGGCCGGATCGGCCGCCGCACAGCACCCCGCGCGTGCGCCGCTTTGCACTGAAGGTGCAGCAGTTCACCGGGCCGATGATGGCGAAGTCACTGGAGGATACGACCTTCTATCGCTATCACCGCCTGCTCGCACTGAACGAAGTCGGCGGCGATCCCGCCGCAAAAGCTCTCGCGCTGCCGACGTTTCACGAGGTCATGAAGGCGCGCGCCAGGGAGTGGCCGCATGGCATGACGGCCACGGCCACGCATGACACCAAGCGCGGCGAGGACGCACGAACACGGCTCGCCGCGCTCAGCGAGATCCCGGGTGAATGGACCAGCGCGGTGGCACGCTGGAAGGTGCTGAACGTGCCGCACATCACGACGCATGGCGAGATGCGCGCGCCCTCGGCCACATTCGAATACATGCTCTACCAGACGCTGCTCGGCGCATCGATGTTCGCGCCGCCTGATGCGAGCTTCATCGACCGCATCCAGGCCTACGCGCTCAAAGCTGCCCGGGAGGGCAAAGAGGAGACGAGCTGGCTCAATCCGAACGAAGCCTACGAGCAGGGCTTGCGGAATTTCGTCGCGAAAGTCCTCGATCCCGCCGTCTCCGCCGAATTCCTGGACGCGCTCCAGACCCTCGCAAGGCGCGTCGCCCTGCTCGGCGCGCTCAATTCACTCAGCCAGCTCACGCTGAAGGCCACGCTGCCGGGCGTACCCGATTTCTATCAAGGCACCGAATTCTGGGATCTGTCGCTGGTCGATCCCGACAACCGCCGTCCGGTTGATTTTGCCGCGCGAGGTGACGCGTTGGCCTCGCTCGAACATCCGGATTGGGACAGCCTCGCCAGGCACTGGCATGATGGCCGGCTCAAGCTCGCCTGGACACAGCGGCTCATCGAATTGCGCACCGAGCTTCCCGATGTCTTCACCCGAGGCGACTACCAGCCGCTCGAGGTGAGCGGGCCGCACGGCGACCACGTCATCGCCTTTGCGCGGCGCCACGGCCGTGATGCTGCGGTCATCCTGGCCGGACGATTGTTTGCTCCGTTCACGCAGGGCGGCCGCGAATGGCCAACCGCCCAAGCTTTCGACGCGAGCGTCAACGTCAAGGGGTATGCGATCGCAGGGCAGGAAGGCGACGAACTGCGGCTCTCGCAGGCGTTTCGCGCGCTTCCCGCAGCGGTGCTCAAGGCGCGCGTTGCAAGCGCAGCAAGGCTTGCGCGCCCCCGCGTGCAAGCCTGACGACAAGACCTACTTCCCGTCGCCTCTGGTCAGCAGCAACTGCCCGCGCTTGCGAATGGTAGCCTGCGCCAGCTCAGCGAAGCGCTGCAACAGCCAGGGCAGCATCACCTCGACGCGCACCTGATCCTCGCCGACGTCGATCTGGCCGGCCGCGACCTGACCGAGCGCGCGGATGCGGAAATTCATGCGGTCGCCCTCCCAGCGCTCTTCCTCGACCTGCATCACGGGAATGCTGGCGGCTGCGCGGCCAAGCCCGGACTTCAGACGACGCGCGGCCTCCTCGCGACCGAGCCGGTGCGGGATCGAAACGACGAGCGGCGCTGACATGGCCCTACCCTCCTCCTTGCAGATCACTCACATAGTGAGGCGCACCGAAATGCAAAAGGTTCCTCTTCCTTGGCCTTCGTGTGGCGCTCCGATTCAGGAACTTTCACTTCTGCGGCCAGTTGCCCCGACGAAGGCAGACGAATGCGCAACGACCCTTTTGGAAGGGCCGGAGGAGATTTGCATGTCAATCGGTACAATCATTCTGATCATTTTGGTCATCGCGCTGCTCGGCGGCTTCAGCGGCATCGGCGGCGGTCCCTTCTACGGCACCGGCTATTATGGCGGCGGCGGATTGGGGCTGATCGTCGTCGTCCTACTGATCCTGCTGCTGCTGGGACGGATCTAGCCCGTGTAGGGTGGGCACAAAGGCGTACAGCACCGTGCCCACCTCTTCTGTCTCAATGTGCGGAAGGGCCGCGGGCACGCTTCGCTTTGCCCACCCTACAGCCCCGCATCTGCGGCAAACGCAGAGCCTACTTCACCTTCTCCGCCAGCTTCTTGATCGCCGCCTTGATCGAAGCGGCCGCGTCGTCGTAGCCATCCCACGCCTTCGATCGCGCCAGGAGTCCCGGCACGGTGCGAAGCGTATAACGCTTCGGATCGAGATCGCTCTTCAGCTGCGCCCAAGTCAACGGCATGGACACGGTGGCACCGTCGCGGGCGCGTGGTGACAACGCCGCCACCGCGGTCGACAGGCGGTCGTTGCGCAGATAATCGAGGAAGATCTTTCCGTCCCGCAACTTCTTCGACATGTTGAGCAGATATCGCTCGGGATGGTCCGCGGCCATCCACTGGCACACGCCGTGCGCAAAGGCCTTTGCTTCCTTCCAGCTCACCTTGTCACGCGCACCGTGGAGCAACGGGACCACGACATGCAGTCCCTTGCCGCCGGTCGTCTTGCAGAAGCTCTCCATCCCGACATCGGACAAGCGCTCACGCATCTGCTTGGCTGCCTCGATTACATCGGCGAAGGCAACGTCCGGCGCGGGATCAAGATCGAATACCAGCCGCCCCGGCGTGTCGTAGGCGTATGGCGCGCAATTCCAGGGATGCAGCTCAACGCCTCCGATCTGCGCCACGGCGGCAAGCCCCTCGACCCGATCGATCTGCAAATACGGCTTGCGGTCGCCGGAGATCTTTGCGAGCTCCAGCAGAGTGGACATGCCCTGCATGGCATGGCGCTGGAAGAATTTTTCGCCCTTGATACCGTCGGGGGCGCGAAGGATCGAGCATGGTCGCCCCTTCAGATGCACGATCATCCATTCGCCGACCGCCTCGAAATAGCGCGCCAGGTCGAGCTTGGTGACGGGCTCGCCATCCCCACCATCCGGCCACAGCTCCTTGTCCGGCTTGGAGATGACGACGCCCATCACTTCAGCGGTGCCAGCCTGCTTCGACCGCGTCGCGGCGTTCGCCCTGCCCTTCCGCGGCGACGGCTCGGCAAGCTCGGTCTTCACGGGCGTCTCGGCCTCAACCTCCTCGGCTGGCTTGTCCTGTCGCAGCCCCTTGAACGCCGCCTGGCGGATATTGCCGTCGGCGGTAAAGCCCGCGAACTCGATCTCGGCGACCAGCTCGGGTTTCAGCCAATGCACGTCGCGGGTCTTCTTCGGCGCGTTCTTGCCGCCGAACGGGCGCTCCCTGGCTTCCGCCGCCTTCAACAGCGGCATGATGCGCTTGACCTTGTCGGCACCAAAGCCGGTGCCGACAATGCCGACAAAGGCGAGATCATCGCCGCGGTGCACGCCCGCCATCAGCGAGCGGAATTTGCCATTCGTGGTTTTGTAGCCGCCGATCACGACCTCATGGCCGGCGCGGCATTTCGCCTTGGTCCAGCTTTCGGTGCGCCCCGAACGATACGGTGCGTCGAGCTTCTTCGAAACCACGCCTTCGAGCTCGAGCTTGCAGGCCGATTGCAGCACCGCATCGCCGCCGCTCTCGAAATGTTCGACATAGCGGATCTGGCTCGACCTCTTCTTGCGCGCGCCCAGCAGCTCATCGAGCTTCATCTTGCGCTCTCCGAGCGGCAGCCGACGCAGATCGAGACCTTCGGCCAACAAGAGATCGAAGGCGAAGAAGATGAGGTCATCGGTCTTGCCGTCCGACAGCGCAGCCTGGAGCGCGGAGAAGCTCGGTGCGCCGTTGCGGTCGAGCGCGACGATCTCGCCGTCGATCAGCACGTCCGGCAGCGCGCCGCCCTCCTTGGCGATCGATGCGAACTTTTCGGTCCAGTCGAGGCCCTTGCGGGTCTTAAGCGTTGCCTTGCCATCCTCGACCCGAAGCTGCACGCGGTAGCCGTCGAACTTGATCTCGTGGCACCAGCCCTCGCCCGGCGGCGGACGCTCCACCGGCGTGCAGAGCTGCGGCGCGACGAAATCCGGCATCTCCGAGACCTTCTTCGCGGTCGTCGCCACCGTCACCCTGCCCTTCTTCAAAGCCGTGCGCGGCGCAGGCTTGATGGTGCGCGTCTCCTTCTCGGCGCGATTGGACTGCCAGACCGCGTCGGCCTTGCCCTTGGTCCCCTTCGCCAGCATGAACGGCTTTGGCGCACGACCTTTGCCTTCGGCGATCTGCTCCATCGCCCGGCCGGAGGCGACCGATTTATCGTCCTCCAGGATGTTGTTATCCTCGCCCTCGCGGGCGTATTCGTCGCGATGCTTGATCAGCAGCCAGTTGGTGCGTTTTTCGCCGTCACGGTTGCGCATGCGCACGAGCACCCAGCTTCCATGCAGCTTGTCGCCGTGCAACGTGAACTTCAGGTCGCCCTTCTTGAAGCCGCGCTCCGGATCTTCCGACTCCCAGGTGCCGCGGTCCCACAGCATCACCGTGCCGCCACCATACTGGTCTTCCGGAATAGTGCCTTCGAAATCGCCGTAGTCGAGCGGATGGTCCTCGACCTCAACCGCGAGCCGTTTGTCATGCGGGTCGAGCGAAGGCCCCTTCGTCACCGCCCAGGACTTGAAGACGCCGTCAAATTCGAGACGAAAATCGTAATGCAACCGGGTCGCATCGTGCTTCTGGATCACGAAACGCCGCTGCTTCGACGGCGCCACAGCCGTCTCGCCGGATGGCTCCGGCGTCTTCTCGAAATCCCGTTTCTTCCGGTATGCGGAAAGGTTTCTCAGCACGGCCAATTCCAGAGCGCATGAAGGCTCACCAAGCCTAACACATGAGGCGGGTCAAAGTTGCCGTCATTCCAGGGCGCTGGCAGCGCGAACAACGAATTTCAAGATTCGGGTTTGGCCCCTCGGACCATCCCGGAACGACTGCCAGGGACTAGTCCCCCGCCTTCAACCGATACCCGATCCCGGTCTCGGTCAGCACATATTGCGGCCGCTCGGGATCGGCCTCGATCTTCTGGCGGAGCTGGCGCACATAGACACGCAGATATTGCGCGTCGGTCAGCTCGTCCCACAGTTCTTTCAGAAGAAACCGGTGCGTCAGCACCTTGCCGGCGTGCTGCACGAGCACGCGCAGGAGATCATATTCCTTCGGCGACAGCTTTATCTCGCGCTCGCCGACTTTGACGATGCGGCGAACGAGATCGACGGAGAGATCGCCGGTGCGGAACACCGGGCGCTCGCCCTTGACCTGGAGCTGGTGCCGCAGCGCGGCCCGCAGCCGCGCCAAAAGCTCGTCCATGCCGAACGGCTTTGTCAGATAATCGTCGGCGCCGAGATCGAGCGCCTGCACCTTGCCGGCCTCGTCGCCGCGGCTCGACAGCACCACGATGGGCACGCTCTCGTTGCGCGCACGGATGGTGCGGAGCAGCTCGTGGCCCTGGATATCGGGCAGGCCGAGATCGAGGATAATCAGCGCCGGCTCCTCGGTGAGCTTCTCCAGCGCGGTCTTGCCGTTCGGCGCTTCCAGGATGTCATAACCCTGCGTGGTGAGTCCCATCCGCAGCAATTTGCGGATCGGCGGCTCGTCGTCGATGACTAGAACCTTGATCGGGGGTGCGCTCATGCGGCGGTGTCCAATGCGTTGGTCTGCGCGGGGATCGGCAGGCGAATGGTGAGCACTGCGCCGCTGCGATCCCCGCGGTTCGCAGCCGTGATCGTGCCGCGCATCGCCTCGACGAAGCCGCGGGAGATCGCAAGACCGAGCCCTGTGCCGGGACGGACATGATCGCCCTTCTGCACGCGATAAAACTTGTCGAACACGCTCTCGAGCTCGCCCGGCGGGATGCCCTCGCCTTCATCAGCGACCTCGAGCACGACTCGGTCCCTATCGCGCTGGCTGCGGATTGCGATGGTGGTATCCGGCGGCGAGTACTTTGCCGCGTTGTCGAGCAGATTGAACAGCACCTGCTCGAACAGTACCGCGTCGAGCTCGAGCATCGGCAGGTCGGCGGCGAGTTGAAGCTCGACCTTGTGACGCGTCAGGATCTTGCTCGCCCGCCTCAGCGCGCTGCCGACGATCTCGCCGATGTCGTGCAGCGCCGTGTTCGGCACGATGGCGCCTGATTCCAGCTTGGTCATGTCGAGCAGATTGGCGATGAAGCGGTTGAGCCTTTCGGATTCGTCGATCACGGTCGCCAGCAGGTCACGCTTCTCGGTATCCGACAAGTCGCCGGCGAGATCACGGATGGTCGAGGCCGCGCCGAGCACGGAGGCCAGCGGCGTTTTCAGATCGTGCGAGATCGAGGTCAGCAGCGCCGAGCGCAGCCGCTCGGATTCGACCGTGCGCTTGACCCGGTCCATATCCTCGACCAGCAGCACGCGCTCGATCGCGAGCGCGCCCTGGTCGACCAGCGCATCGAGCAGGCGGCGCTGATCGGGCGTCAGCAGTGGACCGGTGCGATCGTTGTCGATGCCGATGACGCCGATCGGGCCGCGCCCGGTGCGCATCGGCAGGAACAGGCGCTTTGCGCCGGGCAGCGTGTCGGAGCCGCGGCCGGCAGAGCGGTCGTTGCTCCAGGCCCAGTTGGCGGCGGCAAGGTCGGCCTGGTCGAGCTCATCCTCCGGTGGATAGCCTGACTTCACCGTCAGCAGCCCATCTTCCGGCAGCAGCAGCACCACGCGAACCTTCAGCATCAGCGCGATCTGATAGGCGGTCGCCCACAAGACATCGTCGAGCGTAGCGGTGCCCGCCAGCTTGCGGCTGAAAGCATAGAGTTGCTCGGTCATCCTGATCCGGCCGATTGCCGTATCGGCCTGAGTGCGCACGCGAGCCGCGACATTGGACACCAGCATCGCAACCACCATGAACAGCACGAACGCCGCAACGTTGGTCGGATCGGTGATCGTGAAGGTATAGATCGGCGGCAGAAAGAAGAAATTGTAGGCAAGTGACGCCGCGACCGTGGCAAGCAGCGACGGCCAGAGGCCGTAGCGCACCGCGACCGCCACCACGGCCGTCAGCAGCACGAGATCGACGTTCTCGATGCCGAAGTAAGGCTGGATCAGCTCGGCGGCCCCGAGACCGACCAGAGTTATGCCGAGCGCCTTCAGGTAAGGCAGGGGATTGAACGGCTCCGAGCGTGCGGCCGTCTGTACCGCAGTCTCGGGGGCCGCCTCGCCCGGCAATTCGTCTCCGGAAATCACGTGCACGGTGATGTTCCCGGAGCGGCGCACGAGGTCGTGCACCACCGAGCCGCGCGCGATCTCGAACCAGCGCGAGCGCGACGACTTGCCGATCACGATCTGCGTGACGTTGTTGCCTTGCGCGAAGTTGATGACGTCGTCGGCGATGCGACGGCCGACGCCGGGGATGGTCAGCGCCTCGCCGCCGAGGGATTCGGCAAGCCGCAGCGTGTCGGCAAGCCGGTCGCGTTCCGCATCCGAGAGCTGGAGCGATCGCCGCGTCTCGATCGATATCGCCGTGAATGGCGCGTGCAGACGGTCGGCCAGCCGCTTGGTGTAGCGGACGAGGCCCGCCGCGCGCGGATCCTCGCTGACGCAGACCAGGATGCGCTCGCCCGCCGCCCACGGACCGGCGATGGCGTTGGCCTGCATATGGGTCAGTAGCTGCTCGTCGACGCGTTCGGCCGTGCGCCGCAGCGCCAGCTCGCGCAGCGCCGTGAGATTGCCCGGCGAGAAATAATGCTCCAGCGCCCGCTCGGCCTGCTTGGGTACATAGACCTTGCCCTCCTTCAGCCGCTGGATCAGGTCATCGGGCGTGAGGTCGATCAGCTCGATCGCATCGGCGCGGTCGAACACCGAATCCGGCACCGTCTCGCGTACCCGCACATGGGTGATCTGGGCGACAACGTCGTTCAGGCTTTCGATGTGCTGGATGTTGACGGCGGTATAGACGTCGATGCCGTTCGAGAGTAGCTCCTCGACGTCGAGATAGCGCTTGGGGTGACGGCTGCCGGGCGCGTTGGTGTGGGCGAGCTCGTCGACCAGCGCGATTTGCGGCCTGCGCGCGATCACCGCATCGAGGTCCATCTCTTCGAGGACCTGTCCGCGATAGTCGAGCTTCTTGCGCGGGATCACCTCGAGCCCGCGGAGCAGCGCTTCGGTCTCCGCGCGGCCATGCGTCTCGACGAAACCGACGACGACGTCGATGCCCGCCTTGCGCTTGGCGTGCGCGCTTTGCAGCATCTCGTAGGTCTTGCCGACGCCGGGGGCGGCGCCGACGAAGATCTTGAGCTTGCCGCTCGCGCTCTCCTCCCGGCGCGCCGCTTCCAGCAGCGCCTCGGGCGAAGGACGTTGTTCGGGATCGCGGCGCTCTCGGACCATCAGCGCATTATAATCATCCGGCCACAGGGAGCCTAGGCCGCTACTTGCCGGCGCGGTCTAGCGCCAGGTTCAGCGCCAGCACGTTGACCCGGGGCTCGCCGATCAGGCCGAGCAGGCGGCTCTCGGTGTTGGCGGCCACGATCTGCCTCAGCAAATCCTCCGGCATGTTGCGTGCTCTCGCCACGCGCGGCACCTGGAATTGGGCGGCTTCCGGCGAGATGTGCGGATCGAGACCGCTGCCGGACGTCGTGACTAGGTCGAGCGGCACGGGCTGGCCCGGGTTCTCGGCCTTCAGCTTGTCCACATCTTCTTTCAGCCGGTCGGCCAGCGCCTTGCTGGTCGGGCCGAGGTTCGAGCCGCCGGAATTGGCCGCGTTGTAAGGCGCTGGCACGGTCTTGCTCGAATCGTTCGGATCCGGTGCAACCGTCGCCGACAGGCGGCCGTGGAAATATCTGTCATCCTTGAACTCCTGCCCGATCAGGGCGGAGCCGATGACCTTGCCGTCCTTCTCGATCAGGCTGCCTTGCGCCTGGCTCGGGAAGAGCACGCCGGCAATGCGGGTCATCGCGAGCGGATAGACCAGTCCCGTGATGACGGTCAGCGCGACCAGCAGGACGATGGCGGGGCGGATTTCTCTGAGCATGATGTCTCTCCTAGTTCTCCGTCATTGCGAGGAGCGAAGCGACGAAACAATCCAGCCAGTCAGCTGCGGGGACATTTCTGGATTGCTTCGCTTCGCTCGCAATGACGATCTCAGGCCAAATGCAGGGCGGTGACCACGAGGTCGATCGCCTTGATACCGATGAAGGGAATGATGATGCCTCCCAAGCCGTAGATCATCAGGTTCCGGCGCAGAAGCGCACCGGCGCCGACGGCGCGGTAGGCGACGCCCTTCAGTGCCAGCGGAATCAGCGCGATGATGATCAGCGCGTTGAAGATGATCGCCGACAGGATGGCGCTCTGCGGGCTCGACAGGCTCATGATGTTGAGCACGTTGAGCTGCGGGTAGAACGCCAGAAACATCGCCGGGATGATCGCAAAGTATTTTGCGACGTCGTTGGCAATCGAGAACGTCGTCAGCGCCCCGCGCGTCATCAACAGCTGCTTGCCGATCTCGACCACCTCGATCAGCTTGGTCGGATTGGAGTCGAGGTCGACCATGTTGCCGGCTTCGCGCGCAGCCTGCGTGCCGGTGTTCATGGCGACGCCGACGTCGGCCTGCGCAAGCGCCGGCGCGTCATTGGTGCCGTCGCCGCACATGGCCACCAGCTTGCCCTTGGCCTGCTCGTCGCGGATCAGCTTGAGCTTGTCCTCAGGGGTTGCCTGCGCGAGGAAGTCGTCGACGCCAGCTTCCGCCGCGATCGCGGCCGCCGTCATCGGATTGTCGCCGGTGATCATGATGGTGCGGATGCCCATGCGGCGCAGCTCCGCAAAACGTTCGCGGATGCCGCCCTTGACGATGTCCTTGAGCTGGACGACGCCGAGAAGGCGCCCATCCTTGGCGACCGCCAGCGGCGTGCCGCCGGATTTCGAGACCTCATCGGCAATGGCCTGGATCTCGCGGCCGACGTCCGACAGCGCCCCGGGCTGCATGGCGCGCGCGGTGTTGCCGGAGGCAACGGCCAGCGGCGCACCACCGCCGACATAGTTGAGCATCGCGTCGATCGCGCCCTTGCGGACCGACGTGCCGCCTGCGTCGACACCGCTCATACGGGTCTGCGCGGTGAACGGGATGAAGGTGGCACCCAGTTCGGCCATGTCGCGGCTGCGGATGCCGTATTTCTCCTTCGCCAGCACGACGATCGAGCGGCCCTCCGGCGTCTCGTCGGCGAGCGAGGCAAGCTGGGCTGCGTCGGCGAGTTCCTTGTCGGTCACACCGCGCACGGGACGGAACGCGGTCGCCTGGCGGTTGCCGAGGGTGATGGTGCCGGTCTTGTCGAGCAAGAGCGTGTCGACGTCGCCGGCGGCCTCGACCGCGCGGCCGGACATCGCCAGCACGTTGAAGCGCACCAGGCGGTCCATGCCGGCGATGCCGATCGCCGACAACAGCGCACCGATCGTGGTCGGGATCAGCGTCACGAACAGCGCGACCAGCACGATCACCGAGATCGAGCCGCCGGCATAGGCGGCGTAGCTCGGAATGGTGACGGTGGCGAACACGAAAATGATCGTGAGGCCCGCGAGCAGGATGTTGAGCGCGATCTCATTCGGCGTCTTCTGCCGCTCGGCGCCCTCGACCAGCTTGATCATGCGATCGATGAAGGTCGAGCCCTGCGCCGCGGTGATGCGGACGCGGATCCAGTCGGATAGCACCTGCGTGCCGCCGGTCACCGCCGAGCGGTCGCCGCCGGACTCGCGGATCACGGGGGCGGACTCGCCGGTGATGGCGGCTTCGTTGACGGAGGCAACCCCCTCGATCACTTCACCGTCAGAGGGGATGGTATCACCCGCTTCGACCAGCACGATATCGCCGACCTTCAGGCTGGTGCCGGGCACGACCTTGAAGGTCCGGTCAGCGCCGGTCAGCAGCTTGGCCTGGCTCTCGGTGCGGGTCTTGCGCAGCGAGTCGGCCTGCGCCTTGCCGCGGCCTTCGGCCACAGCTTCGGCGAAGTTCGCGAACAGCACCGTGAACCAGAGCCAGAGGATGATCTGGAAGGTGAAGCCGAGACCGGCGCCGCCGGTGACGAGGTCGCGCGGGAAGATCACGGTGGTGAGCGCGGCCACGATCTCGACCACGAACATCACGGGGTTCTTGACCATCAGCCGCGGGTCGAGCTTGGTGAAGGACGCCTTGATCGCGGGCAGCACGATCCTGGGATCGAGCATCGCCGACATCGGCGCACGTTTTTGCAGTTTCATCGTATCCATGGAGGTCACTCCAAACAGTCAGAGTCAGAGGACTTGGCGATCAGAACACTTGGCCGGCGTTCATCGCGAGGTGCTCGACGATCGGTCCGAGCGCGAGCGCCGGGAAGAAGGTCAGGCCGCCGATGATCAGGATCACGCCCACGACCAGGCCGACGAACAGACCACCGGTGGTCGGGAAGGTGCCAGCTGACGGCGGATGCGTCTTCTTGCTTGCGAGCGAACCCGCGATCGCCATCGCCGGGACGATCATGAAGAAGCGGCCGACGAACATCGCGCTGGCAAGCGTGAGGTTGTAGAAAAACGTGTTGCCCGTCAGGCCGGCAAAGGCCGAACCGTTATTGCCGGTCGCCGAGGTATAGGCGTAGAGCACCTCGGTGAAGCCGTGCGGTCCGGCATTCGCCATCGACGCGACCGCCGGCGGGAACACCACGGCAACCGCGGTCCAACCGAGATACATCAGCGGCAGCACCAGGATCGCGAGCATCGCCATCTTGACTTCGCGCGCCTCGATCTTCTTGCCGACATATTCCGGCGTCCGGCCGACCATCAGGCCCGCGACGAAGATCGCGAGCACGACGAACAGCAGCATGCCATAGAGGCCAGCGCCGACGCCACCGACGATGATCTCGCCGAGTTGCATGTTGATCAACGGGATCATGCCGCCGAGCGCGGTAAAGCTGTCGTGCATGGCGTTGACGGCGCCGCAGGAGGCGGCCGTCGTGATCACCGCAAACAGCGAGGACGCCACGATGCCGAACCGTACTTCCTTGCCTTCCATGTTGCCGCCGGTGAGCCCGAGCGCCTGGAGGGTCGACGTGCCGTTGGCCTCAGCCCAGTAGGTGACGGCGACGCCGGCGAGAAACAGCACGCCCATCACGGCAAGGAGCGCCCAGCCCTGGCGCTGGTTGCCGACCATGCGGCCGAACACGTTGGTCAAGGCGGCACCAAGCGCGAAGATCGAGATCATCTGCACGAAGTTCGACAGCGCCGTCGGGTTCTCGAAGGGATGCGCCGCGTTGGCGTTGAAGAAGCCGCCACCATTGGTGCCGAGCATCTTGATCGCGACCTGCGAGGCGACCGGGCCGACCGCGATGGTCTGCTTGGCGCCTTCGAGCGTGGTCGCTTCGACATAGGCCCCAAGCGTCTGCGGCATGCCCTGCCATACCAGGAACAGCGTGTAGACGATGCAGATCGGCAACAGGACATAAAGCGTGCAGCGGGTGACGTCGACCCAGAAATTGCCGATCGTGCGCATCGAGGCGCGCGAGAAGCCGCGGATCAGGGCCACGGCGAGCGCAATGCCGGTCGCTGCCGACAGGAAGTTCTGGTGCGTCAGCCCCAGCATCTGCACGAGGTAGGAGATGGTGCTCTCGCCGCCGTAGTTCTGCCAGTTGGTGTTGGTGATGAAGGAGATCGCGGTGTTGAAGGAGAGATCTTCGGCCACCGCCGACTGGCCTGCCGGATTAAAGGGCAGCACGGCCTGGAGCCGCATCACGCCGTAGATGATCAGGAAGCCGCCGACATGGAACAGGAGCATGGCGACCGTATAGGTCAGCCAATGCTGCTCGCGCCTCTCGTCGACGCCCGAGATCCAGTAGAGCCCGGCCTCGACCGGGCGCAACACCGGCGACAGGAAGGTACGTTCGCCGTTGAAGACGCGCGTCATGTACCAGCCAAGTGGCTTGGTCAGGGCGACGATAATGGCGCAATACAGAATAATCTGGAGCCAACCGATGAGAGTCATGGCCTAGTCCTTAAGTCCTTGAGAACCGGTCTTCCGCGCAACAGCGGCAGGAGCGCCGCGAGCAAGAGCCCCACGAGCAGGGCGTCCGCGAGAAGCAGCAGCACGGTCAGAACCGCTCGGGCCGCAGCAACGCGTAAGTGAGGTAGATGAGGAGGCCGAGCGAGACGGCGCCGGCGAGCGAATAATCGAAGATCATGGCGCAGCTCCCGTCACAACCGTTCGCAGGCGTAGGTGTAGCCGATCGCAAGCGCGAAGAAGGCAAGGCCCAGCGCCAGCATGATGATGTCGAGCATGAGAATGTCCCTATGCATCCAAGGCGGTCCGGAAACGGATGCCGCGCTGTCAGGCCGACAGGTGCCACCCGGGGCATAGGTTTTCGAGATGAACGCTATGGTGACGATATAGGAATCTCATAAAGGCCGGGGAGCGGTGGGTAGCTCACAGGTGTCTGGCCGGCGGCACAAATCACGCCGTCGTCCCGGCGAAGGCCGGGACCCATACCGCGGAATCCATCAATTGCGGGTAGTCGCAGTACCGAACTCCGAATCTTCACCAAACTGCTCCATGTGGTGATGGGTCCCGGCCTTCGCCGGGACGACAACGGAATGTTTGGCGGGCAATTCCCTCCCCTTACGCACTCCGCTCCGATCTTTATGAAATCCCTATATCTTTCTCCCCGGCCCCATCTCGCTTTCAAATGCCCTTCCCGCGATCTTGATGGCGTCGGCTGCGGACCTGCGGCCGGCCGAGGATCGAGACGCCGTCATGTCTTCCGTTCTGCAAAACTTCGACCCGCTTGCGCTCGGCGAACAACTTCGTAGCGCGCATGCGGTCACGCGGCCCCTGATGCTCGATGTCATCGACAAGGCCTGCCGTCGCTTCCCTTCGCTCGGACAGAGCGAACGAACCGCACGGCTGACGCGCCTGATCGACGCCGAAGCTTGGGCCGATGCCGCACTCGCGCTGCTGGAGCTGGAGCTGCCGCTGTGGCAGGTCCGCCGCATCGCCTATGACGAAGGCGAATGGTATTGTGCGCTCTCGCGCGAGCGCGAGTTGCCGGATTGGCTGGAGAGCTCGGTCGAGGGACGGCATTCCGACCTCGCGCTCGCATTGCTCTCGGCCTTCGCCGAGGTGCAGGCTCTCACCGCAAAGGCGACCCGGCCCAGCGTGCCGTCCGTCCGCCAAACCGCGAGCCCGCTCTACGAGCCGGTCAATTGCGACCATTTCGGCTGACTTCTCGGTCAAGACGCCTAGAGCCTTGGCGCGATCGCCGGACATGCTACGCACACAGAGCACGACACAGGTCCTCGCACGCTTTGGCGTGCGCGTCGGCCTGCTCGGCTGCTTTGCCGCGTTCAGCAACGTCGGCTTCGTCCGAGGCCTTGCCGCCCTGTTCTGGATGGCGATCATCCTCTGCGCGCTCGTCGGCCTGATCAAGCGCGAGCCCCTGTTCCGCGCGAGGCTCAATCATTGGGACGAAGGTGTCGCATTCGGCGCATTGTTCGCCCTGGCGCACATCGTCAATCAGCTCAACGCAGCCTGAACACCGGCGGCCACCGGCTTTATGACGTTCCTATGAGATCGTCCCGCGACCGCGCTCGAAATCATATTCGCAAGCTAGGATATTATGCAGACAAGTTACGCAAAGCGTGCCCCGCAACGAATCCTCCATACATTCGTCGAGAGCGGACAGCCGGCATCAGCGGGCTCGGATTGCGTCGATCAGAAGGAATACGAAAGTGAAACTCGTCGAACCTCCGTCGTGCAGCTCGCCCTCGACCGTCGTCTTCATCGGCCAGAACCGCAGGGGACAGTGGGTCGCCCAGGAACAGAACGGCCTCTATGGCGGGCTGTTCGTCAGCCGCGCGCAGGCCATCAAATATGCGCTGTTCGAAAACGGCCATCATCTCGAGACCATCGTCGAGCTGCCGCGAGAGCTCGAGCTCGACATGAGCCGCCGGCCGCAAGCGCTTGCCGACCGGCGCGCCGCCTGAACGCATCTTTCCAGGGAGTATCCAATGCTCCAGCTCCATTCATTCACCTCCGGGCACGATCAGGTCGTCGAGACCATGATCACGCTCACGCACCTCTCCAACCTCAATCGCGCGATCGTCGCCGGCCAGGGCAGCACCAGCCTGTATCTTGCCCTGCGCCGGCGCGGCCTGGTCCGGATTGGCTTCCCCTCGACGTTTCGCCTCCGCAAGGCGACATGCGCCATCGGCCTCATCACCGTCCAGGAATCAATGGACGAATTTGAGATCGCCTTGGCGCAGGTCGCCCCTTCGCTCGGCATAGCGGCGAGCATTGCCGTACTCATCAAACCGAGCGAAAGCGGCTTCGCGATCAAGATCCGCAAGAAGCTCGAACAACTCGGCTTCCGGATCGAGGCTGGCGTGAGGTGCCATCAAGGCCTCGTTCTCTCTGCGCGGCGGCAAGGCCTTGCTCAGATGGAACGGGCGGCGTGAGGTTGCGATCATGCTCGTCCCTCCCTCCACCTGGCTCGCCGGTTATATCCCCGACCTGCCAACCCCGTTCAACGCGGCGGGACTCGTCGACCTAGAAGCCCTTGCTTCACTCTGCGAATGTCAGGTCGCGGCCGGCGTTCCCGCGCTCGTGGTCTGCGAGACGGCCGGCGAGGCTTCGACGCTCTCGGCGGCCGAGCAGGGGCTGATCATCCGCACCGCGGTCGATGTCGTCCGCGGCCGGTGTCGGATTATCGCCGGCGCAATCGCAAACGCCACAAGCCATGCCATCGAGCTTGCCCGGCGTGCCGAGGCCGCTGGCGCCGATGCCGTGCTTTCCGTGGTGCCCTACTACAACAAGCCTATGCAGGAAGGCATGCTCGCGCATTTCCGTGCGATCGCGGGCTCGACGGGCTTGCCGATCATCCTGCATGACATTCCGGCGCGCACACTCCGTCCGCTCGCCGACGACACGCTCGCGCGGCTCGCAGACAACAGGCAATTCGTCGGCCTGCGCGACGGCAGCGCAGACATCTCGCGCCCGATGCGCTTGAGCGGGCTGCTACCGTCGAGCTTTCGCCTGCTGTCCGGCGACGATGCCACTGCCTTTGGTTTCATAGCTGGCGGCGGCGACGGCGCGATCTCCCAGATTGCGAACGTCGCGCCGGATCTGTGCCGGACGATCCTTTCGAGCTGCCGGCAAGGCCGCATGCAGTCCGCGCGCTACTTGCAAAAGCGGCTCGTGCCGCTGGAGACCTGCCTGTCCCGTGAAAGTCCGGCTGCCCTCAAATATGCGCTGAGCCTGCTCGGCCTGATGCGGCCCGATACCCGCCTGCCGATCGTAGAGCTGAACGAGTCCGCAAAGGAGGAGATAGCACACGCCTTCGCTGCTATCACCGACGAGGAACTGATCGGTACGGCCGAAGGGTGACGTCGTCGCGGCAGTTTCGCCGCGCGCCCGGCCACCGGGCCTGCCTATGACTTTCCTATGCGATGCATCCGCGAACCCTCTCGTATCTATATTCACTGCAATACATCCTAAGTCGCGGAACGGAGCAGCAGGCCATCAGGACCACTGCTGCAAGACAAGGACCACCAACATGTCGATGCTGACGCATCGTTTCGAACACTTCCCGCACTCGCCGGCAGAGCGAAGCTCCCTTGCAACACGGCTGACGCCGGCGCATCGCAAGGCAATCCGGCGTATCGGACTGCGCGTGCTTGCAATCCTGTCGATGGGGAGCGTTCTGACCGCGCTGATCGCCTTGAAGACCGTGATCTTCATGTGGCGCTTTCACTTCTGATCGGCAGGCCGCGAGATCTCGCGACGGGAACCGCTCTTATGCCGTTCCTATGCGATGGCGATGCAGCCACTCTCGCATTCCTATGGCGTCACGGCGCATGATCCGCGCGAATTTCTCGAGGAGGCCGCCATGGCCGCAATCACCTTCAGCGATGCCGGCCCGTCCGGTCCACAGCGACGGATCTGGAGGCCAGATACGGCCATGGCCGCGCAACCGACGAATTTCCAGCCGCTCGATCCCGACATCGTCAGCGCCTCCATCCCGGCGTTCTTCATCGGGCGTAACAAGGCGGGCTTTTGGGTTGTGCGCGAGGCCAAAGGCCGCGCGGGCGGACTCTTCCTGTTCAAGAGCTCAGCGGTGCACTTCGCTCACGTGCAGAGCGCGCCCACACAATGCGCGCTGATCTTTCCATCCGGGAGCTTCGAGCTCGACGTCGAGAACCGCGGCAGTCCGCTGATCACCCGGCTCGGGCGCTGGCTCGATCTGGCCAGACGCCATTTCGGGCGGCTTGCGACAAAGTGATTTGCCGGAGTGCACGCACATGATCGAGTTCAAGATCATCGTCATGATCGCACTGATGGGGACGCTGCTCGTCGGCATGCGCCTCGGTGCGGTGCCGGGCAACTAGCAATGCCGCCCGCCAAGGCAAATCTCGAGCACGCGGTCACGGTCACCATCCTGACCATGACCCTGAGCCTGATCTGGGGCGCGATCCTGACGCTCGTAATCACGCTCATTGCGCGGGGATTGGGCGTCTAGCCCTTATCATTCCCTGGCTGCGGTACGAACACAGGTCGCGGTGCCTGCGGGCTAGGCAGCCGATGCGCAGGGAAAACGCTGCTGCCGATCTGGCGCAAGCTCAGGGAACCGTGTAGAGCGGTTACCATGGGTAGCAGCAACGTCCACGTCGTCGATCATCCCCTCGTCCAGCACAAGCTCTCGCTGATGCGGGAAAAGGACCGCTCGACCAAGAGCTTTCGCGAGATCCTGAACGAGATCGGGATGCTCTTGTGCTACGAGGTGACGCGCGACCTGCCGCTGGAGCTCGTGGAGATCGAGACGCCGATCTCGGCGATGCAGGCGCCGAAAATCGCCGGCAAGAAGCTCACGCTGGCGCCGATCCTGCGCGCCGGTGTCGGCTTCCTCGACGGCATGCTGGCGCTGATGCCGTCCGCACGCATCGCCCATATCGGGCTCTATCGGGACCCCGCGACCTTGCAGGCCGTGGAGTACTATTTCAAGGCGCCGCAGGACCTGTCCGACCGCACAGTGATCCTGATGGACCCGATGCTGGCAACCGGCAACTCGGCTTGCGCCGGTGCATCCCTGCTGAAAGCGCGCGGCGCCCGTGACATCCGCTTCGTCTGCCTGCTGGCCGCCCCGGAAGGCATCGCGCAGTTCCAGGCGGAGCATCCGGACGTGCCGATCTGGACCGCCTCGGTCGACGAGCGGCTCAACGACCACGGCTATATCGTTCCGGGCCTGGGCGATGCCGGCGACCGGATGTTCGGCACCAAGTAGACAGTTTTGCGCGATCGGGCTACTGCGGTAGCCATGCGCCCCAACGATCGCTCGCTGCAATCGCTGATCGGGATCGAGACCTTCTCCGATCCCGCGCTGGTGTTTGACGGCACGCCCGTCCCGCGCACCGAATTGTCCGTCAGAATTGACCAAGCCGCAGCGTGGCTCGCCGCCCAAGGCATCGACAAAGGCGACGTGGTCGCAGTGTGGCTGGTCAACCGCATCGAATGGGTTGCGCTGCTGTTCGCCGCCGCCCGGCTCGGCGCGATCGTCGCCGCGGTCAACACGCGCTACCGCAGCGCGGAAGTCGCCCATCTCCTCCGCCTCTCCGGTGCCAAGCTGCTGGTGATGGAAGCAGCGTTCCGCTCGATCGATTTTGCCGCCATCCTGGCGGATATCGCTGCTAGCGACGTGCCGGCGCTCGAAAAGCTCGCCGTTATCGGCGCGGATACGATGCCCGCACAATGGCCCTGCGTACGGTTCGACGCCTTCGAGAAAGCCTATCCTTCGGCGCCATCACGCGACGGCGTCGACCTGCCGGTGCTGCTCTACACGACCTCGGGCACGACCAGGGGGCCGAAGCTGGTGGCGCATTCACAGGCGACGCTGGCCACGCATGCGGCCGCGGTTGCCAAGGCGCTTGCGCTGTCGCCGCAACGCCATTCGCTGCTCGCCATGCTGCCGTTCTGCGGCACGTTCGGGATGACGGGCCTGCTCGCCTTTCTCGCGGCCGGCGTCACCATCCGCGTGCTCGACGCCTTCGAGGCCACGCCGGCGCTCGAAATCCTCGGCGAGCACAGGATCACGCATGCCTTCGGCTCGGACGAGATGTTTCGCCGCATCCTAGCGCTCACCGATGCGCCACGTCCGTTTCCGTACGCGGAAGTGTTTGGCTTCGCCGCGTTCCAGCCCGGTTGGCGCGAGTTTGCGGTGGAGGCCGAAGCACGCGGCTTGCCGCTGTTCGGCCTGTATGGCTCGAGCGAGGTGCAAGCCCTGTTCTCGATCGGCCGGCGCGATGCCGCCTTCGCCGACCGCATCGAAAGCGGCGGCTGGCCGATGTCGCCGGATGCTCGCATGCGCATACGCGATGCGGACAGCGGCGAGCCGGTCGAGCCTGGCGACTCCGGTGAGCTCGAGATCAGCGCGCCGTCGTGCTTCCTCGGTTATTTCAACAATCCGCAAGCGACGCGCGAGGCGACCACCGCCGACGGCTTCTTCCGCACCGGCGATATCGGCCGGCTGCGCGGCGACGGCTCCTTCGTCTACGAGACGCGTGCGGGCGATGCCATGCGGCTCGGCGGGTTCCTGGTCGCGCCCGGCGAGATCGAGGATGAGCTCAAGTCCTGCACCGGCGTTGCCGATGCGCAGGTCGTCGCCGTCGATCTGAAGGGACAGGCCCGCTGCGCAGCTTTCGTGATTCCCAAGGAAGAGCCGCCGCGAGAGGCAGCACTGATCGCGCATCTGCGCGAGCGGCTGGCCGGCTACAAGGTCCCGGCGCGCATCTACTTCGTCGACGCCTTCCCCGTCACCGACAGCGCCAATGGCGTCAAGATCCAACGCGCCAGGCTGCGTGCCATGGCCATGGAAAAGATCGCCGCGGAATAGCGCCGCCTATTTCAGGTAGCTCGCGAGATTCATGCTCAGGATTTTCGCAAGCGCCGAATAGGACGCGGTGAGCTGGGATTGATAAGTCGATAGTTGCGCCGTGATCGCTGCGACGTCGACGCCGGTGAGATCGCTACCGAGCGTCTCGGCATAGCTCTTGTAATCGCTCTGGCGCGCGCTCGCCGTCTCGATCTGCGAGGCCGAGCTCGACAGCTTCGCCTGCACGGCAGCGGTGTCGTCCAGCGCCGTGCTTGCCAGATCCAGCGCGCTGGTGATGTCGGATGACGACAGCGAGGAGCTGTTGGCAACGAATTTGAGGACGCGCATCACCTCTTCGAAGGCCGAATTGTCCGCGGTCACGCCGTAGGACACGCTCTGGTCGGTCGCAACGCGAACCGAGGCGATCTCGCTGTCGCCGACATAATAGCTGCTGTCCACCGTCGTCGTGGATCCCGTGCCGGTAGCAAAGCTCGTGAGGTCGACCGGCGCGGTCTCCGTCTTGCCCCCCGCAAACGCGTACTGGCCGTCATATTGCGTGTTGAGCAGCGACCCCATCTCCGCCAGCATCTGCTGTGCCGAAGAGATCACCGAGTTCGTCTCCGTCGAGCTGCCGGTCGAGGCGGCGCTGAGCTGGGAACGGAGCTGGGTGATGATGTCGGTCATCGAGCCGACCGCCGAATACATCACCTGCACCTTGCTGTCGGCGAGCGTCGCCGCGTCGATATAGGATTGCGCCCGCGTCACCGAGACCTGAAGGTTGACCACGTGCTGCGCGGTCGAGCCATAGCCGCCGAAATCGGTCGAGATGACGCCCGACGATTCCTGGATCTGCTCGTTGGCCATGACGGCCTGCACGCGCAGCGCGTCCGCGACCATCGTGTTCGACTGCGCAAAAGTGGCCACCCGCATCGCGACCATGGGCCCGCTCCCGCTTTAGGACGACTGCACGGCGCTCAGTAGCGCCGAGTACATCGTGTTGATGGCCTGGATGAGCGCGGAGGCGGCCGTGTATTTGTTTTGCAGCGTGCTCAGCCGCGCCGATTCCTCGTCGAGATTGACGCCCGATTGCGACGATAGCGAGCTCGCATAGGTCGACTGCGCGGTCTCCTTGGCGGTGTAGTTGGTGGAAGCCTGTGAGGACTTGCTCGCGACGTCGGAGACGATGGCGGCGGCGTAGTCGGCGAACGAGCCGGTGGTCGCGGCAAGGCCGCCCGCCGAGGCGAATGTCCGCGAGTCCGTCAGCGCATCGTAGAAGTCGTTGACCACCGTCGCCGAGCCCGACGACAGCACCTGGCTGCCGACGGTGAGGCTGGATGAGGAATCCAGCACCGCGAGTTGCAATTCGTCGGTGCCGGATAGAATACTGCTGTTGACCGCGATATCGGACGCGCTCGTGCCCGTCACCAGATCGTTGAGGCCGAAATACTCCGAAAATCCCTCACTGGCACTTCCCACCGAGCTCGTCATCTCGTTGATCGCGACGCCGTCGCTGGAATCGGTCGACGTGATGGTCAGGTGGCCGTTCGAATCGATCGAAGCCGAAAGCCCGGAGATACCGTTGATGGCGGAGACGAGGTCGCCCACCGTGGAATAGGACGAGAGGTCGAGATCGCTGTAGGAGACGAGGTTGCCGCTCTGGTCCGTGACGGCAAGGCGCACCGTGCCTGTCGCGGACAGCGCCGTCGCGCTCGTCACGCTGGTTGTGCCGGTGAGGCTGGTCGGCGACGGCACCGAAGAGGCGCTGTTGGAGACACCGTTCATTGCCGAGGCGAGCTGCTGGGCAAGCTGGTCGAGCTGGGACTGCGCCGCCGGCAGGGTCTTGTCGCGGAGCGTGATGAGGGCGCCGATGTCGCCGCCGGTGATCTGCGAGGTGATGTCGACCCCGTTCACCGTGATGGCGCTGAAGCCGCTGGACGAGGAGCCTGCGCTGTACACGGTCGACGAGGAGACGTTGGCCGCCGTCGAATAGCTGATCGTATGCGCCTGGCTGTCGACCAGCGCCTGGCCGGACGTGGTATAGATCTGGAGATCGCCGTTCGAGGCCGTATAGTAACTGACATTCATCTTGGAGGCGACGTCCTGCAGCGCGGTATTGCGCTGGTCCTCCAGATCCGCCGTCGACTGGCCGGCCGCCGCCGTCTGCTTGATCTCGGCGTTGAGCTCGGCGATTTGCTCGAGGTCGGTGTTGACGTCGTCAATCGACGAGGAGATGTCCTGGTCGGCGTTGGAACGCAGCTTCTGGATGCCGCTCGAGGTCTCCCGCAACTGGCTCGCGACGTTGTCGAGCGCGCTGATGACGTTGGATTGCAACGAGGCGCTGTTCGGCGTGCTGGCAAGCGAGGATAGCGCGGATTCCAGCGACGCGATCGAATTGGCAAGCGACGTTCCGGTCGACGAGCTGTCCGAGCTGCTGGTCGAGCCGTACAGCTTCTCGAGCGAGGTCAGGTACGTGTTGGTCGTGTCGGCCGAGCCGAGGTCGGAGGTCGCGGAGATCAACGACTTCAACAACAGCTTGTCGACGTTCGAAGAGATGCCCGTCACCGTGACGCCGGTGCCGACGCCGTTGGTGACGCTGCTTGCCTGGCTTGCGGTCTTCTCGGTATAGCCCGTCGTGTCGGCATTCGAGATGTTCGACGACGTCACGCTGATCTGCACCTGCGTGGCCGATAGCCCGCTGAAGGCGATCAATCGTGCGATATCGAGCGACACGGCGGCTGCCCCTTCCCTGCCCTCAGGCCTGACGAATGGTGCCGCTGGAGACCGCGCGTGCGGCGAGGCGGCCCGACGCGCCATAGGGCGACACCGCGGCGATCTGCTCGCGGATGGCCTGCATCACCGCCTCGACGCGGCGGTTGCTGGCCTCGATCGCGGCGCGCAGCCGCACCAAGTTCTCGTCCATCGCCGCGCGCAGCTTCAATATCCGCTCCATGAGCTGTTCGCGCAGGATCCGGTCGCGGACATGCAGGCTGGTCGAGCCGGCGGCGCATTCCGCAACGGTCCTTTCGAATACTTCCGCCAGCCGGTTCTTCTCGTCGACCTGCTTCAGGCGCGAGGCCGGAAGCCCCTTGGCGAGCTCGGCGTTCTCTTCGGCGACCAGCGCGGTCAAGCCGTCGATCAGCGCGATCAGCGATTTGATGCGCGCGTCGCCCTCGGCGGCGCTGGTCCTGGTGATTTGAGCCTGTTTCATGTTCGTTGCCTTCGTGGTCTCAATTGTGCCGCCGGCCGCGGCCGATCTGGGCGCCGCGCAAATAGGCGCCGATCGCCGTGGTTCTCACGCTCGTCTGCCGTGCCTCGTCTTCGATTGCCTTGGATTCGCGGATCAGGCCGCGACGTGCCGTCTCGATGTCGTCGAGCAGCGCGAGCAGCTCTGCGCGTTCCCCGCCAGCGGTGCGGGCGCGCGCGATCAGCCTCCGCAGTCGCAGCAGCAACGCTTCCCCCGCCGCATGGCTCCTTTCGCCAGGCATCGCTTACCTCATCGCCGAGATCAGGGTGTCGTACATCTTGTTGACGGTCGAGATGACCTGCGAGGCTGCGGAGTAGGCCTGCTGCGCCGAGATCATGCTGGAGAACTGGCTCGAGGTGTCGGTGGTGGAGGATTCGAGCTCGCTGCCATAGATCGTGCCTGCACCGTTCTCGCCGGAGGCCTGCAGCGTCGGATCGCCCGACGTGACGGTCGCCGAATACATCTGGTCACTGCTGGCAGAAAGACCATTGGGATCGGCAAAGGTCGCCACCGCGATCTTGTAGATCGCGATCGTCTTGCCGTTGGAATAGGTGGCATCGACGACGCCGTTCTTGCCGATCGAGATGCTGGACAGCGTGCCGTAGGACAGGCCGTCCGAGGTGATGCTGGTGACGTTGACGGACGGCGTGGTTTCGCCCGAGGCGTATTGCGTCAACCCGTCGGTTCCCCCCGTCGTGCCGAGATCGAGCGTGATGGTGCTGTCGGCCGCGCCGTCGGTCCAGCCAGATACCGCGACCGTCGCAGGGCTTGGGCTGGTGCTCGCCAGCGAGCCGTCGCTGTTGAACGTGATGGCGACGGTGCCGCTGGCCGTACCGGTCGCGGTCGTCGTGTCCGACGTCGAGGTCGGGTTGGCGAAGCTCGCGCTCCAGGTGTTGGTGCCGGTCTTGGTCCAGGTGATCTGCATCGAGTTCGCCGCGCCGAGCGAATCGTAGACCGTCATCGAGCTGGTGTAGGTGTCGCCCGTTGCGGCATCCGACGGCAGGTTTGCCGCGATCGTCGTCGTGGTGGTCGCGCTGCCGCTGGTCGATGCCACCTGGGTGTTGATGGCTTCGAGATTGCTGGCCGACTCGTTCCCGGAGACATTGCCGTCGGCGTCCGTGCGCCAGCCCTCCAGATAATAGCCGTTGTTCTCGAGATAGCCTGCATTGTCGATGGTGAAGGCGCCGTTGCGGGTATAGGAAACGGTGCCGCCGGACGTCGCGTTGGTCGCCACGAAGAAGCCCGAGCCCTGGATCGCGACGTCGGTCGCGTTGGACGTCGCGGCCAGCAGGCCCTGCTGGGTGATGTTGGCCCGGCCGGAGACCGTGACGCCACCGGACGCATAAGAGGTTGCGTTGCTCGATGCGGTGACGAGGTCATCGAACATCGCAGACGTCGTCTTGTAGCCGGTCGTGTCGGAATTGGCGATGTTGTCGCTGATCATCGACAAGGACTGGCTCTGCGCGCTGAGCGCGGAGATTGCCGAGGAAAGTGCGCCGGAAAGGCTCATGATCGAACTCCGAAGGAAATCAGGACGTGACGCCGATGATGTTGGCAGCGCTCACCGAGACGCCGTTCACCGTGAGCGATGGCGTCGAGGTCGAGGTATCGATGCCGGTCACCGTGCCGGTGACCGTCGTGTAGTTGAGCACCGAGTTGCCGGCGGAGTCCGTAGCGGTCACCGAGATGGTGTACTGGCCGCCGTCGGAGAGCTGGTTGCCGCTGGAATCCTTGCCGTCCCAGGTGAAGGTGTTGGAGCCGGAATTGCCGGTGCCGGTGCCGGTCCACACCGTGTTGCCGGACGAATCCTTGACGGTAATCGCAACGTTCGAAGCGGTCGAGGACAGCGAGTAGCCGAACGTCGCCGAGCCGTTGCTCAGCGTCGCCGTGTCGGTCTTCGCCTCCACGGTGTGGCCGATGTAGTTGACCGAGTTCAGCGTCACGAGGCTCGAGAACGAGCTCGCGAGCGCGCTGAGATTGGTGTTGATCGACTGCTGCTGGCTGAAATTGGCGTAGGAGGTGAGCTGGTTGATGAAGTCCGTCGTCGAGGTTGCGTTCAGCGGATCCTGGTTTTGCAGCTCGCTGACGAGCAGGCTCAGGAACTCGTTCGACGTCAACGAAGAGGTGGATGAGGAGCTCGACGACGATGTCGTCGTCGTTGCTGTCGAAGTGGACGTCGTCGCGGCAACGGTCATCGAAAAACCCCGGTTCGTGTGCAACGCGCGCTGCGAACGCGTCCGGTTGCGCTTGAAATCTGTGTGCTGATGAAACGCGCCGGCGCGTGAATTCAGGCGGGGATTCCTGCGCTGCGATGCGCCTTCCGAGGCGGCAAAATCTGCCGTGTGCGCGACTTAGAGAAGCGACGAAATCAACGCGATCTGCCGGCGCGGAACGGGCGAGGTCCTTCGCCTCGCTTGCGAGCAGGATGATCGCAGAGGCGCATCCACGAGCTCGTCATGCCGGGCTTGTCCCGGGCATCCACGTTCTTGGTGACCTGGGCAAAGGCGTGGATGGCCGGGACAAGCCCGGCCATGACGATGTGGAGACAGCATTGCCCCGGGCGCTCACGTCATCTGTGCGCCCGCTTCAAAGTCGAAGCTGCTGGAACACGTAAAAAGAGAACCTCAGTTCCCCGCGGTCTCGTCCTGGGCGTGGGGCTTGGCGGGATCGGCCGTCCGTTTGGCGGCGGCGACGATACGATCGGCAAGTCCGGCGGGCGCCCGCACCGGTGGTGCGGCGAGCGCACTGCGGAGCGCGCGCATCTCTTCGAGCAGGGCGCGTGCCGCGGCGGAATGGCCGAGCAGCTCTTCGGCGGACGAACGACGGTCTTCGGGCCAGAGGGACAGGTCCTCGCCCAACCGATCGATCAGATCCTCAAACTCGGTGACGTCCATCGCCCGGGTCCCGCACCCCCGGGGCAGTCATAAAGCATCGTAGAGGCGACGGAAACCGAATTCGCCTGTCCGGACGCGACAGACGGCGATGCCCCGCGGAATGACCGCGGAAACCGCCGCCCGGCCGCATCGCGGGCGGAAACACGGGAGGCTGGAGCTGCCGGTGTCAGCGGAAGCTGGCCCGACGGGCTCAGCGCTTCTGCGCCGAATCGCCCGTCCCGGCCTTGGCCGTCCGCACGGTCGCATCGACGAATTCCCAGGCCTCGCGCAGCTCGGTCAGGCCGGCGATGATCCGCCGAAAACTCTCGCGCGCATGCGGCCGGCCGTAGGCACGCAAGCTCGCCAGGATCATCGCGTTGTAGGTCTGGTAGAGCCGCTCGGCCACCGCCCCGCCCTTGGCGAAATCGAGATTATGACTGAGCCCGCGCAGGATCGCGGTCGCCTTCATCAGATACTCATGCCCCTCCTCGAAGCGCCGCGCCTCCTGCGAAGCAAGCGACTTCTGAAGAAACGTGATCGCGCCGCCAAGCAGCATCGACACCGCCTTGAGCGGCGGCACGGTGGTGGCCGCACCCCGATAGGCCTGATTGGCCACGTACGCCATCGGATTATGCATCATTAACTACTCGAGCTGGAGTTGAGCAAAGCTTTGA
This sequence comes from Bradyrhizobium iriomotense, assembly GCF_030160715.1. Taxonomy (GTDB): domain Bacteria; phylum Pseudomonadota; class Alphaproteobacteria; order Rhizobiales; family Xanthobacteraceae; genus Bradyrhizobium; species Bradyrhizobium iriomotense. Next base: position 118,032 of record NZ_BSOW01000005.1, read on the forward strand.
GATAGGTCAGCGTGTTGTTGGCGCTCTCGATCGCGGCCTGGTACTTCGCGTATTGCGCTTCCAGCTGCGTCTGATAGGCCGACGCGGCATTCTGGATATCGTCGACCTTCTGCTGCAGGTCGTCGTCGCGCGTTTCCAGGTTGGTGATCAGCGTCTGCAGAGAGCCCGTGCTCGACGAGGCGTTCTTGGCTATCTGGTAGAGCTGCGTGGCGATCCCCGACGTCGACGTCACGGTGATCGATTGCGAGGTCGTTCCCGAATAGGTGAACGCCATGCCGGCATAGGCCGTGCCGGCATTGCCGATGATCGTGGTGCCGCTGATGGTGAACAGCGACGAGTCCCCGCCGACCGAGGCCGAGCTGAGATTGCCCGAGGAATCGACCGTCAGATCCAGCGTGAAGGATTGCGGGGAGGTTCCGGTATTGACGACGCTGAGCTGGCTCGACGAGGTCGTGGTCTGCGCCGACAGGAGCGTGGTCACGCCGCTGAGATTCGTGCTCAGGATCTCCGAGAGCGTCGACGTGTCGAGCTCGAGCTCGTTCGAATCGTTGAACGACAGGCCGAGGTCGGCCATGGTCAACCCGCCCACCGTGCTGTTGAGCGCGGCTTCAAGCTGGTTCGTGATGTCGCGCATGGTGCCGTCGCCGAACAGCACGGCGCTGGACGAGGCGGTGCCGTCGGAATTGGTCGCCTGCTGCGCGATCACGGCATCGCGATAGGCGTTGTAGTTCGTGACGAAGGTCTCGAGCGCCGACTGGATCTGGCTGGTATCGGCCTCGATGCTGATGTTCAGCGTCGCCCCGCTCGGCGTGGCCTGCAGCAGGTTGAAGGTGACGCCCGTGAGCACATCGGTGATGTCGTTGGTATCCCGGGTCATCGAGATGCCGTCGAGGGTGAACTCGGCCGCCTGAGAAGTCTGGAGCACGTCGGCGAAGGCTCCCGAGCTGTCGGTCACACCGAGCTCATTGAGGATGTCATCGCCGGACGAGCTGGAATAGCTGATGTCGGCGGCATCCTCGGCCCCCGTCAGGACCATCTCATAGGAGCCGCTCGAGACCTGCACGATCGAGGCCTGCACGTTGGTGGTCGAGGTCTGGGCGTTGACGGCGTCGACGATGTCCTGGAGCGACATCGTACTCGTCACGGTGATGTCGGCGGTGCTGCCGCTCCCGAGACCGAGCGAAAATGTTCCGGAGTAGCCGAGCTCGTCGGTCTGACTGGACTGCGAGGTGCCGACCACCTTCTGCGCGGTCGCGATCTGGCTGATCGTCAGCGTATGGTCGCCGGTTGCAGCACCATTGCTTACGCTCATGGACAGTGCGGATGACGCGCTGACGTCGCCGGTCGAACTGAGGGTCGCGGCGCGCGTTGCGAACACGTTCGTCGCCAATGAGTTGATGACGGACGTTGCGAGCGAGGCCAGCCCCGAGGAAAGCGTTTTCAGGTCGGTTTGCAGCGTCTGGTAGGCAGTGACCTTCGCCTCGTTGTTGGTGATCGTAGTCGAGATCGTCGTCGCCTGTTCGAGCTTGGCGCTGACCGCCGCCGTGATCAGCGCGCTCCAGTCGACGCTGGTCGAAGTGGTCGTTCCGGTCGTGGTCACCGAGGAAGCGCTCGACGTCGTCGAGCTGGTCGTCGACGTGCTGCTGGTGCTCGAACTGACGCTGGTCACTTTGGTGTCCGCTCCATCGCAACGAAAGCCGGGCCGGCCGCATGCCGGCCCGGCTTGACGGTCACTGGCTCAAGGACTTAGCCGAGCAGCTTGAGCAGATATTGCGGCATCTGGTTCGCCGCGGATTCGGCCGAGACCGCGGCCTGAGTCTTCACCTCGGCGGAGGACAACTTGGCCTGCTCCGACGCGATATCGACATCCTTGATCGCCGAGTTTGCAGCCTGGAGATTCTGCGTCTGGGTCGAGATCGAGTCCGACGAGAAGTTGAACCGCGATTCCTGGGCACCGATGCTGGCGCGGGCGGCGGAGACCGTGTCGATCGCAGTGTCCAGCGCCGTCAGCGCCGAGGTCGCGCCCGACTGCGTGCTGACGTCGAGCGAGGTCACGGCGAGCGAGGACGCCGTCAGGCTCGACAGCGTGATGGTGATGGTGTCGGAGCCGGAAGAGCCAACCAGAACCGAGACGCCGGACGAAAACACGCTGGTGCCGTCGAGCAGGCTCTGGCTGGAGTAGCGGGTGCCGGACGCGATGGAATCGATTTCGCTCGTGAGCTGCGAGAATTCCGAGTTGATGTAGGCGCGGCTGGAGTCGGTCGTGGTGCCCGAGGCCGACTCGGAGGCCAGCGACTTCATGCGCGCGAGAATGTCGGAGATGTTCGAGGCGCCGCCGTCGGCGGTCTGAAGGATCGCGGTCGCCTGCGAGGCATTGGTCGCCGCCTGCTGCAGCGTCGTGACGTCCGACGAGATGCGGGTCGAGATCGCAAGACCCGCGGCGTCGTCGGATGCCGAGGTGATGCGCGAACCGCTCGACAGCTTCGAGAGCGAGCTGGTCTCCTGCGCGGAGTTGATGTTGAGGTAGCGGACTGCGGCATTCGCAGCGGTGTTGGTGTTAATTGCAGGCATTGGAGGCTCCTGTGCTGATGGGCATGACGTGCCGCATCGTGATTAAGCGACTGACGACGACGCGGGCGCAGCCCCGTCCGTTCGCTCAAACGGCGGAGCGCAAGACGATCAGGCGAAAAATTTTTCGAGAGCGGGATTTTATGGTTAGCAATCGGTAAACGCGGTGCGGATGTCGCGCTCGTGCCGCCGCAGGAGCTGGCGGAGCTGCTGGCGGCCGCGCTTGAGAAGCGACTCCACCGCAGCAACCGTGGTGTCCATCACCTGGGCGATCTCGCCGTTGCTCATGTTCTCATGATAGGACAGGATCACCGCGATGCGTTGCTGCTCCGGCAGCCGCTGCATCGCGACCTCCAGCATGTCGTTCAGCTCGTTGCGCTCGATGATGTCAGCCGCACCCGGCTGGCTATCGGCGACTTCCGGCACCGTATCGACGTTCTCCGTGCGCGGCTTGCGACGCAGATCGATGCAACGGTTGGAGATGACACGGTAGAGCCAGGTCGAGAATTTTGCGCGGCCGTGCTGCCAGCGTCCGCGATGGCTCCAGATCTTGAGCATGGTGTCCTGCACCACGTCCTCGGCATCCGCGGCGTTACCGACGATACGCAATGCGATCGCATAGGCGCGATCGATGTGACGCTCGACCAGCATGCGGAACGCCGCTTCGTCGCCGGTGGCGAGACGATCGAGCAGCTCGCTGTCTTCATCGAGGACGATCTCGGCGGTCGGCATCGCGTCCGGCGCGAGCGGCGCCGACGGCATCACAGGCAAGATCTCGTCGACCGGCGCCGTCGCCGTGACTTCGGCCTCGGCGGGCGCCCAGACATCAGCTGCGTAACTCATCCCGCGATCTCCAACACGCAATGCCGGCGGCGCATATTCCACACGGCTTCCAAGCGTTGAACGCAGAGGCGAGCCAATCCAGGCGGGGAATTTTCGTTATTTTTCAAGATGTTATCCGGAATCTTTTGCCGAGTAACCGGCAACAATTGCCGAGGTCGCGACAAGCTCGCGCTACCGTCCTGCAATCATCGACATCGTCGCGCGTCATTTGCGGATCATTCATCCCGAACAGACGTAGCTTCAAAAACTCGAGGAGATACACGGCACTAAACCGAACACGCGCTCTGCGCGCGAGGCACACGGCGATCGATTGTGTCCAAGTGTGAATGAACGCGAGACGATTTTCGCACTCGGCAATTTTTGCCGAATCACCTTTTTCGAACCTAGCGGATTTTTTGAATCTGTCAGTCGCGACATGCGCGGTTTTGAATCGCGCGCGAAGTTTTTTCGTCGCGAGCGCGCCTGACTTGCAACACACGAGCGTTAATCGGTTCGATTGGCGGAGAATTGCAGCATGAAGATCGCGACGGCCGACGCGAAACGTCGGACGAGAATTGTTTCTGCTTGGTCATTCGATGTTTTCGATACGTTTCTGATGCGCGCCTGCACGACGCCAGATGGCGTATTTGAAAGGACTTACGAGCTCTCCGGCATTTCAAGAATATGTCCGAACGTTTCCGTCAGTTTCGTTCAGCATCGCATCCAGGCCGAATCGCGCGCGCGACGAAATGCGAAGGACAAACGCGGCGCTGGCGAAGTGCATATCGCCGAGATCTATTCCTATTTTCCGTTCAAGCTGTTCGGGCTCGATCGCCGCAATCTCGACGATCTCGTCGCGGCCGAGTTCGCCGCCGAGCTAGAGCTTTGCCGCATCAATCCGGAAATGCTTCAGCAATATCTGGACATGAAGCAGACCGGTCATCGCACCGGATTCATCTCGGACACCTACTGGGATTCCGCGCAGCTCGCCCGTCTGCTGCGCGCCTGCCATCCCGGTCTCGCCTGGGACTTCCTCTACGCGTCCTGCGACCACGGCAGCAGCAAGAGCGAAGCCCTGTTCGCCAGATACATCACCGATCAGGGCGTCGATCCGGCCGCGTCCTTTCATGTCGGCGACAACGAGAGCGCCGACATCAAGGGCGCGCGGCGTCACGGCATTCGTCCCCGCTACTATCCGCAAGCCTCGGCGTCATTGGCTTCGAAGCTTCAGCGGGAGACCGCGATGTTCGAGCTGCTGTGCCAGGGCAGGCCTTCGCGGCTCGACCACGGTGCGCGCACGCTGCGGCGAATGGTGGCGGTGCGGAGCGCGGAGAAGTCACCGGCGTTCCAATTGGGCATGACCGTGCTCGGTCCGGTGATGACGGCGTTCGACACCTTCGTCGCGGCGCGCTACGAGGCGCTGGCGCGGCCCGGCCGGCGCGTCGCGCTCGGCTTCCTCGGCCGCGACGGATTTTTGTCGCACCGGATCTGGCAGGAACGTCACGGCACAATTTCGGCTTATGTCGAGATCAATCGTCGCGTCAGCCTGATCGGCTCGGCCAATTCCATGGAGCCGCTCTGCGATCTCCTCGGCAAGGTCTTGAAGATCGACGCACCGACACTGCGCGACATGATCAAGATCCTGCCGCCAGAAGTCGCCGCCTTCTTTGCGAACTATCCAGACGGGATCGCGCCCGGCAACGAGCTCGCCGAGGCGCTGCCCGATCTGATGGACGCCGGCGAGATCACCGAGCTCGCCGCCGGCTTGCGCGCCCGCCTGCTCGCTTATCTCCGCCACACCATTCCCGGATTCGACCATTGCACCGACCTCGTGCTCGCCGATCTCGGCTATTCCGGCAGCGTACAGAAGGCGCTGCGCCGTATCTTCGATCAGGAAGGCATCAATATCCGCCTGCACGGCGCCTATCTGATCTCGCTCGATGACGCCTTCGACGACATCGCCGAGGGCGACACCGCAGAAGGCTTCATCTCCGATCTCGTGGTGACGCCCCATGTCAAGCGCATGCTGATCCGCAATGTCGCGCTGCTCGAGCAGATTTGCTGCTCGGCCGAGGGCTCGGTGCGCGACTATCAGGACGAGGCGGTCCTGCGCGAGATCAATCCGCGCCCGACCGAACAGATCGCGCTGGCCGCCGAGATCCAGTCGGGCGCGCTGGCCTTCGCGGCAGCAGCGGACAAGATCGCCTCCGAATACAAGCTGCTGCCCTATGCTGCACTCGATGTCGCCGCGAGCTGGAGTGCGGCGACGCTGGCGCGCCTGTTGCTGCTGCCTGATGACGACGAGATCGCACTGCTCGGCGGATTGAAGCACGACGTCAATCTCGGCACCCATGCGCTGGCGCCGCTGCTCGATGGCGGGTTCGTCCGCAATCAGCTTACCGCACGCGGCCTGTCCGCAGCCTGCACTTCGGCGGCGCCGCCGATGTGGCTTGCGGGCAGCTTTGCCGGCCTGTCGCCGTCCTATTCCTATCTCTACACGCTGTTCGGGGCGAACCGCCTGCCGGCCGACGTGTTCGAGGAAGCCGCTTGCGGTGCGTTACAGATCGGCCTGTTCCAAACCGACGGCGGTGCCTCGATGGAAACGGTGACCGTCCATCGCACCGGACTTGGCGAGCTGCGCCTGCGCATCCCGCTATCGCGTACGATGGCGGTCGCGACGATTGCCGTCCCTCTGGCAAAGCTTGCCCGTGAGGGGCTCCTTCACGGCGTGACCGTCCAGAGCGGCGATGGCGTTCGCGACGCGGTTGAAAGCCAGGAGGTGACGGGGATCGCCGCCGACAGCCTGGTCCATGCCGGGCTCCAGCGAAACGGTCTCTATTACTGCGCCGAGAACGACGATGGTTGCCTCTTGATCCCGGTCGGGCCGATGACGCGGGACGTCGCGGTCTATTCGATCGCACTCACCTCGCTCAGTCACGCCCGCATCCTCGCGACCGCGCTCGAATAATGCGCCTGATCGCGCCCCCTCGCCCGTTGAAGCCCAAGGGCCGATACGAAACGAGGGGGCACGGAGTTGACGGACGGAACGCAGACAGAACTTGACGGCCTCTTGCGCACAGCCGGCATCCGGCTCGGCGAGGCGCAACGCCACCGCCTCGGCTGGCTGGTCGGCCGCTACGGCGCCCCGACGGTGCAGATTGCGCATGACGGCCGCCGCGGCGGCGGGGTCATCATCCTCACCGAACCACCGAGCGGCGCCACGGCCGAGCTGTTCTACCATACGCTAACTCCCGGTTGCGCGGTCGTCATCCCGCTCAGCGAGAATCCGGGCTTCGACTTCCTCAAGTCAAAGTTGACCGAGTTCGGCACCGTCGGCCCGAGCGCCGAGGGTCCGCATGAAATGTGGTGGGGCGGGATCGGCTGGTCGAGGTTTCTCGCGGCCGCGGACGGATGCACGGTGCGGCCGCGCGTCATCTCCTACTACCCGTACGGCACCGACCCCGTCGCGATCCGCGCCTTGCAGCACTCGCTCGAGACTTTTGAGCTCGACAGCCATGTCGAGCCGATCGCAGCCGAACTTGGCGAAGAGGTGCTTTGCTTCGAGAAGGCCGAGTTCATCGCGCGGATGTGGAGCCGCTACCGCGAGCCGCTGCTGTTCGTCGAGGCCGGCGCGGTGTTGCGCGAGGCGCCCCTGCTGCCGTCGTCGCTCGGCTGCGACGTCGCCCTCCACAAGTGGAACCGCTGGGAGATGTCGGCGCAAACTCTCTATCTCGGCCGCACGGCTGGCGCGGAGCAATTGCTGCAAGCCTGGCACCATCTCGCCGCCTCCCATCCCACGATCTGGGAAGGCTATCTGCTCGACCAGGCCTGGAGCCACGCCTCCTCGCACGGCCCGCTCGACACCGTCTGGCTCCCCCGCTCCTATCATGCGCTGACGGGTGACCTCGCAGCAAACCGCGCCATCATCGTCCATGCGCAGCCGACGACCACGACCGAGCTCGGGCCTGATCCGAGCTTCGCCGGCATGGTACGCGCCGCCCGTCGCGCCGGCCGGACCGGCGCGCGCGACGCCTTCATGGTCATGACCTCTCGGGCTGCCGCCGACAACGGCGTGGCCGTGATCCTGCGCGACATCGAGGCCAATGAGGCAGGCGCGGTCGCCGCCACCGTCGAGGCGGTGACCGGCGCCTTTGCCCGGGACTGCGGCGGCTTTGGCCGGTTCGAGCTATCGCTCTGCGGCTGGCAGGACGATGTCAGCACGGCGCGGGAAGCTGCGCGCCTCGCTCGCTATCGCGTTCTCGAGATCGCGCCGGGACAGAAGATCGCCGGCGACTTCTTCGCCAGCGCTGCGGCCGAAGCCACGCGCTGCCACCTCATCCCCTGACGAGAGCCATCCGATGCTGAAAACCATCATCCTGCTCACCCAAACCGGCCAACAGCAGCTACCGCTTGCCGCACTGCTCCGCGAGCACAACCCAAACCTCTCCTTTTGCTCGGCGCTGTCGGCGCGCGATCTGCTCGCGATTGCACCCGACATCCTGCGTGATGCGCGGCTGGTGTCCTTTGCCAACGACATCGCAATACCAGAGAAATTCCTGCTCCAGCTCGGGTGCGGCGCCTACAAATTCTATGTCGCGCCCGTGCAATATCCGGGCTTGCCGACGGCGCCGGACGACAGCGACGATCCGCGTTGCTTCTCGGCGATCGCGCAATCGATGACGATCTGGCCGGACACCCGCCGCGTGGTCGGACTTGAAACCCTGACCGTTCCGGAAGAGGCGTCGCCGATCGAACGCGAGCGGCAGACTTTCACCCGGCTCGCGCACCTGTTCTGGCGGATGGCCGGCATGATCGCGAATGAAGCGACTGAGCTGCCCGGGATCATCGACAGCAGCGAGAGCAAGCCGAGCTTTGCGCAGATGAACTGACCGGCGAAGGTGGTCGGCTTCGTTTCATCCGCTTTGCCGACAAGGCATCGCGATGCGCCGGTGTCGCGGTCGCGATGGCGAAGCCGATCGACGGCTGCACTTTCGTCACCGGGTGCGTCTAGGACGCGGACTCATTAACGCGAAGCCATAGCCTGATCGAAGCGAGCTGGACGAAAGCAAGGTGGTTCGCTGCCAGCTTGTCGTAGCGCGTCGCCACCCGACGGCATTGTTTGATCCTGTTAAAGAACCGCCCGACCCGATTGCGAGCGCGGTAGAGATAAGGGCTGAAGCAGATCGGACGCTGCGAAACGCCGCGCGGCTTGTTCGGCAGCATCGGCTTGAGGGCAGCCCATTCACAATCGGCGAGTTCGTAGCGCATGATTCGAGCCCCCAAGTTTGGGAGTTTGAATCATGTGCGTCCGGCCAAAGCCAAGTGAAGGCGGTGGGTGAGGGAGGCTCCTCCACACGTCAGCTATGATATGTTGTGCCTTTCTTCATCGCAGGAGATAGACTGACGTGTCCGATACCCAGAAACTGACGCCCGCACTCTCGACGCCTGGGCGCGACCTGCTGAGGCGAGAAATACATAAAGGACTGGCGGACAGAGCGGCCGGCCGCGTCAAAGACCTCGATGTTGACGCCATCCCTGCCAAAGGAAAGAAGCTATTCCAGAAGCGCTCAATCTCCAATGTAAGGCAATTCGGAGCTGATGGTCGAAAGACTCTCTTCTTGCTGCTTCTCCTTTTCGCGATCCCCGCGGACGACTGCTCCGCGCAGACACCGCCCCCGCCAGTCGACGAACATGCGTTTGAGCGCGTGCCGCCGACGGTCGTGAAGGGATTGGCGACCCGCTTTTCGCTAGGCGCATTCGCCGGCCGCTTCGAGGAGACGCCGCTCGACGCGGTCCGCGAAGCCGTGGGCGAAGGGACCATCCAACACCAGGGCGACGCTGGAGATAGCATCTATTGGCTGTGTTATAGGCGCGCGCAGCATCGAATATGGGTCGTGTCCAGCGGAGAGATGGGCGGCCCGGACCATCTCGTCACAGAGATCGTTGAAGAGCTCACCGAGAAAGACACCGAGACCTCGACCGATTGCGCCATCATCCCGGAAAAGTTCGCGCCCCTCGTCTTCGACGGCACCCTGCATTTAGGTATGTCGCGTTTGGAGGTAGTCACGGCGCTGGGACCGCCGTCGAAGTCGGAAGCTGCTCAGATGGTGTATTCTCACGTCGGAAAGCTCGCAGACGGTTTCGATGAGACCGCATGGCTCATTCTCCGATTTCGTGAGGAAAAGCTCGTGTCCATGCGCGGCGGCAAGACCACGACGAATTGAAGTGGCTGCTAGCAGCGTTCATGCTTCACAGCGTGATGCGAGCGAGTCACGCTCGCTCCCGCACGATCCCCATCACATACCCGAGCTTCTCCACGACCTTCGGCGAAAGCAAGCCCAGGGCACTCGGTCATCCACTTTGGCTTCGATGCCCCCGAAGCAGGGGCCGAACTGACCCAAGGTGATGAGCAGCCGGGATCAAGAGTTCGACGTTTACGGATGCGATTGAATCCGTCTGTCGCCTCATGTCGCCTTTGAAGGGTAGATCGGACCTGCCTAAGAGCGGTTCAAAACGACGCGATTGGCCCATCGCGTCATTTGCTGCGATTGCACAAAGACGTCGGTGTCGGAGCAAAGCGGACATCACCAATGATTTATGAGTACGCGTCCTAGTACGACTTGGCGAGGCCAAGCACTTTTTCCGCGATGAAGCTGAGCGCGAGCTGCGGGCTCACCGGCGCAATGCGCGGGATCAGGATCTCGCGCAGATAGCGCTCGACGTGAAACTCCTTGGCGTAGCCGAAGCCGCCATGGGTCATCACCGCCTGCTCGCACGCCTGGAAGCCGGCTTCGCCTGCGAGATATTTTGCAGCGTTGGCGGCGGCGCCGCAGGGCATGCCCTTGTCATATTGCCAGGCCGCCGACATCACCATCAGCCAGGCCGCCTCAAGCTCGACCCAGTTCACCGCGAGCGGATGCTGGATGCCCTGGTTCTTGCCGATCGGGCGGTTGAATACGACACGCGTCTTGGCATATTCGGTCGCACGCGACAGCGCGAGCTTGCCGAGGCCCACCGCTTCGGCTGCGATGAGGATACGCTCAGGGTTCATGCCTTCGAGGATGTATTCGAAACCGCGTCCCTCTTCGCCGATGCGGTCTTCCATCGGGATCTCGAAATCCTCGAAGAACAGTTCGTTGGAATCGACGCTTTTGCGGCCCATCTTCTCGATCTCGTGGACCTTGATCCGCTTGCGGTCGAAATTCGTGTAGAACAGGCTGAGGCCATGGGTGGGCGAACGCACCTCCTCGAGCGGCGTCGTGCGCGCGAGCAGCAGGATCTTGTGCGCGACTTGGGCGGTTGAGATCCACACCTTCTGGCCGTTGACGATATAGCGGTCGTTCTTGGCGACCGCGCGGGTCTTGAGCTGCGTGGTGTTGAGGCCGGTGTTGGGCTCGGTGACGGCGAAGCAGGCCTTCTCGCTACCTTCGACCATCGGCGGCAACATGCGCTTGCGCTGCTCTTCGGTGCCGAACACGACGACCGGATTGAGGCCGAACACGTTGATATGCACGGCAGAGGCGCCCGACATGCCGGCGCCGGATTCCGCGATCGTGCGCATCATGATCGCGGCCTCGGTGATGCCGAGACCGGTGCCGCCATAGGCCTCGGGCACGCAGATGCCGAGCCAGCCGGCATCGGCCAGGGCCTTGTGGAAATCATGCGGGAAGCCGCCTTCGCGGTCCTTGTTCAGCCAGTAGGCGTCGTCAAAGCCTTCGCAGATCTTCGCGATGGCGTCGCGGATGGCTTCCTGCTGATCGGTGAGCGCGAAATCCATGCTGAATGTCCTTGCTCGAGGCTCGTTAGGTCCTAGCAGGACCTCGGCTCGACTGCCTCGATGAGCTTCTTGTTCATTCGTTTCTCCCAGACGCGTAGCAACGCCGGAGCCCGCAGCTCAAAGCCGCTGGCCCCTCGCACCATTTCTTGCTTGAGCGAAACGTACATATATGTGAATTTATCTGTCAAGGTTATGAACAATGCATGGGGCTATGCGTCGGAAGGCGGGGGGAAGGCTCACCTCACGGGTCGGAATTTCGAACCCCGGATTCATGCATCTGAACCATCGGCTTGGACGGAGAGACAGGATGGCCGGCCTTTACTTCGAGGATTTTTCGGTCGGCCAGGAGTTCAGACATCCACTGACCCGCACGGTCACGGAGATGGACAACACGCTGTTCAGCCTGCTGACGCTCAACCCGCAGCCCCTGCACATCGATGCGCATTTCTCCGCACAGACCGAATTTGGCCAGCGCATCTTCAACAGCCTCTATACGCTCGGCATCATGATCGGCATGACGGTCTATGACACGACACTCGGCACCACCGTCGCCAATCTCGGCATGACCGACGTGACCTTCCCCAAACCGGTGTTCCATGGCGACACGCTGCGGGCGACGACGAAGGTGCTGTCGGTGCGGGAATCCAAATCTCGCCCGAAGGCAGGCATCGTCGAGTTCGAGCACCATGCCTACAACCAGAACGACGAGATCGTCGGCAAATGCCGCCGCATGGCGATGATGCACAAGAGGCCGGTCTGATGCGCTCCATGCTGTTCGTGCCGGGCGATTCCCCACGCAAATTCGAGAAGGCGAGTGAAGGCAAGGCCGACGCCCTGATCATCGATCTCGAAGACTCCGTCGTCACCGAGAAGAAGGACGAAGCGCGCAAGCTCACGCTTGCGATGCTGAAGGGCCGCCGCGGCTCGCACCAGCTCTATGTCCGCGTCAACGCGCTCGACACCGGGATGACGCTCGCCGATCTCGCCGCGGTGATGCCCGGCGCGCCCGACGGCATCGTGCTGCCGAAATCGCGCGGCGGCGACGACGTCCAGCAGGTCGCGCTGTGGCTCGACGCATTCGAGGCGGCCGCCGGCATCACGTTGGGCTCGACCCGCATCGTCTGCGTCGCAACGGAAACGGCCGGCTCGATCTTCGGCCTCGGCACCTACAAGGATTGCTCTCCTCGCCTCGCCGGCCTGATGTGGGGCGCCGAAGATCTCTCCGCTTCGCTGGGCGCCACCGAGAAGGCCAGCGGCGGTTTATTTCATAGCCCCTATCGCCTGGCGCGCGATCTCTGCCTGATGGCGGCGGCCGCAGCGGAGGTCGCGCCGATCGACACCGTCTATACCGACATCGACAACCTCGCCGGCCTCGAGCAGGAGACGCGTGCCGCGCGGCGTGATGGATTCTCCGCAAAGGCACTGATCCATCCCAAGCATGTCGACATCGTCAACGCGGCGTTCGCGCCGACCGACGCCGAGCGGACATGGGCCGAGAAGGTGATCGCGGCCTTCGCCGACAATCCTAATTCCGGCACGCTGCGCCTCGACGGCATGATGATCGACAAGCCGCATCTTCGCGCCGCGAAGAAGATCCTTGGCCTACCCTAGGACGCGATCCCAAATGATCGTTCGCCAAGCCGCCAATGTCCTGGAGATCATGGAATACTTCGCGCAGGCCAAGAAGCCCGCGACGCTCGCGGAGATCGCCGATCATTTCGGCTGGCCGCGCTCGTCGACCTTCAACCTCCTCGCGACGCTGTCGGAGAAGGGCTATCTCTACGAGCCGCGGCGGCGCGGCGGCTACTACCCGACGCCGCGCTGGCTGACGCTGGCCCGGATGGTGTCCGAAGTCGAGCCGCTGCCGCCATGGGTGCATGCGCTGATCTCGGAGCTTTCGGCGGAGACCGGCGAGACCGCGTCCATCGTTGCGCCATCGGGAGTCATGGCGGTGTTCATCGACGTCGTGGAGTCGCAGGCCCCGATCCGCTACTTCGCGACGATTGGCCACCGCATTCCCATTCATGCGAGCGCCAGCGGCCGCGCGCTGCTGCTGCAATATTCCAAGGAGGAGCGCGACCAGCTCTATCGCAAGATCGAGTTCAGGCCGTATGGCGCGTCGACGCCGATCAGCATCGAGGCGGTCGAAGCGGAGCTGCGCAATTCGATCGCCCGCGGCTATTGCCAGAGCTTTGGCGACTACAGCCGCGACCTCGCAGGCGCCGCGATCCCGCTGCCGATCGGCGATCGGCGCCTCTCTGTTGTTGTCGCGGGGCCCGAGTTTCGTATCGGCCCCAAAGTGCCCGATGTTGCGGCGCTGATCGCAAGGACGATCGATCGGCTGCGGCCGAAGACGGCCGCATAGTCTGCAGATTTATTCGAATCCCTGAGCCGCCGGCATTGAGGTCTGCGTCGGCGCAGCGGGAGCAGCAGGCGCAGCGTGCGCTGGCGGAGTACTAGCCGGCCCCATTTGAGCGACGCGGCCATTGGCTTCCATCGCCCTACTGCTCGTGGGACCCGGGGTCGCAGAGGCGGGCGTCGGGGCCACCGGGGCTGGCGCTGGAGACGCCGAACTCGGGACGCGATTGGCTTCTCTGCGTGCCCGTTGCCGGCTCGTCGCCGACCGGGAACCGCGCAAACCCCACGAGCGCGCGATGGAAGGGCCGGCGGCATAGCCAACAAAGGCGCCGGCTACGGCACCGACCGGCCCCAGCACGATAGCGCCGGAGACGGCTCCAAGAGCAGCATCGCCGGCGCGCTCCTGCGCAACGGCACCTGCCGGAACCAACGCCAGCATCACGACTGCGGCCATCAAAAATCTGTTCATCGGCGCGCCTCCCTCACGGGAATTCACTCTTACGAAAATATGGCAGCAGGACGTTTGTTTATCGCCCAACACAGGGCAATCAGCCGATGGAACTCCGGCCGTCAGCGAAACTCCGCCGGGATGGTTGTCCCGACGGAAGCGGCTCAACTCCTAGACGATCTTGATCGACATGTCCGGCAGGCCCTCGAGCTTGCACAAGAGCACGTCGCCCTTCACGACGGGACCGACATTCTCAGGCGTGCCGGAATAGATGATGTCGCCGGCCTTGAGCTCGAACGCTTCCGACAATTTTGCGATCTGCTCGGCCACGCTCCAGATCATCTTGCTGAGATCCGAGTTCTGCCGCACGGTCCCGTTCACGGCGAGCGAAATTGCGCCCTTCTCGAAATGGCCGGTCTTGCTAGCGGGATGGATCGGGCCGATCACCGCGGCATGGTCGAAGCTCTTGCCGATCTCCCACGGCTTCTTCTCCGCGGCCATGCCGTTCTGAAGATCGCGCCGCGTCATGTCGAGACCGAGCGCGTAGCCATAGACGTGATCGAGTGCCTTTTCCGGCGGGATGTTGCTGCCGCCGGATTTCAGCGCGGCGACGAGTTCGACCTCGTGATGATAATTCTTGGTCAGCGACGGATAGGGATGCTCGGCGACCTCGCCGACGGCGACGTTCTGGATCGCATCGGTCGGCTTCTGGAAGAAGAACGGCGGCTCGCGGTTCGGATCCGAGCCGCGCTCGATCGCATGCGCGGCATAGTTGCGGCCGATGCAGTAGATGCGGCGGACCTGGAACACGCTGGTCTCGCCGACGATCGGAATGGCGGTCATCGGCACCGGGAAGATCGGCTTCGGTCCCGTCTGCGCGGCGGCCGGCGGAGCTTCGGCCATGGTGGCCGCCGTTGCCGCGGCGGCGGTCGCAAGCAGATCGCGCCGCGAGGGTGAGGAGGTCCTTTTCATGTTTTATGCTCCCGTGGGGCAGCGCTGCTGCCCATCCGGCTGATAATGGATGTGGCCGGCCGCGGCAATGTGGTCGGCGTCGTCCTATTTGCCGAGGCGATGGCACGCTGCGGCGCCTCGCGCGACCCGATTTGCCTTCCCCTCTAGCATGGAACTTGCATAAATTCTGGGCGACATGGACGCCGCATGAACCTCATCAGTCTCGATATCCGCATGCTCCGGTCGCTGATCTCGGTCGTCGAGACCGGCAGCATCACCGAGACCGCGCGCCGGCTCGGCCGGACCCAGCCGGCGATCACCCTGCAATTGCAGCGGCTGGAGGAACTGACCGGCAAGCAGCTTTTCCTGCACGGCGGCCGCCGGCTGACGCTGACCGAGGACGGCACCACGGTACTGACCTACGCCAAATCCATCCTGCGGTTGCACGACGAGCTGATTTCGCAGCTCGCATCGCAGGAGATCGAAGGCCAGGTCGTGCTCGGCACGCCGGATCTATACGCCGCCTTCATGCTGCCCTCGATCCTGAGCGTGTTCCGAAAGTCCTTTCCGCGCATCCAGGTCGAGCTCAATTGCGCGCTGTCGACGCCGCTCGTCGGTCTCGTCAAGCGCGGCGATGTCGACATCGCGCTCGTCACCCGCATGAACGATTTCACCGGCGGCCAGGTGGTGCGCCGCGAGCAGCTCGTCTGGATGACCGGCGAGCAGTCGGCCGCGCATCAGGAGCGGCCGATCCCGCTGGCGTTGCTGCCGCCAGGCAACATCTACCGCGACTACGCGATCGATACGCTCGAGCGCGCGAACCTGCGCTGGCGCATCGCCTGCGTCAGCGAAAGCGTCGGCGGCCTGCAGGCGGCCGCCTTTGCCGGCATGGCCGTGACCGTGCTCGGCCGCAGCGCGCTGGTGCCGGCGATGCGGGAGATCGGCCCGAACGAGGGATTGCCGCCGCTGCCGAAGGTCGAGCTCCTGCTCTACAAATCGAGCGGCGCCACCTCGAAAGCGGCCACTGCGCTGCACGACTATCTCGCGCACTATTTGCGCCTCGACGAAGAACTCAGCGGCCGCGGCATTCCGATCGAGCTGTCCTGAATCGTATCGGGATCCACGGCGGCATCAATGGTTGCCGACGAACCGATGCACAATCAGCAAAGATAGTTGGTCGAGAGCGGCACTGATCGAGCCGACTTGCCGCTCAAAAGCGCCGTGCCGACATTGCGTCGGTTTTCCTAAAATTTTCACATTTCGATTTGGGCGCCTTTAAAGCGGCTAGGCCACATTCGGGAAAAAGTGGCAAGCCCTCCGGGAGGATACATGAGCCTCAGGAAGATCCGCAGTCGCTCCTTCAACGGTTCACGCCATTCATCGAAGCGTGATGCACGGCTGCGACCTGGCTGGCGCAGCTTGTTGCAACGGTTTGCTCGAGACGAGTCCGGCAGCTACGTCATTGTGTCTGCGCTGCTCATGCCTGTTCTGGTTGGCACCGCGGGCCTCGGCACCGAGGTTGGATGGTGGTACTATAAACACAAGAATATGCAGAGCGCCGCGGATTCTGGCGCCGTAAGCGCAGCAACCGCCGTAAGTGCCGGCGGCGATCTGCGCTCCGAAGCCAACGCGGTCACGGCGAATTACGGCTATGCCAACGCGGTGGAGAACGTCACCATCACGGTGAACCAGCCACCGACGACAGGTAACTATGCCACGAACGCGCAGGCAATCGAAGTCATCGTAAGCCAACCGCAACAGCGGCTGTTGTCGTCGCTGTTCGGCTCGGATCCGGTGGTCATCACGGCGCGTGCGGTCGCCCTGCCAAATTCCGGGACAGGCTGCGTGCTGGCGCTGAATTCGAGCGCGAGCCCGGCCGTGAACGTGAGCGGCAGCAACCAGCTCAATCTCATCAAGTGCAACCTCTACAGCAACTCCAGCGGAAGCCCATCCCTTAACGTTGCCGGCAGCGCCACAGTCTCCGCCAATCAGGTCGGAGTGGTCGGCGACGTCTCAGGTGCAAGCAATATCACGGCGACCAACGGCGTCCGAACGCATATGCGGCCGATCTCTGATCCCTACGCAAACGTATCTCCCCCCTCGGAGCCGAGCTGCGACAACAAGAAGTACACGATCAACGCCAATGGGAAGACCAACTCCCTCAGTCCCGGCTGCTACAGCGGCAACATTACCGTCAATGCTGGAGCCACCCTGAACCTAAGCGCGGGCATCTATTACCTGGACGGCGCCAACCTGAGCGTCTCAGGTAATGCCACCATCACGGGCACTGGCGTCACTCTCGTCTTTACCGGTTCGGGCAGCAATTGGGGCACGGCCTCAATCGGCAGCAACGCCATCATCGATTTGACGGCGCCGACGACCGGCTCCACCAAGGGGATCGTCATGTACGGCGACCGCAGCATGCCGGCCGGGACTGCCTTCAATCTGACAGGTGGCAGCACCCAAAACTTCGGCGGAGCCATCTACCTGCCAAAGGCCAATCTGAGCTTCAGCGGCGGCAATGGCACGAGCACCTCGTGCACCAAGATCATCGCGGATACGCTGACGTTCACCGGCACGTCGAATCTTCAGGTCAATTGTTCCGCGCTAGGCACTGCGACGATCGGCTCGCAGACCGCGC
This sequence comes from Bradyrhizobium iriomotense, assembly GCF_030160715.1. Classification (GTDB taxonomy): domain Bacteria; phylum Pseudomonadota; class Alphaproteobacteria; order Rhizobiales; family Xanthobacteraceae; genus Bradyrhizobium; species Bradyrhizobium iriomotense. Next base: position 135,597 of record NZ_BSOW01000005.1, read on the forward strand.
AACTCGTCGAATGAGGTTGGCTCCGATGCAAAGCGAAACGTCATCATCAAGGAACCGAAGTCGCCTGCCTTATGCCCTGTCTGGGTGCATGCGCACTGCCGCGCGCGACACACGTGGCGCGGCTGCCATCGAATTCGGCATCATGGTCCCCTTGTTGTCGCTGATGGTTGTCTCAGTGGCTGATATTGGGCTCGCCGTCTATCGCAAGATGCAGGTTGAAGAGGCGGCGCAAGCCGGAGCGCAATATGCCATTGCGCGCGGCTTTGATACGAGCGGAATTTCCAGCGCGGTGACGAGCGCAACGAACTCCACGGCTATCACGGCTTCACCTGGGCCTGTTCAGTTTTGCGGCTGCCCAACGAGCGGAGGAGTTAGCAGTGTTGGCTGCGGTACGGTTTGCACGGGCGGTGCGCAGGCCGGAACATATGCGACGGTCTCGGCGCAGGCGACGTACTATACGCTGATCAACTATCAGATTGTCGCTGCAACCTACACCTACAACGCTCAATCCACTGCGAGGCTGCAGTGAAGTTCACGACGATATGGCGAGACAATCGAGCAGCTACCGCGCTGGAATTTGCTCTGACCGCTCCAGTCTTTTTTCTGTTCATATTTGGAATCATCGAGTTCGGGCTGCTGTTTTGGACTCAGCTTGGCCTGCAACATGGGACGCAAATGGCGGCGCGCTGCGCAACCGTCAATCCGACGCTTTGTCCGAGCAGCGACGCCATTACCGGTTACGCCGCCCAGCAGGCCTTCGGCCTCACTCTTCCAGCACAGACTTTCACCTACTCCACGCCGGCTTGCGGCAACCAGGTCAATGCGAGCTACGTATTCCAGTTTCCACAAGTGCTTAACCTCTCGCCGCTAACCGTGACGGCCCAGGCCTGCTTTCCGAGCTGAGTGGAGACGTTACGCCTTTGCCCGCGCACGACCTTGCTCGCGCAGCGCCAGCGGCGGCCAGAATCTTGACCATGGCTGTGCCTCTTCGAACGCGGCAGCGATGCGGAAGATCGTCGGCTCGTCGAGCCAGTGCGCCACGATCTGCAAACCGATCGGCATGCCGTCGCGATCGAAGCCGCAGGGCAACGTCGCCGCCGGAAGCCCTGCAAGATTGATTGGCCAGGTGAACGGCGACCAGCCGAGATGCGGATCCACCGCAATGCCATCGATGCGGTCGACGCCGAGCCGGCCGGCCTCGAACGCCGTCACGGCAACCGTCGGCGTCACCAGCGCGTCGACCCGCTCGAACAGTTTCAGGAACGCGGTGCGCGCCTGGCCGCGGCGATAGCCCGCCTCGATGTACTCGGTGCCGCTATAGTGACGGCCGGCGCTGACCACATCGCGGTAGTCGGTTTCGGAGCCTGCAAGATCGGCCGTTGTCCGGCTAGCGACCGCCGCCGCCTGCTCCGTGAAGGCGATCGGCTTCAGCGTGTGCTCGAGGATTCCCGGGTCCAGTCCCGGACCGTCCATGCTCACCTTCGCGCCGCAGGATTCCAGGATGGCGAGTGCCTTGTTGAAGGCCGCGCGCACGTCGGGGCTGACCGCGGCATAGCCGAGATCGACGCTGGCGCCGACGCGAACGCCGTTCAAGGGCACGACTTTAGTGTCGAAGCGGCGCGGCGACAGCGGAAGGCTCGCGGGATCGCGCAAATCGTAACCTGCGATGATCTCCAGCGCGAGTGCGGCATCCGCGACCGTGCGCGTGATCGGCCCGGTATGTGCGAGCGAGGCCCAGGACGGCGGCGAGAATCCGGGCGAGCGGGGCACGAGTCCAAAGGTCGGCTTGAGCCCGAACACGCCGCAGAAGGACGAGGGCACGCGGATCGAGCCGACACCGTCGGTGCCGATCGCGATCGGGCCGCAGCCGGCGGCAATCGCTGCCGCCGCGCCGCCGCTCGATCCGCCGCTGGTGCGATCGAGATTCCAGGGATTTCGCGTCGTACCGGTGACGGGACTGTCGGCAGTGAGCTTGTAGCCGGACTCGCACGTCGTCGTCTTGCAGGTGATGATCGCGCCTGATGCTTTCAGCGCCGACACCACGGCGGCATCGACGTCGGGCACGAAAGCCTTGTTCAGCGGCGAGCCGCCATAGGCCGGCACGCCGGCGACGAACACCAGGTCCTTGATGGTCACGGGAATGCCGGCGAACGGTCCCTTGACTTCGCCGTTGCGCATCTCCTTCGTGAGGCGATCGGCGTCCGCCCTCGCCTGCTCGTACATCGGCGTCACCACCGCGTTGCAGGCCGCATCGGTCGCCTCCAGCGCCGCGATGGTTTCGTCGACGACGTCGCGCGGGGTGAATGCCTTGCGCTTGTAGCCGGCGAGGATCTCGGTTGCAGAGAGCGCGCCGAGGCCAGTCGGCGTCGGCAAGGAGGCCGTTCGGCCGGAACCATCAGTCATCATCAAGCCCAGCAGTCTATCCGAGCGCCGCGTCGACGGCGCGCTTGGCCATCACCGTGACGAGATGCGCACGGTAGTCGGCCTCGGCGTGAATGTCGGAGGTGAGGCCGTCGGTATCGATCTTGATCGCCGCGATTGCCGACGGATCGAAATTTTGCGACAGCGCTTGCTCCATCGGAGGAACGCGGAACACGCCGGGCCCGGCGCCGGTCACGGCGACGCGCACGCCATCGGCGAATTTTGCGACGAGCACGCCGACCAGCGCATAGCGCGAGGCTGGCGCCTTGAACTTTGCGTAGCCGGCCTTGAGCGGCAAGGGAAAGCGGATCGCCGTGATGATCTCGCCCGGCTGAAGCGCGGTCTCGAACAGGCCAAGGAAGAACTTGTCGGCCGCAACCTCGCGCGTGCTGGTAACGATGGTCGCGCCAAGCCCGAGCACGCCGGCGGGATAATCGGCCGCCGGATCATTGTTTGCGACTGAGCCACCGATGGTGCCGCGGCTGCGCACGGCGGGATCACCGATCATGGAAGCCAACGCGGCAAGCGCGGGGATCTTGGCCTGCACGAGCTTCGATGCGGCGACTTCCGCATGCGGCGTCATGGCACCAATCGTGATCGTGGTGCCGCCGTCGCTGATGCCCTTGAGGCCCGCCAGCTTTGAAAGATCGATCAGCGCGGCGGGGCTTGCCAGCCGCTGCTTGAGCGTCGGGATCAGCGTCATGCCACCGGCCACGAGCTTGCTGTCCTCGATCGAGGTCAAGAGCTTTGCAGCATCGGGGATCTGGTCCGGCTGGTGATAGGCAAACGGTTTCATTCTTTGTCCTCCCTATTCCGCCGCAACCGGCAGCGACGCATTCTGGAGCAGGCGCCAGATCCGGTTCGGCGTTGCCGGCATGTCGACATGGGTGACGCCGAGATGGGACAGCGCATCGACCACGGCATTGATGACGGCGGCTGGCGAACCGATGGTGCCGACCTCACCGCAGCCCTTCACGCCCATCGGGGTATGCGTGCACAGCGTCGAATGGGTCGCGACCTTCATCATCGGCAGATGATCCGCGCGCGGCATGCAGTAATCCATCAGCGATCCCGACAGGAGCTGGCCGGAACCGTCGTCATAGACGGCGTTCTCGTAGAGCGCCTGCCCCACGCCCTGTACGATGCCGCCGTGCAACTGCCCCTCGACGATCATCGGGTTGATGACGGTGCCGACGTCGTCGACCGCGGTGTAGTTGACGAGCGTCACCGTTCCCGTCTCCGGATCGACCTCGACCTCCGCGATGTGGCAGCCGCCCGGATAGGTGAAGTTCACCGGGTCGTAATAGGCCTGCTCCTCCAGCCCAGGCTCCAGCACCTCGAGCGGATAGTCGTGCGGCACGTAGGCGGCGCCCGCGATCTCCTCGAACGTCTTCGTGCGGTCCGTGCCCGCCACCGAGAACTTTCCGGCCTCGAACTGGATATCGACTTCGGCGGCCTCCAGCAGATGCGCAGCGATCTTCTTGCCCTTCACGATCACCTTGTCTGCGGCTTTCGACAGCGCGGCGCCGCCGACGACGAGGGAGCGCGAGCCATAGGTACCCATGCCGAACTGCACGCGATCGGTATCGCCGAACACGATGTCGACATTCTCGAAAGCCACCCCCAGCTTGTCCGAGACGATCTGCGCGAAGGTCGTCTCATGTCCTTGGCCGTGATTATGCGTTCCGATCATGACCGTCACCTGGCCGGTCGGATGCACGCGCACCGTGGCGCTCTCATAGAGACCGCCGCGCGCGCCCAGCCGGCCGGCGAAGCGCGAGGGTGCGAGACCGCAGGCCTCGACATAGGTCGAGTAGCCGAGTCCGCGGAACTTGCCCTTGCGCTGCGAGGCCGCCTTGCGCGCACCAAAGTTCTTGACGTCGGCCGCGGCCAGCGCGCCGTCGAGACATCCCATCGGATCGCCGGAATCGTACTGCACCAGCACCGGCGTCTGATAGGGATAGGCCTCCTTCGGGATCATGTTGCGACGGCGGATCTCGACGCGGTCGATCCCCATCTCGGCGGCCGCGACATCGACGATGCGCTCCAGCACGAAGGTCGCCTCGGGGCGGCCGGCGCCGCGATAGGCATCGACCGGCACGGTGTTGGTGAACACCACCTTCACGTTGCAGTAGATCGCGGGCATCGTGTAGACGCCGCTGAGCAGCGGACCATAGAGATTGGTCGGGATGTTCGGCCCGAAGGTCGAGAGATAGCCGCCCATATTGGCGAGCGTCTTGACGCGGAAGGCGAGGAATTTCCCGGTCTCATCCAGCGCCAGCTCGGCCTCGGTGACGTGATCCCTGCCGTGGCGGTCCGACACGTAGCCTTCCGAGCGGCTTGCAACCCATTTGATCGGCCGCATCACGCGCCTGGCGGCCCAGGTGATCACGGCCTCCTCGCCATAGTGGAACTGCTTGACGCCAAAGCCGCCGCCGACGTCGGGCGCCACCACGCGCAGTTTGTGCTGCGGGATTTTCAGCACCAGCGCGCCCATCAGGAAGCGCACGACATGCGGAAACTGGCTGGTGCTCCACAGCGTGTAACGGTCGGTGCCGGGCTCGTATTCCGCGATCGCCGCGCGCGGCTCCATCGGGTTGCCGATCAGGCGGTTGTTGACGAGGCTGAGCTTTGCGACATGCGCGGCTTTGCGGAACGCGGTCTCGACCGCGCTCTTGTCGCCGAGCTCCCAGTCGCAGCAGATGTTGTTCGGCACGTCGTCGAACAATTGCGGCGCGCCTGGATGGACCGCATCGAGCACGCCGACGACCGAGGGCAGCACCTCGTAGTCGATCTTCAACAGCTCGGCCGCCGAATTGGCTTGCTCCACCGTCTCCGCGACGACGAACGCGACCATGTCGCCGACGAAGCGCACCTTGCCTTGCGCCAGCATCGGAAAGGGCGGCTCCTTCATCGGCACGCCCTTGGCATCCGTGATGCCCCAGCCGCACGGCAGCGAGCCCAAGCCGTCGGCCGCGACGTCATCGCCGGTCAGCACGGCAACGACGCCGGATGCGGCCAGCGCGGCGCTCTTGTCGATGCCGCGCAGGATCGCATGTCCATGCGGCGAGCGGACGAACACGCCGGCCGCCATGCCGGGACGCTTGATGTCGGAAACATAGTTGCCGCGTCCGGTGAGGAAGCGCTGGTCCTCCTTTCGCTTCGGAGCCGCGCCGATGCCGATCACGTTGCCCATGGTCACTCTCCCTTGGCCGCAGCATTCATGGCCGCCGCACCGGCCATCACGGACAGGACGATGTTCTGGTAGCCGGTACAGCGGCAGATATTGCCTTCGAGACCGTGGCGGACCTCCGCCTCGCTCAGTGACGGCTTGTCCTTGGCGAGCGCGACGGCCGTCATCACCATGCCGGGCGTACAGAAGCCGCATTGCAGGCCGTGGTTCTCGCGAAACGCTTCCTGCATCGGGTGCAGCCGGTTCGAGTCCGGCGCGCCCTGGAGGCCTTCGATGGTCAGAAGCGTCGCGCCGTCGAGCGCGGGTGCGAGCAGCGTGCAGCTCTTCACCGGGAGGCCGTCGAGATGCACGACGCAGGCGCCGCACTGGCTGGTGTCGCATCCGATATGGGTGCCGGTCATGTTGAGCTGCTCGCGCAGGAGCTCGGCGACGAGCGTTGCCGGTTCGACATCGACCGTGGTCGGCCGGCCGTTGAGTGTGAAGGATATCTGCACGATCAAAACTCCCTGTGCGCGACGGGTCTTTAGGCAAGCGGGCGGGCGCGGTCGGTTGTCCAGGTGGCCAACACGACATCGCCGACATTGAGGGGATCTGCGAAGAAGGTCTTTTCCGGCACATAGGCGACGAACTCGTCGTCGGGCACGGCGTCGAGCATGACCTTGACGAAATAGCCCTGGTATTCGATCGCGAGCACGCGGCTCGGCAGCGAGGTCGAGCAGCCCGCGGGCAGCGCCTGTCCCGGCCTGACCAGCGTGACGTCGTCACGGCGCACCGCAATATCGACGGTGTCCCCGACACTGATCTTCGCCCGCGCCTGGAGCGGCACCTCGATGCCGCCGGGCGCGGCCTGCGCCAGCACGAAGCTCGCACCGTTCACCTTCTCGACCCGGCCCGATAGCACGTTCTGGCCGCCCATGAACTCGGCGACGTAGCGGTCGTGCGGATGGGCGTAGACGTCCCGCGCCCGCCCCGCCTGCTTGATCCTGCCCTGCTCCATCACCACGACGAGATCGGCGAGCGCAATCGCCTCGAGCTGGGTGTGGGTGACGTGGATGAAGGTGATGCCGAGCTCCTGCTGCATCCGCCGCAGCTCCTGACGCATCTGCACGCGGAGCTGCTCGTCGAGCGCAGACAGCGGCTCGTCCAGGAGCAGCACCCGCGGCTCGGTGATCGCGGCGCGCGCCAGCGCGACGCGCTGCTGCTGGCCGCCGGAGAGCTGAGCCGGCAGGCGATCGGCAAAGCTCGTCAGCCGCACCTTCTCGATCATCGCATCCGCCGCGCGCAGGCGGTCGGCCTTTGACAGGCCTCGGACGCGCAACGCGAAGGCGATATTGTCGCGCACGGTGAGATGCGGAAACAGCGCGTAGGACTGGAACATCATCGCGGTGCGCCGCTGCACCGGCGCGAGCCCGACGACGTTCTGGCCGCCGATAACGATCTCGCCGGCAGTCGGATCCTCATGGCCCGCGATCATGCGCAGGATCGTGGTCTTGCCGCAGCCGGACGGTCCGATGAAGCAGCAATAGGCGCCGTCGGCGATCTTCAAATTGACGCCGTCGACAACATTGGTCACGCCGTCAAAGCTCTTGCAGACGCCCGCCAGTTCGATATCGCCGCGCTCGATCGTCATTCCCAAGAAACCTCTAACCTTTCGCCCGGCTGCCGCGCTTCTTCTGGATCAGCACGATGGTGCCAAGACTTGCGCCGATGACGATGAAGGAGATGATGGTCGTCACCGTGCCGAGCGCGTAGAGCGAGGGCGAGGTGACGTTCAGCGTCATGCTCCAGATCTCCAGCGGCAGCGTATTGAGCGAACCGGCGGTCTGGAGGCTGCGGGCGAATTCGTCGTAAGAGAGCGTGAAGCCAAACAGTGCCACTGCGACGATGCCCGGTGCCAGGACGGGGACGATCACCAGCCAGATCGTCTGCCAGCGGCTCGCGCCGAGATCGTAGGCCGCCTCGTCCCACGCGCGGTTGTAGCGCGACATCACCGCGAACATGACCAGCACGCCGAAGGGCAGCGTCCAGGAGAGCTGCGCGCCGAGCGCCGAGGTGTACCAGCTCGCGTTGAGGCCGAGCGCCTGGAACAAGAGGCCCGTGCCGAGACCGAGCACCAGGCCCGGCGCGACGAGGCTGCCGATCATCATGTAGAAGACGACGGCATCGCCGGCAAAGCGCCGGCGGAAGCCGAGGCCGGCGAGGAACGAGATCACCACGGTGATGATGGTGACGATGACGGCGAGCTTGATCGAGCGATCGAACGAGCCCTTGACGTCACCGGTCCGCACCTGCGTGAAGAGATCGACGAACCAGTGCAGCGAATGGCCCTTCATCGGGAAGACCAGCCCGCCGCGGATATCCTGGAACGACAGGATGTAGATGCAGATCATCGGGCCGTAGAGCGCGAGCACGTAAAGCGTAAACAGGCTCGCGAGCACGTAGAAGGTCCAGGGCCGCTGACCCCGGCTCGGCGCGATCGCCTTGGTCGTCGCGGGCGCGACTGCGCCTTGCATGTCGGTAAGCACCGCGCTCATCGCGTGATCTCCTGGCGGATATCGACGGTACGCAGGATCAGCGACACGACCGCGACCAGCACCAGCGTCAGCAGCACCGCGCTCGCCGCCGCGGTCGGGTATTGCAGCACGCCGACGTCCTCGTAGAACGCACTCACCACCGAGGCCGAGCCGCCGCCGGACATCACCTTCACCACGAAGAAGTCGCCCATCACGATCGAGACCACGAAGATGGTGCCGAGCGCGATGCCGCTCTTGGACATCGGCACCACGATCAGGCGCATGATGTCGAAGCGGCTGGCCCCGGCGTCGATGGCGGCCTCGATCAGCTTCTTGTCGATCCGCGCCATGGAGTTGAAGATCGGCACGATCATGAAGATCGTCAGCTGGTGAACGTAGGCGATAACCACCGCGAGGTCGGAGAACAGCAGCACTTCCAGCGGCTGATGGATCGCGCCGGTCGCGAGCAGCGCCTGGTTGATCAGCCCCTCCTTGCCGAGCAGCGGAATCCAGGAAATCATGCGGATGATGTTGGAGGTCCAGAACGGCACGGTGCAGAGCAGGAACAGGCCGATCGCCAGAAGCTGGTTACGGACGTGGAACACCAGGAAGTAGGCAACGAAGAAGCCGATGATCAGGGTGAAGATCCAGGTCAGCACCGTGAACTTGATGGTCGCCAGATACAGCTTCAGCGTCAGCGCCGAATGCAGCACCTCGATGTAGTTCGACAGTGTGAAGCCGGGCGTCAACCCGCCAAAGCCGTCAGTCGCAAAGAAGCTTGCCGCCAGAACGACCAGGATCGGCGCCACGAAGAACGGGACGAGCACCGCTACCAGCGGCGATACGCAGAGCCAGCCGGCGAGATTGGCGCGTGGTGGGGTTTGACTGGACTGCATATCGGCGAACGCCTTCGGTCCTCGGAGCCGGCGCGTCGCCGCGCCGGCTCTCGCTCACGTCAGGGAGAAGCAGGATTTACGCCACCTTGAAGTCGTTCCAGCGCTTGTTCATGTAAGCGGCTTCGTCCATCAGCGTGTTCCAGCAGGAGATGTTCTTGACGCGGTCGAGGAACGAGCCGCCATCGCGCTTGGTGCCGGACTTTTCCATCGGCACGCCGTAGGGATCGTTGATCACCTCGGGCGCGGGTTGGCCCTCGTACCAGAACGCCCATTCGGCCGGCGTCAAAAACTTCTTCGCGGTCGAGGGCACCGGGCTGTAATAGCCGTAGCGCGCGACGAAGCCGCCCTGCCAGCCCGAAAGATACCAGTTGAGATATTCGTAGGCGGCCTCGAGCTTCTTGCCGGAGAGGTGCTTCATCAGCCCCATGCCGTTGCACCAGCCGCGATAGCCTTCCTTGCCGTTCTTGACGTTGACCGGCGCGTAGACGCAGGGGATCTCCTTCACGCGCACCGCGGCGACCGCCGGCGACCACATCGACTGGATGATCACCTCGCCCGCCGCCATGAGCTGCACCGACTGGTCGAAGGTGGTCCAGGTCGCGCGGAACTGGCCGTCCTTCTTCAATTCGATCAGCTTGTTGCAGGTGAAGTCGATCTCCTCCTTGGTCATGTTGCCCTTGTTGCCATACTTGATCAGGCCCGCGCTCTCGAAGCAGAGCGCAGCATCCATGATGCCGATCGCGGGCACGTCGAGGATCGCGGCCTTGCCCTTGAATTTCGGATCGATCAGGTCCTTCCACTCGGTGACGTCGTGGCCGACGAGATCGGGCCGGTAGCCGATGGAGTCGGCGTTGTAGACCTGCGGCAGGAACGTCGCCCATTCGGTCACGCCGTCATGGAGGTCCTGGGCGTCGGGCTTGGCGATATACATGGCTTCATACGGCGAGATGCCTTGGCGAGGGATCTTGTGGCCGTCGATCTCGCCCTTGGTGAAGATCGGCAGGATGTTGTCGAACTCCTTGATCTTCTTGACCTCGATGCCCTGGATGACACCGCGCTTGGCCGCGAGCTTGGCCTGCCAGCCCTCAAGATCGGCGATGTCGACCGTATTAGGCTGGCTTATGAAGCGGTTGATGGCGGCGGAGGTGTCGAGGTTCTGCATCGTCACCTTGAAGCCTAGATCCTTGGCTGCCTGGTCACCGATCGCCTTCACCACCGAATAGGAGACGCCGACATGGCGAAGCTCGATGTCCTTGATCTCCTGCGCCCAGATGGTCGGGAAACCGCGGATCGCGTCCGAGCCTGCGGCCGCGCCCGCGACCGCTGCGGCACCCTTCAACAGTGTGCGCCGGCTCAGCTTTTTCGTCGACTTGTCGGTCAACTTGGCTTCCGTTCCCGCCGGATCGGAAGTGGAATTTCCCTTGTCCCTGTCAAGCATGGCAACCCTCGTTGGCTACGATGAACGCTCGCGCCGGTCGTCATTGACCGGCTTGCGGATGTGATCAGTTGCGCGTGAGGCTATTGGCCGGATTTTGCGAAGTAAAATTGGAAGTAAAAATTCGCGATATAAATGGGCCTAATGGTTTGCGCCGCTGCATCTGGATTTGGCAGCGCGCATAAGAAGGCGCCAGAGCGTGTATACAAAGCGGCGGGTTGAACGGAACATGCGACCTCGCGCGACGCGCGCGATCTGCGTTGCGCTGTTCGTCGCGACGACGTGTCACGCGCTCGGTGCGAGCGAGTCGTTGCTCGAACCAGCGCAGATGAAAGCGATCGGCACGATCGACGCGCGCTTTCAGTCCTACAATGTCGAGATGGTCGAGGTGACGGGCGGCCGCTTCTGGAAGCCCTATCCTCGACGGCCGCACGCGAACGCGCAGATCGCGCAGGATCGCTACAGCTACAGGCCGCCGATCGATCTCGCCAACACACGGCTGCGCATGCTCGCTGCTGCTCTGGGTCCGGCCTATATGCGCGTCAGCGGCACCTGGGCGAACGCGACGTTCTTTGCCGATACGGACAACGCCCCGGCTGCACCGCCTCCCGGTTTCGACTCCGTGCTGAGCCGTGCGCAGTGGCGCGGTGTCGTCGACTTTGCACGCGCGGTGAATGCGGAGATCATGACGTCGTTTGCCGTCAGTGCGGGCAGCCGCAATGCAGACGGCCGTTGGGCGCCCGACCAGGCGCAACAGCTTCTCTCCTTCACGCAGTCGCTCGGCAGCCGCATCGCAGCCGCCGAATTCATGAACGAGCCGACGCTCGCGGCCATGAACCGCGCGCCGCCGGGCTATGATGCAAAGGCCTATGGCCGCGACTTCGCGATCTTCCGCGCGTGGATGCGCCAGCATGCGCCCGATATGCTAATGGTCGGCCCGAGCTCCGTCGGCGACTCGCCCTCACCGTCGGCCGGCGGTATCCGGACGCGCGATCTGCTCGCAGCATCCGGCGCGGGCCTCGATCGCTTTTCCTATCATCACTACAACACGCTCTCGCCCCGCTGCGGCGTCCGCGATGATCCTGCGCAGGCGCTATCGGAGGATTGGCTCGCGCGCACCGGTCGCGCGCTCTCGATCTACCGCAGCTTGCGCGACGAATTCGAACCGGGCACGCCGATCTGGCTGACGGAGACGGCCGATGCCGCCTGCGGCGGCAAGGCCTCCGACGCGACCTTCCTCGACACGTTCCGCTATCTCGACCAGCTCGGACGGCTCGCGAAGGCTGGCGTTCGGGTCGTCATGCACAACACGCTGGCCGCGAGCGACTACGGGCTGCTCGACGAGACGACGTTTTTGCCGCGCCCGAACTACTGGGCCGCGCTGCTGTGGCATCGCCTGATGGGAACGATCGTGCTCGACGCCGGCGCTAGCAGCACGCCCGACCTTTACCTGTATGCGCATTGCCATCCCGAGATGCCGGGCGCCGTATCCATCCTTGCGATCAACACGTCGCGGAGCAAGTCGCGCAGCCTGAACCTGCCGAGCGCGTCAGAGCGCTACACACTGCATGCGACGCGGCTGCAACGCGCGACCGTGCGGTTGAACGGAAAAGCACTCGAGCTCGATGCCAACGACAGGCTTCCAGCGCTCAATGCGCGCACGACATCCGCCGGGACGGTTGGTTTGGAGCCGAAGACAATCACGTTCCTGGTGATGCCGGACGCAGCCAACCCCGCCTGCCGATGAGGAGCGCCCTCACCCGATCAACTCCCCGCCGACCTCGCCGCCGGCATGTAGATCTGCGCGTAGCCTTCCTTGATCGCAGAGGTGATGCGATCGAGCCGGCGGTCGATGTGCTTTTCCAGCACGGAGACGCATGTCGCCTCGTCGCGCGCCTTGAGGCCCTCGACGACGGCGCGGTGCTCGGCCTGCGTGTTGGAGCGATTGACGCGGTCCATGTCGATCCAGCGCACGAAGCGGATGCGGGCGTTGACGTTGCGCAAGACGCGCAGCATCTCGGCATTGTTCGACATCGCCATCAGCCGTTCGTGAAAGGTCTCATCCAGTTCGACCAGCTCGACCGACGAACGCTCGCCGGGATCGGGGCCCGTGGCCTCGAGGAATTTGAGCAGCGCGTCGATGTCCTCATCCCTGGCCCGCTTGATGGCGAGGCGGATCGAGGCAACCTCGATCGACTTGCGCAGCTCGTAGAGATCGAAGATCTCGTGCGCATCGAGCTCACGGCAGAAGAACCCCTTGCCCGGGGTGAAGCGCAGAAAGCCTTCGGTGTTGAGCCGATTGAGCGCTTCACGCAGCGGCGTGCGGCTGACGCCGAGGCGCTTTGCCAGCTCACCCTCGTTGAGCCGTTCGCCCGGCTTGAACTCGTAGCTCACGGCCATCGCCTTGAGCTGTTCATAGACGCGATCGACGATGCTGTCCGAGGCGAGTTCCAGATGCTTGTTCATGGGCAGCTTTTCGACCTCTAACCGAACCGGCGCGGCCGCAGTCCGGCATGAAACCAATTGATCATGGAATAGATATCATAGACAGGCAGGCCCACCTCCGCCTGCAATGCGGCAGCGTAGGGCGGCATGTTGGTGCATTCAAGCACGATGGCCCCAACATCAGGATGCTTCGCCACGAGCGCCTTGCCGGCTTCGACCACATCGCGCTCGGCCTGGGCAATGTCCATGTCGTCCTTCTCGGCCTTGATCAGGACGCGGAAAAATTCCTTGCCGTTCTCGGTGCCGACCAGCGGCGTGTCGAGCGGCACGCCGGCACCTTCCAGATGGGCCGGCGACAGGGTCGAGCCCGACACCGTGACGAGACCGACGCGCTTGCCCGGCGGCAGCGTCGCCTGCACCCACGGCACCTGCATCAAGGATGACGTCGCCACCGGCACGCCGACGGCCGCGGCAAGCTCTTTCTGAAACAGCGCGAGGAAGCCGCAATTGGTGGTGATCGCTTCCGCACCCAGTCTCACCAGCTCCCTCGCCGCATCGATGAAATCTGGCAGCAGCCCGGCCGCACCCTTCAGCACCACCTTCTCGGGCGTCGCGCCGCTCACCACGCGATAGAGCACCGGGAACGGCCAGGTCGTGCCATTGCCCATGTCGCCGGGAATGCGGGGAAAGCGCGCTTCCAGCATCAGAATGCCGAGCGGCGCGCCATAGAGCGCCTTGCCGCCACGGGCGATGCGGGAGGGGGAATTTTCCGGATAGGTCATGATGCGATCTCAGAGGAAACGCGTGGGCGCGAACGGTTCAAGCGGAATCTCCGGTGTCTTGCCGCTGACGAGTTGCGCGACGAGGCGGCCGGTGCGGGCGGAGCCGACGAGGCCGACATGGCCATGGCCGAACGCATAGACGACATCGCGCGAGGCGCGGGCATAGCCGATGCACGGACGGCCGTCCGGCATACTCGGGCGATGGCCGAACCACATCTTGATGCGTGAGGCCGGAATGTCTTTCGGCAGTTTTGGAAACATGCTGAAGAGATGGTCGCGCAAAATCTCGGCGCGCTTCCAGTTTGGCTCCGCGTCGAGGCCCGCGATCTCGACCGTGCCGGCGGCGCGCAGGCCCTTGTTGGTCCAGTTCACGACCATTTTGGCGTCGGAGGCCATCATCGAGCTGCGAGGCCCTACTTCCGGATGCTCGATCATGACGTGATAGCCGCGCTCGGTCTCGAGCGGCAGCGGATCGCCGACGGATGCGGTGAGCAGCTTTGAGCGCGCGCCTGCTGCGACCACCGCGGCGTCGCAGGCGATCTCGCCGGTCTCGGTGAGGACAGCAACGAGCTTGCTGCCGTTGAGCTTGAGGCCGGTCGCCCTGGCGCGCACCAGCTTTGCACCGCTGGCGAGCGCATGATTGGCAAGGGCTGCAACATACGCGCCGGGATCGCGGCAGCGCCCGGCCTCCTCCACCACCACACCGAACGTATAGCGCGGATGAAGATCCGGCTCGCGCTGGCGCATCTCGTCCGCGGAGAGCTCCAGCCATTCGACACCGACGCGCTTGCGGATGCGCCAGCCGAGATCGCCGTCGAAATTTGCGCGCGAGGGGAAGACATGCATCACGCCGTTGCGTTCGATCAGCTCGGAAACGCCGGCCTCCTCCGCGAGCTTCCTGTGCAGGAGCGGCGCGTCCTTCAGCAGATCGCGCAGCGCCACCGCAGTCTTCTCGACACGCACTTCGGTCCAGCCCGAGAGCAGGTATTTGATCAGCCAGGGCAATGCTTTCGGCAGATAAGACCAGCGGATCGCGAGCGGCCCGAGCGGGTCCATCAGATAGCCCGGCACCTTCTTCCAGATGCCGGGCTCGGCCGGCGGGATCACCGAATGCGACGACAGCCAGCCGGCATTGCCATAGCTTGCCGCCTGCTCGCCGCCGGGCTCGCCCGGATCGATCAGCGTAACGCGATAGCCCTCGCGCAGCGCCTCGATGGCGCTGATCACGCCGACCGCGCCGGCGCCGATGATGGCAATGTGGCGGCCCTGCGACATCAGCGCGTCGTCTCCTGCGGCACGAAATCCTTGCCGACCGACATCGCGCGCGGATCAATCAGGCAGTGCAGGATCGACGGCTTGCCGGAGGCCAGCGCGCGCTCGAAGGCGGGCGCAAACTCCTCCGTGCGCTCGACGCGCTCACCATGGCCACCGAAGGCTTTTGCGTACATCGCAAAATCCGGGTTCTTGAGCTGCGTGCCGACCACGCGGCCTGGATAGTCGCGCTCCTGGTGCATACGGATGGTGCCGTATTGCGCGTTGTCGATCACGACAACGATCAGGGCTGCGTCATACTGCACGGCGGTCGCGAACTCCTGGCCGTTCATCAGGAAGCAGCCGTCGCCGGCAAACGCGACGACGACGCGATCCGGATGTTGCCGCTTGGCGAGCACGCCGGCCGGCACGCCGTAGCCCATCGAGCCTGAGGTCGGCGCAAGCTGCGCGGCAAAGGCGTGGAAGCGGTGATGGCGATGCAGCCAGCCGGCATAGTTGCCGGCGCCATTGCAGACGATCGCATCCTTCGGCAGGCGATCGCGCAGCCACGTCATGACCTGCCCGTATTGGAACGTGCCCGGCAGCTCGCGCGCCGTCTCGGTCCAGGAAAGATAGTCCGCATGCGCCTTGGCCGCCTCGCCCTTCCAGGCCGGCGTCGCGGCAGGCTTCAGCGTCTCGACGGCCGCGGCAAAGGCTGCCGGAGCGGCCTGGATCGCA
The DNA here is from genome assembly GCF_030160715.1 of Bradyrhizobium iriomotense. Lineage (GTDB taxonomy): Bacteria > Pseudomonadota > Alphaproteobacteria > Rhizobiales > Xanthobacteraceae > Bradyrhizobium > Bradyrhizobium iriomotense. The sequence continues at coordinate 151,271 of NZ_BSOW01000005.1, forward strand.
AGCGCCGGCTGATAGACACGGCCGAGTTCCTCCGATCCCGGATGAACGTGGATCAACTTCTGGCTCGGCACGGGAATATCGAGCAGCGAATAGGACGAGGACGGCATCTCCGATAGCCGGCCGCCGATCAGCAGGATGACATCGGCGCCGGTGATGCGCGCCTTCAGGCTCGGGCTCGGCCCAATGCCGAGATCGCCGGCATAGTGCGAATGATCGGCGTCGATCAGCGACGCCCGGCGGAACGAGGTTGCGACCGGCAGGTCGAACCGCTCGGCGAAGCGCGCGATCCCTTTGGCTGCTTCTGCCGTCCAGCCGGAACCACCGAGCACGACGAGCGGCGATTTCGCGTCCGCAAGCATCACAGCCATCCGTTCGAGATCGGCCGGCGCCGGCCAGCTCACGGCGGCCTCGACGCGCGGCGCATCGGCAACCGCGGCCGTCTCGGTCAGCATGTTCTCCGGCAGCGCGATCACGACGGGGCCGGGACGGCCCTGCATCGCGACGCGAAACGCGCGCGCGACGAGCTCGGGAATGCGATCGGGGCGATCGATCTCGACAGCCCATTTCGCCATGGTGCCGAACACCGCCTTGTAGTCGAGCTCCTGGAACGCCTCGCGCTCGCGCATGCCGGTATCGACCTGGCCGACGAACAGGATCATCGGGGTGGAATCCTGCATCGCGATATGGACGCCGTGGCTGGCATTGGTCGCGCCCGGACCGCGGGTGACGAAGCAGATGCCGGGGCGTCCCGTGAGCTTGCCATAGGCTTCCGCCATCATCGCGGCGCCGCCTTCGGCGCGGCAGATCATCACGTCGATCGGGCTGTCATGTAGCGCATCGAGCGCGGCGAGATAGCTCTCGCCCGGCACGCAGGTGACGCGCTCGACGCCTTGCGCGACCAGCTGGTCGATCAGGATCTGGCCCCCGGTGCGGGCGTTACGAATGGTCATGACAGCTCCCTAAGAGGCTTTGGCGATGCGTTCAAAGCGCCTTCGCGCCAGTTTTGTTCTGAGGTGGCGTAGGACAGGCGGACAGAGCGCGCAAGATCGAAAGGCTTTGCGTATCCTGCGCCGACGTCATGCCCATCCCCGATGTTTGCAACTAGCGGCTACCAGCGATGATGCGGCGGCAATGATCGAGCGCCGCACCGATCAGATTGTCGCTCGCCTCCGGCGTGCGAAATGCCGAATGCGCCGACAGCGTGACGTTTGGAAGCTTGGTCAGCGGATGGCCTGCCGGCAGCGGCTCGACGGTGAAGACGTCGAGGCCGGCATGCCCGATATGGCCCGAGCGCAAACCATCCATCATGGCTTCTTCATCGACGACGGCACCGCGCGCCGTATTGATCAGGATGCTGCCGGGACGCATCATCGCGATGCGCTCACGGGAGAGGAAGTTTCTGGTCTCGTCGTTGAGCAAGAGATGCAGCGAGACCACGTGGCTCTCCGCCAGCAGCTTTTCCAGCGGAACGAACTCGACGCCCGGATGCGTCTTCGGCGTCCTGTTCCAGGCGATCACCTTCATGCCGCAGCCGAGCGCCATGCGCGCGGCTTCCGCGGCGATGCCGCCAAAGCCGATCAGGCCGAGCGTCTTGCCGGTGAGTTGGAGCGCGTCGCGGCGCAGCCAGTTGCCCTCGCGCATGCCGCGATCCATCTCGCCAAAATTTTTGGCAGAAGCCCACATCAGCGCTATCGCGCATTCGGCGACCGCGGTGTCGCCATAGCCCTTGATGGTGTGCACGGCGATGCCTTGCTGGCCGAGCTCGTCCGGATTCATGTAGCTGCGCGCGCCGGTGCCGAGGAAGACGACGTGCTTCAGGGCCGCGCATTTCGCGGCAACCGCGGTCGGCACGGCGGTGTGATCGACGATCATGATCTCCACACCGTCCAGGAGGCGCGGCAGGTCGTCGGGTGAGATTGCCGGGTCGCGGTTGATGCCGACCGGGAGGCTGTCCTCGCGCAGCAGCCTTTCGGTGACGGCGGCAAGCGTGTCGTTGGCATCGACGAACAGGGCGCGCATCGGCTGATCTTCCTCAAGCTAAAAATACCGTATTGCATTTTAGTCTGAATACAGAAATAGTCCAGAAGCCGGGGTTGGATGTTCAGGGGTCACTGCCCAGGAGAACTGCACATGAATCGCAGGGACGCACTCACCACCGTTGCCCTCGCCGGCGCTGCGATGGCCGCAGCCGCCTCGGCCACGGCTGACACCGCACCAAGCTCCACCCTCGACCGGGTCAAGAAGAGCGGCGTGCTGCGGATCGCGGTCATCGCCGGCCAGGACCCCTATTTCCACAAGGACCTCGCCACCAATCAATGGTCGGGCGCCTGCATCGACATGGCGAACGACATCGCCGGCAAGCTCGGCGCCAAGGTGGAGACGCTGGAATCGACCTGGGGCAACCAGATCCTCGATCTCCAGGCCGAGAAGATCGACCTCGCCTTTGCCGTGAACCCGACGCCCGAACGCGCGCTGGTCATCGACTTCTCCTCGCCCATCCTGGTGCACTCCTTCACCGTCATCACCAAGAAGGGTTTTGCCAAGCCGCAGACCTGGGCGGAGATCAACAAGCCCGAGGTCAAGATCGCCGTCGACATCGGCTCGACGCATGAGACGATCGCGCGGCGCTATTGTCCGAAGGCGACAATCCTCGGCTTCAAGGAGCGTAACGAGGCGATCCTCGCCGTGTCCACCGGACGGGCGGACTGCAACATATCGCTCGCCGTGCTGTCGGTCGCGACGTTGAAGAAGAACCCGACGCTCGGCGAGCTCGCGGTGCCACGGCCGCTGCTCACGCTGCCGACCAATCTGGGCATCCGCGCCGAAGGTGATCGCCGCTACAAGGATTTCCTCAGCGCCTGGGCCGACTACAACCGCGCGCTGGGCCAGACCCGCGAATGGCTGCTCAAGGCTTTCGAAACCGTCGGCCTCAGCGCCGAAGACATTCCTCCCGAGATCCAGTTCTGATCCGGGTTTATCTGACCCATCGCGCAGTCCGCACGCTCACTGACAAACCAGTACGGGGGTTTTCGCCTGCGTCAGCACCTTGTTCGTCACGCTGCCGATAAGAAGCATGGAAAGCCCACTGCGCCCATGCGATGACATGACGATGAGATCGCAGCCCTTGTCCTCGGCTGCTGCGATGATGGCTTGATCGGGGTGCCCGCTCTCCACCTGAATCGTCTCGCAGGAAACACCGGCCTCCTTGGCCGCCTTTGCCGCACGATCCAACACGCTCCTGGCCTGCTCCTTGCGCAGCTCAGCATATGTCGCGACGGCTTCAAGGAACCGCCCCGTCAATTCCGAAAACGGTTCCACGACGAAGATCACGGATGCCTTGGCTCCAAGGGATTTCGCCAGCGCCAACCCGTGCTTCACCCCATGCTCCGCCAGCTCCGACCCATCTGTCGGAATGAGAATATGCCGGTACATGCCTCACCTCCCGATTGTCCGGACGTATCGCTACCTTCGGAAGGTTGCGCCCGCGTTCCGGTTACCGTCTTGAGGTAAATCAATCTATTGCGCTGCGCTGACGGCCAAGCGGCCGGCCAAAATCCCGCGGTGCAGCGGACTCGCGCTTCTCCGTGAAACGGGCAAAACAGATGATCTCAAGGTTGTGCCGCCTGCTGTTCCCATCCGCGCAGCGTATTCTCCAACTGCGCGATGTAACCGGCGTCGAGGCCGGGAGTGCCCTGTCCCGTCTCCTTGGTTTTCAGCAATGCGTGGCGCAATTCCTTGAGGTCAATCTTACCTCTGCGCGCCAGCCCGTCGTAAGCGCCGAACATGTCGTGCCACGCGTAGGCGTAGTTCGGCACTAAGGTCGTTGCGAGACGGAAGTTGTCGATTGCCTTCTCGTACTCTCCTCGTCCGTAGTACACGTTGCCGATCCCATTGATGGCGCTTGCCACGTCGCCGATAGTCTTCTTGTCGGCGGGAATAACATCCTTCACGAGCTCGAACACCTCGCTGGCGCGGTCGAGATAGAGATTCGCCTCAACCGTGCTGCTGGCCTCGGTGAATATTTGAGCCATCGCCTTGTAGAAGTAGCCGAGCAACACCCTGACGCTGGTATCCGAGGGCGCCTCGTTCAGTAGTACTGAAACCAGCACCAGTCCTTCCCGTACTTCATCCGCCGCTCGGTCCAGTTTATGATCTCGAATGAGCTCGACCGCGCGTGCCTCGATACGCGCAGCCTGGCGCTTGATGAGTTCACCGGCAACTTGTCCCATTTCTTGTTGCGCAATTGTGCGTGTCTGATCGTTCACCTTGACATAGCGCGCAACGGTCGCCGCCAGTTTCTCGATATCGTCTGGCTTCAGGCTGACGCCGCCCGCAAGCACCTCCTCAATCCTGCTCACGCCTCCAAGCAGATCCTCAAGGGCCTTGGTATTGCCGAGGGCAATCAGCATCAATTTCTGCACGTCCTGACCGATCTCCTTCTGTCCGCGGACGACCGGCTCCAGGGCGGCGAGTAAGTTGGTGCGGAAGAGCTCCTGTAGGTGTTCATCCCGTTCGAAGGCCGACGCGGCGTCGCTTGCCAGTTGCGTTGACGCAGTTACATCCTGCCCCCCAAACCGCTGCTTCAAGCGATCGAGCACCGGGGTAAGAGCTCCCTTCACGATGGGCCAGGCACCAGGCAAAAGCGCGGCCCCCGCGACATCTAACGAAGACTCGGCGGCACCGATTACGACCTTTCGAAAGAGGAGCGCCACGCTCATGGTGATCTCCTTGCCAATGACCGAAATTCCCTTCCCCAAGAGCGGCGAGGCGTTGAGCGTTACCCAGCGCACGAACGGCCGATACACCTGGTGGGCGGTCGTCTTGTCGTTGCCTTTATATCAACGGGGGAGGCGCACCGAATGTGAAGCAGCTTACTATCTTGGAAAAGATGGAGGCCTTGCCGCGCCTTCCGCCAGGCCTTATCGCAATTTTGCACAATCGCTCGATTGAGCGTTCGTCACCGCAGGTTCACGACCAACTCGGACCTGGACGGTTGCCGGATCGAATGGGCTGAGCACCGTTGGCTTCATCCGGCTACGGAGCCGGCCTCGACGTGCTTAGCCCGCCTGCATCACCGTCTTCTTGTTATTGCCGGTCGGGGCTGACAGGCTTTCAAGCCCCGCCCAGAGGCGGAAGCGCTCGCCCTCGTTGAGGCGAGCAATATGGAACGGCCGGTCGAAGATGGCGAGTGGTTGCTTGCCGAGTTCGAACCGTGGCCAGGCGTCAGTTGCATCCGGTGCACCCGTCGCGACGAAGCGCAACATGTTGGCCTGAAGGCGTAAGGCGACTTCGATGTCTCCCGGTGTCATCGGGCCGCCCTTGCGCCGGAGGATGGGGCGATCGATGAAGTCAGGCAGATGCGCCCAGACACAGGCATTGTCCGCACCGTGCGTCGGCCCTTGCGACAGGAACGGTTCCAGTGCGGGACGATGATCGAACCGGTTCAGCCAGACGGCACCGCCGGCCGCGCTCTGGTGGCGCGCAATCGCGGCCAACGGCCGATGCCAGAATGCATCCGACAGCAACGCCTCGTAAGGATCTTCATCGGGACGCGCGGTCGCGCGGTAGCAGGCGAGCAGGCGCTCGAAGCCGGCATCGCCGAAGGCTGAACGAATGTGCCGCTCGGTGACGTGGATCATCGCGGCGGGGGGCGTGCTCTTCAGGAACATCTCCATCTCGTCGCGGCAGGAGCCGAGCCAGAGCGGGACGTCGCGGAGCGCGCCATCGGCAATCGCCGAGATCGGATCACGCGGGATCACCGCGCCATCGAGCACCGGGCCGAACACGGTACCGGCTTCCGTCTCATCCGCCAGCCTGCGGCCGACGCTGTCCACCGCCGCGAAGAGCTGCGGCAGCGGGACCGTTGCGATGGCGCTCGCATCGCTTTCGAGCTTGAGCTCGGCGATCACGCGCCGCGCGACTTCGTCGGCATGCGCAGGGTTCATGATGCCGCGGCCCGGCGCGCTGAAGGCGATGGCGCGCGCGAACTTGCCCATGGCCTGCGGCAGGGTCGCCAGCGCGATCACCATGGACGCGCCAGCGGACTGGCCGAACAGCGTCAGCGCATCGGGATCGCCGCCAAAGTTCGCGATGTTGGCGCGCACCCAGTCGAGCGCTGCGAGCGCATCCGACATCGCGAGATTGTTGGCTTCCGCGAGCGCGCCACCGAAGCGGTGCAATTGCAGGAAGCCCAGCGGCCCGAGCCGGTAGTTGATGGTGACGATGACGGCAGGCCCCTGAGCGGCGAGGAAGCTGCCGTCATAATCGGCGCCGCCGCCGGTGACGAAGGCGCCGCCATGGATGAAGAACAGCACCGGCAACGGCCGATCGACTGCGTCCGGTGCAAAGATGTTCAGGCTGAGACAAGCGGCCTCATTCGCATGATCGAGATGACCGGGCTGCGGCGCGTAGGCGCCGTAGTCCGTGCAGGCGATCGGCTCCGACCACGCGCGCGGCGGCACGGCTTTCGCAAAGCGTCGCGCAGTCGCATAGGGCACGCCCTTGAAGGCGCGCACGCCCTTCTGCGTGAGGCCGATGACCGGCCCGTTCGTGGTCGAAACTGCCTGCGTCAACATGCGAATGTCACCTCTGCTTCAACCGCGCCGCCTGCCGAGATCGGCAATGTCGACCGTGTGCGTCTCGCGCGCCGTCGCGGCGGCCGCGGCCGAGATCACGCAACAGACCGCGACGAAAATCGCGACGGGGATCCAGCCGTTCGGCCCGTCGCCGACCAGGCTCGCGCTCACCAGCGGCGTGAAGCCGGCGGCGAGGAAGCCGAGCTGCGTGCCGATCGCTGTGCCGGAATAACGCACGCGCGCCTCGAACATTTCCGCATAGAAGGACGGCCAGATCGCGTTCGGCGCGGCATAGACGACGCCGGACAGGATCATGGCGGCGGCGAAGATCGCGATCGTGTTGCCCGATGTGACCAGCATGAAGTACGGGAACAGCAGCACCGCGCAGCCGAGCACGCCGCCGATGAACACCGGCTTGCGACCGATCCGGTCGGCGAGCAGCGCCCAGAATGGCTGGGTGATCAGCGCGGTGACGTTGCCGAGCACGCCGGCCCACAGCATGGTCGGGCGCGCCACGCCGAACTTGCTGGTGGCATAGCCGAGCGCGAACACGGCGGTCATGGTGCTGACGGTGGCGATCAGCGCGCAGACGATTACGCGCAGCACGTCCGGCCAGTAGTCGCGCAAGAGCGCGACCACTGGGAAGCGTGCGACCTGGGCCTTGTCCTTGATCTCCTCGAACACCGGCGTCTCCGGCATGGTCCGCCGCACGAGATAGGCGACCAGCAGCACCAGCGCGGAGAGCAGGAACGGAATGCGCCAGCCCCAGCTCAGGAGCTGATCTTCCGGCAAGCTGGACACCGGAATGAACACGAGCGTCGCAAGGATCGCACCCGCCTGCGTGCCGCTCAGCGTCCAGCTCGTGAAGAAGGCGCGGTTGGAGTTGGCGGAATGCTCGAGCGTCAGCGAGTTCGCCCCGCTCTGCTCGCCGGCGGCCGACAGGCCCTGCAACAGCCGCAGCAGCGTCAGGATGATCGGCGCGGCGTTGCCGATCGCTTTCGCATCCGGCAGCAGGCCGATCGCGAGCGTCGAGCCGCCCATCAGGACCAGCGTGAACAGCAGCACCGTCTTGCGCCCAATGCGGTCGCCGAAATGGCCGAGGATGACGGCGCCGACGGGACGCGCGATATAGCCGATGCCGAAGGAGAGCAGCGCGAGCAGTGTCGCGGTCGAGGGGTCGACATTGGCAAAGAACACTTTTGGAAAGATCAGCGCGGCGGCGGTGCCGTAGATGAAGAAGTCGTAGTATTCGAGCATGCTGCCGACGAAGCTGACGAGCGCGGCGCGCTTCGGTAGCTTGCTCGGCGTAGCCTCGGCCGCGATTGGTGCGTGCAGCGATGCGGTTGACGTCAACGTCATGAAAATCCTCCCCGTGTGATATGCGGCAGATCCCGCGTCTTGGCCGGCGACCTTCTTGGGCTGCGCCGTGCTTTGCGGTGACTTGCCGTCACTCTCTTCGCTTCATAATGTACGAACTAGTACGTTTATGCAAGACTGCCTCGGAGCCCGCTACGGAGTTGCGAAATTTGCCTTCACCTTCAAGGTGATCCATAGAAACGCGTGGGAGAAACAGTGATGCTCAAGCGCATGCCCCCTGCCCACAAGCGCACCAACGACCCCGAGCGCACCAAGCGCGACATCATCGAAGTGGCGACGCAGGAATTCGCCTCGGAGGGCTATTCCGGCGCGCGGGTCGACGCGATCGCGGCGCGCACCCGCACCTCCAAGCGGATGATCTATTACTACTTCGGCGGCAAGGAGCAGCTCTACCTCGCGGTGCTGGCGGAGGCCTATCGCAACATCCGCGCGCTAGAGGACCAGCTCGACATCGAGCGCTGCGACGCGCGCGAAGGCTTGCGGCGGCTGATCGAGGCGACCTTCGATCACGACGAGCGCAATCCGAACTTCATCCGCCTCGTCAGTATCGAGAACATCCACCACGGCAAGCATCTGAAGCAGAACCCGCAACTGCGCCAGCTCAACGCCAGCGTGATCGCGACGCTCGACGGGATCCTCGCGCGCGGCCGCAAGGAAGGCGTCTTCCGCAATGACGTCGATGCAGTCGACCTGCATCTTGCCATCAGCTCCTATTGCTTCTTCCGCGTCGCCAACCGACACACCTTCGGCGCCCTGTTCGAGCGCGATCTGAACGAGCCGAAAGTGCTGGCGAGGAGCCGGACGCAGATCGTGGAGATGATCTTGGCGTGGCTGGGGGCGAAGGCACCCGGATAGCAATGCGGCGCGCCGGCCACGCCTTGCCGCCCGAGCTAGCGTCGCCCTGGAAGAGCGCGGCGAGAAGGCCATCGACGCGTTCCTGCTGTCCCGGAAGGCCGCGTTGCATCTCGTGCCGGTGCGATGTTCAGCCGACCGGTCCGGGGATCCAATAGTCGCCGGCAAGCGGCCTGACTTTTACGTCAGAAATTACCCCGATCTGCAGGCTTGGATCGAAATGGCGCATCGTTCGCTCATTGAGGTCGATGATGCGGCCAGGCCTCAGCGGCCCCACGTCATTGATCTTGACGATGACCTTCTTGCCCACGGCCTCGACGAGCGCATATTTCGGCCTCGCGCCAAATTGGACCCCACCAAATTTCTGACGCAGACTCGTCTTGATGGCAGCCGCCCAGGCCGAGGGATCATAACGCTCGCCAGAGGCTGTGTCCGGGCCGCCCTCCTCCTTGCCGGGCTTGAACGGATTATACGTGGAAGCCGCGCCAACGATCGCATCCCCACAGGCGGCATTGACGACTGCGCTTGAGTGAACTCCCTCCGTTTCACTTCGTGCAACGGTAACAGAAACGGCAAGCGCAATCACGGCGCCGCAAACTGCGGCGCTCGAGCGAAACACCATCATAACTCCTTTGATTTTCTCGATCGTCCGGTTCCCCGATGCCGCAAAACATGGTCAAGCGAACGCGAAGCGTTCACGAACTTGCGCCAATATTTTTTTGCGGATTCGTGCCGATCCTGGCGACGGAACCGTTGTGGGAACCAGGGTGGTCCTCACACAGTGTTGTTGTCACCGACTAAGACAGAGAATGCGTCAGCAGCATGACTGAATGGAACCTGGCGTGAGTGCCGCGTCTGCGGCCTCCGTATCATCGTACTGCCTCTGGAATACTGGATCGCCCGCCCCAGTGCGCAAGCGCGCACAAGGCGGGCGTTGACAGCGGCGTGAATACAGGCCGCACGTGCCACAAGCATTGCGAACGAGCGAAGCAATCGAGTCCGGCGATGATAGAATTATCTGCCTGATTTGCCCGACGCGTCAAGCGATTTCTTAAATTCCGCAGTTCGTAAAACAACCCCTCAGACTCCTTTGCATGGGGTTGTTTTCGATATTTTGGCGGCAACCGCCCGAGAGGGCCTCACGCCGCCTTTTTCTGCCGGGCGCTCGCCACCAGCACGAGCATGAAGGACGCCGCCGTCATCAGCGTCGAGATCGCGGCAATGGTCGGATCGATCTCGTCGCGGAGCGCGGTGAACATGCGCTTGGTCAGCGGCTGGTACCGGCCACCGGAGATGAACAGCGCGATGACGGTCTCGTCCATCGCCGAGATGAATGCGAAGATCGCGCCCGCCACCACGCTCGACTTGATCTGCGGCAGTGTCACCGCGAAGAAGCTGCGGAAGCGATTCATGCCGAGGCTGCGCGCGACCATCTCCTGCGCGGGGTCAAAGCTTTGCAGACCCGCAAGCACGGAGATGACGACGTAAGGCAGGCCCAGCATCACGTTGGCGAGCACGAGGCCCGGAAGCGTCGCGACCAGACCGACCCTTGCATAGATGAAGAAGATACCGACCGCGGTGATGATGATCGGCACCACCAGCGGCAACAGCAGCGCCATGTGGATCATCCGCATGATGCGCAGCTTCGACTGGCTGATCGCGTAAGCGGCGGCGACGCCGAGCGGCGTCGCGATCACGACCGTGAAGGCCGCGACGATCAGCGTCACCTGCGTCGCCTGCATCCAGGCGGAATTCGAGAAATATTGCTGGTACCAGCGCAGCGACAGCGAGGGCGGCGGGAAGGTCAGGAAGCGCGCGCTCGAGAACGAGATCGGCACGATGATCAACACCGGCAGGATCAGATAGACCAGCACCAGCGCGCAAGCAACGATCAGGGCGATCCGGGCAGGAGAGAGGCTCTTCATTTCTGCCCCAACACGCGATCGAGCGAGATGAAGCGGCTGACGACGAAGAAAATCAGGAGCACGCTGAGCAGAAGGACTACTGCAACCGCGCTCGCCGCACCGAACTGGTTGTAGAGCTCGACATTGCGGCTCACCAGCATCGACACCATCACCGTGCGACCACCGCCGAGCAGCTCCGGCGTGATGTAGAAGCCGAGGCACAGCACGAACACCATGGTCGAGCCGGCGAGCACGCCCGGCAGCGACAACGGCAGGAAGACGCGGAAGAAGGTGAAGGCCGGGCTCGCACCCAGGCTGGCGCCGGCCTGCATCAGATCGTTCGGAATCTTCTGCATGGTGGCGTAGAGCGGCAGCACCATGAACGGCAAGAGGATGTGCACTGTCGCAACCACCGTGCCGAACGTGTTGTGGACGAGTGCAAGCGGCTCGCCGATCACGTCGATATAGCGCAGAAACTGGTTGATCACGCCGGTGCGCTGAAGCAGCGCGAGCCATGCATAGGCGCGCACCAGCACGCTGGTCCAGAACGGCAGCAGGACCAGCGCCAGGATGACGACGCTCCACGCTTTCGGAACGGCGTTCGCGGCATAGGCCACGGGATAGCCGAGCACGAGCGCGAGCACCGTCACGAAGAGGCTGATCTCGAAGGTCAGCGCGAAGCTGCGCCAGTAGATGTCTTCGCTGAGGATCCGGCGATAATGCTCGAGCGTGAAGCCGTCGTGATAGATCGACTGCCAGGCGAGCCAGCCGACCGGCAGCACGATCAGCAGGAGAATGACGAGCAGCGCTGGCGACACCAGGGCCAGCATCAGGCCGTCCTCGCGGCGCTGATGTCTTTGCGACGGATCTGGCACGGATGTCGTCAACGCGGCCTCTCTTGGTTAAATGATCCGGTTCGGCGATCGCCGAACCGGCTGCATCTTACTTCTGCATGAAGGTCGCCCAGCGCTTCTCGGCCGCCTCGCCCGCCGGCGAGGACCACCAGGCGTAGGACATCAGCGCCTGTTTCGCGGCGTTCGCTGGCTCGCTCGGCAATTGCGCGGCGCGCTCCGGCTTGATCACGCCGGTGTCGAACGCCTTCGGATTGCCGGGACCGTAGTCGATGTTCAGCGGCAAATTGGCCTGATGCACGGGATCGACGGCCTCGTTGAGGAACTTCACCGCCGTATCGAGATTCGGCGCACCCTTGAGGATGCACAGCGAGGTGCTTTGCAGGATGCCCTGGTTGTAGGTGAAGGCGACCTTGGCGCCCTCCTTCGCCACCGCGCTGACGCGGCCGTTCCAGGCCATCTCCATGTCGACCTCGCCGTCATTGAGCAGCTGCGCCGACTGCGCGCCCGAGGTCCACCACACCGTGATGTTGGGCTTGATCTCTTCCAGCTTCTTGAAGGCGCGGTCGACATCGAGCGGATAGAGCTTGTCGGGCGCTACGCCGTCGGCCATCAGCGCGGCTTCCAGCGTCGCGATGGGGTGATTGCGCAGCGCGCGGCGGCCGGGGAACTTCTTGACGTCCCAGAAATCGGCCCAGCTATTGGGCGCATCCTTCGGGAACGTCTTCTGGCTGAAGGCGAGCACGCTGGAATAGAACTCGTACGACACCGAGTAAGGATTGCGATAGGCCTCCGGCATCGCCGCGGCATTCGGGATCTTGGAGAAGTCGAGCTTCTCGATCAGTCCCTGCTCGCCACCGCGCAGGCAATAGCCGGTCGGGGTATCCACCACGTCCCAGATCGGCTTGCCGCTGCCGACCTGCGTCTTGATCGCGGGCCAGGCGTCGGGAATCGAATCCTGGTTGATGGTGATGCCGAGTTTCTTGGCGGAGGGATCGAGGATCGCGACCGTCTGGGCCTGCTGATAGGCGCCGCCCTGTGAGACGAAGGTGATCTGCTCGGCGGCGACGGCCGCCGTGCCAGCCAACCCGAACGCGCCGAACGATGCACCCAAGAGAGCATGTCCAAACCTGAATCCCAGTTTCGTCGTCATCCTCGCCTCCTCTGTCGCCAAAAAGAAACTCACTGCCCGATCGCATCCAGAAACTGGTACCAGCCGGCGACCACGCGCACGGCGGGCTCGCGGAACGCATAGAACGGAATAACCTTGAGACGGCTCGCATCGAGCAGCCCGACATCGGGCTTTTCGCCGCGGACGAAGGCCGCGAGATAGCGGCCCATCAGGCTCGACATCGCGACACCCGCGCCGTTATAGCCCATCGCAAACAGCGTGCGCTCGTCGAGCCGGCCGATATGCGGCACGGAGTCCAACGTCATGCCGACGAGACCCGACCATTTGAACGCGAGCGGCACGTCCGAAAGATCGGGGAAGATGCCGACCATCGCCCTGCGCAGCGCATCGAAGGCGGCTTCCGAATCCTGTTTGCCGAAGGCGCCGCGGCCACCAAAGATCACGCGGTTGTCGACCATGCGGAACCAGCGCATCATGCGCTTGGTCTCGGTATAGGTGCGCCCCGTCGGCATCAGGGAACCAGCGAGATTGCGCGGCAGCGGGTCGGTCGCGATGATGGCGCTGCGGAACGGGATCAGCGTGTGCTGCATGTGCCGCGTCGCATCCGTCAGGTCGGAATAGCTATTGGTGGCGATGATCGCCTGCTTCGCGCGCACCGCGCCTTGCGGCGTCTCCGCGACGATGCAGCCCGGCTCACGCCGGAGCTTCAACACCGGCGTCTCCTGGAAGATGGCGACGCCGCGGCGCGCCACGCCATCTGCGAGGCCTCGCACATAGTTGAGCGGATGGATGCCGCCCGAGCCGGGATTGAGCACGCCGCCGACGAAGACGTCCGAGCCGGTTTCCTCGCGCACGCCCCTGGCGTCAAGGATGCGGACCTCCGCATCGCCCATCTCGCGCTTCATCCAGCCGGCTTCGTCGATCGCAGCCTTCAGCGTCGTCTCGTTATGCGCGGCTTTGACCTGGCCGGTCCGCGTCAACGCCGCGCTGGTGATGCCGAATTCGGAGACCAGCTCCTCGACTATGTCGGCGGATTCATGTGCGATCTCGTACATGCGCCGCGCCATGGCGCGGCCATGCGCGGCGTCGATCTCGCGGAACGAAAGGCGGAATTTTGCGGTGATCACACCGCCATTGCGCCCGCTTGCGCCCCAGCCGGGGCGGTTCGCCTCCAGCACGATCGGCGACAGACCGCTCTTGGCGATGTGGTGCGCTGCGGAGAGGCCCGTGTAGCCTGCGCCAATGATCACCACATCCGCCTGATGCTCGCCCGACAGGATCGGAAACGCGCGAGCAGGCTCCGCCGTGCTCGCCCATAGCGAGTTGGCGGATGGCTGCGCGGTCCAATGTCCTGTCATGCGTCCGCTCATGCCTAGGCAGCGCCGACCGCGGCGTCGGCAAAGGCCTTCATGGTGGGAAAATGGAAGTCGGGCTTGGTGAGCGTCGGCACCTCCGGCGTGCCGCCGAAACCGGCGAGACCCTGGCGCCGCTCGATCCAGCACACCTTGTAGCCGAGCTTCCGCGCGATGCCGATGTCGTGATACTGGCTCTGCGCGACGTGCAGGATGTCCGACTGCTTGTAGCCGAAGGCTGACTGGCGGCCCTTGTTGTAGGCGAAGAATTCCGGATTAGGCTTTGCAACGCCAGTGTCGTCGGCGCAGACGGTGTCGTCGAAGGGATTGCCGAGCGCATGCGCGTAACAGGAAAGCGCGACGCGATCGGCATTGGTCATCGCGACCAGGCGGAATCTTGTGCGCAGGCGCTTCAGCGCTTCAACCGAATCCGCGAACGGCGCCCAGCGCAGCACGGCGAGCTGGAACACATCGCAGGACGCATCGTCGGCCGGCAGCCCCAGCTCCTTGGCGAGATAGCGATAGACGTGGAACATCACCTCGCTCGAGCGCTCCGGGTGTGCATCGCGGCCGCGCTTGTAGGAGGCGAAGATCTTGTCGTCGCTGAGCTCGGCCGGCGTCTTGCCCGAAATCCTGCGCACCGCGGCGAGCACGCCGGTCTCGAAATCGATCAAGGTGCCTACGACGTCGAAGGTGAGGACCTTGAAATTGCTGAACGGGGCTTGGGACGACATTTTTGCTTCTTCTCTTTGGTTGGAACAAGGTGGGAGCTAGTCCACCCTCGGCACGACGATGGTGTCCTCGGGGTGAAGGGTGACGGTGAGATTGCCGCCGACCGGCGGAATTCGGCGATAGGCCTCGTGATAGGTCGGCTGGCGCAGGCTGAGCGCCGAACCGTCGTCGAGGCTGAGGAAGATGCGCAGGCTTTCGCCCTGGTAGACGATGTCTGTGACGGTGCCGGTCAGCCGGTTGCAGGCCCCATCGCCGGCGCCGTCGTCGATCAACAGCTTTTCGCTGTGCACGGCGAGCATCAGCGGGTCGCCCGGTGGGATAGTTCGGGCACTGCGCAGCGCGGAATTGCCGAGCGCGACGCTGCAAGAATCAATGCGGCGGACGGGCAAGAGCGTGGCTTCGCCGATAAAGCTTGCGACGAAGGAATCCGCGGGGTGATCGTGCAGGCGCGCGGGTTCGTCGATCTGGATCAGCCTGCCGTCCTTCATCACGGCGACGCGGTCGCTCATGGTCAGCGCCTCGCGCTGGTCATGGGTGACGTAGATGATGGTGGCGCCGATGCGCTTGTGCAGCGTCCGCAGCTCGATCTGCATGGACTCGCGGAGTTGCTTGTCGAGCGCGGAGAGCGGCTCGTCCATCAGGATCAGGCGCGGCTCGAAGATCATGGCGCGCGCCAGTGCCACGCGCTGGCGCTGGCCGCCGGAGAGCTGCGCGATGCCGCGATGCTCGTAACCGGACAGCCCCACCATCGCGAGCGCGGCGCGCACCCTGTCGGGCCAGGTCGATTTCGGCAGGCGCCTGGCGCGCAGGGGAAAGGCGACGTTCTCGCCGACGCTCATATGCGGAAACAGTGCGTAGTTCTGGAAGACCACGCCGATGTCGCGCTTGTGCGGCGGCATGTAGGTGACGTCGCGGCCGCCGAAATGGATCGAGCCGGAGGATGGCAGGATGAAGCCGCCGAGGATGCCAAGCAGCGTGGTCTTGCCCGAGCCGGACGGGCCGAGCAGTGAGACGAACTCGCCGGCACCGACATTGAGCGACACGTCATCGAGGGCGCGAACCGCGCCGTAAGCCTTGCTTGCGGACCTGATCTCGACGCTTTCCGCTCGCTTGTCCAACGATCGACCCTCGTCACGCCCTTGGCGGCGCGCCACACTGCACGCCATAAGCTTGTTTTATAGACAGGCCGCAGGATCAGCTTGCGATTGCAGCACCATCAGCGCGCAATCTTCTGACCCCCGAGCCTTGTCTTTAGCCTGTCATGCCAATGACACCAGAGTTGGCAAAACTCGGCAATTGCCAAATTCTTACCGGCGGCATAACATCAGGTTATGCCCGAGCTCCGCCGGATGCTGCCCTCCAGTAACGCCCTGTTCGTCTTCGACGCAGCAGCGCGCAACGGCAGTTTCACGGCGGCGGCGGCCGAATTGAACGTCACGCAGCCTGCGGTGAGCCGGATGCTCGGTCAGTTCGAGGAGCATCTCGGCGTTCGCCTGTTCGACCGCAAGGCGGGGCGCGCGGTGCTCACCGAGGAAGGCGAACTCCTGTATCGCCGCGTACTCGAAGGCTTTCGCAGCATCGAGACCGGACTGATCGAGATCGAGCGGCGCCGCAAGGGCACCGAGACGGTGACGCTGTCCGTCTCTTCCGCCTTCACCACGCATTGGCTGATGCCGCGCATCGACAAGCTGCAGCGGCAGTTTCCGCAGGCCGACCTCCGCTTCCAGCTCATCTCCGGCGCGTTGCGGGGACCGGTCGAGAACGTCGACCTCGGCATGCGCTTTCGCGACCGCGAGGAGCCTTACTCCGGCGGCGCGCTGGTGATGAAGGAAGTCATGCTGCCGGTATGCAGCCCCACCTATATGAGCGAGGCGGAGCCCGCCGAAGGCAACACCGTCATCCGACTCGCCGAGACGCCGGGCGACTGGGCGGCGGATTATCCAACGTTTCTCACCAAGCGCCGCGGTCCATCCAAGGCGCTGAGCTTCACCGATTATGCCGTCGTGGTGCAGGCCGCCCTGCTCGGCCAGGGCATCGCGCTCGGCTGGCTGACGGTTGCCTCGCACTGGCTCCTGACCGGCGCACTGGTGCCGGCGTCCGAGCGGCTCACCACCACGCGCCGCATCTGCGAATTCCTGCCGCCGCGTAACCGGCCGATGCGCCCGATCGCCGCCGAGATCCGCGACTGGATCATCGCGCAGATGCAAAGCGAGATCGCCGCGATCGACCGGCTCTATCCAAAGCTCGGCGCGATGGCGGCGTGCTATTGAGCGGGCGTCAGCGCGGCGCAGTAACGATCAGGCAGATGATCGCCGATCCCGGGCGGTAGGGCCACGGTAAGCGCGCCGAGCGTATCCCGCCGCGCATTCTGTGAGAAGCCCACGAAGAGACCGCGAAGCTGCTCGCCCAATCCGGCCTCCGCCATCGGCTCGTCCGAACCGAGAGCCGGCGGTGTCGCGCCGAATTTCGCACCGGAAGCACAGCCGAGATAGCCGCCGACATGGTGAAATCCGAGCAGCGGCGGAGGCACCGTTGGAACGATATCGGCTCCGTGAACCAGACGATAGGTGGTCGCCCCGAAAGTGATGTTGTAGGGCGCGACGAAGTCGGCGCGGCCGACGCGCGGACAGCCGAACAGATAGATCTGCGCATTGCCAATCTGAAGCTCCCGGCGCGCGAGATCTGCCGTGACTACCGCGATGGCGGCGCCCAGGCTGTGTCCGGTGATGAAGATCGGCGAGCCGGCCTTGACTGAAGCCGCGAGCGCGTCCCTCACATCGTTCCAGACGGCTGCTGCCGCATCGTGGAAACCTTCGTGCACGGCCGCCTGCGGCCGGCCCAGCGTGAAGTCGCTGACCCAGTTCAGAAGATGGAGTGGATCAGTACCCGCAAAGGCCACGATGGTCGCATCGCCCTTCCTGACGATGACGCCTCGCGTGTCCGTCATCGGCAGCGATGATTTGGCGGGCTTGCTCAGCACCCGGACCTCGGAGAGCTGCAACAGCTTGGAAACGGCGTCGATGGTTGCGGGTACGTGCGTCTCGTAGGCGAGCTGCGACATCCACATCATCGCGCGCGCGTTACCGAGGTTGAAAGTGCTGGATGTATTGAAGCCGGAGAAGGCGGCCCGATCATATTGTTCGGGCGGACGCTCGACCAGGAAGCTCATGTTCAGCTCCTTTAAATGGCCTGTGGCTGCAATGCGTCAGTCAAAATGCAATGCAGCCACTCTGGCACACACAGGAACCAAAGACAATCTCTGCGGGCAATGGCACGGGCGCTCTCCAACTTAGGGAGGCCCTGCTGCCCTAACGATGCGAGATCGCGCGGATCGCGCCGCGTAGCTCGGCGAGGCCGCGCAGGCGGCCGATCGCGGTATAACCTGGATTGGTGCGCTTGGTCGCGGCGAGATCATCGAGCATGCGATGGCCGTGGTCGGGGCGGAAGACGATCTGCTTGTCCGGCGTGCGCCGCGCGTTCTCCTTGAGCAACGCCTTCAGCACGGCGATCATGTCGACGTCACCGTCGAGATGATCGGACTCGTAGAACGACAGACCGTCGGCCTCGCGCTTGGTCGCACGCAGATGCGCGAACGCAATGCGCGGGCCGAAGCGCTCCGCCATTGCCGGCAGGTTGTTGTCGGCGCGCACGCCGAGCGAGCCCGTGCACAGGCAGATGCCGTTGGCCTCCGAGGGCACGGCGTCGAACAGCGCCTGATAGTCGTCGGCCGTCGACGCGACGCGCGGCAGGCCGAACAACGGACGCGGCGGATCATCGGGGTGCAGCGTCAGCGACACGCCGAGCTGCTCGGCCACGGGCGCGACACGCGCGAGGAACTCGGCGAGATGCTGTCGCAGGATCTTTGGTGTGATGTCGCGGTACTGCTCGAGTCGGTCGCGGAATTGCGGAAGGGTCATCGGCTCGGTGGTCGAGCCGGGCAAGGCGCTGGCGATCACCATGACGAGATAGTCGATGTCAGCCTGGCTCATCTGCTCGAAGAGTTTCTTCGCGCGCGCCTGCTGCTCAGGTGAGTACTCCTGGAGTGCGGCTGGCCTCTTCAAAATGTGCAGCTCGAACGCGGCAAAGCGATCCTGATCGAAGCGCATGGCGCGGGCGCCGTTCGGCAACTCCCATTCGAGATCCGTGCGGCACCAGTCGACCACCGGCATGAAATTGTAGCAGATGATCTTGATGCCGGCGGCAGCGACCGCCTCCAGGCTCGCGATCCATGCCTCGATCGAGCGGGTTGCCTTAGCCCCGACCCGCTTGACGTCGTCGGGGATCGGGATCGACTCCACGACCGACCAGGTCAGTTGCGAGCGGCCCGGTTGGCCCTTCTCGATGAAGTTCTTGCGTTCCTCGACGTCCCCACGCGTCCAGGCCTCGCCGATCGGGACCTGATGGAGCGCCGAGACGATGTCCGTCGCGCCGGCCTGCCTGACATCGTCGAGCGAGACGGGATCGTCGGGCCCGTACCAGCGCCATCCCTGTAGCATCATGACAATTCTCCCGGATCAGTTCGCGGTCAGCACGACCTTGACGCTCTGCGAGCGGTCGAGCGCCAGCCTGAGCGCATCGGGCGCAGTCGACAAGGGACGCTCGGCCGTGACCAGCGACAGCACATCGACGCTGCCGCTGGCGATCAGTTCCACCGCGGTTGCGAATTCGAAGCCGAAGCGGAACGAGCCGCGCAGGTCGATCTCCTTGGCCATCACCGCATTTGCCGGCGTCGGAATCTGGCCGCCCGGCAGATTGCCGATCTGCACGACCGTACCACCCCGCCGCACAATGCCGATCGCGCTGGCAAGGCCTGCGGCCGTGCCGGAGACCTCAAAGGCGACGTCATAGGGACGCGCCGCTGCCTGCGCCTTCAGGCCCTCCTCGCCCCCCGAGACGTTCTCGACGTGGGAGGCACCGAGCCGGGTCGCAAACGCGAGCGGCGCGGGTGCGATGTCGGCGACCGTGACGTCGGCCATGCCAGCGCGACGCGCGGCGAGCATGGTGAGGAGCCCGATCGGGCCAGCACCGAAGATGATACCGCGTTTGCCCTTGACGTCACCGGCGCGCGCGACGGCGTGGAGGCAGACCGCGAGCGGTTCGGCGAGCGCCGCTGCCTGATATGAGACGTGATCCGGAATCTTCACGCACTGTGCCGGGATCGCATCAAAATAGTTGGCGAAGCCGCCTTGCATGTGCGGGGTTTTCGACGCCGAGCCCATGAAGAAGATGTTTTCACAGAGGTTCGGTCGGCCCTCGCGGCAGGCGACGCAATGGCCGCACCAGCGCGACGGATTGACGGCGACGCGGTCGCCGACCTTCAGGTTCGGCGCGGCTCCAGCGATCTCGACGACCTCGCCGGAGATCTCATGTCCCAGCACCAGGGGCGACTTCACGACGAAATCGCCGGTGCGCGCGTGGCGGAAGTAGTGCATGTCCGAACCGCAGATGCCGCCGGCACCGAAGCGGATGCGCACCATGCCCTGCGCGAGTTTCTCGAGCGGATGCTCGACCATTCGCAGGTCTTCCGGGCCGAACAGGGTTGCAGCGAGAGCGACTGAGGTCATTTGGAGAGTCCCATATATTTAGGCAGCCAGAGCGTCAGCTCAGGAATGTAGGTGATGGCAATGAGCGCCAGGAGCAGCGGCACCAGCCAGGGCAGGATCGCGATGGTCGTCCGCTCGACGGAGAGTTTTGCCACCCGGGCCAGCACGAACAGCACCATGCCGAGCGGCGGATGCAACAGGCCGATCATCAGGTTCAGCGTCATGATCAAACCGAAATGGATCGGATCGATGCCGAGCTTGAGCACGATCGGCAAGAGGATCGGCACCAGAATCGTGATCGCCGCGATGGTGTCGATGAAGCAGCCGACGAACAGGATCAGGATGTTGGCCAGCAGCAGAAACACCCATTTGTTGTGGGTGACGCTGAGCATCCAGTCGGAGAGCGTCTGCGCTGCCTGCGACACGGTGAGCAACCAGGCGAAGATCGAGGCCGCGGTGACGATGAACAGCACCGAGGCCGTGGTCTCGATGGTGTCGAAGGTCGCCTTCGCCACTGTCTTGAACGTCATGGTGCGGTAGCGCACGAGGCCAAGGAACAGCGACCAGATCACCGCTGCGACCGCCGCTTCCGTCGGCGTGAACCAGCCGAGCGTCATGCCGCCGATCAGGATCACCGGCGCCATCAGCGCCATCACGGCCGAGAAGTCGAAGTACCAGTCGACGGCGAGTAGCGCGCCGAGGCCGATGACGACCGCCATGTTGGTCGAGACGCCGGCGAGCGTCATCAGCCAGATCGCGAGCGGGAAGCTGAAGACGATGATGACCTCGAGTCCGGCCGAGCCGAGTTGCGGCCAGGAGAAGGGCGTGTCGCTGCCCCAACGATTCTTGTGGGCGAAATAGGCGACGGTCGCCATCATGAACAGCGTCATCACCACGCCCGGGATGACGCCGCCCAGGAACAGCGCGCCGATCGAGACATTGGCCATCATGCCGTAGATCACAAACGGCAGCGACGGCGGAATGATCGGGCCGAGCGTGGCAGACGCGGCCGTGACACCGACGGAGAATTCCGTGGTGTAGCCGTGGTCCTTCATCGCCTTGATCTCGATGGTGCCGAGACCGGCGGCATCCGCGATCGCGGTGCCGGACATGCCGGAGAAGATCACCGATCCGATGATGTTGACGTGGCCGAGGCCGCCGCGCATCCAGCCGACCAGCGCCACCGCAAACTTGTAGATGCGGCCCGTCACGCCGGCGATGTTCATGAGATTGCCGGCGAGGATGAAGAAGGGCACGGCGAGCAGCGGAAAGCTCTCGACGCCCGCGATCATGCGCTGCGCGAGCGTGACGTCGGGTGTGATGCCGCTGACCAGGATATAGAGCAGCGAGGACACCGCCATGGCAAGCGCCACGGGCAGGCCAAGCAGCATCAGGATGAGAAAGCCTCCAAGCAACAGCAGCATGGCATCACCCTTCCGTTCCGTCGTAGGCGCCGGGGCGTTCGAGGATCGAGTAGCCCTGCCGCCAGTTTTCCAACGCCACCTGCACGGACCGACCGAACATCAGCGCGAAGCCGAGCAGCGCGAGGTAGTAGACGTAGTTCTTGGGAAAATTGATCGTGGTCATCGGCTCGTCGCCGATGACCTGGATGTAGATCCAGACCAGGCGGATGGCGTAGCCGAAGAACGCGATGCGGATCAGGTCGATCACGGTCGACAGCACGCGCGCCGCGAGGTGCGGCAGATAGCGGTAGATGAGATCGACCTGGATGTGCCGCGACAGCCGCACGCACATGGACGAGCCGATGAAGACCACGCCGATCAGGCAGTAGGTCGCGATCTCCTCGGTCCAGGCATAGCTGTCGTTGAGCACGTAGCGCGTGAAGAACTGGAGGAAGACGCAGAGCGCCATCATCCAGAAGATCGCGAGCGCCAGCCAGTCCTCGAAGGCATAGTGGCCGAGATCGACCTTCGGCGTCGCCTCCTCCTCGAAGGTGTGGGCGATCTCGTCCGCGGTGATCTGCCGGTGCAATTCGGCGGTCGACATGTGTTTACTCCCCAAACTGTCCAGAACTCACGTCAAACTCAGAACTCTCGTCATTCCGGGGCTCGCGAAGCGAGAACCCGGAATCTCGAGGTTCCACAATGCGCAATTGCGCATTGGGGTTCGATGCTTGGCATCGCCCCAGAACGACGGTTGGTGTCGGCTATTTGACCGCCTGGATGCGCTCCCAGTCGGCCTTGCGATAGCCGAAGCTCTCGAAGGAGACGTTCTTCATCACGGTGTCGCGGAACTCGTTCTTGTCGACCTCGGTCACCGTCAGGCCCTTGTCCTTGAAGAAGCCGATCAGCTTGGCTTCGTTCTGCTTGATCTCCTCGGTCGCCTTCGCGGCCGCTTCCTGGGCGACGTCGGTGAAGATCTTCTTGTCCTCGTCGCTCAGCTTCTTCCAGAGCGCGCCCGACACCACCGTGTTGAGGTGGTCGACGATATGGCCGGTCAGAACGATGTGCTTCTGCACCTCGTAGAACTTCTTGGCCTCGATCGTGGTCAGCGGGTTCTCCTGCGCCTCGACGGTGCCGTTCTGGAGCGCGAGATAGACCTCGGCGAACGCGATCGGCGCGGTGTTGGCGCCGCAGGCGCGCGGCATCGCCAGATAGGCCGGCACGTCCGGCACGCGCATCTTCAGGCCCTTCAAATCGGCGCAGGCCTTGATCGGCTTGTTCGACGAGGTCTGGCGCACGCCGTAATAGGTCACCGCGATGATGTGGTGGCCGCTCTTGTCCTCATAGCCCTTGGCGAGCTCCTTGAAGATGTCGCTCTTGGTGTAGGCCAGGAGATGATCGGCGTCGCGGAAAGTGTAGGGATAGTAGGTCACGCCAATCGGCGGAAAGCTTTTTGCGGCGAAGCTCGATCCGGAAATGATCATATCGACCGAGCCGAGCGAGAGGCCCTGGTTGAGGTCCGTCTCCTTGCCGAGCTGGGAAGCCGGATAGACGTCGATCTGGTAACGCCCGTTGGTGCGTTTGCCGATCTCCTGTGCTGCCCAGACGGAGGCCGTATGGAACGGCTCCGAGGTCTCGTAGACATGGGCCCATTTGAGCTTGGTCTGCGCCATGCCGGCATTGGTGGCAGCCAGCATTGCCGCGGCCGATACGGCCAGCACCATCGTCATCTTCTTGAACACTGATTTTTCCTCCATTGTCTAAGTCTGCTTCTTGTTTGCCGGCCCGATGGTCCGGGCCGCCCAACGTCATCGCCGCCGCGGGCCGCTGCCCGTGGCCTGCTTTTTCGGCGGTCGTTTTGGCTTTGAAGGAGTCGCCGCCGATCGTGCCGCCCGGCTACGGGCGGGTGTCGGTGACGCGCCGGCCTCGGCGCCAAAATTTCGTGCAAAGCGCTCCTGCGAGCGCGCCAGATGATCGCGCATCGCGTTACGGGCAGCCTCGGGATCGCGCTCCGCGATGGCGTCGCGCACGACGCGATGCTCATCGAGCGCGGTGCGCCAGGTGCGCGGGCTTTCGAAGTAATGGGCAAGCTGCGAGAAGTAGGGATTGAGGCGCTGGTCGAAGAGCTCACCGACCACGCGCACCAGAACGGCATTGCCGAGACTGCCTGCAATCGCGACGTGAAAGGCGCGATCGTGGACCATCGAGGCTTCGCCGGGATGCTCGACGTTCTCCATCGCGATCAGGGAGGCGTCGATGCGCGCGAGATCGTCCTTCGTCGCCACGCGCGCAGCCTGCTCGGCGATGGCGCCTTCGAGGAATTCGCGGGCGCGCAATAGCTCGAACGGGCCTTCGATCAGGGTTGCGGGAACGGATGCTGCGGAGCCTGCGGGCTCGATCACGTAAATACCGGAGCCGACGCGGATGCGGACGCGACCTTCGACCTCGAGCGCGATCAGGGCTTCGCGCACCGTCGGCCGCGAGACCTTGAGCTGCTCGGCGAGCTCGCGCTCGGTCGGCAGCCGGCTTCCAACGGCGTACTCGCCGCTGTCGATCAGAGCCCGCAATTGATCGGCGACCTGGCGATAAAGCCGTCTCGCCTCCACAGCTTCCAGCGGCACGCTGGCCTCCCTGAGAGGGCCTGTCCGGGCGACGTTCCCCGGCGGCCCGCCAATTTTGGAAAATTGGTCTTACCAATTGACCAGAGCATTGACCGAGGAAGGCCGGCATGTCAAGCAGCGGAAAAGCAAAGGGGGAGACGACCATGCGGCTTAGCCGCGCCAATCTCGACCGGCTGCCGTCCGGCATCCGCCGCCCGGCCTATGACCGTTCCCGCGTCACGCCCGGCATCGTGCATCTGGGCCTGGGCGCCTTTCATCGCGCCCATCAGGCCGTCGTCATCGACGATTGCCTCGCCGCCGGCGCGCCCGCCTGGGGCATCATCGGCGCGAGCCTGCGCAGCCCCGACACCCGCGATGCGCTCTTCCCGCAGGATCATCTCTACACGGTCGCGGTGCGCTCGGCCGAAGGCACTGACCATCGCGTGATCGGCGCACTCGTCGGCAGCGAGGTCGCGCGCGAAGACCCCGCGCGGCTGATCGCGAAAATGGCCGATCCCGCCATCCGCATCGTCTCGCTCACGGTCACCGAGAAGGGCTATTGCCACACGCCTCAGACCGGCGATCTCGACGAGCGGCATCCGGACGTCGTGCATGACCTCAATAATTTCGACGCGCCGCGCTCGGCGCCCGGTTTCATCGTCGCCGCCTTGGCGCGGCGGAGGACACAGGGGCATGCGCCCTTCACCGTGCTCTCTTGCGACAACCTCGCCGCCAACGGCCATACCGTGCAACGGATCGTGACGCAGTTTGCCGCGCTGCGGTCGAAGGATCTCGGCAAGTGGATCTGCGAGAACGTCGCCTTCCCCTGCACCATGGTCGACCGCATCGTGCCGGAAACGACCGATGCCGATCGCGCGGCTGTCTCAACCACGCTCGGGATGCATGATGCATGGCCGGTGATGACCGAGCCGTTCACGCAATGGGTGGTCGAGGACCGCTTCTCCGCGGGCCGTCCCGATCTTGCCGCCGCGGGCGTCGAGCTCGTCACCGACGTCAAGCCGTTCGAGCTGATGAAGCTGCGGCTACTCAACGCCAGCCATTCGGCGCTGGCCTATCTCGGCTATCTCGCGGGCTACGAGACCATTGCCGACACCATGCGTGATCCGAACTTTGCGCGGCTTGCCGCAAGCGTAATGGAAGATGCCGCGGTGACGCTGACGATGCCGGCAGGCACCGATCTGTCCGCCTATCGCGCCTCGTTGTTGAAGCGCTTTGCCAATCCGGCGCTGCATCACCGCACCTGGCAGATCGCCATGGACGGCTCGCAAAAACTGCCGCAGCGGCTGCTCGGTACGATCCAGGACCGGTTGCGCCGGGAGCTGCCGATCGAAACGCACGCGCTCGCGGTCGCAGGCTGGATGCGTTACGTCACGGGAAGCGACGAGCAGGGCCGCGCGATCGACGTACGCGACCCGCTTGCGCGCGAATTCGCGGGGCTCGCGCGCGAGCGGGGTCCGGTTGCGGAGCGTCTCGCGCCGGCGTTGCTTGGCATCGGCAAGGTGTTCGGCCCGCTCGGCGCTGACGCTCGCCTGCGCGAGGCCGTGACCAACGCGCTCGGCAAGCTCTATGCGCAGGGCGCGCGGCGGACGGTGGAGAGCTGTTAGCTCATGAAACCTTGTGGTCAAACTCCAAGCGCGGCTTCGCCCGGCTCACGCCCGGGGACGCTCAGATGAACCTCGTGCCCCTGGCGAATGGCGAGCGAGGCGGCTGCGGCGGCCGACTCGAAGGCCGATTCCTTGGTCTCGTACTTGCCGTTGATGTTGCCGTCATGCAGCACGCCCCATTGGTCGCGCACCGGCACGATCGCGTATTGAGCAAGTCCCATAGTCCCTCTCCCGGCTCGATTCTGTAGCGTTCAGCGATACAACGCCAACGAGGAGGCCGCTGTTCCGCCGGCCGCACCGCAGCACCGCCGGCAATCGACGGAAGTTGCTCTTGATTTTTGCCCCCGGTTGGCCCACCCGGAGTATATGAGCAAAAGCGCGATCATCGCCGCCAACGCAGCCTTTTATGCCGCCTTCGCGTCCGGCGACGTCGCAGCCATGGAACGGCTATGGGCGGACGAGGACGGCATCTCCTGCGTCCATCCCGGCTGGCCCGGCATCATCGGCCGCGCCACGGTGATCGGGAGCTGGCGCGACATCCTGCAAAACCCGAGCCGGCCGCAGATCGCCTGCGCGGAGCCGCATGCAATTGTCGAAGGCGACAGCGGACGGGTGCTGTGCATCGAGATCGTCGACGGCACCGCGCTTGCCGCCACCAATCATTTCCGGCGCATCGGCAATGCCTGGCTGCTCGTCCATCACCAGTCCAGCCCGATCGCACAGATCGTCGAACAGACGCACGACGATCCGTCGTCCGGCCCGAGCCGCAGCTTCCACTAGCCGCGGGCGCCGATCACCAGCTCGGCAGCACCGCACCCTTGAACTTGGTCAGGACGAATTCCTTGACCTCGGGCGTGTGGTAGCTGTCGACGAGGATCTTGACCCACGGCTTGTCCTTGTCGGCGGCGCGGACGGCGATCAGGTTGACGTAGGGCCCCTTGGGATCCTCGCGCAGGATCGGGTCCTTCACCGGATCAAGTCCGGCCTGCGTCGTGTAGTTGGTGTTGATCGCCGCGGCATCGACGTCGTCGAGGGCACGCGGCGCCTGCGCCGCGTCGACCTCGATGAATTTCAGCTTCTTGGGATTGTCGGTGATGTCGAGCACCGTCGGCTTGAAGCCGACGCCGTCCTTCAGCTTGATCACACCCTTGTCGCGCAACAGCAGCAGAACGCGTCCACCATTGGTCGGATCGTTCGGGATCGAGACCTTGCCGCCGTCGGGAATGTCGGCCCAATTCTTGTGTTTCTTTGAATAGACCCCGATCGGGAAATTGACGGTCAACCCCACCGCCTCGATCTTGTAGCCGCGATCGGCCTTCTGGTTGTCCAGGTAAGGCTGATTCTGAAACGAGTTGGCCTGGATGTCGCCGGCATCGAGCGCGGCGTTGGGCACGACGTAGTCGGAAAACTCGACGAGCTGGATATCGAGCCCGCTCTTCGCCGCGATCGGCTTCACCGCCTCGAGGATCTGCGCGTGCGGCCCCGGGGTCACGCCAATCTTGATGGCCTCCGCCGAAGCCGCCGCCGACCAGGCGGCGAGCACGGTCGAAAGAATGAGAACGGAACGAAACGACATTCTTGGTCTCCAACGGAATTCATAGTCACTGGTCCCGTCATCTCTCGCTTGGCCGGCGAAATCAATGAAATGGAAATTCAAATTTGCCGTCGCAATAGGGCGGCGCTTCTCCGCATGGAGCCCAAAAGGAAATGGGGGCAACGCCACAACCGTGGTTATTCCTCATCCTGAGGAGCCGCGTAAGCGGCGTCTCGAAGGATGAAGGCCCGAAAGCGGCCCCTCGCCCTTCGAGACGTGCGCACGAGCGCGCTCCTCAGGGTGAGGGATCGACACCGTCATCGGCCGCCGGCGATGATCCGTGTCACGATGCGCCGGAGCCGCCCTGCACGATCTTCTCGTTCAGCTTCTGGTCGACGGTTTCGACCGTGCGGTCGATCTCGGCATTGGGCACGCCGAGCTGATGCGAGATCAGCTTCACCAGAAGATCGACCCGCTCGATGAACGGCGCGCCGGCGGCAACCGCGCGTGCGGCAGACGATGGCTTGAGCAGGCTCTCCGCAGCCTTGGCGTATTTCTCGAACGGCACCTGATCCTTCGGGTCGGCGCCGAGACGCCGCGCGAGCGCATCGACGTGATCGTAGATCGATTGCGAGCGCTTCAGATCAGAGTGCACGGCGTCGCGGATTGATTGCGGCTCGTGCGGCGTGATGCAGCGGTAATTGCCGGTGAGCAGCATCGACCATTTCGCGAGCGGCACGAACAGCGAATCGAACACCTTCAGCTTCACCGGGACGTCGTGGCCGTCGAGCGTCACCGCGTCGATATCGGCCTCGAGCTCGCGCAGGACCTTGTTGTGCTTCTCGTCCTCGAACACCGACGCCTTGAAGTTGGTGGGCAGGCCGACATGCAGCACGTTCGCCGCCTCTTCCGGCGGACGGAAGGCTTGCGGATCCGGCGAGCAGAGCGTCACCAGCCCAGGCTTGAACCGCTCCCACACCTGCGCATTGGTATAGGCTTCCTCGAGGTCCATGCCTGACAGCGCCGGGATGCGCTTCAGGTAGGGCAAGGGCGGCATGTTCATGATCGACAGGCAGGGTAACCCCGCTTCCGCGATCTTGATCATGAGCACGCGCACGGTGTGATTGGTGTATTGCGGCTCCTGCATCGCAAGGCCGACCATGTCATAGCGGGAGACGTCGACATTGGCCGGCGTCACCGCATCGAGCTTGCCGGGCAGGTCGCGCGAGAAGATCGCGCGGTGCACCGCCTCGTCGCGCAGCTTGATACGCACCTCGGTACCGTCGCGATTGATCAGCTCGGCCGTCTTTGCGCGGCACACCAGGGTCACGTTGTGACCCGCCATCAAAAGTTTGGTCCCCAGCAGGGAGCCGTAGGAAGCCCCAAGGATCAAAATGTTGCGCGCCATGCTCTCTCTTTCACAAACGAAGCCGGAGGTTGTGGGGCGAGCGACCAGCCGAACCGCTTCGGACATTCCGCCATCCCTCCAGGTATTTGGTATGCCAGCAATGCCTAGCGGTGTCTATCGCCAATTGACGGACCCATTGCCCGCGGCGCGCACGGCTTTCTGGTGCTTGTCGAGATGAGAGCGGACCAGTGTCATCGCGGCGTTCGCAGCGGCGGCCGAATAGCCCTGATCACCGTGAACCAGGATCAGCGAGATGGCGCCCTCCGAGAGCAGCCAGATCGCGCGCGCAAGCTCGCCTGCGCGCCGCACCCCTGATCGTTCCAGCAGCTCGCCGAGACAACGCTCCAGCCGAGCCTTGTGGCGGCGCGCGATGAGGCGGGCCGGATGCCCGGGCAGATCGGCGAGTTCAATCACGAGACGCGTAAAGCCGGATCCCGCCCAGCGTGGCCTGTCAGCCCAGACCGCAAGCTCGCGAAACATTCCTTCAACGATAGCTTCAGGCGAACCGGAAAGCCGATCGCCGAAGGTCTTGAAGGCCTGGAGAGCCAGTTCTTGCTGGCATGCGAGGACGTCCGCAAGCAATTGATCCTTGCTCTTGAAGTGATGATAGAGCGTGCGCTTGGTAAAGCTGGCTTTGGCGGCGATATCGTCCATGCTCACCCGGCTGTAACCATGCCGGCGGAACAGCGTGTAGGCTCCATCGAGAATCCGCTTTCGTGTCTGTTCGGCGGAACGCGGCATCGCACCCTCCGTCAAAGTATACTCATTAGTGAATTTACAGGGAGTTGAGCCGGCGTGAAATGGCCCCTCGCAGTCCTCAAAGCGAGCCACGCCATGTCGACCATTTCCTTGACCGTCAGGCACATCTCCGCACGAGCCGTCGTCCTCAGGTTGAAGCGGCCCATCGTCGCCAGGATCGCCACCATCGCCGAGTGGCCGATCGTTCTTGTCGATCTATTGACGGAAGAAGGCATCGTCGGGCGCAGCTATCTGGAGCCTTACATCGTCCGATCGATGCGCTATCTCGTTCCAGCGCTCAATGATTTCGGAGCAATGTTAAGGGGTCGCCGTGTTGCACCGGTCGAGCTCTTTGATGCGGCGAGAAAATCGTTGCACTTCGTTGGCTATGAGGGCCTTTCGATGATCGCCGCTTCCGGGCTTGATATGGCGGCCTGGGATGCGCTGGCGAAAGCGGCAAATTTGCCGCTTTGCGTGCTGCTGGGCGGCTCGGTCGGTCCGGTCAAGTCGTACAACAGCAACGGGCTCTGGTTGAAGGAGCCGGCTGCACTGGCCGATGAAGCGATGGAATTGCGGGACGAAGGCGGCTTTACGGGCCTCAAGCTCCGATTGGGACGGGAGCGCGCATCCGATGACATTGCTTCGCTGGATGCGGTCCGCAACGCGCTCGGCGAAAACATCCAGCTGATGGTGGATTTCAATCAGGGTCTCGATTTCGCCGAGGCCCTCCAGCGGTGTCACATGATCGACGACTACGGACTCGCCTGGATCGAGGAGCCGATCGTCTATGATAATCTTGATGGCTCCGCAAAGCTCGCGTCGCAGCTGCGCACGCCAATACAGCTCGGGGAGAACTTCTACGGACCGCGAGAGATGCATAAGGCCATCCAGAAGAACGCGTCCGACCTGGTTATGCCTGACTTCATGCGGATCGGCGGCGTAACCGGCTGGTTGCGGGCCGCCGCGATAGCTGGTGCCGCGGGAATACCCGTATCAACTCATCTCTATCCGGAAATCGCTGCTCACATGATGCGCGTCACGGAAACGGCACATTGGCTCGAGTGGCAAGATTGGATACACCCCATTCTCAAGGCGCCATATCAGCTCAGTGATGGACAGCTGCATATACCTGACGTGCCGGGCATTGGACTTGAATGGGACGAGCACGCCGTCGAGCGCCACCTCGTTTAGGTCGGTCCCCTTTTCGTTCCCCCTGAGTCGTGCGGTCGTCCGAATGTCGGCTTTGCCGGCGAGCAGGCACAGGCGAAATCCTTCCTGCTCGCCCAGGCCCGCCTAAAGCGCGATGAGATAGGGATGAATCGTCATCGCGCTTTAGGTTATTGTTTGAGCATGATCTTTCGGAAAACCGCTTCACACTTTTCCGGATCATGCTCTAGAACAAGCTCAAATTTGAGCATTTCCGTTGCACCGACGTTAAGTCAGCTGCAAGGCGCCGGCGTGTGCTTTACCGCTCGTTCAACCCTCTGATGGCCAAGTGGCGCTGTTTCTTTGAATTGCTTTTGCTTTGAACATTTTCAAGCTGCGAGCCACACTCATGGTCGAAACCACATCGTTCCTGCTCGATCTGGAAGAGACGGTTGCAAAAGGAAATCCCGAGAGCTGTCTGCGGGCGATGTGGCACGCGACCGATCTCTTGATCGCTGGGACCTATTCCGAGGACCAGATCTGGACGTTCGGCGAGATCATCGGCCGCCTTGCCCAGGAGATCGAAACGACGTCACGTGCGCGGCTGGCGGGAAAGCTCGCGTCCAGCAACAATGCGCCCTACAAGCTGACGAGCCAGCTCGCCACCGATGACTGCATCGACGTGGCCTGGCCCATCCTCAAGCAATCGCAGCGCCTGGACTCCGAAACTTTGATTGCTTGTGCCAGGAACAAGAGCCAGCAGCATCTACTCGCGATCTCCCAGCGACAGTCCGTTCCGGAGGCCGTGACTGACGTCCTCGTGGTCCGCGGCGGCAACGAGGTCGTCAACTCGGTGGCGGCAAACAACGGCGCGAGCTTTTCGAATTCCGGCTTCCTGCATCTGGTGCGGCGTTCCGAAGGAGACTCGATCCTCGCCGAATCCGTCGGGCTGCGAAAGGACATTCCCCGGCATATCTTCCATCAGCTGATCGCCAAAGCCTCCGCAGAAGTGCGCCAGAAGCTCGAGCGCGAACGGCCCGATATCGGGCCGCAGATTCACCGGGTCGTGGTCGACGTCACCGGCGCGGTGCACGCGAGGTTCGGTCCGGCCTCCAAGGATTATTTCATCGCCAAGCGGACGGTCGCAAAGCTGCATGAGCGGGGCGAGCTAACCGAAGACAAGGTCTTCGAGTTCGCCCATTCGCTCAAGTTCAACGAAACGGCGGTCGCACTCTCCTTGCTGTGTCCGTTGCCTGTCGACGTGGTCGAACGCGCATTGATCGAAAGGGATCGCGAGCCTGCACTGATCCTGGCCAAATCACTGAACTATTGCTGGCCGACCACCATGGCACTTTTGTTCCTCGGGGCACCCAACTATCGCATCACCGCAGGCGAGCTCGAACGGTTGAAGCTCGATTTTCATCGGCTCGATGTGAAAGCCTGCCGCGGCGTCATCGCCGTGTACCGCTCCCGCAGGGACGAAGTCGGAAGCGGCCCCTTCCTGCGCCCGCGGAATGCAGTCTAGCAGCCGCCCCGCGTCGCCTTGAATGTCGATGCGGTGACGTCCCGCAGCAGGCGCGAAGTAGCGGCAAGGATCACGGCTAGGCGTAGCGACCGAGAACTCGGTTGACTCGCGGACATTATTTCGATAATCGTTGAAATATGGAAAAGACGGATGCCGTCGCGGCCCTTGCCGCGCTTGCCCAGGACAATCGCCTCGACGTCTTCCGCCTGCTGGTGCAGGCCGGCCCGGACGGCATGACCGCCGGCGCAATCGCTGACGCGCTGGATCTCGCACCGAACACGCTGACTTTTCATTTCGACCGGCTGCGGATGGCCGGGCTGGCGACCGTGCGGCGCGAGGGACGCTCGATGATCTACGCAGCGCAGTTCGAGACCATGAACGCGCTGCTCGGATTCCTGACCGAAAACTGCTGCGGCGGGGCGCCGTGCGCCCCGGACGCGACCTGCAAACCCGCGCGAAAACGCACCAAGGTGCCAGCCAGAGAGGATCGACCATGAAGCGCCTGCACGTTCATGTCTCCGTCGAGAATCTTCCGCACTCCATCGGATTCTACTCGGCGCTGTTCGCGGCCCAGCCTTCCGTCGTGAAGTCCGACTATGCGAAGTGGATGCTCGAAGACCCGCGCGTGAATTTCGCGATCTCGACGCGCGGGCGCGAGCCCGGCCTCGACCATCTCGGTATCCAGGTCGAAACCACCGACGAGTTGAACGAGGTTTATGCGCGTCTGCGCGAGGCCGGCGGCAATGTCATCGAACAGGGCCAGACGACTTGCTGCTACGCCAGCTCCGAGAAGGCCTGGATCGACGATCCCGCTGGCATTGCCTGGGAGACCTTCCACACGACCGGGGAGAGCACCGTCTATGGTGACGGCACCGGCGAAAACGGGGCACGCGTAGCACGTGAGAAGCAGTCCGCCTGCTGTGCGCCCTCCTCGGCCCCAAAGCAATCCTCGGCTTGCTGCTGATTGGGCGGCCGGCTGATGGACGCGTTCGACCTTCCACGGCGCCTTGCAGCGGAAGCGCTCGGCACTGCCATCCTCGTCGCGACCGTCGTCGGTTCCGGCATCATGGCGGAAACGCTGACCAGGGACGTCGCGCTTGCGCTCCTGTGCAACACGCTGCCGACCGGCGCGATCCTGGTCGTGCTGATCACGGTCCTCGGACCGATCTCGGGCGCGCATTTCAATCCGGCCGTCACGCTGGTTTTCGCGCTGAGGCGCGAGCTGCCGGCGAACGAGGCTGCGTTTTACGTGATCGCCCAGATCGCCGGCGGCGTCGCCGGCACCATGATGGCGCACCTGATGTTCGCGCTTCCGCTGATCGACCTTTCATTGAAAGTGCGCACCGGCGGATCACAGTGGTTCGCCGAGGCGGTTGCAGCCTTCGGTCTGGTCGCGACGATCCTGGCAGGCATCCGTTTCCAGCGCGGCGCCGTGCCGTGGCTGGTTGGCCTCTACATCACGGCTGCCTACTGGTTCACCGCCTCGACCTCGTTCGCCAATCCGGCGGTCGCGATCGCGCGCTCGCTGACGAACACGTTTTCCGGTATTCGTCCGGCAGACCTGCCTGGGTTCATCCTTGCGGAGCTATGCGGCGCGATTGCCGGAATGCTGCTGATGAACTGGCTGCTCGGGCGTACGCCGGCGCGCGGCCCCGTCGCAATCGCGGAGACATCACGATGACCGTCACCATCTACCACAACCCGGCTTGCGGCACCTCGCGCAACACGCTCGCGATGATCCGGCAGAGCGGCGTCGAGCCCGTCGTCATCGAATATCTCAAGACACCGCCGTCGCGCGAGCGGCTCGGGGAGTTGGTCGCAGCGATGGAAATTTCGGTCCGCGCCCTCCTGCGCGAAAAGGGCACGCCCTATCGGGAGCTTGGCCTCGACGACCCGAAATGGTCCGACGACCAATTGCTCGATTTCATGATGGCGCATCCCATTCTCATCAACCGTCCGATCGTCGTGACGCCGAACGGCGCGCGACTGTGCCGGCCCTCGGAGGCCGTGATCGATCTCCTGGACAATCCCGTCGGACGTTTCGTGAAGGAAGACGGCGAGGTGGTCGAGCCGCGCTAAAGCATGATCCGGAAAAGTGTGAAACGGTTTTCCGAAAAGATCATGCGCAAACAACAACCTAAAGCGCGATGATGATTCATCCTAATCTCATCGCGCTTAGGCTTCGATGGCATCGCGAAAGACGGCCGCGTCACGTTTGCAGGAGCGTGACGCTGCATGGCCACGCGCCTGAACGATCCGCGCCCCTCGCATTTGTCGTAAATTTTCTAAAGACTTTAGTCGGCCAATTTACTCGAATTTTCGTCCTGATGCCCTAGGTCCCTGCCGGGTTCCATCCGGTTCCGCAAAGCAACGTTGCGGCAACGTGTGGGCAATTCACGAGCGGCCTCGCCAACGCATCGATCTCGCGGCGAGCGGCTCCAATAACATCCGGTCTGACTTAGCAAGTCGACTTGGAAGTCGACTTGGAAGTCGGCTTGGAAGTCGGCTTGGCGAGCCAGCTTCGCAAGTCAGTCGGGCAAGACGAACTTTGAATGACGATTTGGAATGACAATGAATTCGGCACGCGAGTCGATCGAGCTTTTGGGGCAGCTCGCGCGGATTTTCCTGTTTGAAGAGGTCAAGCACGGCTTGCGCGATCGGGAATGGATGGCACTGCGCTTCCTTGCCCGCGCGAACAGATTTTCGCGGACGCCTTCGGCGCTGGCGAGCCATGTCGGCACGACCCGCGGTACGGCGTCCTACATCATCCAGGAGCTGGAGCAAAAGGGATATCTGGAGAAGACGCGATCTGCCAAGGACAAGCGCTCAGTAACGCTGAGCGTGACGCAGCAGGGCAAGAAGTTTCTGGTGCGCGACCCCGTCAATGCCCTGGTGGATGCGATTGCATTGCTCGACGAGGAGCGCAAGACGAGCTTTCGCGATGCGCTCCGTCACGTGCTGGACCAGTCGGATACCGGCCAGCAGCGGCACCGCGCCGACATTTGCAGGGGCTGCATGTTCCTGAGGGAAACGCGCGGCAATCCCGAGAACGAAACGCCTGCCGAGTTCACCTGCCGCCTGTTCCGCGCTGCCATCACGGACGTCGAGACCGAGCTCCTGTGCACGAGCTTCGAGCAGCGCAGGCAATAGCGCGGATCAGGGCCCAGATTTGCGCGCCGGCAAAACCGCGCCGGCGCTGGTCAGCACGAGCAAGCGCCCATTGTCGCTTTTGATCTCCTCGATGCGACCAAGGCCCGGCACCTGTTGTCCGAGAATGGCCTCGACGACGCCGTTCGGCCCCTGGAGGATCGCGATGCCTTCATAGGCCTGACGAACCGACCAGCCCTTGACCACCTTTCTCGAAGGTGTCGCGTGCTCCGACGGCGATACCGAGCCGGTGATCTCGGTGCCAGCGCCTGCCGACACCACGACCGCAATAGGCTGGGCGGCAGACGTCGTCTGGGAGGCGACGGGAGCCGGCGCCGGCGTCTGCACCTGCGCGAGCTTCTCGAGCTTCGCTGTCGAAGCCGAGTTGACGCGCTCGATGCGGTCGAGATTCTCGGCGAAGCGACCGAAGCGATCGCTCGTCGTCTTGCTCGAGAGATCGACGGCGGTCCGCAAGCCGTCGAGATTCTCCGAGACACCGGAGACCTGACGGCGCAACTGCGCGACCGTCTCGCGCAGATTCCTGATCTCGGCGCTGGTCGCCGCGTTGGTCTGGCTCGGCTGCGTGGTCAGATAGGCGATGACGCCGGTGCAGGCGCTGACCACCAGACCAACCGCGACCGCCAGTGTCGCAAGCGGCACCACCCAGGAGGGACGCGGCGCCGGCGGCTTGGAGACGATCACCGCCGGCCGCAGCGCGACCGAAGCGGGCTTTGGTATCGCCATCTTGTCCAGCCGGGCTTTGGCGCGAATACGCTTGAGCCCTTCGAGTGCTTCCTTCGCAATCGCTTCATCCGCCGCGACAGCCGAGGCATTCTTGGTGCCTGCTTGAGGCGCGGCAGCGCGTGGCGAAGGGCCCTTGCCTTTCGAATCGTGCGCGTCACGGCGCAGCGTCGCTGCCCCCGACATGTCTGCCGGTCCATTCGGACGAGCCTGTCCATCGGACGACATTTCATAATGCTCCGTCTCGGTTCTTCTCACCTTGGCGAAGCTAGAGCGCCAAGCTTGTCCGAAACCGGCGCGCGGATGGTCGTTCGTCATGCGAGATGCGACACAACCGAGCGTCGTGCGCCGGCACGGATGCGCCACAGTGCGGCATCAAAGCAACAGAGCGATCGCGATTTGCATTTGTGGCGCTTATCTGGCGCAACCCGAGTCAAATTGGCGCACCCGCCTCGCAGGCTCAGGTGTCGATGCAGGAGTCAAACTCCGCTGCCGAGGCCCCTTTACGCATGCGCACAAAATGCCCGTGATTTCACGGTGTCGGCGACCGATCGAACCGGCGCACGACAGATCTAGTAAGGACACTTAATCAACTGTTACGTTCGGAAACATCAAGAAGCAACCAGCAAAAACAAACAGCATCAAACCCTCTTACCAAGAGGTTTGTTCCACGCGCTTGATCGGAATTCGGCAATTGTTACGGTCCTACTCAAGTGATTCTCGCCTGTTGGCGAGGAGAACGACACGGTTCAGCAGCGTTCAGACACAATCCGTAACTCGACGCAGCCGGACCAGGTCGTTTCTCGGTCTGCTCCGCGAAGCCATCGTAAGGCACTCGCCGAGCCTCACTTCGTAAGCGTTCAGTATCGAGTGGCGTAACAGGCCTGCAGACCGCAGGCGCTGAATGCGTAGGGCTGCCCGCGAACATCATCACCGAACCACAACAAGCGTTCGCGGGGGAATATCGTCAAACGGCATGGCTGTTCGTTCGGCCGGGGCATCACAAA
The DNA here is from genome assembly GCF_030160715.1 of Bradyrhizobium iriomotense. Classification (GTDB taxonomy): domain Bacteria; phylum Pseudomonadota; class Alphaproteobacteria; order Rhizobiales; family Xanthobacteraceae; genus Bradyrhizobium; species Bradyrhizobium iriomotense. The sequence goes on from NZ_BSOW01000005.1 coordinate 188,463, forward strand.
AATCTTCCCGGCAGGATCTCGGCGAGTGCGAAACAGGGGCGAAAGACTGATGTATATAATCGTTGATGATCGCGAAAGCGTCGCGAACAGCTACATTGCAGGGCTCGTTCGTGAAGGCGTTTCGTCGATCGGCTTCTCCTCCGGAGAATTCTGGGACTGGTTGCAATCCGCAAGCGAAGCGGATCTCGAGGCCGTCGACGCCTTCCTCTTGGGAGACGTCGATGCGCGCGGAAGCCTTCCGCGCGCAGTACGCAAGCGATCTTCGGCACCGATCATCGCCTTGAGCGGACTGAAGATGCTCAAGAACACGCTGGAGCTGTTCGAGGCGGGCGTCGACGACGTCGTGCACGTTCCCATCCACCTGCGCGAAATCCTCGCCAGGACCGCGGCGATCGCGCGCCGCCGGATCGGCGACAGCCCGCGGCCCTGCGAGACTAGGATCCAGGTCTTCTTCAACGGTCGCGATCCGGAAATCGGCGGGCATGCCCTGACGCTCCCCCGCCGCGAGCTGCGCATCCTTGAATATATGGTCGGCAACCACGGCAAATGGATCACGAAGACGCAGATCTTCAATGCGGTCTACGGCATCTTCGAGTCGGCTTATGACGAGAGCGTGATCGAGAGCCATGTCAGCAAGCTGCGCAGGAAGCTGCGCGATCGCCTCGGCTTCGATGCCATCGTCGCGCGGCGCTATGTCGGCTACCGGCTCGACATCCCCGTGAACGAAACCATCGACGAGTCGATTGGGGAGCTCGAGGATGTCGGCATCCTCCTCAACCGGCCGCATACCAGCCCGGCCGCATACCCGGCGGGCTAGCGGCTCAAAGCAGACGAGGTCCCTGCGCACAAGGTGCGCGGGGGCAATAGCCGGAGCAATGACGAGGAAACATTCCTGCCCGCTTGCCAGCAGCTTTGCTGCAAGATTCTTTCAGGCTACGGCTTGGGCTGGAATTCTTCGCGCGAAACGTAGTTGAAATCCTCGACCAGGACGTCCTGAATGACGTCGGCCTGCATACGCTCGTTGACGCGCTGCTTGATGGCGGCCGTCAGGATGGACAGGTCGTAACGGGCGAGCTTCCTGAAATCCAGGCGATCATCCGCGTAGATCTTGCGGAAGGCTTCATCGACGACGAACGGATCCGGCGGAACGGTGAGCTGATGCATCGTCCGCGCCTCGACCGTGTAGACGAACCGCGCGACGATGTAGCCCTGCACGCTGCCGTTCTCGACCATCGGCACGCTGAGCGCCCGCGTCTTCTGGTACTGGAGGCCGTCGAGATATTCGTCCTTGTGGATCAGGCCACCATTCTCCTTCCAATACGCCACCGCGTAGCTTCCGCCCGCGGTGAGAATGCACACCCAGAGTCCGGTCAAGAGCAGCCTGATCATTTGCCCTCCTGCGAGGTCCTGCCGCTATAGGTGCCGTCCGACTCGGCCTCCCTGATCGCCCGCACGATGATCTCGGCCACCTCGCGCACCGCGTCGTAGTGCATCTCGAGGACCGCGCGGTTCTTCTCGAGCTTGCGCCGCAGGTTCTGAATTTCGTCGGTGACCTCGGCTTCCGCGCCGAGATGGAGCTGCGCGCGCATCAGGCGGACGAATTCCAGCATGCTGCGGCTCTTGCGCGTGCTGAAATCGTCGAAGTCGATCTTCTTGCCCGCCCGGAGTGCCAGCGTCTCCTCGTCGATGACGCTCTCGAGCCGCCGGATGGCCGCGAGCAGGCCACGCACCTCGTCGGACATAGACGGATCGACCGGCACGGGCGCGACCTCGACGCGCACATCCGGCAGATGCACGGGTAACGCCGCTTCGCCTGGCCCCTCAGTCTTCGTGTCCCACTGCTCCGCCGCCATGCTCGTTGCGCCTTCTTCCGCCTGCATCTCAGATCACCTCCCCGCTAGTCTCAAGCCCGCACGGATCATCCGGCTTTTTCCGACTTGCCGTCGGCAGATGCCGGATGCGCAGCCGCAAGCTGCTTCGCAATGCCGATTCCCTTGCCCTGCGCGAGCTGATTGCCGAGCTGCTCTGCCAGCATCGAGCGCCAGATGCCGCCCGCAGTGCCCTTGCCGAACAGGTCCTGCGCGTTCTGCGGCAACATCGTCTCGACGAAGACCTGGAGAACGAAGGCCTCGAACTTGCGGTAGACGTCACCCGAGGACGGCGCCTTGATCACCCGCACTGGCGCGGCCGCATTCGAGGAGTCGAGCGAGGCGGCCTGCGTCTTTGCCGCCTGTTGATCGCCGGCGACGCTCGCGGCCCTCGTAGCCTCGGTCTGCATCGTTGCGGCAAAATCGGCGTCCGACGGCTTCAGCGCATCGAGCTTCGCGGTGGCCGCACGCTGCGCCGCCGGGTCAGCAGCCTCCAGGACGTCGAGGACAACATCGGGCGTCGGTGTGACGATCATGTATCGGCTCCGGCTAGCTGCTTATGGACGTCCAGTCGCGCACACCGGAGTGCGCGCCGGTGATCTCCTCGAGGAAGCGCATCTCCGCCTCGCGCTGCTTGCCCGCGATCACGCCTTTTGCGACCTGCTCGAGATGTTTCACGCGTCGGCTTTGCGCATGGACCTGGCCGAGCTGCTGCTTGGCTTCGGCCTGGAGCGCGCGGGCGCCGACGCTGGTTGCCGCAAGACGCCGCGAGATCGAATAGCTCGAGGAGCCGACCGGCAGCTCCGCGCCATTGAGAGTGCCGACCAGATAGATCTCCTCGTCCTGCAAGTGCTGCTCCCGTTGCCTGAGCTGCACGAGCTGCCATTCTGAGAGCCGGAGCTGCAGCTTCATCAGCGAGACCATGCGCGTGAGCCTTTCCGCACGTGACGTCATCGATCATTCCGCGAGAAACGACGTCACGCCGATCATGAACTGCGTCAGGAGCTCATCGCTGGTCAGATAGAGCAGCAAGAGCCCGCCGAGCAGGACGAACGGCACCGAGATGAAATAGACCGGGATGGACGGTGTCAGCTTGTTGACGAGGCCGACGGCCAGATTGACGATGACGGAGTAGACGATGAAGGGGCTGGTGATCCGCAGCGTCAGCACGAAGGCTTCGGAGAGACGGCTCACGAGCTGCGAAAGCGCGACATCGCCGCCGAGCCTGTCGCCGGGATGCCAGACGTCGTAGGAGTTCATGAGTCCCCTCAGCACCTGCCAGTGCTGGTCGGTCATGAAGAGCAGCGTGGTCACGGCCGCCATGATCAGCGGGACCAGCGCCGGAGCCGGATCGGTATCGCCGACCGGCGTTCCCGGAATGTTGGAAAGCCCGATCGCGCCCGCCATCGCGGTCGCCATGGTCTGAAGCGCGAGGAAGAACACGCGGCCGGCGATGCCGATGATGCTGCCGGTGAACAGCTCCGAGCCGATCAGCGAGGCCAGCGTGAGCGGCTGCGCGTCTGTCAGGAGCGGTTTCAGCGTCGCAACCAGGATCGGCGCCAGCGCGAAGGTCGTGACGATTGCGACGAACAGGCGGATCTGAACGGGAATGTTGACGCTGGAGAACCCGGGCACCAGCATCAGGCAGGCGCCGATGCGACAGAACACGATGAAGGTGGCCAGAACGCTGTCCGCAAGACCGCTGATCACGACACCGCTCCAAGCGCCCTGATCTCGGCGCTGCGCGCCACCTCGACATGCGACAGGATCGGCAGGGTCGGGAACACCCGCTCCAGGATCATGCGGACATAGGGACGGGCTTCCGGGGTCACCGCCAGCACCACGTTCGTGCCCGTCTCGGTGATCTTTCTGACGGCCGCACTCGCCTCGGTCGCGAATTGCTCGATCACGCGCGGATCGGCGTCGAACTCGACCACGTCGCCCTTGGCGTCGCGCTTCAGGCTCTGGTGAAATGCGAGGTCCCAGCGATTGCCGAGGCGCAGCACGTTGAGCACGCCGTTGTCGGAGAGATCGCCGCAGATCTGCTGGGCAAGCCGCATCCGCACGTGCTCGGCGACCTGCTCGGAGCGCCGAACATGCGGCGCGATCTCGGCGATCGCCTCAAGGATAAGATGGAGATTCCTGATCGAGACGCGCTCGGCGAGCAGGATCTTCAGGATCGCCAGCAGTCCCGAATAGGAGATCTGCGACGGACAGAGATCGTCGACCAGGCGCTTGTACTCGGGGTCGAGCCGGTCGAGCAGGCCGCGCATGTCCTTGTAGGACAGGAGCTGGGCGAGGTTCGCCCTGATGACTTCGCTGAGATGCGTGAGCAGCACCGACAGATTGTCGACCGGCTTGCAGCCCTGCCGCTTGACTTCCTCCGTGAAGGCCTCGGTCACCCACAGCGCCTTCATGCCGAACGCCGGCTCGATCACCTCATCGCCGGGAACGTCGGGCTTGCCGTCCTTGTCCACCAGCACCATCACCTCGCCGAGCCGCAGCTCGCCATGGGCGATCCGCGTGTCGTGGATGCGGATCTGGTAGCCCTTGGGATCGATCGACAAATTGTCGGTAAGCTTGATCTCCGGAATCACGAAGCCATACTGCTTGGCGAACTTCTTGCGGATCTTGGCGACGCGATGGGCGAGCTCGCTGCGCGAGCCGAGCAGGTGAACCGAAAGCTGGCTTCCCAGCGACAGCTCGATCTCCGCCGTCCTCAGCGATTCCTTGACGGATTCCTTGGCCTCGGTCTGGGCCCGCTCGTCGGCCTTGCGCGCCTCCTCCTTGCGCTGCGCGGCCGCCTGACGCCTGGGCAGCGAGTAGCCGACGAAGGCCATGACCGAGCCGAGCAGCACGAAGGGCAGCATAGGCAGCCCCGGCATCAGTGCCAGCACACCCATCATGAGCGCGGCGGCCGATACGGCGCGCGGATAGCCGCCGAGCTGGCGCAGCACGGCCTGCTCCGCCGAGCCCCTGGTCCCGCCCTTGGAGACGAGCAAGCCGGCCGACAGCGAGACGATCAGCGCCGGCATCTGCGACACCAGGCCGTCGCCGACCGACAGCTTGGTGTAGACGTCGGCGGCGCGCGCAAGCGTCAGGCCATGATGCGTTACGCCGATGACGATGCCGCCGAAGATGTTGATCGCAGTGATGATCAGACCCGCAATGGCATCGCCCCGCACGAATTTCGAGGCACCATCCATCGCACCGAAGAACGCGCTCTCTTCCTCGAGCTCGCGGCGCCGACGCTGCGCCTCCTTGTCGTCGATCAGGCCGGCGGACAAATCGGCGTCGATCGCCATCTGCTTGCCGGGGATGGCGTCCAGGGTGAAACGGGCGCCGACCTCGGCGATGCGGGTCGCGCCCTTGGTGATCACGACGAAGTTCACCGTGACCAGGATCGCGAAGATGATCAGGCCGATCACGAAATCGCCGCCCATGACGAACTTTGAGAATCCGGCAACGACGTAGCCGGCCGCCTGCTCGCCCTCCCCGCCCCGCGACAGGATCAGGCGGGTGGTCGCGATGTTCAGCGCCAGTCGCAGGATCGTCGCGATCAGGAGCACGGTCGGGAACGCCGAGAAATCGAGCGGACGCTGGATCCACAACGCGACCATCAGGATGAGCGCAGAGAGCGCGATCGAGACCGCAAGGCCGAGATCGATCAGCATGGGCGGGATCGGCAGGAACAGGATCGTGAGCATGCCCACGATGCCGCCCGCGAAGAAGACGTCCGCGCCAAGTCGTCGCGGGGTCGGCAGGCTCGCAGTCAACGTATCGGCCATGGGTCACCGGCAGGAAAATTCTGCCGTGCAATCTGCCGCGCAAAGCTTACGCGAGGATGGCGGCGGCGCGCCGCGGATCAGAAACCATGCTCGATCCGCGAGTACACCATCTCGGTGAAGGTGGAAAGATGCGCCCCGATGAAGGAACCCGAGACGGCCACGACGAGCAGAATGACGATGATCTTCGGAACGAAGGTCAGCGTCACCTCCTGCACCTGCGTCAGGGCCTGGATGAGCGCGATGATCGTGCCGACCAGCATCGCCGCGCCGACCGCGGGACCCGAGGCGATGATGATCGTCCAGATCGCCTGCTGGACGATATCGAGGGCGTCCCTCTCGTTCATGGCCTAGCTGATGGTGAGCCCGGCGCCGACGGGGATCCGTGTGCCGTTCTCGAGCATGGCGACGGCACCGTCGGTGTTGATGGAGACGGAAGCGATCTTGCCGCTCACGGTCGCCCCCGTGCTGTCGGTATAACTCGCCGTGTGTCCGATCAGGCCATCGGCCTGCGAAAGCGCCGAGGACGAGAGCAGCGCGTCGAGCTTCGAATTGGTCTGCATGGCCTGCTCGACCGTCGAGAGCTGCGCGAACTGGCTCATATATTGCGAAGTGTCCATCGGATTGGTCGGATCCTGGTTCTTCATCTCGGCGATGAGGAGCTGGAGGAAGGTGTTGTAGTCGACCGTGTTGGTCGCCGTCGTCGTGGATCCGGTCGAGGTCGACTGCGTGCTGGTCGCGTCGGTCGCGCTGGTGACGTTCATGTGTCTCTCCGCTGTCAGGCCGCCTCGAAGGGGACGTTGGTCGCAGTGCCGGCCAGGATCGCCTGCTCCACCGGGAACAGCGCCCGTATCCGCTTCAAGGCCTCGTAGTAACGGCTCGCTCCGACCATCTCGTCGATCGCGGTGAGGCCCTCCAGCATCTGCTGATTCTCGCAGACCGCTTGCAGGGCGGCGTGATGCCGCCCGTAAAGCGCCGCGGCATCGGCGATGTCGGTCGGGTTCATCAGCATGTGCTGGACGATGAAATAGAGCTGGCGCAGCGCTGTCGTCGCGTCAGCCGCTTGCATGACCTGGCCTTCCAGTAGGAACATCACGTCATTGACGAGCTCGAGCGAGACCTTGCGGTCCACGCGCAGCACCGCTCCGTTCACGTAGATCCGCTCGCCCGCCCGCAAGGATATCTTCATCAGAGCGCATCTCGGATCACGCGGTTGATCTCGACGAGCTGCACCACGTCGTTCGATTTCTCCGCGCGCAGGCGATCGGCCTCCTTGATGACCCACAGGCCGATCGAGATGATGTCGGCGCGGAGTTGCTCGGGCAAACCGTTCTCCGGATGCGAGAGATCCTCGATGAAGATCGCCCACAGGCGGCGGACATAAAGCAGGGTTTCGACCAGGTCCTCGGCACTGAACGAGCCCTTGCCGAGCCGCTCCAGCCGGTCGATGCCGAGCGTCAAGGCCATCCGCTCGCGGCCCCGCGCCTCGAGGCTGCTGTCTTCCACGACCGCTTCATAAGCTTCAAACGTCATCTGGACCACTCTGCGCAGGAAACCGAACGACAGGGCAACGGCCGACACTCCGGCTCAGAGATAGTTGATGAGGCTGATCTTCTGCATCCGCGAGGTAAGCGCGAGTGCCGTCTCGATCTGGTTCTGCAACGTGTTGACGCGAACCGAGGCTTCGGTCGGATCGACCTTCTCCATGTCGACGACCTGCTGGTTGAGAATGTCGTGCTGGATCTTCAGCTTGTCGGTCGCGTTCGAAACTTGCTGCTGGATCGACCCGACGCTGCCGCCGAGCACCGCGAGGTTGTCGATCGCACCGCTGACGAGGCTGATGGCCTTGTCCACGACGGTCTGGAACGTCGCCTGGCTCAGGTTCGTGTTGCCGAGATCGCTGAGCATGGTGTAGGCCTCGGCGAGCTGGCGGAAGCCCGGTTGATTGGCGCTGACGGACGTATCGACGACCTGGGTCGTTGAAATGCGACTACTCAGCGGCTGGTTCGTGGCCGAGGACCAGTTCGTGTTCCAGGCTGGGCTGGCGAACTCCGCATCGAAAGTCGTGTTGAGGAAGTTCTGCATCTGGGCCGGGGTGATCGTGCTCACACTCGCGGAGGACTGCGAGAAGCCGAAGCCCGTGGGTGGTGCTGCCAGGAAATCCGCGTCGACCTGATTCTTACTGGTCGAGCCGGCCGCGTAGTTCGTGATCGGAGCGTTCTGCGTGTTCAGGCCGCCGAACAGATACGAACCATTGTAGGAGGCGTTGAGCGCGCCGATGAGGTCCTGCAGATTGGCGGACGCACTCGGCAGGATCATGCTGGCGCCATTGTTGGCATCGCGCGCGGCGATCAGGTTCTTGAGGAAGTCCTGAGCGGTCGAGCCGAGCTGGGTGATCCGGTTCTGGGTCACGTCGAGGCGGCCCGAGACCAGCCCGTTGGTGTCCACGATCTGGTCGATGAAGTTCATGTCCGCCCGCAGCGCGACGTCGCGCCCGGTGGAGACGCCGAGCTGGAGACCGACATCGGCAAACCGGCCGGTGGTGGCCTCCTTGGTGGCCTTGCTCAGCGAGCTCTGATTGTTCGTGATCGAGTACCTCAGTGCCGAGGAGAGCATGTAGGTCGAGATGTAGTTCGCGCTCATCATGATGTCCCCACGGCGGCTAGCAGGCTGTCCAACATGTTGTCGACGGTCGAGATCAGCTTCGACGACGCCGAATAGGTACGTTCGACCTGGAGCATCAACGACATCTCGTCGTCCATGTTGACGCCGTTGACGTTCGAGAGCGCCGAGTTGCTGCGGTCGAGCAGCGTGTTCTGGTACTGGACGCCGTCGTCGGCAGTCTTGCGCTGATTTTCGATCCAGCTTGCGGACGACGAGGCAAAATCGATCACGCCGCCGCTCGGCTTGCCCTGGGCGGCGGGGTCGAACGGCTGCGGCGCATCCATGTCATCGATGAGCTGCTGAAGCCGGGTCGAGAAGCCGGCATTGCCGGCCGTGTTGTAATCGTAAGCGGCATTGCCGCTGATCGAGCCGTCGCGTAGCAAATTGGGATTGCCGCCCGAGGCCGGATCGACGGAAGCGGCAATCGTGATCGTGCCGGCAAGGCCGACCGACACGGTAGCGCTCGCGGGCATCGCCGGTGCGCCGGGATAGGTGAAGAGGCCAGGCACGTTCGGCAACGCGGCGGCGGTCTGGTCGCTCTCCTGGAAGGCGCTGATCAGGCCGCGCGCGATTTCGTCGAGCTGGCTCTGGTAGGTGACCGTCGCATTGTCGCGAAGGTCGGCGAGGCCCGCGATCTTGCCGGATTTGAGCGGCATCACGGAATTGGCGCCGGTCACCGGCACACCATCTATGAAGACCGCATTGCCTGTGGTCCCGGGCGTGTAGGCGTTGGTCGTCGCAAAACTGACCGTCCGCGCGGTCTTGTCGTACAGCACGACGCCGCTGTCGGTGTAGAGCGCCGCATCGCCATTGGCGCGGATCGACATGGAAACGCCGACCTCCTGCGACAGTTTCGAGACGATAGCGTCGCGCTGGTCGAGATAGTCGGTCACGTCGTCGCCGGCGATCGTGCCTTTCACGATCGCGGTGTTGACCGTGCCGAACTGGGTGAGGAGCTGGTTGATGTTGGCGACCGAGGTCGCGATGTCGGCATCGGCGCCCTCGCGGACCGACTGCACGGTGTTCGTCGCCTCGTTGAGCGAGGTCGCCATCTCCTTGGCGGCCGACACCGCAGCTTGCGCCAGCGTCGCGTTGTCGGGGGCGTTAGCGTATTGCTGGAGCGCCTGCTTCAGCTTGTTGAGCTCCGCCGTCGGCGACTGATCGAGCTCCGGATCGTCCACCGTGGAGGCAGCGATCTTCTGAAGACCGTCATAGATCGCACTTTGCCTCGCGGATGCCGATGTCGCAGTCAGGACGTTGGTGAACAGGCCGGCGCTCGCGGCGCGCTGGATCGCCGCGACATAGACGCCAGCGCCGGGGAATGTGTCCAGCACGGCGGTCTTGCGCGAATAGCCGGCCTGGCTGGCGGCGGCGATATTGCGCGAGATGACCGACGACTGGATGCCCGTCGCCATGAGCGAGGAGCGGGCATTGTCGAGAGCGGCAGTGAGGGACATGGGGTGCTCTTTGGCGTGCTCTTTGGCTGGTTCTCGGCCGGTATCAACGCTTCAGGTTGACGACGACGTCGAGCAGGTCCGCGCCGGTCTGGAACGACTTCGAGTTCGCGGTGAAGCCGCGCTGCGCCTCGATCATCGAGGTCAACTCGTCGGCGAGATCGACGTTGGAATCCTCGAGCGCGCCGGACTGGATGGTGCCGAGGCCGCCGGTGCCGGCATTGCCGATCTGGAGGTTTCCGGAGTTGAGGCTGACCGAATAGACGTTGCCGACTTCGGGCGTGAGATTGTCGGGGCTCGGGACATCGGCGAGCGCCACCGTGGAGATTGGTATCTGCGTTCCATTCTGAAGGATCGCATTCACCACGCCCTTGTCGTCGATATCCACCTTCTCGACGGACGACGGAGCATTGCCGTTGACGGTGGCCTTGAAGCTGAAGCTCGAGGCCACCTGCGTCATGGCCGACAGGTCCATCGTCACGGCGGCACCGTTGGGCACGTTCACCGAAAGTGTCGACGGACCGGTCAGCGCGCCCTTGCCGACCGCGGTCGTGTCGAAGTTGAAGGTGCCGGACGCACCCGCAATCGCGGTTCCCGTCGCGGAATCGTAGACCTGGACCTGCCAGGTATCCTGGGTGGCGGTCGTCGCGGTCCTCGACATATAGACGTCGAGCGTCACGGCCCTGCCGATATTGTCGTAGGCCACGATCGAGCTCTTCGATGAGTATGACGCCGGAGTGGGCGGACCGGCGATGACGGCCGCGCTCGGATCCAGATTGCCGGTGACGGTCGCCGTGGTCGAAGGCGTGGCCTGAAGCTTTGCCTGATTGACGTTGACGATCTGCATTCCGGCGGTGCTGTTCGAGGAGATGTTGGAGACGGCACCGGGGTAACCCATGAGATAGTAGCCGGCCGCATTGACCAAATTGCCCTGGCTGTCGGGTACGAACGAGCCGGCCCGCGTCAGGAACTGCTTCGTGCCGGTGGCGTCCGACACGACGAAGAAGCCGTTGCCCTGAACGGCAAGGTCAGTCGTCGACGTCGTGAACTGCATATGTCCGGCATCGGTGATCGCGTAGCGGACGTCCGTCTCGACCGCGCCGGAGTCGTAATTGCCCGAACCGCTCTTCAGGATCAGCGAGGAGAATTCGGTCGAAGCCCGCTTGTAGCCGGTGGTGTTGACGTTCGCGATATTGTCCGAGACCGTCGACAGCTTGTTGGACTGCGCGCTCATGCCGGACACGCCGGTGCGCATTACGCCATACAGGCTCATGGATTGGGCTCCTTTGGTAGATTGGGCTCACAATGACCGCACTTGCTTGCGCGGGGCTGGCCGTGACGTGCGCACATCATCGTCACGCCGCCTCCTTCTGACAGAAGGCGCGCGCCTTGTCGGTCCAGGCACCGAACCCGCTCGAGACGAGATGATCGACGATGTGGCAGATGTAGCGCTTCTGCGCGGGCCGATTGTCGGGTCCCGCATTGTAGCGGGCGACCGCCATGGTCCAGCTTCCCTCGCGCTGCTTCAGCTCCTTCAGGAAGCGAGCGGCGTAGTCGACGTTGCTGGCGGGATCGAACATCGCGCGCACGGAACCAAACTTGTCGCCGTGATAGTAATGATTGATCTGCATGCAGCCGAGATCGATCAGCTTGACGCCTCGATGCCGCATCGCCTCGAAATTCGCCATCGCATCGTCGATATCCCTTGCAAACACCGTCTGGCCTTCGGCGCCGAGCGCATAAGGATAGAGCGCACCGCGACGGCCGGTTTCGGTGAGACCGACCGCATAGAGGATGCCGAGCGGAATGCCGTGCGCGTGCGCCGCGCGCGCCATCTCGCGCTCGCAGGAGCGCATGCTGTCCGTGCCCGCCTCGACGGCGGTTGTACTAAAGATAAACAGGGCCGCGACGAGTGCGCTGGGCCACGTCCTGCTCATGACGCGTCTCCTGGTTTGGCTGCCCCTCATCCCTCGCCTGCCTCGCTCCGCCGTCGGACTGGCCGGACGATGCGCTCGAGCCATCGAACGCGCCTTGCGCGCTCTGCGATTGCGGCTGGCCGGAGAGCGAGGGCTGCGGCTGGCCTGCACCCGACTGAAATCCATCCAGCGCGCCATGCTGGACCGGCGCGACCTCGGCGACGTAGCCCGCCGACTGCATCACTTCGCGGATCGAATCGCGCTGCTGGTCGAGCATCTGGCTGGTGTCCTTGCGGTCGGCTGCAAGATGAACGGAGACGGCCTCGCCGACCAGGCGAAGCCGCACGGTGACATTGCCGAGCGCGGGCGGCTCGAGGTTGATGGTCAGGACCTTCAGCGGCTGATCGGGTGCATTGCCCTGCGCCGAGGCGAGGTCGGGTGCAGCGGATGATTTCGGCGCCGCGGAGCTCTCCAATTCAGTGACGACGGCGTTCGCCACCTGCTGAGGTGCGGTGAATTGCGCAACGGGTGGAAGATGAGTCTCCTGCTGCACGACGGTGACCTTGGTCGCTTCAGGCAACGCATCGCGCGCGGACGCCTTCGCTGCGCGCTCGATAGTCGCCGTGACGGCTTCGAAACCAGACGCTCCGGGCATGGCCTTTGCCGCTGATGCATTGTCTTGCGGCACCGTCGCGGCCTGCGGCGCGGCGACATGGGTCCGCGTTCCGGCTTGGGCGATGTCAGCCGTTTGCGCCTTGGCAACGCTTGCAGCCGACAGCTCGCGTCCGCCAGGGGAACGTTCGGATCGCGCGGGCGCATCCTTCTTCTCACCCGAGAGCGGTTGCGCCTGAGGCCTGATGACCGGCACGATGGCGAACTCCTGCCCGACCGTCGTGGGAAGGGTCAAGCGGCTCTGGACCTCCGCCTTCGGTGCGAGATCGAGCGGATCGTGCTTGACGGAGGCTTGCGGCCGTTCGGTTGAATCGGCCCGATCGTCGACCGTCTCGTCCTTCGGCTCGTCGCGCTCGGTCAATTGTGCCAGGTGCGCGCGCAGTGTCCCCGACTTCACGGCCGCTTCGTTTCCGGATTCATTCAGGGCCCGTTTCGCAAGGTTCGAGACCGTGTGGAGCAGATCATGAAACCCGGGGTCCGCGCTGCCTTGTCCGGTCGTGCTCTTTCCGGAGCGCACCGTTCCGCGCGCATTGATGCTGTCGGCGATACCTGCGAAGAGCTGTCCGGAAGTGCCGTTGAGCTTGGTCATGGGCGGCGGTCCTTGGTCAGAAGCTCCAGCTCCTCGAGCTGCTTTTGCGCGCGCGCAAGGATCGCCGCCGACGACGCCAGATCAAGACGCGCCGGCGTGGGCGGCGGCTTGTCGGCGGCGACGCTGGACGGCGGGCCGGAGATCGGCCTGCGGACGTCGAGGGCGAGCTGGATGTTGGCGTTGAGAAGAGACGCCTCGCGCTCCGGCAGCTTCGACCTATCGACCGCCTTCAGTTCGGTGAGGCCGCCTTCATAGTCGTCGGTGAGCACCCGGGCGCTTCCGCGGAACAGATGCGCCCGCTCGCGATCGACGCTCCCGTCGGCGGTCAGCGACAGCGCCTGCTCGCCTGCAAGCCGCACCACGGCAAGCCGTCCGTGGACCAGCGCGCTTTTCGCGATCATCAGATAGAGCTTGAGACGGTTCGCGCGGTCGATCTGGTCGAGCAACGTCGCGATCCGTGAAAAGCGATGCTCGTCGAGCGCGAGGCTCGAACGCGTCAAGGCCGAGGAAAACCGTTGCCAGAAGTCGCCGGCATAGACCGAGTTGCGATAATGCCGGAGATAAGCCTGCGTCAGGAACTCGAACTTGTCGAAATCCTCCGCCTGCCCGACCAGCAGAACTTCACGCCGCAGCGCCGCCTCTTCCACCAGGGTGCCCGGCAAAAGCAGGCGCGCATCGTCCAGCCGCTCGATCGCGCCCGGTGCATCGGAGCTTGCGAGCAGCGCGCCCTGCACCAGCGCGATCTGTCCGCTCATGCTCGAGGGAATCGTGCGCGGCTTGACGTCCTTCAGAAGCTCCCGCGCCTCGTCCTGGCGGCCCTCGACATAGGCGAGCGCACCGTTGAACAGCCGCTCGTCGACGTTGATGCGCTCGCGCGGAAGCTTGTGCACGATCTGTGGCGCGCCGCCGCTCAGCAGGTAGACGACGATGGCCTGGCCGTTCTGCGGATTGCTCCACACGCCTGGATCGGCGGCAAGGAATTTCTCGCCGACCTGCCGGATCAGCGTGAGATGGCTGCCATGGGCAGCGGCATCACCATTGGCGATGCCGTCCTGCACCGCCTGTAGCGAACGCACCAGCGCGTACGGCTCATCGGACGACGGCGCAGGCTCCGGCGTTGCGGCGAGTGCGCTCGCCGCAGCGAACGGCAGCAAAAGCAGGGCGACAACTCTCGGGCCGATCACGGGCGCTTCTCCCGGATCAGAATCTCGATCCGGCGATTTTGTGCCGCTGCCGGATCGTTCGTGAGCTTTGGACGACGGTCGGCATAGCCCTCGACATGCTCGATCCGCTGCGCATCGACGCCGGAACGGACCAGCATGTAATAGGCCATCTGGGCACGCGCGGTCGAAAGCCGCCAGTTGTCGTAGGTGTCCGACCGGTACGGCCGGTTATCGGTGTGGCCGCGGACGATGATCGTGCCCGGACGCTTGGCCAGCAGCGGACCGATCCTGTCGATGACGCGGATCAGTTCGGGGCGCGGCTCGGCGGAGCCGACCGCGAACATGCCAAAGCTTGCATCGTCGGTCAGGCTGACGAGCAGGCCTTCCTCGACCTGGCGCACCTCCGCGACCGGACCTGCGCCGGCCTTGATGTCCGAGAGCGCATCGGTGATCGCGGCTTGCAGTTGCTTCACCGTCGGCTGCTGGGCCTGCGCCGTATCGCGCGGCTCGGCGTCCTTTGCAGCAGAACTCGCCTGCGCGTTGGCCTGGGAATTGGTTTGCGTCTTGGCGTCGCGACCGGTCTGCGGAGGCGCAGGAGCCGGCGGCAACAGAGGCGACATACTAGCGGACGGCGCTTGCGCGTCCGCCGCGGCGCCTGCGTCGTCAGCCTTGCCCCGACGCGCAGGCTCGCCCTGGTCCGCGGCGGCTGGATTGGCGCGCGCGGCGGGATTTGGGGTGGGCTCGGTCTCGCTCGCCCGTCCATCCTTCGCGGTTTGCGGAGCAAGCTTCCAGAAGCCGGGATCGAAGGGGTCGCGATAGGCCTCGCCGCCTTTCAGGCCCTCTTCCTCCGCGGAGGCGAGCGCCCCGACGCGCCGCTGCCCCGCCGCCTGGCTCGAACCGGCCGCGATTTCCGCGAGGGTCGCGTAAGGGTCGCGAAACAGCACCTTCTCCTCGTAGAATGGCGGCTTCTCGGCGGTGGGCGAGTCGCCGCGGCGCTCCTCGCTCGGGCCCGCCGGCATGCGCTTGCCGTCCTGGCCCTCGGACGCGGCAGGGTCTTTCTTGACGGGATCCTTCAAACCCTTCGGCGCCGGCGCGTTCTCCGCGAGCTTGATCGGGTTGAAGTAGCTCGCCACGATCTGGCGCTGATCCTGATTGAGCGCGTTGAGCAGCCACATCACCAGGAAGAACGCCATCATCGCGGTCATGAAGTCCGCATAGGCGATTTTCCAGACCCCACCTTTGGCCGGCGCATCGTCGAAGGCGCTGCGCCGGCGGATGATCACGAGTTCTGGCTTGACGTCGCTCATGGCAGATTACCGTCGCGCGTCCTTCAATCGCTCGATCCACGGCGTGATCTGCGTCTCGATCACGGTCTGATCGGCAACGACGCGGATTTCGAAGCTATCAGCGACCTGGTATTCGATGCCGGTCCGCCGCGCCGCGTCGAGTTGCGCCTTCACCGTCTCGAGCAGATCGCTCGGCCCCGTGATCTTGAACACCGGCACGGGCGACTGGCAGGTCAGCGTCGATATCTGCGTAACCAGAGCCGCGACGGCCTTGTCGCGAACCGCATCGGCGAGGAAGGGTTGCAGGATGCGGGCGACCGCACTGGCGATGTTCGTTTCGAGCTCGCGGCAGGCCGCACCAAATCCGTTCACGATCGCGACCGCCTGCTGATCGGACCATTTGGCCCGCTCTTCGCCGAGCCTGATTGCGCCGCGCACGCGCTCTTCCGCAAGCTTGGCATCGCCTTCCGCAACGCCCGCGGCGTAGCCGCGCCGATAGGCATCGTCCAGGAGAGTGACCGGCGGCGCTTCAATCTTCGGCACGACGGGTTGAGGCTGAGCTTGAAGCTGAGGCGGCGGATCGCGCCTGACCTCCTTCGGCTTTGCCACCGGCTCCGGCAGCTTCGGCTTCTCGGCCGGCTTGGCCCGGCCGTTGGCGTCGAACTGCGTGAGTAGCTTTCCGATTGCCGCGTTCATGCCGCCTCCTCCCGACGCATCCACTCCTTGAGGATCGCCGCCGCCTGCATCTGGTCGAGGCGCACGATCTGCTCCAGCCGCTTCTGCGGCGTGCGCTGCATCTTGCCTTCGAGGTCTTCGACGAGATTAAGCTCCGCCTCCTCCTGTTCCGGCAGCGCGAGCGCCGCGGCTTCAAGCTGGGCCGCAACATCGGCGGCTTCGACCTGCTCCTGCTGCGCGCGGTGGGTCAGGATGCCGTTCACCGCAGGACGAAGGCCGAACCAGACCAGCATCGCGGCGACGGCCAGGATCGTGACCGCGTTGATGAAGCTTCCCATCTGCCGGTTCAGCATCTCGACGAAACCGATCGGCGGCACCGGCGCCAGCTCGCGCGAGCCCTCGACGAAATCGACGGCCGTCACCTGGATCTGGTCGCCGCGCTGCTTGTCCAGTCCGCCGGCGGTGGCCGCGAGCTGGCTGATCTCGGCGATCTTGCTGTCGACGATGGCCTGGTTGGTCTTGTCGCCGAGATCGGCGACCAGCCGCGCGCGGTTGATCAGCACGGCGATGAAGAGCTTTTTCACCGAATAGCCGTCGCTGACCGTCGTCGTCGTCTTGGACGACACCTCGAAATTGGTGACGTCTTCGCGGCGGTTCTTCTCCTCATTGGAATTCTTGGTCCCGCCCGCATTGACCTGCTGATCCGGGAGATTCTGCTGCACCGTGGTCGGCGTCGAGCGATCCGCGTCCTGCGACGTCTCCTTCTCGCGGACGTTTCGCACCGAGCGCTCGGCACGCGCTTCCGGATCATAGACGGTCTCGTTGATCTGCCGCTTGTCGGTCGAGAGCTGCGGCGCGACGCTGACCTCGAAATTGTCGAGGCCCAGATACGGCGTCAGCGCCTTGCGGATGTTCTCCTGCACCATCTGGCCGACCATCTTCTGGAGGCTCGCCATCTTGGTCGGCGCCGCACTGGCCTCATCCTCCTCGGCGAGCAGCATCGAGCCGTCGGCATCCAGCACCGTCACCTTGTCGCGCGTCATGCCGGGAATGGCGGCGGCGACGAGATGGCGGATCGATTGCGCGGTGCGCGCCTCGATCGCGCCGTCGGTGCGCAGCACGACGGACGCGGACGGCGGCTGCTGCGTGGCGCGGAACGAGCCGCGCACGGGCATCACGATGTGGACCCGCGCCGCCTTCACGCCCTTCATGAGCTGAACGGTGCGCGCGATCTCGCCTTCGAGCGCGCGCAGTTTCGTGACCTCCTGCATGAAGGAGGTCAGGCCCAGCGATCCGATCTTGTCGAACAGCTCGTAGCCGGAATTCGCGCTGGTCGGCAGCCCCTTCTCGGCCAGCAGCATGCGCGCCTGCATGGTCTGGCTCGGGCGGACCGAGATCGCATCGCCAGCCGCATTGACGTCGAAGGCGATGTTCTGCTCGCGCAGCGCTGCGCCGATGCGCGTCACGTCCTCGCGCGTCAGGCCGGTGTAGAGGGTCTCGAATTCGGGCCGGCTCAGATAATAGGCGCCGCCCACGACGGTGACGAGAACTGCGAAGCCGATCAGCCCCAATGCCATCAGGCGTCGCGGGCCAAGCTCCAGCAGATTGTTGAGCAGCTGCTGCACCTGCGCGCGACTGAGCATATGACCTCGTTACCTGAGCGAACGCAAAGGACACTCCGCTGCCAACCTTGTCTGAAGGTTGCGCGTGACGTGAAGCGCGTCAGTTCGCCGTACAGGCGTTGCAATTTTGCAAGAGGGGTCTGGATCCGGTGACGCCGATGCGACGCGGCGCGCCCGCCGGAGAGAACCTCTGTCGGAGGTCGCGTCATTACGTCCGTCATTCACGGCGGGGACCGTGCTCCCGAGGGAGCACGGTCGTCGTCGAAGCCGAAGCTTACTTGAACAGCGACAGGATGCTCTGGCTGTTCTGGTTGGCGATCGAGAGCGCCTGCACGCCGAGTTGCTGCTGGACCTGGAGGGCCTGGAGGCGGGTCGATTCCGCGTTCATGTCGGCGTCGACGAGCTGGCCGATACCGCGGGTCACCGAGTCCATCAAGGACTTCACGAAGTCCGTGTTGTTCGAGATGCGGTTCTTGATGGCACCGAGGTCGGCGGCGGACTGGCTGACCGTGTTGATGGCACCGGTGACCTGCGCGATATAGCCGTCGAGCGTGGCCTGGTCGGTTGCCGAGTCCGTCAGCGCGCTGATGTTCATGGTATCGACAGACACCGAGGTCGTGGCGCTCACCGTATCCAGGAAGCCGGCCTGCGTGCTGGTGTAGAGCGAGTAGTTGGCAACGGTCACGCCGATCGTGTTGATGGTGGGCGTGCCGCCGACGCGCGAGAACGACGACACCAGGTTGACGTTGGTCGGCGTGGTCGCGTTGGTGCTCAGCCAGTTCACCCCGTTGAACGTCGCCGAGTTGGCGGTGTTCTTCATGTCCTGCTGGATCTGGGTGATTTCCGACTGGATCTTCTTGCGGTCGATGCCGGCGGTCTTTGCTTCGACGAGCAGCGCCTCGAGCTTGTTCAGGCCGGAGTTGCCGTCGCTGCCGAGAACCGAGGTCAGAGCGGTATATTCGGTGTCGACCGTCGCCGCCGACAGGCCAAGCGAGTCGGAGACTGCGGACAGCGCGGCGTTGTCCGCACGCATCGAGGTGGCGATCGACCAGTAGGCCGAGTTGTCCGACGCGGTCGCGACGCGCTGACCGGTCGAGATTCGGTTTTCGGTCGTCTGCATGTTCGAGCTGACCGACCGCAGGGTCTGCAGTGCGGTCATCGCGGCCGAGTTGGTAAGCAGGCTGGAAGCCATCGTTAATGTCCCTTTGAAAGTGGAATTGAGCTTTTGGCTGGGGACATACCGGACTCTCACCGGTACGACAGGGCGACGTCATGCCTTTGGGCGTCCCGAACCCTGTCGAGACCCAACCTGTCGTAGCGGCGAGGATAGCGGTCGAAGCTTGTGCGAGGCTTGCGGCGGGCAGCCGGGAGCCCGAGGCAAGACAAAATCTGAAAAACAACCCCATGCAAAGGAGTCGAGGGCTGCCGGCACGACGCAATACGGATTTTACGAAATCATTTGACACGTCGGGCAAATCACTGGCATTATGCCATCATCGAGATGCGCCGGATGGGGAGAGCTGAACGTCCCCGTCGATCGCCCAGCAGCAACACTCCTGACACGCTCCTGCCAGCAGGCAGCGATGAGTTGCGCAGGCGTTCACCCATCATGCGGGCTTCATTTTCGGTCAGACGCCGAGGATCGCGACGAAAAGAAAGGCCGCGCTCGCGGGAGCGCGGCCTTTCCGCCTGGATAGAGGAGGCTTAGCGGAACAGCGACAGGAGGCTCTGGCTGTTCTGGTTGGCGATCGACAGCGCCTGGACGCCGAGCTGCTGCTGGGTCTGGAGCGCCGCCAGGCGAGTGGACTCCGCGTTCATGTCGGCGTCGACAAGCTGGCCGATACCGCGGGTCACCGAGTCCATCAAGGACTTCACGAAGTCCGTGTTGTTCGAGATGCGGTTCTTGATAGCGCCAAGATTGGCGGCGGCCGAGCTGACCGAGTTGATCGCACCGGTGACCTGCGCGATGTAGCCGTCGAGCGTGGCCTGGTCGGCCGTCGAGTCGGTCAGTGCGCTGATGTTGATCGTGTCAACCGACGCACCGCCACTCACCGTGTCCAGGAAACCCGTCTGTGTGCTGGTGTAGAGCGAGTAGTTGGCGACCGTCACAGCGATCGAATTGGTGGTGGGCGTCGCGGCGACGCGCGAGTAGGACGACACGAGGTTCACCGTGGCCGGCGTCGTGGCGGTCGTGCTCAACCAGTTCACCCCGTTGAAGGTCGCCGAGCTGGCGGTGTTCTTCATATCCTGCTGAATCTGGGTGACTTCCGACTGGATCTTGGTCCGGTCGATACCCGCGGTCTTGGCTTCGACCAGCAGCGACTGGAGCTTGGTGAGGCCGGAGTTGCCATCGCTGCCCAGAACCGTGTTGAGAGCGGTGTACTGCGTGTCGACGGTCGCAGCCGACAGACCGAGCGAGTCGGACACGGCGGAGAGCGCGGCATTGTCGGCGCGCATCGAGGTCGCGATCGACCAATAGGCCGCGTTGTCGGACGCGGTCGCCACGCGCTGGCCGGTGGAGATCCGGTTCTGCGTCGTGGAAAGGCTCGAGCTGATGGACCGCAGGGTCTGGAGCGCGGTCATGGCGGACGAGTTCGTGAGCAGGCTTGACATGTGGAATGTCCCTTTATGTACGCGTTACATTTTCATGAGGGGACATACCGGGCTTTCACCGGTACGGCAGGGCGGCATCATGCCTTTGGACTGGATGTGGGGTGGGGGTCCAACCTGCCGTGCCCCCGTAACTAGCAGCCGAACGTTATTTGTAGCTTAAGAGGCGCGCGAATTTCGCCGCAATAACAAGGGCGTGCGTTTGCGTTTCGGTAACCATGCCGCCCCGGCCGGACCGCTTCTCCGGCTTACGAGAACGAGCGGACCAAGCCCGAGGCGAGCAGATTCCAGCCGTCGATCAGCACGAAGAACAGCATTTTGAACGGCAGCGCGATCACCGTGGGCGGCATCATCATCATGCCCATCGACATCGTCAGCGTCGCCACGATCATGTCGATCACCAGGAACGGCAGGATGATGAGGAAGCCGATCTCGAAGGAGCGTCGAAGCTCGGAGATCATGAAGGCCGGAATGATGACGCGCATGTCGATGCGCTTGTCGTCGAACTTCTTGCGAAAACTCTCCGCAGCGAGCGCCTCGAAGGTCTGCAGATCCTTCTCGCGGACATGGGCCAGCATGAACTCGCGGAACGGATCGGTGATCCGCAAATAGGCCTCCTCCTCCGAGATCTCGTTCTTCATGAGCGGCTGAACGCCGGTCTCCCAGGCCCGATCGAAGGTCGGCGCCATGACGTAGAACGTCATGAACAACGCGAGGCTGATCAGGACGAGATTGGCCGGCGTAGTCTGCAGGCCGAGGCCGGCCCTGAGGAACGACAGCGCGACCGCAAATCGCGTGAAGCTCGTCACCATGATGAGCAGGCCCGGCGCCACCGACAGCACCGTGATCAGCGCCATGAGCTGGACGATCCGGCCGCTGGTCGAGCCGTTGCCCGGAGGCAGCAGCGAGTTGAGGTCCGGGATCTGGGCGGACGCCGCCTCCGGCAGCAGGATCAGCAGCAACGCAAGCAGCAGGACTCTCGTTCTCACTGGATCACCAACGTCTCGATAATCAATTCGCGGACCTTGCCCGAGGAGCGGACATGGGCGCGCTCGGACAAGTCATCGCGCAGATGCTGGAGCCCGCGCGCGCCTTCGAACTGGGCAGCCGTCGCCGACCTGAGATAGGCAACGATGTCCTCGCTGATGTGAGCGGCCAGAATGCCCGCCTCCTCGTCGTTCATGCTGTCGGTGACCATGGAGGCCTCGATGCGTGCCCAGTTGTTGGCGGGCGCCGCAAGATTGGTGACGACCGGCGACAGCTTCCGCAACCGCGCCGTGCCGGTGTAGGTCGACGCAACGGGTGGCGGGGTCACGTTCTTCCTGGCATCGACGACGCGCTCGGCCGTCACCAGCAGGTGATAGCCCGTGACGGCGCCGGCGCCGGCCGCGATCAGCGTCAGGATCACGATGGCCGCGATCAGGCGCATGGCGTCCCGCGGCTCCGCGATCCCGCGCGCTTGCCTTGCAAATCAGAACGGCGCCACGGTGTCATAGATCCGATGTCCCCATCCCGGCTGCTGCACGTCAGACAGATTTCCGCGACCGCCATAGGACACGCGTGCCTCGGCGATCTTCTCATAAGAGATCGTGTTTCCCCGCGAAATGTCTCGCGGACGCACGATGCCCCCGACGTTCAGCACGCGCATCTCTGTGTTGACGCGAAATTCCTGCGATCCGCTGATCATGATGTTGCCGTTCGGCAGCACGTCGGTCACGATCGCGGCGATCGACAGCTTGATGTCCTCCGCGCGGTCGATCTGGCCGTTGCCCTTGATCTGGGTGTTGGTGCCGAGGTTGGCGGTGGTCTGGCCGGTATCCTGCCATCCGGCGACATTCATGAGCCAGTCGAGCCCGAACTTGATCTGGGAGTCGCGCGAGCGATCCGTCTTGTTGTCGAGCTTCGCCTTGTCCTGCATCGAGATGATCACCGTCACGACGTCACCGACGCGCCGCGCGCGCGGGTCGCGGTAGAGATCGGTGCCGTCGTCCCAGGTCGAACGGTAGCTGACCGGCGTGCGGACGCGCGGCGTCACCGGAATCGGATAGGCCTGCGTCCTCAAGCCGTCGCCCACGGGAGACAATTGCGGCCCGCGCAGGATCTCGGACGGGTCCTGGGCGCAACCGCTCAGGAACACCAGCGACAGGATGAGCATCGGCTTCTTCATCTACTTGGTCTTTCCGTCGTCCACGCGACGCATTCCGCCGAGCAGATCGGCCAGATGCGCCGCGCGTGCCGTATCCATCTCATTGAAGATCGCGCTCGAGCTCCTGGGGCTCAGCTTTGCCAGCACGGCCGCGGCGGTCTCGTCCGCCATGCTGGCGATCTGGGTTGCGGCAGACTCCGGCTTCATGCGCGAATAGATCTCGACCACGCTCGCTTCGGCCTTCTTCAGGAACTCGTCACGAAGCGCCATCCATTTCTCGTATTCGACCCGCTTGGCTTCGACCTCCGCGATCCGCTCGCGCAGTAGATTTTCGGCCTTCTCCAGCTCCTTCAGCTGCCAGGCCAGCCGGGCATCGACCGCAGGGTCGGCGACGCTGCTACAGAACTGCGCGACGTCGTTCTCGGACGCCGCAGCCGCAGCGGGTGGCGCGGGCTTCGGCGGTACGTTGCCCGTCCTGGCCGGGCGCGCGACAGGCGGCGTCTCGGGGGCCGGCACCGCGCCGGTGACCAGGGGCGCGGTATCCTCCGCGGCCCAGGCCGTCGCCCTCACGGGGCTCGTGTCATTAGAGAGCGGCGTGACAGATGCACGGGACTTCTGCGGGCCCGCCGCGCGCGATCGCGCGAAGGAGAGCAGATTGAGCGGCTTCGACGGCTTCGGCTCGTCCAGCGCCACAGCCGGCAATGCACTCGCCAGCACGGACGCCGCGACGAGGCAGAAGAGATGCGATTTGTAATCCAGCTTCAGCATCGGGCCGCGCGCGAATCTCGGTCGAGACCACAGACATGCGCGATCAGGCTTGCTTGGCGCTTGCGCGTCATTGGACGATCACGTCCGCCTGGAGCGCGCCGGCCGTCTTGATCGCCTGGAGGATCGCAATGATGCCCGATGGCTTCAGGCCGATCTGGTTGAGACCGCGCACCAGGCGCTGCAAATCGACGCCGCTGAGGATCGCCACTTGCGCCCCGGCCTCGTTGGCTTCGACCATGGTCTGCGGAACGACCACGGTCTGCCCCCGCGAGAACGGAGCGGGCTGCGACACGACGGGAAGCTCGGTCACGCGGACCGTCAGATTGCCGTGCGTCACAGCAACGGTCGAGATCCGCACATCGCGTCCGATGACCACCGTGCCGGTGCGCTCGTTGATCACCACCCGCGCCGGCGTATCCGGCTCGACGGTCAATTCACCGATCTCGGCGAGAAAGCGCACCGGGCCGATATAGCGCGGCTTGGACAGCACGATGGTCCGATAGTCGCGCTCGAAGGCGATCTGCGCCCGGTAGCGGCCCCCGGCGTAACGGTTGATGGCATCGAGGATTCGCGTCGCAGTGACGAAATCGGGGTTCTTCAGCTCGAGGACGAGGAACTCCATCTCGTGAAGGCTCCCCTGCACCTCCCGCTCGACCAGCGCGCCGTTCGGAATGCGACCGGCGGTCGGCGTGCCCTGGCTGACGTTCTGCGCCTGGCCTCCGACGCTGTAGCCGGCAACGGTGACGGCGCCTTGCGCCACGGCGTAGACCGCGCCGTCCGCCGCCCGCAGCGACGTCATCACGAGCGTGCCGCCGAGCAGCGAGGTGGCGTCGCCAAGCGAGGACACCGTCACATCCATGCGCTCGCCCGGCGAGATCGACGGCGGCAGATCCGCCGTCACCATAACGGCCGCGACGTTGCGCGTGCGCAGCGTGGTCGGCCGCGCCGTGTTGTTCGTGCTGGTGGTGTCGTTCCGGACATTGATGCCCATGTTCTCGAGCATCGACTGGAGCGACTGTTCCGTGAACGGCGCGTTGCGCAGCGTGTCGCCGGTACCGTTGAGACCGATGACGAGGCCGTAGCCGACGATCTGGTTTTCGCGCAGTCCCTTGATATCGGCGATGTCCTTGATGCGGACGGCAGCCTGTGCACTGCCGACGGAGAGGACGACGATCAGGGCAAGCAAGAGGCGGGTCATCATCCGTCAACGACCTTGATGGTGCCGTCCGGCTGGACGATGCCGCGGATGATCACGCCCGTGTCGGTGTTGCGCACCGGGATGAGGGCGCCGGCCGCGCCCGATTGCAATGCCGAACCGTAAGTCACGATCGACAAGCCGCTATCCTCGACGATGACCTTGACGATGGCGCCTCGGGCGACGGCCCAGGGATCCTCGACCGCGTTGGTCGGTATCGGCTGGCCCGGCAGCAGCGTGCGCCGCGCCATGCGCCCGACCAGGGTCGGACGCGTCTCGATGAACAGCGCGACGCCGAGGAGATTGGGCGCGAATGCGCGCTCGGTGACCATCTCGTCCTTGATCACCTCGCCCGGACGGATCGTCACGGCCGGCACCGGCAGCCGCCGCTCTTCGGCCG
Organism: Bradyrhizobium iriomotense; assembly: GCF_030160715.1. Classification (GTDB taxonomy): domain Bacteria; phylum Pseudomonadota; class Alphaproteobacteria; order Rhizobiales; family Xanthobacteraceae; genus Bradyrhizobium; species Bradyrhizobium iriomotense. The sequence goes on from NZ_BSOW01000005.1 coordinate 213,276, forward strand.
CGGCCGCGCCGGCGAAGCTGAGCACGAGCAGCGCGGCGAGCCCGCGCGCAATCAAGCCAAACCTGTTCAACATGGATACACCCGAGCTAGCGCATACCCTTCGAGACCGTCTGCGCCATCTCATCCGATGCCTGGATGACCTTGGCATTCATCTCATAGGCGCGCTGCGCGGAGATCAGCTCGGTGATTTCCTTGACGGGATCGACGTTCGAGGCTTCGAGATATTGCTGGTTGATCTTGCCGTAGCCGGAATCGCCCGGCAGTCCGACGACGGGCGTGCCGGAAGCCGTGGTCTCACGATAGAGATTGCTGCCCAGCGGTTCGAGGCCGGCTTCGTTGGCGAAGTTCGCGAGGTTGAGCTGGCCGATCTGGCGCGGATTGACCTCCGTGTCCAGCTTGGCAAACACCTGTCCGGTCTGGTTGACCGTAACCTGGACCGTTCCCTGCGGCACCGTGATCGCAGGATCCAGCAGATAGCCGTCCATCGTGACGAGCTGGCCGTTGGCATTGGTGTTGAACGAGCCCGCGCGGGTATACTGCACCTCGTTGTTCGGGCCCAACACCTGAAACCAGCCGCGGCCGTTGATCGCGAGATCGTAGGGATTGCCGGTCTGCGTGAGCGCACCCTGGATGTGCAGCTTGCGGATCGCCGCCGACCTGACGCCGAGACCGAGATTGGCGCCCTCGGGAATCGGCGAGGAGCCCGTCGCATTCGGAACGCCCTGCATCCGATCCATCTGGTAGAAGAGGTCGGTGAATTCGGCGCGCGCCCGCTTGAACGACGTCGTGTTGATGTTGGCAATGTTGTTCGCAATGACCTCGATATTGGTCTGCTGCGCGTTCATTCCGGTGGCCGCGATGGCGAGCGATTTCACAGCTTGATTCCTTCAGATCAGATCGACATGCGAACGACTTCTTGGTAGGCCTGCACGACCTTGTCGCGAACCGCGACCGCCGTTTGCAGCGCCTGCTCCGCCGACATCAGCGCTTCAACGACGCGCCGCGTCGATTCCTTGCCCTGGATCGCCGAGATCGACGCCGCCTCACCGGCCTTGAGCGTCCCGATCGCATCCGTCGTGACCTGCTTGAGCACGGAATCGAAGCCGACCTCCCCACCCGGCTGAACGGCGCCTGCTGCAGGCGCAGTTATTTGCGCCTCAATCGAGCGGGCCACTGCCTGGCCCGCGGAAATCGCCGTGGACGAAATCACCTCTAGCATCGTCAGCTCCTTAGGAGATCGATGGTCATCCCGACCATCGACCGCACCTGTTTCACGACCTGAAGATTGGCCTCATAGGATCGATTGACCTCGCGCATGTCGGCCATCTCGATCATCATGTTGACGTTGGGCAGCTTGACGTAGCCGGCCTTGTCGGCGGCCGGATGGCCCGGCTCGTATTCGACCCGGTATGGGCTGGTATCGAGCCCGACTTCCTTGACTTTGACGAGCTGGCCGCCCGCGGCGCGGTCCATCTCGGCATCGAAGGTCACGGTCTTGCGCTGATACGGATCGGCACCGGCGGTGCGCCCCGTCGAATTGGCGTTCGCCAGGTTTTCCGAGACGATGCGCATCCGGGTCGACTGCGCCTCGAGTCCGGAGCTCGCGACCGCGAGCGAAGCCTGCAAAGAATCCACCATGTCAGGTCACCTCAGGCTTTCACGCCGGATAACAGCATCCGGTGGAATGACCGCACAATCGCGGCATTCATCGAATAGTCGCGGTTCACCTCGCCACCCCTAAGCATCTCCTGCTCCAGGCTGACGGAGTTGCCGGAATGCACGACGTCCCAGCTGTCCTTCTTGGCGTTGGTTCGCGTGTCGGTCTCGGCCGCGCTCAACTGCATGTGCGACGGCGACGTCGTCGCGAGCCTGACCGGCGTGGCATCGAGGACCTTGTTGAACGGCTCGACGTCTCGCGCCTTGAAGCCGGGCGTGTTGACGTTGGCAACGTTCGCCGCGATCGTCGACTGGCGCAGCTCCAGCCAGCGGGCCTGCGAGGAAGCAAGTTCAAACAGATAAAGCGGTCCCACGGCAGCTCCCGATCTCGGCTTTGCAAGCGAAAGATAGGAGCTCAAGCTTTTCTCAAGCTGTCGTCGCGAAGTGCGTCATTGAACCTTTTCGCTTCGCGGCGCCTTCTGCGATTGCAGGAAATAGATGATCTCGGCGACGGGCCGGAAGAATTCCGGCGGGATCAGCTGATCGACCTGCACCGCCTCATAGAGCGCGCGTGCCAAGGCCTTGTTCTCGATCACCGGAATCCTGTTCTCTTCAGCCACCGCGCGGATCTTGAGCGCGATCGCGTCCATGCCCTTGGCGAGGACCATCGGCGCCGGATTCTCGTCGCGCTGATAGCGCAGCGCCACCGCAAAGTGGGTCGGGTTCGCAATCACCAGCGAGGCACGCGATGCAGCCGCGATCATTCGCTGGCGCGAGCGGTCGCGCGCCAGCGACCGCAGCCGCGCCTTGATCAGCGGATCCCCTTCGGCCTGCTTGTGCTCGTCCTTGAGCTCCTGTCTCGTCATGCGCAACTCACGTCGCCAGTGGAAGCGCGCCCAGGCGAGGTCGATCGCCACCAGCACGATGGTCGCGATGCAGATCGCCGAGACGATCCGCATGGCGATGGTCAGGATCATCTCCGGCAGCGCCACCGGATCGGTGTACATCGCCTCGAATGCCCTCGCCTCGGAGGATCGCAGCACGAAGCCGACGACAAGGCTCACCGAAACGAGCTTGAAGATGGACTTCGCGAATTCGACGAGCCCCTGCGTCCCGAAGATCCGGCTCCAGCCCTGCGCGGGCGATATCCGCGAAAAATCCGGCTGGATGCGCTCGAGCGCCAGCCGCGGCGCGTTCTGGAGCAGCGAGGCGGCCAGCCCGAACACCGCGAGAATGAGAACCGGTGGAAGCAGGAAGCGCAGCGCTTCCAGGCCGACGACCGACAGCAGGTCTTTCGCGTCCGCGGCGGTCCGCAGGCGAAAGCCGTCGGGATCATCGAGCAGAGCTTTCAAGGTCGGAACGAGCTGCTGGACGCCCTGCCCGATCAGGAACGCCTGGATCACCATCAGCGCCGCCATCGAGGCGAAGATGGAAGCCTCCCGAGACACCGGAATCCTGCCCTGCTCGAGGGCATCGCGGATCTTCTTCTCGGTAGGCTCTTCTGTTTTGCTCTCCTGATCGGATGTCTCTGCCATGCTGTTCAGCGGTCAGCGAAAGACCAGCTCATCCTCCTGGTCGGGGTTGAGCTCGATCTCGCCCTTCTCCGCCAGATCGAGCGCAAGGTCGGTGATGACGCGCCGCGCCTCCAGCACGTCGCGCTGGTTCGACGGCTCGCCGATCGCCAGCTCGTGCTCGACGACGCGCCTGACGCGCGAGGCGACGGAGGACAGGATCAGCTCGCGGAAATTCTTGTCCGTGCCCTTCAGCGCGACGACGATGCGATCGGTCGGCACCTGGTCGAAGATCATGGTACGCGCCTTCGGCGTCAGGTTGACCACGTCGTCGAAGGTGAACAGCAGCTCTTTCAGCACCTCCGCCGATTTGGGGCGCTTCTCCGACAGGCTCTTCAGCATGTCCTCGATATGACCGCGCTCCATCTTGTTGATGATGTCGGCCACCCGCGCGTAGGTGTCGGCACCGAGGTTCCGGGCGAAGTTCAGCGTCAGGTCCTCATGCAGCGTCTTCTCGACGATGCGAATGGCATCGTCGACGATCGGCTTGAGGCTCAGCACCCGCCGCATCAGCTCGTTGCGCAGGCTCGAGGGAAGCTGACTCATGACCTTGGCGGCGCAGGCGGGCTTGACCTTGGACAAGATCACCGCCGCGGTTTGCGGGTGCTCCTTGGACAGGTAGCTCGCCAGCGAGTTCTCCGAGACCGACGACACCCGGTCCCAGACCGACCGCGAGGAATTGCCGAGCAAATCCGACATGATCTGGGAAACCTGCTCGGCCGGCAGGACGTCGCCGAGCACGGCCTCCAGGCCCCCGAGCGTGCCGAGAATATTGGCGCCCATGGAAAACTGCTGGGCGAATTCCTCGACGATCCCTTCCAGCTCCTGCGCGGTGATCGGGCGCAGCTCGGCTGCAGCCTTCGTGACGATGCGGATCTCCTGCGGCTCGAACTGCTGCAGGACGCTTGCGGCCGCCTGCCGGCCCATCGCGAGCAGGAGTGCTGCGACCTTCTCCGTCCCTCCCAGCGTGGCAACGCCTCGCTGCTTGACGGCGGTTGCGATGCCCATCGGTTCCGCCACGATCAGGCTTCACCGTGACCGCCGAGCGGCCCGACGATCTCCGTGAGCGATACGCCGAAACGCGAATTGTCTTCCTCGACGACCACGACTTCGCCGCGCGCGACGATCCGGCCGTTGACCACGACGTCGACGGGTTCGCCGACCCTGTGATCGAGCGGGACCACGGCGCCGCGGCCGAGCTTCATGAGGTTGGCCACCGGCATGGTCGCGGCGCCCAGCACCACCTGCACGGTGACGGGAATGCGCAGGATCGCGTCGACATTGGCGAACTTGCCGGATTCCTCGGCCGTCCGCGCCGCGATCTCCGCCAGCCGCTCCAGCGGCGAGGTGTCGATTTGCGCCTCACCGGACGCCGCCGCCCGGGTGGCAGATGACTCATAATCGAAAGTTTGCGCCATTTGGTCTTGCCTCTTGAAAACGTCCTCCCAGAGTTCTGCTCCGGGACGATCCCCCTGCCTGCGCGCCGACGTCAGGCTGCCGTCCTACGGCTGCTCCGCATCGCCGCCCCTGCCAGCCTGCGACCGCCGCGCGTCCAGCGCCGTGATCGCCTCGTGAGCCTGATCGATCTTGCCGCTGAGCACGTTGGCCAGCCGACCGAGATTGGCGGTCGAGTCATGGGCGGCCTTGATGACGGTATCGAAGGCGCCCGCCGTCTCCTGCACGATCGTCGAGAACTCGCCCTGGTAGCTGCGCAGCCGCGCCAGCTCACGATGCATCCGCGTCACCCGCATGCTGGTGAAGGCGAGCGCAATGAGCAGAACCGCATCAACGAGATAGGATATCATCGACAAACTCCCGCTTCTGATCGACGGGATCCGCTACCTGCATGGCGTAATAGCCATCGAGCTGGCCGATCTGACACCAGAACAGCACCTGGTTGTTGTTCTCGAGCCTGGCGAGCGTGCGCGGCGTGGCGTTGAGCTCGATGACCTGCCCGACCTTGAACTGCGCGACCTCGCCGAGGGAAAGCACGCACTCGTCCAGCACCGCGCTCAACGAGACCTCGGTGCGCTGCACCTCGCTCTCCATCTGGCCGCGCCAGTTCGGATCGGAGGCGCGGCCGTCGGAGACGACGACATGGGCGAGCTTCTGCCTGAGCGGATTGAGCGCCGAATGCGGGATGATCAGGAACATCTGCCCGCCGCGAAAGAGCGCCTGGAGCATGATGTTGGCGCAGATCGACATGTTGCTGCTGCGCCCGATCGCGAGCGAGGCCATCGCGGTCTCGACCCGCTCGAGGCGGAAGGTGACGTCCGAGGTCGCGGCGAAGGCGGACTGCAGCGACTTGGCGAAGCGCTCGAACAGCGCCTGCACCACGCGGAGCTCGATGTTGGAGAAGGACCGCTCGACGTCGATCGGCGGCTCCGCACCGTCGGAGCCGAACAGCGCCTCCACCATCGTGAACACGAAATCGCGGTCGAGCACGATGAGGACCCTGGTGTCCCACTGCTCGGCATAGAGTACCGCGGCGACCGCGTTGCCCTCGTAGTCCTTGACGATGTCGCCGACGCGCCCGTTGCTGATGCCGTTGACCGAAAAGTAGCACGGTGTCCCGGCCATCGGCTGGAGACTGTCCGTGCAGGATGCCGCCATGCGATCGAAGATCACATTGAGCATCGGCATGCGGTCGATGGAGATGCCCGCCGCATCGAGCAAATAGTTCGGCAGCCGCTTCTGCTGCTCGACGTCGATCCCGTCCATCATCATGCTCTGGCAGCCTTCGGTTCGGCGTCGGTCACGACGGCTTTCGGTCCGGCGATCGTCTCGTTCTCGACCACGTCGATCGACGGACGCTCGGTACTGGCGATCATCTTGCGGCCGTGCTCGACCGCGATCTGCGGCATGGCGCCGTTCATGAAGGCGAGCAGCGTCTGCTTGACGATGATGTAGGGCCGGCAGCGCTTCTCGCGGGTCATCTTTATCTTCAGGGCGAACGGCGAGATGATGCCGTAGGAGAGGAAGATGCCGGCAAACGTGCCGACCAGCGCCGCACCGATGAAACCGCCGAGAAGCTTCGGCGACTGGTCGAGCGCGCCCATGGCCTTGATGACGCCGAGCACGGCGGCGACGATGCCGAGCGCCGGCAACGCCTCCGACACCACGACGAGGGCATTGTAGGGCGTGAGCTTGCTCTTCACGATGGTATGGATCTCCTCGTCCATCAGCGCCTCGATCTCGTGCGTGCGGGCGTTGCCCATGATGATCAGGCGCACGTAGTCGCAGATGAACTGCAGGAGCGCGGTATCCGCCAGCACGCTCGGGAACGTCTTGAAGATTTCGGACGATGAGGGATCGTCGATATGCGCCTCGACCTCGTTGCGGCCCTTGCCGCGCAGCTCGCGCATCAAGGCGTGAAGGGCACCCAGGAGGTCGAGATAATAGCGTTCACCCGGCACTGCGCCGGTAACCGCCTGCACACAGGCCAGCCCGGTATCCACGACCGTTTTCCACGGATTGGCCACGATGAAGGTGCCGGCCGCGGTACCCATGATGATGACGAATTCCCACGGCTGCATGAGCACGGCCAGATGCCCGCCCATGGCGGCAAATCCGCCGAGCAAGGCGGCCACCGTGATGATGATCCCCACGAAACTGCCCAACGCGCCGCTCCATCGCCAATCCCGTCGGCCATGTCTATGCGGCGACGCTTGCGCGAAGCTGGCTTCCCCCTGGCCAGCCCCGCGCAAGCTATTCGCGGCAGCTTGGGGCGATGTCGCAACGGCCGCAAGGGGACGCGTGTCATGCTATCCACGATCGCGGACTACACGAGAATAACCAAGGACATGGGCAAGTCGCTGACGCTCGTCGCGAAGCAGCCCGATGTCAGCCGCGAGACCGACTATTTCCTCGCCAACATCGGCAAGGTGAAGAGCATCGACGACTTCCTGAAGGACTATCGCCTCTACTCCTACGCGATGAAGGCCTATGGCCTCAGCGACATGATCTACGCCAAGGCTTTCATCCGCAAGGTGCTGACCGAGGGTGTCGCGACCACGAATACTTTCGCCAACAAGCTCTCCGACACCCGTTACCGTGAGTTCGCCACGGCCTTCAATTTTGCCGCACTCGGCAGCAACGCGACCCAGACCACCCAGGCCACGACCGGCACAGCCACCCAGTATGTCACGCAGACGATGGAGCAGAACGCCGGCGACCAGAACGAGGGCCTGCGGCTGGCGCTCTATTTCACGCGCAAGGCCTCCTCGATCAAGAATGCCTACCAGATCCTCGCCGACAAGGCGCTGACGCAAGTGGCGCAGACGGCGCTCGGCCTGTCGGCGACCGTCAGCTCGGCCGACATCGACAGCCAGGCCGCGATGCTGACGAAGATGATCAAACTCACCGATTTCCAGGATCCGGCCAAGGTCACCAAATTCGTGCAGCGCTTCGCGGCGATGTGGGATGCGAGCCAGGCCTCCAGCGACATCAGCAACGGCAGCTCGACCAATCCCGCGCTGATCCTGATTGGCGGCGCGTCGACGACTGCCAGCATGGATACCGACATTCTCTCGAAACTTCAGTCCATCCGGCTCGGAAAGTAAGTCATGCAATCGGCTCTTTATGTGGGATTGTCGGCCCAGGTCGCGCTCGAGAAGCGCCTTCAGACGATCGCCAACAACGTTGCCAACGTCAACACGGCGGCGTTCCGCACCGACGTGGTGAAATTCGAAACCGTGCTGTCGCGCGCGGGAGCGAATCCGGTGGCGTTTTCCTCGCCGGGCGACAACATCATCTCGCGCGAGGCCGGCAATCTCTCCGAGACCGGCAACCCGCTGGATGTCGCGGTGGTGGGCCAGGGCTGGCTGGCGTTCGCCGGCCCCAACGGCACGGTCTATACGCGCGACGGCCGCCTCCAGATTGCTCCCAATGGCGATCTTCAGACGCTGACCGGCTTTCCCGTCATCGATTCGGGCGGGGCACAGATCACCGTCGACCCGAACGGCGGACCGCTCGCCATCGCACGCAGCGGCGCGATCACCCAGGACGGCAACGAGATCGGCACGCTCGGCCTGTTCAACATTCCGGCCGATGCCAACCTCGATCGCTACGGCACGTCGGGCATCGTGCCCGATCGTCCGGCCGCTGCCATAAGCGATTTCACCAAAGACGGATTTCGGCAGAGCTATGTCGAGGGATCGGGCGCCAATCCGATGCTCGAGCTGACACGGCTGATGTCGGCCTCGCGCGCCTTCGACGGCACCAACTCGCTCGTCGAGGGCACTGAAAGCTCGCTCCAGAACGCGATCCGCACCCTGGGCGAACCCGCCAAATAGCCTTCTCTCCGAGGACTTCCCTTGAACGCTCTCCGGCAAATCGAGTGGGCGCTGCAGGAGCTGCAGCAGAGCACTCCCATTGCAAGCACCAGCGGCGCCATTTCGGAGATCGCGCCGACGCATTTTCGCGTGTCCGGCCTGTCGCGTTTCGTCAAGCTCGGCGAGCTCATCGGGGTGACGACAGGTGGCCGGCCCCAGATCGGGGAAGTGGTCCGCATCGACAGCGACGGCATCATCGCAAAACCGTTCGACCGGCAATTCGCAGGCGGGCTCGGCTCGGTCGCATTCCGAATGCCTCCGCTGTCGCTTGCACCCGATGCGAGCTGGAAAGGGCGTGTCATCAACGCGCTCGGCGTGCCGCTCGACGGCATGGGCGCGCTGATTCCGGGATCGCGCGCGGTCTCGGTCGAGGCGGAAGCGCCTTCGGCCATGAAGCGGGCGCGCGTCCACAAGCCGCTGCGCACCGGCGTGCGCGTGATCGATCTGTTCGCGCCGATCTGCGCCGGCCAGCGGGTTGGCATCTTTGCCGGCTCAGGCGTCGGCAAGTCGACGCTGCTCGCGATGCTGGCGCGCAGCACCGGTTTTGACACCGTCGTCCTGGCCCTGGTGGGCGAGCGCGGCCGCGAGGTACGCGAATTCGTCGAGGATGTGCTCGGCCACGGCCGCGACCGCGCCATCACGATCGTGTCGACGGGCGACGAGAGCCCGATGATGCGACGGCTGGCGCCGAAAACCGCGATGGCGATCGCCGAATATTTTCGCGACCGCGGCGAATCGGTCCTGCTGGTGGTCGATTCGATCACCCGGTTTGCCCACGCCTCCCGCGAAGTCGCGCTAGCCGCCGGCGAGCCTGCGGTCGCGCGCGGCTACGCGCCGACGGTCTTCACCGATCTGCCACGCCTGCTCGAGCGGGCCGGGCCCGGAGAGGAAGGCACCGGCACGATCACCGGGATCTTTTCCGTGCTGGTCGACGGCGATGATCACAACGAGCCGATTGCCGACACCATTCGCAGCACGCTCGACGGACACATCGTGCTCAGCCGGCACATTGCCGACCAGGCGCGTTACCCCGCCGTGGACATTCTCGCCTCCGTCTCGCGCCTTGCACATTGCGTCTGGGATCCCGAGGAGCGCGAGCTCGTCAGCAAGCTGCGATCCATGATCGCCAAATATGAAGACACGCTCGACCTTCGCCTGATGGGCGGATATCAATCGGGGCGTGATTCGGGGCTCGACCATGCCCTCGACATGGTGCCGAAGATCTATGGCGCGATGCGCCAGGATGCTTCGGCCTCGCCCAGCGCTGATGCGTTTCGCGAGCTGAGAGACATGCTGAAGGCCGGTTAGCGCTATCGTGCGGCGAATGGGCCTTCGCGTTAAACGCATGACTCAGCACCCACGCGCGATCGTCGAAGCGGAGCGTCAGCACAGCGACGACCAGAATCGCCGTGCACTGCGGGCATAGCTCGTTGCACACGATCGGCGCATGATGAGGCCGGCAGGCATTCAACTCCTGAGCGCGATGTTGCATATCGCCTCCCGAATTCCGGCAAGTGACGCCGCAAGCCGGCTAACGCGTATGCATGTCGTCATACTCATGCATAAGCTCTCATCACGCTGCCTCACCGGCGAACAATATGTTCGTTTTCACACAACTGTCGCATCGACCATGCTCGTCGCGTGGCGCATGAGGTGATTCACGCTGGTGAATTTTCGAGGGTTCGCCGGTCAAAGTTGTACACTGTGGAGAACTCGCGCACGGGAGCCGCTCTGGACGAAACACAGAGATCTTCAAGAGCGTCTCTACTTGCTTTTCATGACAAGGTCAGTCATCGTTTTTGCGCTGGATAAGAAACGTGGGCTGACTGACTTTGGAATGCAGGGGCTTCGGTTGAGCAAATTCGACCCATCGTCCGACGCTGATGGCGACAGCGACTTCCGTTCAACACTGCCACATCCGACATGCCATCGACGGCGCGGTCCGCGGCGAGCCGCATCGCGACGGTCGGGGTAGGTCATGCCCCTTGCACGCGAAGCAGTCGAGCTGCTGATCCAGGCGGCGAGAGCCTGGTATTTCGAAGGCGACCGACACGGATTGCGCGATCGGGAATGGATGGCCCTGCGCTTTCTCGGGCGCGCCAACAGGTTCTCGCGGACACCGTCCGCACTGGCTGGCTTCATCGGCGCAACGAGAGCCACGGCTTCACAGATCGTGAAGACGCTCGAGACCAAGTCATACATCATCCGCAAGCCTTCGCACGAGGACAAGCGTTCGGTGGTGCTCTGCGTCACCGCTCAGGGTGAAAAGTGCCTCGCACAGCACGACCCGATCAATCCCGTGCTGAACGCCGTCACCGCGCTCGACTCGGAGGAACGCATCCGGCTGCGTGATTCCTTGCGGGAGATCCTCAACCAGCTCGACGCGACACATCAGCGCCTCAACGCCAGCATCTGCCGGGACTGCATGTTTCTGGCCGAGCGCAGCGCGCCCAAGGGGCGCGCGGGCACCGAGTATACCTGCCGGCTCTATCGCGCTCCGATTTCGCCCGACGAGATCGAGCTCCTCTGCGCAAGCTTCGAGCGCGCAAACGACCGGCTGAGGGTCGACGAGCCCGCTGACAGGATGCGCGTCGCGAGCGTGTAAACCCCGTGCGGTATTTTCCGCGTGGGCCGACCGGCTGGCGCCATTGCAGGCGCAAGCCGGCGCCTTCCGCCGCTGGTATTCTTATTGCAGGATGCTAAGCTCGCCGGCTACCTTGGACGAGGTGCCGGCCGATGACAGTCCCGATCTGCTGTCATCAATGGCACCGGAGGAGGGATGGAAGGCAGCATGGTCACGCCCGCGCCGGCTCTGGTACGCTTTTCCGGCATTCAGAAGACCTACGACGGCGAACACCTCGTGGTGAAGAACCTCGACCTCGACATCAGGAAAGGCGAGTTCATCACCTTGCTCGGCCCCTCCGGCTCGGGCAAGACGACCACGCTGATGATGCTGGCGGGCTTCGAGGTTCCGACCCATGGCGAGATCTACCTCGCCGACCGGCCGATCAAGAACATGCCGCCGCACAAGCGCGACATCGGCATGGTATTCCAGAACTACGCGCTGTTTCCGCACCTGACGATCGAGGAGAATGTCGCCTTCCCGCTGTCCGTCCGCAAGGTCAACAAGGCGGAGACGCAGGAGCGCGTGCGGGCGGCGCTGCGCATGATCGAGATGGAGGCCCTGGCGCAGCGGCGGCCGGGACAATTGTCCGGCGGCCAGCAGCAGCGCGTGGCGCTCGCCCGCGCGCTGGTCTTCAATCCCCAGATCGTGCTGATGGACGAGCCGCTCGGCGCCCTGGACAAGCGCCTGCGGGAGCAGATGCAACTGGAGATCAAGCAACTGCACGAGACGATGGGCATCACCGTCGTCTACGTCACGCACGACCAGAGCGAGGCGCTCACCATGTCGGACCGCATCGCCGTGTTCAACGACGGCATCGTGCAGCAGATCGACAGGCCCGACGCACTGTACGAGCATCCCGTGAACAGCTTCGTCGCCCACTTCGTCGGCGAGAACAACGTGCTGGCCGGCACCGTCGAGACGATCGAGCAGGGATATTGCCGCGTCGCGCTCGCCTCCGGCGGTTCCGTCATGGCCCGGGCAGTCAACGTGGCGAGCAATGGCGCCGCCACCTCGCTGTCGGTGCGACCGGAGCGGATCTCCATTATAATGGACGGGGCGACCAGCGAGGGACCGAACCGTCTGCCGGCCACGGTGCAGAGCACCATCTATCTCGGCGACCACACGCTGGCCGTGCTCGAGGTCGGCGGCAACGAGGAGTTCATGGTCAAGCTCCAGCCGGGCGGACATAACGGCTTGAGGCAGGGCGAAAACGTGTCCATCACGTTCCGCCCCGAGGACTGTCTGGCCCTCGATCCCGTGTAATCGAAACTTTTCCTCCACGCGATCGGGCCGGAGCACATCACTTCCAGGACGCAACTCACAACAAGAAGGGAACGAAGACGATGCTGAAGCTCAAGATGGCACTTGGATTCGCCGCGACGCTGACCGCCGGCGTCGCTCTGGCCACGGTCGCGCAGGCGCGCGACCTCACCGTCGTGTCGTGGGGCGGGGCGTATCAGGACGCCCAGAAGAAGGTTTATTTCGAGCCGTTCAAGAAGGCGGCCAGCGTCCCCATGAACGACGAATCCTGGGACGGCGGCATCGGCGTGCTGCGCGCCAAGGTGCAGGGCGGCGCCGCGACCTGGGACGTCGTCCAGGTCGAGAGCGAGGAGCTTGCGGTCGGCTGCGACGAGGGCCTGTTCGAGAAGATCGACTACACGAAGATCGGCGGCGAGGCCGCCTATCTGCCGCCGTCGGTCAATCCCTGCGGCATCGGCGCGATCGTGTACGATTTCGTTCTCGGCTACGACAAGGACAAGCTGAAGGACGCGCCGAAGGGCTGGGCGGACTTCTTCGACACCAAGAAATATCCGGGCAAGCGCAGCCTGCGCCAGGGTCCGAAGACCACGCTGGAGATCGCCCTCATCGCCGACGGCGTGCCGCCGGCGGACGTCTACAAGGTGCTGGCGACCGACGAGGGCGTCGATCGCGCCTTCAAGAAGCTCGACACCATCAAGGGCGACCTCGTCTGGTGGAAGGCGGGCGCCCAGCCGCCGCAACTGCTCGCCTCCGGTGAAGTGGCGATGACCTCGGTCTATAACGGCCGCATCGACACCGCGAACAAGAACGAGAAGAAGAACTTCGGCATGGTGTGGGACGGCGCGCTCTACACGCTCGACAGCTGGGTCATCCTGAAGGGCAGCCCGAACAAGGACGCCGCCTACAAGTTCCTCGACTTCGCCGGCAAGGCCGAGAACCAGGCCAAGCTGTCGGAGAACATCGCCTACGGCACCTCGAACAAGAACGCCGCGGGGCTCATCCAGCCGGCCGTTCTGAAGGACCTGCCGACGGCGCCGGACAACATGAAGAACGCGGTGGAGATCAACGTCGCGTTCTGGCTCGAGAACATCGACCGCCTGACCGAGCGCTTCAACAAGTGGGCGGCCAAATAGCGCCCCGCAAGGCTTAAAGCGATGACGGAAGCGTTCCTGACCCGCGCCGATGCGCCGACCGACGTCCCGCTCAAGCGCCGCCTCAAGCGGGCGGAGCGCGCGCGCCAGTTCAAGGCATTGTCGCTGGTCCTGCCGCTTCTGGCATTCCTGCTCTTCACCTTCTTAGGGCCCATCGCCGGCATGCTCTGGCATGCCGTCGACGACTGGGAGGTGCGTCAGGTCCTGCCGCACACCGTGGCTGCGCTGGCCGCGTGGGACGGCAAGGATCTGCCGGACGAAAAGGCTTATGCAGCGCTGGCGGACGATATCCTGGCGGCGCGCGCCGCCGGGACGCTCGCGATCGCTGCCAAGCGGCTCAACTACGCGGTCAATGGCTTCCGCACCATCCTCACCAGCACGGCGCGCAATCTGAAGGCTCAGCCTGAACCCGGCACGGCGAAGGAAACGCTCGGCAAGATCAATCCGGCCTGGCGCGACCGTGCGACCTGGGCGGCGATCAAGGGCGCCAGCGGCCCGGTGACAAGCTTCTATTTGCTGGCGGCGCTCGACCTGACGCGAAACGTGGACGGCGCGATCGTCGCAGCGCCGCCCGATCAGGCCATCTACCGCGACGTCTTCGTCCGCACCTTCACCATCGGCCTCAGTGTCACGGTGCTGTGCCTGATCCTGGGCTTCCCGGTCGCCTATCTGCTGGCGACGCTGCCGGCCGGCCCGTCGAATCTTCTCATGATCTTCGTGCTGCTGCCGTTCTGGACCTCGCTTCTGGTGCGCACCTGCGCCTGGATCGTGCTGTTGCAGAGCAACGGCGTGGTGAACGACTCCCTGCGCTTTCTCGGCCTCATCGATGCGCCGATGCGCCTGATCTACAACCGCTTCGGCGTCTATGTGGCGATGACCCACGTGCTACTGCCCTTCATGATCCTGCCGCTCTACAGCAGCATGAAGGCGATCTCGCCCGCGTACATGCGTGCCGCCGCCTCGCTCGGCGCGCCGCCGCTCGCCGCCTTCCTGCGGATCTACCTGCCCCAGACCCTGCCCGGCATCGCAGCAGGAAGCCTGCTCGTCTTCATCCTGGCGCTCGGCTACTACATCACGCCGGCCCTCGTCGGCGGCGGCGCCGATCAGATGATGAGCTACTTCATCGCCCTCTACACCACCGAAACCGCCAACTGGGGCCTCGCATCGGCCCTGGGCGCGCTGCTGCTGGCCGCAACGCTGCTGCTCGGCGTCGTCTATGGAAAGCTGGTGCAGGGACAGCAGGTCACGGGAGGAATGAAGAATTGAGCGGCGATGCTTCCCTCCGCACGGCCAGCCAGCGCATCGCATGGCGTGCGACGATCATCCTGTCCACGCTGGTCTTCATCTTCCTGATGGCGCCGATCCTGGCAATCATGCCGCTGTCCTTCAGCTCCGGCTCCTATCTGACCTATCCGCTGCCCGGCTTCTCACTGCGCTGGTACGACGAGTTCATCCATTCGGCACGCTGGATGGCGTCGGTGAAGAACAGCATGATCATCGGCGTTGCCTCGACGGTGCTGTCGGTCGTGCTCGGCACGCTGGCCGCGCTGGGGCTGGCGCAGTGGAAGAGCCGGTTCAAGCCGCTGGTGCTGGCGATCGTGCTGTCGCCGGTCGTGGTGCCCGGCGTCATTACCGCGGTCGGCCTCTACTTCTTCTTCGCGCCGATCGGACTGACCGGCAGCTACTCCGGCCTGATCCTGGCCCACACCGCGCTGGCGACGCCGTTCGTGGTGATCACGGTCGGCGCGACGCTGCAAAGCTTCGACATGAACCTGGCGCGCGCCGCAGCGTCGCTCGGCGCGCCGCCGTTCTACGCCTTCCGCCGCGTGATCCTGCCGCTGATCCTGCCGGGTCTGGCATCTGGCGCGCTGTTCGCCTTCGCCACCAGCTTCGACGAGGTGGTGATCGTGCTGTTCATGGCCGGCCCCGAGCAGCGTACCCTGCCCCGCGAAATGTTCAGCGGCATCCGCGAGAACATCAGCCCGACCATCACGGCGGCGGCGGTGATCCTGACCACCGTCTCCGTCATCCTGCTCGCCACTATGGAAGGCCTGCGCCGGCGCAATGAACGACTGAAGGGCAACAGCGGCTGATGGCACAGCGCAGGAGTCGTCGCCCCGACTTCAGCCGTGATACGCGAACAGCTCGACAGGCTCGTTGAAGCCGCGCACCGGATGCTCGCCGACGCGCTCCAGCTCGAAGTCGTTCTTCACGAGGTCGGCGAAGGCGCGCGAGAGCAGCACGGTTCGCCCCAACTGCTTTGTGAGGGTTTCGAGCCGCGAGGCCATGTTGACGGCAGGGCCAATGACGGTGAAGTCAAGCCGGGTGCGCGAGCCGATATTGCCGTACATGACGTCGCCGACATGGGCGCCGATCCCGTAATGCAGCGGCGCGCGGCCGGTGACGCTGTTGTTCTCGTTCAGCACCGCCATGGCCTGACGGGCCTCGCTCACGGCCCGCAGCAGGTTTGCGCAAGCCGAGGGCTGGCTGAGCGGAAAGATCGCGAGCAGGCCGTCGCCGATGAACTTCAGGATCTCTCCGCCATGCCGCACGATCGGCTCGGACATCGCGTCAAAATAGTCGTTGAGGAGATCGATGACGTCGTCGCGCGGCCAGTTGTCGGAGATGCGCGTGAAATCGCGCAAATCGCAGATCAGGATCGCGGCGCGCACCGTCGTGCCGCTGCCGCGCCTGGTGGCACCGGCAAGAATGAGCTCGCCGGCATGCGTCCCGACATAGGTTTCGAGCAAGGTGCGCGCCAGGCGGTTCTTCATGCGGATTTCGCTAACCAGCGCCAGGACCGGGAGCAGTTTCAACAGCCCGGCGACATGCGCGTCCTCGAAACCACCAGGCCGATCGGTTGCAAAGGTCACCATGTGCCGCTTGCCGAGCGTATGGTGCAGAGGCCACGCCACATAATCCGTCAAGCCCTTGGCCCGCATCTCATCATAGACGGCATGCTTGCGGCCCAGCGACGGATCGCGTTCGAGGTTTTCGTGGACCTCGGTAGCACCGTCGTACATTTCGTTTGCCGGACTGCCAATGTATTCGGATCGTCCCCTGACATCGTAATCGACCCTCGCAATCTCAGCCTCGTGCATTCCGTCGGCCCACATGATCCGCGCGCCGAGCCATTGCGGATGGTGGATCAGAAGATGAAGCGTCGCCCGCTTGACCGGAATGCCCGCCTGCTGGAGCCGGATGCACATCTCGGCAAAGATGTTGTCGATGAAGCGCTGATCGCGGGTGTCGTTGGTCAGCCAGTGCAAGACGTCGCTGCCCGGAAGCGCAGCGGCAGGATCGATGTTTTGCAGCGCATTCATGGGGTGCTCCTGGGCCGGAACTGGGTCGGGTGCAGGATATGTCGTGTCTCGGGCCGGCGGCGTCAATGGCGGCGACCGGTCCGCAGGATGGGTCGAACGAAGCGAAACCCATCGAGGTCCTAAGCGACCGGAGCGGATTACACGGAGCGAGAAGGGCGGGAGAGCTCTTTGCGTATATTGGAATAGGGCATTGACACGACGCATTTCACAGACCTGAATAGAAGGTGACGTCCTTGCTCTGGTAGTCCCCGCTCCATGCGTGAACCGGTCTTGCGTGTTGAAGATCTTCGAGCCGAATTTCGGATTCGCGCGGAGTGGTATCCGGCCGTCGACGGCGTCTCCTTCACTCTCGACCGCAATGAGACGCTGGCCTTGGTCGGCGAGTCCGGCTGCGGAAAATCGGTCACCGCCCTCTCCATTATGGGCCTGGTACCGCATCCCCACGGTCGCCTGACGGCGGGCCGCATCCTGCTCGACGGAACCAATCTGCGAACGCTTGATGAGGCGGGTTTCGAAGCTCTGCGCGGCGACCGGATGGCGATGATCTTCCAGGAGCCAATGACGAGCCTCAATCCCGTGATGAGTATCGGGGCACAGGTTGCCGAATCGCTGCGCATCCATCGCGGCCTGTCGCGAGCGGACGCGGACGCGAAGGCGCTCGCCGTTCTCGAAGAGGTGAAAATTCCGTCCGCCAGGCAGCGCTTCCACGACTATCCGCATCAATTTTCAGGCGGCATGCGCCAGCGCGTGATGATCGCGATGGCGCTTGCCTGCGAGCCGACGCTCTTGCTTGCCGACGAGCCGACGACAGCCCTCGACGTGACCATCCAGGCGCAGGTGCTTGGGCTCCTCGCCGACCTGAAGGCGCGGCACGGCATGGCGATGCTGTTCATCACGCATAATCTCGGTGTCGTTGCCCAGATCGCCGATCGCGTTGCCGTCATGTATGCGGGCCAGATCGTCGAGGAAGCGCCTGTGCGCGAGATTTTCACGCAGCCAGCCCATCCATATACGCGCGCGCTGTTCTCGGCGATCCCGCGCATGGATCGCGCCGAGCAGACGCTCGCCGCCATTCCGGGCCGCGTGCCACCCTTGAACGACATGCCGAAGGGGTGCCGCTTCGCGCCGCGATGCCCGTTGCGCCGCGCCGGGTGCGAGACGCCGCAAGTTCTGGCCGCCGCTGGCCCACATCATCTTGCGCGGTGCCACATCGCGACCAACACTCTTGCCAAGGAGCTCGCCCGTGCTTGAAACGGATGGCCGGGTCGTCATGGTCTCCGGCGCCTCGCGCGGAATCGGCCGCGCCGTGGTCGAGCGCCTGATCGCGGGCGGCTATTGCGTCTCGGCCGGCGTGCGCGACGCCCGGGGACTGACCGGATCGGATCGGCTGATGCTGCAGCGTTACGACGCCGAGCAGCTGTCCTCCGCGGAGGCATGGGTTGCGGCGACGATCGATCGTTTCGGCCGGCTCGATAGCCTCATCAACGCGGCCGGAATCAATCCGGAAGCTGATCTCACCGATCCCGACGAGACGGCGCTCGACGCCATGATGCTGATCAACGTCAAGGCCCCGATGCGGCTCATTCGCCTCGCGCT
This sequence comes from Bradyrhizobium iriomotense, assembly GCF_030160715.1. Classification (GTDB taxonomy): domain Bacteria; phylum Pseudomonadota; class Alphaproteobacteria; order Rhizobiales; family Xanthobacteraceae; genus Bradyrhizobium; species Bradyrhizobium iriomotense. The sequence goes on from NZ_BSOW01000005.1 coordinate 231,792, forward strand.
CACGCATCTTGCGAAGAGCGGCGAAGGACGCGTGATCAACGTCGCCTCTATGTCCGGCAAGCGCGTCCGCAATCCCAACGCCGGTTACGCGATGAGCAAGTTTGCGCTCCTCGCACTCACCCATGCCGTGCGGCAATACGGCTGGGACCACGGCATTCGCGCAACCGCAATCTGCCCGAGCTTTGTTGCGACCGACATGACCGCGCATGTCACCAAATGGCCGCGCGAAAAAACGAGCGATCCGCGCGATATCGCCGAGCTGATCGCGACGGTCCTGCGCCTGCCCAACACGGCGACCATCGCCGAGCTGCTGGTCAATTGCCGGCTGGAGGACATGCTATGAGATTGCAACGCCTGGCGGAGACGGATCGGCCGGCCCTGTCATTCATGCTCGACGGCGCGCCCGCCGCCGCACTCGAAGGCGATACCCTGCTCACCGCTATTCTCGCGCAGGACGGCCATTTGCGCGCGAGCGAATTCGGCGATGGTCTCCGAGCCGGCTTCTGCCTGATGGGGGCATGCCAGGATTGCTGGGTGAACGTCGAGGGTCTCGGCCGCGTGCGCGCCTGCACCACCGAGATCACCGAGGGCCTGCGCGTGTCGCGCAGGATGGTGCAGCCATGAGCGTCGTCATCGTCGGCGCCGGACCGGCCGGCACGCGCGCGGCCGAGGTTCTTGCCGGCGCAGGCTTGCGCCCCATCGTGATCGACGAAGCGCCGGACAGCGGCGGGCGCATCTATCAACGCCAGCCCGCCGGATTCCACCGTACGGCGCGGGACCTCTACGGCTTCGAGGCGGCAAAGGCGCAGGCCGTACACGACGTCTTCGACCACCTGCGGCCCTCGATCGACTTCCGTCCGCGAACGCTTGCATGGAATTTGCGGTCCGGTGTGATCGACACGATCTGCGACGGAAAGGCGAGCGCAGTGCCTTTCGAGCAGACAATCCTCTGCACCGGCGCGATGGACCGGGTGATCCCGCTTCCGGGCTGGACATTGCCTGGCGTCTTCACTCTGGGCGGATCGCAGATTTCCTTGAAGGCGCAGGGCTGCGCCATCGGCGCGCGCGTCGCCTTTCTCGGGACGGGTCCCCTGCTTTATCTCGTCGCCTATCAATATGCCCGCGCCGGCGCGCAAGTCGTAGCCGTGCTCGACACGACACCTTTCGCCACCAAGGCGAGGCAGGCGTTCGGTCTGATGCGTGGCAGGGCAACCTTCGCCAAGGGTCTCTATTACATCGCCCGGCTGCGCGCGCACGGCATCCCCATCGCGGAGGGCGTAACCCCGCTCATGATCGCGGGCAGCGGCCGGGTCGAATCCCTGAGCTGGCATGACGCACGCGGCGCCAGGCACGAGGCGGCTGTCGATGCCGTCGCGCTCGGCTGGGGGCTGAAGCCGGAGGCGCAGCTCGCCGATCTCGCCGGCGTGCCGTTCGACTTCGATTCCGTGCAGCACAATTGGGTGCCGCGCCAGGATGCCACCGGCCGGACATCCGTCGAAGGCGTGTTCCTTGCCGGCGACGGCAGCGGCATTCGCGGTGCGGATCTCGCCGAGGCGGCCGGCGCACGCGCTGCCTGGGCCGTGCTGGCGGCGCGCGGCTTGGCGGTCGATACGCATGCTGTCGCGCGCCTCGATGCGACGCTGGCAGCCGGCGCCACCTTCCGCGCCGCACTGGAGCGGGCATTTCCATTTCCGGCAAAGCTCGCGGCTGATATGGCCGACGATACGATCCTGTGCCGGTGCGAAGCGATCACGGCCGGCGAAGTGCGCGCGGCTGCGAACGAGGCATCGGCGACGCTTCCGCCGCCGGAAGTCAATCGGGCAAAGGCCCTGACGCGTGTCGGCATGGGACGTTGCCAGGGGCGCGTCTGCGGCGCGGCAGCGGCCGAGGTGCTGGCGTCAATGCTTTCCTGCCCAGTGGAGCAAGTTGGACGGCTGCGCGGACAGCCACCCGTCAAGCCGATTCCGATCCTTCCCGCGGAGGCCGCATGAGCGCGACGCGGACCGATGTGCTGGTCGTGGGCGGCGGCGGCGCCGGCTGCTCCACGGCCTTGCATCTCGCAAGCCGCGGCGTGCGATGCATTCTGCTCGAACGCGGCCAGATCGGCGGGCAGGCCAGCGGCGTCAATTACGGCGGCGTGCGCCAGCAGGGACGGCACGCGGCCGAATTGCCGCTTGCCCGCCGCTCCCGCGAAATCTGGGCAAGGCTGCCCGAGCTCGTCGGCACCGACTGCGAATTCGAGGTGACCGGCCACCTGAAGCTCGCACGCAACGAAGCCGAGGAAGCCGATCTCGTCGCCTATCTTGATGTTGCCAAGACCAACGGACTTCCGCTGATCATGATCGGGGGCAACGCCATCCATCAGCAATATCCCTGGCTCGGCCCCGACGTCGCTGCCGGTTCGTTCGCACCTGATGACGGCGCCGCCAACCCGCGCCTGCTCAGCCCTGCGCTCGCGCGAGCCGCGCGCGACAAGGGCGCCGATGTCCGGGAATTCTCGCCGGTCAGCAATCTGGCCCACGACGGCACAGAGTTCATCGTGCAGTCGGGCGAGCATGAATTTCGGGCCCGATATCTCGTCAACACGGCCGGCTATTGGGGCGCCGCGATCGCCAAGGCATTCGGCGAAGTTGTTCCCATCTCGCCGCTCAACCCGAACATGCTGGTGACCGAGCCCCTGCCCTACTTCATCACGCCCAATCTGGGCGTCGTCGGCGGCGACGTCTATTTGCGTCAGATCCGCCGCGGTAACGTAATCTTCGGCGGTGGCCGCGGCGAATCCGATCCGGATGTTCCGCGTTCGCGGCCATTGCCCGAACCAAGCTATGCAGTCATGGCGAAGGCGCTCCAGCTCGTGCCGCAGCTCGCGGGCGTACAGGTGATCCGCAGCTGGACCGGCATCGACGGCGAAACACCGGACGACATTCCAGTCATCGGCCCGAGCCGCACGACGCCTGGCCTGTTTCATGCTTTCGGGTTTTCAGGTCATGGCTTCCAGCTCGGCCCCGTCATCGGGGCCATCATGAGCGAGCTCATCCTCGACGGACGCACGGACGTTCCACTCGAGCCGTTCCGTATCGATCGTTTCGCACAGGACGCTTTAATCAACCAACAGGGACAGAGACATGAAGCTTCGCGTCACGCTTAGTGCGGCACTCGCAGCCGCCACCCTCGTTGCGGTGCCTGCTTCGGCGGCGCCAAAGACGGATCTGAGAGTCGGAATGGCCGCTCAGGATGTAGGCCAGCTCGATCCGCATCGCGCGGTCTCCACGATCGACCGTACGGTGGTTGCCTGGATCTATAACGGCCTCGTTCGCTTCAAGCCGGGAACGATGGACCCCACGCAGATCGAGCCGGATCTCGCGGAAAAATGGGAATCGAGTGCCGACAAGCTCGACTGGACGTTCCATCTGCGTCATGGCGTCAAGTTTCACGGCGACTTCGGCGAACTGACCGCCGATGACGTCGTCTTCAGCCTCAAGAAAGCTGGCGACGCCAAGACGTCGGCCTTCTCCGCCGACTTCGCCGCTTTCAAGACCATCGAGGCGACGGATCCCAACACGGTCCACATCATGCTGGCGCGGCAGGTGCCGAGTCTGCTCGGCCTGCTCACCAACTATTCCGGCGGCTATATCGTCAGCCGCAAGGCGGTCGAGAAATATGGCGCGGACTTCACCCGCAATCCGGTTGGCACGGGCCCCTTCGCCTTCGTTTCCGACACGCCAAACCAGTCCCTCGAACTCGCGGCTTTCGACGGTTATTTCCGCGGCAAGCCGAAGCTGCAGCACGTGAGCTACCGCTACATTCCCTCCGACTCCTCGCGTGACCTCGCCTTCCAGAACGGCGAAATCGACCTCATCTACGGCAAGCAGGATCAGGCCTGGATCAACCGCGTCCGCGCACTGCCGAATTCGATCGTCGACGTGTTCGAGCCCGGCGAGCTCGCCAATCTCAATCTCAACATCACGGCGAAGCCGCTCGACGACATTCGCGTGCGGCAGGCGATCGCCTACGCCGTCAACCGGCCGGAACTCGTCAAGTGGCAGGGCGCCGACACCGCACGGCCGGGCCAGAGCGTGATCCCGGCCGGCTATCTCGGATTCTCGAAGGATGTCGGCCTCGTCAACACCGACGTCGCCAAAGCCAAGGCGTTGCTCAAGGAAGCGGGCTATCCGGACGGCCTGACGATCAAGGTGATCCACACGCAGTTGCCGCAGATGCTGGGTAGCATGCAGGTCGTGCAGGCGCAGCTGAAGAAGGCAGGCATCAATCTCGACATCGAGGTGGTCGATCATGCCACGTTCCACCAGCAGATCCGCAAGGATCTGAGCCCGATCGTCTATTATGCCGCGGCGCGATTCCCCGTGGCGGACATCTATCTGACCCAGTTCTTCCACACGGCGAGCATCGTCGGGAAACCGACGGCGGTTACCAATTTCAGCCACTGCGACGTGGCGGACAAGGAAATCGACGCCGCCAAGACCGAGCTCGACACCGAAAAGCAGGTTGCCCTCTGGGTCGAGGCCCAGAAGAAGGTCGTCGCAGCCGTCTGCGCCGTGCCGCTCGCCGAAGCCCTGCAAATCTGGGCACATCGCACCGATCTCGACTACGGCTACGATTTGAAGGCGTCGCTGTCGCTTGGTCCGCTCTTGACCGAAGCCACGCACTTCAAGTGAAGGCAACGAGATCGAGCCAGAGGATCGCCCGGTGATTAGCTTCATCATCCGCAGGCTGCTCGCCTCGATACCGACGCTGCTCGCGGTATTGACGCTCGTCTTCCTGCTGGTGCGTGTGGTCCCTGGCGATCCCGCCATTGCAATCCTGGGCGATCGGGCGACCCCGGACGCCCTCGCCGCCCTGCGCGCCGAACTCGGTCTCGATCGCTGGATCGGCGCGCAGTATGTCGACTTCCTCGGCCATGCCCTGCGCGGCGATCTCGGCACCAGCATGGTCACGCACCGTCAGGTCTGGGCCGAAATTGCCGACGCATTGCCGCACACGATCGTTTTGACGCTGGCGGCCATGGTGATCGGTTGCCTGATCGGCATCCCCGCCGGCATCTGGGCAGCACTCCATCGCAACGGCACGATCGACGTGCTGATACGGCTGTTTTCATTGCTCGGACTGTCTTTCCCCGTCTTCGTTTCGGGTATCTTCCTCCTGATCGTCTTCGCGCTGCAACTGCACCTCTTTCCGGTGATCGGCAATCCGCGGCCCGGCGACTGGATCGACGGCCTGCACAAGCTCGTCCTGCCCGCAATCACGCTCGGCATCGTGATGGCTGCCTATGTCGTGCGCGTGACGCGCAGTTCGATGCTGCAGGTTCTGGGCGAGGACTACATCCGCACCGCGCGCGCCAAGGGCGTGCCGCGGCGCGCCATCATCTGGCGCCATGGTTTCTCCAATGCCTTGATTCCGGTTGTCACCGTGGTCGGCCTCTATGTCGGCATCCTCATCGGCAATTCGGTGCTCACCGAAATCGTCTTCAACCGGCCCGGCCTCGGCAAGGTGATCGTCAGCGCGCTGACCCAGCGCGACTACACCATGTTGCAGGGCATGATGGTGATCTATTGTTTCCTGATCGTCGTCGTGAACCTGATCACCGACCTCAGCTATGGCCTCATCGATCCAAGGGTTAAGCAATGACCGATGTGGCCCTCTCCGCACCACGGTCGCCATGGCGTGTGATGGCCGGCCGGATCTTGACCAACCCCACGACACTCGCCGGCGTCATCCTCTGCACGATCATCGTGCTAGGCGCGCTGCTGGCGCCGTGGCTCGCCCCTCGCGATCCCCTCGAGCAGAACATCATCGATCGCCTGGCGGGACCCGGTTCGGAGTATCTGCTCGGCACCGACCAGTTCGGCCGTGACGTGCTGTCGCGACTGCTGTGGGGCGCGCGGGTGTCCCTGCTGGTGTCCTTTCTTTCCATCGCCGGCGCCATCGTCATCGGCGGGGCGATCGGTATGATCAGCGCCTATGTCGGCGGCCGCTTCGATCTCGTCACCATGCAGGTGATGGATGTGCTCCTGTCGTTCCCGAGCCTGATCCTCGGCATGATCATGGTGGCCCTGCTTGGGTCGAGCGTCACCAATCTCATCATTGCGATTGCGCTGACCGCGATAGCCCCGTTCGCGCGGATTGCGCGCGCACCCGTCCTGGTGCTCAAGGAGCGCGCCTTCATCGAGGCCGGCCGCGCGCTCGGCTTCTCGCATCTGCGCATCCTGCTCGTGCACGTGCTGCCCAACATCGTCAACGACCTCCTGGTCATGGGCACGCTCTGGATGGCGACGGCAGTGCGCACGGAAGCCTCGCTCTCCTTCATCGGGCTCGGCGTCAAGCCGCCGACGCCGACCTGGGGCGGCATGATGCGGGACGGATTCGAGAACATTCTCGATTCGGCGTGGCTGTGCATATGGCCGGGGCTGGCCATTCTTGCACTGGTCCTGGGACTGAACCTCGTCGGTGACGGCCTTTACGACGCGACCGATCCGAAAGCGAACGCCCAATGACCGCGTCCCAGGCCCTGCTCGAGGTCTGCGACCTCGCGAAGCATTTCACGGTTACCAAGGGCTTCCCTCGCCCGGTCACAACCACAGTCCGCGCCGTCGACGGCGTCAGCTTCGCCGTGACGCGCGGCGAGGCGTTCGGCCTGGTCGGCGAATCCGGCTGCGGCAAGTCGACCGCTGCGCGCGCCGTGCTGCGCCTCATTCCGCCCGATGCCGGCCGCGTTCGCTTCGCTGACATCGACGTGACCGGCGCCGATGGATCCATGCTGCAACGGCTACGCCGCCGCATGCAGATCGTCTTCCAGGACCCCTATTCGTCGCTCAATCCACGACGCACGATCGGTCAGGCCTTGACGGAGCCGCTTGCCGTGCACGGTCTCGCGCGCGGTCGCGCCGCGCGCGAACGCGCAATCGCGTTGCTGGAGGAAGTCGGCCTGCCACCGTCGGCCTACGACCGCCACCCGCACGAGTTTTCCGGCGGCCAGCGTCAGCGTGTCGGGATCGCGCGTGCGCTGTCTGTCGAACCCGAACTGATCGTTGCCGACGAGCCGGTTTCCGCACTCGACGTCTCCGTTCAGGCCCAGGTGCTCCTATTGCTGAAGGACCTGCAGGCACGGCGCGGCCTGACCTTCGTGTTCGTCAGTCACGATCTGGGCGTCGTGCGGTGGTTCTGCTCGCGCGTCGCGGTGATGTATCTCGGACGCATCGTGGAGAGCGGCCCGGTTGCGCGCGTGTTCGGCGCACCGCGCCATCCCTATACGCGCATGCTGCGCGATGCTTCGCCCATCCCCGACCCGGAGATACGAGGCCAGATGCCGCGCATTCTCGGCGAAATCCCCTCCGCCGCCAATCCGCCGCCAGGATGTCACTTTCACCCTCGTTGCCCCCGCGCCTCGGACCTGTGCCGCACCGTGTATCCGGAATGGCGGGATGATGGTGATGGTGGTGTAGCCTGTCACCATCCAGAAGACTGATTGGTCGCAGTTACCGCTGGCGGACTTTCACGCAATCTCACTCGCCTGCGAGGTAACGACGCCTCGGTCACTCATCCAGCGCGTCGAGAAACTCTTCGACCTTTCTCAACGCCCCCTCGCGATCCCTGCTTACATAGACAACCCGATCGCCGTCGCGTTGCAGCGATCGCCCCTTGGACTTGCGCAGTCGTCCCGGCAGGAACGTCGCGGCTACCGCCTCCGCTCCGACGTCCAGTCTTACGATCCCTCGTCGCCTGCAGTCGATCCTGAGCTTTGCAGCGGCAAAGAAATCGCGGGCTGCCGGCGGCAGCTTGCCGAAGCGACGCAGGGTTTCGTCCTCCAGATCATCCAGCTCGTCCTCACTTCGGCACCTGGCGGCGCGCGCGTAGATTTCCAGACGAACCGCCTCCGATTGTACGTAGCCTGGCGGCAACATGTCGACGACCGGAAGATTCAGGTCAGGCACCCACAGATCGGCAGCCCTGTCGTCGGCTTTCTCCGAGGCTAATTTGAGAAGGTGGCTGTAGAGCACGGGTCCGAACACCTGCAAATGGCCCGACTGCCGCTCCGAAAGCAGGTCGCCCGCCCCTCTCAGGTCGAGATCGCGCGCGCTGATTGCAAAGCCCGCTCCAGGTCTGCTGAACTCCTCGAGAACGGCCAACCGCTTCTCGGATCGCTCCGCGTCTGAATCCGTCAGCAAATAGGCAAACGCACGTATCCCGCTGCGCCCCACCCTTCCTCTGAGCTGATGAAGCTGTGCCAGGCCGAACCGTTCAGGCCAGCAGACCACGATCGTGTTGGCCCGCGGGATATCGAGACCGCTTTCGACAATGTTGGTCGCCAACAAAACGTCCGCTTCGCCCTCGACGAAGCTCATCATCCGGTCGTCCATTTGCTCGGCGGACAGCTTGCCATGAAGGCAGACGATGCGCAGATCCGGAGCCATCGAATGCACCCGTGCCAGCATCGGATCCAGATCCTGGATGCGCGGACAGATCAAGAAGCTTTGCCCATGGCGCCTCTGCTCGCGCAACAGCGCCGCGACAATTGCAGCGTCGGAAAGCGGAGCGATCTTCGTGACGACCGGAAGTCGATGAACGGGCGGAGAGGCAATGACGCTGAGATCCCTGAAGCCCGCCAAACCTGCCGCGAGCGTCCGCGGTATCGGCGTGGCGCTCATCCAAAGAGTATGGACGCCCTTGGTCAGCGTCGAGAGCTTCGCCTTCTCTGCTGCGCCAAAATGCTGTTCTTCGTCGATGATGACCAAGCCAAGGTCGGAAAACCTCACATCCTTCGAGGTGAGAGCCTGCGTTCCGATTACGATTTTCAGTCTTCCGCGCTTGAGATCCTCCTTCGCTGCCTTTGCCTCGGAGGTCGACGTGCCTCGGGACAGGCTTCCGACCTCGATATCGAACGGAGCGAAACGCTTGCGAAAGGTCGCGACATGCTGTCTTGCCAGGACGGTCGTCGGTACGGCGATCGCCACCTGCTTGCCGGACAGCACGACGGCAGCCGCCGCTCGCAAAGCCACCTCGGTCTTGCCGAATCCGACGTCACCGCAAATCACGCGGTCCATCGGGTGACCCGAGGCAAGATCATCCAGGACGTCCCGAATGGCTTTCGACTGGTCGACCGTCGTGAAATAGGGAAAACGCGCGACGAACCTCTCGTAGATCGAACCCGGCGGTACGAGTTTCGCGGCGCTCCGGCGGCGGCGCTGGCTGATGTGTTTCGCAAGCTGCTTGCCGGCAAGCTGAAGCTCCTGCTCCGCCTCGGTGCGCCGCGCCCACCAGGTACTTCCGTCGGCCTTGTCCAGAGTCAACTCCCCGAGCTCCGACGCGTAGGGCCAGATCTGGGTCAGATCGGCTGGCTGAACGAGAGCGGCATCATCTCCTGCAAATGCGAGCCTGATCATCTCGCGCGACGATACACCCCCGGTTGCTACCGTCTGCAAGCCCTCGAGCAAGGCCAGTCCTCGCTGCAGATGAACGACGACCGAGCCCACCTCCGGCACATCGGCGTGGTCGAAGGCAGCATTCCAGGCTCTGGCCATCGGTTGCGGATGATGGGCCCTGCTGCCGAGCACATCGGACGCCGTCACGACGACAAGAGGTTTCCGGCCAGGTTCGACAAATCCCGTATCGAAGTCGGCGAGCAGCGCCACTGCGCGATTGCATCCGGCCGTAGCCTTGCTCCAGTCAGAAAAGCGCTCGGCTTTGACCCCGCTCATCCGCTCCAGGATGCGCAGGTCCTCATCCATCGCTGCAACGAACATGAGCTGCGAACCAGCGCGTCGCGTCTCGTCGACGAATGTTCGCAGAGCTTTCCTCGGCGAGGCGACTTTCGAAAAGTCTGGCGTGGGCGTGAAGGGTGCCTTTTGGGACAGCACCTGCATACGCCTGGTCGCCTGTTTCCAGTCACGCCGTCCAAGGTATTCGCGCTCCCGGTCCGCGCGGCCGGCCGCTTCCTCGATCGTGCTCAACCAGCCGTCGGCGTGCGCCGGAACCATAGCATCCGCGATCCACTTGGCTCGCCCGCAATAGTCGAACAGATTGGAGCGTCTGCTGCGCTTATTCCCGTGCGCAAGGCGCTCCGACATGGGATCGATGATCAGCTCCTTCGCTTCGAACAGGACCTCTTGCTCTATCGGATTGAACGCCGAAATCCGGCGTATGACATGGCCGGAATGCTCCATTCGGAATGGACCAAGTGCCCCGGCGGGAAAGATCTCGAATGTCTTCCCGTGAAACAGTGCGCCGCCCGGATAGTCCGCCTCGTCATCGAGGTCGTAACCGAGAGCCTCAAGCCGCGACCGGAGATGCTGTTCGGAAAAGGTGGTGCCGACCTTCAGACGCTCGACCAGGCGGGACCAACTCGCCGGCATCGGCAGGCGCTCCATCACGGCCTCTGCCGTGGACACCAGCAGGATCGGCTTCTCGGGCTTCGCAAGGCGTCTCAAGACCGAGCTGCGTCTGCCTGCGATCTCGTGCGATGGCTCCAACTGGTCGAACGGCAGCGTATTCAGCCGCGGGAAAACGAGCACGTCGCATGCGGAATCGATTGCATGAATAATGGCACCCAGCCGCTCGGCCCTATTCTCGTTCTCGGCGAGAAAGACGAGACCATTTCGCCCGGACTTCCTCCATTGCGCGAGCAGATGGAGAGCCAACATGCCGAGCGGGGACGAAGACGAGATCGCAGTCCGCGGCGCAGACTTTTTTCGCTTTTTTGCGCGGCTGGCGACACCCGCTTTACTGGAACGACCCACGTTGATCCCATCGTTGATACGCAATCAGATTAGGCCAATGGCCACGACTTTTCGATCGACCACACCCGAAATGGTCGCCGATGCTTTGCGCCCGCTCCGAGACGCAAGTTCCGTCACGTGCGCACAGCTCCCCGATCGGCCCCTCGAGCACTGATCCGAGCGAGCAGACGTCGTGGGCAGAAGCTCCCTCAGATTTGTCGGACCTTACGAACTGAATCCTGCATGACGATCTTTGGAGGACTCGTTCAGAAGGCCAGCAAGCCGGAGACCCTCCAAAATGCCTTCCAGCCGCTGCTCCCGGATCAACGCGGCAAGCATTGAAACGGCGTCCCTCTGATGGACGGTGAAGTGAACGGCAGGCGATCGCTCAGAAAGGAGATCCAGGAGAGTCGGCACATCCGCCACGTGATGGCGCAAAGTGGAAACCGTGTCCTCTGCAAGGTAGGCAGCCAGATCTCCACTTGGTGGCGGATCAAATTCGAAGTCGGACTGAGCGCGTTCATTGATCGATCGTCGTATCAGCCCAGCTTGCTGTTTTGCCACCATCGAGAGCATAAAGACCGTATCGACGAGCTTCTCCCGCGGCACGTTTCTCAATTGAGCAATGCGCGCCTGGATGTCCTTGCCGGAACTATCGTCTCGGTCGTTTCGTTGCTGCGCGGGCCGCACATCATGCGCGCGCGAGCTTTTCTTCCGCCTTCGAAACATTGTCATGCTCTCCGGCGACGATATATCCCGGAGAAACGGTCAAATGAAAGCGCAAAATTGCGCGCCACAGAATCCCGGAGGTCGTGCCGGTCTGACAGCGCGAGCGCAGGTCATCCCGGGCCTTGCAGCAGCCTGGCGCGGACATCGGCCTTCATCACCTTGCCAACCTTGGAACGTGGCAGGTCGCTCCAGATCTCGATCTGCTTCGGCGCCTTGACGCTGCCGATGCGGGCCTTGACGAAGGCGGTAACGGCAGCCGCATCGACACTTTGGCCCGGTCTCGGCTGAACCACCGCAACCACGCGCTCGCCCCATTTGGGGTCGGGTAGACCTACGACGGCGCAATCCTGGATCGTCTCGACCGCGCGCAGCGCGTTTTCGACCTCGACGGAATAGACGTTGAAGCCGCCGGTGATGATCATGTCCTTGGCGCGGTCGACGATATAGAGGAAGTTGTCGGCATCGAGGTAGCCGACATCGCCGGTGTGATGCCAGCCATGGACCGAGGCCTCCGCGGTGGCCTCGGGGTTCTTGTAGTACCCGTCCATCACCAGCGACCCCCGCACCACGATCTCGCCGCGCTGACCGCTCGGCAGGAGATTGCCGTCGGTGTCCATGATGCCGAGCTGGACGAGCGGGCTCACACGGCCCGCAGACGACAGCCGCTCGATGGCAATCGAACCGTCTGCATTGAAATGCTCGTCCGGGGCCATGGTCGAGATCATCATCGGTGCTTCGGTCTGCCCGAACAGCTGCGCCATCGGCCCGATGCGCTCGAGCGCTTCCGCCAGCCGTGTCGCCGAGATTGGCGCCGCGCCGTACCAGAAGCATTGCAGCGAGCCGAGGTCGGCACTGTCGAGCTGGGGATGATCGAGCAGCATGTAGATCACGGTGGGCGGCAGAAACGTGTGGGTGACGCGATATCTCCCGATCAGGGCGAGGAATTCGCCGATATCGGGATGATGCATGATGACGACCCGCCCGCCGAGTGCCATCACGGGGAAGCACAATACCCCCGCGGCATGCGTCAGCGGCGCCAGCGCGAGGTAGGTCGGACGCCCCTTGAACGGATAGCTCATCAACGTGAGCGCGGTCATCGTCTCGATGTTCCGACCCGACAGCATCACCCCCTTGGGCTTTCCGGTGGTGCCGCCGGTGCCTGGCAACATGACGAGGTCATCGACCGGTTCGCGCTGAAAATATCCGACGTCATCGGACAGCCAGGCATCGAACGACGGCGCGAACGGCAATGCAGCGTCGAGGCACACCAGCGCCCGCAGCTTGGGCAGGTTGGCACGGATCTTCTCCACCATCCCGGCGAAGCTGGAATGAAACAGCAGCAAGCTACAATCGAAGTCATCGAGGATGACCTGATTCTCCGCCGCCTCGTTTCGCGGATTGACCGGACACCATACCGCACCCGCGCGCGAAATTCCGAACACGCACGCAAACGCAATCGGATCGTTGCCCGACAGGACAGCAACCTTGTCGCCGGGGGCGATGGCGGATCGTTCAAAACTGCGAGCGATCCGGTAGCTCAGCCGCTGCACGTCGGCGTAGCAGAGGTCGCGGCCATCCATGGTCAGGCACGGCGCGTCCGCGCCCAGCGAAGCACCTTTGTCGAGATAGTCGATCAGCCGCATGGCCGCCTCCGCGCGGAGAGAGGCCGGCGCGGACTTTGCCGCGCCGGCCGAACCGTCAATTGTGGATGGTCAGGATCGGGTTCATCACCAGGCCGAAGCTGCGCAGCTGGCCGAGCAATTCGCGATGGCCGAACGCCTGGCAACCCGACGCGAAGCCGACCTTCTTCGGCGGCGTCTGCAGCAGTGAGAACGCCGCATAGGCCTGCAGCATTCCGGTCTGCTTGTAGTTGCAGTTGCCGTGGATCACACAGTGCGCGCGGCCAAGCGGCCCGGAGGCATAGACCGAGTCGATCGAGGTGTTGATGCGCGGATTCTCCCGTGGCGGCATTGCCGCCTGAATGGTCGCGGCGATGTCGGCGAGGGCCTTCTCCTGCTGGTCAGGCGGCAGCGGCTTGATTTTCTCTTTCACCATTTGAGTGGTCTGAACCACCCCCTCCATGACGGCGCGCGCGAGAACGCCGCCGAGCACACGACAATTCGAGACGCGCGGATCGTTCCTGAACCAGACCGGATGCGCGGTGCCGCCCCACGGCACCGCAATGGCGGTTTCGTGCTGGCCCGGGACCACGACATCGGCGCGTGCGGTAACATCCCATTCGACGAACTTGTTTTGCTCGAGATAGTACCAGTTCGCCTTCAGGATCGTGAAGATCGTCTGGGTCGAGGCGTAGGTCGGAAGGCCTTTCCAGAAAACCAGGATATCAAGCGTGTCGAGGCCCGGGTGTTCGAGACAGAGATTGGCAGCGATTTCACCGGTCGTATACATCTGCGCGATGTTCGGTGCGAGCAGCAGGTTTCTCGCCGCAAATTTATCGCCCCAGGTCTCCTGACATTTCAGCACCCAGTCCTGTTCGCCAGTCGTATCGCTGTAATGACAGCCGGCATTCAGGCAGGCTTCCACGACTTCGTTGCCGTATTTGATGAACGGGCCAACCATGTTGCTCACCACCTTGGCGCCCCTGAACAGCTTGGTCAGCGCTTCGACGCTGTGCTCGACCGCAACGACTTCGTAGTCGGCGGTCTCGATGCCGGGGATCTTCTCGACCACGGCCTTGACCTTGGCGGCATCGCGGCCGGCGGCGATGAAGGGAATGTTGTATTCCCGCAGATATTCGCACACCAGACGCCCGGTGTAGCCGGACACGCCATAGACGACGACGGGGCGCTTCTCACTCATGTCGAATCCTCCTGATGACTTCGCATTTTGATCCGGATCGCAGTTCGACCGGCCGTTCCGAGCTGGCCATGCGTCTCCGTTCCGAGAGGCGACTGCACCTCCCCGGCAACGTTGGTCAGGACGAAACGAGCGGCACTACATGCCCATGCCGCCGTCGACCGGCAGCCCCGCTCCAGTGATGAAGCGCGCCTCGTTGGAGCAGAGGAAGACCGCGGCGTCGGCGATGTCGCCGACCTCGCCGAGCCGGCCGAGCGGCGTCTGCTCGATGACCGATGCGACCGCGGCATTGGGATCGGGTGCGAGCCCCACCTTCACGATGTCGCCGGCGAGCTGCATGCCCATGTCGGTCGGCACCAGGCCTGGATAGAGGCAGTTGACCCTCACGCCGTAGCCGAGCTTGCCGGCCTCCATGGCCGCGACCCGCGTCATGCGATCCACCGCCGACTTGGTGCCCGAGTACCCGGCGATGGCCGGAAAAGCGATGGTCGCGGCGACAGAGGCGATGTTGACGATCGCGCCGCCTGCCCCAGCAGCGCCGCCGGGGCGCATTGCGCGGAACGCGTGCTTCATGCCGAGCCCGACCCCGACGATGTTCACGTCGCACATGCGACGCAGATCCTCGGCCCGCACGTCGATGACGAGCGACGTGATCTCGACCCCGGCATTGTTGATGAGGATGTCATAGCCGCCGAGCGTGGAGACAGTGCTTGCGACCGCCCTTTCCCATTGCTGGTCGTCGGTGACGTCGAGCTTCACGAATCCGGTCTTCGCGCCTGATTTCGCGATCGTCGCCGCCGTGTCCCTGCCGACGTCCTCGAGGATATCGGCGATCATGATTGCAGCACCCGCATCTGCCAGGGCCTGTGCAATCGCCGCGCCGATACCCCGCGCGCCACCGGTCACCAGGGCTCTCTTGCCCGCAAGGGTCTTCGCACTCATGACGTCTCCTCCGTTGCGTTTTTTTGATCGATGACGGCGGATCGCCGCGACGTTCTGCACGACGCTTTGGCGCGCCGGTTCGGGGCAGCATAATCCACGAGGCGGCCTGCTTCCGCTCTCTTCTCCTCCGCTTACGTCTTTTCGGCCTTTCTTTGCGGCCGATCTGTTTTGACAAGTGTGCAGTCTTGTCTTTACAGTTGTCAAGACAATGCTTGACAATTGTCAAACATTTTTGGCGCAGCTAAACTCAGGCGATTTGGAAGGAGGCGCGAATCGTCTTCGCTTCCGGGGACGGCAGAGCTGACGAGGAACGGACGTCGATGGCGCAGCAGGTGGCGAGTGCGAGGAAGCGGGTTTTGGACGCGACCGAAGCGCTCAAAGAGGAGAAGTTCAATGCGCGCCGGCTCGAACTCGCCGAAGCCGCGCTCGAGACGCTTGGCGAGCTTGGCTACGCTCGCACCTCGTTGCGTGAGATCGCGCAGAATTCAGAGTTTACGCATGGGGTCTTTCACTACTACTTCCGTGACAAGACAGATCTGATCTGCTGCTGCGTCAGCCACTACAAGGCCAAGTGCGTGACCCGCTACGATCAGGTCACTGCCAGTGCGCAGAGTCGCGAGGAGCTCATGGAGGGCTTTCTCGCCAAGCTCGCCGAAACCCTCCGCAAGGAGGCGCGCATGCACCGCCTCTGGTACGATCTGCGCGCGCAGGCGCTGTTCGAGGACGCCTTCCGCAAGGACGTCATCGAAATCGACAAGAGCCTCGAAAACATGATCTGGCGGATCGCCTCGCGTTATGCCGAACTCGGCGGCAAGCGCCCGGCGGTCTCTGCCGGCGTGCTCTACGCGCTGTTCGACGGGCTGTTTCAGAATGCCCTGCTCAAGTTCTTATCGAACGACGACGACGCGGTCCCCGAATTGCTGGAAGAGGTCCGGCGGCTACTGCCCACCATCTGCTGAACGGCTTTGAACAGCGCGATGTAGGCGATGCTACATTCTTTGTGAGGTCTTCCGATCGAATATGTGAGCGTTCGCGGGGTCGATGAGGAACGGAACTTCGTCACCAGGTTTCAGGGAGAGTCGTTCCTTGACAACGGCGTCTATCAGATCGTCATCTGCTTTCGCGAAGATCTGGGTCTCCGCACCGGTCGGCTCGAGCACCGACACGCGCACAGGCAATCCACCCTCGCCGATCGTGATATGCTCGGGACGAATCCCGTAGATCGCCGGCTGCCCATCCTCCGCCTTCAAAGGGCGCATCGGCAGGATCGAGCCGCTGTCGGAGACGAATTGCTGCCCGCCATTTTCCTTGGCGATCCGGCCCTTGATGAAGTTCATGGCCGGTGAGCCAATGAACCCTGCGACGAACACGTTTGCCGGGTTGTCATAGAGATCCAGCGGCGCACCGATCTGCTCGACCCGTCCGTCGCGCAGAACGACGATCTTGTCAGCCATGGTCATGGCCTCGATCTGATCGTGGGTGACGTAGACGATCGTGGTCTTCAGCCGCTGATGCAGCTCCTTGATCTCGACCCGCATCGCGACGCGCAGTTTCGCGTCGAGATTGGAGAGCGGCTCGTCGAACAGGAAGACCGAGGGCTCGCGAACGATGGCGCGGCCCATCGCGACACGCTGGCGCTGACCGCCCGATAGCTGCTTGGGAAACCGATCGAGAAGGCGCGACAGATCCAGAATATCCGCCGCCCTCCTGACCCTGGCATCGATCTCGGCCTTCGGCATCTTCTTGATCTTCAGCGCGAAGCCCATGTTGTCGGCGACCGTCCGGTGCGGATAGAGCGCGTAGTTCTGGAACACCATGGCGATGTCGCGATCCTTCGGCAGGAGGTCGTTGACGACCCGTCCGCCGATGCTGATCTCGCCTTCGCTGACCGCTTCAAGTCCCGCAATCATTCGCAGCAGGGTGGACTTGCCGCAGCCGGACGGGCCGACGAGCACGACGAACTCGCCGTCCTCGATGTCGACGCTCACGCCATGCATCACCTGGACCGTGCCGAACCGCTTGATGACGTTCTTGACTCTAACTCCTGCCAATGTCGGCTCTCCCCTACTGCGGCATCGCGATCTGCATCTTCACATCGCCTTTCGGCGCGGAGGCAGCGATTTCAAACGCACGAACGCTATCGTCGAATGCAAACGTGCGGGTGATCAGCGGTTTCACGTCGATCGAACCTGACGACAGCATGGCAACGCATCGCGGAAAGACGTGGGCATAGCGGAAGATGTTCTCGACCCTCGCCTCGCGCACCATGGCAGCGCCCGCATCATAGGCAATCGGCTGCGATTGCCCGCCGATGAGGACGACCCGGCCTCCGGGGCACAACGGTTCGAAGATGCTAGCAGCCGCCTTGGGACTGCCGGTCGCCTCGAAGACGATCTCTGCGCCCCAGCCATCGGTGGCGGCGAGAATCTCCTTTGCCGGGTTCTGTTTCGTCACATTGATCGGCGTGATGGGGCCGAGGCGCGCTGCGATCTCGAGCTTGGCGTCGTCGAGATCCGATACGAAGACACGCGAACATCCCGCGGCAAGCGCCGCAAGCGCTGTGACGAGCCCGATCGGTCCCGCCCCCATCACGAACGCCACATCTCCCGGTCTGATCTGTGCCTTGGTTGCCGCGTGCACACCGACGGCCAGAGGCTCGACCATGGCGGCCTCCGCGAAGGACACATTGTCCGGCAATTTGAACGTGAAGGTCTCGGGGTGGACGACAGTCGGACGAAGGATTCCATGGACCGGCGGCGTCGCCCAGAAACGGACCGCGGGGTCGATATTGTACATGCCGAGCCGCGTGGCGCGGCTGTTCGGATCCGGGATGCCGGGCTCCATGCAGACGCGGTCCCCCACCTTCAGTGCCGCGACCTGCGATCCCACCTCGATCACGATACCGGAGGCCTCGTGCCCCAGGATCATCGGCCTCTCGACCTTGAACGGGCCGATCTGTCCATGCGTGTAATAGTGCACGTCGGAGCCGCAGATGCCCACCGTGTGCAGTTTGATGCGGACATCACGCGAGCCCATCGCCTCCTCCCGTTCAATGGGGAAGTCTCTAAGCGACAGGCTGTGCTTCTCTTCCAGGACCAGCGATTTCATTGATCAGCCCTTTCGGATGATGAGGATGGCGAGGGCAAGCGCGATCACGTTGGCGATCCAGAGCGGCAGGCTCTGTTCGAGAAAACGCATCCAGAGCAGCGCCAGAGCGATCCAGACCACGATGCTGATGAAGAACCTGTCGAACAAATTGGTTTGAATGGGCAGGAAGCCGCTGCGTTCCGACTTCGCGTCCACCCGCAGGGCCTCTTCGTCAGCCTCGAGAATGTCGATCGACGCATCGAGATCGCGCCCGGTTCCGTTCTTCATGGCGTCACTCCTTCACGGCACCGAAGGTCAGGCCTGCAACGATGTGCTGCTGAACCAGGCCGAGGAAGACGAGCGCCGGCACCAGCGTCAACGTCGCGGTCGCCGCCATCTGCCCCCAATTGGTGCCGGTCACGGTGACGAACTCCGCAAGGCCGGTCGTGATCGTGCGGGCATTGACGCTCGTTAGCGTGGCCGCGAAGAGATATTCGTTCCAGGCGAACACCCAGGTGAGGATGGCGGTCACCGCAAGGCCCGGCTTGGCGAGCGGGAAGATGACTCCGGTCAGGACCTGCCAGGTGTTGCAGCCGTCGACCATGGCCTGTTCGTCGAGCTCCCTCGGAATGGCATCGATGATCCCGCGCAGCGTCCAGATCGCGAAGGGAAGATTGAAAACGCAGTAGAGCAGCACGAGCCCGATGCGGGTGTCGTACAGGCTGAAGGAGCCGATCGTGAAGGTCTGGGTGAACAGCAAAAAGAGCGGCAGGAGGAACACCGCGGGCGGCGCCATGCGGTTGGTGATGGTCCAGAAGAAGATGTTTTCCTTGCCCACCAGGCGGTATCGCGACAACGCATAGGTTGCGAGCAGCGCCAGCGTGGTGACTAGCAGCGCATTCGATGTCGCGACGATGATCGAATTGAGCATGTAGCGCTGGAAGGTCGGATTGCTCAGCGTAGCCGTATAATTCTCCACGAAGAAGCTGCGGATGATGAAGTTCGGCGCGCCGAACAGCTCGACCCGGCTCTTCGCCGAGACGACGAACATCCAGTAAATCGGGAACAGCGTGATCAGGCTCGCGACGATCCAGAAGGCAAGGGAGAGCCAGCCTCTCCCGGGCTTGAGCGGAGAACGTCCCATCATTCGGACCTCGGCAGTTCGCGCCGCGCCACCAGCGCCACATACATGAGCCAGCAAAGCACGATCGTGACATAGAGAGTGAGCAGCGACATCGCCGCGCCGTAGCCATAGTCGGTCTTGGGGAAGACCACCCGCCAGATATGGAGACCGACGTAGCGGGTCGCTGCGGCCGGACCGCCACCGGTCAGCATCCACACCTCATCGACGGTGCGAAGCGCGTCCATCACCCGGATGAAGACCGTGGCAAGGATCGCCGGTTTCAGCAGCGGAAGGGTTACGTACCAAAACACCTGAGCCCGGTTTGCACCATCGATCTGCGCCTGCTCGAAAGGCTCCTTCGGCAGCGACGAGATCGCCGCAAGCAAGGTCAGGGTCACGAGCGGCGTCCAGTGCCAGACGTCCATGATGACAGTGGCTATGAACGCCTGGTCGGCGAAGGTTCCGATCCGCAAGTCGATGCCGAGCCATCGATCAAGATAATAAGGCAATGGCCCAAGCCCCGGCACGGTCAGGAGCCGCCACGTTGCGCCGACCGCGATCGGCGCAACCATCAGCGGCAGCGTGTGGATGGTGCGGAAGAATCCCTTGAAAGGGAGGTCGCGCATCAAGAGCTGAGCGAGAAAATAGCCGAGCACGATCTCGCTCAGGACCGCAAAGAAGGTGAAGCCGAATGTCAGCCAGAGCGAGTGCAGGAACGGATCGTCGAAAACGAGACGACGGAAATTCTGGACGCCGGCGAAATGCGCCGTCGGATCGGCGGCAAAGCTGTTCCAGTTGGTGAAGCCAACGACCAGAACGTAGATGAAGGGCCCCAGCCCGAACACCAAGAGAATGACAAGGGTCGGCGCCAGGAGAAGCCAGCCTGTAGTCTGTGATCGCATCGGACCTCAGCCGGTCGGGTTCGAGGGATTCTGGATCGACCGGAAGAGCCGGGGCACACCGCCCCGGCTCCTCGCTAGGCGATCACTTGCGATAGCCAAGCTGGGTGAGTTCCGCCTCGGCCGCATCTGCCATCTTATCGAGAGCTTGCTGCGGCGTAAGCTCGCCAGTGATGGCACGGTAGAAGATCGGGGCGACCGCTTCACGGACCTGGGCGTGGAACGGATAGGTCGGAGCTCCGGCAAAGAGCTTCCCCTTCTCCTTCATCAGCGTGTAGTAGTGGTCCGTCTTCTCGTCCTGCGCCTTGACCTTCGGATCATCATAGGTCGACTTGAGCGTGATGCGCGAGCCGGCGACCGCCCAATCGGCCTGCACGGAAGGCTGCCCGATGAACTCGAGGAAGAGAAGCGCGGCTTCCTTGTTCTTCGACGACGTCGGGATCGCGAAGGCGCCACCATCGAAATAGCCGATATAGCCCTTGCCGGATTCGGCATCCTCCAGGACTCCCGGCTCGAGCGGCGGCAGCGCGACACCGACCTTGCCGACGACTTTCGATTTCGAGTCGTTGGTCGCAATCCAGGCGGCGTTTTCGCCGTAGACCAGGCCCTGCGCGGCGCGGCCGGCCGCGAACGTCGCCGCGATCTCGTCCCAGGTGCTCTGGGTGGATTCGGGCGGCGCATATTTCAGATTGTTCAGGAACCAGGTGAGAGCAGCGACCGCCTGCGGGCCGTTCATGGAGCCGCCGTTCTTCACGCTCGCAGCGTAGTTCTTCTGCGCGTTGATGCCCCAGTTGTAGACGCCGAAGGTGGGCTCCACACTTTCCACGAACTCATACCAGGAGGCGGGATGGCCGGTGTGGGCCTGCACCGTGCTCCCCCACAGCTGCATGTCGTGGCTCTTGCCCCACTGCGTGAAGAACTCCGCAATGTCGGTGTACTGCTTGTGATCCTTGGGCGGCGCGAGATCGTAGCCGTATTTCGCCTTGAACGCCTTCTGCACCTCCGCGTCGCCGAACAGGTCCTTCCGGTAGAGATAGGTCTTGATGAACGACTCCATCGGCACGGCGAAGAGGTCGTTGCCCTTGGTGGGATCCTTGAAATAGTCGATGAAGGTCGTGAAGTTCGCGGGATCGAATTCCGGCGCTTTCAGCTTGGCATTGTCTGCCATAGACTTCGTGAGGTCGACCAGGAAGCCGCGCGCCAGATAGCTGTAGATGATGTCCTGCTCGATATAGACGACGTCATAGAGGCCGGTCTTGGCCTCCATATCCTTGATCTCCTTGTCGAACATCTGATCCCAGGACGTCGTTTCGAATTCGACCTTGATTCCGGTCGCCTTGGTGAACGCCGGAGCGAGCACGTCCTTCACGTAGTTGGACGGCGGCGTGCTCTCGGTGACGCCGCGGATGGTCGTTCCCTTCAAATCCTTTGCGGCATCCGACCAGAAGTCGGCCCAAGCCGGCATTGCGCTCGACATAAGCCCGATCGCCAGCGCGACTGCACTGACCGTCGTTCTCAGCTTCATCTGCACTCCTCCCATTTTTGCGTTTTGCGGCGTCAGCCGGCGATCGCGGGTTCTATACGAGAAACGCAGGACAGGCAAATGTTTGTTGCATAAAGATACAAATTGCAATGACGAAGACAACATTTTCATGCAGCGCAACACCCAGCCAAACTATTCAATATACAAAATATTTTCTCATGCCGAAGTGACAAGGAAGATGATCGCTACCGAAACGCGCTGCACCGCAACTCCTGATACAGACATTCTTGGGATTTTTGTTGTGTAAGGATACAAAGATGGCTAATCGTGGCAAAACAGAGGGAGATAGCCCATGCGCCGCTTAGGAATTCACTCGTTCGTTTGGACCGGCGGTCAAACACAGGACGGCCTGGAAATGGCGCTGGAGAAGTCAGCGGCCTGCGGCTATCGGACGATTGAATTCGCCTATCTGCGACCCGAGAAGTTCGACCTGGATCGATTGGCCCGAAGGGCCCGATCGCTGGACGTCGAGATCGGAGTCACGATGGGCCTGCCGCGTGAAGCCGATATTTCCAGCCAGGACGAGACCCTCGTTCGCCGTGGTGAAGAGCTGCTCGCGAACGCCGTCAAGGCGGTCCGCGACATCGGAGGCAACAAGCTCGGCGGCATCCTTTATTCGGCCCACACGAAATACAATTCGATGCCGACAGAACGGGGCTGGAAGAACAGCGTCGCGGCGATTGCCAAGACCGCGGAGGTCGCCAAGAGCGCCGGCGTTGATCTCGTCCTGGAGGTCGTGAACCGCTTCGAAACCAACCTGCTCAACACCACGGCGCAGGGACTGAAATTCATCGAGGAGACCGGGTCGGATCACGTCCTGCTTCACCTCGATACGTTCCACATGAACATCGAGGAGGCCAGTCCTGCCGCCGCGATCAGGCTTGCCGGGGACAAGCTCGGCTACTTCCATATCGGCGAGAGCAACCGTGGATATCTCGGCGACGGCGTCATCGATTTCGATCTGATTTTTGACGCTCTTCTCGATATCAACTATCAACGTGATATTGTGTTCGAAAGCTTCTCCAGTGCGGTCGTCGATGAAGGGCTGTCCCTTGCCTGCGCGATCTGGCGGGACACCTGGACCGACAATCAGCCATTGGCGGTGCACGCAAAACAGTTCATCGAGCTGAAATACGTCGAAGCTCAACGCCGGCGCGCGACGTGCGCGCGCCCCTGACAGGGCCGAGATCGACAAGATCGCCTCGAGCTTCGCGAGGGCCGAGGATCAGATTGTGAATGAATTGACCTCACTGGCGCGCTCACCACGTCGGATACGCCAAAGCAATGCGATCGCCGCGCTTCAGGCGCTGCATCGATTGGGACGGCTCAGTCGTGCCGAGCTTGCCAGGATGATGGGACTGAACCGGTCGTCTTCCGGCAACATCATCGCCGAGCTGACGGCTGCGGGATTTGTGCGGGAAGTCCAGGATGACGCGACAAAACAGTCCGGCTATACGCGCGCGGGACGTCCCGGAATTCTGCTCGAATTGTCCGCGGAAGCGGCCTTTTTTCTCGGCGCCGAAGTCGGCGTTGAACACATCACCACCGTCGAAATCGATCTCGCTGCGAACATCGTGCGCAGCACGATCGAGCCGTTCGACGCACGCTCGGTCCCGGTCGAAGAGGCGATCAGGCGCGCCGTGGCACAGGCGTTCCGCGACGTCCCCCAGCACAAGCTTGGCCTCTGCGAGGGGTTCGGTCTCTCGGCGCCGGCCCAGATGGACGGCAATGGCCACGTGTCGATCGGCCCCATCCTTGGCTGGCGAGACGTCGATCTGAACGAGCTGACCAGGGCCGCCTTGCCGATCGATGTTCCTGTGCTGGCGGAGAACGACGCCAACGCATTTGCGATCGGCGCGACCTACACCCAAGCCGACGCACGATCGGGCGTCACCATGTTCATGGTGATCGAGAGCGGCGTCGGCGGCGGTATTGCCATCGACGGGAAGCTGTTTCGCGGCGGCCGCGGACTGGCCGGAGAAGTCGGACACCTGAAGGTGCCTGACCGCGAAGAACGAAACCTCGAACAGGCGATCGGTCTCGGCCGTATCATGGACAAATACCGATCCAGCACTGGGCGAGCGGACGTCAGGCTTGTCGATTTTCTCGGCGATGTTCGCGACCGCGTGCCCGCCGCGATCGTGATCGCCGAAGATTGGGCGCGAATGTTGGCTTTCGCGATCGTCCAGGTGTCGCGTCTCATCGACCCGGATCGCATCGTGCTGGGCGGATCCTTGGCCGAGCTTTATCCGCTGGTCGCTGCGCGCGTGGCGGCCCATATCAGGGAATTGCAGGCCCCCACTTTTCCCATTCCCGATATCGTCCTGAACGAGAGCGCCGCCTACGGCTCTGCTTTGGGGGCCGCCTGCATGATGCACCAGCGCTTTCTGTCGTTGAACAACGAGCGCTTTGCGGATGATCCCTCCGAAGGCAACGCCTCCACTTCGTGATCGCTCGTTTCGCACCGTTCAACAATATGTTGCTTTAAGATACAAATTAGGTTAGACCCCTCCTAAACAGCGCGCCTCAGGTCAGTGCGCGCTCAGGCGTCCGGGAGGCCTAGCCGTAGATGACAAAGCTCGCCCCTGACGCTTTGGGACCGACGATCACTGTTGGCGAGATCCTCGTTGAAATCGTCGCAACCACCGAAGGCGAGGGATTTCTCGAACCGCTCGACCTCATCGGCCCCTTCCCCAGCGGGGCTCCCGCGATCTTCATCGACCAGTGCGCGAGGATTGGCGGATCGGCAGCCATGGTCGGCGCCGTCGGCGACGACGATTTTGGCCAGGTCAACATCAGACGACTGCAACGGGACGGCGTCGACGTTTCAGCCGTTTCAGTCAGCACCGATCATCCGACCGGCAGCGCTTTCGTCCGCTACCGTCCGGACGGAACGCGTGATTTCGTCTTCAACATTGCGAAATCGGCCGCAGCGCTGCTCGAGTGGACGACGCAACTCGAGATGCTGGTCAGCCGCGCCGGCCATCTGCACATCATGGGTACCGTGCTTGCCATGCCTTCGGCATGGGAGATTACCAAGCGGGCCGCCGACATTATCAGGGCGCGGGGAGGCAGCCTCTCGCTCGATCCCAATTTGCGCAAAGAACTCATAGACCATGGTCAGGTACGCGAGCAGTTCAAGCAGCTCGTTGAAATGGCAGACCTCATCTTGCCTTCGGGCGAGGAATTGGTGCTCGCGGCAGGCGTTCAGGACGAGCGGGCAGCCGTGCAGTCGCTCTTCCAACGTGGCGCTAACGAGATTGTCATCAAGCGAGGCCGCGCGGGCTCAACCTATTACGACAGGCACGGCGCGCGGATCGATTGTCCCGCTTTCCTCGTCGACGAGCTGGATCCAACCGGTGCAGGGGACTGCTTTGGCGGCGCCTATGTCGGTTGCCGCCGGCTCGGCATGGCGCCGGCACAGGCGCTGAACTACGCCAACGCAGCGGGCGCTCGCAACGTGACCGTGCGAGGGCCGATGGAAGGTGCGGGGACACGCGCCGAGCTCGACGATTTCATGGCGCGAACCGCGAGGGCTTCCTCGTGACGGCGGCACTCGGCTATTTGGCGGCGGCCCGGCGGAGCGGCCAACCGGAGGGAATAGCCTCGGTGTGCTCTGCCCATCCACTCGTTCTGCGCGCTGCGCTCAGGCATGGGCGCGAGCATGACTCAAAGGTCTTGATCGAGGCGACCTGCAACCAGGTGAACCATCTGGGCGGCTACACGGGAATGCAGCCCGCTGACTTCGCCGCTCTCGTCGCGAAGATCGCCGGCGAGGAGGGCTTTCCTGCTGACCGCATCATTCTCGGCGGCGACCATCTGGGGCCCAATCCCTGGCGCCATCGCCCGGCCGAGGATGCGATGAAGGAAGCTGAAAGGATGGTAGCCGCCTTCATCAAAGCCGGCTTTCGCAAGATCCATCTCGACGCCTCGATGGGTTGCAAAGGCGAGCCAGCCGGGCTCGACGATCAAACGACGGCTGAACGCGCCCTTCGGCTCGCAACTGTCGCCGAGGACATCGCCAAAACGATCGGCGCCGAAATGCCGTTCTACATTATCGGGACCGAGGTCCCGCCCCCCGGTGGCGCGGATCATATATTGACGACACTCGAGCCCACCTCCCGGGCGGCTGCACGACAGACAATCAATGTTCATCGGGATCTCTTCAAGAAGGCAGCTCGAGACGACGCCTTTTCCCGCGTGATCGGTCTCGTCGTTCAGCCCGGAGTGGAGTTCGGCAATCACAACGTCATTCAATATGACCGCGACAAGGCGAAGGATCTTGTCGGCCTTCTCGATGATGAACCGCAGTTTGTCTTTGAGGCACATTCGACCGACTACCAGGGTCGGCGTCCCCTGCGCGAACTGGTCGATGACGGTTGCGGCATTCTCAAGGTCGGGCCGGAGCTCACTTTCGTGCTCCGGGAGACGCTCTATGCGCTGGATCTGATTGCTTCCGATCTCCTGCCCGACTATGGCGAGCGCCCGCTCTACGCGGCGATGGAAGGGCTGATGTCCGCGCAGCCGAATTACTGGAAGGGGCACTACGGCGGAGATGAGCCAGAGCGCCGGCTACTCAGGCACTATTCATTCTCCGATCGCATCAGGTACTATTGGGTCGCCCCGCAAGCGAGCGCAGCGGTCGAGCGCCTTCTGGGTACTCTGGCAGGCGCACGCGTTCCAATCCCCCTCCTCCGTCAACATCTCCCCGCCGGCGAACAATTCGCCTCCGCGCCGCTCGATCCGCAAGAGGTCTTGATGTGGCGCGTGATGCGAAGCCTCGATGACTATCACGCCGCATGTCGCGGCAGTGCCGCCGGGTGAAATGCGCCGGATATCAAGGCACCGCCGCTGTGAAGGCGTTCTTCACCGAGACGGCTTCAAATCAAGCAAGGGAGAACGTCCATGGCGAAGACTCTGCAGGGTAAGATTGCCGCCGTTACCGGCGCGGCATCGGGCATCGGCCTGGCCAGCGCCGAAGCAATGATCACTGCAGGAGCCCGTGTTGTTCTCATCGATCGGGATGAGAGGGCGCTCCGGGAGATATGCAACAGGCACAAGGACTCCGCGGTCCCGCTGATCGTTGATCTTCTCGATCCGGAACAATGCGCGTCGCTGCTTGACGGCGTTCTCGCCAAGACAGGCCAACTCGACGTCCTCCATGCCAACGCAGGATCCTACATCGGCGGCGATCTGATCGATGCCGATCCAAGCGCCATCGACCGAATGATCAACCTCAACGTCAACGTGGTGATGAAGAACGTCCGAACGGTGATCCCACATATGATCGAGCGCGGACAGGGTGACATCATCGTCACCAGCTCGGTCGCGGGTCATTATCCGGTGCCATGGGAGCCGGTCTATTCCGCCTCCAAATGGGCGATGACGTGCTTCGTGCAGACGATGCGTCGTCAGCTCAATAAGCATGGGATACGTATAGGCTCGGTTTCGCCGGGCCCCGTCGCAACCGCGCTGCTCGCCGATTGGCCGGAAGAAAACCTGAAGAAGGCGAAGGAATCAGGCAGCATCATCGAGCCGGCCGAAGTCGCCGACGCCGTCATCTATATGCTGACGCGGCCGCGCAACGTGACCATTCGCGACATGGTCGTCCTGCCTACGAATTTCGATATCTAAGGGAGCCTCGACTATCGAGGAGGTCCAAGTGGCCGATTTTTCCGGATTGACGACACTCATCACCGGCGCCGCGGGTGGCATTGGAGTGGAGATGGCCAAGGCGTTCGCTGCCGCCGGCGCCAGGTTGGTGCTTGTCGATGTCGTCGATGCCACCGAACTCGCAAACAAGCTTGGCGGCAGCCACCGCGCGTATAGCCTCGACCTCCAGAATCCCCGGGCAATAGCGGACCTTGTGCCAGCATTGGGGAAAGAGTCCGGCATAGACGTCCTGATCAACAACGCGGGATTGGGAGTCGTTGCGCCGGCCGAAAAACAATCGGTCGAGGAATGGGACCGAACCCAGGCGATCAATCTCAGAGCACCGTGGCTGATGGCCGTCGCAGCGTTGCCTTATCTGAAACGCTCGGGGCGAGGACGAATCATCAACATCGCCTCGCAAGCGGCTATTGTCGCCATCGCCGAGCATGCCGCATACGCGGCGAGCAAGGCTGGCCTCGTTGGTCTCACGAAAGTGCTTGCGCTTGAATGGGCGCAATATGGGATCACAGTCAACGCGATCTCGCCGACGGTCGTGGAAACGCCGATGGCGATGGTCGGCTGGTCCGGTGAGAAGGGCGAGAAGGCCCGGAAGGAAATCCCCGTCGGGCGCTTTGCCCAGCCCGGCGAGATCGCTTCTGCCGCCGTCTATCTGGCATCGAAAGAGGCTGGCATCATAACCGGCGAGAACCTGATCATGGACGGCGGGTACACCATACGCTGAGACTTGCTGCGAATCGCGCGCATGGCGGGCCGCAATGAAGAGCGATGACGGGAGAACGCTGTGACCGAAACATTGGCGGAGCTGTCTCGGAAGGCCCTCCGGGAACTATCGGATGTTTTCGCGCGGATGCCGAACGATTGCGCGGACGAATTGATCGAAGCAATCGTTGCGGCGCGCAAACTCGTGCTGTTCGGTTGCGGATGTGAAGGATTGAAGATGCGAGGATTCGCAATGCGCCTGTTTCATCTCGGCCGCGACGTTACGGTTTGGGGCGACATGTCCATGCCGCCGGTGGGCCCCGACGATCTACTCATCGTCTCCGCGGGCCCGGGAGACCTGACGACAGCGCGCGTCCTGGTTCTCAGGGCCCGGGAGGCCGGAGCGCGCACGGCACTGATTACGGCTCAACCCAGCGCGCCGTTGGCCGATCAAGTCGACGTGGTGACCGTCATTCCGGCCCAGACCATGGCGGATGACACCGCTTCCCATGCGTCAATATTGCCGATGGGTTCGCTGTTCGAAGCGGCGCAGATGCTGTTCTTCGAACTGGTGGTCCTAAAGCTTCGCCCCCTGCTCCACGAGACGGTTGAGACGATGCGCGCGCGTCACACCAACTTGGAATGATCCCGATATCGAGGCTCCAGACAACGAGGGCTTCGGATCACCCCTATTCCCGACGCAGATTGAACCGAAATACGGCGCCCCGGGGTTGGTTCGCACCGGCCCAAAGTCGTCCTCCGTGCGCTTCGATGATGGATTGGCAGATAGACAGGCCCATGCCGATCCCTCCCGCCTTGGTCGTGTAGAACGGCTCGAACAGGCGGTCGACCATTGCCGCATCAAATCCGGGACCGTTGTCCCGCACGGCAACAACGACCCCATTTGACCCGTCTGCGGCCGTGCTGATCCACAGCTCCCGTTCCCGCGCGTCGAGGCTATTCATGGCTTCGATCGCATTGAGGATCAGATTGAGAACGACTTGTTGCAGCTGGACGCGATAGCCATCGACAAGCGGCAAATCCGAAGCGAGATCTGTTTGGAGCAAGACCCGATGCCTGAGCAGTTCGCTGCGGGCAATGGTGATGACGTCCAGGATGGCGCCATTGACATCGACGCCCTCTTTCCGCGCCGGAGCTCTCTTGATCAGGGAACGGATCCAACCGATGATTTCACCGCCTCGCCTGGCGTCCGCGACAATGGATGCGAGCGCTCGCCGGGCCTGCTCGACGTTCGGAGATTGCGATCCCAGCCAATTCAATGCCGCTTCGGCGTTGCAAAGCACCGCGGTCATCGGTTGGCTCAGCTCGTGTGTGACCGAAGCCGTAACCTGTCCCATTGCTGCCGCGCGATTGGCGTGTGTCAGTTCCGCCTGCATCTCGCGCAGCGCCTGTTCGGCGCGCCTGCGCTCCGTGATGTGGCGCCCGACTCCGCGGTAGCCCATGAAGCGCCCTGTCTCGTCAAAGATGGGCAGCCCCGAACTGGACACGTAACGCCTGCCGCCGTCGGGCGTTGGCCTGGCGAGCTCGAAATCACGGAACGGAAGGTGGGCATCCAGCGTCTCGCGGTGCTTGCGCCAACCCTCTGCATCAGGCTCCAGGTAAGGCACCTCCCACCGCGTCTTGCCAATCTCGGAGACCGGCGGCGCGGGAATCGCCTCCGAGAACTCCTGGCGGATGAAGCGATGTTGCGCGTCAGTTTCCCAGTACACGTCGAAGGAGAATTGCACCAAGGTGCGAAAGCGCTCTTCGCTCTCACGCAGCGCCGCCTCGGGGCACTTTCGCTCGAATGTACCGACCGACGATAGTTGAACCCCATCTTGCATGGTCGACCTTGCTGAATAGCGATGGATCAAATCGTTTCGCTTCCGACGCGAGTAACAGGAGTGTCCCTCCTGGCGTCGCAGATGGCCGGGCGGGCTCTGACAACGCACCGCCGGCAAGCCCAGCCTCGCCATGATCGATCAGGAATATGTCTTGTGGCGACTATACTTGTGTATACGTGAGCTTCTCGACCACCATATTGAGGTTGACGACTCGGCTCGGGGGCATAGTAGCGGGGGAGGAACTTCCTACTCCGACCCGAAATTCTAGAGCGAAATCAAGGAAATCAGGTGCACACGACGCTACCGTGTCTTGTGCTGGTGATACTAGGTGTCGGGCCCGGCCCCAAGCTTCTCAGCAGGGGCAGGGCGGCCAAGCAATTGATGACCGTCCGAGACCTGCCGTTGGTCGAGATCGCGATATCGGCCGGGTTTGCCAATCAAAGCCATTTTACACGCGTGTTTTCGGGACTTGTTGGTGTCAGTCCGGGAGTATGGCGCCGCGAAGCACTTGGCCAATTTACAACACTCAACGCGGTGCCTGTCACTCTGCCGCGAGCGCGTGGTGTCGCAGCGGCAAGCCAAGGCGGCCCCATACATCGACCAGCGCTTCAGCGAGCGCGTCGATCAGGACATCATCATGGCAGGGCGTCGGCGTGATGCGCAGCCGTTCGGTGCCGCGTGGCACGGTCGGATAGTTGATTGGCTGGACATAGATGCCGTGTTCGTTGAGAAGCAAGTCGCTCGCCTTCTTGCACTTCTCCGGATCTGCTACCATCACCGGGACGATGTGCGTCTCGCTGGGCATGACGGGCAGGCCAGCAGCGTCGAGCACGGACTTGACCCGCGCCGCGCGCTCCTGATGGCGATCGCGCTCCCATTGCGACGTCTTGAGGTGCCGGACCGCTGCAGTAGCGGCGGCGCAGACCGCGGGCGGCAACGCAGTGGTGAAAATGAATCCCGGCGCGTAAGAGCGCACCGCATCGATGATGTCGGCACTCGCCGCAATGTAGCCGCCAAGGCAGCCGAACGCCTTCGCCAAGGTACCCTCGACCACGTCTATGCGATGCAGGACGCCTTCACGCGCGGCGATGCCGGCCCCGCCCGGTCCGTACATACCGGCCGAATGGACCTCGTCGATGTAGGTCATCGCACCATAGCGCTCCGCGAGATCGCAGATACGCTTCACCGGCGCGACATCACCGTCCATCGAGTAGATCGACTCGAACACGACCAGCTTCGGTCGCTCAGGCGGCTCCGCCGCAAGTAATTCTTCGAGATGGCTGACGTCGTTGTGGAGCCATCTTCTTCTTTCCACGCCGGCACGCCGCACACCCTCGATCATGGAATTGTGGTTCCAGGCGTCGGACAGGATCAAGCAATCCGGCAGGAGCCTTGCGATGGTCGCGATGCCGGTCTCGTTGGACACGTAGCCCGAGGTGAAGACCAGCGCCGCGTCCTTGCCGTGCAGGTCGGCGAGCTCACGCTCGAGCTCGACCAGCGGATGGTTGGTGCCGGAGATGTTTCGGGTGCCGCCCGCGCCGGTGCCCATGCGAGCGGCCGTTTCGACCATGGCGCCGATCACCTTCGGATGCTGGCCCATGCCAAGGTAGTCGTTCGAGCACCAGATCACGACCGGGCGCGGGCCGTCCGGGGCATACCATATCGCGTGCGGGAAGCGCCCGGCGATCCGTTCCAGATCGGCAAACACGCGGTAGCGCCGTTCCTCGCGCAGGCGCGCAAGCGCTGCGGAAAAGAAATGATCGTAGGTCATTGGGCAAACCCTCCGTTCGGTTTGTGCTCAACCTTTGGGACTTCGGCGATCCAGGAGCCTCCAACGACCGTCTCAGGAGGATAAGAAGCCGCCATTGGCGTTCGAGGCTATCGCCTCGATGATCGGCCTCCGTTGCCAAGCGCCGATATCGCCGCCTCGGCAACCGCAACGTCCTGCTCGACGGTGCCTGCGCTTGCGCCCACGGCGCCGACAACATGCCCATCAACCACGACAGGAATTCCTCCACCGAAGATCACGACCTTGCCGGCGTTGCTCTCCTGGATGCCGAACAGCGGCCTTCCCGACTGCGCGAGTTGCGCAAGGTCCGACGTTGCCTTGTCGAATAGTCGCGCTGTCACCGCCTTATCGATCGCAAGATCAATACTCCCGATCAGCGCGCCGTCCTGGCGCAGGAACGCCAGGAGATGACCGCCGGAATCAACCACGGCCATGTTGTAGGCGATGCCAAGGCTCTCTGCCTTGGCTTCCGCGGCAGACAGCATTTGCTTCGCATCTTCAAGCGTCAGGCATTCGTATGAGCGCGGCATGACAGGATCCTATGTATTCGGCCGGCGCGATCCTTCGGCCGGTATTGCCCGAGGCAAGGATTGCGAGGCCGAGTTTCGACGCGCTGACGACCCGGGCCTAGTTCTGTGCCCGCAGGTCGGCAATATCGCGCGCCGTGAGCGACGAGCCCTTGGCTCCGAAGCGGGCGGTGACGTAGTTGACGACCGCGGCGATCTCATCGTCGGAGAACGCGTGACCGAAAGACGGCATCGACAGCGCGCTACTCGGCGTCAGGCGTCTCGTACCGCTGATAACGATCTGCACCACGTTCACAGCGCTTGGGTCGTTGACGGCGGAACTCCCGGTCAGCGTCGCAAACTTGGAGACCGCGCTCTCGCCGCTCCAGCCATGGCAGCTCACGCAAGCGCCCTCGAAGACCTTCTTGCCGAGCAGGCTCGCGGTCGCGCCGTCCGTGTGAGACAGAGGCGCAGGCGCCGACTTCAAGGAAGGACCGGATGACGTAGCAGGGGGAACGCTGCGCAGGAAAGTGACCATCGCATCGATATCGGTCTTCGTCATCTTGCTGAAGGAGTGATCGACGGCCTCGCCCATCGGTCCCGACGCAGTGCCGCGACCTGACACATGTCCGACCGAAAGATAAGAAGCGATGTCATCATCGGTCCAGCCGCCGAGGCCGGTGGTCCTATCGGAAGAGATGTCAGACGCATGCCAGCCTGCCACCGGAGCGCCGGCGAATTTCTTCCGGTTATCTAGCGCAAAGCCGATGTTACGCGGCGTGTGGCATTCGCCGCAATGCGCCAGCGCTTCGGCCAGGTAGGCACCGCGATTCCATTTCAGGCTCTGCGAAGTATCGGGCCGGAAGCGCGTATCGGGATTGAACACCACCGACCAGAACGCCATGGCCCAGCGCTGGTTGAACGGAAACATCAAGCTGTTCGCCGGCGGCACGGCGCGCACCGGCACCAGGCTGAAGAGGTAGGCCTTGATCGCAAGCGCGTCGGCGTCAGTGACAAACGTGTAGGACGTGTAGGGCATTGCCGGATAAAGTCGCGCGCCATCGCGGCGGACGCCCCGATGCATCGCATCCAGGAACTCCTGGTCGGTGTACTTTCCGATGCCCGTTTCCGAATCGGGCGTGATGTTGGTCGAGTACATGGTTCCGAACGGAAGCTTGAACGCAAAGCCACCCGCGTATTTCCTGCCGCCTGGCGCCGTATGACAGACCACGCAGTCCGCCGCCTCCGCAAGATATTTACCGCGTTCGAGGAGGCTGGCCTGCCTCATGTCGGCAGGCACACCCGTCGGATCGCCTTCCTTGTAGTCCGCCACTGCGACATTCTTGCCACCGGTAAACGCCAAAGGACCGGGCCCGCGTACGTACCAAACCGCGCCCAGCGCAACGACGGCGCCGGCAATGGCGGCCCCGATCACGGATCTCACAACCACGGCTCTCACAACCACGACTTCTTCTCCGCGATCAACTGCCGGTCGATCGGAAGCCGGCGCAATGCAATGCCCGTCGCCGCATAGATGGCGTTACGCAACGCAGGAGGGCCTCCAACCACGCTGGCCTCACCGATCCCGCCCGGCGCCTCTCCGCTTTTCACGAGGTGGACATCGATCTTCGGGACCTGGTCGATGCGCAGCATGCGATAGTCATGGAAATTCGACTGCTGGATGCGGCCCTTCTCCAACGTGATTTCGCCATACAACGCAGCGGTCAGACCGAAGATCATGCCGCCCTCGACCTGCGCAACGACGGTGTCCGGATTGACGGTAAAGCCGCAATCCACGGCGAGCGTCACCCGACGAAGGTAGACGTCGCCGCCGGCGTCAACTTCCGCTTCGACGACGGTGGCGATCGAACTATTGAAAGTCGGTTGCACGCTGACGCCGCGGCCGACGCGCGGCGGCAAGGGCTGGCCCCAGTTCGATTTCTCCGCCGCGAGATCCAGCACGTGCCGGATCCGCGGCGTCTTCCCGAGCATGTCACGTCGAAACGCAATCGGATCCTTGTTCGCTTTGCGTGCCAGCTCGTCGATGAAACATTCGATGGCGAATACATTGTTGTTCGGACCGACGCCGCGCCAAAAGCCGGTCGGAACGGCGGGTGGCTCGACACGGATATAGTCCACCTGAAAATTCGGAATGTCGTAGGGCATGTCGACGGCGCTATCGACGGCGTCGATATCGATGCCTTTCGTGAAAGCGGGCGGCAACCAACGCGCGATCACCGACGAGCCAGCCACGCGGTACTTGAGGGCGATCACCTTGTCGCCGGACAACCTCGCCGAAATGCTGTCGCGATAGATCGGACGATAGATGTCATGTTGTATGTCCTCTTCGCGCGTCCAGACGATCTTGACAGGCCCTTCGACCATGCTGCCAATCCGCACGGCGGCGGCGATCATGTCGACCTCGAGCCTGCGTCCGAACCCGCCACCCAGAAGATGCTGGTGGATCGTCACCTTGTCTTCCGGAAGGCCGGCTACTTTTGCCGCGACCGACTGCGCGCGTGCAATGATCTGCGTTCCCACCCAGACATCGCACGAATTCGGCGTAACATGGACGGTGCAGTTCAAGGGCTCCATCGTCGCGTGCGCAAGGAACGGCATTTCGTACGACGCATCATACGTCTCGCCGAAATTGAGCACCTTGGCGACATCCCCGACGGATTTTGCGACGACGCCCGCGCCTTCGCTCGCCGCGCGAAGATGGTCCCAGATGTCCTTGGAACTGACTTTGGCGTTCTTGCCCTCGTCCCAGGTGATCTCAATTGCATCGAGCCCGCACTTCGCGGCCCACATATGATCCCCGACAACGGCCACGAGGTCGTCCAACGCTATGATCTGCCGCACACCGGAGATCTTCCTTGCGGCCTCGTCGTCGATCTTAGCGACTTTGCCGCCAAAAACCGGGCATTGCGCCAGTGTCGCAAACTTCAGGTCGGCCATCATGGTGTCGATGCCGTAGATCACCTTGCCGTTGACCTTGTCCGGTGTATCGAGCCGCTTCAACGGCTTTCCGATCAGGACGAAGTCCTTGGGATCCTTCAACGCAACGTCGCGCGGCGGCGACACCTTCCCGGCAGCCTCCACAAGCTCGCCATAGCCAAGCTTGCGGCCGCTTTCATTGTGAGCCACCGTGCCCTGGGTCGTGCTGCAACTCCCCGGCGTGACTTGCCACTGCTCGGCGGCGGCCTTGATAAGCATTGCCCGCGCAGTGGCGCCCGCTTGCCGCAACGGGGTCCAGAATGCGCGAACCGAGGTCGATCCGCCGGTGGCCTGAACGCCCAGCAACGGATTGGCATAGAGCTGTTCATTCGGCGGTGCGTGCTCGAGTGCGACCTTGGCCAGGTCAGCGTCGAGTTCTTCGGCAAGGAGCGTGGCAACGGCCGTGTAGATGCCTTGTCCCATTTCCACCTGCGGCATCACCAGGGTAACCTGACCGGCTCCGTCGATCCGGATATAGGCGTTCGGCGCAAACCTCTCTCCGGCTGAATCCTTCTGCACGGGCCCGGCGGCGCCGACCGGAAGATGGAAGGCGAACACAAAGCCCGTTGCCAATGCGCCGCCGAGAATGCGGCGACGGGAGATACCCGGCAATTCGGCCACGACAGTCATGACATCACCTACGCCTTCTGAGCGGCCGCCGCCTGCTTGATGGCAGCCCGGATGCGCACATAAGTACCGCAGCGGCAGATGTTGCCCGCCATAGCTGCGTCGATATCGGAGTCGTCAGGATCCGGCGTCGACACAAGCAGCGCCGCTGCCGACATGACCTGACCGGACTGGCAATAGCCGCATTGCACGACCTCGAGATCGAGCCATGCCTTCTGCACCCTGGCCCCGACCGGCGTCGCGGCAATGCCCTCGATGGTGGTTATGCTGCGGCTTTGAAGGTTTCCGACGGGAAGCACACAAGAGCGCACCGGCTTGCCATCGACATGCACCGTACAGGCGCCACACTGCGCCATGCCACAGCCGAATTTCGTGCCGGTGAACCCGAGAATGTCGCGCAATACCCACAGCAAGGGCATTTCGTGAGGCGCTTCGAAGGACCTTTCCTGACCGTTGATATTCAGTGTCGTTGCCATATGAACTCCTGCAATCTGCTCGGGTCAGCTCAGAGCGACGTGGATGCGCGACACGGGTTTTCGCCAGCCTTATGAGACGACGTCCACAGGATGCGACGTAACCGCCGTCCGGGTCGCGAGCTCGTTGATCCGGGATGCATAGTTCCGGAAGTGCGGCGTTGCCCGATGGGCCTCTACCGAATCGGCATCCTTATAGAGCTCGTCGATGATGAACGTCGTCTCGTCATGCTGATCCTGCCAAAGATCCCATCGAAGGTTGCCCGGCTCGGACCGGCTATCGCTCGCCAACCCGCGTAGCAGGGCAACCAATTCGCCAGTCTTGCCGGGCCGGGCCTTCAGCAGCGCCGTTGTTTTCATGTGAGTGGCCACTGATCTCTCCTCGTGGGTCGGCTCAATCGTCGCGGTCCACCCGCCGTTCCGCCGATCAGGCGGAAGCGGCTGCGCCAGGCTGGCGTTGAGCGATTGCCCTGTCGAGCGCCTTGACCAGCGCCTCACCGACCGAGTGATCGGAGCGCGGGTTCTGGCCCGTGATGAGCTCGCGATCAACAATCACATGAGGCTCGAAATCGACCTTCGTCGTCACCACGTCGCCTCCCGCCGCACTGAGCGCCTGGGGCATGGTGAAATACATCTTCCCGTGCAGGATTTCCTTTTCGACCCATATCTCTTCCGATGCGGAAAAGATCGTCATTCGATAGCCCGCATACGGCCAACCCTTGGCCAACTGCTTCGCGCCCGCCTCATCGCCGGCCATCAAGGCCGCGCGGAATTCGCGCGCACGCGGCATCGCCGAGGCGAGCGCAATCGGGCCATGGCAGAGCAGAGCCGTCGGTTTTGCACGATCGTGGAAATGGCGAAGGACCTCCCCCATTTGTGGGTCCTGCATCAGATCGACAACCGGCGCCTGGCCACCCGGCACAAAGACCCCGGCGTAACCGTCCAATCCCTTCTCAATCACCGCGCCCAGGGGCTGAATTTGGTTCATCGCCGAAGCATCGGTCCAGAAGGCTCTGGCGCGGGTATAGGCGGCCGTGTCGCCGCCAAAGTGCACGGCCGAGTCCGAGGCCTTGTCCATGTGGGGCTTGGTGCCGTCTGGCGTGGCGAGCTGAACGTCGTAGCCGGCTCCGATCAGCCCCATGATCGGAACGACGGTCTCATTGAGATAGTTTCCAGTCGGCCCCCATTTGCCACCCTGGACTTCGATCTGGGTCGCGTTCGATCCGACGACAAGCACCTTTGCCTTGCTCATGATATACGCCTTCCGTTCATTGCTGGATGTGCCGCAACAGCTCCACGCCGAGGGGCTAAAGACCCGCCGCCGGCCGATGCCCGGTTGCGGATGAGCTCGACCACGCGGTCACCATTGTCGCCGCCACACATAGTCGGAAGCGGGAATAGACGCCCGTAAAGAGATGTAAAACGTCGGACAGCGCGAGTGTCCCATCAGCACTCCACGTCAAGGCCTCGCGCAGCGTTCGCGACGAGCGATTTTCCTCGATTTACAAATCGCTATTCGTCAACCGCGAATCCGCACCCTACACTCAGGATGTGGCGCTCTTGCCGTCAGGAGATAGACGCGCGTGATTCCGCGCTACATCGGCAACGCTCCAACATCATCGCACCGGAGGTTCGCATGAAGATCAGGGAAGCACTACTGGCAGGACCACTCGGGTTTGGCACGGCGCCGCTCGGCAACATGTATCGGGACATTCCCGAGGATGAGGCGCTTGCGACGGTCGATGCGGCCTGGGACGCGGGCACGCGCTTTTTCGATACCGCTCCTTTCTATGGAGCCGGGCTCGCGGAAATCCGCCTTGGCAAAGCACTCTCGAAGCGACCTCGCAGCGACTATGTTCTCAGCTCAAAGGTCGGCCGGCTGATCCTCGACGAAGTCGAAGATCCGAGCGGCCGCGACCACGGCGAGAAGGGCGAGATCTTCAAACATGGCCGACCGAACAAGATCGTCCCCGATTATTCGGCCGATGGCACCATGAAATCGATCGAGGACAGCCTAAGGCGCATGAGGGTCGACCATATCGACTTCGTGTGGGTCCACGATATCGCCCAGGACTTTTATGGCGACCGCTGGCTCGCAATGTTTGAAACCGCTCGAACAGGGGCTTTCCGGGCACTGTCGAAACTACGCGACGAGGGCGTGATCAAAGGCTGGGGCCTCGGCGTCAACAAGGTCGAACCTGTGGAGCTTCTTCTCGGGCTCGCCGAGGCGGATCCGGACGGCACCTTGCTCGCGGGCCGGTACACGCTCCTCGATCACGAGATGGCACTCCAGCGACTGATGCCCGCCGCACAGCGCAGGAAAGTCGATATCGTGATCGGCGGCCCCTACAGCTCCGGTGTGCTCGCAGGCGGGCGTCACTTCGAATACGGGGCGGTGCCACCGGTGATTGCCGCCAAGGTGGAGAGGATCTCAGCTCTCTGCGTGGAATACAACATAGCCATCAAGGCCGCGGCGCTGCACTTCTCTCTGGCGCACCCGGCTTCAGCCGCTGTCATTCCCGGAGCCAGCAAACCCGGGCGCATCCTCGAGGATCACGCGGCGCTCAAGACCAAGATCCCCGCCGAATTTTGGCACGAGTTGCGAAAGAGAGGGCTTGTGGCCGCAGAGGCGCCTCTGCCGATTTAGTCCCGAGGCTCGCCGATACTCTTGAGTCTAGAGAGACGACGCCGCCTTTGCGATGAATTCCGCAACGGCATCGGGCTGAGAAAGCATCGGCACATGCGAGCTTTCCAGCACGAGAGTCTCGGCATTCATTCGCTTGGCGGAATCGCGTTCGACAGCGGGAGGAATGGTCTGGTCTTGCGCTGCGACGATGTACCAGTTTGGTTTGGAGCGCCATGCCGCTGCCGTGATCTTGTCGCCGAAGCACTTCACTGCCAGCGGACCTTGCGTCGCATACACGATATCGGCCTCGTCCGACGGGATGTCCTGCACGAAGTGCTTGCGGACCCCCTCGGGGGTCAACGCCACATAGCCCTCGCCATATTGCTTGATTTCGGTCGCGCCCGGCGCGGGCGTATAGTCCTTCCACCAGTCTGCGAAAGACTGACCGCTATCCGGCGCGCCAGCCGCGACATAGACGAGACCCTTCACCTGAGGATGGTTGCCGGCTTCCGTAATGACGGCGCCACCCCAGGAGTGACCGACCAGGAGAACCAGACCTTCCTGCATGCCGATGACCCGGTGAGCCGCTGTAACATCGTCCGCCAGGGAGCTGAGAGGATTTTGAACGGCGATTGCCTTCAGCCCGCGCTTCGTAAGCAACGGAATGACCTTTGCCCAGCAAGAACCGTCGGCAAAGGCGCCATGCACAAGAACGATGGTTCTGATTGCCATGATGCTGCTCCTCTTTGTTGACCGTTGTTCCAAGGCATGCCGACCAAAGTGGCGGTCGTGCATGCCAGCACCGTCTCTTGCGGCAGCGTTACTCCGCCGCCTTGATGATCAGCTCGGCGACTTCTTTCGGGAACGCCAGCATCGCCACGTGGCTCGAGGGCACCTCGACTGCCGTCGCCTTGGCCGCCTTCACCTGGTCACGCTCCATTTGCGGCGGAATGATCGCATCTTTCGTCGCGACGACCATGAAGGTCGGCTTCTCCCGCCACGCGGCCTGGCTGATCGGAGCGGCAAGGGTCCGGATGTGGAAGGGTCCCTGCGTCGCCGCTACGACGGCCTGCTCCTTGGGTGAAAGGTCGGCCGCGAAATATTTCTTGATACCCTCCTCGCTGATCGTGAGATAGCCGTCCGGGTCCTTGACGAATGTTTTCAGGCTCTCCGGATCCGGGTATTTCGAAGTGGCACTCTTCACCGACTCGCCCTTATCCGGCGCGTACGCCGCCACATACACGAGCGATTTGACCTTATCGTCGTTGCCTGCCTCGGTGATGACGGCACCAGCCCACGAATGGCCGACGAGGACAACGGGACCTTCCGCGTTCCGGATTGCCCTCTTGGTCGCGGCAACGTCGTTGTCCAGCGAGTCGAGCGGGTTCTGGACTGCAACGACCTTGAGCCCGGCCTTCTCGAGATACGGAATGACTTTCTCCCAGCTCGACCCGTCCGCGAATGCGCCATGGACGAGGACTGCGGTCTTGGCTTTCGGTTCGGCAGCCAACGCCGGCTGGCCGATCGCAACCATCGCGGTCAGGAGGCTCAAGCCCATGATGCTTTTGTACGATTTCATGGCTACATTCC
Organism: Bradyrhizobium iriomotense; assembly: GCF_030160715.1. Classification (GTDB taxonomy): domain Bacteria; phylum Pseudomonadota; class Alphaproteobacteria; order Rhizobiales; family Xanthobacteraceae; genus Bradyrhizobium; species Bradyrhizobium iriomotense. Next base: position 272,486 of record NZ_BSOW01000005.1, read on the forward strand.
TTTCATTTGCTAGGGATCTTGGTATTGCCGTCTTCACAATCGACACGAGGTAATCGAACGCTACGGGCAGCCGCACAGCCATCAACTCGCGACCGCATCACCGCGGCCCTTGAGCAGGGGCGCAAGCCTGAACCCGGTCTCTCCAGAAATGCCAACAATGAAGATCTTCACGTTCGTCCTCGTCAGAGCGGTGCGTCTGTGCGTCGGGCTCCGGGGCGCGCCGACTGAATTCCGGAGCTCCTACAGCTTCTCGATGAAGACCGTCTTGATGTTGCAAAACTCCCGGATGCCGAACTCCGACACCTCCCTCCCGTAACCACTGTTCTTGACCCCGCCGAATGGCAATCGAGGGTCGGACCGAACGTTCTGATTGACGAAAGCTGCTCCCGCATCCAACTCCTCGGCCGCGATGCGCTCGCCCCGCGCGGTATCAGCGGTTATCACCGCCGATCCCAAGCCGAACTCGCTCGCATTCACGATACGGATCGCGTCCTGCTCGTCTTTGGCGGATATCACCGCAGCGACGGGCCCGAACAGTTCTTCGTCATGCGCCGCCTGGCCTGGCAACACGTTCGACAGGATCGTCGCCGGAAACCATGCACCGGCACGTTTCGGGGCCTCGCCGCCCAACAGCAATTGAGCGCCATTTCTGAGGCTTTGCTTGACCTGACTTGCGATCTGATCCCGCGAATGCACGCTTTCCATCGGCCCCAGAAGGGTTTTCGGATCGTTGGGATCTCCCATCTCGAAGCGCTTCATCTCCTCGACCAACGCGCCCTCGAAAGCCTGCCTTACGCTCTCGACCACGACAAAGCGCTTGGCAGCGATGCAGCTCTGGCCGCCGTTCACCATGCGCCCGCGCGCGCAGATCCTGGCGGCTGCGACCGGATCGGCATCCTCAAGCACGATATAACCGTCCGAACCGCCGAGCTCGTAAACGCCCTTCTTCATGACTGCGCCCGCGATTGCGGCAACAGACTTCCCGGCGGCAACGCTGCCGGTCAACGTGACCGCGGCGATGTGCGGGTCTTCGATCAGCGGCCTCAAATCCTTCGACGACAGGAGCACCGTTCGAAAGAGGTCGACTGGGAACCCCGCCAGCCCAAAGATTTCCTCCAGAGCCAACGCGCATCCCGGCACGTTGGACGCATGCTTCAAGACACCACCGTTCCCGGCCATCAGATGCGGCGCAGCGAACCGGATGACCTGCCAAAAGGGAAAATTCCACGGCATGACCGCAAGGATGACGCCGAGGGGGTTGAACGTCGCAAACGCTTTGGGCGGCGCGCCGGGTCCCGCATAACCAATGCTCACATCGAGAGGTTTCGGCTTCAGAAACCCTTCCGACGCCTCGGCAAAATACTCGCAACACGAGGCACATTTCTCGAGCTCGGCGAGGCCGTCGGTAACCGGCTTGCCCATTTCCTCCGTCATGAGCTTGGCGTATCGCGAGCTGTTGTCGCGAATGACCTTGGCGGCGTTCTTCATCAAAGGAGCGCGCTCCTTGACTCCCATCCGGCGCCACGCGGCTTGCGAACGATGAACATCGGCAGCAATCGACAATGCTTGGTCCACGCCGTGCCCTTGATAGGCGGTCCCTTTCTCACCGGTCGTCGGATTGACCGTCTGAAAGAGATTCGGTGTGGCCTCTGCAAATGCTCTTGCTTCTGCCATCTCTCGCCCTCCTGCCATTGAGTGGGACTTCTCGCTTCGCCAACAATTGCCAGCGCCTCGTCGATGAGCAAGTAAAGAGAGGTAAAGGTGACGCTTTGCAAAGCGCAGCCGGCCTTACCAAACGGCGACTTATCAGTGGAGGCCGTCGAGGGCTCCGCTGTTGGGCATCGAGATCAGAGTGATTGCGCCGCGTTCTCCGAAGCCATAATCGAGCGTACCTCCGACGCTTTGCACGAGGGATTGCATGAGCCTCAACCCCTGGCCCATCGGCCGTTTGCCTTGATTTCGACCATTGTCGCAAACGCAGCATGTCACCATTGGACCGTCTTTCGACAATTCGATCCGGATAATGCCGCCGACCCGGCTAAATGCGTGCCGGCACGAATTTGTAATGAGCTCCGAGACGGCGAGCCCGAGCCTCCAGCAAGTTTCGGCCGAAAGAAATTGCGGCTCGGATTCGACCAGTAGCAGCTTTATGTTGCGATCCCTGAGCCGCGCAGCACTCACCGCACCACACAGCCTCTGGAGATAGGCGCAGACCTCAATCGGGTGCCGACCATCGGGAAACGTCAGCGCCCGATGGACATCCGACAACTGCATCAGGAGCGCTGCCACGTCGGACAACGCATTCCTGACTTCACGGCTCTGCGATTTCTGTGCTCGTAACCAGATTGTATTGATGACGCAGGCGTATTCGTTCTTGATACGGTGCGACATTTCCTTCAGCAGGACGTGGTCTTCGACGTCCGAAACCGGTGTGCCCTTGCCCGGTTCCGCGAACTCGAACACATTTCTCATTTTACGTGCTCCTGGCTCTCGGACTCCATCTGCGAACTTTTCTCCGCGAAGTGGATCCTAGCCGCCCGGCGCCGCCTGCATAGATCAGCACCGGCGAGACTTTCCCGTTTGTGCTGTAAAATCGAAGGCAAGCCCGGCAAGAGCCGCCTTTCTCTTTTTACAACCTTTAACTTTCGCTTGGCATGGCCGTCGCGCATGGTTCCAGCGCCAACTTCCTACCGGGTGAACCATGGATGGCTCTTACAATCTGTCCCACGGCGCAGAGGCGATGCCGGCGCATGTTGTCGGCAAAATGAGCGACGATACGCCGGCCGAACCGTCTTCTCTTGCTTCGGCGCATACGATGATAGAGCTGCTTCGGAGCGCGGATGCCGTTGTCGTCTCCGATCAAGCCCGCGCCAGGCAGCTCATCGACTGCGTGATGGACATTTTGCGCGCAACGCTGGACAAAAACGCGGATGTTCCGTCCGCAGGAACGGGTCGGCTGGCACCTTGGCAAGAGCGCCGTCTGAAAGACCACATCGAAACCAATCTGAGCGTCTCGCTGACAACAGCCGATCTTGCACGCGTGGTCAATCTCAGCCCCAGCTACTTTTCCCGAGCATTCAAGAAGAGCTTTGGTCAACCGCCTCACTCTTATTTGATGGCGAGGCGAACCATACGCGCCCAGGAGTTGATGCTCACGACCGACGAGCCGCTGAGTCAAATCGCGGTCGCCTGCGGCCTGGTCGATCAATCCGCTCTGTGCCGCCTGTTTCGCCGCACGGTGGGACGCAATCCACACGCATGGCGGCGAGCATTCAAGCAGGCCACTTCCGCGGGCGTTCAACCGCCCTTGCTCCACGCGCGGCCATAGCCTGGCAAGTCCGCGGGGAGCTCGCGCGCATCGAACCGACTGACCGGTGAGGGGCAATGCCTGTCGACTCAAAAGACGTGTTGATGCGCGAGGCCACGCCGGGGCTGCTTCGCGATCATCGCGTCATTTCGACCCTACGGTCCTGCCTGCGGTTCCTGCTGCCCTCCCTCGTTCTATTGGCGGCTATCGCGCTCATCACCTTGGCGGCGAACCGCTGGAACAGTTGGACCGGCCAAGCCGCCGTCCAATCGACTGATGACGCCTATGTGAGTGCGGACGTCACTCGGTTGAGTACGCGGATTTCCGGTCAGATCTCATCCGTCGCCGTCGACGATTTCCAGTCGGTCAAAGCGGGTGAGCTGCTCATTCAGATTGATCCCGCCGACTACCAGGATCAAGTGGATCTGGCGAACGCCACCCTGGCGGCAACGCGGGCGGCGCTGGACATTCTGGGCGATCAGATCGAGCGTCAATATGCAGTGATCGCGCAGGCCGAAGCGACGCTCCGATCGACAGAAGCCATTGAGATCGAGGCGCGAGAGGAGCAGGAAAGGCAGAACGCCCTGTCCCAGACTGACGCCGGCACGCGACAACGCCTCGAGCAGGCAACCGCCGCCTACAGCAAGGCACAGGCCGACGCGCGCGGCGGTCGCGCGGCTGTCGCCGAGCAGCGCCACCAGCTCGAGGTGCTCCAGGGGACGAAAAAGCAGCGTGCCGCGGACGTTGACGGGGCCAGAGCGACCCTAGCTGCAGCGAGCCTGAAATTGGGCTACACGCGCATTCTTGCGCCGTTTGATGGCGTGGTTAGCGAGCGTCAAGTTCAGCTCGGCGATTACGTCACTGTCGGACGGAACTTCATCAATATCGTGCCGCTTCCAAACGTCTACGTGATCGCGAACTACAAGGAAACGCAGCTTACACGTATCCGTTCTGGTCAGCTGGTCGATATCGCAGTTGACAGTTTCCCGGACCAGACCCTGCGTGGACATGTCGAGCGGATATCGCCAGCGTCCGGCTCTCAGTTCGCGCTGCTGCCACCGGACAACGCTACCGGTAATTTTACAAAGGTCGTCCAGCGAATTCCGGTGCGGATCGCCTTCGACAAGGATCAGCCGCTGCTGGCTCAGCTGTTGCCGGGCATGTCGGTCGTCACCCGTATTCATGTCGGCGGCGGCGGATGATGAGTAGCGACGATGATCGGCGTGGGCCCATTTCGCTCGGGGGCATCGCCCCGCAACCGCTGTTCGCGGTCGCCGCCGTGGTTCTTGGCTCTATCTTCACCAATTACGACACGCGATTGATCGGCTACGGTATCTCGGATCTGCGCGGCGCGTTCTCGCTCAGCTTCGACGAGGGAGCGTGGCTCTACACGGCCTCTGTCGGATCGCAGATCTTCGTCGCCCCGGCGGTCGTCTGGCTCGTCACAACCTTTGGACTGCGACGCATCCTTGCGGTCCCCAGCATGCTGTTTGCCGTCGTCTCCTATGCCATCCCGTTCGCCAAGAACTACGAAACGCTGATGGCATTGAGCATCGTCTATGGGCTGTTGCTGGGCACGTTTGTGCCGGCGACGTTCATGATCATCTTCCGGCACCTGCCGACGAAGTGGTGGCTCTGGGCAATCGCCCTTTATGCCGTGCGCGTCGGGCTGACCCAGGATGTCGGCCTGGCCGCCGTCGGGCTCTTTACCGCCGACATCGGATGGCAATGGCTATACTGGCAGGGCGTTGTGATTGCACCCCCGATGGCACTGCTCGTCTATTTGGGGACACCTCCATGCCGGATCAATCGCGACCTTTTGCATAACGCCGACTGGGGCGGCATGTTGTTGTTCGGCGCCTCGCTATCGATGCTCTACGCAGGGCTAGATCAGGGCAACCGGCTCGATTGGCTCGGGTCGGGCATCGTGGTCGGTCTGCTCGTCGGTGGCGGCACCCTCTTCATTGCCTTCCTTGTCAACGAAGTCTACGCCCGTCACCCCTGGGCCAACATCGACGTGTTGTTCAGGCGCAACATCGGATTCGGCCTTGCGGTCGCGCTCTTCTACACCCTGACCAGCCTGTCCAATTCGGTCCTCGTGCCCGGCTTTCTAGGCACCGTCACGCTGCTGCGTCCCGAACAGTATGGATCGCTGTTGCTGGCCTACGGCGCCTTGCCGATATTGACGTTGACGCCACTTTCGGTCGTCATCCTTCGTCACTTCGATGCCCGTTGGGTTGCCGCCTTCGGACTATCGACCTTCGCCGCGGCGGGCCTTCTTGGCATGCAATTGACCCATGATTGGGCGCCAGCGGACTTTCGCGCGATCGTCCTGCTGCTGTCGGTGGGCCAGGTCTTCACCTTGACGCCAACCATACTTACTCTGGTCGCAAACTCGGATTCGTCTCGCGCAACGGCATTCTCGGCGTATATCCAGGTCATCCGCGTGGTCGGCGCGGAGGTTGGCGTGGCCCTGATGACCACTTGGCTGCGTGTCCGCGAACAGATTCATTCGTACTATCTCGGACTTCATGTTGCAGAGGGCAACTCCGAGGTGGGACACCGGTTGGCCGCACTCGCCGGGCAACTCTCGGATCATGGCGCGGACGTTGCGTCGGCACGAGCGATCTCCGTCATTTCGGGAACAGTCGCGCGCGAGGCCAATGTCTTCGCATTCATCGACGGCTTCTCCCTCTGCTTTTGGCTGGCGATCGCCGGCCTATTCTGCGTGTGTTGGATCACGCGGGCGCCGCCAGGGCCATTTACGCCCGCTCCATTTGGCCTTGCCAAAGCGCTGCTGCGACGATGCGGTGTAAGGCTGGCGACGCACGTCTGACAGCAACCGCGCTCGACTGCCGCCGTCGGACCAATATCCGGCTCGACGCGGACAAATAGGGGCACGCTTTCACAATATTTGTTGGACTTGATACGGCACACTGACGGATGCGCGGGCCAACCCCTCCAACTCGTGGGAGCTGCCACGTGTCCGCGATGGGAGTACGCCGATGGATCCCGTGATACTTTCACGCCTGCAGTTCGCGTTCACGATTGGCTATCACATCCTGTGGCCGGCATTTTCCATCGGGATCGCGTGGTTCATCGTCACCTTGAACGCCCTGTGGCTCCGGACCGGAAAGCCCGCATACCATCAGCTCGCGACCTTCTGGACGAAGGTCTTTGCTCTCGCGTTCGGGATGGGCGTCGTGACCGGCGTAGTCATCTCGTACGAAATCGGACTGAACTGGTCCCGCTATGCGCGAGTCATGGCTGATGTCATCAGCCCGCTCCTGACGCTCGAAGTCCTGACGGCATTTTTCCTGGAAGCCGGCTTCATCGGGATCATGCTGTTCGGCGAGAAACGTGTCGGGAAACGGCTCCATTTCGCCGCGTCCGTGATCGTGGCGACAGGCACGGTCATCTCGGCTTTCTGGATCATCGCGGCGAACTCCTGGATGCAGACGCCGATGGATTTCACGACGACCGGCGATGGCCGGTTCGTCACTACGGATTTCTGGGGCGTGGTTTTCAATCCTTCGATGCCATACCGGCTCGCACATATGCTTCTGGCCAGCTTCATCACCGGAATCTTCGTCGTTGTCGGCGTGTCCGCGTTCTGGCTCCTGCGCGGCAGAACGAAGGAGCAGGCGCCCGCCCGCGCGGCATTCTCGCTCTGCCTTTGGCTGGCGACGATATTGGTACCGCTGCAAATCTTCGTTGGCGATCAACACGGGCTCAACACCCGAAAATTCCAACCCATGAAACTCGCAGCCATCGAAGCGCGATGGGAGACGGCGAGAGCGGTGCCGCTGACGGCCATCGCCTGGCCGGACGAGAAGGCGGAGCGCAACGACTACGCCGTCGAAATCCCCTGGCTGGGAAGCATCATTCTCACGCATTCGCTCCGTGGCGAAGTCAAGGGCCTGAAGGAAGTGCCCGCGAGCGAACGGCCGCCCGTCATTCCCGTATTCTTCGCCTTCCGGATCATGGTTGGCTGCGCAATGGCGTTGCTCGGCCTTGCGCTACTGTCCCTCTATCTTCGCTGGCGCCAAAAACTGTTCGACACCCGTTGGTATCTCTACGCGTGCCTGGCTGGCACGCCGCTTGGCTTTATCGCGACACTCGCGGGCTGGACGGTGACGGAGGTGGGACGGCAACCTTACGTCGTCTACGGGCAACTGCGGACCGCAGACGCCGTCTCCCCGATCGCCGGCGGGGCTGTTTTCGGATCGCTCGCAGTCGCGCTGGTGCTCTACAATCTCCTGCTGCTGGGCTTCTTCTTCTATGGCGGCCGACTGGTATGGCGCGGGTTCGAAGTCGAGACGCCAACAATTCCCGTTGGCCGCCCACTGGGTGCCATCCACGCAGCAATGGCAGCAAGGGAAGCAATCAAATGAGCACCTTGGGCAATCTCGATCTGCCGGTGGTGTTTGCAGTATCCGCGGCCTTCGTCATAGCGCTGTATGTCATCCTGGACGGTTTCGACCTCGGTGTCGGGATCCTCTTGCCGTTCGCATCGCATCCAACTGACCGCGACATCATGATCCGGACTTTGGCACCCAACTGGGATGGCAACGAGACCTGGCTCGTGCTCGGCGCGATGGTGCTATGGACCGCCTTTCCCGGGGCCTTCGCTATTCTCATCCCGGCGTACTACGTGCCCCTCGCCTTGATGCTGTTTGGGCTCGTTTTGCGAGGCGTTTCGTTCGGCTTCCGATCCCAGGGCGGCCCGTTGAGTGTCATATGGACGACGACCTTCACAGGCGGATCTGCGGTCGCAGCCTTCTGCCAGGGCGCCATCCTGGGATCATTCGTCGGCGGGACAATTCAAGTCGCCGACGGCCACTTTGCCGGCGGTCCGTTTGACTGGATCACGCCGTTTTCGGTCGCGACGGGCCTCGGACTCGCAGCCGGTTATGGACTGCTCGGCGCGTGCTGGTTGATATGGAAGACCGAAGGAACGACGCAGACCTCCAGCCGCAAGCTCGCCCTCGTAACGCTTTTTCTCACGGGCGCCGCAATCGCATTGATCAGCCTCTGGACTCCGTTGAGCGTTCCTGCGATCGCCGATCGTTGGTTCACGATCCCGCACCTGTTGTCGCTCGCGCCGCTTCCCCTCGTTGCCGCAGCAGCCTGGGCTGGCGCCCTGCGTTCATTGTCCGGACCGCGTGATTGGGTACCATTTCTTTGCGCGATTCTGCTGTTTCTCGCCTCGTTGGGCGGGCTTGGCGCGAGTGTCTGGCCGTACGCCATTCCAGGGGTGATGAACATTTGGGATGCAGCATCCGAACCGCGAACTCAAGCCATCTCGTTTTTCGCAATCGCTGGAATTGTTCCGATCATCCTGGCCTATGTTGGTTTCAGCTATTGGACGTTCCGAGGAAAGATTGGCGCGTCGTGAACGAACGAACACGGACCCGTCGCAGCGACCCGGCCCGACGGTTCTGACGCGAGACGATGGCACCACGGAGGAAGATCGCAATGACGCATCGGCCTGCCATCTTTGAACCCATTCGGGTCGGCTCGCTCGAATTGTCGAACCGGATCGTCATCGCGCCGATGTGCCAATATTCGGCAGAGAATGGCTGCATGAACGACTGGCACCTGATTCACTTGGGGCACCTTTCGCTCTCTGGCGCCGCCCTGCTCACGATCGAGGCTACGGCGGTACTCCCGGATGGTCGCATCACATGGGCGGATGTCGGCCTATATGACGACAAGACGGAAATGGCGATGAGCTCTACGCTCGATCGCATTCGACGCTGGTCGGGTATTCCCATCGGCATTCAATTGAACCACGCAGGCCGCAAAGCGTCCACGAACGTGCCCTGGGTCGGAGGAGCCCAGATCGCACCTGGCGCGCCAGGTGGCTGGCAGACGGATGCACCTTCAGCGATACCCTATGCCGAAGGCCAGATCGCGCCGCGGATGCTCGATCGCGATGGACTTCGAGACGTCCGCGATGCCTTCGTGGCATCGGCGAAACGCGCCCGGCGTATTGGTGTCGACCTGATCCAGCTTCACTGCGCCCACGGCTACCTTCTGCATCAATTCCTGTCGCCACTCTCCAATCAGCGTGACGACCGGTATGGCGGATCGTCGGAAAATCGCATGAGGTTTCCGCTTGAAGTATTCGAGGCCGTGCGTCAGGCGGTCCCCGACGGGCCGGTCACCGTACGCGTCTCCGGCACCGACTGGGTCGACGGCGGTTGGGACATCGAGCAGACCTGCGCCTTCGCTGCGATGCTGGAACGTGCCGGCTGCGACGCCCTTCATATTTCAAGCGGCGGTCTCCACCCCGGTCAGAAGATTCCAGTGGGACCAAGCTATCAGGTGCCCCTCGCTCGCGCTGTCAAGACGAACGTGCGGATTCCGGTCGTCGCGGTCGGACTGATCACTGGCTTTGATCAAGCCGAGGCAATTGTGGCCACCCGGGATGCCGATTTGGTCGCGCTGGCACGCACGATCCTTTATGATCCTCGGTGGCCCTGGCACGCTGCGGCCGAACTAGGCGCCCAGGTCCAGGCACCAAACCAGTATCTTCGGTCGCAGCCTCGGCGGTTCAAGGATCTCCTGGTCGCGGGCAGCCCAAAGCGATCCGAGCGCCCTGCTCTTGCCGATCGAAAGCTATCGTGAGCTTGCTCGCGCAAACCGCCAATTCGCAGCATGGAGGCGCCTGGTGTCCGTTCCCTGTTCTCATCAAAACCTCATCCGAACCGTTACGCCAAGCGCACGAGGCTGCGAGGAATGCTTGAAAACCGGAAGCTGGTGGGTGCACCTGCGCATCTGCCGTTCCTGCGGGCACGTCGGTTGTTGCGACCAGTCGCCCGGAAAACACGCCACCAAGCATTTTGAGCTGACCGAGCACCCCATCATCGAAGGTTACGATCCACCGGAGGGTTGGGGCTGGTGCTATCTCGACGCGACATTCATCGAGCTCGACCATCCGACTCCGCAGCTCGGTCCGATTCCGCGCTTCGTATCATGAGTTGAGATCGCCCCTCGCCGCGCCTTGGCGTCGTTTTACCACCTATCGCTACGCGGCCCGGACGCTGCGGCGAACATACGACGCTCGCTGCGTAGGCTCTCGTGGTCTCGAGCAAGCGAAACATCGGCGCTTCGCTTGCCGTTTCGACGGCAAGAAACGACTTGTCCAAGAGGCCGTAGAACACCTCGGACGGGCGCCTGCACGCTCTATCCGAGCAGCTTGCGATGGCGCGCTCGGCCGTGAACGAGCCACGGAGCGCAGCAAGGCGAACCAGCATGAGCTGCTCCTCATCCGAGAGAAGACCATAGCTCCAATCAAACGCGGCAGCCAGAGTGCGATGCCTCGGCAAGGCGGTGCGGCGGCCTCTCGTGAGGATGGAAAAGCAATCGTCGAGACGAGCAGCAATCTCGCGGAGCCCCAGTTCCGCGACTCGAGCGGCAGCAAACTCGAGCGCAAGCGGTATTCCGTCAAGCCTCCGACATATTTCGGCGATTTTCGGCAGATCTCGCCGGCATGGCTCGAAGCGCGTTGATGATCGAACACGATCGATGAATAAGGTCACTGCCGAAAACTTCGTGAGATCCTTCTCCTCGATCTCCTCTCCCGCCGCCGGAAACGTGAGCGATGGCAGGCTGTGGATCCATTCCCCCGTTGCGCGCAACGCTTCTCGACTGGTTACGAGCAGTTTGAGATTTGAGCAATGACTTAACAGCCTCTCCGCAAGCACCGCGACTGGCTCCACGATGTGCTCGCATGTATCCAGTATCAACAGGGTCCCATCGACTCGAAGATGCTCGCACAATGACGCCAAGGCATCGCGTTCCGTCGTAAGGTGCAGGGCTTCCGAGAGGACCTGCGCCGCTCCCGCGCCGTCAGTGACATTCGAGAAATCAACGAACCTCATCTCACCCCGGCACTTCTCGGCGTAGCGCTTCGCCGTTGCGATCGCAACGGTTGTCTTGCCGATACCGCCCGGCCCGGTGATGGTCACTAGGCGATTTTGGTCCAGTGCATCTTCAATGATCTGAATTGCATCGTCTCGTCCCACTATGGTGTTGGCGAGGATGGGAAGTTCCGGATGTCTCTGGGCTCCGGGGCCGGCCGGCACGACCAGATTTGGGTGATAGCGTACAGGCAGAACGAAACAATAGCCGCGGTTCGGTACCGTATTGATAGCGCGGCTCGCCTCTTCCCATTGCGACAGGATCTTTCTGAGGATGTTCATCTGCACGCGGACATTCGCTTCCTCGACCGTAACATTCGGCCACACCAGACGCATCAGATCGCCAAAGCTCACGACGTTCCCGGCCTGAGACACCAGCAAGGACAGCAGGTCGAGTGCCCGCCCGCCAATCGCGACGCGCTCGCTCCCACGCAGCAAAGTCCGCCTTTTGGGGCACAATCGAAGGCCCGCGAATTCGTAGTACTCCTCCGACATCGCCCCGGCCGCGCGTGAGGCAGCGCCTTCAGCCACTAAGGGATCGACGCCGCTCGCCGGCCCGGCTGCTGCTGCGGAGGCCAGAAACTTGCGCCCTTCCCGATCGATTGCGGCTGAATTCGGCTGGTCTGCGGCGAGCACTCCGAGATGCGTGTTCATCGAAGTTTCTCCTTGCTTTGCGAGCAGAGCATCAGAACACCTGGCCGTGGTGGCGGGGAGTATGACGGTGGTCTTGGCGCAGGCCAACATTGCAAGGGTCTCTATGACCCACACCTTGGTATGGTCCTTTGTTGGCGATGCCGTACCTTCGTTTAGTGCGGCCCGGCGCAACTCGTGGTATTGAATTCAATCTGCCACTGCATGGCACGCGCATGGCTCAAGCGTCTGATGGCACACCTACCGTACACGTCATCGATGACGACGATTCCGTGCGGCTGATGCTCGACAGCCTGCTACGGTCGGTCGGGCTCAACGTTCGCAGCTACAGCAATACGCAGGAATTTCTGAAGGCGAGCCGCCTAGACGGGGCTGGCTGCATTGTTCTCGACATTCGCCTTCCGGGAATCAACGGATTGGACTTCCAGGAGCAGCTCCAGGAAATTGGGGTCAGACTACCCGTGGTGCTGATGACTGGACACGGGGATATTCCAATGTCTGTGCGAGGAATGAAAGCCGGCGCGATCGACTTCCTTGCCAAGCCGTTTCGAGATCAGGACATGATCGATGCGGTCACGGCGGCAATCAACCGAGATCGAGCACGTCGAGCCGACGAGGGCTGGGCTATCGCGGCAGCCAATCGGTTCGCCACCCTTTCCACGCGCGAGCGCGAAGTGATGCTGCTGGTCACATCCGGAAAACTGAACAAGCAAATCGCGGGAGAACTCGGTCTAAGCGAAATAACGATAAAGATGCACCGGGGTGCCGTGATGCGCAAAATGGAGGCCCATTCCCTTCCGGATCTAGTTCGTATGGCGGATACGCTCAAGAATCGAGCGCACTGAGATGCGGTTCAAAAGATTCACACGTGCTGGGCAGGCGGCGACAGATGATTTCCATTGTTGATGACGACGACGCCGTGCGAGAAATGCTGGTCTCGTTGACACGATCACTTGGATACGATGCCGTAGGCTTCGCGTCGGCTGAGGAATTTCTTGCATCTGCCAACTTCGAAAACTTTTCCTGCGTGATTACGGATATACATATGCCAGGAATGAGCGGCTTTGAGCTGCAAGATCAGCTTCATCAGCGCAATGACTCAATCCCAGTCATGATGATAACGGCCCGCACCGAACCTGATCTTGAAAGGAAGGCCATCTCCGGTGGGGCGATAGGCTTGCTCCGAAAGCCTCTTGATATCGAAATGCTGGTTGCCTTTATCGAGAGGGCATTGGGAAATTAACGCCAGATCCAAGGACGAGAACTTCAAGGTTCAAGTTACGTTGTCAGCCTGCGGGATGGTGAAGTGAAAAGTGGCGCCGTGCGGAAGGTCCGCCGTTGCCCAGATCCTTCCTCCGTGGCTCTCCACGATCGAACGGCAGATCGATAGTCCCATTCCCATGCCGCCCGGCTTGGTCGAGTAGAAAGGATCAAAAAGCCGCTCAATCTGCTCAGGCATCATGCCTTTCCCCGAATCCCGCACGGATACGAGTACGCCACCAGAGTCATTCATCGAAGTGCTGATGAACAGTTCGCGCTGGACTTCGCTGTCACTTAGGGCATGCACGGCATTGATAATCAAGTTCAGCATCACCTGTTGCAGTTGGGTCCGATCGGCCCCAACCGGCGGCAAGTCTCCTGCAAACTGCGTCTGCACCGAGATGTGGTTCTTCGCCGCTTCACCCCGTGTAAGCTCGATCACTTCATCGATCGCTTCGTTGATCTCCATACGCTCCATCCGTAGTGGCGCCTTTTTGACAAGATCACGGGTCCGGTCGATAACATTGCCCACACGACGGCCATCCTTTGCGATCCTTTCAAGCAGCCGACGAACTTCCTCCAGATCCGGCGGCCGGCGGTCGAGCCATCGCAGCGATGCCTCGGCATTGCCGATCATCGCGGTGATCGGCTGATTGACCTCATGGGCGATCGAGGCGGTAAGCTGGCCCATGGTCGCGACGCGGTTCGCGTGCGCGAGTTCCATCTGCGTCTCGCGGTAGCGTCGCTCGCTGTCACGCGCTTCTGATTCCGCTTGCCTACGTTCGGTCAGGTCGAGGACAAAAGAGACGCCCTGATTCTCAACTTGTTCAAGGCGCGCCGCACCTATCAGGACCGGTACGCGGCTGCCATCCTTGCGAAAATACTCCCTCTCATACGGCTTTATCGTCCCCGTGTTCTTCAGGTCCTCGAGTGCCTCCGCAGATCGGCTGCGCCATTGCGGCGGCGTCAAGTCAATCCAATCCAGGTGGCCAGAGACGAAATCGTCTCGGTCGAAACCCAGCATACGAAGAAACGTATCATTGGCCTCGATAATACGACCTTCGAAATCCCAAATGATGATTCCTATGATGTTGGCGTCGACCAATTGCCGGATCTTCGCTTCCCGTTCCTGAAGATCGCCGTAGAGCCGGGAATTCTCGAGGGATATTGCCGCCTGTGACGCCAGCAGCTTCAATGCCGTCATGCGGGCCGGCGCAAAGGCGTTTGGAGTGAGGTTGTTTTCGAGGTAAAGCGCGCCGACGAGCTTGCCTTGGTTTATCAAGGGCAGGCCAAGAACAGACCGCGCCCGACGATCCCTGATATAGGGGTCCGCGGCAAATGGCGACTGCGTGGCCGCGTCGTCAAGAATGATGCTCTCACGGCTATGCAGGACGTAACGGAGCACCGATTCTGGCAGGACGGACTCGGTCGCAGCTTCGTCGCGCGGATACACAACCACCATATCCTGGTCGGTGATGGCTTCAGCAGCAATCCGTGGCGTGGCACCTCGCGCAAGAATGAGCAAGCCCCGCTCGGCGCCCGCCTGCTCCATCGCGGTATGCATCAGCGTGTCGATCAGCTTTTCGGGAACGATCTCGCTCGAAACGGCCTGAGACACTTTGATGATGGTAGCCAGATCGAGGTGTTCAACCGGGGCACCGATCGTGCCGGTTGCAATGATGACGTCTCTTTCATTCCTCAGATACGGATAAACCTGATCCAGCTGCCGAACCTTTCCATCGGCGCCCCAGCTCTCATAGCATTGCCGGGCCTTTCGCAGGTGCGCATCGGAATTGATGTCGAGACCGCGCGCGGCATAGAACCGCGCCGCGAGTTCGCTGGCGAGCGCTTCGTTATGAACGAAGCTGTTGGTGCGCGCCGAGCGAATGGCCAGCTCGTAGAGGCGCGCGGCATCGAGCTCTCGTCCTTCAAGGCGAGCGATCTCCGCGCTGACCAGGGCGGCGCAATTTTCAAAATTGTCCGGGCAGTTCGTCGCCCAGCTCCTGAGCTGGGCTTCATGCATCGCAAGCGCGGCTTGATGTTCAGTATAGGGATCCGGCCCCGTGGGCTGGCAGCATGCGGCACGAGCGAGCGCGGCATAAAGATGGTATTCCGCCCTTTCCAGCAGCATGATCGACAACGAAGAGGACGTCGAGACCAATCCCTCGGCTCTCTCTGCTGCGTCCATAGCCGACGTGTAGTCGCCGGCGAAGAAGCGCGCTTGCAGCTTGCGGGTCCAATACCGGCTGGCGGCGGTCGCAAGGTGTGGCGCGCCCAGATGCTGCTCGAACCGAATTTCGTCGAACTCCGCGTGGTTGAAGGAGGCTAGCTCCGGGGTCAGGCCGCGGAGACTCCGGATGAATCCTAATTGTGTGGTGATGCGATCAATGAGGAGGCCGAAACGCGCCTGGCGCGCGCCGTCCAGTCCGGCTTCGGCCTCGCGCTGGACTTCAGCGAGCGGTTCTCCGGTGGCAAGGAGATTCGTAATCAGGTTCTCGCGGCTGAATGCTGCAAAAGTGAGGTCACCGAGCTTGTTGGCTGCATCGAAAGCGCGTCGCACCAGCGGCCGGCCGGTTCGGATCGGCTGGGTCCAGGGAATGACGCGGTGCCCGAAAATGACGTAAACGCGAGCCTCGAAGCGTCGCAGCGCACGCTGCTCGACCAAATCCAGTCCGAGCTTGCCGAAGCGATACCCGGCCCGGTAATCGCCGAAATGCGGCCCCAGGATCGTACCGAGCCAGGCATACGCGAAGCACGAGCCGTCACTATTGCCATGCTCCAGGCTGATGTTCGCCATCCGGCAGATGACGAGACAGAGAAGGTTTTTGTCGGTGAACAACGCGGCCGTCACGACCGCTGTCAGGACGTCCATGGTCGCACGCCATTCGGGGTCTTCCATTATCGGCAAATCGATAAGGTCCTCGATTGAGCGAGGTCCGATCCGACGCCAGAGGCGCTCATATTCTTGCTGGATCGCCTCCTCCATCGGGTGCGCCGACCACTCGATGCCGACCCGCCGGAGATAGCCGAGACAGACCTCAATGGCGCGGCCGCTCTTGCCTACCGTCAAGAAGAGCTCCTGCCGTAGCCGGGTCACGGCGGCGAAATCGACGAGCTGACCAGCGCGACTCGATAGCATGGACAGACGCTCTTCGGCAGCCGCTAACGCGCCAGTCAGAAACTCGCACTCGGCACGGTGAAACTCGAGCGCGAAGGTGAGCCTGTTGCACCGGTCCCAGCAGTCCAGCGGCAACAGCGCGCACCCCGCAGCAAGATAGGCCAGCGCCGAGTGGTAGGCCGTCGACTGCTTCGCGCGCTGGCCCGCGATCAGATTTAGTTCAGCGACCT
This sequence comes from Bradyrhizobium iriomotense, assembly GCF_030160715.1. Lineage (GTDB taxonomy): Bacteria > Pseudomonadota > Alphaproteobacteria > Rhizobiales > Xanthobacteraceae > Bradyrhizobium > Bradyrhizobium iriomotense. The sequence goes on from NZ_BSOW01000005.1 coordinate 288,980, forward strand.
GCTCCCGCTCCTCGGCCGAGTTGATCAGCGCGGTGCCACGGTTCAGATGGTTCGCTATTTCGAATATCGCTTCCTCTCGCTTTTCGGGCGGCGTGTGCGCCACCAGCAACCTTCCGATTGCCAGATGCTGGGCCGCTTGCTCCTCTTTTGGAATGAGTGCGTAGGCCGCCTCCTGAACACGATCGTGCAGGAAGTTGTAATTCTCCCCCTGGCGCAACACCAGCCCGGCCTGTATCGCCGCCCACAGCGCGGCGTGGAGCTTTTCCTCGCTCCCGCCGCCGACCATGACCAGGGCGCTGATGGGCGCGCTGCTGCCCAGGCAAGCCAGATGTTGCATCGTCTCTCGGGTCTCGGCAGGCAAGCTGCGAAGCTTGCCGAGCATGAGGTCCACCACATTGTCGGTGTAACCCTTCGCATGGATTTGCTCGAGGTCCCAAGTCCAGCGCGCCGCGCCGTGGTCGACGGCAAGCAGCCCCTCCTCTGCCAGCGCAGAGAGGAACTGGCTGGTGAAGAACGGATTGCCGCCCGTCTTCTCGTGCACCAGACGAGACAAAGGGCCGGCGCGATCCGGCGTGCACTGCAACGCGTCGGCGATCAACCGGATGACATCCTCGAGCCGAAGGGGCGCCAAAACGATTTCCTGCAATCGTCCGCCGGCATCCCGAATCGCTGCCAGCCGTCGCATGAGCGGATGTGCAGGGGTGACTTCGTTGTCGCGATAGGCGCCAACCAGCAGAAGATGGCGCAGCTCGGACTGGGTCGCCAAATGCTCGACAAGATCGAGCGTTGCCGCGTCGAGCCACTGCAAGTCGTCGAGGAATAGTGCCAGCGGGTGTTCCGGCCGCGCAAACACGCCGAGCAACTGGCGGAACGCCAGCTGAAAACGTCGCTGCGCGTCCTGCGGCGGCAGCTCCGGCACCGGCATCTGCAGGCCGATAAGTGGCTCAAGCTCGGGGATAAGGGTCGCCATGACTTGGGCGTTCGCACCCAGTGCCTCCCGAAGCGCTTCGCGCCAGGGCGCCAGTTCAGTGTCGCTCTTGCCCAGCAGCGGGCGGATCAGACTCTGCAAGGCCTGCGCCAGCGTCGCGTAAGGGATGTCGCGCTTGTATTGGTCGAACTTGCCGGCAGCGAACAGCCCATGGGGCGGCACCAGCGCGCGGTGCAACTCATGCACCACCGATGATTTGCCAATGCCGGAATAGCCGGACACGAGGACCAGTTCCGGCCCCCCATCGCCCACCACTCGGTCGAAGGCGGCGAGCAGGGTTTCAATCTCATACGCCCGGCCGTACAGCCTCTCCGGGATCAGCAAGCGATCGGACACATCGTATTGTCCAAGCGCAAATGGGGCGATGCGCGCGAGCCGACCCCATTCGGCAAGGCAGCGTCGCAAATCGCGCTCTAAGCCGGCAGCCGTCTGGTACCTCTCCTCGGAGGCCTTCGCGAGCAACTTCATGATGATTTCGGAAACCGGAGCGGGAAAATTCTCCAACCGCTCACTTGGCGGCAGCGGCTTTCTGGCAATATGGCAGTGGACCCATTCCACGGGATCAGCTGCGGTGAATGGAAGCGAACCCGTGAGAATTTGATAGAGTGTGACGCCGAGTGCGTAGAGGTCGCTGCGGGAATCGATCGAGCGATTGATCCGTCCGGTCTGTTCGGGCGCCATGTAAGCGAGTGTGCCCGCGACGAGCTCGGGCGGCTCCGGCTTCTGCCGCTCGCGCGGCAGCCGCGAGGCGATGCCGAACCCCGTAAGCCGCACCCGTTGGTCCGTGCAATTCACCAAAATATTGGCCGGCTTGATGTCCTTATGGACAAAGCCTCGCTTGTGGACGTTCCCTACTGCCCCAGCGATGCCTATGGCAAGTTGCAGGAAGCTTTCGACCTCCATTGGTGCGCCGATGAAGTTCGCGAGCGGCTCCCCGCCCGGATCTTCGAGAAGCAATACAGTCTGCCCCCCTTCATGCAGAAGGTCGAACGGACATGCCGCCCACGCACGATCCAGCTCGTCCTTCCATGCATACTCGTGAGTGAAGCGATCGAGAATTCCAGGATGGGGGTGTTCCGAGGACGGCCGCACTGCTAGTACGGCAACAGGGCTGCCGTCAGAGTCCTTATGCCATCCCCGGCAGAAGACGCGCTCACCGTCCTTCCACGCGACATGGAAGCTGCTATCCGTAATTTCGGCGAAGCGAACTGCATCCATGTTAGCGCCGGTTCGGCCCTGCCGAAGACCATCGACGTCGATGATCCTGGAAATCGTTACCCTTCAAGCTGTTAAACTACTACATTGTCCAGCTGGGGGATAGTGAAGTGAAAAGCGGCGCCCTGCGGAGGGTTCGCCGCCGCCCAGATTCTTCCTCCGTGGCTCTCTATGATTGAACGGCAGATCGATAGTCCCATTCCCATGCCGCCCGGTTTGGTCGTGTAGAATGGATCGAAAAGGCGCTCGAGTTGCTCAGGACTTATACCCTTGCCCGAATCTCGCACGGACACGAGTACGCCGCCAGAGCCGTCCGTCGAGGTGCTGATCAACAATTCGCGGCGCGCTTCGTTGTCATTTAGGGCATACACGGCGTTGATAATCAAATTCAGTATCACCTGTTGCAGCTGGGTCCGGTCGGCACCAACCGGCGGCAAGTCCTCTGCAAACTGCGTCCGCACGGAGATGTGGCTCTTCGTTGCTTCAGCACGCGTGAGCTCTATCACCTCATCGATGGCTGCGTTGATCTCCACGCGCTCTGTCCGCAGCGGCGCTCTTTTGACCAGATTACGGGTTCGGTCGACAACATTGCCCACTCGCCGGCCGTCCTTAGCGATCCTTTCAAGCAGCTGACGAACCTCCGCAAGATCCGGCGGCCGGCGGGCGAGCCACCGCAGCGATGCCTCCGCGTTGCCGATCATCGCGGTAATCGGCTGATTGACCTCATGGGCAATCGATGCAGTAAGCTGGCCCATGGTCGCGACGCGATTTGCGTGCGCCAGTTCCGTTTGCGTCTCGCGGTAGCGCCGCTCGCTTTCACGCGCTTCAGATTCCGCCCGTCTGCGTTCGGTCAGGTCGAGCACGAACGCGACACCTTGGCTCCCACTTTCTTCAAAGCTCGCAGCTCCAACCAGTACGGGGACGCGGCTGCCATCCCTCCGCAAATACTCTTTCTCGTATGGCTGAGCGATGCCCGTTGTTTTTACCTCTTCGAGCATCTGTGCGTTGCGGTCACGCCATTCCGGCGCCGTCAGATCCACCCCGCGGATTTGGCCCGATGCGAGAGCAGCACGGTCGTACCCGACGATGCGGAGGAATGCGTCATTGGCCTCGATTATTCGACTTTCAAGGTCAAAGATGACGATCCCGATGATGTTGGCGTCGACCAAGCGCCGAATCTTTGCCTCGCGCTCCTGCAGATCGCTGTAAAGACGTGAATTCTCCAGCGCGATCGCTGCCTGGGACGCTACCAACTTCAGCAATGCGATGCGCGCCGGCGCGAAGACGTGGGGGGTGATATTGTTTTCGAGGTAGAGCACGCCGATCAGCTTCGCTTGAGTGATCAGGGGCAAACAGAGAATGGATCGGGCTTGGCGCTCACGGACATAGGGATCGGCATCAAACGGAGATTGAGTTATGGCATCACCCAGGATGACGCTTTCGCGGCTGCGCAGCACATACTGAAGCATCGACTCAGGCAGCATTGCAGTGGTCACCGACCGGCCGCCACGCTGGAAGATGAGCGTGTCACCGCCGCTCGTGGCTTCCGCTTCGACCTGCAGCTTGTCCCCGCGCACAACAATCAAAAGGCCACGCTCGGCGCCTGCCTGCTCGACGGCCATGCGCATCAGGCTGTCGACCAGCCTTTGCAGCACGATCTCGCCAGAGATGGCTTGCGAGACTTTAATGACGGTTGCAAGATCGAGGTGCTCGATGGGCGCGCTGATTGTGCTGGTCACACCAGGCGCCGGCTCGTTCTCCTTGAGGTGAGGATACAACTCATCCAATTGCCTCACCTTGCCGTCGGCGCCCCACACCAAAAAGCACGCACGCGCGTTGCGCAAGTGCGCGTAGCCGCCCGTTTCAAGACCGACCGCAAGGTAAAACTGCCCGGCTAGCTCGCTGGCCATAGCTTCGTTGTGGATCAAGCCGCCTTCGTGCGCCGAGCGAATCGCCTCTTCGTAGAGGCGCATTGCATCCATATCACGCTGCTCGATACGCGCTATCTCTGCAGAGACGAGCGCATATCGACTATGATAATTTTCTGGGCAATTGTCCGCCCAAAGCCGCAGCTTTTTTAGTTTCTCGTCAAGCAAGCTACGATAGTGCTCCTGTTGCAGCGCCGAGGCCGTTGGGTAGAGCCCCGTCAGGGTAAGCGCATGACAAAAATGATGGGTCGCCTCGATGGGCATCGCCATCGCGGCGCCGAGCACCGACTCTGCCTCTACGGCGGCTTCCATTGCATCCTCGTACTGTCCATAGAGAACGGCGAGGATCTGCTTCATGATATGATAGAAGACGATGCCGCAGCCAAAGGCCGCCCTGGCGATGGTGGCGAAGCAAGTTGCTTCATCGAAGGTGCCGTCCTCGAAGCTCAAGGGAGTTTTCGTCCTACCCTGCAGGCTTGCGATAAACTGCTGCTCTATCCGGATCGTCTCGAAAACGGCATCGTTATGGCTCTGCTTTGCAAACGCCGCGTATCTACCCGCTGATGTCAGCACATCTTCGAGGGCGTCTCCTTTTTCGATCAGCTGCCACACTGTTTCGAAAGCGAGGAAACCGGCATAGACGAGGTCACCCACTTCAAGACAGGCCTCGAAGGCCTGCTCCAGAATCGGCAGGCCCGTGGCGAAGTGTCTCCGCCAGAAATTGACGTGATCACCGTGGAGGTGAAGCAACGTGCCCCGCAGCCGCAGGTTGTTAAACCGCTCGTTCAGTCGTAGCGACATTTCCGAGAATTGATAAGCCGAGCCGATGTCGCCTTTTAGTGACACGAGCCAGAGGGCAAAGACGCCGTAAACATAGCTCGATTGTTCCGTGTTCCCGTCTCTTATGGAACGATTGACCCCCTCTAGAGCGACTAACGGAAACAGCGGTGGCCGAGCGATGTAGGCGCAGGGTGTTGCGTCAACAAGGAGCTCGATGATTGTCCGCCTGACAGGGTCAATCGCAACGGCTGCATCGAGAAGCGCACCAATTGGGCGCCCCGCTAGATTGACGGGAAGGTTGCCGAACTGAGCTTCAATAGCTGCCGTGATGTCCTGATCGGTATCGGGAAAAGTCACGCCAAAGGAGCTCAGTGCGTTTAGCGCAACAGCGAGTCCTTGGTCATATTTACCTGCCACCTGGTAGAGCTTGATGCGCAAGCTGTGAACCTTCGCTCGATCCAGGTTTGATGACGCCCTACCTAGAATTATGTCGAAGAGCGCGTCCGCAGCTTCAAAGTTGCCGGCCAGATATTCACATTCCGAAAGCAGCAGATATAGCTCGAATGTTTGCTCGTAGCGGCTAGTCCACGCGTTCGGAGATGAAAGCTTTGTTGCCTGCATAAGATAATTGCGGGCGGACGCATAAGCGGTCGAACTCTTTGCGCGCTTTCCTGCTAACACGTTCAGCGCGGCGACCTGCTCGCGCTCGTCATGGGCCTTGATGAGGGCGACACCGCGATTGAGATGATTCAGTATGTCGAAAATCGCGTCTTCAAGTTGGTTGGGGGCGGTCCTGGCCGCGAGCACTCGGCCAATCCGAAGATGAGTTGCAGCGCGCTCGGACTCGGGGATAAGCCCATAGGCAGCTTCATGCACGCGGTCGTGGATGAATTTGTAGGCGCCCTCCACTTTGAAGATGAGGCCCGCCAAGACCGCCTCCCGGAGTGTCGCGTGAATATTCTCTTCGGGTTCTCCGTGGACCAGGATTATGGTCGCGATCTCCGCGAGGTTACCGAGACAAGCAAGTTGCCCCAACGCGCTTCGCGTCGTGTCCGGCAAGCGACGGAGCTTGCCTGCCATGAGCTCGAGGACGTTGTCTGAGAAGCCCTTTGCACGAATGCGTGAGACGTCCCAGGCCCATCTCGCGCTAGTGTGGTCAAATTGGAGAAGCCCTTCCTCTCCGAGCACCAAGAAGAATTGGATTGCAAAGAATGGATTGCCTTCTGTCTTCTGGTGGATCAGATTTGCAAGCGGCTGCGCGCTGACCTGGCCGCAATGTAGCGACTCCGCGACCATTTGCTCGATAGCTTCCTGCTTGAGCGGTGCGAGCAACGTCTCCCGCACCCTTCCGCCAGCGGCGCGGATTGTTTCCAAAATTCGTTTGAGCGGATGGGATGCGCCGACCTCGTTGTGACGATAAGCGCCCACCAGCAACAGGTGACCAATCTCGGGATGCGTGGCGAGATGTTCCAGCATCTCCAGTGTTCCCGTGTCCAGCCATTGTAAATCGTCTAGGAACAGCGCCAGGGGATGCTCTGGTCGAGCGAATACGCCGACGAAGCGGCGGAATACGCGTTGAAATCTATTATAATCCTCCTGCGGCGGGAGTTCAGGAACGGCAGGCTGCTCCCCGATAATCAGCGCAAGCTCCGGGATCAGCTTGATCATGAGCTGGCCATTGAAGCCTAGCGCATCGAGTAGTAACGCTCGCCAGAGAGATATTTCCTCGTCATTCTTGCTGAGGAGCTGTCGTACGAGTGACTGGAACGCTTGAGCCAGAGTTGCGTAAGGGATATCGCGTTTATATTGATCGAACTTACCACTGGCGAAAAGGCCGCGCGGTGGCACTAGAGCCTTATGCAATTCGTTTACGACTGAGGATTTGCCGATTCCGGCGCAGCCGGAGATGAGCACGATTTCAGTCATTCCGTCAGTAACGACCCGATCAAAGGCCGCGAAAAGACTATCGACCTCCACTTCTCGACCATAAAGCTTTTCCGGAATCAGCAACCTGTCCGACGTGTCGTGGATGGCAAGCGCAAACGAATGGATTCGGCCATGAGCGTCCCATTCGGAGAGACAACGCAGCAAATCAGCCTCGACGCCTGCTGCAGTCTGGTAGCGACTTTCGGCATTCTTAGCGAGGAGCTTCAAAACGATTGCCGCGACAGGGGCTGGGATCGCGTTGACTCGCTCGTTGGGCGGCATCGGATGCCGGGCGATGTGACAATGAACCCATTCCATCGGATCGATGGCAGAGAATGGAAGCGATCCCGTGAGCATCTGGTAGAAGGTCACACCGAGAGAATAGAGATCGCTGCGGGTATCGATCGATCGATTCATTCGTCCGGTCTGTTCGGGCGACATGTAGGGCAGAGTTCCGGCAATCACCTCGGGCGGACTAGGACTTTGATGCTCGCGCGGCAGGCGTGAAGCAATGCCGAACCCAGTGAGCTTGACCTCTCCGGTCGTGCCATTCACGAAGATGTTGGTCGGCTTCAGGTCCTTGTGGATGAGGCCGCGCCGATGGACGTTGCCTACTGCCACCGCGATACCCATGGCGAGGGGTAGGAAGCTTTCGACCTCCATTGGTACGCCGATCAAGTTCGCGAGCGGCTCTCCCCCCGGGTCCTCGAGAAGCAATACAGTCCGACCGCCTTCATGAAGCAGATCTAACGGACGTACCGCCCACGCAGGATCCAGTTCGTCCTTCCACGCGTATTCGTGAGCAAGGCGATCAATGATGGCAGGACGGGGATGCTCCGAGGACGGCCGCACAGCTAGTGCGGCAACGAGGTTGCCGTCAGACGTCCTATGCCATCCTCGGCAGAAGACGCGCTCGCCATCCTCCCACGCAACGTGGAACCTGCCATTCGAGCGAACTGCATCCATATCAGCGCCGGTTCGGCACAAGCGAGAACCATCGACGTTGATGATCCCGGGAAATGTCGCCCTATTGATGCGGCAAGCGCGATTTCAACGCAAGGCGTTTCTCTTTGCGCACAAGGGCTTTAGTGGCTCGTGGTTTCAACGCCTGTCGACAATTAACGAAGCTTAGCAGCCAATTTTGTCGTCATAATCCGAGGTGCCTCTGATCATGCGCGCGGCCCCCAAGATTTGCCTATAAAACCGACCCGCCGGACTCCCTCTCCTTCATCGTCACGCAATGTCACGTATGGACTTCAGGTGCCATTGAATTATGATTCCGGCGTTAAATTTCGTTAAGAGGCGTTAAGTGCCGCCAGTGCCCGCAACATCTTCTGTTGAAGGCTTCGCTTTCGGCCCTTTCCGGCTGTTTCCCGCGCGTCATTTGCTTCTGAAGGGTTCCAAACCGCTTCGACTTGGCGGTCGCGCGCTGGACACACTAACCGCACTGGTTGAACAGGCCGGCAAGCTCGTCTCCAAGGATGACCTCGAGGCTCGCGTCTGGCCGAACGCACGCGTGTCGGAGAGTGCTCTCCGTGTGCACATCGCTGTGCTCCGTCGAGTTCTCGGCGAAGACGGCGACAACGACCGGTTCATCAAGACCGTGCCTGGTCGCGGCTATTGTTTTGTGGCGTCTACGTCGAAAGTCTCGAACGACCAGATCGCAATTCCAGACGAGCGAAAAGGCAATATGCCCACGACGCGCGTGCGCATGCTTGGCCGTGCCGATACCGTCACGACACTCGCACGTACGTTGCCGAAGGAACGTTTCATAACAATCGTTGGTCCGGGCGGAATTGGCAAGACAACCGTCGCGCTCGCAGTCGCTGAAGCGTTGGATTTCTCCTATGACGATGGGGAATATTTTGTCGATCTAGCGCCGATCTCGGATCATACGCTTGTTCTCAACACCTTGGCGTCGATACTTGGCGTGACACTTCGGTCTGGAGACCCCCTGGAAAGTCTGACGCGCTTTCTGACAAACAAGCGGCTGCTGCTGTTGCTCGATAGTTGCGAGCATGTCGTCACGGCTGTAGCTGAGATCGCCGAGACGATTTGCAACCGAACGTCGGGAGTGCACATTCTCGCTACGAGTCGCGAACGACTCCGCGTTCAGGGCGAGCAAGTTCACCGGTTATCGCCGCTCGATGTACCTCCCGCCGGCAAATCATTGACTGCCGCGGACGCGCTGCTCTTCTCTTCCGTGCAGCTGTTCATCGATTGTGTAACGGCGACCTTGGAAGATTTTCAATTGCGCGACATTGACGCGCCTCGCATTGCGGATATTTGCCGTCATCTTGACGGAATTCCTCTCGCGATTGAGATCGCCGCGGGACGTGTCGACGCATTTGGCGTCGCTGGCCTCGCGACCCAGATTAGCAATCGCTTTCAGCTTCTAACGCAGGGCCGACGCACCGCGCTCGCTCGGCACCAAACGCTTAGTCGGGCGCTCGACTGGAGCTATGAGCTACTGTCTGAGGCCGAGCGAGCGGTCCTGCGCCGTTTGTCGATCTTTGTTGGACGCTTTACATTCGACGCGGCGGCCGCCGTTGGACCACCCGGCGATGGCGAAGCGGATTTTGCCGAGTTGCTTGCAAATCTGGTCTCAAAGTCACTGGTCACCGCCGATATCGGTCGATCGAAGGTTCGCTATCGCCTCTTTGACACGACTCGCGCTTACGCGTTCGAGAAGCTGCTTGAGAGTGGCGAGCATTCCACGCAGGCACGCCGCCATGCGACTCATTTATGTGAGGTCATGAAGCATGCGGAGAACGATTGGAATGCGTTGAGCACCTCGGACTGGCTGGCAGAATATGGTGACCACATTGATGACATCCGATCGGCGCTCGAATGGGCACTCGCCGAGAGCAGCGCTTCCGAATTGGCCGTTGATCTGACAGTCGCTGCCGTGCCGTTGTGGCTTCAGCTGTCGTTGATGGACGAATGCAAACGTCGGGTTGAACAGGCACTCGATACGCTACGGTCGCACAGCGCAGACCAGCTTGAGCGCAAGATGCATCTTTATGCGGCGCTTGGATCAACTCTCATTTACACGGACCTCGGCCCCCGCGCGCGTGACGCTTGGACCAGCACTTACGACATCGCCGAAGGGCTAGCTAATATCGACTATAAGCTTCGTGCATTGTGGGGCCTTTGGGTCGATCGTATCAATAGCGGAGAGTATAACGAGTCCCTGAGCCTCGCGAAACGCTTCAGCAGTGCAGCCGAGCCCTCTATCGACCCCCTCGATGGACTGGTCGGTGACCGAATGTTGGGGACCACCTTGCACCTGATGGGCGAACAAGCGGAAGCTCGCCTCTATACTGAACGCATGCTGAGTGGTTATGGACCGATCACGCGCGCGCCACACATGGTGCGCTTTCAATTCGATCAGCGATCGACTTCAACCTGCTTCCAGGCGCGGATACTCTGGCTTCTGGGCTTCCCCGATCAGGCTACGCGGCTGGCGGATCGAGCAAGTAGCGACTGTCTAGCGACGGGCCATTTGCTATCCATCTGCACCGTGTTGGGGCAAGGGGGATGTCTGGTCGCATTGCTGAACGGAGACCTTGATAAGGCCGACGAATTCTGTTCAGCGTTAATCGACAGATCCAAACACGCTCCCGGCCTTTGGTACGATTGGGCACTTTATTTTCGGGGAGTCATTTTGGCGCGCCGTGGCGACCACGTAGAAGGCCTTCGAAGATTGCGGCCTCTGCTCTCGGTGGCGCCGGAAATCCTATCAATGCCCCGCTATCTGCCGCTGCTTGCGGAGGCCGCCACCTGTCTCGCCGCCTGCGGCGAGTTGCCAGAAGCGCTGGCGACCATCAACCGCGCATTAGAGCGTTCCACACGGCAGCAGGAGCATTGGTACACGCCCGAGCTCTTGAGGATCAAAGCCGAGCTAACACTTAGCGAAGGCTTTGCCGACGCCGCCGCAGAGCTGCTGGACAACTCCTCGGAGTGGGCGCGTCGACAGGGCGCAAACTCTTGGGAGTTGCGGGCGGCAATTAGCTTGCTCCGGCTACGTGGCAACCAAAATGAAGCCGCGCGCAACAACTTGGCTTCGATCCTGGCTCGCTTCACCGAGGGTTTTCTGTCGGGAGATCTAAGGATGGCCAGAAACCTACTCGGCGCATCGGGGTAGTGCCAGCAAGAGCGCAGCGAGACCTTCGCCGAGCACACGCCGATAATCGAACCTTGGTCGCGTGACCCGGTTTGCTAACGGGCTTACTCTGTACGCGCCAAGCCTTGTACCGCGGGCAGCACGTAGCTTCACAACCTCGATTCGGAGGTGGGAATTTGATGTGCTATCGGTCATCGGTCCCCCCTCTTGTTTCACCATCGCTTCTTCTCCAAACGCGGACCCGCCTTCGGCTCGCTGCTTTTTGACGGCGATTTACCAGCTTTTACACCTGGGCTGACGAAATGCTGGCTAGATTGTGCCGGGCGCGGCCTTGGTCGACGTTGGGACGGCTGAAACGCGACGGCCGCTCACCTAGCCAGGCAGATCGGATTGACGGGATGCTCGGTGCCACGACGCAGCAGAGTGCGATTACGCATCAGGTTTCAACTCTGAGCGAGCCGTTCGCAGGCGAGAGTTTGCAGTTGCACGACCTGGCACCAACTTCCGATCACATGAAGGACGAAAGTCAACAACCGCATGACGATCCGCTCGGGTTGCGGCTGAGGGAGGCCCTTGAGCGCGAAGCGGCGACAGCAGAGATATTGAGAGTGATCGCGGGGTCGCCTGCCGGCTTCGGTCCCATCTTTGCTGCGATCGCAGAGAGATCCAATAAGCTCGTCAATGGACTGTCTACGGCGGTCCTTCAAAAGATCGATGACCGGTTGCATCTCGCCGCGTTCACTCGGCGGAGCGAGGTGGCCGATACAGCTTTGATCAATCTGTTTCCCTTGAGGCTTTCGGACGTCAACTGGTATGCGACGACAATCCGGGAGATCCGGCCTGTTCAAATCGAAGATTGCGAGGTGGGGTTCGCCGAGCACCCGGGTCTATTGGATCTTTCGCGAAAGCGAGGTTTCCGAAGCGTCGTTCTGATTCCGCTCTTTGGCCACTCCGGGAGCATCGGCATTATCAGCGTGACCCGTGCAGAGACTGGTACATTCAGGGAAGAACACATTCGATTATTGCGAACGTTTGCCGACCAGGCGGTCATCGCAATCGAGAACGCACGGTTGTTCAACGAAGTACAGGCCAGGACCACCGAACTTGCGCAATCGCTGGAGGAACTGCGCGTGGCCCAGGATCGCCTTGTGCAGACCGAAAAGCTTGCTTCTCTCGGCCAGCTCACTGCAGGCATCGCCCACGAAATCAAGAACCCGCTCAACTTCGTCAACAATTTCTCGGCATTGTCGGTTGAGCTGACCGACGAGCTCAATGACCTCTTGAAGCCGACACCCCTCGCCGAGGAGCTCCGTTCAAAGGTCGACGAGTTGACCGGTCTTCTCAAAGACAACCTCGAGAAGGTCGTCCAGCATGGCAAGCGAGCCGATTGCATCGTCAAGAGCATGCTGCTGCACTCGCGCGAACGCTCCGGCGAGCGCCGCCCGGCTGACATCAATGCGCTGCTCGAGGAAAGCCTCAACCTCGCCTATCACGGCGCGCGCGCGGAGGATTCGGCCTTCGACGTCGCGCTCCGGCGCGAGTTGGACCCGGATGCTGGAACGAAGGATGTCTATCCGCAGGAGATAACGCGCGCGCTGCTCAACCTTATTTTAAACGGCTTCTACGCCGCGACCAAGCGCAAGGAGACGGCCGGCGCGGGGTTCGAGCCGACCCTGTGCGCCAGCACCAGGAGCGTACGCGGTGGGGTCGAAATCAAAATTCGTGACAATGGCGCGGGCATCCCCGAGGAGTTGAAGGAGAAGATCTTCAATCCCTTCTTCACGACCAAACCGGCCGGCGAAGGAACAGGCCTCGGCCTTTCGATCTGCCACGACATCATCGTGAAACAGCACGGCGGCCGCATCGACGTCGTGACCGAACCGGGCGTGTTTACCGAATTCACCATCACGCTGCCACGCATCGGGGCCGCCCAGATCCGTAAGGAAAGCAAAAATTGACCGTCTATATTCTGGTCGTAGACGATGAACCCGACGTCGAAGCCCTGTTCCGCCAACGGTTCCGGCGCGATCTGCGTTCCGAGCGTTTTCTGATGGAGTTCGCGACGTCAGCGGCGGCGGCGCTGAGGCGTGCCGCGGAGATCCGGGACGCCTCGCTTATCCTCATCCTGTCGGACATCAATATGCCCGGGATGAGCGGGCTGGAGCTGCTGCCGGTCATGCGCGCGGCGCACCCCGATGTGCCGGTTATCATGATCACCGCCTATAGCGATGCAGAAACGCACAGAAAAGCGATCGAACGCGGCGCAGAGGGCTTGTTGACGAAGCCGATCGACTTTGCGCTGCTGCGCGAGGCAATCGACATGAGGCTCGAGCACGCGTCAACTCTCCCGACCTTGCACCCGACGGACGGCCCGAGCCGCAGTTGCGGAAACAAGAGTCGTTGCGACAGCTGAAAGGCGAAGATCGCAGCTATCGGGGAGCCTTGATGCCTGATACTCTTGGGATTGTCCGGGGTTCATCTGCAAAACGCCGGCTAATATGAAAATCTGATCCCCCGGGGGTGCGACGCTGCGCGAAATCGCCACGATTTGGCGGTTGCGAGGCGAAAATCCGAAGGGGAACGCCATGAAACGTCGTGAATTTCTGAAAGCGGTAGGCGTCGGCCTTGCTGCCTCGAACGCCGTTGCTGCACCAGCCGTTGCGCAGTCGATGCCCGAGCTGAAATGGCGCTGTACCGCGAGCTGGCCGAAGGCACTCGACATTCTCTTCAGCGCATCGGAGACGATCTCGAAATATGTCGCGGAAGCCACCGACAACAAGTTTCAGATTCAGACTTTTGCCGGCGGCGAGATCGTTCCCGCCCTGCAGGCGCTCGACGCGGTGAGCAGCGCCACGGTCGACATGTGTCACACCGCCGCCGCCTACTACGTCGGCAAGGACCCGACTTACGCGCTTTATTGCACCATTCCGTTCGGTTTGACCTCGCGCCAGCAGAACGCCTGGTTCCAGGATCACGGCGGCCAGGACATGCTCAATGAGTTCGGCAGGAAATCCAACGTTTATGCCATAGCCGGCGGCAATACCGGCACCCAGATGGGTGGCTGGTTTCGCAAGGAGATCAACACCGTCGCCGACCTCAACGGCCTGAAGATGCGGATTGGCGGATGGGCCGGCAAGACACTTGCCAAGCTCGGCGCCATTCCGCAGCAGATCGCGGGTGGCGATATCTATCCAGCGCTGGAAAAAGGCGCGATCGACGCGGCCGAATGGGTCGGTCCCTATGATGACGAGAGGCTCGGCTTCTACAAGATCGCCAAGTACTATTACTATCCCGGCTGGTGGGAGGGCGGCACGGCGCAGCACTTCTTCATCAATTGGGACAAGTGGGATGCCCTGCCGAAGGCTTATCGATCGCTGCTCACGATCGCCTGCGGTTACGCCAATCTCGATGTTCAGGCGCGATATGACGCGCGCAATCCCCACGCGCTCAAGCGCCTGGTGGCGAACGGAACACTCCTGCGCCCCTTCAGCCAGTCGATCATGGAAGCCTGTTTGAAGGCATCGAACGAGATCAATGCCGAGACCACCGCGTCCAACCCCGACTTCAAGAAGATCTACGATTCGCAGATGGACTTCCGAAACGACGAGAATCTCTGGTGGCAGCTCGCCGAATACGCGTATGAAACATTCATGATCCGCACGCGTCCGAAGGGCTGAACGATCTTCAGCATCGTTGGTGGCGTACCCGCTGCAAGCTCAATCCGGGATTTGCAGCACTTTCGCGGCCTTTTGGTAGATGCCGGTAAGATCGTCGAGCATATGAAGCGCCTCGGTGAACTGCCTGAAATTGTAGTCCGGACGTAACCCGATGATGCGTTGACGTGCTGCGCGGGCCTCCTCGATGCGGCCAGCGGCCGCAAGCGTCAGCGCTGCTACGGCATGTGCATGAAAATGATCGCCGGCATGCCGTCCAACAAGCGCCGCACAATCGGCAGCCTCCTCGACCTTGCCAAGCCGCAGCAATGCAAACGTTCGCACCCGGTATGTCCCGAACATCATCGGATCAAGCGGACTGAGTTGCGCCGCGATGTCGGCCGCGTCGATCGCGCACCCGGGATCACCGGTCTGGCATTGCACAAAGGCCAGAGAGTAATGAGCGAACGCGTAATTTGGGCTCAAGCGAATGGATTGATTGAGCTCGCCAATGGCGCCGTCGTGCGCGTACGCAAGCCATAGCGCGCGGCCGATCGCACAATGTGCCGCCGGATCGCTGGGATCCGCCTGCAATGCCTTTTCGGCAGTCTCGATTGCCGCCCCAACCTCGCGTTTGGACTCGCGCACGTGTAGATGGAACGCGTTCTGAAAATGCGTGAACGACATTCCCGCATAGCTTCGCGAGAAGGTCGGGTCGAGAGCGATCGCCCTGGTGAAAAACTGCTGCGCCTCTCGATTGCTCTCGCTCGTAAAGCGATACATGCGGGAGAGCCCCAGATGGTACGCCTGCCACGCGTCGAGCGACGCAGGCGGCATGAGCAGCGCCCGGTTGCGTTCGATGACGTGAATTTCCGCATCAAGACCCGTGACGATCCGCGTCGTCAGCAGCGGGGGCGCCGCGAAGGAATCGACGGCGTTGCAACTGAATTCGTCAGCCCAGAAGATGCGATCGCTCCTGGGGTCGATGAGCTCGACCGAGACAACATATTTCTTGCCGTCGCGCCGCAGATGGCCGGACGCAACATATTGCGCGCTCACGATGCCGGCGGCCGTCGTGGGCGTCTGGCTGCGCAGCGAAAAAGCCGTCCCTCTGGCAATGACGCGGATACTTCGCAGCTTGGCAAAACCAAAGATGATGTCGCTTGTGACGCTGTCGGCGTCCGCAGCGTTTTCCGGCGCCGCTGTGAACGGCATCAACAGCAGCGTCGGCCCATGCGTGGCCACCGCTTGCCGATCCGTCGGCGGCTCGAAACGCGCGACGCCGACCGAACTGACGCTGGCCGGCCTCGAAGCCGAGCGTTGTGCCGCCGCCAGAGCGGCCTTGAGCGATGCCGGATCGATGCCGCCGGTCTGGAAGCGCCTCACCGCTGCGTCGATCTGGTGCTCGGCTTCGGCATAAAGCCCGCGCCGGAGCAGCGTGCGAACGAGCTCGATGTGAACCGCTTCGTCGAACGGCGCGACTTCGATGCACTCGCGCAACGCTAGGATGCGGTCATCGCTCTCCGGCGGCAGGACGGAGCTCAGCCGTTCGAGGAGCTGCTGGCGCAACTGACCGAAGCGGTGCCGTTGGCTTGCGAGCCAATTCTCGAACGAGGGGGCCCTTTCGATCGAGAGACCTTCGAGAAAGTCGCCGCGAAACCAAGCCAGTAGCGAGCGAAGATCGTTCGGCGAGGGACTGCTCAGCGTCTTCTGCGCGCTACGCGCAACGACGAGGGCATCCACGTCGAGCGACGCCGTATCGAGGCTGACTTGCCTGCGGTCGGCGATAAGCCGCTTCATCGCCCGTTCGTCGACCAAAGGCCTCAGCTTGGAAAGGCACCAGCGCAATTCGCCTCTAGGGTCGTCGGCGACGTCCCAAAACAGCTCGCATAGTCTTTCGCGGGTGACCGGCCGCGGCGCCATCGCGAGATAGGCAAGGAGCGCCCGGACCTTACGCGAAGGCGGCTCGGACAACTCCGTCCCATTCCGGACGACCTGCAATGGTCCCAGCAAAAGCACATGGTCCGCCGGGGTGGCCATTTCCATGACTTCTCCAACGGTTGCTCCAACGACGGCCGCCTAAGTTCAGGGTCTTAAGGTTTGCCGGGCCCTTGGGAAAGTAACAGTTGATCGAGTTGCCATGAGTGGAAATTTTGTAAGCAAAATCAATATCTTGATCCATGGCGACTGGATGGGAAGGTTGGGTTGCAGGTGACGCCGAGGGGCGCACGGCCGGGAGAACTCGGATGACAACAAAGGATGTGAGCATTGTGCTGGCTCACGGCGCGTGGGCAGATGGATCGAGCTGGGGGCGCGTCGTCACCGGGCTCGCGGCCCGCGGCGTGAAGGCGTCTGCGGCGCCGCTGCCGCTAACGTCGCTTGCCGGCGACGTTGCCGCGCTCAATCGCAGCATCGAGCGCATGCCCGGACCGGTCATCCTGGTGGGACATGCCTATGCGGGTGCCGTCATTGCCCTGGCGCGGCCCGAGCAAGTGAAGGCGCTGGTCTATGTTGCCGCACTGGCGCCGGACGAGGGCGAGAAGGTGGCGGACGTGTTCTATCGCGCCGAACCGCATCCGCTGGCGCCGAAGCTTGCACCTGACGCCAACAATTTGATTTGGCTGCCCGACGATGCCTTTGCCAAGGCTTTCGCGCCGAATGCTTCGGCGGAAGATCGGTCGGTGCTCGCCGCGGTGCAGCGGCCCATCGCGCTGGCGTGCATCACGGTTCCAGCAGGGCGTCCGTTATGGAAGGACGTTCCGACATGGTTTCTGCTCGCGGAACAGGATCATATGATCATCCCGGCGACGCAGCGTTTCATGGCCGAGCGCATGAAAGCGAAGATCAGGTCGCATGCCGTCGACCACACGCCGATCGTCACCGCCCCCGGACCTGTCATCGATATCATCCATGACGCGGTCCAATCGGTCGCCCGCAACTGATCCGTTGTCGCTCCGCGCGCGACGAAGCATCAGTCGCAGAGGCCGAATTGCAGACAGCCAATTGCAGACAGGAGAATCCGATGGCGCCTATCAGATACCGCAAGGCCAATGTCGACGGGTTCAACGTGTTTTACCGTGAGGCCGGCAGGAGCGACGCGCCGGTGTTACTGCTGCTTCATGGCTTTCCGTCCGCGGGCCACATGTTTCGCGAGCTCATTCCGATGCTTTCGGATCGGTTACGCCTGATCGCGCCGGACCTGCCCGGCTTCGGCCAGTCCGACATGCCGCCACGCGACAAGTTTTCGTACACCTTCGTCAAATTGGCTCACGTAATCGAACGCTTCACGGAAGTGATAGGTCTGTCGAGGTTTGCGATCTACGTCTTCGACTACGGTGCCCCCACCGGCTTTCGCTTGGCCGTTCGCCATCCCGAGCGCATCAGCGCGATCATCTCGCAGAACGGCAATGCCTACGAGGAGGGGTTGAGCGACGGCTGGACCCCGATCCGCGCCTACTGGCAGGACCGATCGGAGAAGAACCGTGCCGCTCTCAGGGCCTTTCTTTCGCCGGAGACCACGGTCTGGCAATACACCCATGGCGTTGCCGACACATCGCGTGTCTCTCCGGATGGCTATTCGCTCGACAATTTCTATCTGGCACGTCCCGGCGCTCATGACGTGCAACTCGATCTCTTTGGCGATTACAAGAGCAATGTCGCCATGTATCCGGAATTCCAGGCCTACTTCCGCCAGCACAAGCCGCCATTTTTGGCAGTCTGGGGCAAGAACGATCCATTCTTCCTGCCGCCGGGCGCAGAGGCATTCAAACGCGACATGCCCCTCGCCGATGTACGCTTCTTAGATACAGGTCACTTCGCCTTGGAGACGCACTGCGAGGACATCGCGAAAGTCATCGGCGATTTCCTGGACGCGACCAGATCGAAGGCGGCGTAGTGACGTCAACGCAAGGCCTGCATCAGCGGAGAAGTACATGGCTCACCTAGAGCAGTTGGATGCCCTCATCCTTGGCAGCGGAACCGGCGGCAAGCTTCTGGCTTGGCACTTGGCCCGATCAGGGTACAAAACCGCCGTGGTCGAGCGGCGATGGATCGGCGGCTCCTGTCCCAACATTGCTTGCATGCCGACCAAGAATGAGATCTCGAGCGCAAAAGTCGCGCATGTTGAGCGTCAGGCAGGCGAATACGGCACCTTGGCCGATTCCGTCAAAGTCGAGATGGCGACGGTTCGTCGGCGCAAGCGCGCGATGGTCGAACGCCAGGTTGCGAAGCATCTGCAGATTTACCAGGCGAGCGGCGCCGAGCTGATCATGGGCAGCGGACGTTTCGTTGCGACGAAAACCCTTGAAGTGAATTTGAACGACGGAGGCACGCGTGAGGTGGCGGCCGACAAGGTTTTCCTTAACGTAGGAACGCATGCGGCAATTCCACACGTTCCTGGCCTGCAAGCGGCCCAGCCACTCACGCATGTGGAAATTCTGGAGCTCGACTATTTGCCGCGACACCTGATCGTGATCGGCGGGGGCTATTCGGGTCTGGAACTAGCACAAGCTTACCGTCGCTTTGGCAGCGATGTAACGATTATCGAATCCGGTCCTCAACTCCTGGCTCGCGAGGATATCGATGTCTCGCAGGAGATATGGCGCATTCTGAGCAGCGAAGGTATTCGAGTTCTTGTCGCAGCCGAGCTGCTTCGGGTAAGCGGGCGATCCGGAGATAAAGCTTCTGTCGTGGTGCGCACCCTCTCGGGAGAGCAGCAAATCGATGGCAGCGATATCCTGGTGGCGGCAGGACGCATTCCCAATACAGCCGGAATTGGCCTGGATAAGGCGGGCGTCGAACTCGACGCGCGCGGTTTCATTCGCGTCAACGATCGGCTGGAAACGAGTGCGCCGGATGTATGGGCGGTGGGGGAATGTGCGGGCAGCCCGCAATTCACTCACATATCCGAAAGCGACTTTCGAATCGTACGCGACAACCTGGCGGGAGCAAATCGCCGCACGCGCGGCCGGCTGGTTCCGTATTGCATGTTCACCGATCCACCTCTTGCCCATATAGGGGTGAGCGAAGGGGAAGCGGAACGCCAGGGCATCATTACACGCGTCGCAAAGCTGCCAATGGACTCTGTACTCGGAGCGCAGGCGACCGATCAGACACAGGGCTTCATGAAGGCACTTGTCGGCGACGGCGACGACCGCATCCTCGGTTTTACGATGATTGGCGCTGCTGCGGGCGAAGTGATGGCGGCGGTGCAAATGGCAATGTTGGCGGACCTTCCGTATTCGAGCCTGGCTGGCGCAGCTCTTGCGCACCCAACAATGGCTGAAGGGCTTGGTGCATTATTTTCGGTCGTCCCCCCTCGCGAGGTGCAACAGGCCAGCTCGAAGGCAGCAGCTTAGTGATGTCCAATCAGCATCATCGCTACGATCCGCGGCGGTTCGATGAGAACGGTGGGCTGATGAGGATCGGGAAAAATCAGGTCCGTAGCCGCTGTTGAGGAACGACATGATGAATCAGGAGCGCCAGCTTGTTCGTTATGCTTCGATGACCATTCCGTTCCGGAGCGATCTGGACCGTCATCTAATTCGTGCTGCGATGGTCTTTACGTTCTTCGCCTTCAGCATCCAGAAATGGACCCAGTACACCTCTGAGATGCTGGTGCCCCTGATCGGCCATAGCCCCGTCGTCTTCTGGCTGCTCCCAGCCTTCGGCGTTCGGGGCGCGGGCTACTTCCTCGGGACGACCGAAATGATCCTCGGCTGTCTCATCTTCCTTGGTTATTGGAGCCCGCGGCTTGGCATCCTGGGCGCGATTGGGTCGATCGTCACCTTCATCGGCACCACGAGCATCATTCCGTTTCTGCCCGGCGGCTGGGCCCAAGAGGCGGGCGGATTTCCGATCATGACCCTGCCGATCGGATTCCTCATGAAGGACGTTCTGTTTCTCGCTGCGTCGTTCTATCTGCTCAAGCAAGATGTGACACGTGCGGCGCAGGAGAATGAGTGGTCATCCGGTCACGCAGAGCCGCACGCCGGCGCGCAAATCCGCATCGACGCCGGTGAGGTAAAGTCGATCTAACCAGGCCACCGCAATATTGGATTCTGACCATGTCCGATCTTCCGCTGATCGTCTTTGACGTCAATGAAACACTACTCGACCTTCGCACCATGGAGCCGACCTTCGAGCGCATCTTCGGCGACGCGCGGGACATGCGGCTTTGGGTTGCCAACTTCATCATGTATTCGGCGGCGCTCACTGTCGCCGGCTGTTATGTACCGTTCACCGTCAGTGGCCATGCTCTCCTCCTGCGTGCCCTAAACTCGCTTGAGAACACCGACTTCGCCGGCCTCGAGCGGCAGCCCTTCCCCATCGTCGCGGCCGCCACCGGGAGGAGGCGCTACCCTACTGGCCGCATCGCCAATCTCCTCTAATCAGCAATGGACGAAGCGCCCGGACATGTCTTCACGTTCCAAAAGAAATATTAGTTGCGCTTTTCGGTCAATATCTTTCTTTTATTCCAAAAACGGGACATATTGTTGCGCCTGGTACAGGCTAGAGCCTGACCGCCGCCGACCATTCGAAGGCAAATCGCCATGACGGGCGAACATGCAAAGGGGCTGAAGCCCGGAGACTACGTCTGTTGGAACGACGATGAAGCTCCTCAACTGGGCGTCATCGCGAGCGTGAGCTAATTTGGGGTCGCCATTCGATGGGCAGACGGAACGGAGTCGACGCCCCTTTTCAATGACATGAAACGAATGAGCCACGTCGACCTGAACCATCGCGCCATGAGTAAGTGCGCGAATGACCATGTGGCCGCTGGCTTTACTGGATTCGACCGTCCTGGCGGGCCCCCTAGAGCACAGAGATCGCGATGAGACGCGCCACGGACAACGTCTAATCTCGCGAAAGCAGGCGGAGACTGGCAAATGGAAATCTGCCGACCACAACCTTCGCCTGTACATCGGCGCCCTATTGATCTAGGATCGAAGATCAAGGTTTTAGCCAAAAACGTTACTGACCAAATCATTAGTCGCTGCCGGCCACTTGGCCCCAGAATTTTGCGAGGGCAAGATGTCCTTAGTTGAAGCCTCAGTCGCGCACGCCTCCCTCATGGAGGACTCACCGATCCGAATATTCCTTAGTTATGCCCACGAGGATGACGAGATCGTAACGGTGTTTCAGCGCGCCTTCGATTTTCTGGAACGCGAGGTTGATGGCAATCTGCGCGTCTTCCGTGACCGTTCATCGATTCCTCCAGGCGGGTATATAAGCGAGCAGATCAAAGAAGACCTCAGGCTTTCTGACTATCTGGTCGTTTTCTTCACGGGCACCACTAGAAAAAACGTATCCTGGAACGGCGTCGAGGTCGGCTTTTTTCAGGCGCTCATGGATGACGAGCGCAAGCGCACAGGAAAGACGGGGCGTCGCATTGTCCCCATTTACTTTGATGAATTGCCCCCGACATTAACAGACGTAAAGGGCATCTCCCTCCGGCTTAGTTCTAACGACCTCAGTCGTCCCAAAGACGAGTACGTCGCGAGCCTTGTCACGAAGCAGGAAGATGAGGATGACCCTCTTTCTGAATTTTTGCGAGACGTGGCCAGGGGCGCCGAAGGCCGCTCAAGACAGCGAGCGATGAATGAGAAGGACGCGGAGAAGAAGCAAAAGCATCGGGACGAGACGATCGATAAGACAATCGTTCCGCTAATCCTATCGGCGATGTACGATAGTCTTGGCGCGCGCATCGCCAAGCGATCAATCGAACAAAAGCTCATCGAATTTCAGATCGAAGGCGGGTCTCTCACTAAGCCGGGCATCCCGCCCGAAGCTCGCCTCGTTGAGCACGGCAAGGCATTCTCGCTCTTCAAACTCCCAAATCGCGAGAACGAGATCGAATGGCAGCAATTTGCGACCGAGTTAACTAACGCTGCCAAGGAAGACGCGCCTGCCATCATGAGGGCGATGGAACGCGTTTTTGATTCTGCAATCGATAATGTCAAGGCGATCGACAACGACCAACTCGTAAGAGCGCCAGGTGACGGCGAACTATACCGAGTTCTGGTAACCACACATTTCGACTACTACAACGGTCGCAAGATCGTGCACATGTACTTCATCGAAAAGCTCAAGCGCAAGGAGTACGGATCTGAGGAGACAACCATCGCACTCGCGTACTTGAACGTGGCGGCCCGGTATCGCTCGATTTTCCTTGAGCCGAAGAGCGAACTTTCCGTGAGGGCGTTTAAGAACGAGAGCGAGAACGATAAATTGCGAGACATGGTCATACAGACCCAGCGCGAAATCGTCTTGATTGAGGATGAGGCCGAGCAGCTAAAGCTAGATAGTTTTGCAGCGAAAAGTGTCCTATGGGGCGCGCAAGCAGATCCCGAGGCCGCAAAGAAGGCAAAGCTGCAATGGCAGCAGGTTCGCTCAGAATTGTTCGCGTCAGCAAACAGGGTGCTTGCCGCCAATCCTGAAGACGCTACGTTTGCTGCGGCGATAGGGGATTGGATGACCGTTCTGGATAGGTTTACGACCGTCGCCGGCAAGATCAACGTAGATGTTGGCAGTCTCGCCTTGGCCAGATTGACAGAGTTCTTTGCCCTCTAGGACGTGTATCCGGGAGTGTCCGTCTTCGATGGGTGAAGTGGACATGCGGCGACGATCCTGGAATGTCACCTCTTGAATCCATAGCGAATGATACTGGCAAGAAACTGGATCGACCGCGGTGGCAGTGACTACTAGATTTTCTCGATCGCTACCTTGGCAGAAGTTAATTTAGGGCAAGGCCGTGACCCGTGACCAGCAGGACCAATATCTTTGGAGGGAGCTATGACTACTGGCGTCATGATAGGGTATGGCCTTGCGGTAGTAGTGTTCATTGCACTTCTGGTCGCTGCCTTCAAGATAGAGGATGGCGAAAAAGGGAAAGCGTGGTTTAACATTGTTTTTGTTCTTGGCGGCGGTCTCTCGGGCTGGACCGCGGGACTTCTTGCTATTCCATTCCCTGATTTACCCCAGAAACTTACGGATTTGGGGGCACTTTCCACAGCGCTGGTGGGAGGAGTTATCGGAACTAAGTTAATCGACGCACTTACAAAGAAAATCGAGAGCGGACTCGATAGGGCGTTCATTGGCACATCCGCTCTGTTTCTAACCGCATTCCTGCTTGGTGGGCTATCGACGGTCATCTGGCGTTTGAGCAAAATTTCATAGTTCGAATGCTAAAGTGTTAGCGGGATTGATTCTGAGAAACAGCCGACCTCCGGTGTTGGTTCATATCGGATTCTACGCCGATGTTCGATTTCGAGGGCAAAGTGACATTGCCTTGCCTTACATGGTTAGGGCCGGTTTATGAGTACACGCCCTTAACACGTGTGGACTGCCTCACATAGCGAATGCCCATCTGAGCATTACCACGCTGGGACTGTTGACTGCCGTTCCCATGTGATATCATGGCATGGCGCGGGTGCTGGCGCATCGAATCCAGGTTCCAACTACGCGAGGCTGGGATGATCACGACGCTTCGCATCCAAGTGTTGTTTCATTGGGAGTCGGAAGAGGCGCGACTGATCGCGGGCCAACTCTATCGGACATTTTCAGCCCGCCCGATGGGCGACGGACCGCGCATTCCCGTGCGATACGGCCCGCGGCAAGTAGACGGAGGTCCGCCTCCGACGATTGACCTCGCTGCAGAGCGTGAGATCATCGTGATACTAGTCGACGAGAGAATGGCCCGTCGCGCACGCGACAGCGATCGGGTTGTCGCCGACAAATGGGCGCAGTTGGTCACCAACCTTCTTGGGCAGCATTCGCCGCCAGGCGCAAGCCCCCACCGAGTTTTGCCGGTAGCACTCGATAGTGGCGCACTGCAGCTCGCGCCGACCTTGGACTACATAAGTTTCGTGCGGCTCGACGTACGTCAGGGGGACGAAAGAGAACGACACCTTGTTCTGCATATCGCAGTTCGTGCCTTGCGGGCTCTGCAGGATCTGCCTCAAGCTGGCGGAAGACCTGCCGATGAGCTACCCGATATACCAATCCGGCTATTCATAAGTCACTCCAAAAGGGATTTGCCAGCGGATCCAGCGGCGATAGCTGAGGGACCCGTCAAGGCGATACTAGCTACGTTGGCCCAATTGCCCGTCCAGGGCTGGTTCGATAGCGCAGACATTCCGCCAGGCGGCCGCTTTCCAGATGAGATCCAGAAGGGCGTTCTTAGTTCGAGTGCGCTGGTCGCTGTCCTGACCGACAATTGGTCAAGTCGAGAATGGTGCCGTCGCGAGTTGCTCGAGGCCAAGCTTGCCGCTCGACCGCTGGTGCTCGTGGATGCGATCGAGGCACGGGTCATTCGGTTGTTTCCCTATCTCGGCAACGCGGTGACTCTGCGGTGGCGTGCCGCGATTGCAGCTGCCGAAAGCATGGATGCAGCTTGGATTGAACGGAAGAAAAAATGGGAGGCGGAAGACGCCGCATTCGTGATCGAAGCGGCGTTGCTGGAAGCGCTCCGCTATCAGCATGAACACCGCCGTCTACTCCGCTCGATTGCCAAAAATGAAGTAGCGCTTGGTACGCCACCTGAAGCGCTTACCTTTGCCCATCTACCCACGAGTACGACACGAGTATGGTATCCCGACCCGCCACTCGGCCGCGAGGAATTGGACCGCTTGCAGCCGACCGGCGCAGCCAAAATAGATCTAACGACACCGCTCAGTGAACTGGCCCGCTGGAAGCGCCCAGCAGGCATTCAAACAGTTGCCGTCTCACTGTCCACCGCGCCGGATACGGACCTCTATGGTGGGAGCCCCGAACACTTGGCGACGTTTGCCGACGACTTGGTGCTGTATTTGCTGATTGCCGGCCTTCGCGTCGCATACGGTGGCGTGCTAGGCCTCGACGCCTTGCAACAGGGAGCGATCGCGGGCGACGATATCAACTATGTGGAACGGCTGCTGGCGATGGTTCGCAGTCATTCGCTTCTGCTCAGCGGCGTCGCTGGCAAGCCGCCCGTTCCAATAGAGAATTGGGTCGCCTGGCCGATCCATTGCAGGTTTGGCGATGCCGAATTGCGTAACTACGGCCAGGAAGCCACGCTCAAGGACCTGCCGGCGCCACCAGGCCTCGACGTCACGGCACAAGAGCTGAACGCGAACTCAAATGGTTTCGTGCCGCCCGACACACCGGCTCGGCGCTACGCTTGGGCACGATCATTGACCTACATGCGAGCCTGCATGCAGGGAGGGACTTCCGCTCGGATTGCAATGGGCGGCCGGCTCAAGGGCTATCAAGGCCTTTGGCCAGGTGTTTTGGAAGAAGGCATCATCGCTCTTCGAGCTGGTGAGCCTCTCTACTTGCTCGGCCTTTTTGGGGGCGCTGCACGGCTGCTGATCGACGCGCTGCGCGGAGAACCGCGCGAAGAGCTCACCAGCGCTTGGCTGTCTGCTCTCCCCGGCTCGGATGAGCTACGCCACGAATACGGACGTCGCGGCCACAAGGTTCAAACGCCCGAGGATCTGGCGATCGAATTGAAGGAAAGGGGGACAGTTGGCCTCTCGGCCGTCCTCAACAATGGTCTTTCCGAGGACGAGAATTCCGAGCTCGTCAGCTCGGACGATCCACAACGGATTGTCGCGCTCATTCTCAGCGGCTTGCGCAACAAGCTTGCCCCGTAAAAGGGGCCCTTAAGCCCATGGGATGTCGAGGCGGACAATTCTGACCAGTATCCATCGGTTGAACCATTGCCCCTTGTCCTCGTTGAACCCGCTTAGGTAGTGTCGCGCCAAAGACACTCGATCAAAGAACGCGGGAATCGGCTATCTTTGGCATTGTGACGGGCCAGCCGTCGAGCCTATTTTCAGCACCAGGGGGATTTTGTGACGCCAGACCAACTCGCCGCACACGATTTGCTTTCTGAATTGCGTACCCGCATTTCCACCCAGCGCCTACCCTACCAGCATGGACTAGAGGCTAGTGCTCTCAAAAGCTTGCGGGATATATTCGACCATGCCCGGAAAGCGATGAAAGATCATCCCGGGTGTTCGAAGTTCGCGCAAGTCGCGACAAGCATGCTGAACGTCGATCTTCGGCCATTCACCGCCAAATGGCATCGCGCACAAGCCGCGGGGCTGTTGGACTCGCGGGATGGAGCCAACGAGTTTAGGTACGAGCTCGATCGGATCCGAGAACGCTTGGTGATTTTCGCGGAAGAATTGCAGGTCATGGCATATGGCGCGATGACGCCCGACGCCGAAACGCCGCCCGCTGTCTCCCGCAAAGAGATCGAACAATGCTTTGAACCTCTGAAATTCGGCGTAGAAGCAAACTCCGCCATCGCACAGTTGATCTTTGACGATGAAGCCAAGGAGATCGCAGCACGCCGGAACGCTCGTGCACTGCCACCGAACACAGGCGTGGATGCCGTCGGCCTCGCTCTTTCCGGCGGCGGCATTCGCTCGGCAACATTCTGCCTGGGTGTGATTCAAGTGCTCGCCCAGCGAGGATTAATGAAGCATGTCGACTATCTTTCGACCGTGTCCGGCGGAGGTTACACCGGCGCGTTTATGAGTTCCTTGATAGGGAGCGGCCAGGACTTCGACCAACTCGCTAATCCGTACGGTCCGGACACCAATCCCGTGCGGCACGTGAGGCAAAACGCGAAGTATCTGAGCATTGTTGACCTGAAGAGCCGATGGACGATGGTCGTCGGTACAATTGCCGGCCTCATCTTAAATTGGTCGGCTCCTCTCGCGTTACTCTCCGGCCTCGCGATATTAGCCTCTCTCCTGTCCCTCCAGTTCGCATTTTGGGCCAACGCAAGCCTGGCGTTCGGTGGCCTCACTATTGTTGCCATCGCAATTTACGGCCTGTCGCTCAAGTTTGGCTTGGCCAAATGGCCGAGGATGGCGATTGCCCTGATCAGCGCAATCGCACTGTGTCTTGTTGCGGTAACGGTTTCCGAACTGGCATTTGCGAAATTCGAATCGATGCCCTACGCAATACCAGTCGCGCTTGCCACCACTTTTTCTATTGTGGCCGCGCCAGTCGCGATCCGCTTTCTGCCTGTCTTCCGCGCTGAAGCCTATCGACGCGGGCTCTTCACGGCCACACTGTATGCTGCGGCTATTATCGTTCCGGTTCTTGCGCTCTTATGTTTTTACGCCCTGCGGCACCTGGCCTGTCAGGATATGGACACGAATGTGCCATGGTGGAATCTGCTGCACTATACTAATGGGTTTCTCGTGCTTTGCGCCGTCACTGCAGCCGCCGGCTTGTTTTCGTTCTTTATCCTCGACGTGAATCTCACGGGGCCGCACAAGCTTTACCGGGACCAGCTCGCGCAGACTTTCATCTGGCCTCCCGGAACGACAGAGCTGGCGCTGTCGGACATCAATCCCAACCAGCGCGCCCCCTACCACTTAATCAATGCAACCGTAAACTTACCCTCAAGCCAAGAACTCGTGCTTCGTGACAGAAAGGGAGACTTCTTCTTGTTTTCGAAGCATTGGGTGGGATCCACGGCGGTCAAATACAAGCGATCGCCGTGTTGGCATGCGACGGGTAGCCCAATGGACCTTGCCACGGCGATGGCCATTTCCGGTGCAGCCGCTTCGCCGCAGATGGGCCTGGGATCCATGCCCTCGCTTTCAGCGCTCATGACCCTTCTGAACATCCGCCTTGGCTTCTGGATCGCAAATCCCCGAAAGCCGTCCCCAGTAACGCCGCCGGGATTTTCCTGCATTCTTAAGGAAATGACCGGGTGGATGATGTCTGAGAAGCAGGCTTGGCTAAATGTTTCCGATGGCGGCCACATCGAAAACATGGGGCTGTACGAGCTTTTGCGTCGCCGCTGCAAGTTCATTGTGTGCGTCGACGGTGAGGCTGATCCCGAGAGCACGTTTCACGGCCAGCTGACCCTCGTAAGGCACGCGCAGATCGACCTGGGCATTCGCATCGAACCTCACCTCGATGAAATGCGGCCTGATCCCAAATCCAGGTACAGCAAGACACACGCACAGCTCTTCCGGATAAGATACCCCGAGCGCAGCAAGGATATGCCTGCTGGCATGGGCTTGTTGCTTTACCTGAAGCTCTCCCTGACGGGAGATGAAGCCGAGCTACTGAAGCGTTATCGTTTGGTTCATCCAGACTTTCCACATCAATCGACAATCGATCAGTTCTACGATGAGGAACAGTTCGAAGCTTACCGACAACTCGGCGTTCATGTGGCAGAAGGCACGTTCGCGCCAGCGCTGGTGCCTCCCAGACCTACACCCCCCGACGTCAGGGAGTGGTTTGAACACCTAGCAGCCAACATGCTGGAACCATCGAGACGCTAATCACGACATCGAGATCGGCAACTTGGCCGATCTTTCAGCCGCGCTTGCTCATCAAAGAGCTTAGTCGCCCTGCAGCACGCGGGACAACCTACGAAATGCGACGTCACACCCTACCTCGTCGGTCGATCGAAATGCACCCCTCTTGGACACTTACGTAATCGCGGCTTATTAGACCTGGTCATCAACATGCCCATTCCCTTGAGAACTCTTCGGCAAGCGGCTCTTGCACCGGCGCCAGTGAGAAAGTCCCTACGCGAAGCCAGAGCGCAGAAAGAGCGCACGGCCTTCTTCTGTCACAGCACTAAGGACAACGATCTTGCGCGGGGTCTTGTGAAGCTCTTGCAAGATTCCGAATGGCAAGTGTACGTCGACTATGAAGATACGGCTCTCCCGGAGAGACCAGACCGCGAGACAGCTCGAAGGCTCCGGGATGCAATTCGTGCTTCAAATTACTTCTTATTCCTTGCGACCCCGAATTCAGTCAGATCGCGATGGTGTCCGTGGGAGATTGGTTCGCAGACGGCTGCAAGAACGAAAGCGAAATCTGGGTCGCGCAAACTATCGAGAACGGAACGGTATACGGCAACGAATATTTGGACCTATATCGAAACTTGGATATTTCCGACGCCGGGCATCTTGCGGTCTGGGAGCCACACAAGAGTGAGGGACGCTTGGTCAAGGGCCTATAGTGCGCTCGACTGACATACATCATCTGGTAAAGAAAGGTGGACCGGCGCTTCTGGTGTTGCTACCTCCCCCAGCCTTGCTTTCCATCGACAGTTGCCTTCGCTCCGTGTAACATCCTTGGCGTTTCGCCAGGAGGAGCGGATGGCGCAGATCTCTTCCCTTCCCGACTGGATGGCCGACGTCGATCTGGACGGGCACGAGATCACTGGCGATATACCAATACTTCGCGACGCCGCGCGATGCCTGAAATATTCTCGGGCTCGCGCGCACGATTATGACAACATTGCGTTTGTTTTCGGATCTGCCCATCGCCAGGGCGGGCCGGTGCCCTTTGCCACCGTCCCCAGCGCGAAAGTAGCGCATGCTATTGCACTAGAACGCAACCAAGATGACGTCTCGGCTACTCCCGACCAGCATCGCCTGCTAGCGCACCGTGCGCTCGATCTTCCTGACGGACGTTTTCGATATGAATTCTTGGCAAGTGACGACCTTCTGCGCGTCTACATTCCCGACGATCCGGCCGGAACAGATTGGATCTACTCGTTGTCCGCCCCACCGGAATCGATAGCGAGAGATTTCACAGCACGCGATGCTGGTCTGAACCTAAGCTCAAGTATCTCCGCCAACCTACCTAAGGTCGCTTGGTTGAGACTGCCTGAAATTCTTGAAGGCGCCGGGTTTGTTCGGGGAGGTCCAACGATCTTTGAGCGCAGCGCGACAGTGCTTAACGACGCATTCTATGTCTTCGTCTCCCACCGCTGGCGAACCACGGATCACCCGGATCCAGACGGTTTGCAGGCGCGCCTCTTATGCTGCCAGCTATTCGCTACTCTCGTCGAGGCGATCCGGATCGCGAAGCTACGCGGGCTCAAAGAGCCTAGACGCTTTTCCACACTCCTCGGGCGTCCGATAGGACCTCACGGATCAGAGTTAGCCGAACGCATGATCGTGAACTTACTTCGACCGAATGCGACGACAGCGCTGCTAGATCAATTGGTAACGGAGTGCGCCGATCTTTCAGATTTCGTACGGCTAGGCGGAACGGCGGCAGCGAAGTCAGAAGCGGCACTCTCCGAAATCACTCATTTGCTATCGACGCGTCCAACGCTGATGAGTTTGGTTGAACGCATCTATGTTTGGTACGACTTTAGCTGCATTCCCCAGGCGGCCTTAGAGCGGCCGGATGTCATCGATTCCGCTCTTGAGAGTCTTGTGGGTCTCCAGCTTCTCGGATGCACCGTCGTGATGCTTGACGATCCTTTCGACTACCTCACCCGCGCATGGTGTACTCTGGAAATAGGGAACGCCGACTTATTTGGCGGTAATTATCATCTGCTGACTGGCTCCCACCGCGCGACCGCCTCAAGGGGCTCGAATGAACATCATTTCATAATGTTGATGGAGGATCGGGTGCATTTGATATGGCGCGGCCTCCTCGACACTATAGTTTTTCGAAGTCAGAGCACGGAGGAGTGCATGCGGCGCCTCGGTCTCGAGGTCACAAAGCCGACTGACCTCGTCAAAATCTTTGATCGGCTTTGCCTTCTTCCTGCCCCTAGCAAGATACACGTGGATCGCTCTGAGCTACTCACCGGGACGATACCGTATCCTGCGCTTATCGGGGTTACATCGCTATTCGAGGTCTGGGGCAGGTCGATTGACATGCAAAACTGGATAGCAGACGCCGAAGCGTACGACCTTGATTTCACCGGAGCGACGACCATTCGATCTTGGGACAACGCTTCGCGACCTTCCTGGCGGGATTATCCATCTTTCGAGTCGTCTGATCGTTCTCCGAACTGCCATTTAGCGATCATCGCGAGCTGCGAAGGTGAGGCAATACTTTGGGCGGCCGAAGTTGCGCGACGAAAGACTGAAATCGAGGCAGCGACCGGGAAGCGTGTTACCTCCGTTTCTTGGGTTGCCACTGATATCGTGCCAGTGGGGACACTCGCAGAAGCGCGTCTTTCGTTCGCACCCATATTCGCTGACGTTTGGATTGTGCTGTCCTTGTCCACTCGATTCGAACAATGCGGCACGACGAATCGTATCGTACGCGCTGCGATCGCTGGTGGTCACGAGATGTACGTACTTATGATCGATCAGCAGAAGGAAAATCTGAAACGAATTCCGGCGAAAGCCGTAAAGCCCCCTAAGGGACAAGCCACCGATTTGCCCATCTTTGCTGGCGGCGTGTTCAGCGCGGATCTACCCGGCGTCATCGAAAGTGTGACGGGCTACGGATCGTGATCAAGCTTTTTCAAATGGCTTACGCACTTATTGGGTAGGAACATGCGCGATCCAACGCAGCTTCGCACCGCACTATTCGGCGCGGTTCTCACCAAAAACATGGATCAACTAGAGCGCCTCTCGGCAGCATACTTTCGGGACATCATAACAAACTTCTCCGCTTGGCAGAACGTGCCCGTAGAGCTGCGCGACAGCGAGATCGCAATGCAGAACTGGGGTCGTTGCCTTCTAACCGTCGCCGAAACTCTCGAGGGGCAGGGCCATCCGGAAGCGATGCAGATGCTAATCGGCGATAGCAGCGATGAAGAGGTATGGAGGACTCTCGAACTAGGTCTGTCGCAAGCAGAGGCGTTTCATACGACTGGGCAATTTCGCGAAGAGCTTTCGGTTCTTTCAGAACTGGTGGCGTCGTTTTCGCGCGCACCTGGTTCCTGGAACGAGCGGATTCGCGCAAAGCTATTTGCCTCTATTGCTACAGCACATCTCGAGCTCGGCGAATTGGACGATGCCTACAGATCGACGCGACGCGCACTAGACGAATGCGTTAATTCCGGCGACAGCGAAGGAATTGAGGTCTATCGGAAGAACCTTGAATTTATCGACAGCAAACGTCTTATCGCTAGCCATGACCCGGAGTTCATGAGGCGCCTTATCGACGCGCAACGACTGAGCGATTCCGGACAATTTGACATTAGCAACGATCGGCTGCAGGAGCTCCTTCATCAAGCTACCGGCAATCCCGACCACACCCGTTTCCTCGGCAAGATATGGGGATTGATGGGCTTCAATCTGTTCAAGTCTCACGATACGCTCGGCGCCCGTGCGTTTACGGCGAAGGCGCTGGACGCTTGTCGCTCATCAAAGGATGCGCATGGCATAACAGTCTACGAATTTAACCTTGCCTTTATCGACAAGAACATCGGAGCCCGGCCGAATTCGACCTCGAGTTGATGGGTAAGCTCGACATCTGCAGGGAGACAGCAACTTGCTGCAGTCACCTCCAACCCGCCCGATTGTCATTGGGCTTCCATTACCGATAGGGGCGCCTCTGAGAACAGCGTGGTACAAACGGGTCGTCAGGCATCAACTCATGCCACTCGTCCCTACCAAGATTACGGTTTGCTTTTGAGCACGCGAGCCCGATCCATTGGGCCAGATCGAGCGTCCAGGTTTTGACAGACCCGTCGCCGCTAGAGGTGATTATACGACGACGCTCTTCATCGACATACAATGCGCTCACCTCGCTCGAACCGGCGCTCAGTGCGCCGGAGAAGCGGGTATCTCGCCCGGACCAGGTTAGGACGCGGCCGTCGTGATCCCCGACCACGAGTAAATCAGCGCCGAGGGACATAGCCGACACGCTACCTGCGGCTTGCCTTGCTTGCAGAACTTGCTGGTCCGCGGGATTTCTGGCCTCGGTAAGCACGACCGTTCGATCAGTACCTCCGCCGCCTGAGCCGAATGATACAATTGTGTTGCCGTCTCGCGAGTAGGCGAGGCCAGCGACTTCCGACGTGTGTGCGCGGTGTGGCTTGCCCACCGCAGTCCAGACTTCGTTCGTCCGGCTATACTGACTGAGCATGCCGTCCTTCATTCCGATTGCGATCCGATCACCATCTCGGTTCAGAGCGATCGAACGTGCCGCCGCCGGAGGGCGGATTTGCGCACTCGCAACCTCCGATCCGCCGATTTGAAAGACAGTGACAAGCGCTCCATCCTCCTGGACAGCGGCCACGGTTCGGCCATCGCCGCTGATCTCGAGTTCATCAGGCGGTGCAGCGCCACTGGGCCGAAGCACCGTCGTGGCGGTGTCGGCGCCTGCCACACTCGTCGTCAGGATAGCTCCGCCAGAAGTGGTCCAAGCGATCTGCGAGCCGCGATCATCTAGCGCAACCGACGGGATCGCCCAGATAATCTCCTCGAACCCGGCGGCATCTGTTTCTGCACGCTTAAAGGCCTTGCCGGAACGGTCAGAACGTTGACTAATTGAGACGAGATCCAGCAACGTTATCCAGGCATCTCCCTCCAAACGACGAAGTTGCGCATGGTTCTGGTCCAGCGAGACGGCTATCACAACCCCGCTCCAATTGACGCGGATCGCACTTGGAGCGGGGTTCAGTTGTGGCATCTCCTCATATGGTCCCTCCCGGCCAACCAGATCCCAAATCGCTGCGGTGCCGTTTGAGGACGCCGAGAGCAGTTGCTTGCCGCCCTTGCCGAACGAGATTGCAGTGACGGAATCGGAATGTCCGCGCAAGGGGGCATCGTCCGTTGCGTGCTGCGTAACTGCTTCAAATAGCCTTATGACTCCGGCGGAATCTCCGATTGCGATCTTTCCAGTCATCGGCTCGATAGCTGCCGCAGTAGCCAACGGCACCGTATCGCCACCTGATGGCTTCATCAGACGTCCATCTGACATGTTGAAGTAGAGTAAGCGTCCATACCGACTAAGGACTACGAGCGAGCCATCATGTAGATATCCTAGTGCAAGAATGCCGCCCTCGACGTGCGGATAGCGATCGACGACGGAAAATGTGTCCGTGTCTACGGTAACAACGATCCCTGCGCTCGTGCCAAACGCAAGGCGTCGGCGGGTCGGGTCAAACGAGATAGCTTCGATCCTTATCCCATCGCCCTCGCCTATTTCGTGCAACAACGTCCCATAACGGGCGTCGAAGATCGCAAGACGACCAGCCCCTGTTCCCGCGGCCACCAATCGCTTCGACGGGCCGTAGGCAAGAACGCGAACCCGTCTTTCCCGCACGGTTGGTACCTTGGGGTCTGCCTTGAGCACCAGGCTGATGCTTCCGTCGCGAAGTCGATCGACCCGTCCGTCTTCGCGGCCCAACCAAGTCCCCTCCTCGCTCGTCGCGACGGAAGTGACGGTCTCACGAGAATTTGCCTCAACTGTCTCCGCCGAGTTCCTTCCTGGCGAGAGAACGCGCAATCCGGCGTCCGTTGCCAGGACATAATCACCCGACGAGCTGAGAGCCGCGGACTCGATGTAGCTGCCAGCATTAATGATACGCTTGAGGAAGCGGAATTCCTGGAGTTGCTCGATCAGCGCACCACGGGCCTCCGGGGTGTCGGCAACCAGCAGCGCGCGAGCTCCGATCGATAATGCTCGGTCTGCACCCGCCGCGTCCTTTGAGATTATCGCCAGTTGCCGTGAAACCGACGCCTGGCGTCGCTGTTCGGCAACGAGATAGTTCGTGATCGCGATGGTTGCGGCGGCCAACAAGACCGCTGCGGTCCCGACCGCCGCCACTGCCAACCGGCGCCAATAGGCACTCTGCCCTTCGCGAGAGGAGCCGAGAAATTCGCTCACGCCCGCAACGTTCATGGCGTCGGGATTTTCCCGAACCATCGCCTCAGCTTCTGCAAGCTGCGCCCCAGAATACAGGATGCTCGAGTCCGATCGTCCAGATCGTTGCCAACGCTCGGCGTCTCGCCGGACTTGATAGGGCGTCAATCTCGCTGGACCGCGGTATCCTAGCGTCTTGCGTCCCGTCAGCGCCGCTTCCAGCTTCTCAAGGCTTTCCTTATCGTCAACGCCCTTCGTAAAGTCGGCCCAGTTTATCTCCTGAAAGAGCCTCCCCGAACCGAGCTTGGCAGACTCGATCAGTGATAGACCAGGAAGAGCCACCGGGATAATTCTGAATGATGGGTCGCGACGGTAGCGCGCCAGCGCAAGCTCCGCCTCCCAGAGATGGGTCGGCCCCCAGCCGTTACCACCAAGGAAAATCGCGCAGACCGTGCACCGCTCCATCGCCTTCTCGATCCAGGGAATGAAGGCTTCGCCGGTCGGAATCGCAAAGACATCGAGAAAGAAGCTCGTTCCGAACTCAAGCTCCAGTGCGTCAGCAAGCCGTCGGATGAAAGCCTTGTCGGCGTTGTTGTGACACAGAAATACCAAATCACCGGGATCGCTGGATCCCTGCCGCTTGGCGCGGATCTGGAGTGATTCCTGAGTCATGACGACGAGTAGTTGCCCCCTCTAAGCGAAGATAGGCAATCTCAACCACCCTAGAGATTTCCGCAAGGTGACCTGGACAACGCCAGTGTCCGCAAACCAATCAACGTCCCGCCGCGACAGCCGCCAGGTCAATCCAGGCGCCAATATTCCTTGGTCCCGAACCACCAATGTAGTCGTAAACCGGCGAGTCCGCCGACGCAGCCGGGGGACAGATCTGCCAGCCATTTCGGACGGCTCACCGGGATGGTATACTCACCGCACACTTGAGGAGGCCGAAGACATTGAGAGATCCTCACTTACCTCTCGCTATGCGTCCTTTGCGAGTAAAGTGACCAAACTCCTTCTCTTTCGCGCGAGACGAACTAGCAATTCCGATTGTTCTGATTGTGCTAGCCAATCTTGAAAGCGTTGAACGCCGTGTTGCGTTCTAGTCTCGTCCTGACAATTTGCGATCAAGACTAGCTGAATTGCCTGGACAGAATCCGCGACATAGATGCCGAACGGCCCGTTGACTACGGTTGCGTTCGGAAATCCCAGCATTCGCTTTGCTTGAGCCTCGGTAACACTCTTATGGCAAGCGACCAGATGTACTGGCCCTCCGTCAGCGTTCGCAAGCTGCTTGGTCCAATCGTGATCTGCCAGATGTGGCTGTCCGACCATCTCACGGGCGGCGGCGACGGACATCGCGTCCGGCACTGCGCCGAGGCGAACGAGTACGCGCGATCCACCGATAGTCGTTACGCAGCTGTCCTCTCGGCTTGCTGAACGACTCGGCCCAAGACTTCCTCTCACGGCCGCTATCATGCTTGCCCTACGCTGCAGATAGCTTTGACGATTCCAATCGAGCGCTGGTCCCAAATAGCCTTTGCCTCGACTGGCCTCGATCACGCCCCTTTGCACCATCTTGACCGTGGCTCTTACAATAGTCTCCCGAATTTCGCCTTCTATAGCACCAGGCCCCTTGACCATTCGACCGAAACGGTACTGCTCCTCCACAAATTTCTGAAACTGCT
Source organism: Bradyrhizobium iriomotense (assembly GCF_030160715.1). Classification (GTDB taxonomy): domain Bacteria; phylum Pseudomonadota; class Alphaproteobacteria; order Rhizobiales; family Xanthobacteraceae; genus Bradyrhizobium; species Bradyrhizobium iriomotense. The sequence goes on from NZ_BSOW01000005.1 coordinate 325,819, forward strand.
TGTCTGCTGGGCGCGACGGGACGTTTGAAGAGCTAGGCTCAAAGATGTTCACGATGAACACCTTTCCCGGCGCTTGCGAGTACGCAAGATTGAGTTCGGCTTGACAGATTCCCACACTACCACCTTGCGGACCCGTCGCCCCAGCATGGCCGTTGTAGAGCGCGACGAAGATGTCGCACTCGCGCGCCTGCCTCAGACACTCATCCCAAGCGTCGAGTTCGAGGTCCTCTGTAGCTTTCTCATGTATCCATACTTCGTAGGGTCGTTCGCCAAACACGGACGTCGCCTCTACGTCCTTCTTCAGCTTTAGACGCAGCTCGCTCAGGCTCAATCCGCCCTTGGAAGCGAGCGGAAATCGATCATTGCAACGACTGGATATCATAACTTTTATCTTCGAAGACTTGGCCATTACGTGGTCACCACAAGCGCAATCGCGAACGCCACGCTATCTCGTCTGGAGGGCCCAGCGTTCGCAATTTCGCGCCCATGCCAGCATTCTCTATGCTTTGCGACTAGCCCACATTGGCCTGCCTCACGATGTCGCCGGCCTTGTCGAGTGTGGTCCGAATTACCGAGCCGGGTTCTCTATCCCGCCGGTCGCCAGGCCTCGTTGTTCTGTGATCAATCGCCCAACGCAATTGGTCGAAGCCCTCCCTCAGTGCATCAGGAGGCATATAATCCACCGAAACGTCGAGCATCTTGTCGACGAGCGGTTTGAGTTCTGGCCATATCGGACCGTTTGGGCCGGGAAATTGGTCGCATACCTGCAGAGTGGCGTATGCCATAATGTATCCCTTGGCGAAATTTACTTCTTGCGATTTTCTCATCAGACTACTGATGGTCGCTATCGCCTCGGACAGTAAGTGCGCCCGGATTTTCTCCGACGGTCCATCCCAGGACTTACGAAGATAAAAAAATAGCGCAATCGACATATCGAACCTGTCTATGTCCGAGAAAACACCTCGGTCGATCCATTCAAGAACACGCTTTTCAAGACTGCTGGCATGAGGACAACGCCGCAAGACCTCGAAGACACAATCGATATTGCAATTGTAGGGACCACGGTCCGGCACAAGAATGTAGTTCACGACCTCATCATAGTCGCCCGTGTACCTATCTCGGTTCTGCAGCAGGAATGAATGAAATCGGGTATCACACTTGATGTATTCGCGGTAGAGGCGGATGACCTCTGACAGCCGCCCTGAGCCTCGTGTGGAGATCAAGTAGGTCCCAAGGCTTTGGATTTCATCGCGGCTCAGTTCGCAACCTTTGACCACGCGCTCAAACTCTTCGAACCCGATTCCATGGTTCGCAACAATTGTGGCGATTCCGCTTGCACAGCCGAACGTCGTGCCGAAGCTTGGCCGACCCTTTCTCCCCTCCACAAAGGCCAACGTTTCGAATGCGGTAGCAATGTCGATCGGCGGGATCTCACTTTCGAGGCAGGCTCTCAACAATTTGTCACTAAGCGCTCCATCTTGCCGCACCTGATCATAAAGTGTTCTCATCGGCGCAAATGAATGCTCAATCATCGCGTAGAGGTACAAGTAGTCTCTCGGCGGCGTTAGTGCATGAGATGGACGAAGCTGGTTCAGCAGAGCTATAAGACTCGATCGACTAGATTCGAGATCTTGCAGATCAAGATGAACGCGATCGGCTAGCTGTGGATGCGGAGGTCCTGGATCGATCCTGATGGGAATGATCTTCTTCGTCTTATTTTGTAGCTCAAACTCGAGAGCGCACTCTATCTCTCTTTGAACCCACTTCGATCGCGACGAACTTTCAGAAACCAGTACGATCAGGTAGTCGTGACTCTTTATACCGGCGACAATTGGTGAGGTAAGAGCATCTCCAGCTGACAATTCGCCCTCATCCAACCAAACCCTCGTTCGATATCCCTCGAGATGTTCTTTCAGCCGACGCGCAACCGGCTTGTCAGGCTCGCTGTGGCTTATGAACACGCTGCTGTAGTAGCTTTGTGGCATTTCAACTTTCGTTGTCGGGCGACGAAAACGAAGCCCGCTGATAGCCTCCACTAACCGCCACATTTTAGGGTACTCCGCCATCGGCCAGAGCGATGGCCTTTTGTGCAATGCCCACAATCTAGCCGCGAAACTACCGACGGCACGCGCTGTCAGTGTAGACTGGAACCGATAGAATCACCAAGGATCGAATTTCGGGCAGGGGCGGAAAGTAGCGTGAGCTTGATTAGCAAATGGCGGCGGACGGTCATCTTGCCGGCCATGCCCGAGCGACGAATTCCTGCGGGTAAAAATGCGGTCACGCAGACTGCCTCTTCGCGGATCACCGTTTCAGCGCTGTTCTTCGATTCCCAGCACAACGGCCACGACCTAATCAGGCTCGACGTGACCCCGCCGTTTAACGAGATGCTGATCCGCCTGCCGAAGGCGCACCGAGTCGATGATCCCCTGCCGGTCCTGACCGCGCTCGACCCCAGTCAATACTGCGATGCCGCGACGCCGCTTGAGCTAAAATGGGATCGCCTCGGTGTCCTGGAAAAATGGGCAGACACCCCCGAGAAGGTTCTGGCATCCTGGCGAAACGAATTCAGATTCGCGGTTGAAGACCTGGAAGCGGATGTGCCGGGACTTCGCCTGCCGCAGAATCGGCGCACTCCATGCGATGTAGAGCTCGAGGCCGTCTCGTCTTCCATAAAGCCGCGCCTACGCCTTCTCCTCCCCTAGAGGGATAGCCGTCAATCAACCTTGCCAAGCTAGAATGAAGCGATGATGCTAGGTATTGAGAGGAGATAAAAGATACTTTCGCGAATTTGTTGGGCCGCGGCATGCCTATAAAACCGAAGTTCGACTTGTTCATAAGCTACGTGCGCAGCGATGCGCGCGTTAAGCTGGGTCGTCGTACCTTCGATATTGTTGAGCTTCTTAAACGTGAACTTGAGAGCCACGTTCGTCCTAAGGGCTTTCCCGGCCCCTCTAATTTCGTTGTCTGCACCGACATCGATGACTTTGAGCTTGGTGGCACCTTCGATCAGGTGATGAGAGATCGCATCCTGCATTCCACGGGGTTCTTGCTTGTATGCAGCCCTCAGGTGCAGGCGAGCAAATATGTTTTGCGCGAAATCGAGTTATTTCGGCTGCTTAAGCCAGCGCAACCACCTTTGGCCGCAATTCGGGGGGCAACTCCGTCGTCCATATTGCCCGAGTTCTTCTCTGATCAGATCGTCGCAGCTGATCTCACCTGCCCCGCCGATGCGACGCTTCGCGAAGTTCGCGCAACTTTGCGGCGCGAAAGTCACAAGATTGTCGCTCAGATCTGGGGAATACCCACTCGGCAAGTTTACGATCGGTTCGAGGAACGCCGCCGTTTCATTCGTCGCAGAATCGCCGCCGCCGCAGTCGGCGCGCTTGGCTCGCTTGTTGGGATCGTGCTTTGGCTCGGCGGAGAAGCAGGTTATCACAGAGTTAAAGAGCTAACGCCTCCCGCGAAGCTAGTATCTCCGGCGGGAGTTGGCTTCACAGCGTCTATCCCTGTTGTCATTCGCGACCGAGCGGCCTACATTTGGAAAAATCCGGCGATCGCCCCCGAAAAGCTTGATCTTTCCATTTATGCCTTGCGAGCGCTTCAGCATTCGCCCAGCAGCATGCTGGTTGCGGACGTCAATCAATTTGCCATCGTCGATATATCGACTGGCAACTCCTCTTTTCAGCGCGCCTTTGGCGGCGAGTTCGCCGGCATTGCTACCTGGAAGGGCTGGTCAGCAGTCTCAAACAAGGACGGCGCCGTCCTGATTGTGTCCCCTGAGGGCACAGTCTCCGAGGGTCCCCGTCCTTCATCGCAGACGGGTCGACGATTTCCAACATTTCGAGAGACCGGCCCGTTTCGCTACGGCGAGCACTTAGCTCTAAATGAACACTATCTCGCCAGCGCTACATTGACTGGCCAACTCGGCATACTTGATCGGAAGACCGGCCATTTCGTCGTAGCCGATATACCGCAATTCCCACTCGTCGAACCCATAGAGCGCAAGGAAGATCCGGTGCTCTATGAAACGGAGAATACGCGGCCGATTTCGACTGTCGCTTTCCTTCCAGATGGCGACCTGATGTTCGCCGAGGGCGGAGGTCTTCGTCGCATCGATCCCAGCAGCGGCAAGATCACTTTCCTCTCGCATTGCCCGATCGAACTGGCACGTCAAATTATCCCCCTGCCAAGATCCCACCGGCTGATTGTTCTTACGACATCCACCTTGGAAGAGCTTGAGATGGACAAGGATGATCGTAGCAAGGTGCACTGCTTAAGACGCTCAACACTGGCGCCAAAATCGGCTCCACGCGCCGCGCTGTCCAACGACGGACAGACCTTATTGGTCGCCTATTTCGATGCAGCTCCGGACGTCTGGCAACCAACTTACAGCCTATTCGGTCTACAAGTTAGACTGCCTTCCTGGCTCTGGTAGAGCCGTTACCTTCACGCCATTTCATCCCGCATTCAAGAGATCTGAGCTAGATGACGCCCAGCCCGCTCGTTTACCAGAACTCGATTGAAGCAGTAGACGGCGCTGATACCTTGTAATGGGGTGATGGACGATGACCGCGAAGTCCTTGCACAACGATAGCCCAATTTCGGAACCATCCGAGGACCGCTTCGGGATCGAACCGTTCGCGAAGACGCTCGCCACGGGCATTCTCCAAATGACGGCGCCGGAAGGAACGGTCATCGCGCTGAATGGTCCGTGGGGCTCAGGGAAGAGCAGCACCGTGAACCTTGTCCGTCATCACTTAGCGGGCGCGATCGAAGCCGAGGAAATAGCTGTCGTTGATTTCGCCTGTTGGTGGTTCAGAGGCGAAGAGGATCTCGCGCTTGCCTTCTTCAGGGAGTTATACGCCGGTCTCGGACCTTCTCTGGGAAATCGCTTCAGGAAGGCACTGCCGAAGCTCGGCGCCCGTCTGCTCAAGACAGCCGATATCGTGGGCCCGGTGGTTGATTTGGCCGGCGCAGCCGGAGCCGGCACGGTCGCGTCGGGAGCTATGAAATGGGCGTCGGGTCTGATCAAGCTCGACGATAGCGTCGAAAAGCTGTACGCAGAAATCTCCAAAACCTTGAGCGATCAGAAGCGGCGTTTCCTCATCGTCATCGATGACATCGACCGTCTCGCGCCCGACGAGGCCTTACTCATATTCAGGCTGGTGAAATCGGTCGGTCGACTTCCGAATGTCATCTATCTCTTGGTCTTTGATCGCCCCCTCGCAGAAGCGATCGTGAAGCAGAGGTATCCATCCGAAGGGCCCCAGTATCTCGAGAAGATCATCCAAGCCAGCTTCGATATTCCCGAGCCACGCATCGAAGATCTGCGTGACCAGATGCTCGCGAACATTGGGAGGATATGCGGAGCTCCAAGCGAATCCGACCTCCTGCAATTTATGAACGTTTTCTACGATGTCGTCGCACCGGAGATCCGGACCCCGCGCGACGTGAACAGGTTGGCCAATAGCCTTTCCGTCACCTGGCCTGCGATCGGTCCTGAAGTCGATCGTGCCGACTTCATAGGCATCGAAACACTGCGGCTTTTACAGCCGACGGTCTATCGCGCCATTCGCTCTAACAAGGCCCGACTTACCGGAGTCGCTGACCGCGGGCTCGGCCGATATTCGCCGGATCAGAAGGCCGACTACGACAAAATCCTGCTCGGCGGCATCGAGCAGAAGGAGACGGAACGACTTAGGCGCGCCCTGAAGCGCCTCTTTCCAAGGTTGGATTCCGTATGGGGCAATCTCTCATACGGCTCGGACTGGGTCGCGGGTTGGGAGCGCCAACGCCGAGTGTGCGCGCCGTCGCGATTCGATGCTTATTTTAGATTCTCCATTGGCGACGAGGCACTGAAGAAAGAAGAGATCGACGCACTCATTGAACAGGCTTCCGATCGCTCATTCATCCAGAGCAGGCTGAGAGAGGCGGTCGGCCTTCTGCGACGCGACGGCCGGACGAAAGCTTCCCTTATCCTCGACGAGCTCAATCTTCATGCGGGCTCGATCGCGAAGGAAGACGTTGGGTCACTACTTATGGCGATATTCGAGGTCGCCGACGAACTGGATACGCCTCGAGATGCAGCAGAGGCCTTTTCCATCGGCGACAATTTTCTCAGGGTCCATTGGTTGCTGCGCCGACTAATTCTCGATCGTTTCCATTTGCAAGAGAGGTCCGCCATCCTAGTCACGGCTTGTAAGACAGCTCCTGTTGGATGGTTAGCTGATCTCGCCGACTCCGCGTCCGCCGCACACCATCCCCAGGATGGAAAGTCATCAGAAACCCAAACTCTAATTACTACCGAGGAGGACTGCGCGAAGCTGCAGGCCATGGCGCTCAGAGGCATCCGCAGTGCGGCCAAATCCGGGGCTTTGGCGTCACACCACAGGCTCCGCCAACTGCTCCATAAATGGCATGAGGTGGCAAAGGACGATGGCCAGGAAGTGAAGCGCTGGACGAAGGCGCAACTGGCTCGGGATGACAACGTCGTATTGTTCGCGCAGGCGTTCACGTCTCACGGCTGGAGCCATGGTTCCGGCAATCGGGTTGCGCAACGGTTCACGACCGCCGCCGTGGACGGGATTGAGCGGATTTTCAACGTAGGGCTCTTCCGCGGAAGGATTCAGTCGCTTCTCGCGGACAGCACGATACGTGAGGGAGATCGCTCGATCCTATCGGAGTTCGACGCTGCATGGGCCAGGCGAGATAAGGGCGAGCGCCACTGAATGGCAGGCTGGAGCAACGTCGCGCCGGGGTTGAAGGGGATTACCAGCCGCGCGACGAGGCCGGCTCGATCCTACAAGGATTCAACTACGAGACCGGACTGAGCCACACGCTACGGAATTTGCTACGAGGCATCAAGGATTCGAATGACCCGCGCCTATCAGTTCAACATATTGATTTTATTGGGGTTACTGGTAGCGGGGGAACGCTACCGCCTTTCCCCACACCATCCGGACCTGCGATATCTCATCCAATCCTACGCATGAGGCGGTCTGCGAGGCCGCATTGCGCGAAACTCTTATGGTCTTAAGCGCTGGCCGCTTTGGGCGGCTCAACGGACATCCGCCAAAGGTAATTATTTAGGGCGGCTTGTGACCCGTCGCGGAAAATGGTGCCACTCCGTCGGTGCGGTATCCTGAGCCCCAGAGTTAATGGGCAACCTTTTTTGGTCCGAGCCGGGAGCACGGTCAGACAATGATCAGTCGGACTAACGGAACACGATCACGTAACAGTGCTTTCCGATCGGGAACAGTTCCCCAAGACTCGCATAGATTTCTCCCTCGTATCAAGTCTCTTCGTGGCCTCGCTACGGTGTCTGTCGTAGGTTACCATCGTCGATCTTCGGCATGACAGTGTTCTCCCGCCGAATCGCCGTCGCGCAACGTGCAGGCAGTAACGCCCGGCTCGCCGCAATCGCGCGGAAGTCTCAATCTGACGAAAATCGACCAAACCCGCCGCCCGGGCTCCGGTTTTGAGGATCTGTCAAAACCACCGCTGAACAGGACCGCATGGCGACTGGCAGCAATGCCGGCCAGCCGTCGAGCTTTTGCCGTATTCAGGAGTTGCCCGCCATTCGCTCCAGCTTCTGCAAACACCTCGTGGTGCGGACCTCGACCGGCATGTCCTCGTCGGGAAAATTCGTGTTCCAGTCGGTGACGCCGACCTCGCCGACATACATATCGCCCCTTGAATCCAGCGCGATGCCATGCGGGGCCAGAAACTTGCCGCTCGAAAGACCGGGTCCATCCTCGCCCCCGAGTCGCGCAATGCGCTTGCCTTTGGCGTCCACAATCGACAGCCGCGGGCCAAGATTGGGCACCTTGCGGTTAACAGGCATGGCGGGACCGAGTTCGCCAACCACGAACGTCGGATTTCTCGTCCCGCCGCAACAGCACAGCGCACAGGGCCGGTGCAGATTGTTCCACTGCGTCTCGTATTTTCCGTTACCGTCGAACACCTGCACGCGATGGTTCTCGCGGTCGGCGACATAGACCCAGCCGTCGGTATCGGTGACGATGTTGTGCACGATGTTGAACTGGCCAGGGTCTGTACCCGGTGCGCCCCAGCTCTTCATCAGCTTGCCGTCCGGCGTGAATTTGTGGATCCGGGCGTTGCCATAGCCGTCGGAGACGTAGATCTCGCCCTTCGGCGACAGCGCCGTATGGGTGCAGCGATGGAAGGGATTGCCGCTCATGAACGGCGCGGGCTTTTCGGGGACGCCGATCGTCAGCAGCACCATGCCGTCGGTCGTGCACTTGCGCACGGTGTGGTCGCCGTCATCGGTGCAGTAGAGATTGTCGTCGGCATCGATGTGCAGGCCGTGGGCGCGGGAGAAAAGCCCCTCACCCCAGCTGCGCAGGAAATTGCCCTCGCGGTCCAGCACCATCATCGGATGGGCGCCGCGGTTGAAGACGTAGATGCGGTCCTTGCTGTCAACCGCGACGGAGGCGACATCGGTGAGCTGCCAGCCATCCGGCAGCTTTGCCCAATTGTCGACGACGCGGTAGCGGTGCTCGCCCGAGCCGAGAATAGCTGCCACCTGATCTCCCATCATTGCAAGTGTGCGACGCGGGGCGGCTTAGCCGAACGTGCAGCCCTTGGATTCCAGCACCTTGCCGATGCCCGAGAGTTCGAGGATGTTCCCACCGGCCTTGAGCGCCTTCATCACACCGGCTTCCTTGTCCTCGCGCGCCGCCGACTTGACGCAGACGTCGGCGATGTTTTCCTTCGGCACGATCACGACGCCGTCGTCATCAGCACTCACGATGTCGCCAGGACGAACGGCGATGCCGCCAATGACGATCGGCTGGTTGATGATGCCGAGCGTCTCCTTGACGGTGCCTTTCATGCACAGGCCGTAGGAGAAGACGTTGAAGCCGGTGTCGCGCACCGCAAGGCCATCGCGAACGCCGGCATCCGTGACCAGGCCGACGATGCCCTTGGCGACGCAAGCCGTCGCCAGCACCTCGCCGAAGCCGCCCTGCTCGGGATGATCGCCTGCGCTCACCACGAGCACGTCGCCCGGCTTGGCCAGCGAAATCGCCGTGATCAGCATCATGTTGTCGCCGGGATGGCAGCTCACCGTCAGCGCCGGCCCGCAGGCGCGCATCCCGGAATAGATCGGCTTGATGCGGGAAGTCATCGCACCCGATCGCCCCTGCGCTTCGTGTAGTGTGGACGGAGGAAACTGCTTGATGCGCTCGACAAGATCGGCAGTGGGTCGATCGAATGTCCTGATCACATGCACCATGGTAACCTCCTTGCGGCCGCGATCTCCGTAACACCTCCATAACCAACCGCTTTGAGGCGGCAAATTCATATTTCAGGATTGCCGCATCGCGTTTCGTTATGGGTCGCGCGCATCGTCACGACGCTTCGCCTGCCGTCGGGTCGCATCCGGTCCCAATCGAAAATGAACGTTCTTGCTAGGTCGTCGAGGCAAGCGGCTTCTGGGAGAGCGCTCCAGGCGAGGTACCCCACCTTTCGCCGATGATCTCCAACAGAACCTTGTAGACCGCGAAAGCGGCGTCGGACAAAGCCGCATTGTCCGAGATGCAGAGCGACATCTGAAGCGAGGCCGCCGGCGCATCGATCCTGCGAATGCAGAGCTCGGTCTGGTTCGGCAGCTCGTTCGCGATGGAGAGAGGCAGCACGGTCGCGCCCATTCCTGCCGCGATCGCGGAGGAGAGGGTCGATTGCGAATGGATCTCGGCGACAATGCGCGGACGGAGCCCGACCTCGGCGCACACCCGCTCGACCGACTGCCGCAGGAAGGATTCACGATACGGAAGAATGAGGTCCAACTGCGCGACCTCCGCCGCGGAAACGCTGTCCGACTGCGGCTGCTCCGCAAGCATGCTGCGCGGCGCGACGAGAAAGAAGGGCTCCTGCATCAACGGCTTGTAATCGAGACCGGTTACCGGACGATCGCCGTAAAGGACCGCCATGTCCAGGCCGCCCTTCAGCATCATTTCGCTGAGCACGATCCCGAAGCTGTCGTAGATGTGCAGCACAATTCCGGGAAAGCGCTCGCGGACCTGCGCCAGCAGCGGCGTCGCAAGCGATGTCGCCGAGCTAAGCGGAGCCAGACCGATCGTGACGTTGCCCGTCAACTCCGGCTTCTTGTCCAGAATGGTGCGCCTCGCCTCTTCGATCTGCCGCTGGATCGACTTGGCATAGCGATAGAGAATTCGTCCGGCCTCGGTGGGCTTCACCCCGCGGGCGCTACGATCGAGCAGCTTGCACTTGAAATCCGACTCCAGGCTCGCAATGTGCTGGCTCAGGGCCGGCTGTGCGACATTCAGCACCTTTGCCGCGCTCGTCATGCTGCCGAGATCCACGACCTTGATGAAGGCCTCCAAACGTTTCGTATCCAATACGGCGCCTCCGGATATCAGACAGGGAGTAGTGCAACAGCGATAGGCTGAAGCTATGGGATCAGAAGGAATTGTTCTTACCACCTGGAACCTGAGGGGCCTATAGGTAGTGCTGCACTTGTCCGCCGCTCGCGTTGCAGCCGACGCCACCAGCGGTTGGACGGTAGCAGAGGAGCCCTCGCGGATGGGATTTTCGGACTATCGAACGGCCCTGGTAACGGGCGCATCCTCGGGGATCGGGGCTGCGACGGTTCGCCGTCTGAGCGCGGAGGGGCTCGAAGTTCACGCCGTGGCACGCGACTCCGCTCGCTTGAGCGCCTTGTCCGCGGAGACCGGATGCCGCCCCTGCGCCGTTGACATCAGCGACCTCGACGCGCTCGCGGCACTGGCGAAGTCGGCCGAGTTCGACGTCCTGGTCAACAATGCCGGCCAGTCCCGGCGCGGCAATATCCTCGACACGACGCCGGAGGATGTCGACGCACTGATCGACGTCAATCTGCGCGCGGTGCTGCATCTGACGCGGCTCGTCGTGCCGGGCATAGCGCGCCGCGACCGCGGCCACGTCGTCAACATCTCCTCGATCGCGGGCCACTACGCGTTTGGCGGCGGAAACACCGTTTATCATGCCACGAAAGCGGGCATTCACTCGCTATCGCAGCAATTGCGCGTTGATCTCTACGGAACCAGGGTTCGCGTCACCGAGATATCGCCGGCCCGGGTCGAGACGGAAGTGTTCGGGCGCTTGCTGGGCGATCTGGCCGAAGCCAAGCGCCGCTTCTTCGACGACTATGATTCACTTCAGCCCGAGGACATCGCCAATTCGATCGCATTCGCGGTTGGATCGCCGCCGCGCATGAACGTCGCCTTCATGGAAGTCCTGCCGACCCAGCAGGTCGTCGGCGGCCTCAATTTCGCGCAGAAAGGCCGGCCGCCGGCAGAGTGAGACATGAACGCCTCGAACTCGACAGGCCGTCAACGCGGAGCGTGACTGTGGACCACTCCAAAATCGAACAGCTCGTGAATCTCGTTGCCCGCTCCTCAATCGCGGAGCTGGACTTGACGCAGGACGGGACCCGCATCCGCATCCTCAAGCGCGCGTCTGCGGAAGCGCCCCCGGCCCCGGCGGCTCCTGCAAACGGGATCAGCATCGAGGCTCCCGTCTTCAGTCGCCAGGAAAGCTCTGTTCCCGAAGCGCCCGCCTCGGCCACCACCGACATCATCGTGCCGGCGCCGATGCACGGCGTGTTCTACCGGGCTGCGGCACCGGACGAGCCGCCGCTGGTCGAGATCGGCGCGCGGATCGAGGCCGGGCAGAAGATCTGCATCATCGAGGCGATGAAAACCTTCATCGACATCTCGGCGGAGGCACCCGGTGTCGTGCTCGCGATCCTCGCGGAGAACGGTGACGAGATCGCTGCGGGGCAGGCCCTGTTCCGGATCGGCCCTGCGGGTTCATCCTGATGTTCGACAAGGTCCTGATTGCCAATCGCGGCGAGATCGCGCTCCGCATCCAGCGCGCCTGTCGGACGATGGGTCTCAAGACCGTCGTCATTCACTCGGAGGCGGACCGTGACGCGCGCTATGTCGCACTCGCCGATGAGGCACTCTGCATCGGGCCGGCGCCGGCAAGCAGCACCTATCTCAACGTTGCGGCGATCCTGCTCGCGGCCGAAGTCAGCGGCGCCCAGGCGATCCACCCGGGTTATGGGTTCCTGTCGGAGAGTGCGGAATTCGCCGATCGGATCGCGCGCGCCGGCCTCACCTTCATCGGCCCCCCCGCGGACTGTATCCGGACCATGGGCGACAAGGTCGCGGCCAAGCGCGCGATGCGGCTCGCGGGCGTGCCTTGCGTGCCCGGGCCGGACAGCGCCCTGCCGGATGATCCGGCCGAGGTGCGCGCGATCGTGCGAGATATCGGATATCCCGTGATCATCAAGGCCGCCGGTGGCGGCGGCGGGCGCGGCATGCGGATCGTGCGCAGCGAAGGCGCGCTGGACGAGGCGCTCGCGCTAACGCGGGCGGAAGCGAGCAAGGCCTTCAAGAACGCCGCGGTCTACATCGAGAAATTCCTCGAGAAACCCCGCCATATCGAGATTCAGGTGCTGTGCGACCAGCACGACAATCATCTCTGGCTCGGCGACCGCGACTGCTCGCTCCAGCGCAGGAACCAGAAGGTGGTCGAGGAAGCCCCCGCACCTGGAATCGACCGTGCGCTGATCGAGCGGGTGGGCGCAAGCTGTGTCGAAGCCTGCCGGCGGATCGGCTATCGCGGCGCCGGCACGTTCGAGTTTCTCTATGAGGACGGGCAGTTCTTCTTCATCGAGATGAACACGCGCGTCCAAGTGGAGCATCCCGTGACCGAGATGACGACGGGGATCGACATCGTCAAGGCGCAGATCCGCATCGCGCAAGGCGAGTCGCTCGGGATGGTGCAAGGCGACATCGCCCGTGTCGGCCATGCTGTCGAATTCCGCATCAATGCCGAGGACCCTGCCACCTTCGCGCCCTCGCCAGGCACGGTGACGCACTGGGACGTTCCCGGCGGGATCGGCATCCGCGTCGATTCGCATATTACCGCCGGCGCCACCGTTCCCCGTCACTATGACTCGCTAATCGGCAAGCTCATCGCCCATGGCGGCACCCGTGAGGAAGCTCTGGCGCGTGCCCGGGTTGCCTTGTCCGAGCTGCGCGCCGAAGGCATCCGAACCAACGTGCCGTTGCACCAGGCGATCCTGTCCGATCCGGCGTTCTGCCGCGGCGGCTACGACATCCATCATCTCGAGCACTGGATGAACGCGCGGGTGGCCGCGCAATGACGGCGCCCGACCGGCCGCGGATCAGCCTGCTCGGGACATCGGCGCTCCTGTTCGAGGCGCCCGGGGCGTTCGACCTGCCGCATCAACGACGGATCTGGGCGCTGGCGGCTACCGCATCAAAATGGCCAGGGATCCGCGAGGCAATTCCCGGCATCACCAACATGATGCTGACCTTCGAGACCCCTCCCCGCGAGGTCGACACCCTGATCGCCGCGCTCAACGACGGCTGGGACGCGGCGGAAGGTCTCGCGATCGGGGGCCGCGAGATCAGGCTGCCTGTCACCTATGGCGGCGCGATCGGATCGCAGCTGCAATCCGTCGCCGAACATTGCGGCCTGTCGATCGACGATGTCGTGGCGATCCACGCCGCGCCGCTCTACACGGTGTTCGCACTCGGCAGCCACCCCGGCTATTGCTATCTCGGCGGCATGGATCCGCGCATCACCATGCCGCGGCGACAGACACCGCTGCAACGTTCCGCGGGTGGCTCAGTGTCGATCGGCGGATCGCAGACCGGCGTCTCCGCCTCGCCCGGCCCCAGCGGCTGGCATGCCATCGGACACACGACCTGGACTTTCTTCGACCCATCCTGGCCGACCCCGGCCGCGCTCGCACCGGGCGACACGATCCGCTTCGAGATCGAGCAGGTGATCCGTTGATCGAGATCCTGTCAGTCACGGGTCCCGCCAGCGTCCAGGATCTCGGCCGCCTCGATCAGTATCGCTTCGGGGTCGGCACCTCGGGTGCGATGGACGACGTTGCCTTGCGCGCCGGCAACATCCTGCTCGGCAATGACGAGAACGCCGCCGGCCTCGAAATCCCGATGATGCCGTTCAAGCTTCGTTTCGACCGGGACATGGCCTTTGCGCTCACCGGCGCCGATGTCGATGCCGAGATCGCAGGACGCGTGATCCCGCCATGGTGGCGGTCGCACGCCGGTGCCGGGGATATTTTGACCATCAAGGCGATGGCCCGCGGCGCACGAAGCTATCTGGCATTCAGCGGTGGCATCGACGTCCCCATGGTGCTGGGCTCGCGCAGCACGCAGTTTCGCGGCGAGTTCGGCGGCTGGCACGGACGGCCGCTCCAGCCCGGCGACGTCCTGCCCTGCACCGCATCGACCGCGACCATCGGGGAACTGGGAGTCGAGCCGGCCGAGGTCACGCTGGCGCGGCCGAACGCTGACCCGGACGAGACCCTCGTCAGAGTGGTGGTCGCCGGCGAATATGACGGGTTCGATGCCGCCACGCAGGAACTGTTCTGGTCCAGCAGCTGGAAGATCACGCCGCAAAGCAACCGTTACGGCTACCGCCTGCAAGGCCCCGCCGTGAAGCCGAGCATGCCGATCGAGAAGCGCTCGCACGGCATCGTTCCCGGCGTGATCCAGATTCCGCCCAACGGGCAACCGATCATCCAGATGCGCGACGCTCAGACATCAGGCGGCTATCCGAAGATCGCGGCCGTGATCCGCGCCGATCTGTGGCGCGTTGGGCAGGCGCGGCTTGGGAGGATGCTGCGGTTCGAGCAAACCGCTTACGCCGATGCGCTCGCAGCCGAGGCCGAGATGTCGGCCTATCTTGACCGGCTCAGGGCCAATGTGGGCCTTGTCGAGGAGACCAGAACTTGCCGATAGAGCTGACCGATATCGCGCGTCTGGCGCAGATTCTCGAAAGGTCCGGTGTCGACACGATCGAAATCGAGGTGTCCGGCCAGTCCCTGAAGCTCGTTGTGAACACGGGCCCGCGAATGGCTGCGTCACCGACGCTTGCCGCCCCCGCTACAGACCATTCCGTCATCGCCAAGGCCGATGTCGCAGGGCATTTCCTTGCGGCTCATCCCTGGCGCGACAAGCCGTTCGTCGCCCGTGGTCAGCGGATCGAGGCCGGCGCGATTGTCGGCCTCGTCAAGATCGGGGTGCTGTACGCGCCCATCGTTGCCCCGGCCGCCGGCACCGTCGATGCCGTGATCGCGGAAACCGGCACAATGGTCGGCTACGGCACACCGATCGTGCGTATCCGCCCGCTCAGTTGAGCAAGACGGTTGCGGGCGTGACTTCGCCGCCCCCCTGCTCGATCACGCGACGCACCGTGCCAGCGAGATTGACCGATCCGGGCGTGTCGCTGTGAATCAGGATCGAGCGCGCCTCGACCTTGATCGACTTGCCCTCGATCGTCTGCACTGTTCCGCTGTCGAGGAAGCGCTTGACCCGCTCAGCCACGGCCTCGGTCGAGGTGATGACGGAGTTGGGAAGCTTGCGCGACACCAGATGGCCGTGCTCATCATAGGCGCGATCGGCCAGGAACAGAGTCAGGATGCGCAGGCCGACCTTGCGCGCGGCGCGCACGATCTCGGCGTCCGGCTGCGAAAATACGATGAAATCGCGATTGATGGCCGCAATCGCGCGGGCGACGACGTCGGCCATGTCAGGATCGGCATTGACCATGTTGCCCATCGCAGCGTGGAAGCTGACATGGGTCACGCGGTGGCCAGCATTGGCCGCGATCGCCTGCAAGGCGCCGATCTGATAGACCATATGCTTCTCGAGCTCGGCGGCATCCATCTGAATCACGCGACGGCCAAATCCGAGAAGGTCGGGCAAGCCCGGATGGGCGCCGACCTCGACGCCCCTCTGCTTCGCCAGCCGGACCATGCGATCCATGATGATGGGATCGCCGGCGTGGAAACCGCACGCCACGTTGGCCGACGAGATGATGCCCATCAGCGCCTCGTCGTCGCAGATGCGATAATTGCCGAAACCTTCGCCCATATCCGAATTGATGCCGATTTTCATGTTCATACCCTGCTCTTGTTTTTGTTGACGTCCACTCAAAGCGCTCGATAGAGATCCGCCGTCGCACGCAACTTCGCGAGGTAGTCGTTGACGGGAGCCATGGCCGCGACCGCGTTCTCGTAACTCACCTCGCTGAAGGCGATGAGCGATCCCGGTGCCGCCTGGCCGAGCCGCCAGAGATCGGCCTGGATCACAGCCGCCATCTTCGGATAGCCGCCGGCCGTGTTAGCATCGCTCATCTGGATGATCGGTTCGCCGGCCGGCGGCACCTGCACCACGCCAGCCACCACGCCATGCGAGCGCATCTCGACCGGCGCATCCAATGTCAGTTTGCCACCGGTGAGGCGGTAGCCGCCCCGATCGCTCCGGGCGCTGATCTTCCATTGGGTCGACCAGAACTTCGCCTGCATCGCCTCCGAAAACAAATCGTATTCGCCGGCCCGCATGACGCGTATCCGCAGCACTCGGGCGTCCGCCGGTGCGACGCCCGCGATCGCGACATCCGGTGGCGCGACGCCGAAGTCGAAGCGACCGTTGGTGCTGCGCGGCACGCTCCCGATCGGCACAACGTCGCCCGCTTGCAAGGTACGCCCCTCGAGCCCGCCGAAGCCGCCGCGCAGATGCGTGCTACGCGAGCCCAGCACGCGTGGAACATCGATGCCGCCACCGAACGTCGCATAGACCCGCGCCCCGCGCCGCGGCGCAGCGATCGTCAGAATGTCGCCGGCGTTGGCCCACGCGCACCACCACGGACGGACGGTTGATCCCGCCAAAGTGGACTCTTGATCGGCGCCGGTGAGTGCAAACGCAGTGCCGGCCGCAAAGCGCAGGCGGAACGGAAAGGTCTGAATCTCGATGCCCGCCGCACCGTCGTCGTTGCCAAGCAGCGCATTGCCGGCGGCGAGCGCGACGGGATCCATGGCGCCCGAGGTGCTCACACCGAACCGGCGGGCACCGTGGCGACCCAGGTCCTGGATCGTGTTGAAGGCGGGGCTGGCCAGGATTTCGATCACAGCTCGATCCGATCGATCCTGAATTTGACACGGTCGCCCGGAAGCATGAGCGACGGCTGCTCGGACTTCGGATCGAACATCGCGACCGAGGCCCAGCCGATGGAATTCCATCCGTTCGGACTTGTCAGCACCGCGACGCCGGTCTGCATACCGCCGATCGTCACCGAGCCAGCGCGCATGTTGAGCGAAGGCACGGATTTGCGCGGCATATGGATGCGCGGATCGAGGCCGTGGAGATAACCGAATCCCGGCGAGCTCGCGACGGCGCAGACGGTGTATTCGCCTTCGCTGTGGATCCTGATGACGTCCCGCTCGGACAAGCTGGCGCGCTTCGCAACCGCCGGCAAGTCAAAGCCGAGCTCGCCACCATAGACCACGGGAATCTCGATGAGCTTGCCGTCGGCCTCGCGGCTCGGCACGCGATGCCACAGCTCGACAATCGAAGCGTTGAGCATGCCGATATCCGCCGGCGGCTGCTCGAATACGAGCATCACATTGGTGACGCCGATAACAGCCTCCTGGACGTTAGGCCAGGCCGAAACCGCATCCGCAAGGGCCCAGATGCGTCCCTGCTGCACCAAGTCGAACTCGCCCGGCGCCTCGACCAGCATCGCAAGCGTGCCGATCAGGCTGATCTTCGGGCTTTTCTCGATAGTGCCGACGAAGGGAGCGTTGGGCTGATTAATCGACAAGAGCGCCTCGCTGGTCGAACGCCCGTGGCGCTGCCACCGTCAAATCTAACCAAGCTGCACAAGCCGATCCAAGACGATGTTCATCTGCGGGCATAAGGGATGTCGATTGCCCGCAGGGCGCCGCGCTCGTCTCCTGCTTCAGTGACGCGCGATAACGTGATTGCTGGGCGACTCCCACCGCGCCACGACCTCCTCACCT
This sequence comes from Bradyrhizobium iriomotense, assembly GCF_030160715.1. GTDB lineage: Bacteria > Pseudomonadota > Alphaproteobacteria > Rhizobiales > Xanthobacteraceae > Bradyrhizobium > Bradyrhizobium iriomotense. Next base: position 343,715 of record NZ_BSOW01000005.1, read on the forward strand.
ACCGCGTACCGGAGTCCGGCCTGCTGCGACTGGTTCTGCTCGAACACGATGATCTGCCCGCCGCTCGGCGTCTTGAGATAGTAGTGACTGACGAATCCGCGATAGATGGCCTGATCGACAAGCGCCGTCACGCTGTTGGCGCGTTGCGACGCTGGGCTCTGTCCAACCCGCTCGACCACGATCGCTTCAGGCCTGATCGAGACCATCACGTCGCTTGCCGACTGTGGAACCTCGTCGACCTGAAGGCTCAATTCGGGCGATACGCGAATGACCGCTCCGTTGCCGTTGCGCTGCTCGACAGGCCCCTGAAACAGATTCGACGCGCCGATGAACTGCGCGACGAATTTCGAGGACGGACGCTGGTAGATTTCCGTCGCCGAGCCGACCTGCTCGAGCTTGCCGTCACGCATCACTACGATCTTGTCGGCCATTGTCAGGGCTTCGTCCTGGTCGTGGGTCACCATGACTGTCGTCAGACCGAGCCTGCGCTGAAGCGCGCGCAGCTCCACCTGCATGCTCTCGCGAAGCCCCTTGTCGAGCGCCCCTAGCGGCTCGTCGAGCAGCAGCATCGCCGGCTCGATGACCAGAGCCCGCCCCAGCGCGACGCGCTGCTGCTGGCCGCCGGAGAGCTGCGCCGGATAGCGCTTGCCGAAGCTCGAGAGCTGGACGAGGCTGAGTGCCTCGCCCACCTTTTTTGCGGCATCGGCCTTGGATATCCCGCGCATCTCGAGGCCGAAAGCGATGTTCTCCTCGACTGTCAGGTGAGGAAACAGCGCGTAGTTCTGGAACAGCATCCCGACATTGCGGCGATGCACGGGAACGTCGGTCATCCTCTTGTCGTTCACGAAGACGTCGCCGGATGTTGGCCGGATCAGCCCCGCGATCATGCGCAGGCAAGTGGTCTTGCCACATCCGCTCGGACCAAGCAGCGCGACCATGTGGCCGGGCTCGATCGTGAGCGAGACGTCGTCGACCGCGACGGTGTGGTTATATTCCTTGCTGAGGCGGTCAAGCCTGACTTCGGAAGACCTCATGGCATCCCGTCCTAGCTCGTGAACACCTGATTGTAGCGCTCCAGCCACGGACCGCGGCGCGGAACGATGAAGTTCCAGTCCGGCGTGAACAGTCCGAGATCGGTCGCCTTGGTGTCGGGATAAGCCAGGAACTTGGCCGTCTCCGGCTTGAAGTCGATGCCGCCCACGGAAGGTGCGCTGAGGGTCTGCTCGGACAGCATCTTGGCGACCGAGGGCTCCAGAATGCGGTTGATCAGGGCACACGCGAGCTCTGGCTCAGGCGCATTCTTGACCAGAGTCATGCTGTTAATGCCAGTAAACGCGCCCTCCTTGGGGAAAGTCATGTCGATCGGCATGCCCTTCGCCGTATGCGGATAGATCGCCTTCGAGTATTCGATGCCGCCGATCGTCGCTTGCCCCTGGGCCACCTGGAGCACCTGCGCCTCGCTGTCGTATATCGTCAGGACATTGGGCTTGAGAGCAGCGAGCTTGTCCCAGCCGCTATCGACCAGATACTGCGCCTCCTTCAGGGGCTTGCCTGTCGTGAGTGCGGTCGCCACGATCAGCATCAGCACGCTCTGGGTGTTCTTGGGCGTATTCAGCAAAATCTGCTTGCGATACTTCGCGTCGAAGATCTGCTCATAGCTCTCGAGTGGCTTCGTCACCTGCGGATTGATGAACATGGCCGCACTGGAGATCGAAAAGCCGACGCCGTAGCCGTCCTCGAACAGATAGCGCTTATAGACTTTCTCGAGATTGGGAATTTTCCCGGCGTCGAGCTTGTCGATCAGCCCTTCCTGCTTCGCCTGGGGGATGCCGACGTCATCCATCATCATCATGCTGAAGCGCGGTGTGTCGCGCGTCGCGCGGAGAGCAGCGATGTTGGAGAGGGTCGCGCCTTCGATCGTGAAGACGCGGCACTTGTACTCGGCCTCGAACTTGGGAATGACCTCCTTCTGGATCAGCTTGCCCAGCGCGGAGTTGTAGACGCCAACGTGCAGTTGCTTGGCGTCCTGCGCCCACGACCGGCTGATGATCGTCGGGAACGCAACCGCGGATGCGCCGGCCTTAATGAGAGTCCTACGTGTCAGCTTCATGAGTCCAATCTCCATCTACCAATGCAAATCAGGCAGCCAGCGCGCGGCGAAGGCCGACCAGTTTCTCCAGCAGCAGAACGCCGACCATCGCCATCAGGATGATGATCGTCGACATCGCCGGCACGGAAGGGTCAAAGACGTTGACCAGTTGCCGCATCAGCACGAGCGGCACAGGCGAGTATTCCGAATTCGCCAGCCACATCGTGACCGGATAATTGTCGAAGGACACCATGAAGGCGAACAGCCCGCCGGCGGCGACGCCTGAGGCGATCTGCGGCAGCGTCACGCGCCAGAAGGTTGTCAGCCGGTTTGCGCCGAGGGTTCGCGCGGCATCCTCCAGGTTTTCATCCACGAGCTGAAGGCTGGTGACGACGGTGCGGATGACGTAGGGCGACGTTACGACCACGTGCCCGATCAGGAGATTGAGCCGCGCATCCTGCGAGCCGAGCTTGGTCAGGACCTGAAGCAGCGCCAGGCCCGTGACCAGCGCCGGGAAAATCAGCGGCGACAGCAGAAATCCCTTGATCGCCGCCAGGCCGAAGAACTTGCCGCGCACCAGCGCAAAAGCCGCCGGCACGCCGAGCAGGAGCGATCCCGCCGTCGTGCCGAGCGCAAGCAGGATGCTCAGCCTCATCGCCTCAAGGAAGTCGCGGTCCTGGAGAACCTTGGCATACCATTTCAGCGTGAAGCCCTGCGGCGGGAACGTCACGAAATAGGAATCGGAGACCGACGCCGCCATGACGAGGAGCAGTGGCGCCAGGATGAACAGCATCATGCCGGCGGTGACGGTGTAGAGAATGTAGGCGCCGAAGCCGGAAAACCGCTCGTCCATCACTCGGGCCTCCTGAGACGCCGGCCTTCCAGAAGCCACATCGAGACGCCGTTCACCGCGAGGACCAGGCCGACGAGGACGACGGCGATCGCCGCGCCGAACGGCCAGTCGTAGACGACGAAGATCTGCTGCTCGATCAGATTGCCGAGCATCACCGCTGAGGCGCCGCCCAGGATCGCGGGGATGACGAAGGAACCGGCGGTGAGCGAGAAGACTAGGGTAAAGCCCGCGACGAAGCCGGGCATGCTCAGCGGCAACGTCACCCGGAGAAATACCTTCCACCACGGCGCGCCCAGCATCCGAGCTGCGTCTTCGAGGTTCGGATCGATCTTGCCGAGCGCCGAGGCCAGCGGCAGAACCATCATCGGGAAGAAGACGTGCAGAGACCCGATGACGACGGCCGCCTCGGTGTAGAGGACCGATATCGGGGCATCGACGATATGCAGCGTCATCAGGATCCAGTTCAGCATGCCCTTCGGTCCGTTCTGGAGCACGAGCTGCCAGCCGTATCCGCGAACGACGACGCTGACGATCAGGGGAGCAATGACGATCAGGGTGATGATGCGCGTGATCATCGGACGGCTCTTGACCATCACCAGCGCGACCGGATAGGCGAGCACCGTCGCCAGCGCCGAGGTGACAATGCTGATCCGCAGCGTCGTCCAGAGCACGCGCGCATAAAGCTCGACATTGACCAGACGGGCGTAGTGCGCCAGCGTGAACGGACGGCCGATGATGCCACGGCTGTCCTGGGTCTGGATGCTCGAGAGCAGCAGCCCCAGCGCCGGATAGAAGAAGAAATACGTCAGGAATGCCAGCATGGGAACGGCGAGAAGCCCGACCGGCAGAGCCAGGCGCCACCGCGATGCCCGCCGGACTACCGGTGGAGCTTGAACACCTAAGACCGCCACCGCATCATCGCTGGTGGTCATCGCTGGCCGTCCTCGACTGCGCGATACCAAGGCAACACCCCTCTTTGCACAAAGCTTATGCGTCGGCACCCTGCAGGACCAAGAACATCTTCGTTTAGGGGCATTAGGAAGGATTATGACAATTGGTTCGGCATGCTGCTCCGATCTTGGTCGGCAAATGCCGCTGGCTGCATCTTTCGTTCTCCGCCGGGGGCGAAGCCCCCCTGACATATCGACGCCCGGTCAGCGCAGGCTTTCACAAAAGCTCGCGATACGCCGGCAGCCTTCCTTCAGCGATTCGGTATCGGTCGCGTAGGAAATGCGGAAATACGGGCTCATGCCGTAAGCGCCCCCGGGCACGGCCGCGACATGCTGCTCTTCCAGCAGCGCCGAAATGAAGTCGGCATCGGTTTCAAGCCGTCGTCCGCCCTTCGTGGTTTTGCCGATGCAGCCGGCGATGTTCGGAAACACGTAGAAGGCCCCCTGGGGCTTGTGGCAGGTGATGCCCGGAATCTGATTGAGGAGCTTGACCACCAGATCGCGCCGATCGCGATAGATGTCAGCGCGCTCCTTCAGGTAGTCCTGCGGTCCATCCAGGACCGCGACGGCCGCGGCCTGGCTCACCGTGCAGATGCCACCGGTCGCCTGACCGTGGACATTGTTCATCGCCGCAATCAGGCCCTTGGGACCGCCGCAATAGCCAACCCGCCACCCGGTCATGGCGTAGGCCTTGGACGCGCCGTTCACGGTCACGACGCGGTCCTTCAGCTTCGGCTCGACCTCCGCGATGGTGCAGAACTCGAAGCCGTCATAGGTGAGATGCTCATAGATGTCGTCGGTGAGAATCCAGACGTCGGGATACCTCAGCATGACGTCGGCGATCGCGCGCATCTCCTCCCGCGTACAGGCAGCGCCGGTCGGATTGTTGGGAAAATTCAGGATCAACCACTTCGTCCTGGGCGTGATCGCCGCCTCCAGGTCCGCCGGGCGGAGCTTGAACTGGTTGTTCTCCGGGCACGGGACTGCAACGGGTGTCGCTTCGGCCAGTTGCACGATGTCCGCATAGGTGATCCAGCCCGGCGCCGGAATGACGACCTCGTCGCCGGGATTGCAGGTGGCGAACAGCGCGTTGAAGATGATCTGCTTGCCGCCATTGGCGATCAGGATCTCGTCGAGGGCGTAGTCGAGATTGTTCTCGCGCTTGAATTTGCGCTGGACCGCGGTCCGCAGCGCGACGGTCCCCGGCTGCGCCGGATATTTGGTATCGCCGGCCAGGGCAGCCCGATATGCGGCCTCGATCGCATGCCGCGGCGTCGGAAAATCGGGCTCGCCGGACGACAGGCCCACGATCCTGACGCCCGCGTCGCGGAGCTCGCGCGCCTTGTCCGTCATCGCCGCCGAGGCCGACACCTTCACGGTCTTGAGGCGGTTTGCGATTTCAGGCATTGTCAGCTCCACTTCTCATGTCTTTCAAACGTGCGACCTCGGATCGGCTCGCAAATCGCAGTTCACCGACGACCTGGAACGTGGGGACGACCTCGATCGTCGCGACGTTCATCCGCGCCGGCGATCCGACCGCGAACGCAATGGCATCCGCGATGTCCCCGGACTGGAGCGTCTCGAAGCCTCCGACGAAGCGGGTATCCGGATTGTCGGCGGCGTTCTGGTTCTGGAAGATGTTCGTCGCCACGCGCCCGGGCGAGACTTCGGTGACGCGAACGCAGGTGCCGTAGAGATCGACCCGCAATTGCTGCGACAGCGAATGAACGCCGGCCTTCGTCGCGTGATAGGCCACGGATGAATTGAATGTCGTGGCGTTCTCGCCGAAGGCATAATGGCCGGCGATCGACGAAACATTGACCACGTGGCCGCGGTTGCGCCGCGCCATGCCCGGCACAATCAGCCGCGTCAGGTGCAGGACCGCCTGCAGATTGACGTCGACCAGCGTGTCGACATCGTCAGGCGCTGTATCCAGGATATTGCCGCGCCGCGACTGGCCGGCATTGTTGACGAGAACATCGAATTCGGCCGAGCTCGCAAGGCGCTTCAAGGCGTCGAGATCGTTCACATCAACCGCACAGGCGTGACATCCTGTCTCGGCAGACAGGCTGGCCAGCCGGCGAACGTCGCGCGCGAGCGCATGAACCTCGAGCCCCTCGGCGCGGAGGCGCCGAACCGTCGCAGCCCCAATACCTGAGGACGCGCCCGTCACCAACGCCGTTCGGTAGTCCGAAAATCCCATCCGCAAGGCTCTCTTGCCGTCAGCCAGCGCGGCGGAAAGTTACGTGCGGAGATTGGCGCCCGCATACAGCGGATTTGTTCTGCCCACATAAGGACATCCAATATCCCCGGCCGAAAGTCGTCGGGCGCGAGCCATAAGCACACCCGATGCAGGCAGAGTGAATTTCTCTTACTCGTCGTCGCGCGTATCCCCTTACATTTTGCGATGCGCTTCGTTCACCCATGGGAGACGGACTAGGATGTTGGAAGTCGGCAATCGGATCGTCATGGTCTCCGGGGCTTCGCGCGGCATCGGACGCGCCGTCGTCGACCGGCTGCTGGCGTCGGGCTTCCGCGTGTCGGCGGGGCTTCGCGACCCGAGCCGCCTCGCCGAGAGCGAGAGGCTCATGACACACCGCTATGATGCCGAAGACGCCAAGAGCCCGATCTCCTGGGTCAACGCAACGGTCGCGCGGTGGGGCGGCGTCGATGCCATCGTCAACGCTGCCGGCATCAATCCGAAGGTCCGTGTCTCCGACGAGGGCGAGAACGAGCTGGATGAAATGTGGCGTGTGAACGTCAAGGGTCCCTTGCGCCTCGTCAGAGCCAGCCTCCCCCATCTGGCCGTCTGCGGTCATGGCCGGGTCATCAATCTGGGATCCCTCGCTGGCAAGCGCGTGGGAACCAACGTTGGCTACGCGATGACCAAGTTCGCCGTGGTCGCACTCACCCACGGCATTCGCCGGGAAGGACGCGCGGCCGGCATCCGGGCGACGGTGATCTGCCCGGGCTACGTTGCCACCGACATGACGCTGAACGACGACGAGATCCCACGCCACGAGATGAGCCAGCCGGGCGATATTGCCCGTCTGGTGGAGACCGCGCTCATGCTGCCGAACAATGCCTCGGTTTCAGAAATGCTCGTGCACTGCCAGTTCGAGCCGATGCTCTGAGTTCCGAGCGCCGACGATCGCAAGTCGTGACAAAGACTGAACCGATCGGTGGTGGCAACGCTCGGTCGACTGCCTCTGCGTTGCTCCGCAACCGTCAACCCGAGGGCGCCGCCGTAGCGCCAAGGTGTCGCTAGAGTGCCGAACTAAAGGAGAATCTTGCGCTGCGGACGCAGGCCCAGATTCGCTCTGCTCCTAGAGCGGGATGGGGTTAAGTTGAATCGATTTGGGATTCCCAAATCAGCCCGTTTCTGATTCACCATGCTGGCTGGAAGGAGGCCAGCATGGATGGGCAAGCCTTACTCTCTGGATCTTCGCAAGCGTGTCGTGGCTGCGATCGAGGGCGGGATGTCCCGCAATCAGGCGGCCAAGCAGTTTGGAGTAGCGATCAGCACGGCCATCGGTTGGATGCAGCGGGTCGAAGAGACCGGCAGCGTTGAGCCTGGCCAAATGGGCGGTCACAAGCCGAAGGCGGTTTCGGGAGACCACGCCGTCTGGCTGTCGCAGCGGATCAAGGACGGCGATTTCACCATACGTGGTCTCGTTGCTGAGCTTGCCGGTCGCGGCCTGAAGGTCGACTACCACTCGGTGTGGGACTTCGTGCATGCCGAGAAGCTCAGCTTCAAAAAAAAGCGTGGCGGCTGGCGAACGCGATC
>NZ_BSOW01000006.1 GCF_030160715.1 Bradyrhizobium iriomotense
CTCAAGAACAGGATCGAGAGCTGCCGCGATGTGGAGATTAACAAGCTCTGGCACGAGGACATCGTTCGCCTGGAGCAACGTGAGAAGAACTCACTCAAGGCTCTGGTCGCCTCGATCCGCAAGCATCCTGACCTTGCCAAGAGGCTTGCGCTAATCAACAGTGTCGATGGCATCGGGCTGCCGACCGCCGTTGCCATCCTGGTGCGTCTGCCTGAGATCGGCCGGATCACCCGGGAGCAAGCCGTCGCTCTCGCCGGCCTTGCGCCCTATGACGACGACAGCGGGGACCAGGTCGGTGTTCGGCATATCGAGGGCGGTCGCAAGCGGCTGCGGCGCGCCCTTTATACGGCTTCACTGGCCGCATCGTTTCGCTGGAACCTGCAGCTCATCCAGCTCTACCAGAGGCTGACCGCGGCTGGAAAGGAACACAAGCGAGCGCTTGTCGCCTGCGCCAGGAAGATGCTCATCTTCGCCAACACCGTGGTTGCTCGCGGAACGCCGTGGCGGGAGTGTCCACCCTGACAGCCGGATAGCTTTCGTTTCTTTGTTCGATCCAAAGCAACGTTTCTTCGTCCCGACCTGCCGGTCCCAACGACACCGCGCGCAGCGGCTGTCAAGGATGGCCGTCGCTCTTTGCCATCCCGTCCTCCGCAGCTGCCAGGCCGTCCTTGACGGCCGCGAGCACGGTGTCACGCTAGACCAGTACGGGCGATCACACGTTCTTATGGTTGCTACGATCCCGACTCGCTATAATTGCGACGCGGCGACTATTATCTGGTCCACACACCGTCGTGGAGGGCTTCGGCTTCGTCTTCCAGGAGCGGGCCGACCACCTCCGTTGGCCGCTGACCGCTCGCAAAAACCTCGCGGCAGGGCAGGTCGAGCGTCGGGTTCTCCGGGTGGTTGCCGGTGACGCCGCGCAGGCGATGCTCACTCAAGGCATAGACCACGCGGCCGATGCCGGCCCAGTAGATCGCGCCGGCGCACATCGCACAGGGCTCGGCGGAGGAATACAGCGTTGCCTTGGCGAGCACCTCGCGGCTGAGCGTGCGGCAGGCCTGTGTGGCGGCGAGACGCTCGGCATGCGCGGTGCCGTCATGGTCCGGCATGTAGCCGTTCTCGGCCTCGATCAGCACCTTGCCGTCCGCATCGACCACGATGCAGCCGAACGGGTGGTTGCCATGGGCGAGGGAGCGGCGGGCGACTGCAAACGACAGGCGCAGGAAGTGCTCGTCGCGTTCCGATGCGCCGCTCATCGCTACTCCCGGTCAGTGTCCCGCCATATGACGGCCGACCACGGTGAGGTCGGCTTCGCTGGTCCGTGCTTCATACACGAATTCGCCGTGGAACATCACCACCAACCGATCGGAGAGCTCCAGCAATTCGTCGAGATCCTCGCTGACCAGCAGCACCGCCGCGCCGCGATTGCGAGCGGCCATGATCTCGGCATGGATCTGGGCCACCGCGGCAAAGTCGAGGCCGAAACAGGGATTGGCCGCGACCAGCACCTCGACGTCACCACCGAGCTCGCGCGCCAGCACCGCGCGCTGGACGTTGCCGCCTGACAGCGCCGAGATCGGCGTCTCCGGCGTGCGCGTCTTGATCTTGTATTGCGCGATCTTCTTCTTCGCGTCGTCACGGAAGGCGCCGCGGTTGAGCCACCAGCCGAGGCTCGCAAAGGGCGCGCGGTCGAACTCGCGGAAGGCGATATTGTCGGCGACGCTCATGCCGCCGACGCAGGCGTTCTTGAGCGGCTCCTCGGGCAAGAGCGACATCTTGTGTCGGCGCATCTCCTCGCGCCGCGCGTGATAGGGATCGCCGGCGACGCGGATCTCGCCGCTCTCGGCCTCGCGCTGGCCGGCCAGCACCTCGACGAGCTGGCGCTGGCCGTTGCCGGAGACGCCCGCGATGCCGACGATCTCGCCGGCACGCACAGTAAGGGAGACATCGTGCACGGCAACGGCGCCGGCATCGTCGAGCGCGCGGACCTTTGCCAGCTCCAGCCGCGCCTGGCCTGTTTCGCCGGTGCGTGGGGGCTGCACGGTTAACTCCTCCGCACCGATCATGGTGCGCGCCATGGCATCGGGCGTGAGCTCGGCGACCTTGCCCTGGCCGGCGAGCTTGCCGCGCCGCAGGATCGTCACCTCATCGGCGAAGGCCATGACCTCGCGAAACTTGTGCGTGATCATCAGGATCGTCAGCTCGCCTTTGACCACCATGTCGCGGAGCATGCCGAGCACCTCGTCGGCTTCCGCCGGTGTCAGCACCGAGGTCGGCTCGTCCAGGATCAGGAAGCGCCGCTTCAGATAGAGCTGCTTGAGGATCTCGCATTTCTGCCGCTCGCCGGCGGAGATGTCGGAGACCTTGGCGTTGAGCGGCACCTTGAACGGCATCCGTGCCAGAAAAGCTTCGAGCTCTCGTTTCTCCTTGGACCAGTCCACCACCGCCGGAACGTCGTCGCGCGCGAGCACGAGATTCTCGGCAACCGTCATCGCCGGCACCAGGGTAAAATGCTGGTAGACCATGCCGAGCCCGAGCGCGTGGGCGTCCTTCGGGTTACTGATCGCCTGCTGGCGGTCGCCGATCAGGATGTCGCCTTCGGTGGCGTGGTAGTAGCCCATGATGCACTTGACGAGCGTCGACTTGCCGGCGCCATTCTCGCCGAGCAGCGCGTGGAAGGAGCCGGGGCGCACCTTCAGCTCGACATTGTCCAGCGCCAGGAAGTCGCCGAAACGCATGGTCATGGCGAGCGCGTCGACGCCGAAGGCTCCGCTCGGCGGGGGTATTTCGCCGATGATCACGAAATCGCTCCGATGATGGCATCCGAGGTCGACACCGCGCCGAACACGCCGCCCTGCATCTTGATCATCTTCAGCGCGTGGTCGTGATTGCCCTTGTCGGTCGCGCCGCAACAATCGTGCAGCAGCACGCATTCGAAGCCGCGGTCGTTGGCTTCGCGCATGGTGGTGTGGACGCAGACGTCGGTGGTGATGCCCGTGAGCACGATGTTCTCGATGCCGCGCACCCGCAGCAGCAATTCGAGATCGGTCGCGCAGAACGAACCCTTGCCGGGCTTGTCGATGATGGGTTCGCCCGGCATCGGCGCAAGCTCGGGGATGATGTCCCAGCCGGGCTCGCCGCGCACGAGAATACGGCCGCACGGGCCGGGATCGCCGATGCCGGCGCCGATCTGCCGCGACCGCCAGCGCTTATTGGCGGGCAGGTCGGAGAGATCGGGGCGATGGCCCTCTCGGGTATGGATGACGTGGAAGCCCTGCTTGCGCATCACCGCGAGCAGCTTTTTGATCGGCTCGATCGGCGCGCGCGTCAGCGACAGGTCATAGCCCATCTTGTCGACATAGCCGCCGACGCCGCAGAAATCGGTCTGCATGTCGATGATGATCAGCGCCGTGTTCTCAGGTCGCAGATCGCCGTTATAGGGCCAGGCGTAGGGCTCGGACTTGATATGGCGCTCGGGCATGGGTTCGCTTCCTAGCGGGTGATCGACAATTCGGCCGGCGCGCCGGTCAGCGTGCGCTTCGGCGAGCAGGTGATGATCATGATCGCCAGCGTCAGGATGTAGGGCGCGGCGTTGAAGAGATGATAGCCGGAGGTGACACCGACCGATTGCAGCGCGGGGCCGAGCGCCGCGGCGCCGCCGAAGGCGAGCGAGGCCCACAGGCACAGCATCGGATCCCACCGCGCGAAGATCACGAGCGCGACCGCCGTGATGCCCTGGCCCGAGGACAGGCCCTCGTTCCAGCTTCCGGGATAGAACAACGACAGGAACGAACCGCCGATGCCGGCAAGAAAGCCGCCGACCATGGTGGCGCGCAGCCGGATCAGGAGCACGGAATGGCCCATGGCGCGCGCCGCATCCGAGCTTTCGCCGGCGGTGCGGATGAGCAGGCCCCAGCGCGTGGTGCGGAAGGCCCAGTAGAGGATGGGCGCAAGCGCGACGCCGATCAGGAACATGACGTTGATGCGCAGCGCCGCGCGCACCTGCGGGATGTCGCTCCACCAGCCGAAATCGATCGCCGGCAGCCGCGGTGCGGTTGGCTCGATCAGCGGCTTGCCGAGATAGAAGGCGAGGCCCGTGCCGAACAGCATGAGCGCAATGCCGACCGCGATGTCGTTGACGCGCGGCAGCGAGCAGATGCCGGCATGCAGCGCGCCGAGAAGCGCGCCGGTGACGCCGGCGGCGAGCACGCCCAGCCACGGCGAGCCTGAGAGATAGGAGATGCCATAGGCGCTCATCGCGCCCATCACCAGCGTGCCTTCAAGGCCGAGATTGATGCGGCCGGAACGCTCTGTGATGCATTCACCCAGGCTCACGAAAAGGAACGGCGTCGAAACGCGAATGGCGCCGCCGAACACGGCGAGCGGCACGGTCCAGAGTCCGATCGAGCCATCCGCCATCTCAGGACTTTCCTTTGAGAAAACCGACGCGTCCGTAGAGCGCATCGCTTGCCAGCACGAAGACGAAGATGATGCCTTGCAGCACCAGCACGGACGCATCGGGCAGCCCGAGGCGGCGCTGCAACAGCCCGCCGCTGGCGCTGATGCCGCCGAGCAGGATCGCGACCGGAATGATCGCAAGCGGATTTTGCCGCGCGAGGAAGGCGACCAGGATGCCGGTGAAGCCGTAGCCGGCGGCGAGATTGGCATTGGTGCGGCCCTGCACGGCCGCGACCTCGACCATGCCCGCGAGCCCCGCCGCGCCGCCGGCGAGGAAGCAGATCGTGAGGATGAGCTTGTTGACGCCGAGCCCGACGATCTTCGCGGCGCGGATGTTGCCGCCGGCAACCCGCGCGGCGAAGCCGAACACGGTGTGGTAGATCAGGATGTAGGCGGTGATTGCGGCGATGAGGCCGAAGACGAGGCCCCAATGCACGTCGGTGCCGGGGATGCTGCCGATCATGTTGGCCGCGCCGATCTCGCGCGTCGAGGGCTTGTTGAGGCTTGCGGGATCCCGCATCACGCCTTCGACGAGATGGTTGAGGATGGCGAGCGCGATATAGACGAGCAGGAGGCTCGAGATCGTCTCGTTGACGCCGCGATATTGCCGCAAGCCGCCGGACAGCATGATCCACAATCCGCCGCCGATCACGCCGCCGCAGACCATCGCAATCTGGATCACGAGCGGCGGTGCGCCTTGCAGCGCCAGCGCCGCGCTGGTTGCCGACAGCGCGCCGATCAGGAGCGCGCCTTCGCCGCCGATGATGACCATGCCGAGCTGCGCCGGCAGTGCCGTGCACAGCGCGGTCAGGATGAGCGGTGAAGCGCGCGTCAGGGTGTTCTGCCAGGAGAACCAGGTGCCGAACGCGCCCTGGTACATGTAGAAATAGAGGTCGAGCGGGTTCTTGCCGAACAGCGCGACGAAGATGCCGAACACCGCGAGCGCGCCGACCAGCGCCGCGCCCGGGATCAGGATGTACTCGATGCTCGCGCCGTGGCGCTGGAGGAATCCCGGCTCGGCGGCCGGGGCGACGGCCCCGACCGCACCGACGGGATCCGCCGCTTCCGTTGTCACGAAGTCGCTCCGATCACGCCTTCGACGAGATAGTCCATCTTCTCGAGCTCGGGATCCTGCTGGCCGCGCTCGGTACCAGCCGCGATCACCGTCTTGCCCTTGTTGTCCGTGATCGGACCCTTGAAGATGACGTAGTTGCCGGCGGTGAGCTTGGCCTTGATGTCGTCTGCATGCTTGCGCGCCTCGGCGGACACCGCTTCGCCATAGGGCGAGACCTTGACAATCTCTTCCTTGAGGCCGCCGCGATAGAAGTTCGGGATCTCTTGACCCGCGGCAATCATCTTGACGAATTTGGGATAGAGCGCCTCCCAATTCCACTCGGCGCCGGTGAGATACGCCTTGGGCGCCAGTGCCGACTGGTTGCAGTGATAGCCGCACACCATCGCGCCGCGGCGCGCGGCGTTCTCGACCATGGTCTTCGGACCGTCGACATGGCAGGTGAGCACATCGATGCCCTGGTCGATCAGGCTGTTGGTGGCCTCGGCTTCCTTGACCGGCATCGACCAGTCGCCGGTGAAGATCACCTGCGTGGTTGCCTTCGGATTGGCGAGCCGTGCGCCGAGCGTGAAGGCATTGATGTTGCGCAGGACCTGGGGGATCGGTTTTGCGGCGACGAAGCCGAGCTTGCCGCTCTTACTCGTGTAGCCGGCGACGATGCCCGAGATATACTGGGCTTCGTCGATGTAGCCGAAATAGCTGCCAGCGTTCTTCGGGTCCTTGTCGGTCCACAGGCCGCCGCAGTGCTCGAAGCGGAGCTTCGGGTACTTTGTCGCCATCTTGATCATGTGCGGGTTGTAGTAACCGAACGAAGTCGGGAAGAGCAGGGTGGCGCTATCGAGATTGATCATGGACTCGATGGTCTTCTCGACCGCATCGGTCTCCGGCACCTTCTCTTCCTCGACCACCTTCAGGCCGGGAATCTTCTTCAGCGCCGCCGCGCCCTGCGCGTGCGCCTGGTTGTAGCCATAGTCGTCGCGCGAGCCGACATAGATGAAGCCGATCGTCGTCTCGGCCGCGAAAGCCGGGCGGACACCGACCGCCGCTCCCAAGGAGAGCGCCGCGCTACCCTGCAACAAATGCCGTCGTGAAATCCTGCCAAAATCCATTGGATTCTCCCTTGGCGGATGGACCGCCCCTCTCTCCTGGCCACCGCCGGTCTGGGGTAGCCGGAATGAGATGTCGCAAGCTTCGTGCCAGAGATTATCGAGCAAGCATGCACAATTAAGTCATTGTAAAATAACGAGTATGTTTAGAGTTCGAAACTTAGGCAGGAGGTGGATAGTCTAAATTATAGGCAGTATATCGGAATTGTATGCAAGGTAGTTAAGCAGCATTAACCCGGTCTCCTGGCGGCCGTCCGATGTGCCGGATGGCCTGCCGGCCCTGCATTCATGCTAACCAGTCCGCGAGTCGGACCCGCCGCGCTGGCACCGAACTTGTATCGATGGTCATCGGGCCTCCCTCGAGCGGTTGCGCCTGCAGGATGGAAAGTTTGAGCGAGATGGCTCGTGGTATCGCCGTTCAAGATGGCTCGCTCGGCGAGGAGATCGTACGTCGCATCAACGAGCTCGGCGCCATTTCGGAGGACGCGGGCAAGCTCACGCGGATCTATCTGAGCAAGGAATTGCGCACCGCCGCCGATCTCATCCTCGGCTGGATGCGCGAGGCCGGCATGCGCGCACATCTCGATGCGATCGGCAACGTCTGCGGCCGCTACGAGGGCGAGCGGCCGGGCTTGCCGTGCCTGATGCTGGGCTCGCACTACGACACCGTGCGCGATGCCGGTAAATGGGACGGTCCGCTCGGTGTGATCACGGCGATTGCCTGCATCGCCGAGTTGAACCGCCGCGGCACGCGCCTGCCGTTCGCGATCGAGGTCATCGGCTTTGCCGACGAGGAGGGCGTGCGGTTTGCGTCCACGCTGCTCGGCAGCCGGGCGGTCGCCGGCACGTTCGACGAGAGCGTGTTGAACGCGCGCGACCGCGACGGCGTCTCGATGCGCGATGCGCTCGTGCAGTTCGGTCTCGATCCCGACCACATCGGCGCGGCGGCGCGGACGCGGCGCGAGCTGCTGGCCTATCTCGAGCTGCACATCGAGCAGGGACCGGTGCTGGAGGCGCAAAATCTCTCGGTCGGCGTCGTCAGCGCGATCGCCGGCGCGACGCGGCTTGCCGCGCGGTTGACCGGCATGGCCGGGCACGCCGGCACCGTGCCCATGGCGCTGCGCCGCGACGCGCTAACGGGGGCGGCCGAATGCATCGGCGCCATCGAGCAGTTCTGCCGCACCGATGAGGGCGGGCTCGTCGGCACCGTCGGCTACGTCCACGCAAAGCCCGGCGCGACCAATGTCATTCCCGGCGAAGTGTCGTTCACCATCGACATGCGCGCGCCGACCGACATGCACCGCAAGCGTGCGGTCGCCGACGTCGTCCGCCAGATCGAGGCGATCGCCAGGCGCCGGCAGTTGTCGCTCCAGCTCGACGTCACCCACGAGAACCGCACCGCGCCCTGCGCACCCTGGCTGAAGGACCAGATCGCGCAGGCGATCGCCGCGGAGGGATTTGCGGTGTTCGAACTCGCGAGCGGCGCCGGCCATGACGGCATGGCCATGATCGACATCGCCGATGTCGCCATGATCTTCGTCCGCTGCCGTGGCGGCATCAGCCATCATCCCGACGAGCACGTCGAGCCCGCCGACGCCGACGTAGGCGCCCGCGTGCTGCTGAGAGTGATCGAGAATTTTCGGCTGCGGGAAGGTAGCTAGTTCTCTTACCTTCTCAAGACTGGCGCGGCCTCTCACTGCACGCGCGTGAACCTATTCCCAGAACATTGACTTGGATCAATACTGCCTACGGTCTGAGTGCGCCGGTGTTGGGCCATCTTGGAGGCAGCTCCAATGCGCACATTGGCTTTGACGATTTTGACGACGGGTATCGCCTTAGCAGCAGGGCACGTCCAGGCTCAGAGATATGATCCGGCTTTTCCCGTCTGCTTGTACGTCGTCTCTTTCGGAGCCACCCCTTACTATAGATGCAGCTACACGACGATGGACCAATGCAGGGCGTCGGCCAACGGTCAGATGTGCGTCCTCAACCCGTATTACGCGGGTGCGGCGGCGCCGGTGAGACGGGACAACCGGCGTCATTCTCGCCAAGCCGGATCAAGATCACCCGCGCCCGTTGAGACCAGATCGTACGCGCAAGGTAAGCCGCCGATCCACTACAGGGCCGCACCGCACAATCAATACAATGAACCGTATTATGGAGCTTCCCAAGGTTACGCGCCCGGCGAAAAACAACGATTTCTCGAAAGTGTGAGACGAAGCCTCTAGACACGCCCGGTGCAGAAGCTTGGCACCCGTGCCGAACCTGAGACATCAATTGATCGATCAATTCGGCGGGCAAAGATGAGAGAGCGCATAAGCATGGACAGGAAGCGCCTCCGCTTGAGTACCTCCTAATGGTAGGCGCCCGATCTACCGTTTGCTCGCGAGGATCGGCATGATCCACGGACTGTACGCCGTGAGGTATTAGACAATGACCAATGACCGCCTCGTGCAGCCACCGCCGATCTCTCGCATTCGCAAGAGCGGCATCGTCGGAACCGCGCTCCTCCTGCTTGGGCTAATGGTCGCTTCCACCGCGCTTGGAGAAGGGACGCGCATCTCTGAAGGCTTCGAGCCGTTCGAGAAATCAGCGAATGAACGCGTCGCCCAAGCCTTCGAGGATATTGAGGGGCTCTCGCCCATCTCTGACGAGCTGAAGACGGCGCTGGCATCGCTGAGCCAGAGCGTCCAAGGCACGCAGAAGCCGCCGGTTCAGGCCGAGGGGCAATGATCCTGCCGATCAACAAACTTGCCGTCGAATGTTCGATAGCAGCACTCCCGCTCACGCCCGGTTGCGATGGAACTCGCGGGAGATCGCCGGCAAGCCATTGACTGCAATCGACAAGCGCTCGCCGGTTGCGACAATTGGTCCCTGCACGTTGTCATAATCGCGTAATGGAAGTGACACGTCTGCGCAGCACGTCTGACAAATGCGCCTCTTAACCTGACATGCACTGAAACAATTCTCTGCATTCAGGAAACGAACAGAGGGGCGCGCAATGCTTTCGAACATGACACGACGTCTACGCGATCGCACGGTGGTGACCACCGCGATCCTGTCGCTGATGGGATGTGATGCTTATGCGATGGACAACAATTCGCTCGGGGGCACCAACAAAAACGGCGACCGGACCGAGACGCCGATCAAGCATGTGATCGTCATCCTTGGCGAAAACCGCACCTTCGACCACGTCTTTGCCACCTTCGAACCGCGCCGTCCGGGCGAGCGCGTCGACAATCTGCTCTCCAAGGGCATCATCACCAAGGACGGATTGCCCGGCCCGAACTACGCCAAGGCCGCGCAGTTCTCTGCCGTCGTCAACAATACGTTCTCCATCAACCCCGGCCAGAAGACGCCGTACAATCACACGACCAACAAGGTGCAGGCGCCGGGAACCTCCTACGCGCCGCAATCCTGCTACACCTCCGTCGATCAGGCGGCGCTCAACGGTCCGGGATGCCTCGCCACGCTGCAACTCGCGGCGCAGGCGGACTACGGCCTCAGTCAGCACGATCTGCCCCTCCTGACGACCGGCGCGACGGGATTGCCTGGCAATTCACCGGACTCGCGTATTTTGGATTTCGACAATCTGCCGAACGGTCCCTATCCGCTGGTTACGCTGGCGCAGGCCGGCGAAACCCCGACCAGCCTCTACAAGACCTATGGTGGCAGCCCGGTCCACCGCTTCTACCAGATGTGGCAGCAGCTAGACTGCGACGTCGCCAAGGCTACGCACCACAACCCCAGCGGATGCCAGGCCGATCTCTTCACCTTTGTGGAAGAGAGCGTCTCCTCGGGCAGCAATGGCAACCCGACCCCGCACGCGCTCAAGGAGGGCGCGATCGCGCTGGGCTTCTACAATGTCGCCAAGGGCGACGCGCCCTATCTGACCGAGCTTGCGCACAAGTACACGCTGAACGACAATTTCCACCAAAGCGTGATGGGTGGCACTTTCGCCAATCACATGATGATCGGCTACGCCGACGCGCTCTATTATGCCGACGACAAGGGTGATCCCGCGACGCCCGACCACGTGCTCATCCCCGGTTCCAATCCACCGCAATACGTCAACGAGATCGAGAATCCGAACCCGGCGCCTGGCACCAACAACTGGTATCTCA
This sequence comes from Bradyrhizobium iriomotense, assembly GCF_030160715.1. GTDB lineage: Bacteria > Pseudomonadota > Alphaproteobacteria > Rhizobiales > Xanthobacteraceae > Bradyrhizobium > Bradyrhizobium iriomotense. The sequence goes on from NZ_BSOW01000006.1 coordinate 10,761, forward strand.
ATGACGGCTACGGAGGCGGCAGCTATTCAAACTGCTCGGATCCGAGCCAGCCGGGCGTTGGCCCGGTCGTCACCTACCTCAACGCCATCCACGTGCCGCCGCGCTGCGCGCCGCACGCCTACTATCTCCTGAACAACTACGTTCCTGCCTTTATCGGCAGCGGCGCGACCGATCCGATCAACAACGGCCCGTTCACCTTGCCGCCGGTCATCAAGCAGCGGCACATCGGCGACGCGCTGACCCAGGCCGATGTCTCCTGGGCGTATTTCGGTGAGCGCTGGAATGACTTCAAGACCGCGCCTGGAGAAGGCACCAATTTCGGTGCGCTGGACCCGGTCGCCTACCTCTATTGCAACATCTGCAATCCGTTCCTGTTCTCCGCCTCGGTCATGACCAATGCGGCACAGCGCAACGCACATCTGAAGGATACGCTCGATCTCTACGACGCAATCGCCAACGGCAATCTTCCCTCCGTGTCCTTTGTCAAGCCGAGCACGTTCAACGATGGTCATCCCTCGTCATCCCGGGTCGATATCTTCGAGGCCTTTGCCAAGAAGATCGTCGATCAGGTGAAGTCCAACAAGGAACTGTGGAAGTCCACGGCCATCGTCATCACCATGGATGAGGGCGGCGGCTACTACGACTCCGGCTATGTCCAGCCGGTCGACTTCTTCGGCGACGGTACGCGGATCCCGCTGCTTGTCGTGTCGAAATATTCGCGCGGCGGACGTATGTCGCACGAATATGGCGATCACGTCTCGATCACCAAGTTCATCGAGCGCAACTGGCACCTCAAGCCGCTCGGCGCCAAGACGCGCGATACGTTGCCCAATCCGGTGACCTCGGACGAGAATCCTTACGTCCCCGTCAACCGTCCGGCGATTGGCGACCTCTTCGGCAATTTCAACTTTGCCGACCGCCGCGACGACGATCGCGACGATGATTGATCGAAGCTGATCGCTTCACCAGGCATGACCCGGCGGCCCACTGCCGCCGGGTCAATTCTCATATCAATCGTCGCAGCATTGGAGCAATTCGCTTGGATGTTAAGCTCCAGGGGAGCGTCGCTTCGATCGACGCCGCGCGCGGTGCGTTCGCCGCAGGTGATCTAGCTGGCACCGAGCGGATGTGCGCGCAGATCCTCGGCCAAAATTCCAACGAGTGGCGCGCCTGGGCGTTGCTGACTGAAACCGCGCTGCTGCGTGGCCGGCAGGATGCGGCCAGCGTCAGCGCAGATCGCGCCGTCGCGCTCGCACCGACCAACCCGATTGCACTGGTGTTGCGCGCGAAATGCCTGTTCGTGGCTGGTGAGACCCGTCAGGCCTGCGCGGCGACGGAGGTCGCGGCCGAGCATCTCGGCAAGGAACCGGACGCGCTCGACGCCGTCGGCGCGATGTTCGGCCTGCTCGGGCTTCAGCAGCGGGCGAGGGAGCTTTTTCGTCGCGCGGTGGCCGCGCGGCCGGATGTACCGCAATATCTGTTCAATCTGGCGGCCGCCGAGCGGATGATCGGCGCGCTCGGCGATGCCGAAGCGCATTGCGACGCGGCGATCGCTCATGACCGCAACTATGGTCTTGCGCACTATTTGCGTTCGGACCTGCGCACTCAGAGTCCCGATCGCAACCATATCGATGAGATGGAAACGCTGCTTCGCGAGGGGCGGCTATCGCAGCCGAGCGAAATCATGCTGCGCTTTGCGCTCGGCAAGGAGTGCGAGGATCTCGATCGCTGGGATCGCGCTTTCGATCATATCGAGGCCGGCTGTGACCTCCAGCACCGGTCGCTTCCGCGCGATCCCGCCGACGAGATCCGCGAGATCGATGCGATCATCCGAGCGCACACGCGAAGCTGGATCGAAGCTGCGCCGCGCAGCTTTGCTGCGGCTGCGCCCGTCTTCGTCACCGGCCTGCCGAGGACCGGCACGACGCTGGTGGAGCGGATCATCGCCAGCCATTCCGCGATGCATTCCGTCGGCGAAACCAGTGCGTTCGCAGCCGAAATGCGCCGCGTCATGGCAGAGCGTCCGGGCGGCCGCGACCTCGAGAGCATAGGCAGGCGCTATCTGGACCAGGCCACGGCGCTTCGCGTGCCGGACAATGTCCGCTTCATCGACAAGACGCTGGAGAACTATCTCTATTGCGGCCTCATTCACGTGGCGCTGCCGTTGGCCAAGATCATCCTCGTGCAGCGGCATCCGATGGATTCGTGCTGGGCGATCTACAAGGCGCACTTCCGCGGCAAGTTCTCCTTCGCCTATCACCAGATCGAGCTTGCGGACTATTATCTGGCGTATCGCCGCCTGTCTCGGCACTGGCGCGCGGTGCTGCCACCCGACGCGCTCATGGAGATCAACTACGAGGACATCGTGCGGGATCAGGCGGCGGCGAGCCGGAACATCATTCGCTTTCTCGGGCTTCCCTGGGAGGACGGCGTGATGCGCTTTCATGAAAGCCCTGCGCCATCCTCGACCGCCAGCGCCGTCCAGGTGCGCCGCCCGATCTACCCGTCATCGGTCGGCAAATGGCGTCACCATGCCGAGCGGTTGAAGCCGCTCCGCGAACGCCTGGCGCGAGAGATTCCGGAGGCGGAACTGGCATGACGATATGCAGGCGATCCATGCTGCTCGCGGCGGTATCGGCCAGCCTTTTGGCCGGTGATTGCGCGGCAACCGCGGAGGTGCAGGTCGACGGCAGGCCGGATGCCGTGCACATTGAGGCCCGCGACGCCACCCTGCATGACGTCCTGGCGGCGCTGCACGACCGCTTCAACCTGCGCTATCGCACCAGCAACGCGCTTGAAACGCAAACGTCCGGCGTGTTCGACGGTCCGCTGTCGCGCGTGGCAGCGCGTCTCCTCGATGGCTACGACTATGCGATGCGGATTACGCCGGATGGCGTCGATTTGCTGGTGCTGGGACGGCAGCAATCCAGCTCCGCCGTCGTGATTGCGGTGACACCGGCAAACGCGGCCAGACCGCCGCTCACGGCGGCGGAGCGCAGGCACTATGAGAACGCGCACCTGCGCTAGAGCATGATCCGGAAAAGTGTGAAGCGGTTTTCCCTCGCGACAAACGCGGAACGCGTTTGCCCGGGGATCATGCTCAAACAACAACCTAAAGCGCGATGACGATTCATCCGAATCTCATCGCGCTTTAGCCCCGACGGCGGCTTAGCCCGCCGTCACATCGACGGTCTCGCCGCCGTCCAGCACCTGCGCCGCCTTGGCGCGGTCGAGATCGCCTTCCCAGGCGGCGACCACGACGGTGGCAACGCAATTGCCGGTGAGGTTGCCGAGGGCGCGCGCCATGCCGATGAACCAGTCTACCGAGAGCACCAGCACGAGACCGATCGCCGGAATGCTCGGCACCGCGTTGAGTGTCGCTGCGAGGATCACGATCGCCGAGCCGGGCACCCCGTGGGCGCCTTTTGACGTGATCAGGGACACGCCGAGCACCAGCAGGAGATCGCCGAAGGACAGCGGCGTGTTGGTCGCCTGCGCGATGAAGACGACGGCGAGCGTCAGGTAGATCGAGAAGGCATCGAGGTTGAAGGAATAGCCGGTCGGGATCACGAGACCGACCACGGAATCCTTCACGCCCATCCGCTCGAGCTTCTTCATGATCTGGGGCAGCACCGCGTCGGAGGAGGCGGTCGCGAGCACGATGGTCAATTCCTCGCGCAGGTAAGCGAGGAATTTGAGGATGTTGATTCCGGCGAGCGCCATCACGCTGCCGAGCACGCCGAGCACGAAGATGCCGACCGAGACGTAGAACAGCATCACCAGCGAGACGAGCTGCTTCAGCGAGCCGACGCCGTATTTGCCGACGGTGTAGGCGACCGCGCCGAGCACGCCGAGCGGGGCGACCCGCACGATCAGCCCCATGACGCGGAACAATACGGTGGAGGCTGCATCGATGATGGAGGTGACGAGCTTGCCCTTCTCGCCGCCGACCAGCGCGAGGCCGACGCCGAACAGCACGGCGAAGAACAGCACCTGGAGCACGTCGTTGCGCGACAGCGCGTCGAACGAGGTCGACGGGATGACGTTGAGCAGGAAGGCGCCGATGCCCGCGCCCTGCAGCTTGTGGGCGTTGTCGGCGTAGGTGTTGAGCGCCTTGGCGTCCAGCGTCGAAGGATCGATGTTCATGCCATGGCCGGGGCCGAAGACGTAGGCGAGGATGAGGCCGACCACGAGCGCCACCGTCGTCATCGCCTCGAAATAGAGCAGCGCCTTGACGCCCACGCGGCCGACCTTCTTGAGATCGCCGGCGCCGGCAATGCCGTGCACGACGACGCAGAACACGATCGGCGCCACGATCATCGAGATCAGTTTGAGGAAGGCGTCGCTCAGGATCTTGAGGCTGATGGCGAAGTCCGGAACGGTCACGCCCAGAATGATGCCGAGCACCAGCGCCGCCAGAACCTGGACGAACAGCGAGGTGTAAAGCGGCTTCGGCTCGGCGGCCGGCGCCGCGGTAATGGTCGACATGGTGAACTCCCCCGGTTTGACGCGTCTTGGACGCCAAAAAGGGAGCAACAACCATGCCAGATTGTCGCGGTCGGGCCGGAATCCGCCCGTTTTTCTTGTCTTTTCCCCGGCGGCTCGCTTCAAATCGAGGGAGTGGTCGCCCTTTCAATGGATGTCTCGCCGGCCTGTTCGGTCGGGCCGTCCGAGTGCCGCCGCAGGATCAGCGGCAGTAGCCCGCCGACGCGCAGGGTCTCGCATTCCAGATTGGTTTCGACAGCGGCAGTGCCGACGAAGCGGTCGATTTCGGCGCCGTCACGCAGGATGCGAACATTGACCGCCGCGCGGGGCTTCAGCGCTTCGAAGGGGGCGTCGATCTCCAGGCGATCGTCCGGCCTCAAGCCCAACTCTTGCGGTCGGTGGTCCGCCGGCAGGCGCAGCGGCAGGATCCCCATGCCGATCAGGTTGGAGCGGTGGATGCGCTCGAAGCTCAGCGCCAGCACGGCGCGCGCGCCGAGCAGCGCAACGCCCTTCGCCGCCCAGTCACGTGATGAGCCCATGCCATAGCGCTCGCCGGCCACGACGACGACCGGGCACTGCTGCTTCTCATAGTGCTCGGCGGCAAGCCGGAGCGACAGCCGTTCACCGGAGCCTGCAAGGATCGTCTGCCCCGGCGGCAGATCGGGGCCGAGCAGGTTGCGCACGCTCTTGTTGGTGAAGAGCCCGCGCAGCATTGCCTCCCAGTTTCCGCGCCGCGCGGCGTAGACGTTGAGGTCGTGCGGGTTCTCGCCGCGCGCGACGAGATATTGCGCTGCCTCGCCGTTTGCCGCGATCGCGCCTGCCGGCGAGATGTGGTCAGTCGTGATGTCGTCGCCGAGCACCAGGAGCGGCGTGGCCGCGTAATGTCCAAGGCGCGTACCGCGGCCGAAATCCGCGAAAGGCGGACGGCGGATATAGGTGGAGGCGTCATCCCACGGAAACAGCGCCGTGCTGGGGGCCTCGAACGCGGCCCAGTCGGCGCTGGCTTCCGCGGCGTCATAGGCCCGGCTGTAGTCGCGGCTTTCACGTGCGCGTGCCAGTGCGGTATCGATTTCGCGACCGGTTGGCCAGAGATCCGAAAGGCGCACCTCGGAGCCGGCGGCACTGCGCGCGATCGGGTCGCGAAGGATATCGCGTGCGACGTCGCCGGCGAGCGCAAAGGCGACGACCAGTGGCGGCGATGCGAGGAAAGCAAGCTCGATCTGCGAATGCACCCGGCCGGGAAAGTTACGGTTACCCGACAGCACGGCGACAGGCGCCATTTTCGTCTCTGCAATCGCGCTGGTCATGGCAGGCGCCAGCGGTCCGGAATTGCCGATGCAGGTCGTGCAGCCATAGCCGACGATGCCGAAGCCGAGCGCCTCGAGATCGTCGAGCAGGCCTGAGCGCCGCAAATAGCGCTCCGCAGTCGGCGAGCCCGGTGCGAGCGAGGTCTTCACCCAGGCGGGTGGCTTGAGCCCGAGTTGCCGCGCCTTGCGGGCAAGCAGTCCAGCCGCGATTAGCAGCCTTGGGTCCGACGTGTTGGTGCAGCTCGTGATCGCCGCAATTGCGACCGCGCCATTGGCCGGCGGATCGGCGCGATCCACGTCGGTGGTTGCGGTGGAGCGTCCGAGCGAGAGTGCCTCGGCGGTGTTGCCGGCAGCGATACGGTCCTGCGGGCGGCGAGGGCCGGCGAGACTGACCTCGACCTCGTCGAGATCGATGCTGATGGTCTCGGTGTAGCGCGGCGCGGCCTCGGGATCGAACCAGAGTTTTTGACGCCGCGCATACGCCTCGACCAGCGCGAGCTGCTCACGCGACCGGCCGGTCTGCCCGAGATAGTCGAGGGTCCGGCTGTCGATCGGGAAGTAGCCGGAATTGGCGCCGAACTCCGGCGTCATGTTGGCGACGACGGCCCTATCGCCGGCCGAGAGCGCCGAAACACCCGACCCAAAGAACTCGACGAAGCGGTCCGCAAGATCGATTCTTCGAAGGCGCTCGGTGACGGTCAGCGCGAGATCGGTCGCGAGCACGCCCTCACGCAGCCGCCCGGTCAGGCGGACACCGACGACGTCAGGCACGCGCATAGTCACGGGCATGCCGAACATCACGCTTTCGGCTTCCAGCCCGCCGACGCCCCAGGCGAGCACGCCGATGCCGTTGATCATCGGGGTGTGGCTGTCCGTGCCGATCAGCGTGTCGGGTGCGGCCCAATTTTCGCCGTCGCGATGCAGCGTCGTCACGACGCTGGCGAGCCGCTCGAGATTCAGCGTGTGCATGATGCCGGTACCGGGTGGATGCACGCGCACGCCGTCGAGCGCCTGGCTTGCCCATTTCATGAAGCGGTAGCGCTCGCCGTTGCGCGTCAGCTCCTGCGCCATGTTGCGCACCATCGCGTCCGGCCGTGCAAACACGTCGACGCCGAGCGAATGGTCGGTCGAGACGTCGACCGGGAGCACCGGATTGAGCCGGTTCGGATCGCCGCCGGCTTCCGCGAGCGAGGCGCGCAGGCCCGCAATGTCGACCAGCGCCGGGCCGCAGGTCGTGTCGTGCATGAGAACGCGCGAGGGTTGGAAGGCGATCTCGCTCTCGCTGCGTCCATTGGCGAGCCAACCGAGAATGGCGGCAACCGACGCATCCCGATCCGTGCCGCCGATGCGCAGCACGTTTTCGAGCAGGATGCGGTGGATCACGGGCAGGCGAGGGAGGTCCTCACCTGCCACGGCCGCGATGTCGGCGATGCGATAAGTCTGCGATCCGCTGCGAAGCATTCCGAAATCAGTCATCTCTCGATCCTGCCTATCCGATCAGGCGTGTTGCTCAGCAGCCTGCGTCTGCGCTTCGTCCGCGTTCTCCATCCGGGCGAACCAGGTCATCAGGAACGACACGAACAACAATCCGCTGAGGAACAGGAGTCCGCCATAGGTGCTGCCGGTCCAGTCCTTGATTGCGCCGATGGCGTAGGGTCCGGCGAAGCCGCCGAGATTGCCGATGGAGTTGATCGCCGCGATCGATACGGCTGCGGTCGAGCGCGTCAGGAACAGGCCGGGCAGCGACCAGAACGGTGACTTGAAGGCGTAGATGCCGGCGAGCGACAACGAGATCAGCGTCATGGCGACGGCGGGCTGAACCACGAGGCCGGTGAGCGCGAGCGCGATCGCACCCCATAACAGTGGAATCGCCGAGTGCTTCTGCCGCTCGCCGGTGCGATCGGAGTTGCGCGACCATAGCACCATGACCACGGTCGCGAAGGCGTAAGGCAGCATGGCGACGAGGCCGACCTCGAAATTGGTCAGCGAGGACGAAAGGCCCTTGATGATCTGCGGCATCCACATTCCGATGCCGAGATTGCCGACCTGGTAGATGAAATAGATCATCGACAGGAACAGCACTTTTGGATTGGTGATCGCGGCGACGATGCCGAGGTGCTGAACGTTACGCCGGCCCGCATGGTCCTTGCGCAGCTCTTCGGTGAGCCAGTCGCGTTCCTGCTGTGTGAGCCATTTGGCCTGCTCGGGACGATCGGTCATGACGAAGTAGTTGACGACACCGGCGATCACCGCGGGTCCGCCTTCGAGCAGCAGCATCCAGCGCCAGCCGCTGAGACCAAAGCCCGCGACGTGGTCCATGATCCAGGTGCTCAGGGGCGCGCCGATCAGATAGGACACCGGAATAGCCGCGGTGAACAGCGCGACCGTCGTCGCCTGCTCCTTGGCGCGGAACCAGTAGGTCAGATAGATGATGATGCCGGGAAAGAAGCCGGCCTCGGCGACGCCGAGCAGGAAGCGCAGGACATAGAGCTGCATCGGGCTCTGCACGAAGGCGCTTGCGGTTGCGACGATGCCCCAGCTGATCAGGATGCGCGAGATCCAGATCCGTGCGCCGTATTTGTTGAGCGCGATGTTGCTCGGCACCTCGAACAGGAAATAGCCGATGAAGAAGATGCCGGCGGCAAAGCCGAAGGCTTCGCTCGACAGCGCGAGCTCCTTGTTCATCTGAAGCGCGGCGTAGCCGATATTGGCGCGGTCGAGATAGGAGATGACGTAGAGGCCGAAGCAATAGGGCACGATGCGCCAGGACACCTTGCGCATGGTGGATTGTTCGATGGTCGCTGCGGTGGCGGACATTGTCGGCGTTCCCTTGCTGCGTTTCGTCGGGGCTTGTCGGCAACGCCAACCTCCCCTGCAGGCGGGCGCCTTGCAGGCATTTATGCATTTTATACGATAAAATGCAATATCGTCGAAATCAGACCTTCGGGACCTTGATCAGGCCGGCGCCCTCGATGTGGATGCGGAGGAAGTCCGACGCCTCCTGCCGCAGGCCTTTTTCCAGCAATGTCAGGATGTTGATGTGCTCGCGGCACTGGATGGGGAGGCGGCTGCGGTCCACCGTGATGCGATACTCCACCAGCCGGCGCAGCCGGTTCACTCGCTTTACCGCGTCGAGAAAGAACGGATTGTGCGCGCAGCCGACCAGCATCTCGTGGAACTCGGCGTTGGCGGCAAAGATCTCCGAGCGTGACGCGCGCTTGTAGCCGCCGTCGAGCAGCCATTGCTGCTGCTCGCGCGCGGCCGCGAACGCCGCACGATCGATCTCAAAGCTCGACAGCAGCAGGGCCTGCGGCTCCAGCGCTACGCGCAGTTGATAGCCCTGCTGATAGCTCTCGCGCGAAGTGAGCAGCGGACCGAACGCCCAGCCATTGCCGGGCAGGCGCTCGATCCAGCCTTCATCGGCAATCTTGGTAAGGATCTTCAGCAGGCGTGTGCGCGAGAGGCCATAGCGGCGCATCAACTCGTTCTCGCTGACCTTGTCCGGGAGCTTGCCCGCCAGCCGATCCTCGGCGATGGCGAAGTACCACTCGTCCTCGCGCTCGGGCTCGGCTTCCTCCGCATCCGGCAGGTCGGGAAGCTCAGCGGCGCTCTTGACCAGGAAGAAGCCGCGATTGGGCTCGGAGCGGACGATCTTCATGTCTTCGAGGATTTGCAGCGCCGTGTTGATCGGCGCACGCGAGACGCGCAGTGCATCCGCCAGCGTCTGGCTCGGCAGATGCTGCTCGGCCTGCAGGTCGTTGGCGCGGATGTAATCGAGGATCCGCGCGGTCATCTGGGTCGCGAGATTCGGGCGGGGCATGGGGCGACTCGGGTTGGTCCTCTCTCAAGGAGGTGTCGCTTACCGGCGCGGGCGGCACAAGCGGGTCGCGGGTGGTTCTTGCGTCTCGCGCATAATTGTGTTTTAAAAAATAAAAAGCAATATGAGGGGAGCCATGACGCCTGGAGATTCTGCTGCACACCCCGCGTCGTTGCCCCGCTCTGATCGAGTTTCCCTCTCGCGGCGCGTGTTCGCGCGCCTCGTCGCCGCCGGCGCCGTTACGGCTGCATGGCGCGCCGCGTCAGCGCTATCCCAGACACAGAAGTCTCATCCGGAGGACAACATGCCCGAAGGCTCTCGCTCATTCGTCTTTGTCGGAGCGCGCACCACGAAGGAGCGCAACGCCCGCGGCGACGGGCTCAACGTCTACGCGATGGACAATGCGACCGGCGCCTGGCGTCATGTCCAGCTCCTCGGCGATCTCGTCAATCCGTCGTTTCTCGCCTTCGACCGCACGCGACGCTTTCTCTACACGGTGCACGGCGATCTCAGCGAGATCACGGCGATGGCGATCGATCCTGCGAGCGGCAAGCTTGCCGTGATCAACCGGCAGAGCACGGAAGGAAAGAACCCCGTCCATCTCGCGATAGATCCGACCAACCGGTTCGTGGTGGTCGCCAATCACATCACGTCCACGCTTGCACTGCTGCCACGGCAGGAGGACGGCTCGCTCGGCGCCGTGATCGATCTCGTCAAGCTGGAAGGGAAGATTGGGCCGCATCGCGTCGAGCAGCCCTTCGCCAAGCCGCACCAGGTCGAGTTCGATCCATCAGGCGCGTTCGTCGTGGTGCCGGACAAGGGCCTCGACCTCGTCTTCACCTACAGGATCGATGCCAAGACGGGAAAGCTCGCCCTTGCCGGCAAGCCGGTGCCGGCGCGCGAAGGGGCAGGGCCACGCCATGTCGCGTTTCACCACAGCGGGCGGCTCGCTTATGTCGTCAATGAACTCGACTCGACCGTCACGGCCTATCACTTCGATCCTGCAACCGGCGCACTTGCGCCGTTCCAGATCGTCTCCGCGGTGCCTGATACCTATACCGGCAACAGCCGTGCGGCCGAGATCGCCGTTTCGGCCGATGGTCGCTTTGTCTACGCGACCAACCGCGGTGACGACAGCATCGCTGTGTTTGCGATCGAGGCCGCAACCGGCAGACTGACACCCGTGGGCTGGACGGCAAGCGGCGGCAAGACGCCGCGTTTCTTCGCGCTGGCGCCATCGGACGACTTCCTGTTCGCGGCGAATGAGGACACCGACACGGTCAATCTCTTCAAGCGCGACGCCGCCAGCGGCCGCCTCTCTGCGACCGACCAGGTCGTCCATGTCGGCAGCCCGGTCTGCATTCTCTTCAAGACGCTTTGATCCAGTGAAGAGGGGGGAGGCATGTTTCGACTGCGTTGTCTGCTGCTGCCCGTTGCCGTGGTCATCGCCTCGATGAACAGTCCGCCCTCGCGCGCGGAGACGGTCATCGATGAATGGCAAAGCATCAAGGCGCCACCTCCGCCCCAGCTACAGTCCGTGACGCTCGATCCCAAGACAACAGCGCTCCTGCTTGTCGATATCGTCAGGCAGACCTGCAACACGGAGAGGCGGCCGCGCTGCATAGCGGCCGTGCCGAAAATTCAGAAGCTTCTCGCCGAAGCTCGTGCCAAGGGTGTGTACGTAATCTACGCGCTTTTTCCCAGCCCGTCGCCGGCGACCTTCCCTGATCCGAAGATCAGCGATTACATTCCCGAGCTTGCGCCACAGGGCAATGAACCCGTCGTAACGGCGTTCGTCGACAAGTTCATCCTCCGCGACAAGGACACGGGCCTTCAGAAGCTGCTGACTGAGCACGGGATCAAAACCCTCGTGCCCGTTGGTGTCGCGTCCCACAACGGCGTCCTGTTCACATCGGTTTCGGCCGCGCTGCGAGGGTTCAGTGTTGTCGTTCCGGTCGATGGGATGGCCGGCAACAACGCCTATGAGGATCAGGCTGCCGACTACATCCTGACGAGTTCGATCGTCTACAAGGTCACGCCGACAAGTATCGGTATGATCAATTTCGCGAACTAGCGCGGCCCGGCTCGAGTTCACCACGGATTGAGAGAGTTGATGAAGGTATCGGCTGCAATCGTCGCCCCGCTTGTGACCTCAACTTTCCTTGCTTTGGCAAGCGGAGCTTTGGCTCAGGGTTCCGATAGCACCGGCTCTGCGCCACGCCCCTTCCGCGGACCTTGGAAGCCCGACCTGCCTCTCTCCAAAGCCTATGACGATGCCGCCAAGGCCATGGCCATGGTCGACGACAATCCTTTGATCCGCTGGGAATATCGGGTGTGGTGCGTCACAGGCTACCGACATCCCGATGAGGCGGGAACCGGCCAGGCTGTCGATCGATTGCCGGACCCGACGAAAGACCTCATGTCGCCCAATGGATTCTTCTACAACACATTGGGGATGAAGCGCGTCATGCCGCCGGGCGGCGTTCGGTTCATGGACAATGCCTGGTACTTCGGCACTGATTACGTCGGTGCCGTCGTCGTGAAGACGCCGGATGGCTTGTTGATGTTCGACGCACTCACCACCCCAGAGGATATGCAGACCCAGGTCCTGGATCAGATGCCTGCGGCTGGTCTCAATCCCGCAGACTTCAAGTACATCTTTCTGGGCCATCAACATCAGGACCACATCGGCGGCGCCAATCTGATCCGACAGCGATTTGCTCCGGATGTGAAGTTTGTGATGGCTGAACCGGACGCGAAGGCCGTCGCCGCGATGCGCACAGCCGTGATAGACGGGACAGCAAAGCGGCGAGGGCCGGCGCCGACGACGCCTGAACAGGCTGAAGCCGAGAAGGCTGCGCGTCTCTTGGCTCTTCCCGACAAGATCGATATCCAAGTGCCTGCCGCACCCGCTGTGAAAGTCGGCGCCATGCGCTTGCGAGTGGGGCCGAGCACGGAGGTCGTCACGATTCTCGATCCCGGGCATACGGTCGGCCAAATGTCCGCGATCGTTCCTGTGACGAAAGACGGCAAACCCCACAAGCTCTTCGTTTTCAGTGGAAACGACGAGCCCTCCGAAGCCGCGCAATATGCGATCTCCATCGATTTCGCCCGCGGTGTTGCCGAAGCCGAAGGCGCCGACGTCTGGATCAACACCCACGCCTATCAGAGTGCGCTGTTCTATCACCTTCGCGAGCTGCGGAAGAATCCTGACGCGCCCAATCCGCTGTTGATGGGAACGAGCGGGGTATCCCGCTATCTCGGAATATTCGCGGCATGCCAGAGAGCGGTGAAGCTGCGCCTTGAAGACGGAACCTGGCAGGCCTGGTGAACGCTGTACGCCGGCTCCCACACCTCGCAACGACGGCGTGGGTGCAGTGAGCGCTAGCCCGTCATCCCCGCACAGCGGCGAGGCCGTTGTCACTGGGCGCGCTGGAGCGTAGCGGAGGTCTCGAAGGGCGACGGGTCCGCTGTGGGAACGTTTCTCCTTCGAGGCTCCCCAGGCGGTGCGCTGCGCCCCATGGTTCGCACACCTCAGGATCAGCGACGAACAACTGTCGGTTGCCGGGCATCGATGGCCGGGTGGCAGAAGCACCGCTGCGTCCATTGTTGCAGCGCGGGGTGCCTCAAATCTCGGCTTGACCGCCGAAATCGCCATGTCAGACTTATGACATGAATACAGCCAAGCGACACGAACCCAGCCTGCGCGACGAATACGCCGAGATGACGCGGCAGCGCATCGTTGCGGCGTTCGTCGAGACGCTGGAGGACGAGGCGGCCGACGATATTTCGATGGCCGCGGTGGCCAAGCGTGCCAAGGTCGCGGAGCGGACCATCTATCGCCACTTCAAGACCCGCGCGGAGCTGTTTGCGGCCGCCGGCGAGTGGATCGAGAACAACGTTTTCAGCTACATTCCCTTCACCTCGCCAGATGAGCTGCCCGATATTTTCCGCAAGCTGTGCAAGCGGTTCGACCGCCATCCGCATCTGGCGCGGGCCATTGCGATGACACGGGCGGGTCGCCGCGTGCGCGCGGGCTTCCGGCGGCACCTGATCGAGCAGCACCGCAAGGCGATGGCGCCGCTGGTGCAGCATCTGTCCGCGAAGGAGGTCCGCCAGGCGGAGGCGCTCGCCTCGTACCTGAACAACGTGCTGGCCTGGAATGCGATGCGTGAGGATTTTGGCATGTCCAGCACTGATGTCGCCGACGCGATCGAGTGGGCGCTCACGACCCTCTTGAAGGATGTCCGTCAGCGCGATGCCGCTGCGGCGCGCAGCGGCAAGGTCGGTAAATCGCCGCGAAAGCGAACCACGGCTGCGAAAGAGCCGGCGTAGAACGAGGCAGGCCATGAATGCGATACCCGACGATCTCCTGATCAATGCGCCCGACGAGGTTCGCATCCGCCAGGACCTCGTGCTGACGGCGCTTGGCCGCCGCCCGGCCGATCGCTCCTTGCGGGTCGGCAAGTTGCTCGACGTGCACAGCCGCACCTGGAGCGAGGATCAGGAGATCGTCTTCAAGGGGCGGCGCATCGCGTGGGTCGGGCCCGCCGGAAGCTATCCGGGCGAGGTGCGCGAGCGCGTGCATCGGCCGGATCTTGCCGCCGTGCCCGGCTTCGGCGAGGTGCACAAGCATATCGAAAGTTCGCATCTGACGCCGGAATGGGAGGCGGCGCTGGTGCTGCCGCATGGCAATACCTGGACCTGCGAGGCGAGCCACGAATTCTCCAACGTCAACGGTGCACGCAATCTCGAATTCTGGTTCGAGGCACGCCGCCGCGGCTCACCGCTCAAAATCTTTCCGCAGCCGGGTTCGGCCGTGCCACCGACGGCTTACGAATGGGGCGGCGGCTGGTATGGCCGTGATGAGCAAGCTCGCTTCATGGGCGAGAGCCTGATGGTCACCGGGCTCGACGAGGTCATGGACTGGCCGGCGGTGTGGAATCCCGACAATCCCTCCTACAAGCGGCTCTGGGGCATGATCGAGGCAACGTTCGCGGCGCGCGGCGTCGTCGAAGGCCACGCGTCGGGCTTGCGGGATTTGCCCTCCATCAACGCCTTTGCCGCAGCGGGGCTCGCCTCCGACCACGAGGTGCAGACGCCGGAGGAGACCTGGGACAAGCTCACGCGCGGCCTGTTCGTCGAGTTGCGCGTCTACGCGATGGATGAGATCGTCAAATGGCTGGTTGCCAAGGGTTTGCAGGACTGGTCGCAGATCGCGTTCACGACCGACGACCGCAGCGCCAGCCACACGCTCGAGCTCGGCGCCAGCGACCACAATGCGCGGGTCGCCATCGAAGCCGGGCTCGCACCGGAAATCGCGATCCAGTGTCTCACCATCAACCCGGCGCGGCACATGCGCCTCACGCCGTTCGTCGGCAGTCTCGCCCCCGGGCGCTTCGGCGATGTCGTGCTGCTCTCGGACGTATCCAAGCTCAGCATCGTCGAGGTGTGGGCCGATGGCGCGCAGGTCTCCGACGGCAAGCGCTACCTCGGCGATGTCCCCAGGATCGAATGGCCGGACTGGGCGACGAAAACGGTCAACATCGAGCGCACGATCAGGCCTGAGGATTTCGCGCTGCCGGCCGAGCCCGGTCGTGCCACGATGAAGGCGGCCGTGATCCGTCCCTTCCATTGGCATCCCGAGTTCTACACGCTCGAATTGCCAGTGCGCGACGGCGCCGTGCAGCGCGATGAGCGCGAGGCCATCACCAAGTTCGCGATCGTCGACCGCTTCTCGGGCGACGGGCGGGTTGCAAAGATGTTCTGGCGTGGCTGCGGGCCGCGGACGCCGGAGACGGCGCTGGCCTGCTCGGTCGCGCATGACAAGCACAACATCTGGGTGGTCGGCTCGTCGGACGCGGCGATGGCCAAGGCAGTGAATGCGCTGATCGAGCTTCAGGGCGGATGGGCGCTGGTGCGCGAGGGCGAGCTCGTTGCCACCGTGCGCTTCGAGGTCGGCGGCCTGATGAGCTGCCGCTCGGCGCAGGAGCTCGATGCCGAGATGCAGGCGCTCTACGCCGAGGGCCGCAAGGTCGACTGGATGTATGAGCCGACCTTCCGGCCGCGCTGGTATCCGGGATTCCCCGAGAGGCTGATGTTCGCGACGCTGACCTGCGCGCCCTGGAGCTGGGTGCTGGTGGCGCCGTGCGAGCAGGCGCCGCTCGGGTTCATCAATGTGCAGACCGGTGAAGCGCACCCGGTGGTCTGGTAGGGGAGTGACTGGGATGAACGAGATGACGCCGCCACAAGCCGCTTCCGCCGAGCCGGCGCCGCGCGCCGCCTCAGGCTCGCTGGATCGCATCTTTGGCCTCACCGAGCGCGGCACCAGCGTCGGTCGCGAGGTGATGGCCGGTGCGACCACCTTTGCGGCGATGGCCTATATCATCGCGGTGAATCCGGCGATCATGTCCAACGCCGGAATGGATCGCGCCGATCTCGTCAGCGCCACGGCACTCGCTGCGATCTTCGGCTCGGTGATGATGGGCCTTTGGGCCAACCTGCCGCTCGCCGTTGCGCCGGCGATGGGTTCGAACGTCATCTTTACCTACGTCATCGTCAAGCAGATGGGGATGCCCTGGCAGGGCGCGCTCGCCATGGTCGCCTTCACCGGCGTGCTGTTCCTGATCCTCAGCCTGTCGAAGCTTCGCGAGAAAGTTGCGAAGGATGTTCCGGAAGCGCTGAAGATCGGTATCCAGGCTGCCGTCGGCACGCTCATCGTCTTTATCGCGCTGCGCGGCGCCGGCTTCGTCGTGCAGAACCCCTCGACCTACGTCGCCATGGGGTCACTGCGTAGCCCGCCGGTGCTGCTGACCCTGTTCGGTCTCCTGCTGACGCCGGTGCTGGTGGCGCGTCGGGTGCCGGCAGCCCTGATCCTGTCGATCGCGGTGCTCACCCTGATCGGCTTCTTCGTTCCAGGCGCCAACGGCAAGATGGTGACGTCGGTGCCATCTGCCATCATGTCGTGGCCGCGCTGGCCGACCAGCACCTTCATGGCGCTCGACGTCGGCTATCTCTTCAGCCATTTTCTCGTGGCGCTGCCGCTCCTGTTCTACTTCCTATGCGCGGAGTTCTTCTCGACGCTGGGCACGCTGATCGGTGTCACGGGCGCCGCCAATCTGCGCAAGCCCGACGGCTCGATCCCGAATGCCACCGCGGCATTCGCGACTGATGCGACGGCATCCATCGTCGGTCCGCTGCTCGGCACCTCCGTCGTCACAGCCTATATCGAGTCCATCACCGGCGTGCAGGCCGGTGGGCGCACTGGCCTGACCTCCCTGACCGTCGCGGCGCTGTTCTTCCTTGCACTGTTCTTCTGGCCGATCTTCGTCATCATCCCGCCGCAAGCCACCGCGCCCGCGCTTGTGCTCGTCGGCGTCTTGATGATGCAAGGCCTCGCGCGCATCGACATGACCGATCTCGTCAATGCAGTGCCCATTGTACTGACGTTGCTGGTCACCGTGCTCACCAACAATCTCATCAACGGCATGGCGCTGGGGACACTGAGCTATATCGCGCTGGAGGTCGCCATGGGGCGCCGCGCGCAGATTCCGGCGATGGTCTGGGGGCTGGGTGTCGTGTTCATCGCCTACGCGATCGTGATCGCGCAGATATTCTGAGGGCAGGGCTACGCCGCCAGATCCAGCAGCCGGCACGATCCGCGCACCAGCACCTTGCGGCCGGATGAAGTCATGACGGGCACGCCGTCCCTGATTGCGACGAGGCCGAGTTTGACGAGATCTTCGACCGCATGGGTCTTCGAAAAACGATACTGCATCGCCGGACAGCGCAATGCCCTCAAGATTTCCCACTGGTCCGGCGAAAGATCGAAGTCGAAATCGTCGTTCATGTTGCCTCGAAATATCTGGCCGTTCGTGCACCGATTAGCGGTGCAGCATGAAAACCATGCGACGACATTGAGTCGGGAATTCGATTAGCTGTTTAGAACATCTCTTCACGAATGCCTGAAATCGCTGCGTCACAATCGTTAAGATCGCGCGCATGTAGATATCTTCCCGAGATTCGATCACTTCTCGAAGATCTGGCGGTTGGTGCGTTGCGAATTGCCGCAGTGCACGGGAAGAGGGCCTGTCCCATTCCGCGCTGCGATGTGCACAGGAAAATGAGACAAGCCGTTCAAGACTCTGTTACGCTGTTTCGCAGGAAATGGCTTCACGCGGCAGGAGTGGAGTGCATGAACAGGCTGGTGGCAATTCGCAGTCAGGAATCCTTTTGCCGGGAACGTGCGGCGCTGGATTTCGATCGCAGGGTTTTCTGGCTCGCGCAGGCGGAAGAGTGGGAGCAGCGCGCGCTTGACGAGATCGCCCATCACTTTCGCGAGTGCAATCTGGCTCACGGCGATTTGCGCCCAGTTGCCAGCTAGCGGATCGTCACGGGTTTACTGATAGCTCGCCACGATATCCGACACGGCGCGCTCGAGCTGTTGCGCGGTGCCGCATTGTCGCACCACGCTGCAAAATGTCGCGTAACGCGGCATCTCGGAGTCGCCAAAGCCCCAGACCATGCGGCCCTCGGGATTGAGCCAGACCAGCCGCTTCGACCGTTCTGAGATACGGCGCAAGATGTCGGCGCGCGGATCGAGATTGTTGCTGCGGGCGTCGCCCAGCACGATGACAGTGGTCTGCGGCGTCAGCGTGCTCATGAACTCGTGCTCGAAGTCGTCGAGGGAGGAGCCGTAATCGGATGAGCCGAAGCCGACCTTGGACATGATCTCGGCCATCGCAACTTCTGGCGAGTTCGATTCCAGGATGTCGCTGACCTCGATCAGATGTGAGGAGAACGCGAAGGAGTGGACGTCGTCGACCACCTCGTGCAGCGAGTGGATCAGCAGCAGGAAGAAGTCGGAGACGCGCGCGACCGAGCCCGAGACGTCGCAGAGCGCGACGATCTTCGGCCGGTCGCGGTGCTTGCGCTTCCAGGCGGTAAGGAACGGAACGCCGCCCCAGGCCGCGTTGCGGCGCAGCGTGCGGCGGACGTCGAGATGGCCGCGGCGCTGGCGCTTGCGCGGCTTGGAGTAGCGCTCGCGCAGACGCCGCGCGATCTTGCGGATCAGCGCGCGCATCTCCTCGACCTGGCGCGGCTCGATGCGGGCCAGGGGCGCGTTGCGCAAGATATCGTTGCGCAGGTTTTCGGCCTCCTCGCGCGCATAGAGCGCGAGCCCCTGCGAGACCGTGTCGCGGACGGCTTCGCGCAAGCCCTCGAGCGCCGCGCGCAGACGCTCCGCGAGCGACGGGTTGGTCGCGGTCAGTTCGTCGAGATCGTCGCGCAGGCGCTGAAGACCCATCGCGTCGAGAATGCGACTGGAAAATATCCCGCGTTGGGTGGAGTAGCGGATGTCGGACAGCGACGCCGCGCCGGCGGCGCTGGCAATGGCGGCTGCGATCGCATTGCGGTCCTGCGACAGGAGCATTTGCGCCAGTGCACCCAGGCCTTCGGTGGGCTGACCGCCGCCGGCCTCATTCGTCGCGTCGGGAGAGGGCGGATGGCTACCCTCCGGAGGCGTATCGTTGTCGTTGGCCTCGGGCTGCTCAGGGCGCGGCTCCGGTTGGCTGAAAAAAAGATCGAAGCAGTCGCCGAGCGCGAGTTTCTCGTCCTGCGACTTCGCCAGCGTCAGCAGCAGCGCATCGCGCAAGATGTCGCGGTCGGCAAAGCCGACCTGCGCGACCGCGCGCATCGCGTCGATGCTTTCGGCGGGCGAAACGTGGACACCGGCGCCGCGCGCCGCCCTAAAGAAGCGATGGAGGTTCTCCCGCATCGGTGTCAACCGAAGACGTTGGACCGCGCCGCCTTGGCAATGAACGTCGTGACGTGGGGCGCCGCCGCCTCGATGTCGGCCTCGTATTTCAGGAGCACGTTGAGCGTGTCCTTGACGATCTCGGTGTCGAGCTCGCCGGCCTGCAATAGCACCAGCACGCGTGCCCAGTCGATGGTCTCGCTGACCGAGGGCAGTTTCTTCAGATCCAGCGTGCGGATCTCGTGGATGAAGCCGACCATCTGCCGTCGCAGCGTCTGCGAAATGCCGGGCACGCGGCTCTCGACGATGCGCTCCTCCAGCCGTTGCTCGGGAAAGCCGATGTGCAGATGCAGGCAGCGCCGCTTCAAGGCGTCGCCGAGATCGCGCTCGCTGTTGGAGGTGAGGATCACCGTCGGCGGTGTGATCGCCGAGACGGTGCCGAGCTCGGGAATGGTGACCTGGAAATCGGACAGGATCTCCAGCAGCAGCGATTCAAACTCGGCGTCGGACTTGTCGATTTCGTCGATCAGCAGCACGCAGCCGCCGGGCTGCTCGAGGGCCTGTAGCAGCGGGCGCGGTTCGACGAACTCCTTGGAGAAGAACACGTCGCCGAAATCATGCAACTGATCGAGCGCGGCGTGCAGAGTCTGCGCGCCGCCGAGCACTTCGCCGAGCTTGTCCTTCAGGATCTGCGTGTACAGAAGCTGCTTGGCGTACTTCCATTCGTAGAGCGCCTTGGCCTCGTCAAGACCCTCGTAGCATTGCAGGCGGATCATCTTCTTGCCGCGCCAGGCGGCGATCGCCTTGGCAAGCTCGGTCTTGCCGACGCCGGCGGGCCCCTCGACGAGGATCGGCTTCTCGATCTGTTGTGACAAATAAACAGCGGTCGCGATCTGCCGGCTCGCGATATAGCCCTGCGCGGCGAGGCCGCTCTCCACTGCCTCGATCGAGGTCGAGGCCTTCTGATCAGCCACGAATGGGCGCTCCCGATGGTCTTGCGTGAGGCTTGTTCTGCCCCCCTTCCGGACAAAGGACAAGCCTCGATTATCGGGGAACACGTTGCGCTGACGGCATTTTTCCGCTCGGCGCAAATACGCGAGCGCTAGGCTCGGGCGTCTCGATCAGTGATGCAGATGCTCAGGTTTGCAGATGGTCTGCCGCAACTCGCCACCGCAATCGGCGCATTCGTAGACGAAGTCGATCTTGGCAAGGCTCCAATGCGGCTCGACCTCGCGTACATACATTGGCAGGAACCCCATGCAGCTGGGGCAAATCACAGGCGCGATCTCGATGTCCTGATGATGCTGTACATAGGCTGGCATCTCGGCTCTCCTTCGCAGGCGACCATCTAACCCCGCGCAGAATCTACCGCCGGTGGCGTAAGTGCCGTCATCAACTCTTTCGAACAGAGGCGGAACAGCGGGCATTTGTCCACCGCTGTGGCATTCATGTAACGTCTCTGTACTGTAACGGGCGGACTAAATGCCTATTTCACAGTGTCCGATCCGCGTCTTCGACGAACACCCAGCGATAAGGGAGCAAACACCCATGACGCATGCCATTCGTTTTCACAGGACCGGAGGTCCGGAAGTCCTGGTTTGGGAGCAAGTCGAGGTCGGCAAGCCCGGTCCGGGTGAGGCGCGCATCCGTCACACCGCGGTCGGTCTCAATTTCGTCGACATCTACAACCGCTCGGGTCTCTATCCCGCGCAATTGCCCAGCGGGCTCGGCAGCGAGGCGTCCGGTGTGGTCGAGGAGGTCGGACCCGGCGTGACCGATTTGAAGCCGGGTGATCGCGTTGCCTACGGCGCCTCGCCGCTCGGCGCCTATTCCGAGGCACGGCTGATCCCGGCCGACCGGTTGTTGAAGCTGCCCGATGGCGTCGACGACAAGACCGCGGCGGCGATGATGCTGAAGGGGCTCACGACGCAGTATCTGATCCGGCAGACCTATCGCGTGAAGGCGGGCGACACCATCCTGCTGCATGCGGCAGCCGGCGGCGTCGGCCTGATCCTGAGTCAGTGGGCGAAGCATCTCGGCGCAACCGTGATCGGCACGGTGAGCAACGACGAGAAGGCCAAGCTCGCGAAGGCCCATGGCTGCGACCACGTCATCATCTACAGCCGCGAGGATTTCGTGAAGCGTGTCGACGAGATCACCGGCGGCAAGAAGGTGCCGGTCGTCTATGATTCCGTCGGCAAGGACACTTTCCTGAAGTCACTGGACTGCCTGGCGCCGCTCGGTGTCGTCGCACTGTTCGGCCAATCCTCCGGCGCGGTCGAGCCGCTCAATCTCGGCCTGCTCGCGCAGAAGGGCTCGCTCTACGTCACCCGCCCGACGCTCTTCACCTACGCGGCTAAGCGCGAGAACCTGGTGGCGATGGCAGGTGAGCTGTTCGATGTCGTGAAGTCCGGCGCGGTCAAGATCGAGGTCCACCAGACCTATCCGCTAAAGGACGCGGCGAAGGCGCATGCCGATCTCGCGGCGCGCAAGACCACGGGATCGACCGTGCTGCTGGTATGATGCCCGACCAGATGGTGATGCAGGCCCCTCGCGGCCTGCATCACGACCGTTCGTGCTTGCGCAGGTCGCGGGCGTGATCGAAGCTGGCAGCCTGGAGGTCGACCTCGCCAGGCGCAATCTCAGGCAGCGCGGCCTGGGTGAGGATGTCCGCGGTCACGTCCTCGACCGCGGACCCGCTGATTTCGTGGATGAAGCAGATGTTTCCGTATTCACCGGAGGCGACGCGCGAGACGACCTCGCGCCGGGTGATTTCGGGGTCGACGACCGCCTCGCGGCCGCGGCGGCCATAATCGATCATCACGACGAAATACTGCATCAAGATTCCCTGCCCGCATCGAGGCAGGCTGCAGTATTTCTGAAAATAAGAATATAGTCAAGCCTCGACTTCCAAAAATCGGAAATCGAGGCTCTGCGGTCCCGAACAGTCCGCGCGTTACTTGCCCTTGCCTTTGCGGGCGCGGGCCGACTTGGCGCGCAGGCGCTCGAGCTGGCCCTTGGGCATCGTGAGGCAGATTTCGCCGACCCACTCCAGCTTCACGCCGACGATCGGCT
The DNA here is from genome assembly GCF_030160715.1 of Bradyrhizobium iriomotense. Classification (GTDB taxonomy): domain Bacteria; phylum Pseudomonadota; class Alphaproteobacteria; order Rhizobiales; family Xanthobacteraceae; genus Bradyrhizobium; species Bradyrhizobium iriomotense. Next base: position 33,199 of record NZ_BSOW01000006.1, read on the forward strand.
TGGCGTTGAAGCTGGCGAGATTGACGACCGAGGGGGTCTTGCCCCGTTCGATGGTCTTCAGATAGCGCTCTCCCGTCTTCAGCCGGACCACGGCCTCCTCGCCATAGAAGCTCGACAGAGGGAAGCGTTGCTCCTTGTAGACCACGATCACGTCGCCGTTCTCGTACTTGGGCAGCATCGAATCGCCCATGACCTCGAACGCGACGGTCTCCTCCATGATCGGGAAGGGTAGCACGATGTCGCCAAGTCCTTCCGGCGGGACCTGCTCATATTCCGGCTCGATCACGGCCCCGGCGCCGACCCGGCCCATGATCGGCGACAGATTGAGCTCGAGGTATTCCATAATGGGCAGGATTTCCGACGCCTTGACCAGGCGCTCGCCGCCGAGGATTTCGGAGACCGCGCCCGGGCGGACGCCCATGGCCTGGGCCAGCCCGCCCTTGCTCTTGCCTGACCGCTTCAGGCCCCGTTCGATCATCGTTGCGTCCAGCATGGTGATTCCCTCATTTGTCCAGCTTCGTCTATATTAAACCGAAATTCGGAATTATCTATTACGAATATCAGAATTCTAGTTTGACTTAACCTTCGGAATATCGGAATGTGTGTTTCGCCTCAAGGGGGCCGTTCGGGCCAGATGAGGCAGATCACAGGGCAAGACAGTATGGAACCGGGCAACTGGGCGTCGGAGCACTCCGACGCACTGCGCGACTATTTTCTCAAGGGAATGTCTTTTGCGGAGATCGGAAGGGAAATTAACGCAAGATTTGGAACGGATTACACCCGAAATGCGGTGATCGGGCGGGCCAAGCGGATGGGGCTTGCCGCGCCCGGGCGGGCGTCGAGCCCGCCGATCGCGCCGCATCTGCCGAATGGAGTTTTCCCGCAACACCCTTCGGGAAAAGGCGAGGCGTCCAAACCGCCTCTCGTGCCGGCCGAGCCCGCGAAACTGCGCTGTGTCGGGATCCGGCCGCGGCTGGTCTCGCTGCTCGCGCTCAAACCCGGCGACTGCCGCTATCCGTATGGCGGGGACAAGGACGGGGAGCCGATCGCCTTCTGCGGTCATCCCCGGCGCCCGGGCTCCAGCTATTGCACGCCCCATTTTCACCTGACCTCCGGGCCCGACACGGCGCGAACGACCGGCCCGGTCATCCTGCGCCTCGTCGCGGCCGCCTGAACGCGGTCGCCCCGTGCTGGGAATCCGATTTCCATCGTTTCATGTCAAGGAGTATCCGAGTGGCACGTGCCAAACGCAGCAAAACCTACAGGTTGGGAAGGATCTGCGACCGCAGGTCACGCGACGTGCCGCCCCACGCCGAAGTGGCGGAAGTCGAGGTCGACAATCCCCTAGGCCTTGATCCCGGCGAGAAGATCGTCGCGTTGCGCTCGACCCGCAACGATCCGTTGGGCCGGCTTCATGCCCATCACCAGATCGACGAAGCGCAGTACCGCGGCGGCCGTGCGTTCCAGAGTGACTGGGAGAAGGCGGAGCGGGGGCCGCAGGCGGTCGATCCGAGCCGGGAATATGTCGACGGCACCCTTGGCCGGGAGCCCGTGACCGAGAGCCAGCGCCAGGCGGTGCTGCGGCTGAACCGGATCGACCGCGAGCTCGGCACCGACGGCACGGCGCTGGTGCACGATGTCCTGGTGCTCGGGCTGACGATGGAGCAGGTCGGCGAACGCCGTGCCGTGCGCAGCCAGCGCTGGAACGACTATTTCTCCAAGAGGCTGCAGGAATGTCTGGACCGGCTGGCGCAGATCTACGGCTTTGCGTCCGACGGCGGCGCTGGCGCGCCGAGCCCGCCCAGCCGCTAGCTCAGGTCTCGCTTGAATAGGGTGCAGGGACAGTCCGGCGTCGATTTTTGTCCACATGCCCAAGAGCGCGATGAGATTGGATGAATCGTCATCGCACTCTGGGTTATTGTTCGATCGTGATCACGCATCTCACGGATGCGGCACGATCTGGTATGGCGTCGTGTAGGGTTCGACACGGAGCGAGGCGTTGGCCAGCAATCCGATCTTGGCGGTCGGCGCCTGCTGCATCTCGCCGTTCTGGCCGCGGTGGACGTTGTATTGCCACACCGTGAGATCGCCCTTCTGCGCCAGCGCATGGGCCACCGCGCTGGCGTCGGTGCCGCCGAGCGCCTGGAGCTCTTCGGCGTTCAGTCCGATGACGATTTCATCCTTGACGGTGACGATCTTGAACAGGTTCATCTTGGCCTCCTGCGCCCATGCGCCGTGTGATGCGAGAGTGAAAAGCGCAACCGCCGCGCCCTTGATGAGATCGCTGCGAGAAAGCATGCCGTCTTCCTTTGCTGGACGTGCGCCCGAATCGTTGGTCGAAAAGTGTCAGCCATGGCGCCCATGATCTGCGTGGCCGTGTCGCACTGGGCTTTGGTCGCCCGCTTGCGAATGGCGGTTCATGTCTTTGAAAAATATCGTTGCACGGGTGAACCGCGACGCGGCGCCCCGCGTCCAATTACGAGAATTAGGGACCCTCGGATGAAATTGACCGGCGTCGTTTGCTTTCTTGTTTCTGCGGCTACGGCCGGCGTCGCTCAGGCAGCCGATCCCTCCTACGTCGGAAGCTGGAAATTCACGAGCGCGGTGGTGGCGCCTTGGGCGGATCCGCAGCACAAGCCCGACAGCGCCGAGCAGGTGCGGCTGATGGGCAAGACGGTTGTCGTCAAGGCCAAGGAAATCTCCGGACCGCGCCCCTTTGCCTGCGCCAAGCCGCAGTACAAGCTCGCCGACTACGGCCCCGACATGATCTTCCAGGGCGCCTTCGACGAGATGCAGCACTCCAGCAAGAAGGTCGATCCGAAGGCGCTCGCCGCCTCGCTCGGCTTCACCGGCGACAATATCAAGACGCTTGAAACGGGCTGCGAGATCGATTTCCACATCGTGGATGATGCGACCATCGAAGCGGGTCTCAACGATTACGTTTACACGCTGAAGAAGCAGTAGCCGATCGGTTCTGCTTGCTGGAATCACCCAGCAAGGTGATCGTCTTTCACGGATCGCTCGGGCAGTTCCCGGCGGGAAGCTGCTGCGCCAGATCCTTGCTGCGCGCGATCGCGGTAGCCAGTGTCGAAAACTCCACGCCTTGCCGGATCCCGAACCGAGACGCCACCCTTCAAATCGAAATAATATGTGCGCATCGTGACCCCGCTCCTGTTCATATTGGGAAACACTTGTCGCATTGACGCCGATCAAGCCAACGTGCAGCTATCACCCGCTGAATCCTGTCGCCTGCGGGGCCGGACCGGGTCCGTCATCCGGAAATGCCGAGGTGCGATGACGACGAAGCAACCCTCTCCTTGCAGTTTGGCTTGCCGGAGGGGTTGTTCCTTGTCATAGTTGCAACCTCATCGGGTTCGCCCGATCGGTTGCAGGCATGCAGTTTGGCGGTCCGCCCGCGGTTGCCAGGCCGAGAGTCGTTCATGTCCGAGGCCCGGTGCTCGAATGACGTCTGCCCTCTCACGAAGGCGGTTCCTTTCATAGGTGCGAGATGAAAAACCTCAATTTCGCGACTGAACTGCACCTGAAGCTGGGGGCGCCTGCGAGTCAAACCGTCGAGAGCCTGCGATTGCTGCGCGCATTTCTCAAGCTCGCGCCGCGGCAGCGTTTCGAGGTCATCAAGCTGGTAGAGGACCTTACTACCGAAGAGATTCCCGAGCACCCGCTTTCGTGAGGCGGGGTATCGCCCGTCGACGCCCCAGCCAGAACCGCCGTCCCCAGGGTCCCTGACGCCAGCCGAGCCGCTGGAATGCGATCCGATAAGTGTGATAAATCAGTCAGGGACAAGGGGAGGACGGCGACATGATCGAACCGAAGCTCGAAGTTCCGGCCGAATTGCGCGATCTGGCCGAGAAGACCATCGATCAGGCGGAGAAAGCCTTCGGCCTGTTTTTCGATGCTGCCACCAAGTCGATGACATCGGTGCCTGGAACCGGCACAGAGGTTTCCAAGCAGGCGCTTGCTTTTACCGAACAAAACATGAAGGCGGCGTTCGAGCACGCGCGTAAGCTGGTTCACGCAACCGATCTCCAGGAAGCGATGCGCATCCAGTCCGAATTCCTGAGAAGTCAATTCACCAATGCGGGTGAGCATATGCGACAGATTACCGGCAATCTGATGCAGCCCGGCAAAGGCAAGTCCTGAACCGCGGGCGGCGCGCTTGCTCACAAATTGATCTTGCGTGAGAGCGTCGCGCGGAATTCAATTGCACGGCAGCTCCATGATGGGCCACCGGATGAGCATATCATCCGCCGTCCGTCATCCTTTCTGCTGATCCCTGTCGGCTCAACCGGCAGGGATTTGCATGTGAGGCCAGCGTCAGCGCGCTACTGGTGCAGCGAGCCGATATAGGCGGCGATGTCGCCGGCCTCGATCCGGCTCAAGGGAAAGTTCGGCATCTTCGGATGCGGATCGAGCAGGAAGAAGGCAAGCTTCTCCGGCGTGAAGTCGGGCCTGCGCGCGATGGCCGCAAAGCCGGGGACGTCGGCGCTCGCCTGTTTCTGTTCACTCGCCACGACGTGGCAGCTCGCGCACCAGCGCTTTGCGAGATCGGCGCCGTGATCTGGATCGGCGGCGAAAGCCGGCGATCCATGCAGGCCTGCTGCGACGATCAGAGTTGAAAGCCGTCTGATAGGCGCGCGCATGAGGCGTCCTTGAACCATTGGCTGGTGTCCGTACTCAACCGCAGCACGATCCGGGAAATTGCGAGAGATCGATGCGGGCGATGATCGACCGGACCAGCCTGCGGGTGGAGCGGTAGAGGCGGCGAAGGAAGGCCGGCGCAGCCGCGGCGGGCAGTCTTAGACTTTGTGTGTAGTGCGACATCTGGGCTTTCCCGACGTTCGAGGTCCGCCTTGTCGCGTATTCGGCGCCGCGCCGCCTTGATCTGCCGCAAGTCGGGCCTGGCTGGGGCCCAACCCACAGCACCCGATGGCTGGACCATCCGAACAGCCAGGCTATTGGAGGACAAACGGGCCTCAGGCGTGCCCGTCGATTGACGAGTGGGCCTAAAGCATGATCCGGAAAAGTGTGAAGCGGTTTTCCGGAAATATCATGCGCAAACAACAACCTGAAGCGCGATGACGATTCATCCTAGTCTCATCGCGCTTTAGTAGTCGCCGGGATTCATGATCATCGGGCTCGTCGTATCGGCCGGTGCGAGCTCGCTGCTGGAGCTGCTGCGCAGGAACTGATCCAGCGTAGCCTGGATCTTCTCCTTCACCGAATCCGGACCGCGGTCGCTCAGCTCGGTGTGCTGGGCGCCGGTATTGATGATGTCGATGCCGCGCGACTTCGCCTGTTCGGGCGTTGGCAGAACGCCGGGATCTGTGACGAATTTCGGATCCTTCGAGCGGAATGACAGGATCTTCAAATGATCGCTGAGCACGAAGGGCACCCGCAGATTGTCGAGCGTGATCACCTTGGACACCAGCTCGGGATGCTGGTGGGCGACATACATGGAGACGTCGCCGCCGTTGGAATGGCCGACGAGCGTGATGTGATCGTATTCCGCATTCTCCTGCTGCTTCTTCAATTCGTTCAGGACGAACAGGATGTTGGCCTCGCAGCGCATATAGACGCCCTGCCTGCCGACATAGGGCTGGCCGATCTTGGTCATCAGGGGCGGATCGGTTGGCAGGTCCTGCTGGATGCTGGCCACGAGATATCCGCGCGCGGCGAGCGCGTTGGCCAGGAACGAGTACTCCGTGGCCTTGACCGTGTTGCCGTTGCTGATGACTGCGAGCGGAAGCTTCCAGAGGCCGAGATTGGCCTTGGTCTCGTAATCGCGGCGCACGGCGATGTCGACCGAGACCGGCCGCTGGCGTGCGGGGTCAAACAGATTGAGCGTCTCGTGGCGGATTGCGAACTTGCTCACGGCGAAATATTCGCCCGCAGCAAGGACGCAAAGGAACGCCAGAATCGCAAAAGCCCTTTTCATCGTTTCATCCCGATCACTTTTCACTGACGTGGTGAGGGGGAACTCACGGATCGAGCGATTGTGAGGGCGGGACGGGATTAAATTTAGGCAAGCTTGCTGCGATCGCACCGCAAACAATAGTCTGAGAATTAGAGGCAGTTCGCCTTGCCGCGCTCCGGACAAAGCCTGAAGGCGTTCGACAGCGTGAACAGGAATCGCGCGTTCCGCCGCTCATTGTCAGGCGCGCGGTAGCTGAGCGGAGCGGCGACGGCGAGATCGGCTCGCAAATCGTCCCACAGGAACAGGCGTATGCCGGCGCCGGCGGATGTCAGCGACAGCCCGTCGCGCAGCCGATAGCCGTCGTTCCACACCGCGCCGGCATCGGCAAAGCCGTAGATCTGGTAGCCGGTCCAGTAGCGGAAATTGACCGTCTGGTCGAAGCGGAGCTCGAACGATCCGGCAAGCCCGTTGTCGCCGCTGATTTCGGCTGTGCCATAGCCGCGGCCAAAGGCGGCACCGCCGAGATAGAATTGCTGCGACGTGAACAGCGGCCGGGACGCAGTCTGGCTTGCGCCTGAGAGCTTGATCGACCACGCGTCGGTAAGAGTCTGGTAGCGCGTGAACCAGGCGTTCAAGACCGAGAAGTTCGCCGAGGCGCCGTCGCGCGACAGAAGGTCGTCGGTCCAGTGCGAGGCGCCGAAGATGTCGAGCCCCTGGCGATAGGTCAGCGTCAGATAGTTGGTGCCGCCGAAGCGGTCCTGCAGTCGATAGTCCGAGGTCAGGCTCGCGGTCCTGATATGGTCATTGTACCACGGCCCGAACATATCGTGCTCCGATACGTTGCTGAAGGTGAAGGCCGAGGTGAGCGTGAGCGAAGATGCTTGCGACTGAAGCGGGACGATGCTTGCCCGTACTTCGAAGGATTCGGTCGTCGTAATGTCGCTGTCGAGGCGGCGGGCATCCCCCGGCCGCACTGCGCTGTACAGGATCGAGGCGCCGAGCCGCACGCCGTCGACGCCAACAGGCGCGTCGTAGGACAATCGTCCGAAGCCAAGCTGACGCGGATCGTTCGCGATCGTCGACAGGTTGACCGCCAGCGTGTCGCCGGGTGCGAGGTAAGAGTTGAAGGCGCCGGTCGCATAGGTCTGCCACGGTCCGACCGATGATGATCCAAGATTGTCCAGGCCGAACGAGGTGAAGATGTGCCAGGTCTTCAGGAAGACGGTGAGGCGGAAACGGCCGCTCGCGGTGCCGACCTCCTCGAGCCCGGTATCGGCGATCCGCACGCCCGGCCATCCGTTGATCAGATAAAGCTGGCGTTCGAGCGTAGCGAGGCGCGAGGGATGTTCGGCGAGGACCGGGCCCAGCATCGGACGGATGCCGAACTGCTCGGCGCCATCGCCTTTCAAGTCGACCTCGACGATGGCACCTTCGATCACTCGGATCTGCACGCGTCCATCCTGAATGTTCTGCGGCGGGATGATGGCCCGGCTCAGATGGAAACCGGCGGAGCGATAGAGATCGCTGATGGCGCCGGCGATCGCCGCGAGGTCCGCCTGCGAGACCTGCTTTCCAAGATACGGTTGCCAGGTGCCGGTGAGGCGGTCACGCGGAATGCTGTCCGCACCAACGATGCTGACGCCGCGGAGCACGAACTGCGGTCGGGTGTCGGCGCCGACGTCTGGCCGGCGGAGACTCGGTAGTTGTACGGGGGGGCGGCTGCGGGAATTCTGATCGGATTGCGTGTCGAAATATTTTTCGGTCTGGCGCGGATCGAAGCCCGGCTGGTTCGCCTGCTGCGCGAGCACCTGCGGAATTCCCGCAAGAGTGGGCGCAAGCAGGCCCATTGCGGTAACAAAATGTCGCCACCGACGGCTCCATCGGGACCGCCGTCCGTAGTTCAACGGAGTCCCTCCACGGGCTCGGTAAGAGATCGTTAGCCGCATGATTTTTCTTAGTTTTTTATGGTCAACGAATGGTTAACGCGGCGGTGGAACTTGCCGGGACTCCGGCTAATCCTATCTTGAGACATCTCCGATAAGCCTGAGGACCGCTATTCGCGGACTGAGGACTGATCATGCTCGGCAGAGATGGAATGCGGCGCGCCCTGTTGGCCGTGCTGGTACTGGGATTTGCTTCCAACGCCATTGCGGCGGATGGCGGTGTATGGTCGGTCAGCAAGGCGTCCGGCGACGTCTGGATCGCGACGGACGGCGCACAGCAGGTCTCGCTCAAGCAGGAAGAGACGCTGAAGCCCGGCGAAACCATTCGGACCGGGCGCAACGGTCGTGTGCTCCTGGTACGCGGCGAAGAGACCATCCTGATCTCACCAAATTCCGTCGTCGGTCTGCCGACGGAGCAGAAGGACGGGCTTTCAACCACCATCGTGCAGCAAGCGGGCTCGATCCTGCTCGAAGTTGAAAAGCGCAACGTCAAGCATTTCGAAGTCGAGACGCCCTATCTCGCAGCCGTGGTCAAGGGCACGCAGTTCAGCGTCACGGTGAACGCGGACAGCACCAAGGTCGGCGTCGTCCGCGGGCAGGTCGAAGTCTCCGATTTCCGCACCGGTCAGATCGCCCAGGTGATGCCCGGCCAGGCCGCGACGGCTTTCGAGCATGGCAAACCTGGCCTCAATCTGAGCGGCTCTGGCACCTTCAATCCGATCGAGCAGGGCAAGCCGCGCGCGTCGACCATCGAGCGGGTGCCGGTACCGAAATCGGGCCTGCCGGCTCCGCGCAACGCCGCGAACGTCCACACCTTCCACGCTCTCGCGCACATCGAAAAGGGCAAGGCGGCCGGCGCGGAGCCGAAATCCCAGCAGGCGGTTGGCGGGTCTCATGCCACACCGGGCGTAATCCGCATCTCCGGCACGCTTGGCGAAGTGAAGCTCAATTTCCACAAGGTGACACACGGGCTCGCGCGCGGGACCGTTGCGGCAGGCGCCGTCAGAAGCGCGTCGACCTCAAGCACCGACACCGTGTGGAGCGATAGCAAGACGAGCACGACCACGACGGCTTCCAATAGCACCGCCCAAACGGCGGTCGTGACGAGCGGCAGCGCGGCGAGCAACAGTACGAGTTCGTCGAGCACGACCACGACGACGGTCGCGACGACAGCCGGTTCGTCGAGTGACAGCTCCAGCGGCAGCAGTGGAAATTCCGGCAGTGGCAACGGCGGTTCCACCGGCAACGGGAAAGGCAACAACGGCAATGGTAACGGCAACGGCGGGGGTGATGGCAGCAACGGCCATGGCCACGCTTACGGCCACAACAAGCACTGAGGCTATTTCGTAGGCGACCAAGGGGGCGCATCCGGATTGAGCCGGATGTGCGGGGGGATCGGGTGAAACGTTATCGACCGCATATTCTGGTTGTGGCTGCGCTTGCGGTCGTGCTGTCCACGGGATGGCACGGCGCGCTGCGCAGCGCGCTCACCGATTTTCGCTTCGCCTGGCAATCGCGCGAGGCGAGCGGCGATATTGCGGTGGTTGCGATCGATGCGGCATCGATCGACCGGATCGGCGTCTGGCCGTGGCCGCGGCGGCTGCATGCCGAACTCTTGCGCAAGCTCGAAAGCGCCGGTGTCCGCGATGTAGCCTTCGACGTCGATTTCAGCACACCGTCCGATCCTGCATCCGACCAGGCTTTCGTCGAGGCGCTGAGGGACGTCGGCGGTTCGACGATCCTGCCGTCCTTCAAGCAACCAGCACCGAATGGCGGCGCCATCCACATCAACCGCCCCCTGACTCCATTCGGCGAACAGTCATGGCCGGCCGTCGTCAATGTTACCGTGGAGTCCGATGGGCTGGTTCGACGGTATCCCTTCGGCGAGAAGCTCGGCGAGGAGTTCGTACCTTCGATGGCCGTGGTGCTCGCGGGGCAATATGCCAAGCGGAGCGCGCCGTTCCTGATCGATTTCTCGATCCGCGCGGCATCGATTCCGCGCGTCTCCTTTGCCGACGTGTTAAGCGGCGACGCCACAACCCTTGCCAAGCTGAAGGACAAGAAGGTCCTCGTCGGGGCCACCGCCCTCGAGCTCGGCGACCGCTTCAGCGTACCCAACGGCAGGGTCGCATCCGGTCCGGTGCTGCAGGCGCTGGCGGCGGAATCGATCCTTCAGCAGCGCACGCTGCGCTGGACCTCAGATATCGGCATGATCCTTGGCCTGGGCGCCCTGGCTTTGCTCATGATGTTCTCCTGGCGCCGGCTCGGTCCGGGAGTTCGGGTCGTGATCCTCGTTACGGCGGCGGCGGCAGTCGAGCTGGTTGCCGCCCTCGTGCAGCTGAAATGGCCGCTCGTCATCGACACGTCGCTGTTCCACATCGCAACCGTTGCCTATCTCACTGCGATCGCGCTCGACGAGATCGATTTCCGCAGCCTGCTCGGTCGCATCGCCGAGAGCCGCTTCCATCGCATTGCGATGTCGCTCGGCGACGGCCTCGTCTGCACCGACGAGAACCACATGATCACGGTGTGGAATCCCGGCGCGAGCGCGATCTTCGGCTACATGCCGGCGGAAATCATCGGCCGTCCCTTCGAAGCGCTGTGCGCGGCGGCGAGCGACGGCGCGGCCAAGCGCTTCTCGACGCGTGACGCTGCCCGCCAGGCGTTGCTGGTCCCGGGCGGCGCCGTCGTCGTCGAATTCGAGGGACGGCGCAAGACCGGCGAGGTGTTTCCGGTCGAGGCCAGCTTCTCGGGTTGGCAAGGCACCGATGGCTTCCAGTATGGCGCGATCCTGCGCGACATCTCGGTCCGCAAGCGCGAGGCCGAACGCGTGAAATATCTCGCCGAACACGACTCGCTCACGGGCCTTGCCAACCGCAACACGCTGCATACGGGGCTTGTCAGCCTGGTCGCCGCGGCGGAGCGGCAGTCGCACGAGGTCGCGCTCCTGGTGTTGGGCCTCGACGGCTTCCAGCGGATCAACGATATGCTCGGCCATGCCGCCGGCGATCTCGTGTTGCGGGCGGTGGCCGAGCGGTTACGTGCAGAAGTGGACGACAAGGCGATCATCGCGCGGCTCAGCGGAGACGAGTTCGCGATCGCCATTGACTGCGCCGAGGCCGATGAGCCGATCTCGGAGTTTGCCGATCGTATCGCCCGCGCGTTCGAGCTCCCGCTCACTGCCGGCACGCGCCAGCATCGCGTCAGGATCAGCGTCGGGATCGCAGTCTATCCGGACGGCGGACGCAATGTCGACGACCTCCTGGGCAATGCCCATCTCGCGCTATGCAGGGCAAAGATGATCCGGCGCGGCAGTCATGTGATCTTCGAGAGCGCCATCAGGCTGGAGCTGGAGACCAGGCTGACGCTGGAGAGCGAACTGGCGCAGGCCGCAGATCGCAACGAGTTCGAATTGTTCTACCAGCCGCAGGTTCGCCTGGTTGATGGCGCGCTCCTCGGTGCCGAAGCGCTGATCCGCTGGCGTCATCCTATGCGCGGTTATGTCTCGCCGGCCGAGTTCATGCCTGTCGTCAACACGTCAGCGCTCTCGGAACGGATCGCCGGCTGGGTGATGGAGACGGCGTGCAAACAGGCGCGGGCATGGGAATTGCTCGGTAACAACGTTCGCGTCGCGATCAATCTCTCCCCATCGCAGCTGCACTCGGGGGATCTCGCTCATTCAGTCTCCGAATTGCTTGCCGCCACCGGCCTTACGCCATCGCTGCTCGAACTCGAGGTGACCGAGGACATCCTGTTGCTGGACGAGGCGCGGGTGCTCGACATGTTCAAGCGGATCCAGGAACTCGGCGTCCGCGTGCTGTTCGACGATTTTGGTACCGGTTACGCGAGCCTCAGCTATCTGAAGAAGTTTCCGCTGGACGGGCTCAAGATCGACCGCTCCTTCGTGCTCGATCTGCTCGCCGATTCCGACGATGCTGCGATCGTCAGCTCGACGGTAGGGCTAAGCAAGCAGCTCGGCCTCTCCGTGATTGCCGAGGGTATCGAGAACCGCGCCACGGCCGACTTCCTGGTCAGCATGGGATGCGAGGAAGGGCAGGGCTATTTCTTCGGCCGCCCGATGCCGGCTGCTGAGTTCGAACGACAATTCCTGACGGTGCAAGACGTCCGGGTGGCGGTTGGCGCCGCCTAAGCGCGGCGCGTGGCCGTAAAGACAATCCCGCCCAAATCTGTATCATAGGTCGCGTGCGACACGCCCGTCGTGTGGGGCTCATCGAGACCGTGACCAATGATCAGCCGAAGGTGGCCAAGTCCGCACCTCTGCACGATCAGAAGGGCCGTCGCGATTTGCGTTTGGACATCTGTCGCGGGCTGGCGCTGTGGTTCATCTTCATCGATCACATCCCGGACAATTCGTTGGCATGGCTGACGCTGCGCAATTACGGCTTCAGCGATACCACCGAGGTGTTCGTCTTCGTCTCCGGCTATACCTGCATGCTGGCCTATGGCGGTGCCCTGCCGGAGCAGGGATGGCTCACGGTGATCGCCCGGGCGCTACGGCGCAGTTTCGAAATCTACTGTGCATTCCTGCTGCTGTTCGTCGCCTATGTTGCCCTGGTATGGCTCGTCGGCGGTGGCGAGCGGTACGTCGACGAAACCAACACGGGCTTCTTCTTCAAGGACCCTGGCGCGGCGCTCGTGCATGCGGCGATGCTGCAATATACGCCCGTCAATACCGACATCCTGCCGACCTTCGTGCTGCTGCATCTCGCATTTCCCCTGCTGCTGTGGCTTCTGATCCGCATCCCCACGACGACGCTGGCCGCTTCGTTTCTCGTGTATCTGATGGTCCAGCTCCGGAGCTGGCATGTGCCGGCATGGCCGACGGGGGAGCTCTACTTCAATCCGTTCGCGTTCCAGCTCCTGTTTGTGATCGGCGCCTGGTATGCCGGCGGCGGCGGTAACATGATCAGACCGCTCGCGCGGTCGCGGGTGACCCTGGTGGTTGCGCTGCTCTATCTGCTGTTCAGCCTTGTCATCGCCTTGAGCTGGCAGTTCGATGTGCTGAAGCTGTTGATCCCGGACGATGTCTCTGGATGGATCTATCCGATCTACAAGAGCCACCTGGCGCCGGTGCGCCTGTTGCACTTCCTCGCGCTGGCCGTCGTGGTTTCGCAGCTCACGCTGCGGAAGGGTCGCCTAGGTGTGCCGTCGCTTGCGATCGCGATGATCCGCTGTGGTGAGAACTCGCTTTCGATGTATTGCCTGGGAGTCCTGCTGTCCTTTATCGGTCAGGTCATCCTCAGCGATGTTTCCGGCGGCTTCGTCGCGCAACTTTGGGTCAGCGTTGCCGGCATCGCGGTGATGATCGTCGCTGCCACGCTGGCGACATGGGAGGCCCAACTCGACCGGCGGGGACCAAAGCTATTCTAGCGCTACCGCCTGCGTGCAACGGCGACGCCGAACAGGAATGCGACGAAGAGACTCGCCAGCGGCGCCTCGCGCGTAATCGCAGCGACTGTCGAAAGCGGCTTTCCGGGCTTTCGCGCTTCTTCAATGGTCGCGGTCAGGCGATCCACAGCGGCATGCAGGCCGCCTGCGACCTCGCCGATCGTGCGCGAGACGTCGGTCGCCGCGTCGATCGCGCGCTCCGCCATGCCTGGCTGGGAAATGGGTTCCGGCATGTCCACGCTCAAGGCTCAAGCCCTCCACACCCGCGAAACGGCTGGGACCGGCACCTTTGGCTATCCTCGCGAGCGCTCGTTTTGAACAGCGGGCCCGAAGACCTTTGGCTATCCGCGACTGGCGCCGTCTTGACGGCGGGTGCCGGCCTGCACTGAAAATGCCGTCGGCGGGGTTTTGTTCCTGCAAGGTCGGCGGGCGACAGCAACGGATCCGGGAAACGACGGATGCGAATCTCTGTTAGGCTGACGCCTCAGCGCAGACCTGATCAGGGAGATGGTCGTGACCGATCGCACAACGTCGGATCGAACCAGGCGCATTGCGTTGCTCGGCGCTCCCATCGATATGGGGGCTTCGCAGCGCGGGACGCTGATGGGCCCTGCGGCCTTGCGGACCGCTGGCCTTGCGACCTTGCTGGAAAGTCTCGACTTCGAGGTCGTCGATCATGGCGACCTTTGGGTCGCCGGCATTCCCGATCCAAGCGACGAGCCGCCGCAGAACGCCAATCACTACCGCGAGATCCAGCGCTGGACGCGCCTGCTGAGCCATCGTGCCCACGACGTCGCGAAGAGCGGGGCGGTCCCGATCTTTCTCGGCGGCGATCACACGCTGTCGATGGGCTCGGTCAATGCCATGGCGCGTCATTGGCAAGAGCGCGGGCGCAAACTGTTCGTGCTTTGGCTCGACGCGCATGCCGACTACAACACGCCGGCGACGACGATCACGGCGAACATGCATGGCATGTCCGCGGCATTTTTGTGCGGGGAGCCCGGGCTCGACGGGCTGCTCGGCAAGGAACCGCGCGCCTCGATCGATCCCGGCCAGCTCGAGCTGTTCGGCACGCGCTCGATCGACAAGCTCGAGAAGGAGCTGATGCGCACGCGGCGCATCCGCGTCGCCGACATGCGCCAGATCGACGAGTTCGGCGTCGCCGTCCTGATCCGGCGCCTCATCGAGCGGGTGAAGGAAAGCGACGGCGTGCTGCATGTCAGCTTCGACGTCGATTTCCTCGATCCCTCCGTAGCCCCCGGTGTCGGTACCACGGTGCCGGGCGGGGCGACCTATCGTGAGGCGCATCTCATCATGGAGCTGCTGCACGATTCCGGGCTCGTCCGCTCCGTCGACATCGTCGAGCTCAACCCGTTCCTGGACGAGCGCGGGCGCACTGCGCGCACCGCGGTCGAGCTGATCGGCAGCCTCTTCGGCCAACAGATCGCGGACCGCCCCACGCCGAGCAACGCGATCTCGTCGGCGGAATGAGGCGGCCGGCCGGGCTGCCCGAAAAGGAACTCCTCCCCCCGCAACGGGATTTAGATCAGCTTCGACTGAAATCGCCTCCTTTTGAAACGTTGCTGAATTGCCAAGCGCGCCGCCGCGGGATTTCATGCCGCGCGGCTGCAACGGAGGATCGCTGATGGCCAAGGACAAGGATGCCGGGGCGGCCACGCGTCGGCGCTTTCTTCGCGATGGCGGCGTCGCGCTGGGCGGTGCAATTCTCGGCGGCGGTGCGGGCGCCGTGACCGCCAAGGCGGACAATCTGCCGCCCGAGATTCCGGAATGGATGAAGGCGCCAGGCGAGCCGATGGGCAGTCAGCCCTATGGGACGCCGTCGCCGTTCGAGAAGGGTGTCGTCAAGAACATCTCGAAAAACCTCAAGCAGTACATCTCTGCGTCGAGCCGGACACCGTTGCAGGAGCTCGACGGCATCATCACGCCGAACGGGCTGTTCTACGAGCGCCATCATGGTGGCGTGCCGACGATCGACCCGGCGCAGCACCGCCTGATGCTTCATGGCCTGGTCGAACGTCCCCTGATCTTCACCGTGGACGATCTGCGGCGCTTTCCGTCGCAGTCGCGCATCCACTTCCTCGAATGCTCGGGCAATCCCGGCTACACGAAACCCTACGGCAAGACCGCCTCTGACCTCGTGGGCCTCGTCAGTTGTGCCGAATGGACCGGCGTGAGCCTGAAGCTCGTGCTGGAGGAAGCCGGTCTCAAGCCCGAGGCCAAGTGGGTGGTGGCCGAAGGCGCCGACGCCGCGGCGCTGACGCGCAGCATCCCGATCGAGAAATGCCTCGACGATGCCATGCTGGTCTACAGCCAGAACGGCGAGCGGTTGCGGCCGCAGCAAGGCTATCCGCTGCGGCTCTTCCTGCCGGGCTTCGAAGGCAACATGAGCGTGAAATGGCTGCGGCGCCTGCACGTGACCTCGGAGCCCGCCTATTCGCGCGAGGAGACCTCGAAATACACGGATCTATTGCCTGACGGCACCGCGCGCGAGTTCTCTTTCTACATGGAGGCCAAATCGATCATCACGCGTCCTTCCGGCGGACAGCGCCTCGACGTTTCAGGCTTTCACGAGATCACCGGCATTGCCTGGAGCGGGCACGGCAAGATCGTCCGTGTCGAGGTGTCCGTCGATGACGGCAGGAGCTGGCAGTCAGCGCAATTGCAGGAGCCGGTGCTGACGCGTGCGTTGACGCGCTTCCGCTTTCCGTGGCGATGGGACGGCAAGGCCGCCGTGATCCAGAGCCGTGCCATCGACGAGACCGGCTACGTCCAGCCGACGCTTGCCGAACTGCTGGCCGTGCGCGGCGAAAACTATTTCTACCACAACAACGCGATCTGGCCCTGGCGCATCGCAGACAGCGGAGAGGTGACCAATGCGCTGGCGTGAATTCGGCGGCATCGCTGTCGCGATCATGTTGTGCGCGTGGACGACGGGCGCGCGGGCGCAAAGCCCTTACGGCATCGGACGGCCGGCCAGCCTCGCGGAGATCGCGGGCTGGAATATCGACATAGGACGCGATGGCAGCAATCTGCCCGAGGGACGCGGCACGGTCAGTCGGGGAGGCGAGGTGTTCGCCCAGCAATGCGCGTCCTGCCATGGCGACAAGGGCGAGGGCGGTTTGGGTGATCGGCTGGTTGGCGGGCAGGGGACGATCGGGACGGCGCGGCCAATCCGCACCGTCGGCAGCTACTGGCCTTACGCGACAACGCTGTTCGACTACATCCGCCGCGCCATGCCGCAGAACGCGCCGCAGTCGCTCAGCAATGACGACGTCTATGCGGTGTCGGCCTATATCCTGAGCCTGAACGGACTGCTGGGCGCGGATGCGACGCTCGATGCGAAATCGCTGGCCGCGATCAGGATGCCGAACCGCGACAAGTTCGTCGGCGATGCGCGTCCCGACGTGAAGTGAGCTTGCGGAGCGGGCCTTCAACGATCCATCTGCGGAACTTTCGCACCTAGCCTGAGTTAGCCGGGAGAATTCGCAAATCCAGCCGACGCGAGGCGCCGCCCTCCATGACCGAGACCGCTCTTCCCGCAGCGCCAAGATCCCTTCGGATGGTGCTGAGGCGGCTGGGGCCCGGTCTGATCACGGGGGCGGCCGACGACGATCCGTCGGGCATCGCCACCTATTCGCAGGCCGGCGCACAGTTCGGTTACGGCCTGCTGTGGACAGTGTTTCTCACCCTGCCGTTCATGATCGCAATCCAGCTCGTGAGCGCGCGGATCGGCCGGGTCACCGGCAAGGGGCTGGCGGCCAACGTCATGAAGCTCGCGCCGCGCTGGGCCGTGCTGGCGCTGGTCGGCATGCTGGTTGCCGCGAACACGTTCAACATCGCCGCCGACATCGCCGCGATGGCCGAGGCGCTCTCGCTCGTCATCGGCGGGCTGAACCACGAGCACGCGCTGATCTTCGCGGCATCATCGACCCTGCTCCAGGTCTTCGTGCCCTATCGCCGCTACTCGCCGCTGCTGAAATTCCTGACGCTGTCGCTGTTCGCCTATGTCGCGACCGCCTTCACCGTGAAAATTCCCTGGAGCACGGCGCTGCTGGCGGCGGTCTGGCCGCAGGCCAATGTCAGCGCCGATTATTTCCTGATGGTGGTCGCCGTGCTCGGCACCACCATCAGCCCCTATCTCTTCTTCTGGCAGGCCTCCCAGGAGGTCGAGGAGATGAACCACAGACATCGCCGGCCCCTCGCGGAGGCGCCGCGCGCCGGGGATCCCGAGCTGACGCGGATCAGGACCGACACCACGCTCGGCATGCTGCTCTCGAACGGCATCGCCTTCTTCATCATCCTGACCACGGCGTCCGTCTTGCACGCGAACGGCGTCACCAGGATCAACTCGGCGACGGAGGCCGCCGAAGCGCTGCGGCCGCTCGCCGGCGACTTCACCTTCCTGCTGTTCGCGCTGGGCATCATCGGTACGGGCCTCCTGGCGATCCCGGTGCTGGCGGGCTCGGCCGCTTATGGCGTCGCGGAGATCTTCGGATGGCGCGCCACGCTGCAGGCGAAGCCCGACGAGGCCATCGGCTTCTACACGATCATCGCGGCCGCCACCGTGATCGGCTTCTCGCTCGGCTTCACCGGCATCGATTCCATCCACATGCTGGTGTGGAGCGCGGTGCTGAACGGCATCGTCGCCGTCCCCATCATGGCGATGATGATGCTGATCGTCTCGAACGCGCAGCTGATGGGCCGGTTCAGGGCGCGGCGATGGCTGATCGTGCTCGGCTGGCTCGGCACCGCGCTGATGGCGCTCGCGGTCGTGGCGCTGCTCGGCTCGTCCGTCGTTGCTTGAGGCGGCGCGCGGCTCAGTTCGAGGTCAGGGCCGCCGAAACCTGCGATGCGATGATGAAGGCCACGAACACGGCCGGCACGCTGATCAGTCTCAGAAACTGGTCTACCGAAAGCATCTGTCATCCCCCAAGGACAATGCGCCTTCGCGAACCGTGCGCCCTTACTCAACCCTCTGCACGATTTGCTGGTCGGCCGTGAGAATCTGGTCGGAAACGGCTGCCCCACCCAGAGTGAGCAGCGCCAGAATCGAGATAACGGCCAAGGCTTGCATGGGGCTGATGCTTGGGTCCGATTGTGGCCAAAAGTGCGAGATACCGGCACGATTTCGCGGCGGTCCCGGGATAGATCGTGGCTATCCCCAGCCTTGTCCGGTGGCTTCTTTCGCGCCGCAACGACGCCGATGCATGGGGCTTCCGCGCTTCCTGCCGCTTCACGGGTGCTGGCCGTTGGCTTAACAAGCTAAAGCATGATCCGGAAAAGTGCGAAGCGGTTTTCCGGAAAGATCATGCGCAAACAACGACCTAAAGCGCGATGACGATTCATCTGAAATCTCATCGCGCTTTTGGCGGAGCGTAGCGCGCACGCCAGAACAAGCGCGACAAGCGCGACAACCGCGAAGCGTTTGCGCGGAGATCAACAAGGCTCGAAAAGAGCCGCCGGGGAGCGATATGACCAATTCATCGAAAGCCACCAGTCTCGAGATTCTCGCCTGCGATGCCGGCTGGCGAAACTACCATTTCGTCAAGCTGACGACGGAGGACGGCATCGTCGGCTGGAGCGAGTTCGACGAGGGCTTTGGCTCACCCGGCGTCGGTGCCGCGATCCAGCGCCTCTCCAGCCGCGTGGTCGGGCAAAACGTCTTCCAGCACGAGCGCATTCATGCCGAGCTCTTCGCGGCGACGCGTCCCGCGGCCGGCGGCGTGGTGGCGCAGGCGCTGGGGGCGATCGAGAATGCGCTGCTCGATGCCAAGGCCAAGTGCCTCGGCGTGCCCTGCTATGAGCTTCTCGGCGGCAAGATCCGCGACCGCGTGCGCGTGTACTGGTCGCATTGCGCGACGTGGCGGATCAATCATCCGTCCTGGTACAAGCCGCCGATCGACAGCCTCGACGGCGTCAAGGCAATGGGGCGCGAGGTGCGCGAAAAGAAATTCACCGCGCTCAAGACCAACATCTTCTCCTATGACGACGGCAAGCCGACCGGCTGGCGGCCAGGCTTCGGCTCGCCGTTCCTGCCGGAGATCAATGTCGACCGAAAAATCCTGCGCGACCTGCACATGCATCTGGAGGCGATACGCGACGGCGCGGGACCCGATGTCGAGATCCTGCTCGATTGCAACTTCAACGCCAAGACCGAAGGCTATTTGAAGATCCTGCGCGCGATCGCCGACATCGACATGTTCTGGGTCGAGATCGACAGCTTCAATCCCGAGGCGCTCGGTTACATCCGCAGGCAGAGCCTGCACCCGATCTCGTCCTGCGAGACGCTGCTGGGCCTGCGCGAATTCCTGCCCTATTTCCGCGAGCAGGCGATGGACGTTGCGATCATCGACACGCCCTGGAACGGCGTCTGGCAGTCGATGAAGATCGCATCGGCCGCCGAAGCCTTCGAGGTCAACGTCGCCCCGCATAATTTCTACGGCCATCTCTGCTCGATGATGAACGCGCATTTCTGCGCCGCGGTGCCGAACCTGCGCATCATGGAGATCGACGTCGATCGCCTGGCCTGGGACCGCGAGCTGTTCACGCACGAGCCGGAGCTCGCGAACGGCCATCTCGTCATTCCGGATCGCCCCGGCTGGGGCACCGAGCCGAACGAGGAGGCGCTGCGCGCGCATCCACCGAAGACCAGCGGCGGGCTGCTCAGCTACGGACGCAAGAGCTAAAGGCCAAGGCCTGAGGGCTAAGGCGTCACGGGATTGACGGCCGGAGACGTCTTCGGCCCCGGCCGCGCCGGCTCGACCGGCGATCTCGGCTCGGTCGGCAGCACGATCGCGCCTGCGGCGCGCGCGGCTTCACCCGTGGTGTGATACATCGCGACATGCGCCGGCTGGGACTTGGCCCGGCTCCACGGGCCGTGATCGACGAGCAGCATCGCGGCGATGGTAAGGCCTGCGACGATGAGCGCAATCACGCCGGGATGGCGAAGCGCAATAGCAAGGGAGTTCGTGAAGCGGGTTGCCATCGAACACTCTGGGCTGTTTCCTCTGAAAGGTTAATTCAATGAGGGCGCGCGGGGTTCCGGCTCATTTGGCCCGGTTCCCTGCGGCTCGTTTCGGATTATGCGCATTTGCACTTGACGCGTCGGGCAAATCAGGTGTAAACAGGCATCATCGCAAGAGTCGTCGATGCCCGCGAACTACGTATTCATTTTGGGTTGCGGGACCGGTTGCCTCGACGGAAGGCTGGTGCTTTCTGCACGTTCAGGCCATCCAGGTCGTGATCGATCAATATGCGGAAGCCGCTCTCGGCAATTGCGCGTTCTTCTGGAATAAGCCCCACAGTGCTGGCTAGGGCCAGCTCACCCGGCTCTCTGGCCCGGTACGTTCCCGCTGAGATGACGCCGTACTTTGTACGATCCCTGCCGAGGAGATGCAAAAAGGGCGATGCTGGATCGGCGCCGCCCAACCAGGTGATCCCAGAGTCGCTTGAACCACGCTACATGACCCGTCACGCCTCTACGGTCGGCGCGATGCATGGAGCCCACATTGCGTGGACGCAACGTCGTAGTCTTTCTATCGGAGGGAGCGAGATCCCTGACTTCGTGGCTCACATGCCCGGCGGAAGAATCCTCGATATCCTTCGCCCGGATCACGTCATGAACGCGTGGTTCGTCGTCGTGACTTTCCTTCACGGGGTCGGCGCGCTGATCCTGCACAGATACGACGTGCGACGCGTCCTGAACTGGAGCGCGTTCGTTTGGTTCGTGCCGGGCTGGCTCCTGCACGGTTACTGGAGTGAGCACGACAGGAGCGGGCGGCTGTGGCCTCGCAGCCGAGCTTGCAGTCTGCACGCTAGCGCTAGGATGCAGACAACGACGCGCTGTTTCGATTTGGGCATCGCTGGCGCCGTGATTTCGTGCCCACGTCTCAGCGGCTGCTTCCGAGTATTTTGCGACATAGAAGCGTACCATGGCGCAAGAGACGCCGGCCGTGGCCGTTTGACCAAGCGCAATCAATGCAACAAAAGCTGGGATTACTCGTCTCATCATCGCGATGCCCCCTGACGCTAACGCAGCAACTTCGAACGCCTCTGCTTTGGTCCCGCTCGCCGCCGCAAAGCACAGAACCTAGCGGATGCTGACGAACATGCCCCAGGCCGCGGCGAGGGCCGCGCCAGCAAAGACAATGATGGGACTATCGCAGAAGGCGCTGCCATAGGTGCACATGGTGACGCCTAACGAGCCGATCTCGTGATGGCTCGCGGAATAGAACAGGCCCGACAGGCCGAGCAGTGCAGCGGCGACGTAGTACATCGATCTCCTCCGATGGATTTCAAGCGCCGGGCCGCCGCGCAGCGCTTGATCCCTGATCGGAGATGATGGTGGCGTGAAGAAGTTTCATTCCGCCAAATTCGATTTAGTGCATTTTAGATAAAGTTTGATACGCCTGCGCAATCACCGGCAGAACGGCAATCATCGAGACGAGTTCGCCGTTTATTGATAGAACGGGTTTCGTGAGCGGCCCGAATCTACGCCCGCTTCACTCCGAATGCGCTTCGTTAACGCGCAACTGCAAGACGACGTTAGCGGCCACCTTTGATGGCCGCTATGAAGCGAGCCACTTTACGCGTGCCCATAGCGCGACGACTACACAGATATCAATCAAAAGGTGGATCGCCAAGGATATCCAGGGCGGGTTAGCATTTGAAACAAGCATCTTAATTGACGGTTCGAATGGACTGCATCCCGGTTTAGATAGCATGAAACCAGAAATATCGTCCTGTAGCTGCCGATTGATTTGAAGTCCTTGTCTCAGCAATTGCGAATGTCCGATGGCGAATGCCAAGAACCCAACCGTCACGGCTGCGGCAATACGGGGAGACAGGGGCGATGCGGCAAACCCATATCCCGCCGCGGCGAATGTCGCCGCAGCATAGACGGTCCAGAGACCATTAATTGTTGTCGTCTGTTGAGTGAACAGACCAACGGCATGGTTAAGCTCAAACTTGTCGTCCATTCTCACCTTCCCTGATCATCATGAATAATCGCGGTCTTCACTGAAACAGCGATTTTCAGTACCAGCCGTGTGGCGCTTGCGGTGATCCGGAGCCGAATGTCCGCCTCAAGATGCGGCTAGATAATCTCGTGCGAGTTCAAGTATGCGAGAAGCGCGAGAATGAGCATGAGCACGCCTGCAACAAGCAATCCCGTTGAAGCAACTCCTTGCCATCTCACCTTGACCGGCCCCACCTTGACGTCTGCAGAGCTTTTGTCTGCAGAGCTCTTGTCTCGGGAGGGGGACGGCAGAACAAAGCCACCCAAGGCAAGAAACATCCCGCCGAAAGTGACTCCCAAAAATGCCTTCACGCCCAGTATCGTCACGAAGGCAATGATGAGAGGCAGTATTACAGGCAACAGTTCGTGCAGAACCACTTTCATGGCGACCTCCTGGGTTCTCCGCCGTTTACGACGCAAAGGACCGCGCGGTTATTCGCACAAAGCAATTCGTTCCGAGTCCATACGGCTCGGTTAGGCTACCTCTGAAAATCTAATCCTAGTTGAGGAAGAGGGCCTCGAGTGTGAGATGCATTACATTACTCCACAATCATGGATCGAAATCTCGTGCGCATGATGCGCTCGCCTTCAGGATGAGGCGAAGCATCCCATTAGATAGGAAAATCCGAAATACACTTGACACGTCGGGCAAAACACCTCTAAAGTGGCATCATCGAAAGAGTTCGCATCGACCCGCGCGGAGAGATCCGCTGCGGGTTTTTCATCTCGATCCCAACCATGCGGCGATGGCGTTGGCCCAGCCGAACGTCCGCTTTCAATACGAGAGCAGACGGTATGCGACTAAGCCGAGACTGGCGCTCTTGACCCTTTGCGGACATATCGAAATCAAAACAGACCGAAACGGCCGAGACGAGAAGCACTGCGGCTCAACTACGGAAGTCCTTTTGTCGCCGTAAAGGGATTGAACCCGCGTTCTGCAAGAGCAGCCCATGAAGCTGCGCCAAGATGTGGCAATCGGAAATAGAGTCGTGGCTTGGCCGGATCGGTATCCAACATGAACCCAGTCGGCAGCCCTCGGACACTTGTGGCATAGAACCCGCCATCCGGCGACCTCTGGGATTCGATTACAGCGACCAACGATTTTGCCTCCCCAGTCCTGCCGAGCAATTCCAGCAAGAGAGCCATTTGGCTCGTCCCTTCGGTCCACACACCATCTCGATCTTCGCCGTAAGAAAAGCCCTTGTCGACACTCATTCGCTGTTCGGCGGTCGCAATTGCCGATACAAATTTCTTGGCCGCTCCGGGGAGCGCCGTTAAGGGCCAGACTTGAGCATCCAGAGCCAAAGTCGGGTTGCGCGTGACGCCGTCTTCGGCGGTGCCTGCGGCGAAACAAGCGCATGCCGGATCCCACATCGTATTTACGAAGTGCTCTGCAGCTGTTGCCATATCACGCCAGCGCGAATCGCCTGTGCGGGTTGCAAGAAGGCCAAACGCGGCGGCGAGGTCAGTATTGTGTTCAGTCGATTTCCATGTCCGTACGTCGGGCGTCGGTTCGTGCCCAAAAGTACCGCCCGTGAAACCGCCAGTACCGCGCGTGTCGACCCATTGCGCGACCCAGGTGCCAAGCCGTGCCGCACCATCGCGGAACCGAGAGCTGGCGCTCACATCGTCAATCGACAGCAAAGCCAACATTGCCCATGCAACGTTGCCATTGTCGCTGCCCACCTGATATCGATCTTCTAACCACTTGTTCTGAGTATTGTCCCACCAGCCCGGAAGCTTGGCGGAGCCACTCGCCACCACACCCGCGGCGTAAGCGTTCCGGAGCCGTCCATCATGCCAGGTCCGGTCGTTATCGATGGCCCAGAGAATCGCCGCGCCGATCCGAGATGCTTTGTCTCGCTCACCGCAACCGACTAATGCGATGGCGGCCACCGCATTGTCATAAAGGTATGCGGCGCCATTTAGAGGCCCCGATTCCACGGTCGGATAGCTGGGCAAGAACAACGGCCCTGGTGGTGCCTTATCGATTAGACCAGCGAGGTACCCGCATGCAGACACTTCTGGTGTTGCTAAAGCCCGTAGTGGAGTGGCGGCCATAATGATTATGAAAGTCGTTACGATCCATACGGAGGTTTCTATTCGGGCCACTTGCTGTTCTCCGGGGTGGACGATGATCCTATATGCCATCGGCGATGTCTGGAAGTGGCCCATAAGAGACGAACTGCCATACCTTTGCGAATGTCGGTTTGAAAGGTAGAGCGGGCATTCGGTCGTGTATGAAAATCCGAAATCGACTTGACACGTCGGGCAAATCACCTCTAAAGTGGCATCATCGAAAGAGTTCGCATCAACCCGCGCGGAGAGATCCGCCGCGGGTTTTTTCATTCCAATCCGAGATCGGACGGCGGCGGCGCTTCGCGGCCTCGCCCTCGTTGATATGCGTTCATTGAGCGCCGATCAGCGCGCCGTCGTCCGAACCATTATTGGCCGTGCACGCGCGAACGTGCCGGCCCGCGGCGCGAGCCAGTTGCTTGCGCCGCCGCGGCCCCCTGGCTGGGGATAGGGTTCGCGCCCGAAATGAATCGCGCTTCGTCTCGCGATCTGCCGCGCTCATTCTTTTTGGGAGTAGCCAATGACGGCTTATCTGATCGCGCTCGCGCTTGCGCGCGCAAATCCGCTGCGGGTTTTTTCATTCCGATGCCCGGCCGTCTTACCCGCAGCCGCAGGCTTGTTCGCTGTGAAAAGCGCGTCTGCAAGCGGTGGTGCGCGAAGATCGTCACAACTAGGCCGGGTGACTTGCGGAGATCGGGCATTGGTATGAGCCGGACAAGCTGATGGGCTATTGCGTTGCGATCTACTTTTCGAAGCTCCTCGTCTTCGACAAGGTGCTCGGTCTTGGTTCGACTGATCCTCTTGCAGGTTTTGCCTCGGTCACCGCAAATCTCGTGGTCTCATTCTATTTCGCCAAGCGCGGGTTCGAAAACGTCGCAAGGATCATCAAGCGGTGAACATTCGGGATGACGAGATCAGGGCCATCGTTGTGGAAACGCGTCCTTACGAAAAAAAACGGCCCGGCAGCTTGATGCTGCCGGGCCGCTTTTTGTGTTTTGATCGACTCGCTGTGCGGGCCTTATGATCGGAAACGTGCAGGGGACTTGCGCCGTGGCGTGCGGCGGGCTTTAAAGTCGGCATTCGGCGGCAACAAGCCGAGTAGGGAGAAAGCGCGCATGTTCGATCAGCAGCAACTGCCGGAGCGCCCACCGCGCGCCGGGAACGGGCCTACGGCGCTCGACGGACTGCTGGTCATCGATTTCACGCGCGTGGTTGCGGGACCTGCCTGCACGCAAATGCTTGGCGATTTCGGCGCAGAGATCATCAAGATCGAGAACCCCGACGGCGGCGACGATACGCGGGCCTATGAACACGCCGAGATCGGAGGCGAGAGCGCCGCCTTCCTCAGCCTCAATCGCAACAAGCGCGGCATCGCGCTGGATCTCGCAGTGCCGGCCGCGCGCGAGGTGGCACGCGAGCTGATCCGCAAGGCGGACGTGGTCGTCGAGAATTTCTCGGGCGGCGTCATGAAGAAGTTCGGCCTCGATTACGAATCGGTCGCGCCGATCAATCCGCTGCTGATTTATTGCTCGATCTCCGCCTATGGTCGGACCGGGCCGTTTGCCTCGCGGCCCGGCTTTGATCCCATCACCCAGGCCGAGAGCGGCTTCATGTCGCTCAACGGCTTCCCCGATGGTCCCCCGGTCCGGACTGGTCCGCCGATCGTTGACATGGCGACAGGGATGGCGGCTGGCAACGCCATCCTGCTCGCGCTGCTGGCCCGGCAGAAGCTGGGTCGCGGGCAGCACGTTGAAGTCGCGCTGTTTGATATTGCGATGGCCATGACCGGCTTCTACGGCATGGCCTATCTGATCAATGGCCAGAATCCCGGACGATTTGGCAATTCGCCGAGCGGTTCTCCCACCGTCGGAGTCTATGAGGCATCTGACGGACCTCTCTACATGGCCTGCGCCAATGACAGGCTGTACCGGCGCCTGGTCGTTGAGGTGCTTGATCGTCCCGACCTCATCACCGATCCTCGCTTCGCAACGCGGAAAGCGCGGTCCGAGAACAAGGAGAGGCTGCGCGCCGCCATTGCCGAGGTGTTTGCAACCGATCGCCTCGAGAACTGGATGATGAAGATGAAGCAGGCCAACATCCCGGTTGGCTATCTTCGCACCGTCGAGGAAGGCTTCAATGCGCCCGAGGCGCGAGAGCGGCAACGGCTGAACCGGATCCCGCACCCCACGGCGGGCTGGGTGCCCAACATCGAATCTCCGCTGTCCATGAATCTCACGCCCGCAATTGAGCCCGTCGCGGCGCCGCTGTTGGGTGAGCACACCAGGGACGTCTTGCGCGAGACGCTTGGTTATGACGAGCAACGGCTCGCCGAGCTTGCGGAGAACGGCGTCTTCGGATCAGGCCGGCGATCGGGGTAACCCGGCTGGATCCTGCCGCTGACATTGCATCGTCTTGATTTGGCGGGCTTCCGGCCGCATAACAGTCGAGAAACGAGGGACACGAATGGTGGCCGGCAATCCCATCACAGGTGCGGCCCAGCCGGAGGCTGAGACCGGTGAGCGTGCCTATGCCGCGATGATCGCCCGTACCAGGGCGCTCGTCCCTCAATTGCGCCAGCGCGCGGCGCGGACGGAGGAGCTTCGATGCCTGCCGCCCGAAACCGAGCAGGACCTTCATGAGGCCGGCCTGTTCAGGATCCTTCAGCCCAGGCGCTTCGGAGGATCGGAGCTCGAATACGTTGCGCTGATCGATTGTGCCGATCTGCTTGGGCAGGCAGACGCTTCAGTGGCCTGGAATTTTGCCAATCTGGCGAGCCACCACTGGATGCTCGGCATGTTCGAGGAGAAGGCCCAGACTTTGGTCTGGGGCCACGATGCCAATGCCCTGATCGCCTCGTCGTTCATTTTCCCCGCCGGTCGCGCCCGGAAGACCGAGGGCGGCTATCGGCTGCACGGAAGCTGGCCGTTCTCCTCGGGCGTTGCGTCCTGCGAATGGAACATGCTTGCGAGCGTGGTCTACTCCGATGATGAGGCCGACGGCATCGAGTATCGCATCTTCCTGCTTCCCAAGAAGGACTACAAGATCCTCGACACGTGGAACGCGGCGGGACTGCGCGGCACCGGTTCGAGCGATGTGGAAGTCAGGGATGCCTTCGTTCCCGACTACATGACAGTCGCCGTCGGCAATCTAGCTGGAGGTCCAACGCCCGGAAGCGTGGCCAATCCCAATCCGCTTTATGCACTGCCGGTATTTTCCTTGTTTCCATACGTTCTGTCCGGCGTCGCGCTCGGAAACGCACAGGCGTGCCTGGATGACTATGTCGAGGTCGTGCGCCATCGCATATCGACCTACAACCGCGCCAAGCTGAGCGATTTCCAGAGCACCCAGATCAAGATTGCCGATGCCTCCGCGAAGATCGATGCCGCACGCTTGATCATGCGCTCGGCCTGTGCGGTTGCCATGGAGGATGCGCGGCGTGGCCACGTTCCGAGCATGGCAGGCAAGACCAAGTACAGGCGCGACGGCGCATTCTCGGTCAATCTGTGTACCGAGGCGGTGTCGATGCTGTTTGCCGCGAGCGGCGCGCGTGGATTGTTCACGAGCGGCGTCTTGCAGCGGCAATTCCGCGATGCTCACGCCATCAACTCGCACCTCGCGTTCAACTTCGACGCGGCTGGTACGAATTACGGCCGCGTGGCGCTCGGCCTGCCGTCCGAGAACCTGACGCTGTGAGGCCGGCCGATGACTGATTTGCCCAAGCAGCCGCCGGCCGCCGACCCGGCCAACGAATTGGCGAGCGACAGCTCGCCGATCGACCCGCGCGATTTTCGCAATGCCCTCGGCACCTATGCGACCGGCGTGACCATCATTACTGCGGCGGGGCCCGACGCCAAACCTTATGGTCTGACGTGCAATTCGTTTGCGTCGGTGTCGCTCAATCCACCGCTCGTGCTTTGGAGCCTCGTGGTCTATTCGTCGAGCCTGACCGTGTTTCAGAATGCCAGCCATTTCGCGGTCAATGTGCTCGGCGCCTCGCAGCAGGCGCTTGCGAACAAGTTCGCAAAATCCTCAGACGACAAGTTCACCGCTGTTGACTGGAGCCCCGGGCTCGGCAATGCGCCGGTGCTTGCGGAAAGTGTTGCCAATTTTCAGTGCCGGTCCGTCAATCGATATTACGGCGGCGACCACGTGATCTTTCTTGGAGCCGTCGAGGCCTACTCCTACAATCGAAACGAGCCGCTGCTTTTTGCGCGGGGGAGCTACGGTCGTTTCTTGGCGGAGGATGATCGCCAGAAGTCCTCGTAAGATGGGCCGGTTCGGCGCGCAGCGCTCAAACTAATTCAACCCTTCGGCGCAGAGAGCTTGTAGATCTCCAGTGCATCGGCATCCGCGCCGCGGCTCGCGCTTGCCAGCCTGAACAGCTGCCCCGCGAGCGAAGCCATCGGTACGGGCGTTGAGGTGGCGTGGGCGACATCGGCGATGGTGTCGAGGTCCTTCATCATCGTCGCAATGTGGCCGAGCGGCGGGGAATGAATGCCCTGAACCATCCGCGGAACAAAGAGCTGGAGGGGAATGGAATCGGCAAAGCCTCCGGCGAGGGCTTCCGGAAGCCGTCCTGCGTCGATCCCGGCGTTCACGGCAAGGCGCGTTGCTTCGGCGAGGACGGCCATCGCGCAGCCAACGATCACCTGGTTGCAGAGTTTGGTAGTCTGTCCGGCACCAATTGGGCCCATGTGCGTGAGCCTGCGTGCCATTGCGAGGACGTACGGCCGCACTCTCTCGATATCGGTGGCGTCTCCGCCCGCCATGACCGCTAGCGTACCTTCCTCTGCTCCTTTCGTGCCGCCCGAGACCGGCGCGTCGATCCAGCCCATACCGTTTGCCGCCTTGAGCCGCGCAGCGATGTCGCGCGCGGCATCCGGATGGATGGATGAGAAGTCGACGACGAGTTTGCCCGCGCCGGCGACTGCCGACAGTCCTTCGGGGCCGAAGATCACGTCCTCGACCGCTGCGGCATCCGTCAGGCACATGAAAACGATGCTGGCGCTGGTCAAAACGTCGCGGGGGCTGGCCGCGCGCTTTGCGCCGGCTTCGACCAGGGGAGCCGCCTTCGCGGCCGAGCGGTTCCAGATCGCCACGTCAAAGCCAGCCGCGAGCAGTCGCCAGGTCATGGGGGCACCCATCAATCCCAGGCCGAGATAACCGAGCTTCTCGGCGGGGTGCGCCTTCGCGCCGGCGGATTCAGCCATGGGTCGCTTCCTTCTGTCGCGGTGCAATGCTGGTTGAATGTCGCCCTAGCATACATCGGGTGGTGATGGGGAAATTGCGGCGGCGGGCATGGCTTGCCTGACTGTTTGAACCATGAAACATTTGGCTCCTGGTCGGGTTGGGTGGCGTCGGTCGGCGCCGAAGTAGCGGAGCGGGCATGATGCGGACGGTTTCAAAGTGGGTCCTGGCATTTGGGACGGTGGCGGCACTCGCCGCCAGCGCAGGCTCATCGCGGGCACAGCAGACGATCCGTGTCGGCTGGACCATCCCGGCCGAGGAATCCAAATATTGGATGATGCGGCGGCCGGCGGAATTTCCCGATCTCGGCAAGACCTACAATATCGAATGGACACAATTCCAGGGCACCGCGCCCATGACGCAGGCGCTCGCCGCCGGCGCGCTCGACTGCGCGACGCAGGCGCCGTTGTCGCTGTCCAACGGCGTGGTTGGCGGCAATCTCAAGGCCTACATCGTGGCTCAGCACGTCTTTGAGAAGCCGGGCGGCTTTTCGGTCTACTGGGCGGTGATGGACGATTCGCCGATCAAGACGATCGCCGATCTCAAGGGCAAGACGGTCGGCATTTCCGTGATCGGAGGCGGCACCCAGGGGCCCTTCAACATGCTGCTCAAGCAGAATGGCATCGATCCCGCAAAGGACATCAAGCTCGTCGAGGTCGGATTTGCGGTCTCGGAAGACGCCCTGCGGCAGGGCCGGGTCGACGCCGTCAACATGAACCAGCCATTCGCTGCGCGGGCGGAAGCAAAGGGTGGCACGCGCAAGCTGTTTTCGCTGTCGCAGGCCATGCCGAACATCGTGCACATCCTCGAAGCCTGCCGCGCCGATTTCGTCGACAAGAATCCGGAGTTGGTGAAAGCCTATGTGCGCGACATCACCTCGGGCATGAAGAAGGCGCTGGCAAACCGCGAGGAGACGTTGAAAGTGGTCTCGGAGGTCCTCAAGGCGCCGATCCCGGTCCTCGACACCTACTTGCTCAAGGACAATGATTTCGGACGAGATCCGGGCGCTGCGCCGAACTTCCCAGCGATCCAGAAGATGCTGGATATCTACGCCGAGACCGGCATGCTGCCGAAACTGGATGTCGCGCAGTTCAAGCATCCGACCATCGTTGCGCCGCTGCAATAGACAACCTGGCGAATAGCCGGAACGATCTGCGGCGTCCCAATATTGCGTGGGACGCCGAATGTAGATGATACAGGCATGAAGAAGCTGCGCTCACGGGTAACGACTGACGGCCTTGACCGCGCGCCGCATCGCGCCTTCATGCGTGCGATGGGATTGGACGACGCGGCCCTCGCCAAACCCATGATCGGCGTCGTCAGCATGAAGGGCGAGCAGACGCCCTGCAACATGACGCATGATTTCCAGGTCGAGGCCGCCAAGGCGGGTATCGAGGAAGCCGGCGGAACGCCGCGCGAGTTCACGACGATCTCGGTGTCCGACGGCATCAGCATGAATCACGAGGGGATGAAGTTCTCCCTCTTTTCACGTGAGCTGATCGCCGATTCCATCGAAGCCGTCGTTCACGGCCTTGCCTACGATGCACTGATCGGCTTCGGCGGCTGCGACAAGACGCTTCCCGGCGTGATAATGGGGATGATCCGCTGCAATGTGCCGTCGATCTTCATCTACGGCGGCAGTGCATTGCCAGGCCGACTGGAAGGACGAACGCTGACCGTCCTCGATTCCTATGAGGCGGTCGGCGGGTTCATGACCGGTGAGATCGACGGTACCACGCTCGAAAAGATCGAGCGGAGCTGCCTGCCGACCATCGGCGCGTGCGCCGGACAATTCACCGCCAACACCATGGCGATGGTTTCGGAAGCGATGGGCCTCACCATCCCCAATTGCTCGATGATCCCCGGCGTGTATCCGGAGCGCGCGCAGGTCTCGCGCCGTGCGGGCCGGCTCGTCATGGACATGCTCGAGCGCGGCGGGCCACTGCCGCGCGATATCGTGACACGGAGGGCGCTGGAAAATGGCGCTGCGATTGTCGCCGCCACCGGCGGCTCGACGAATGCGGCCTTGCATCTGCCGGCAATAGCGAACGAGGCCGGGATCTCCTTCACGATCGATGATGTCGGCGAGGTTTTTGCCCGCACGCCGCTGATTGGGAATCTGCGTCCCGGTGGCAAGTACACTGCAAAGGACGTTTACGATATCGGAGGAGCGGCCGTCGTGATCCGGGAGCTCGTTCAGAGTGGGCATATCGACGGAAGCGCCCTGACGATTACCGGTCGTACACTTGCCGAGGACTATGCCAGCGCCAATGTGCCGGATGGCGAAGTCATCTATCCGGCCGGCGCGCCCATCATGAATGACGGAGGCGTCGCGGTGTTGAAGGGCAGTCTCTGCCCGGATGGCGCCGTGATCAAGGTTGCGGGGCTGAAGAATCTGTCCTTTGAAGGACCAGCGCGTGTCTTCGAGGATGAAGAGGCCTGTGTCCAGGCCGTCCGTAACCGCAGCTACAAGGCAGGTGAAGTCCTCGTGATCCGTAATGAGGGACCGGTCGGCGGCCCCGGCATGCGCGAGATGCTCGGCGTCACGGCGCTGATCTATGGCCAGGGCATGGGCGAGAAGGTCGCCCTCATCACCGATGGGCGTTTTTCCGGCGCGACACGCGGCATGTGTATCGGGTACGTGTCCCCGGAAGCCTTTGTCGGGGGCCCGTTGGCGCTGGTGTGCGACGGCGATCGAATTAGGATCGACGCCGGCGGCCGTCGTATGGATCTGTTAATCGATGAACAAGAGCTCGCAACACGCCGGCGCGACTGGAAGCCGCGGCCGCCTCGCCATCGTGCTGGCGCCCTTGCAAAGTATGCGCGCCTGGTTGGGCAAGCTCCGGGCGGAGCGGTCACTCACGAAGGACCGGCGGAATGGCCCTGGTTCAAGTGAGCGTTTCGAGCGTCGGAATTCGTCCTGGCAAGTTACTTGCTGAGCCGATGTCAACCGTTAAGGGAAATTGAATTGAACAGGTCGTTCGTATTCGGGGGCGCGCACGCATGAGGCAAGGGACGGCATGAAGGTGTTGCCTTCAAGATCGAGTGAGGTGGCGACTCCGGGGCCGGCGCGACAGCCGGCGACCGCAATGATCGAGATCGACCACGTTTCGCAAGTTTTTCAAACGTCGGCGCGCAAGGATCATCTCGCGCTGTCGGATATCTCGCTGACGATCGAAGACGGCGCTTTCGTCTCCATCCTCGGGCCGTCGGGCTGCGGCAAGTCGACACTTCTCTACATCGTCGGCGGTTTCGTCAGTCCGACCAGCGGCTCTGCGAAGGTGAAGGGCAAGACGATCACGGCACCCGGGCCCGATCGCGGGCCGGTGTTTCAGGAGTTCGCGCTCTTTCCATGGAAAACCGTCCTCGGCAACGTGATGTACGGGCCGCGTCAGCAGGGTGTCCGCGCGACTGAAGCGGAAGCACAAAGCCGCGCGCTGATCGAGATGGTCGGCCTCAAGGGCTACGAGAATTTCTTTCCGAAGGAACTGTCAGGCGGAATGAAGCAGCGCGTCGCGCTTGCCCGCACGCTCGCTTACCATCCCGAAGTGCTGCTGATGGACGAGCCGTTCGGCGCGCTCGATGCTCATACGCGTACGCGGCTTCAGAATGACCTCCTCAACATCTGGGAGCGCGACCGGAAGACGGTTCTGTTCGTGACTCACTCCGTCGATGAAGCGGTGTTTCTTTCGGACAAGGTCGTGATGATGTCGCGATCTCCCGGCCGTATCCGGCAGGTGATCGATATCGATCTGCCGCGGCCGCGCCGGCGGACCGAGCTGTTGCTCGACCCGCGTTATCAGAAATACGTCGTCGATATCGAACGCATGTTCGATGACATCGACGAGGCTGGTGTGAACCCATGACTTCGTCCGCTGCCATCGGCCGGCGCGTTGCTCCCTTGCTCGCCTGCATCGGGCTGCTCGCGGCGTGGCAGGTCGCGGCGCTTGCCTTGAAGAACGACAGTTTCCCGACGGCGCTTGAGGCCATGCGTGCGGTTCCGGCCATCCTTGGCGACAAGGAGGCCCTGATCAATATCCTGGCCTCGCTCCGCCGCATGGCCATCGGCTTCGCCGCAGCCGTCGCCGTTTCGATCCCGCTCGGGCTCCTGATGGGGCGAAGCCGCACGGTGGCGGCTTTCTTCAATCCGCTGCTCATGGTGATCTATCCCGTGCCAAAGGCGGCCTTGATGCCGATCATCATGCTTTGGCTGGGCGTCGGCGATATCGCCAAGACGCTTGTCATCTTCCTCGGCGTCAGCCTGCCGGTAATCTATCACAGCTTTGAAGGCGCCAAGGCGGTCGAAGAGAAGATGCTATGGTCCGGGGCCGCCATGGGATTGTCGGCGGCGCAATGCCTGGTTCGCATCGTGCTGCCAGCGGCGTTGCCGGAGATCCTGACTGGTTGTCGTACTGGGCTCGTGCTGGCGCTGATCACCATGATCACCAGCGAGATGATCGCCCGCCAGTCCGGCGCAGGCAATATCCTCTTCAATGCGCTCGACATGGGCCAGTACGACACCGTCTTCGCCATGATCATCATCGTCGGCGCCATGGGAATAGGTCTTGATGCTGCCTTCGAGAAGGTCCGGGCACGCCTGGTGCGATGGTCGGAGCCCCAATTCGACATGCCCCTGAGCTTTTCATGACCTCGCGCGCGCTCTCTACGGACGTACTCCTCGGGCTTCTGCCGATCGCCTTGCTCATCGCGTTATGGCAGGGCCTGGTATCGTTTGAACTTGCGCCTGTCGCTTTGCTGCCCCCGCCAGGACTCGTCTTTTCGCGACTGCTGCAACAGCTTGTGACCTTCAGTTTTCAGCAGGAGATCATCGCGACCCTGTTTCGATTATTCACCGGCTTCCTGATTGCGGTCGCTCTGGGCGTCGGCGTCGGTATGGTGGCGGCCGCGAGTCCTGCGATCAATGCGACCGTGCGCCCGCTTGTACGGGTTCTTGCGCCGCTGCCCAAGGTCGCGCTTTATCCGGCACTGTTGCTGCTGCTCGGCTTCGGTCATGAATCGAAGATCGCGCTCGTTGCTGCGGATGCGCTGTTCCCGATCCTTTTGTCCACCTATTATGGTGCCTCCACCGTAGAGCAGAAGCTGATCTGGTCGGCGATGGCGGCTGGTACGCCGCGGCGGGAGATCTTGCTCAAGGTCGTACTGCCGGCCGCGATGCCGTCGATCCTGACGGGTTGCCGGATCGGGCTTGTCATTTCGTGCATCGTGGTGTTCCTGGCCGAGATGATCACGTCGACCGATGGCCTTGGCCATGTGCTCATCACTGCGGCCCGCACGTTCCAGGCCGTTGACATGTTCGTGCCGTTGATCACCATCTCCCTGCTGGGATTGATCCTGAACGCCCTGCTGCAAGCCGCGCGATCGTACCTGCTGCGGGGCTTTCCAGAAGCGTGATCTGACCGAACAAGAACAGGGACATCAGGGAGTGAACCATGCTGGCGGATCGCATCGAGGCAAAATGGATCGACGCATTCTGCGAGGTCTTTGAGCGGTGCGCGGTCAAGGCCGGCGATACGGCCGCCATTCTTTCGGAAACCCAGTCGCGTGCGCTCAACGTGCATCTGGCGGAGCTCGCTCTGCTGCGTCTGGGTGCACGAGCGTTCCATGTCGTCATGCCCACTCCGAGAAACCGCCACATCGTGCCCGTCCGTTCCACAGGAGCGAGCGAGGCAATCCAGCGGATGGCGCCCGTCATCAGCGCCCTCCAGCAGGCCGGTTTCGTGGTCGACTGCACCATCGAAGGCTTGATGCATGCGGTGGAGACGCCTGAGATCCTCAAGGCCGGCGCCCGCATTCTGGTGATCTCCAACGAACACCCTGAAGCGCTCGAGCGCATGATGCCAGATCCAACGCTCGAAAAGCGGGTTCGCGCGGCGGCGAAGATGCTGCGTGGGACGAAGCGGATGCGCGTCACCTCGAAGGCAGGCACCGCGCTCGATGTCGACATGGTTGGCGCTTCGACGGTCGGGGTCTGGGGGTGGACCGACAAGCCGGGCACGTTGGCGCATTGGCCGGGCGGCATCGTCGTCAGCTTTCCGAAGAGCGGGACCATCAACGGGACACTGGTCATGGCGCCGGGCGACATCAATCTCACCTTCAAGCGTTACCTGACCTCGTCAGTTAAGATGACGCTGAAAGACGATTATGTCGTCGAACTCGAGGGCGAGGGCACTGATGCTGCGATGATGCGCGCCTATCTCGCTGCCTGGGGTGACCGGGAGGCCTATGCGGTGTCGCATGTCGGGTTCGGCATGAATCCGGGCGCGCGCTACGAGGCGTTGTCGATGTACGATCAGCGCGACACCAACGGCACCGAGCTGCGCGCGGTCTCCGGCAACTTCCTGTTCTCGACCGGGGCGAATGAATTTGCCGGCCGCTACACGGCGGGACATTTCGATTTGCCGATGATGGGAACCACGATCGAGCTCGACGGCGTTGCGGTCGTGCGTGACGGCGTGCTGCAGGACGTGTTCGGCTAGCCGCCGCCGAGCACTGGCGGCCGCGCAAGGCCAAAGTGCCGGAGCAGGTCGACCATCGCCTTCAGCCGCGTCTCGCGATAGGCGTCGACATCGAGGCCTGAATAGTCGAGGAAGCCCGCGCCGGTACGGAGTCCGATCCGGCCTTCCTGCATGTTGCGGGAAATGACTTCAGGTGCGCGATAGCGGTCGCTGCCGAGCGCGCCTTCGAGATAGCGGCTGGCGTAGTAGAGAATGTCGCCGCCGCCCCAATCGATGAACTCCAGGAGGCCAAGGACCGCATAGCGGAAGCCGAACCCGTAGCGGATCGCCTTGTCGATCTCCTCGGCGCTGGCAACGCCTTCCTCGACCATGCGCGCAGCCTCGTTCATGGCGAGCGCCTGGATGCGCGGCACGATGAAACCGGGCGTTGCGGCGCAGACCACCGGCACCTTGCCGATGCCTTCGAGCAGCGCCTTCACCTGATCTACAACGGCCGGATCGGTGGCCGCGCCTGGCGAGACCTCGACGAGCGGGATCAGATAGGCCGGATTGAGCCAGTGCACGTTAAGGAAACGGCCGGGATGTTCGATCGCACCGGAGAGATCGTCGACCAGGATCGTCGAAGTCGTAGAGGCAATGATCGTGTCGCGCCCAACCCGCTTAGAGGCGGCCGCAAGAACCTCGCGCTTGAGCTCGACGACTTCAGGCACGCCTTCGAAAACCAGGCCTGCGCTAGAGAGCGCTGCGTCGTCTTGATTGGCTGGCACCACCGAGACCCGCTTGATAAGCGTGTCGGCCTGCGCATCGGTGAGCAGTCCAAGGCGCGCCAGACTCGCGAATGTCTTGCGAACTTCGCTCAATGCATCCGCCTCAAGCCTTGCGAAGTCCTCCGCAGAACGTGCCTTGACGTCGATCATGGTGACAGCGTGCCCCGCATAAGCGAAGGCGACCGCAATCCCACGCCCCATGCGGCCGGCGCCGAGACAGGCGATGTTGGTGCGGGCGGTCATCGGTCAAAGCCCTCACGCAGTAGCGTCTGCAAGTCGGCCTGACTGAGTTGGCCGAGACCCAAGGTTGTGAGCGTACGGCCTCCTTCCGCAAAATTCTCGCCGCAGATCACCCCGCCGATGGCGAGGAAGGCTCTTGCGAGCGGCGTTGCAATGCCGGCCAGTTCGGCGACCGAGACGAGCAACGAGAGCCCCAGCCGCAGATCTTCCCGCATGTAACGGTGGTCGCTGAGCACGATACGCTCGCGCCAATCGCCGGAGTCGGTGAGGCGGTCGTGCGAGCCGCGGCCATACATCCAGATTTCGCCCTCCTTTGCGTAGTGATGGGCGAGTGGAAAATGCGGTGCGCCGTAACCGAGCCTTTCGCGCACCGCGATGCGCTCGGCATCGAGCGCATCCGTCACCCGGCGGATCGCCGGCTGCGTGCCTTCCTTGTGAATGTCCCAGCGCTCAAAATGCTCGATTGGACCTGCGTTCATGACGATCAGCGGCGGGTGAATGATAGCGCCTGCGTTCATCAAGGCGCCGGAGAGAGCGTCTCCACAGGGTTCAATCGCACCTGGAAGTGCGCGGCCGATCACTTCGAGTGCGTGCGCGGCCAAGTTCAGTGGGAACACGCCGACCGGCAATCGTTTGGCGCGGATCGTGATCGCGACCTCGAACGGCCCGTGCTTGCGCGTGAGCCAGGGCAGCGTGCCGGTTTCGGCAAAGCTCACCCTGGCGCGATTGCCGGAGTCGCGCATGGCGAGCGCGAAGATCATCGAGCCGAAGGTTGCCGGTGGCAGAAACACGACCTGTCCGTCCCGCAAATGCGGCGCAAGCAGGCGAGCGATATCCGGCTGGGCAAACGCCGGTGCGGGGCACAGGATCAGCTCGGTGCCGCTGACCGCGTCGGCGATATCGGTCGTGACCAGCGCGAGCTTCACGTCGTGCGCGCCGTTGTGGTCCTTGACGAGGATGCGCGAACCGGCCGCGCGGTGGGCCGCAACTTGATCCTGGTCGCGACGCCAGAGCCGAACCTCGTGTCCGGAGAGCGCGAAATCACCGGCGGCGGCGAACGAGCCGTTACCGCCACCCAGCACTGCAATCTTCAACTGACTTCTCCTTGTGCGCGGGACTGTGTATCGAGCTGCTTCAGCAGGAAATGCTGGACCTTGCCCAGCGCCGTGCGCGGCAGGTCGCCGACAAAGACGATCTCGCGTGGAACCTTGTAGCGCGCCAGTTGTGCCTGGAGATGCGCCTTCAACTCGTCAGCCTCGGGCCGGTGGCCTGATCGTGGGATCACATAGGCGATCGGCACCTCATCCCAGCGCGGATCAGGTCTGCCGATCACCGCACATTCGCTGACGTCTGGATGCTCCAGCAAAACGCGCTCGACCTCGGCCGGATAGATATTCTCGCCACCGGAGATGATCACGTTTTTTTTGCGATCCCGGATCCAGAAATAGCCCTCCACGTCGCGCAGGCCGATATCGCCGGTGCGGTACCAGCCGTCTTGCAGCGCTTCGCGCGTCGCGTGCACATTGCCCCAATATTCGAAGAAGACATTGGGGCCGCGTACCGCGATCTCGCCTGGCGTTCCCGGCTGCACCTCGTTGCCGTCGTCGCCGATCACCTTCGCTTCACAGCAGAGCCCGGGAAGACCCGTCGAGCCCGCCCGCGACAGGTCTCCTCCGAGCCGCGTATAGACGGCGATGGGGCAGGTCTCCGTGGAGCCATAGACTTGCAAGACCGGAACACTGCGCGCGACGAAGCGTTCGATCAGGTGCGGTGGCACGATGGTCGAGCCGGTCGCAAGGGCCTTCAATGATGAAAGGTCAGTCTCGGCCCAGCCGGGATGGTCGGTCACGGCTTGAATTGTGGTCGGCACCAGAACGGTCAATGTCGGCCGGTCGCGTTCGAAGCTCGCGAGCGTTGCCTCCGGCGTGAAACGCGAATGGATCGTGACCGTCGCGCCCAATTGCAGCGCCGGCGTGGTCTGGATGTTGAGCCCGCCGACGTGGAAGAAGGGCAGCACGGTCAGCACACGATCGTCCGAGGTCATGTTGTGCATGTGCTGGCTCATGACGCCGTTCCAGAACAGCGCGTCCTGGCGCAGCACCGCGCCCTTCGGCCGGCCGGTCGTGCCCGACGTGTAGACGATGAGCAGAGGGCAGGACAGATCGGCGTGCGGGTCGCGCGCATCGCCCTCGCGAGGTTCCAGCAGTGAGGCGAACGTGCTGCCATTTGGCGGCGCGAAGTCGAAACCGAGAAGGCTGACGCCCGGCAGGCTTCGCTCCAACTCCGGAACAACGCCGGCAAAGGCCTGTTCGAGCACAAGCACCTTGGCGCCAGCATCCGCGAGAATGAAAAGCTGCTCGGCAACCGCGAGCCGCCAGTTCAGCGGGACCAGGATCGCGCCAAGCCGCGCGCAGGCATAGAGCAAGACGAGGTAATCGGGCCTATTCAGGCTCAGGATCGCAACGCGATCGCCGCGACCGACGCCGAACTCGGCTTTCAGAGCGCCGGCGGTCCGCTCGATGCGCTTCGCGAACGCCGCATAGCTCAGGCTCTCGCCTTCGAAATGGATCGCGGGCTTGTCCGGCGCGAACGCCGCGTTGCGATCGATCAGATGACAGAGGTCCACCGTCAGTCGTCCGATTCGCCGGGCTCGTACAGCGCCTCGCGCCCGATGCGATCGAGGCAGAGCTCGGCGGTCCAGGGCAGCATCAGCGAGCCGCAACGGCTGTCGCGATAGATACGCTCCAGCGGCAATGATTTGAGCATGGCCTGGCCGCCGCAGGTGCGGATCGCCAGGGTTGCGAGCTCGTTGGCGCCTTCCATGACAGAATATTGGGCCGCGTAGGCCCGCAGCACCTGCTCTTTGCTCGGATTGGCGCGGGCCTCGGTGATGGCCTGAAACCAGATCGCCTTGATTTGCTCGAGCTTGATCTGCATCTGAGCGACCGCGATCTGCTTGGTCGGATACATCCTGCGCTTGACCGGCGGCATGCCGGGAACCTCGCCGCGCAGATAGCGCAATGTGAAGTCATAGGCCGCCTGTGCAAGGCCCATATAGGTCGGTGACAGCGTCAGGAACATGTGCGGCCAGCGCAGCGCCGCCTGGAAATAGACGCCGCGCGGCATTAGTGCGGCATCTTCCGGCACGAACACGTCCTTGAACAGGAGTGTGCGCGAGACCGTGCCGCGCATCCCAAGCGGATCCCAATCCCCGACGACTGATACGCCTTCCGTTCTGGAAGGAATGGCAAGGTAGAGCGTGTGTCGCCGTGAGGCCTTTTCGCCTTCGTGTATCTCGGTGCAGAGCACGCCGTAATAGTCGGCATGTCCCGAGAGCGAGGCAAAGATCTTCTTGCCGTTGATGATCCAGCCGCCGCTGACGGGTTTCGCCTTGGTGCCGAAGGCAACGCCGCCTGCGGCCGCGGCGCCGCCTTCCGAGAAAGGCTGCGAGTAGATCGCGCCATCCTCGATGATGCGTTTGTAGTGGATCGCGCGGCGCCGCTCGTGCTCCGCGCGCGTCGCGTCATCCATGTCGAGGTCGTCGGCCAGCGGACCCGACCACAGGGTCGAACACACATGCATGTTCCAGGTGAGCGCGGTCGCTCCGCAATAGCGGCCGATCTCGGCCGCAGCGAGCGCATAGGTCTGGTAGCCGGCCCCCAGTCCACCATGCTTCTTGGGAATAGTGATGCCGAGCAGGCCAACGCGGTGCAGATCCAGGTAGTTCTCGGTTGGGAACACCGCGTCGCGATCATAGGCCGCGGCGCGGCCCGCGAACACACTCTGGCCGATCTCCCGCGCCAGCGCGATGATGTCGGTCTGCTCGCTGTCCAGGCGGAATGCAACGGGATCGAAGATCGGCGCGTCGAGCGCGAGCTTGTCAGCCGTGCTGGTCTTGCCGACTTGCATGGTCATTGCCCGGTCGCCTGTGTTTTGGCCACGCTTGACTCCAGAAACGCGTCGATTGCCTGGTTGAACGCGTCGGGACGTTCGAGATTGGCGAGGTGACCGACGCCGGCGAGTTCCACATAGCGCGCCGCCGGAATATAGCCCGCCATTTTCGCCATCATCGGCGCAGGGGCATTGTTGTCCCTGGATCCCGACAAGAGCAGCGTCGGAACGGCGATGTCCTTGAGCGCGCTCCGCAGGTCGAATCCGATCAAGGCGAGCATCATCGCGCGATAGCTCGCCTCCGGCACGCTGGCCATGCAGTCACGTGCGACATCCATGCCCTTCGCATCGGGATTCTCGCCAACCAGTTCCTTGACCAGGGAGGGGGCGAGCAAGTTCATGGTCTCGCCGCGATCGAGCGGGCCAAGCCGCGCCGCAATGAACGATTTTTGCCAGTCACCGTCGGCCTTGCCGAAGGCCGGGCTGGTCTGCGCCAATACGACGGCGCGTGCGGCGCGGGGGTATTGCGCCAGCCATTGCTGCACGATCATCCCGCCGATCGAATGGCCAACCAGGACGGGCTTGTCGGCTTCGATCTGTTGGAGGAACTCCTGCAAGGCCTCCGCCAATGCGGTGATGCTGACGTTGGGGAGCGGTTTCGACCCGCCATAGCCCGGCATGTCCCAGGCAATCGCACGAAAACGACTGCCGAACGTGGCAAGCTGGTGGCGCCAGGCACGCGCGGCACCGCCAATGCCATGCAGAAAGACCAAAGACACCGCCTCCGGACTGCCTGCGGCCTCATAGGCAAAGCGTCCATCCCTGGTTATCGTCGGCATCGTTTGCTGCACACGGCTTCCTCTTGCTCTTCTACCGATGCTAACAGGCTTGTCGGGGATGGGAAGGGACAACTTTATACTTAAAGCAATTTCCGGGCCGGCCCCTGCAAGAGCTGAAGCAGGGGCTTCCATTGCAAAAACTTTAAGCTTAAAATATATCCGGAAAAGCTCGACGAGCCGATGCCGTCAGGGAGGCTGCACATGTCCGGACTGCCGCGTTCTTCGCATGCGCTGGTGACAGGCGGCGGCCGCGGCATTGGTCGCGCGATCGCAGCAGCTTTGACAGGGGCGGGCGCCACGGTCACCGTACTCGGCCGCAACGCCGCGACTTTGGAAGAGGCCGTTAGTGCAGGGGCCGCGCATTTTGCCGCTGTCGCCGATGTCTCGGATGAAGTGGCGCTGAGGGCTGCAATCACGAAGGCGGCCGAGCGACAGCCTATCGATATCCTGATCGCGAATGCCGGCAGTGCGGAGTCCGCCCCGTTCGCGAAATCGGACGCCGCGCTCTTTGCCCGGATGATGGACGTCAATTTCATGGGCGTGGTGCACGCCGTCCGGGCCGTGTTGCCCGGGATGAAGGATCGGCCTTACGGCCGCGTCGTCGCGATCGCATCGACTGCGGGCCTGAAAGGCTATGCCTATGTCAGTGCTTATACCGCTGCCAAGCACGCCGTGGTCGGGCTCGTGCGTTCGCTGGCGCTGGAAATGGCGAGCACTAATATCACGGTGAATGCAGTCTGCCCGGGATTTACCGATACGGACCTCGTTGCCGACAGCATCGAGACCATCGTGAAGAAGACAGGGCGGAGCCGCGAGCAAGCGATCACCGATCTCGCGCGGCACAACCCGCAAGGCCGGCTCGTCACGCCTCAGGAAGTGGCCGACGCTGTGCTCTGGCTGTGCGGTGATGGCGCCGGCGCAATCACGGGGCAGGCGATCGCGGTCGCCGGTGGCGAAATATAGACCGCAAGGTAGCGGAACGAGAACGACAGGGAGTCCTCATGAGCAGACCAGCCAATCCCGTGACCGTGCCGCTGGCGGATTATTCCCCGCAGCATTTCCTGCTTGCAGTGGTTGACCATGTGGCCACGGTCACGTTGAATCGCCCGGACCGAAAGAATCCCCTGACGTTCGAGAGCTATCGCGAGCTCACCGACTTCTTCCGCGCCTGCGCGTTCGACGACGCGGTGAAGGCCATCGTCGTCACGGGCGCCGGCGGCAATTTCTCCTCGGGCGGCGACGTGTTCGAGATCATCGGCCCCCTCGTCAAGATGGACACCAAAGGGCTAACCGCCTTTACGCGGATGACCGGCGATCTCGTGAAGGCGATGCGAGCCTGCCCGCAGCCGATCGTCGCCGCTGTCGAGGGTATCTGCGCCGGTGCCGGCGCGATCGTCGCCATGGCATCGGACATGCGGCTGGCGGCGAGCGGTGCGAAGGTCGCGTTTCTGTTCAACAAGGTTGGACTCGCCGGCTGCGACATGGGCGCCTGCGCTATCCTGCCGCGGATCATTGGCCAGTCGCGGGCCTCGGAGCTGCTTTACACCGGTCGTTTCATGACCGCGGAGGAAGGTGAGCGCTGGGGCTTCTTCAGCCGCATCGTCACGACGGATCAGGTCCTGCCACAGGCGCAGCTGCTGGCGAAACAGGTCGCGGAAGGCCCGAGTTTCGCCAATACCATGACCAAGCGGATGCTGGCGATGGAATGGGCCATGTCGGTGGAAGAGGCGATCGAGGCGGAAGCCGTGGCGCAGGCGCTCTGCATGACGACGGCCGATTTCGAACGCGCTTTCGAGGCCTTCGCCAACAAGGTCAAGCCGGTTTTCAGGGGCGATTAAGCCCGCACCGCAGCAGAATAGACGAACGGCGGGATTTTCGAGGAGCTGTTAATTAAGGCTAAGCCCAAGACCTAAGCTGGCGTGGAAGGCGAGGGCGATAAAGCCGCTTGCGGCGGAGTGACCGCCCATGCGACGTTAACCCCGTTGCCTGGCGTGTATCGAGTGGAGTTTGGGCGATGAAGGCGATTATCGTCGGTGGCGGTATCGGAGGTCTCACCACGGCGTTGATGCTGCGCGCGCGCGGCATTGCTTGCGAGATCTTTGAACAAGCCGATACCATTCGCG
The DNA here is from genome assembly GCF_030160715.1 of Bradyrhizobium iriomotense. GTDB lineage: Bacteria > Pseudomonadota > Alphaproteobacteria > Rhizobiales > Xanthobacteraceae > Bradyrhizobium > Bradyrhizobium iriomotense. The sequence goes on from NZ_BSOW01000006.1 coordinate 77,182, forward strand.
AGCTCGGCGTCGGCATCAACACCCTGCCGCATGCGATGCGCGAGCTTGCCGGGCTCGGTCTCTTGCCGAAGCTCGACGAGGTCGCGATCCGCACCGACCAGCTCTATTATCTCAATCGTCACGGTCAGGAAGTCTGGCGCGAAGCGCGCGGCATCGACGCAGGTCATGACGTGCCGCAATTCTCGATTCATCGTGGTCGCCTGCAAGGCGTCATCCACCGCGCGGTCGAAGAGCGGCTCGGGCCCGAGGTCATTCACACCGGTTGTCGCCTCGGCGCCTTCACTCAGGATGAAGGCGGCGTCACCGCCTACTTCTTCGATCGCTCCGGCGGGCACGTCCACACGGCGCGTGGTGATATCCTGATCGGTGCTGATGGCATCCATTCCCGTGTGCGCGAGACGTTGTTTCCGAGCGAGGGGCCGCCGTGCTGGAACGGCCTGATGCTGTGGCGTGGCGCGCGCGACTGGCCGCTTTTCCTCACCGGCAAGTCGATGATCGTTGCCGGTGGCCTGAACGCCAAGGTCGTGGTCTATCCGATCGCGGAGGGCTCGAGCCCCGCGAGCCGCCTCACGAACTGGGCGGTGCTGGTGAAGATCGGCGAGGGCAATGCGCCGCCGCCGCGCAAGGAGGACTGGTCGCGGCCCGGGCGTCGCGAGGAGCTGATGCCGCACGTTGCGCGCTTCTCGGTGCCCTATATCGATGCGAAGACCCTGATCTCGGCAACGCCAGAGTTCTACGAGTATCCCACCTGCGACCGCGATCCCTTGCCCTATTGGTCGTTGGGGCGGGTCACGTTGCTGGGCGATGCCGCGCATCCGATGTATCCGGTCGGCTCGAACGGCGCGTCTCAGGCCATTCTCGATGCGCGCTGCCTTGCGGATCTGCTGGCACGCTCCGAGCACCCGCGCCAGGCGCTGGTCGAATACGAGAAGAAGCGCCTGCCAATGACGGCGGAAATCGTTCGCTCCAATCGTCGCGGCGGCCCCGAAGGCGTGATCGACGCGGTCGAGCAGCTCGCGCCGGACGGTTTCGACAATGTCGAGAACGTCCTCAGCTACTCGCAGCGCGAGGCGATCGTGCGCGGCTACGCGACAAAAGCGGGCTTCGCCGCAGTGCCAGGTCTTGCCGCCGTCAGGGCGTCCTAAAGCGCGATGAGATTGGGATAAATCGTCATCGCGCCTTAGGTTGTTGTTTGCGCATGATCTTTTCGGAAAACCGCTTCACATTTTTCCGGATCATGCTTTAGGACGGCGGCGGGGGCAGGAAATGGATGTTGAACTCCGCGGCCATCGCGACGACGTCCTCGGGCTTCTGCTCCTTCATGTTGTGAAGGCCCCAGAACAGGTCATAGAGTTTGCGGCTCGGTGATACCCAGAACAGCACCTTCGCCGTCTGGTCCGATTTGTTGAAGATGCCGTGCGGGACGCCCATGCCAAGGCGGATCAGATCGCCCGGCGTTGCCTGCGCTTCGGTATTGCCGAGCAGGAAATCGAGCTTTCCCTCCAGCATGTAGAGATACTCGTCCTGATCGGGGTGGATATGCGGCGGCACGAAGGTGCCGGGCGGCAGCGTCGCATGCCAGGAGAAGCTGTGCTCGGCATAGCTCTTTGGCACATAGGTCTGGCCGAGAATGTTCCAGGAAATGCCCTGGATCCCCTCATTGGCCCTCGTGATACCGGTGATCTCGCTCTTCACTTGAAATCCTCCCTTTATACTCCAGGCTCAACGCGGCATTTCAGTTTGCCGGCTTGCAGTCTTTGGCGTAGCGGTCGCCGTAGTTCTCGAAGACCTTTTGAACGATCTCGGTCTGGAATTTTCCGTCGGGGCGCTTGGCGACCTTGGTCAGATAGAAATCCTGGATCGGATAGCCGTTGGTGTTGAATTTGAAGGTGCCGCGCAGCGAGGTAAAGTCAGCCTTCTTCAGGGCCGCACCCACCGCGTCCTTGTTGGAGAGGTCGCCCTTCACCGCCTTGACTGCGCTGTCGATCAACATCGCTGCGTCGTAGGCCTGGAAAGCATAGGTGCCAGGCACGCCGTTGTAGGCGGCTTCATAGGCCGCGACGAACTTCTTGTTCTGGGGGTTGTCGAGGTTGGGCGCCCAGTTCGCGCCGCCGAACATGCCGACCGCTGCATCCTGCTGCGCCGGCAAGGTCGACTCGTCCACCGTGAAGGCCGACAGCACCGGGATCGTATCGGCAAGCCCAGCCTGCCGGTACTGCTTGACGAGGTTCACGCCAAGGCCACCCGGCATGAAGGTGAAGAGCGCATCGGGCTTGAGCGAAGAAATCTTCGAAAGCTCCGGCTGGAAGTCCAGCGTGTTGAGCGGCATGTAGGATTCCTCGACGATCTCGCCCTTGTAGTCGAGCTTGAAACCGGCCGCCGAATCCTTGCCGGCCTGATAGTTCGGCACCATCACATACATGCGCTTGTAGCCGCGATCCTGGGCCACCTTGCCGAGGATCTCGTGCACCTGGTCGTTCTGGTAAGAGGTCACGTAGAAGAACGGGCTACAGTCCTTGCCCGCGTAGGTCGATGGGCCGGCATTCGGGCTGATCAGGAATGTCTTGGACTCCGTGACCGGGCGATGGATCGCCTGCAGGATGTTGGAGAAGATCGGCCCGACCACGAAATCGACCTTATCGCGCTCGAGTAGGCCCTTGACCTTGGTCACCGCCGCATCCGGCTTCAACTCGTCATCGACCACGACGACCTCGACATCGCGGCCACCCATCTTGCCGCCGAGATCCTTGACCGCGAGCGCGAAACCGTCGCGAACCTGCTGGCCGAGCGCAGCGGCGGGTCCCGACAAGGTCACGATCACGCCGAGCTTGATCTTCTCCTGCGCAAGTGCCGGATCCAGCGCGGCGCCGACGAGCAGGGCCAATCCCGCCAACTTCAATTGCTTCTTCATGATTTTTTCCCCGATATGCTCGCGCTTACACTACAGCCCTGTCGTTCGATCCAAGCTTATTCTGATGACGGCATCCGCGGCAAGCAGAGCCGAAGCTGCGGCATCCTGCGTCGCGCCATCAGCCCGGCGCCGCATGCAAGCGGCGCGCCAATTGCTTGAAGCCTAAAGAAATTCGGCCCCGGCGGGTTGTTCGGCACGTTTTGACTTGCGGCGAAGCGGAAATTATTTGAAGCTCAAAACGACCGTTCGCTCGCCTCCGCCAGTGCCGTGACATAGCGACCGCACCACGATGCTCGATTCCGAGACCAAGGCCGTCGAACTTCCGGAAGACCACGCCGAAGAGCTTCGGTTGTGGCTGCGTCTGTTGACCTGCACGACCCTGATCGAGGGTGAGGTACGCAGCCGCCTGCGGGAGCGGTTCGACGTCACGTTGCCTCGCTTCGATCTGATGGCGCAACTCGACAAGGCGCCGGACGGCATGACCTTGTCCGACGTCTCCAAGCGCATGATGGTCTCCAACGGCAACGTCACGGGGCTCGTCGAACGTCTCGTGGAATCCGGGCACCTCGACCGCCGCACGTCCGACACCGACCGGCGCGTCCAGGTCATCCGGCTGACGAAGCTCGGCCGCGCCGAGTTTCGCAAGATGGCCGCGGAACACGAGAGCTGGATTGCCGACGTCTTTGCCGATCTCACGCCAAAGGACCTGCGTGAATTGATGCGCCTCCTGGCCAAGACCAAGGCCTCGGCCCAGAAATCCGCCTCGCGCCGCAGAGCCTAGGCTGTTCCGCAGCGAAGTCTCCCCTTACCGCCAGAAAAAGCACGTGATGGCCAAATCCGCTATTGCGCCAAATTATTTTAAGCCTAAAATGATTTTCAGATAGTGCTGCCGGGTGCTCTCCAATCCGAAAGGAGCGTGCGATGGCTAACGCCGCCAAGGTTCAACTTCCGGGCTCATATGACGGCAGGGCTGGGACGGCTCACGCCGACACCTTTGCCCTGCAACATCTGCCGCCCCGCGATCTATGGCCCGAGTTCATCTTCACGCGGCCGGAGCTGCAATATCCGCCGCGATTGAACTGCGTCAGTTACTTCCTTGATCGCTGGGTCGAGGAGGGGCACGGCGATGCGCCTTGCGCGATCGGTCCTTCCGTCAGCTACAGCTATCGCGAGCTGCAACAGCTCGTGAATCGCATTGCCAACGTGCTGGTCGGCAAGCTTGGTCTCGTGACCGGCGGACGCGTACTGCTCCGCTCGGCGAACAATCCCATGATGGTCGCGACTTATCTTGCGGTCATCAAGGCCGGCGGCATCGTGGTTGCGACCATGCCGCTGCTCCGTGCCAAGGAGCTTCTGTATCCGATCCAGAAAGCCGAGATCACGCTGGCGCTGTGCGACGGCAAGCTATCCGAGGAAATGGAGAAGGCGAAAGCGGCAGCGCCCGCGCTGAAGCACGTCGTCTACTGGGGCACTGGTGCCGCGGACTCCCTGGAAGCGCTGACCGCAGAGGCAAGCTCCGAGTTCGAGGCGGTCGACACGGCGTCCGACGACGTTTGCCTGATCGCCTTCACCTCGGGCACGACCGGCGACCCCAAGGGCACCATGCATTTCCATCGGGATATGCTGGCGGTGTGTGACGGCTATGCGCATAATATCTTGCGGGCGAAGCAGGACGATCGTTTCATCGGTTCGGCGCCGCTCGCCTTCACGTTCGGGTTCGGTGGCGTGTTGTTTCCGATGCATATCGGCGCGTCCTTTGTCGTCCTGGAGAAGACCTCGCCGGATGATTTTCTTAGCGCCATCGAGCGCTACAAGACCACGGTCTGCTTCACGGCGCCGACGGCGTACCGCGCGATGCTCGGCAAGATCGCGGGCCGCGATATCTCGTCCTTGCGCAAGTGCGTGTCCGCTGGCGAGAGCTTGCCCAAGCCGACATTCGACGCCTGGCTGAAGGCAACGGGCATCAAATTGATGGACGGCATTGGCTCGACCGAATTGCTGCACATCTTCATCAGCGCGACGGAAGACGAGATTCGCCCGGGCGCCACCGGCAAGCCGGTGCCGGGCTACGAGGCCAAGATCGTCGATGATGACGGCAATGACGTGCCGTCGGGCACGATGGGGCGCCTGGCGGTCCGAGGGCCGACCGGATGCCGCTATCTTGCTGACGAGCGGCAGCGCAAATATGTGCACAATGGCTGGAACATCACCGGTGACACCTATGTGATGGATGCCGACGGGTACTTCTGGTACCAGTCGCGCTCCGACGACATGATCGTTTCGGCCGGCTACAACATCGCCGGTACGGATGTCGAGGCTGCGCTCATGACGCATCCGACGGTCGCCGAATGCGGTGTCGTTGGTGCACCCGATGAGGCTCGCGGCATGATCGTGAAGGCGTATGTGGTCCCGGCGCCGGGCGTCATGGCGGACGCACAGCTTGCGACCGAGCTGCAAGAGCATGTCAAGCGCGAGATCGCGCCCTACAAATATCCGCGCGCGATCGAGTTCGTGACGCAATTGCCAAAGACCGAGACGGGCAAGTTGAAGCGCTTCGCCCTGCGGCAGATGGCGCAGGCGGCGGCTTCGTCGCCTGGAGCATGATCCGGAAAAGTGTGGAGCGGTTTTCCGAAAAGATCATGCTCAAACAACAACCTAAAGCGCGATGACGATACCCCCAAGACTCATCGCGCTTTAGTATCGACACCAAATAAGAGAGGAATGGACGCTTGTCTGCAACGACGCCGAAAAGCCCGCAGCTCGCAACGCTGCCGATCAGGGAAGATGCAGTTCCGACCCGCATCCTGCAGCCCTCCGGCTGGCCGATGCCGAAGGGCTATTCCAACGGCGTGGCCGCGGAAGGACGCATCGTCGTCACCGGCGGGGTGATCGGCTGGGACGCTGAGGAGCGCCTCGCGGATGGCTTTGTCGCGCAGGTTCGGCAGACGCTCAGCAACATCGCGGCGATTCTCGCCGAGGGTGGTGCGCGGCCGGAGCACCTCGTGCGTCTCACATGGTACGTCGTGGACATGGACGAGTACCTGGGCAACCTGAAGGCGCTTGGACGGATTTACCGGGAGATTTTTGGCGCGCATTATCCGGCGATGGCGCTCGTGCAGGTCGTCAGGCTGGTCGAGAAGGCGGCGCGCGTCGAAATCGAAGCCACCGCCGTGATCCCGCGCTGAAACACCGATCAGCTTGCCTTGTCAGCTTGCCTTGGCGAGATTGTCGTCCTCCGGTGAATTCAGATAGACGCCGGAGATCGTGTCGACCCAGCACAGATGGTCGTGCACCTTCTTCACGCCGTCGATGTTCTCGGTCAGGACGATTGCCGCACGGCGCGCGCTCTCGTCCGTGACGACGCCGCTCAGGTGGACGATGCCGTCGCGGACGATGACGTTCAGTCCGAACGGGCACCAGTCGTTCTTTTCCATCGCGTCAATGATGCGGCTGCGAATGTGATCGTCGTCCGCCGTGGGATCGGGCACCTGGCGGGCGAGGCTCGCGACAGCCTGAAGCAAGTTGGCGCGAGAGACGAGGCCGACGACCTTGTCGCCGCGCACCACGGGCAGGCGCTTGATGTTGTTCTGCTCCATGATGTCCACGATCTCGGCCAGCGCCGTATCCTCGGTGATGGTCACCGGTGACGTCGTCATCACTTCGGAAACCTTGCGGCCGTGCTCCTGAACGAAATCGCTGGCCGATTGGCCGGGGCCGAGGATGAACTTCAGCCAACGGCCACGCTTGCGCTGGGTCCCGATCTCGCTGCGCCGGATGAAGTCGCCCTCCGACACGACTCCGACCAGCTTGCCGGTCTCGTCGACCACGGGAAGGCCGCTGACATGGCGTTTCAGCATGATGTTCGCGGCTTCGACGATGGTGGTGTCGGGCGTGACCGAGATGACCGACCGGGTCATGATCTGGTGGGCGCGCATGGTGTAGCTCCGCATGTCCTGGCAGAATTCGATATCGCGAGCCTAGTGCAGGCGGGCCTTGGCGGTTTGACGCAGGTCAATCGGTGAGGGCGTGGCCGCGCTTGACGCAGCTCAAGGTGCGCCAGGCCCATGGTCATATTCTGGAACCTGAAACGTCCCAGGGGCAGCCAGGAGGTCACCTTGAGCGAACTCGCCAGACTGCAAGATTTTGCGCCGGAGAGGCTGGTATCGGATCCCGTCCGGCGGGTCGCGGAGGCAAACCAGCGCGCGTGCGATCTCATGTTCAGCGCGCAACGGCTGTTCCTCGACGAGACGGTCTTTGTCGCCAACGAGCTCCTGGACCGGACGCAGACCGAGACGCATTTGTTCGCGGAGTTCATCTCGAAACTGGCGGGCTCGCACTCGGTCAAGGACTGGAAAACGCTCTGCGCCGAATGCGGTCAGCATCAGCTCGATTTCATCCGCCGCGACTGCGATCGGATTTTCAGGCACGGCGACAGAGTGATCGCGACCACCACCGGCCTGTTCAATGTTACGTCTCGCAATTGAGCCCGAAATCGGAAATGCCGACGAAATGCGAGCCATGAGCGCCGGAAAGACCTCTCTCCTCCAGCGGGCTGAGGAGCCCGCGCTCGTGGCGGATCCGATTGCCGACGCGCCAGCAGGCACTGAGGCTTCAACCCCCGAAGCGGTGGCCGTCGACCCGACCTCATCGGCGGAATCCTATCCGGTTGACCGAGCCTTGCATGCGACGCTGGCGCGGCTGACCGGCGGCATCTCGCCGATCGCCTTGTCGCTCGCCTTTCTGGACTGGGGATCGCACCTTGTGGCCGCGCCGCAGCGACAGATGGAGATTGCGCAGGACGCCGTTCGAGATGCGGGCCGGCTGCTCCAAGCCGCAGCACATGCATCGCGAAAAGATCAGGACCCTTGGTCCCTCATCAAACCGCAGGCTCAGGATCGTCGCTTCGCCAGTCCCGAATGGGACAATCGTCCGTTCAACCTGTTGGCTCAGGCGTTTCTGCTGAGCGAGCAGTGGTGGCACAAGGCGACGACCGGCGTCCGAGGTGTGGCACCCGCCAACGAGGTGGTCGTGGAGTTCTCCGTGCGCCAGGTCCTCGACATGCTGGCGCCGTCGAATTTTGCTGCAACCAATCCCGAAGTGCTGCAAAGGGCCTTTCGAAGCGGCGGCCAGAATTTCGTGCAGGGTTGGCAGAATTGGTGGAGCGACCTTGTACCGATGCGTTCCGCCAACAAATTGGCCGGTGACGGAAAGTTCGTGGTCGGCAAGACGGTGGCGGCCACCGCGGGAAAGGTGGTCTACCGGAACGAATTGATGGAGTTGATCCAGTATTGCCCGACCACCGGGAAGGTCCGGCCCGAACCGGTTCTCATCGTCCCGGCCTGGATCATGAAGTATTACATCCTCGATCTGTCGCCGCAGAAGTCACTTGTGAAGTATCTCACCGGCGAGGGTTTTACCGTGTTCGCTATCTCGTGGCGCAATCCTTGCGCCGATGACCGCAACGTCGCCTTCGACGATTATCGGATGTTGGGCGTAAAGGCGGCGCTTGATGCGATCGCCTGCATCCAGCCGCGTCGGAAGGTCCATGCGCTCGGCTATTGCCTAGGGGGAACCTTGCTGTCGATCACCGCCGCGGCGATGGCGCGCGACGGCGACAACCGCCTGAAGTCCATCACGCTCCTCGCCGCGCAGACGGATTTTACCGAAGCGGGCGAGCTGACGCTGTTCATTAACGAGAGCCAGGTCGCGTTCCTCGAGGACATGATGTGGGAACGCGGCTATCTCGACACGACGCAGATGGCCGGAGCCTTTCAGCTCCTGCGCTCGAACGATCTGATCTGGTCGCGGCTGTCCCACGACTATCTCCTGGGCGAGCGGTCGCCGCCGAGCGATCTGATGGCCTGGAATGCGGACGCCACGCGTCTGCCGTATCGGATGCATTCGGAATATCTGCGCCAGCTGTTCCTCGACAACGATCTGGCGGAGGGGCGCTATCACGTTGACGGGCGCAACATCGCCTTGTCAGACATTCACGCGCCGATGTTCGTGGTCGGCACGCTGAGGGATCACGTGGCGCCATGGCGATCCGTCTACAAGATTCACTATCAGATCGACGCCGACGTCACTTTCCTGTTGGCTAGCGGCGGCCACAATGCGGGGATCGTGGCGCCGCCTGGCGAGCCGGGGCACAGCTATCAGGTGATGACCAAGGCGGCAGACGCACCCTATGTCGGCCGTAACGAATGGCTCGATCTCGCGCCGCGTGTCGAGGGGTCGTGGTGGCCGGAATGGACCAGATGGCTCCTCGCGCGGTCCGGCGACCTCTGCGAACCCCCTCGCATGGGGCTCGGCAATGTCGATCATCTGCCGGATGCACCCGGCGATTACGTTCTGACCTAGTCGGCAGGCTCCGCGCCGAGCTTCAATCGTGAGGTTCGAAAAGGCTTCGCCTTGTTGAGCTTCTTGTAGGCAGTCGCCGCCGTCTTCAGCAGCTTCTTCTTCCGCGAGCGACCGAGGAAGTCGAAGCTTACAACCGAGCCTTCATCATTTAACGTCTTGGCAAGGGCGCGGCCGCTCGCGTCGTCATTGAGCTGCCCCAGGCTGCGTTGTGCGCGGCGCAATTGTTTGAGGATGGCCTTCTGCTTTTCAAGCGACTCCTCGACAAACAGGTCTTCGAGGGACTCGATCGCATAGGTCAGCCGCTTGTTGCGAAGCCTCAACCGATGCCGCTTCTTCACACCGAGCTCGTCGAGCTTGCGGGACCGCTTCAGAAGGATCTTTTCCCACTCGGCCAGTTGCTGCGCGGCGTGTTCGGCGAGCGGGACGCGGCGCAATCTGATGGCCTCTTTGGTTCGTCTGGTCGACCAGGGTCCGCTCTCGATCCAGCCGGACGTCTGCTCGATCAGGCGGCGATATCGGACCGATCGCAGCGCCCGTGCCAACAGACGATGGCTTTCGGCCCGCTTTTCCTGCCACGACTGAAGCTCGGCAATCACGGCGAGTTCCTCGGCGCTGGCGGCCACTATGCGCTCGATTACGACATCCAGATCGCGCACCATGCCGAGTTGCCTGTGCAGCCATTTCAGCTCGGTCCAGACGGACGGTCGCACGGTGTCGTCAACCATGGGAGAAAAGAACCGGATGGCCGTGCGAAGATACGTGAGCGCTATGCGAATCTGGTGCAGGGCGTCGGGATCGCCGCCGCACGTCCCCTCGTGCTGGACCATGATTGCATTGAGGTGACGGCGGGCGACGATTCGAAATGCGGTATCGCAGGCCATTCCCGCGCTCAGGCGGGCCGGCGAGGTGTTCCGTGCCGATGCCGGCTTAACGCGGGCGGGAGCCTCCGGTGTCGTGATGGGTCGCGCCATCGCCTTGGTTACCTGTCCCCCGCCATCCCGATCCGGCAACGGTCGCGCGTCTGCTCTGGTGTTCCTGAGGCGTTGACGATCGCCCAGTCCAGATCGCCGATATTATAGTGCTCCTGAAGCTCGGCAACCTCTCGCGTTGCGTCCGACGCGTCATCCCGTCGGCTGCCGATGCGCGCCTGGCGCGTCGCCAGGTCCGCAACCAGGAAGAACCCGCTCAAGGGGACGTTGCACGCCCGGGCCAATGCGGCCGCCTCGTTCCGCTCGGACTGCTGCGCAAAGACTGCATCGACGATGACCGAATGTCCCTGCGGCAGAACGCGCCGTGCGCGCTCTGCAAGTATGTCATAGACCCGCGCGGTGACATCGGGCTGATAGGCTGATGGCGGCAGCCGGTCTGTTTCGCTGACCTGAAACAGCTGTTTTCGGATGACGTCGCTGCGCAGCACGACGGCTCCGGGCTGTGGCGGTACGAGGGGCGCGAGCATGCGTGCGAGCAGAGATTTTCCGGTCCCCGAAAGGCCGCCGACTGCGATCAGGCGGGGAGCCGGAGGATCGATCAGCACCTGAGCCAGCCGAAAATAGCGGCGCGCGTCCTTGAGAATCGTGCTCTCTGCGGCATGAGGCCGCGCCTGCTTCGCGAGCAATACCTGGGCACGGATCGCCGCGCGGATCGACATAAGCAAAGGAAGCACGCCAAGCGCGTCGTGATTTTCGACCTCGGTCGTCGCGAGGTAGCGATTGAGGACGCCATTTGCTGCCGGCTGCTGCTCGTGGTGCAGCAGGTCCATCAGCGTGAATCCGAGATCATAGAGCACGTCGATCGAAGCCATCTCAGGATCGAACTCGATCGCGTCGAACAGGACAGGCCGACCGTCGATCTCGACGATGTTTCCAAGATGCAGATCGCCGTGGCACCGTCGCACAAAACCCTGGCGACCTCGCTCTTCGAGCCGCTGCCGAACGCGCAGGAGTGCGTCGTGTGAAGCCTGCGCCAACGCATCGATCTCGGTTGTCGAGACATGGCCGCCGCGCCGCAGACCCTCGCTATTTCCGTCGATCAGCGCCGGGAGCGTTTCAATCCAGCGAGGTGCCTCTACGCGCGGCGCGATCGCGTGCGAGGCGGAGATGGCATCGGCGATAGCTGTGGCGAGATGCGCATCGAACGGCCCCGCTTTTGCCAGGTGATCCAGCGTCCGGTTTTCGTCGAAGCGGGTCATCTCCACGGCGAACTCGATCGCCGGGCCGTCCCCTTCAATTCTCAGCGAGCCGTCGCGATCCTCGGTGATCGCCACCATGCGCCGGTAGATTTGCGGTGCCAAAGGCCGGTTGATCCTGATTTCCTCCTCGCAGGCTGCCTTTCGTTTCTCCAGCGTCGAATAGTCGAGGAAGGGAAAGCGCACGGCCCGCTTGATCTTCAACGCGCGATCACGATCGAGAAAAACCGATGCTGCGTGCGTATCGATCCGCGTGACGCCGGGATGCGTGGTCGGATCAGTCAGGAATGCGAAGATCCGCTCCTGGGTCGAATTGTCTGGGTGAGAGAGCGTCATGTGCCGATATCGTCAGGGCCGCAGCACGGCCGCTCCCAGGAGTTGCCCGCTCCGCAGCCTGTCCAGGACCTCGTTGGCCTCGCTCAGTGCAAAGACGGTCGTCTCGGTCCGGACGCCGGCCTGCGGCGCGATTTTCAGAAAATCCAATCCATCCTGGCGGGTGAGGTTGGCGACGGAGAGGAGCTGTCGTTCCTCCCAGAGCAAATGATAGCGGAAGCTCGGAATGTCGCTCATGTGAATGCCGGCGCAAACCACGCGGCCGCCTTTGCGGACCGCGCGCAAGGCGGCCGGCACCAGCTCGCCGGCAGGGGCGTAGATGATCGCGGCATCGAGTGGCGCATCGGGCGGCTCGTCCGAAGCCCCAGCCCAGGCGGCACCGAGATCGCGCGCAAAATCCTGTGCTGCGATGTCGCCTCGGCGCGTAAAGGCGTAGACCGATCGCCCCTGCCACACCGCGACCTGGGCGACGATGTGACCGGCAGCTCCAAAGCCATAGATCCCGAGGCGCTCTGCACTTCCTGCCATCACCAGTGAACGCCAGCCGATCAGGCCCGCGCACAGCAGCGGTGCGATCGCGACATCGTCGCCGTTCTCGCCAAGCGGAAAAGCGTAGCGCGCATCGGCAATGGCGTGCGTCGCATAGCCACCGTCGCGGGTGCAGCCCGTGAACAATGGACGATCGCAGAGATTTTCCATGCCTTCGCGGCAGAACCGGCAGGTGCCGCAGGTGTAGCCAAGCCAGGGGATACCGACGCGATCACCTGCCCGATGCGTCGTCACGTCGGGCCCGATGAGGTCGACGCGGCCGACGATCTCATGGCCGGGGACGATCGGATAGCGGATGTCGGGCAGCTCGCCGTCGACCACATGAAGGTCGGTACGGCAGACGCCGCAGGCGCTGACCTTCACCCGGATCTCGCCATCGCCGGGGATCGGGTCGGGCCGCTCATCCATCCGCAGCCGCGCTCGCGGGCCGGGTAGCACCATCGCGCGCATCAGTCTCTCCGGAGCGCATCGCAGCAATCACCTAGATCCTAAGGTAGGTGCACGGCAAGTCCTTGATGTCCATCAAGTCCTGTCGTCGGCTTGCGGGCCGGCGTCCCCCTCGGCTTTGACAAGGATCAAGGGCCGCGCGGGGAGGCGGTCTATTTTGGCCGACAGAGGAGAATCCCGATGCCCATCAAGGACGTCCTTCTGCCGCTTGTTGGCGAGCCGAGTAAGCCGGCACTGGCCGCGATCGAGACATGCGTTGCGGCTGCCGCCGATCTCGGTGCGAAGATCACCGCGTTCGCCGTCGAGGAGGATATTTTCGTCCGGCCGAAGGTGGTGATCTCGTCGGACCTGGATAATGCGGCGGAGGCTCAGGCTGTGCGCAGCGTGACGGGGGCCCAGGACCTGTTGAATGCATTCAGGACTGCGGCATCCCGCTTGGACGTTCGCGCTGACGGCCAGTTGCACAAATTGGAGGCGGCGGCGGTTGCGCCGGCGGTGGCGGAGCGAGCGCGTTACAGCGATCTCACGCTGGTCCCGGTCAAGGCCAACGACAGCCGGTCGGAACGCCTGGTCGAACAGTTGATTTTCGAATCTGGCCGGCCTCTTCTGCTCTGCCCCGAAGCGCATGCCGACAAGCTGCGGGTTGAATTCGAGAACGTCATGATTGCGTGGGATCGTTCCGCGCCCGCGGCGCGGGCCGTGGGCGATGCGCTGCCGATCCTCCAGGCGGCGGCCTCGGTGCGGATCGTCACCGTCACCGACGAACAGACCGATGACGTCATGACGTCCGGGACGGGCCTCGTCGACCACCTCCGGGAGCACGGGGTTCCCGCGTCCTTTGACGCCGTCCGGATCGACGGCAGCTCGATCGGCAAGGTGCTGGCGAGCTGGGCACGCGGGCACGCCATCGATGCGATTGTCATGGGGGCCTACCACCATTCCCGCCTGAACGAGATCGTCTGGGGCGGCGTGACCAAGACCGTCATCGGCGATCCACCTTGTTGGGTTATGATGTCGCACTAGAGCATGATCCGGACCCAAAGGGCCGCGTTAGCGCAAAGTGTGAAGCGGTTTTCCGCAAAGATCATGCTCAAAAAAAAACCTAAAGCGCGATGATGATTCATCCCAATCTCATCGCGCTTTTGGTGCTTTAGCCATCTGTCATGGCCGGGTTCCAAGCATGTGGCCTGGCGCCGAGTGAATGATTGCGACATGTCGACCTATCGTCTGAAGAATCTGCTGTCGCCCCGATCGGTGGCGATCGTCGGGGCCAGCCCGCGCCGCGTGTCGGTCGGTCGTGCGGTCCTGGAAAACATCCGCAAGGCGCGCTTCGAGGGCGAGCTGGGGCTCGTGAACGCGCGCTATGCCGAGATTGCCGGCGTTCCCGCCGTGGGCAGCCTCGACAAGCTGCCATTCGTGCCGGAGCTGGTTGCCATCACCGCGCCGGCGAGCGAGGTCCCCGGCATCATCGAGCAGGCCGGGCGCCGTGGCTCGGCGGGTGCGCTGATCGTGACCGCGGGCCTCGGGCATGGTCCCGGATCCCTCGAAGAGGCGGCCCTGGTAGCGGCGCAGAGATACGGCATGCGGCTGATCGGTCCCAACTGTCTGGGGATCATGATGCCCGGCGTGAGCCTGAATGCGAGCTTCTCCGCGCACATGCCAGGCGCAGGCAGCCTGGCGCTGATTTCGCAGTCGGGCGCGATCGCTGCCGGCATGGTGGACTGGGCGGCGCAGCGCGGCGTCGGCTTCTCCGGCATTGTCTCGATCGGCGACCAGCTCGACGTCGATATCGCCGATCTCCTCGATTACTTCGCGCTCGACCACAAGACACGCGCGATCCTGCTCTACATCGAGGCCGTCAAGGACGCGCGCAAATTCATGTCGGCGGCGCGCGCCGCGGCGCGGGTGAAGCCGGTGGTCGTCGTGAAGTCCGGCCGCATGGCGCAAGGCGCGCGCGCGGCCGCGACGCATACCGGTGCTCTCGCCGGCGCCGATGCCGTTTACGACGCGGCGTTCCGCCGCGCCGGCATCCTGCGCGTGTCGGATTTGCGCGAATTGTTCGACTGTGCCGAGACGCTCGGGCGCGTCGAATCGCCGAGCGGAAAGCGGCTTGCCATTCTCACCAATGGCGGCGGTATCGGCGTTCTCGCGGTCGACCGCCTGGTCGAGCTCGGCGGCATTCCCGCGCCCATGACGCCGGAGACGCGGCAAAACCTCGACGCGGTGCTACCGCCGACCTGGTCGGGCGCAAACCCCGTCGACATCGTCGGCGATGCCGACGCCTCGCGCTACGCGGCTGCGCTCGAAGTGCTGCTCGCCGATCCCGGCAACGACGCCGTGCTGGTTCTCAATGTCCAGACCGCGATCGCGTCCGCTTCCGAAATCGCGACCACGGTGACTGAACTCGTCACGAAATACCGCGAGCAACATCGTAGCTGGGCCAAGCCGGTGCTCGCCGCCTGGGTCGGAGCCGATCAGACAATCGTCGACACGCTCTCACGTGCCGGCATCCCCAACTACCCGACAGAAGACGACGCGGTGCGCGGCTTCATGCATCTGGTGCGGCATCGCGAGCTGGTCGAGGAGATCACGCAGGTGCCGCCGGCGATGCCCGACGCGTTTGCGCCGGACGTTGAAGCCGCCAGACAGATCGTGAGGGCCGCCATCGCGGACGGCCGCAAATGGCTCGAGCCGGTCGAGATCAAGCGGCTGCTCGAGGCCTACGATATCACCATGGTGCCGACCTATGCGGCCGCCGATGTCGAGCAGGCGGTCACTTACGCCAGGGAAATATTCGCGCGAGGCGCCACCGTCGTGCTCAAGATCCTGTCGCGCGACATCGTGCACAAGTCCGATGTCGGCGGTGTCGTCCTCAACCTGACCACGCCGGAAGCCGTGCGTGCGGCTGCCGCCAATATCCTGGCCCGGGCGAGGAAGCTGCGCCCCGAGGCGCGCATTTCCGGCGTCATCGTGCAGGCCATGGTCGTGAAGGCGAAGGCGCGCGAGCTCATCCTCGGCCTTGCCGACGATCCGACCTTCGGCACGGTCGTCGTCTTCGGGCGGGGTGGTACCGCGGTCGAGATCATCAATGACAAGGCGCTGGCGCTGCCGCCGCTCGACCTGCAGCTCGCGCGCGACCTGATCGAGCTCACCCGCGTCTCGCGCCTGCTGCGCGCCTATCGCGATGTGCCCGCCGTCAAGCAGGACGCCGTTGCCATGGTGCTGGTCAAGCTCGCCCAGATGTCCGCCGATATTCCCGAGATCCGCGAACTGGACATCAATCCGCTGCTTGCCGATGAGACGGGGGTGACGGCGGTTGATGCGCGCGTCGCCGTCGGGGCGCCGCAGCGAAAGTTCAAGGGCACGGGGCCCGGCAATTTTGCCGTCCGCGCCTATCCGTCGCAGTGGGAGCGTCACCTCGAGCTCAAGGAGGGCTGGCGCATCTGCGTGCGGCCGATGCGTCCCGAGGACGAGCCGACCATTCACGAATTCCTCAAGCACGTGACGCCGCACGACCTGCGCCTGCGCTTCTTCGCGCCAATGAAGGAGTTCACCCATCAGTTCATCGCGCGCCTGACCCAGCTCGATTATGCCCGCGCGATGGCCTTCATCGCTTTCGACGAAGCGACCGGCGAGATGGTCGGCGCGGTCCGCATCCATTCGGACTCGATCTATGAGAACGGCGAGTATGCCATTCTGCTGCGATCCGACCTGAAGGGCAGGGGACTAGGATGGGCCCTGATGCAGCTGATCATCGAATATGCGAGGTCGGAAGGGCTGAAGGTGATATCGGGCGATGTGCTCCAGGAGAACATCCTGATGCTCGACATGTGCCGGCAGCTCGGCTTCGAGGTGAAGCCGGACCCGGTCGAGCCTGACATCTGCGACGTACGGCTGAAACTCTAGACCGCGATGAGATTGGGGTAAATCGTCATCGCGCCTTATGAGCGCGCCGCGTCACGATTGATTTGCGTCAAGCATGGAGAGGTTCTGGCTGGCTTGAGGCAGGTCAATCTGACTGCCATGCGTCGGCCTAGAAACGCACCAGCTTGGGACCGGTCGTCCCGAGGAGGATGTGATCGTGAACGCTGAACCCCTGTTGGCGGCGATGCCGTCAGGCGACGTGCTCGAACTGCGCCCGGCCGGGTCCTGGATCGCAGCCAATGTCTCCAAGCTCGAAGCGCTGTCCGGGTCGGTGAAGGCCGATGTTGATCGGTCGAGGGCCGTGAAGCTGGACATGAGCGGGGTGAGCGAGCTCGATACGCTCGGCGCGTGGCTGCTGGAGAAACTGTCCCGCCGGAGCCCCTCGACGGGCAGCCCGGCCGAGATCGTCGGCGTTGCCGACAATTACAGCGGCCTCATGGACGAGGTTCGTCACGTCAATCGGCACAATCCGGCGCCGGTTCCTGCACCCAACGCGGCTTTGCTGCGGTTGAACGATCTCGGCAAGGCCACGGTCGGCGCGCGGGAAGACATCGCGATCTTCCTGCAAATGCTGGGTGCGCTGTTCATGGCCTTGATCGGCGTCGTGCGGCGGCCGCGATCGTTGCGGCTGACCTCGCTGGTCTACCAGCTCTACCGCATCGGCTGGCAGGCGATCCCGATCATCATCCTCATCACCTTCCTGATCGGCGCGATCATCGCGCAGCAGGGCTTTTTCCATTTCCGCAGGTTCGGTGCCGAGTCATACACCGTCGACATGGTCGGCATTTTGGTGCTGCGCGAACTCGGCGTCCTGATCGTCGCCATCATGGTCGCCGGGCGCTCGGGCAGCGCCTATACCGCCGAGCTCGGCTCGATGAAGATGCGCGAGGAGATCGATGCGCTCTCGACCATGGGGCTCGATCCGGTCGACGTGCTGATCCTGCCGCGCGTGATGGCACTCGTCATCGCGCTCCCGATCCTGGCCTTCATCGGATCGATTGCCGCCCTCTATGGCGGCGGACTGGTCGCGCAATTCTACGGCGACATGGGGCCGGCGATCTATCTCGCGCGGCTGCACGAGGCGATCTCGGTCACCCATTTCAAGGTCGGCATCCTCAAGGCGCCATTCATGGCGCTGGTGATCGGCATCGTTGCCTGCAGCGAGGGATTGCGGGTGAAGGGCAGCGCGGAGTCGCTGGGCAAGCAGACGACGACGTCGGTGGTGAAGTCGATCTTCCTCGTCATCGTGCTCGACGGCCTGTTTGCGATCTTCTTTGCCTCGATCGGAATGTGACGATGGTGGATACGTCACAAACGTTCGCGATCCGCGTCCGCGATCTCGTGGTCGGCTTCGGCCGCCAGATCGTGCTCGATCATCTGTCGCTCGATGTCCGCCGCGGCGAGATCCTCGGGCTGGTCGGCGCGTCCGGTGGCGGCAAGTCGGTTCTGATGCGCACCATCATCGGCCTGATCCCGCGCCGGAGCGGTGAGATCGAGGTGATGGGCGAGCCGATCGGCGCGACGCACGACCGCAGCACCCGGAGCCTCGCGAGCCAATGGGGCATCCTGTTTCAGCAGGGCGCGCTCTTCTCGTCGCTGACGGTGCGGCAGAACATCCAGTTTCCGCTCCGCGAAAATCTCGTCCTGTCGCAGCAATTGATGGACGAGATCGCGACTGCAAAGCTCGAGATGGTGGGGTTGCGTCCGCAGGACGGCGACAAATATCCGGCAGAACTATCCGGCGGCATGACCAAGCGCGTGGCGCTGGCGCGTGCGCTGGCACTCGACCCGCCGATCCTGTTCCTGGACGAGCCCACGTCCGGCCTCGACCCGATCGCGGCCGGCGACTTCGATGCGTTGATCAAGACCTTGCAGAGGACGTTGGGGCTCACCGTGTTCATGGTCACCCATGATCTCGCCAGTCTTACGACCGTCTGCGATCGCGTCGCGGCGCTCGCAGATGGAAAGATCGTGGCCATCGGGCCGATGCGCGAGCTGCTTCAATCCGAGCATCCCTGGGTGCGAGCCTATTTCCACGGCAAGCGCTCTCAGATGCTGCAACCCCAGATGAGATGAGACATGGAAACCCGCGCTCCCTACGTCCTGATCGGCGCCTTCGTGATGGCTGCAATTCTCGCGGTCTTCGGTTTCATCTACTGGCTGAACAACACCGGCGGCATCGGACCGCGCGCCAGCTACCACGTGCAATTCCAGGGCCCGGTGCCCGGACTTCTGGTCGGCGCCGGCGTGCTGTTCAACGGCATCCGCGTCGGTGAGGTCACTGCGCTCGCGCTGGCGCCGGACAATCCGCGCTTCGTCGATGCGACGATCTCGGTGGCATCGACCACGCCGGTGCGCGCCGACACCAGGGTCGGGCTCGATTTCCAGGGCCTGACCGGCGTGCCGGTGGTGGCGCTGGAAGGCGGCATGATCATCGCAAAGCCGGGCGAGATGCCGGTGCTCATCGCCGATGCGGGTGCCGGTCAGAGCATGACCCAGGCGGCACGCGACGCTTTGCGCCGCGTGGATTCGGTGCTGGAGGAAAACTCCGGTCCGTTGAAGGATACGATCGCCAATTTCAAGACCTTCTCGGACGGGCTAGCCCGCAACACCGGAAAGCTCGACGGCATCGTCGCCGGGCTGGAGCGGCTGACGGGCGGCGGCACGCCGGTGCAGAAGATCACCTTCGATCTTCGCGCGCCGCAGAACCTCGGGGCCGTTGGCAAGACCCTGTCGGAGCCGTTGGCGATCCCCGAACCGACCGCGGTCGCGATGTTGCAGACCCAGCGGATGCTGTTCTCACCGGTCAAGGACTATCCCGGCTTTGCCGAGTTCCTGTGGGCCGACAGCATTCCAAAGCTGCTCCAGGCGAGGCTGATCGACAGTTTCGAGAATTATGACATCGCGCACGCCCCGTTGCGGGCAAGCGATGTCGGGCAGGCGGACCATCAGCTCCTGATCGACGTCAGGCGCTTCCGGATCTCGACCGACGGTGATCCCATCGCCGAGATCGGCCTCTCGGCGAGGATCGTCGACAAGAACGGCAAGGTGATCGCCTCGCGTCTTCTGGAGGCGAGCGAGAAGCTCGACAAGATCGAGCCGGCCGCAGCGGTCGAAGCCTTCAACGCCGCCTTCGCGCGGATCGCCAAGGAGCTGATCGGTTGGACCGTGCAGTCGGTCTAGCGGGCGTACTCATAAACGTCGGCTCTCCGAGAGGAAAGTGGACGTCGCCCCGCTTGGTCGCCTTCGACGGCTTGTGACCCTGACCAAACCTGCGGCCAGCCCTCCCTACCGGACCCAATAAGTTGTAGAGTCATTCTGCAACTTCCCGTCGGATCGTCATCCCACTGCCTCGGAGGACCGAATGGATCACGTGAAGCGGCGCGAGTTCATGAGCCTGCTCGCAAGCGCGGCAGCGACTTGGCCATTGGTGGCCTTCGCCCAGTCGCCTGAACACATGCGGCGCATCGGTGTCGTGATGGCCTACGCCGAGGACGATCCGAACGGGCAAATACAGGTGGAGGCGTTCCGAGAGACCCTAGCGACGCTTGGTTGGGTGGAGCGCAAGAACGTCACCATTGACGTTCGCTATGCGAGGGGTAATCCCGCGCGTGCCCGGGAATTGGGGACCGAGTTGCTCCGGCAGGGGTTCGACCTCATGGTATCCAATTCCAACCTTGTCACTGCAATCCTTCAGACGGAGGTGCGTACAATCCCACTGGTATTCATATCTGTCTCAGATCCTGTGGGCAGCGGCTTTGTCAAGGAGTTGGCGAGACCAGGCGGCAACATTACCGGCTTTGCCAATTTCCAACCTTCAATGGGTAGCAAATGGCTGGAAAAATTGCACGAGCTGGCACCGCAGGTCGATCGCGTCGGACTGCTTCTGCATCCCGAGCCGCCGAACTTCGGATACCTGAAGTCGGCTCAAGAGGCAGCCCCCTCGCTCAACATCAGGCTTTTTGATCTCAGCGTGCATGACAGCGCCGGAATCGAAAGCGCTCTCGCCAACTTCGCAGGAGAAACTCGCACCGGTCTTATTGTCGCGCCTAATGTCGTCAGCTTTGCGAACAGCCAGCTCATAGTAGCGTTAGCAGCGCGGTATCGGCTGCCTGCGATTTATCCATTCGCCTTCTTTGCCAAGGAGGGAGGCCTTATTTCCTATGGATTTGACGAGCGGGATCAGTTTCGGCAAGGCGCGGTCTATGTCGACAAGATACTGAGGGGGGCCAAACCAGCCGACCTGCCCGTGCAGTATCCTACGAAATTCGACATCGTGATCAATCTTAAGACTGCGAGGGCGCTTGGAATTGTTGTGCCTTTGCAACTCATCCCCGATCTCGTAATCGAATGAGTCGGTTGGTCACAAACTTCGGAGACCAATACGAGAATGTGCGGTCGTTCTGCCTCTCGCGTCCAAATTCAGATTACCTACCGCACTTCAGCTTTTTTGAACTTTTCAGCGTTGATGGTTGCGGGAGGGCCGAGCATGCAAAGGATTGCTGGAAGCCGGCACACAGATCGGTGGTGGCTACGCGGATGGTACGCAGAACGGTTAGTCCTTTCGCCAAATCGCTACGCCACGGATGCGCCGTCCCGGGTATTTCGGATCCTCTCGGAGCGGTGATGCGGCCGACAAGATGTCGCCTTCAATTTTGAACAAGCGAACTTGCTCGGTCCCGATCCAGGCCGGTCGCCACGCGCTATCAACCGTTGTGATGAAGCAGTCGTCGCCTTGCAGCCTGTAGCGACCTGAATATGCGATCATGCCCTCGAGCAACTCGCCAGCTGCTGCATCCATCGCCCTTTCGCGTGCAGTCATTAACGCAATGAGGCGTTCCTCGGTAAGAACCAAATACCCGACCGGATTGGGACCTAGTGGTTCGTCTCGTTGGTCGCTGTCTTCGAATTCGTATTGAAACGATAACAATTTCCACGTCCCCACAGGGGACCTCGATCGGTGAGCCAATTCTGTCATATTGCTCCTCCGAGGATCGTCGACAACAACGGCAGGTGATTGCCTCGCGCCTTGTGGAAGCACGCGAGAAGCCCGACAAGATCGAGCCGGGAGCCGCGGTCGAGGCCTTCAACGCCGCCTTTGCGCGGATCGCGCAGGGGCTGATCGGCTGGACAGTCCAATCGGTCTAGGGCGCCTGCTCATAAACGTCGGCTTCCGAGGGGAAAGCGGACGTCGCCCCGTGTTCGAGGGCCTGTGACGCATAGCCGACATGAGCCACAACGCCAGCATCACAGTGCGCGCTTGTATCTCGGCGTCCTACCAGTTCCAAGCCGGAAGATATATCTCCTGATTCCCATCGCGTATCACCGGCACTACGGGCGGGCCGTTTGGATCGACCCGGTCGTCCTCAGGGCGATAGCGATATCGTGGAACGATATAAGAATCCCAGTAAGGTCTTTCCACGGGCACCCTGACGACAAGCCTTTCTCGTGGTTCACGAACGACTTTGGCCTCCCGCGCCTGGGCAGGGGCACCAAACGTCCCCAGGTTGCACAGCACCAAGGTAGCTCCGAGAGCGAACGCTACGTTCGTTATCCTCATGTCTCGGCCTCCTTGCCAATAACGGACATGCGTTTGATCTTTGGCGTTTGCCATTTTGCCGGAACGTCCTTGCGCGCTCCTGGGCCATCTTTCCGGCAAGCGATATCGAAGCAATCGAGATGGTGAAGACAAGCCACCACATTCGATCGTCTCCGGTCGTCCTCTGACTATATCATAAAACGGATGGCCGTCCCTTCTCCTCCGTCAAAAGTGAGGCCGTCTCAATCGACGGTCTTTTATATGGGCCAAGTCTGCGGGGCTGACCGGAATTCGATCGAGCAAGCCGTTCTCGATATCCCGAGCCTTTCCTTGACCGCAGCCCAACTGTATCCCGGCTCGCGCGCGGGTCCGAGAGGGGGCTGGTCAGCCTGTTCGTGTGCGGCGACGTGCGGATCAGGCGATACTTCTGTCCTCCATCATCCGGCGTTTGACCGTTTCGCAAGTCTTGCGAACATCTTCTGTAAACAGTGCACACTCTTCGATGCGCTTGAAAATCCTCTTGGCTTCCTCGCGATATGAGGCCGCGGTATCTCGCATGAAGGCAATGGTAGTGTGCACCTCGGCGGTCATCGCCTCACATTTTTTCGCCGCGCTGATCAACTCGGTCCCCATGGCTTCGATCTCCTTGGCCGCGGCCTCATAGTCGCGCACAACGGCCTCGGCAGTGAGCTGGCCGACACGCGAAACCCCCTCGCGATGCTCGACGTAGTCAGGCAATGGCCCGGATAGAGGTGGGGGTGCAGCCCCAGCCGACGCCGCCGTGACATCCGCTTCGAGCTTGGCCAGATCTACCGCCATGTTTCTCGGAAATCTCTCGATGTTCGCCATGGATCAATTCTCCTACTGGACTCTACCCCTCAGGAAATGGAGCCAACGCGCGAGAGAGTCCGGGCGATAGTCGCAGGCCCCGCTATTCCGCGGGATGGCCTCGGAACGGCGAGCTGATTGAGAATCCTGATTCGTGGCGAAAGATCCGCAAAACTACGGCGATGGTCCATCTTGAAGACGTGCTCCTCGGACGTCCACGCTCACGCTAAAGCCTCGATAGACCGTTTCTGGTCCGAAGGCGAAGATGGTCGAAACCCGCGTAAGGTCCGCTCCATAGGGCGGACCGGACTTCGGCGGCGCGGCTCTCGACCGGCGCTTTTGACCCTTAGCAGACCTCCAACAGATTTGAGACGATCCGCAAAAAGGCCTACCACGCGTAGTGGACGCCAAAATTGCCCTTGACGCCGTCACGGCGCAGCTGGCTGGAGGTGGCGAACTGGTAGCCGGCCTGGGCATAGAGGCTGAGGCCGGGAAGAATCTTCGCGCTGAGGCCTCCAGCGAACTCCAGCCGCGTTGCCTGATCGATCAAGGGCACCGGGTCGACGCCGAACATCGTCGTCGCGTTGCCACCCCAGTCCTGCCAGACATTGGCGAGCACGTACGGTTGCCACACCCGTCCGGCGGGATCATTGATGGTCCACTTGCCGCGCAGGCCGAGCCGCCCGCTGGCGCCGGACGTGGTGCCGAGCCCGACCGGGCCCAAGCCGTCATCGGCGTCGCGGAAGGAAACCTGCTGCCAGATGATCTGGCCTTCCGGCTCCAGCACAAAGCGCGGCCCGAGCCACGGCAGCGGGATCGGATAGCCCGCCTCCAGCGAGGAGCTGAAGCCCGCGCCACTGATCGGCAGGTTGGCAAACTGCGTCGATGCGTTGCCGTTGTAGAACGAGCCCTGCAGCACCGCGTCGATGTACCAGCCGCCGGGACCATAGTGCGTCCAGTAACCCCCGACCGAATAGGCATTGAGATTTACCGAACCAGTGTGTTGCAGCACATAGGCTGTCGCCGCCGTGTTAGTGACGAGGCCATCCACGTTCACATTGCCGTTGCCATACGCAAAGTAGACGCCGGTGCTGTCGCTATGGCCCGGGATCAAGCTGCCGCGCCAGAGATCGGCGCCGGCCTGGATGCCGGCCACCTGCCCGCTGGCGCGCGGGTCGGCGAAGGCTTGGTAGTGGTTGTCGATCTGCTGGCCGAACAAGCGGCCCCAGACCACCTGCCGGCAGTTGCCGTACAGGACGGGTGGGGCCTTGGTGATGAGGCTGTTGTCGGGCATGGCATTCAAGCACGCGGCGTCCGCTGCCGCATCGCCGACGCGCTCATGCAAAGTGCCGAGGGTGGTGAGCCCCATCTGCCGGGCAATCGGCTGCACCACGCCATAGGTGGCAAGCTCCGGTCCGATGATCGGGAAGACACCCGGCGGCAGCACCTCCGGTGGCGGAATGGGTGGCAAGATCGGCGGCTCGGGCGGCACCACTATCGGTGGTCCAACGATGAAGGTCGAGCGCAGGAACCAGTCTTGAGGATTGCTGCCGTTGAGGCCACCATGGAAGAGATCATAGTCGAAGGCGCCGCCGCGCACCTCGCCAGCGAGCGCGAAAACGCCGGGTGCCGAACGGCTGGGGTCGAGCACCTGCACCACCAGGATGCCGTCGCCGACGGTGAGCGCACCTGTGCCGCCGGCGTTGCGGATTGACATGCTTGTCGCGCCGCCCGGGCCAACCGATGTGCCGTCGACCACCAGGACGTCGGATTGTGAGGCGGGGCCGCCTTGGTTCAGCACGGTGTCGAGCTTCAGCGTCCCGCCGTTGGAAATGAAGGTGCCACCCCCGCCAATGCCGGGTGCGGAGCCGCCACGCCCGCCAGTGATCATCAATACGTCGCCGGCAACGAGATTTGCCTGCAGATCGATGGTGCCGGAATTGGTGAACGTGGTCGCTCCGAGAATCTGCCCCTGCACGGGGCCGCCTAGCGCCATGCTGTTGAAGGTCAGACCCAACGGCAGATATTGGCCGGTGGCATCGAGCATGGTCGCGCCAGGACCGCCGAGCATCGCCAGCGTTCCGTTGTTGGTGAAGATGCCGGGGCCAAGATCCGTAACCGCGACGCGGAGCGTGTCGCGCACACCGTCCCCATCAGTGTCGGCGAAGTGGCGCAGGTTGAAGGTACCGTTGTTGATGATGCTGTTGTTGCCGCCAACGAGCTGCGCGAAGCCCGTGATGGTGCCATCACTGTTGTTGATGATGCTGGTGTTGTTGCTGGGGAAGAGCGGACTGCTGGCGACTGCCCGATCGGACAAGGCGCCGATGGTGCCGTCATTGGTCAGGGTCGCGGCGCCAGCGGACGAACCGAGAACAATGCCAGCAGCCGGCAGACCATGGACCGAGCCGAGGCTCGTCGCGTCGGCCTGCCAGCCGCCCATGATTGATCCACCGGATGGGATGTTGACCGTCACACCACCGCTGCCGCCGGTCGCGCTGATTGCGGTGCCGAACTCTCCCAAGGTCGAGACGTTGCTCGCGGTGACCTGCACCGATCCGGTCGTCGAGGTGCGCAAAGCGCTGCCTTGACGTATCGTGGTGGTGTCGGTCTGTAAGCTGCTCTTTTGAGAGAGTATCGTGCCACTATCGGCGAGGATGCCGACCGCGTTGGCGCCGTCCGTCGTGTTGATCGGCCCGGAGGCATTCACCGTAATGCTGCCGCTGCCGGAAAGAGCCATGATACCGGCGCCGCCCCCGCCGTGAGTCGTGATGCCCGGGCCGGTGTAGGTCACAGTGGTCGGCGCATCCACGTAGCTAATGGTTCGGATGCCGACAGGGTTGCTGAAAAAGCTGGGATCAGGGATCGTGGCCCCGGAACTCGTGATCGTCGAGGCCACATTCGCGGTTATCGATCGACCATTCGCGGCCGTGGCTGAGTCTAGCTGGACAGCAATTGCCGCACTCAGAGGTAAGGTGGGGGGATCCACTCCGGGATTATTCGAGCCGCTGACGTTAATAACCGTGCCGGGACCGGTGGTGACTACAGCCGACCCGTCGCCCTCGGCCCATACGACGATACCACGTGGTTTCCTTCCAAACACGCTGATCGTGCCGCTATTGAATGTCACGGACGCATCGCCGGCCCCACTCACGCCCGACGGGAACGAGTCACCGGCATGTGCGATCAAGCCGTAAAAACCTGCTCCGCCCACGCCCGGGGTGCCCGTGATATTTCCGGAAGCAGCGATTGTGGCATTGCCGATCCCGCGGTTATCCGCCTGGATGCCGGTCGCTTCCGTTCCGCTGGAGGTTAGGCTCCCGCCGCTCCAGGTTACGCTGGCCAGATGAGGAATTCCCGCAGCGTTTGGCATTGCGAACGCCACGATCGCGTCCTCGCTTGCGGTGCCGGCCACGTTAATTGTGGTGTTCGTTGCCGTAATGATGGCGTCGCCGCTGGACTGTATTCGTAGTCCGGTGTTGTTAGCCGTAAGAGGATTGGCTGTGTTGTTTATGGTCACGCCATCCGCAGTGATGCTGATGTTAGCACTACCCGGAGTCACGCCCGTGGAGTTAGCGGCGTTGACGGCATTGACGCCGCCTGCACCGGCGGGGATGGTGACAATGACACCCGGCAGAAGCGTGAGGTTGATGGGGGTGCCGCCCAAGCCGTTGTTGGTATCGTAGCCGATGCCGGTCGGATAAGGGTTGCCGGCCGGCGCGCAGCTAGCACTGTCAAGGACGAGTGGCCCACATTCGTTCAGCGCAAGCGCCGGTGACAGCCCCGCGTCGACCGCGGCGGTAGTGGCAACAACGGCTAACGAAACGCTCGATAGTAACCAGGGGCGGAGGAGTTGAAATCGATCGGGGCTACCCGCCAGTTTGTTTCGGGCGACAGTCACGACTGCAAGGCGATCTCGGTATTTTATCGCATTCCAGGCGCAAGCATCCGACACGGTAGTGTCGAGAGCGACGGCTCCACGCTTCATCACTGCCCCATCAAGGTCACATCACCAAATGGAAAGGCAGCGCCCGGTTGTCAGACGCACGAACATATTCATTGCGTCAGACCGATTGGCGTGACGCGCAAAACTCGGAACACCGACTCAGCTGGATCAAACAACTCCAGCTTCGGCGGGAGGTTGTCGTAAGTGTGGCAGGCAACCAGTGGCTTTGAACTTCTCGCTTCATGGTTGCTGCCGGGTTACATAGTGGACAGCATTGCTGACCGAGCACAGCTTTCGGTCAGCTACGCCAGCCCGCTCGATCGATTTATCAGCGGAGATGTACAGGCCGCGGTAGTGAAGCTCGTTTCCCCCGACGCGGCCGAGACATTTCCTGATGTCAAGGGTTTCAACGCCCTGGCGCTCCGCTATTCCAGCGTCTTCAGATAAGACAGGAGATCGTGGATCTGGTCCGGATCGAGCTCGAAGGCAGGCATGTCGGCGTGGCCGGTATAGATGCCCTCGGCGAGCGCTTCTCCGAGGGTTTCGATCGGGTAGCGTTGATGCAACGTCCGGAACGGCGGAGCGATCTTCAGCGGGCTTTCCGAGTGTCGGTCGATGGCATGGCAGCGCGCGCAATTGGCGCGCGCGTAGGCCTCGCCGCGTTGCTCGGCCTTGGAGGCGGCGAGGGCTGGCGTGGCGAGGAGAAGCGCGATCAGGATCTGACGAAGCGCGAATTGCAGCATGGAGGCGTGGTCTCGACGGGCCGGCACGGAGAATACGGAGGCGGCGTGCTGCAAAATTGATCTGGGTCAACTGGGTTTGCGACAAGGCAGTAAAATGCCGACGCGCGGCAGACTCAGGCTTGAGGCCGAAGCGGGCTGCGCCTGGCTGGAGCGATGGATGAAGTCTTCCCTGGTTGCAATCGAACCCAATGGGCATTTCTGCAAGGAGTGTTCGATACGTGAGTTCAGCGTGTGCGCTTCGCTCGATGCGGCTGAACTCAGGGAGTTCGAGCATCTGGGACGCCGGGTGCATTTTACCGCCGGAGAGACGGTGTTCTCCGAAGAGGACGTCACGACATCCTTTTGCAATCTTCTGGAAGGCGTGATGAGGCTCTACAAGCTGTTGCCGGATGGGCGACGGCAGATCCTCGGCTTCGCGCTGCCGGGCGACTTCCTGGGAATGAATGTCTCCGGTCGCCACAATTTTTCCGCGGACGCGATCGGCGCCGTGACAGTCTGCCAGTTCGCCAAGGCTGCGTTCGGCCGCTTCATGGAGGCGAGGCCGCATCTCCTGCGCCGCATCAACGAGCTGGCCGTGCGCGAATTGAGCCAGGCCCGCGATCACATGGTTCTGCTTGGACGCCGTTCGGCGGAGGAGAAGGTTGCAACCTTTCTCCTCGGCTGGCGCGAGCAACTGATACCGCTCAACGGGCCGTCGAACACGGTGCCGCTGCCGATGAGCCGCCAGGATATCGCCGACTATCTGGGCCTCACCATCGAAACGGTCAGCCGCACCTTCACCAGGCTCGAGCGCGTCGGCGTGATCGAGATCATCCATGGCGGTATCAGCCTGCTCGACCCGGCGCGCGCCGAGGCCCTGGCGGCAGCCTGAGAGATCTCTTTCCTGGTGATCGCTGATTTTTGATCACGGTCAACGACGGCGATCGGCCGCCACGCATAATGCCCGGGCCGTTGAAAACTCAGGGGGCACCATGCCGATCGATGCGCTGTTGATGACCATTGCCGTTATGACCGTCTTCGTCGCCTTCGCGGCGGTGTTGGCGTGGGCGGACCGCCAAACAAGGCCCAACCAGCTCAAGTCGAACGAAACGGCCCTCAAACATTGAGGTGGCCGAGGTCATGGCCGCATTGGCATGACCTGAAATGGCGTTGGCTGAGCGTCCATCCTGGCTCGGGGGGCGAGCGCGGTACATGGCCGCACCATGGTTAATCTGCAACTAAGCATCGCGCGTAAAGCCTTGATGCAGCCTGTGGATGCAAATTTCGGGTGGCGGGAATGGTCGGTTTCCCGACACTTGTCCAAAAGTGCATATGTGGTTTCCGGTTGAAAAGCCCGGTAACGTTGACTACGCAGGAACTTCAGTACCTCGCAGTCCTAGGAGTGCGGCGGCGTGGCTCAGGATAAGACCAGCGATCCCCGGCAGTCGTCGGGCAACAAACTATCGGTGCTGCGCAAGCATCCGATCTTCGCTGATCTGGAGCCGGATGCGCTCGATCAGCTCTGCCGCTATGCCAAGCACACCACCGTCAAGCGCGGCGCGACGATCGCCGCGAAGGGCGATCCCGGCAACAACCTTTTCGCCGTCGTCTCCGGCACTGTGAAAATCTCCTCTTCTTCGCCCGATGGTCGCAACGCGATCCTCAATCTGATCGGCCCGGGTGAAATTTTTGGAGAGATTGCGGTGCTCGATGGTGCGCCACGGTCGGCAGACGCGACCGCCAACACCAATTGCGAGCTCTACATCATCGATCGCCGGGACTTCCTTCCCTTCGTGAAGAGCCAGCCGGAATTGGCGATGAAGTTCATCGAGCTGCTGTGCGGCCGGCTGCGCTGGACCAGCCAGCAGGTCGAGCAGGTGATCTTGCAGAACCTGCCGGGACGGCTTGCCAGTGCGCTGCTCGGCCTGACCGAGGAGCGCAAGCTCGACTCCGGCAGCGGGACCCTCGCGATCACCCAGCAGGAGATCAGCGAGATGGTCGGCATGACCCGCGAGAGCATCAACAAGCAGTTGCGGGCGTGGGCCGCGCGGAGCT
This sequence comes from Bradyrhizobium iriomotense, assembly GCF_030160715.1. Lineage (GTDB taxonomy): Bacteria > Pseudomonadota > Alphaproteobacteria > Rhizobiales > Xanthobacteraceae > Bradyrhizobium > Bradyrhizobium iriomotense. The sequence goes on from NZ_BSOW01000006.1 coordinate 106,978, forward strand.
GGGTCCGCCTCGAGCATGGCGCCATCGTCGTGCTCGACATCGACGCGTTGCGCGAGCTCGCCGAAAGCGGTCTCGAAGGCGGGTGATGACGTTCGGTGTCAGCCGTCGATGATGGCGACGGCCCGCGTCCAGCCTGCCGAGGCGCGCTCGATCTTCACGGGGAAGCATGAGACCGTGAAGCCCGTTGACGGCAGCTTTTCGAGATTGTGCAGCTTCTCGATATGGCAATAGCCGATGTGACGCCCGGCCTTGTGGCCTTCCCAGATCAGCTTCGCATCTTTGGTCTCCGCGTATCTCTTCGCGGTGTGGACGAACGGCGCGTCCCAGCTCCAGCCGTCGGTGCCGGTCAGGCGCACGCCGCGCTCGAGCAGATACATCGTGGCTTCATAGCCCATGCCACAGCCTGAATTGACGTAGTCGGCGCGTCCGAATTTCGCGCCGGCGCTGGTGTTGACGACGACGATCTCCAGCGGCGCGAGCGTGTGCCCGATGCGCGCGAGCTCCTTCTCCACGTCGTCGGCGGTCGCCACATGGCCGTCCGGCAAATGGCGGAAGTCGAGCTTGACGCCGGGCTGCAGGCACCACTCCAGCGGCACCTCGTCGATGGTCCAGGCGCGCTCGCCGCGGTTCATGGTGGGATGGAAGTGCCAGGGCGCGTCGAGATGCGTGCCGTTGTGGGTCGACAGCGAGACTTGCTCGACGGCCCAGCCTTGACCATCAGGCAGATCCTCCGCCTTCAGCCCGTCGAAGAACTGCAGCATGCGCGGCAGCCCCTGCTGATGATCGATGTACTGGATCGTCGGATGGTTGCCCGGCGGGTCGGCCGGCACGTCATTCTGCAACGGCACCGAGATGTCGATCAGCTTCCGCGGCATGGCCGTTTCCTCAACATGTCCCGTTCTGTTTCGGAGCATCTTGCGGGGGCTGAACCGGCGACGTCAAGTGATGCGGCCTGCCTCCGTGCAGGACGTGCCGTGGCGGCCGGAGCGAAATCTCCGGCAGAGTCCATTGATGCAACTTTTGCATTGATCGATGCCGGATTTGGCTTGGACTCAGAATGCCGCCCGCCGTACGGACGAGATTGGCGACATCGCGCCGATGCAGCGCGCTCGCACCGGGATGGGCGACCGTCTCGGCCGAACCTCCAAGCCGCAATCAATAGCGGTCGAGCATAAGACGAGAGGGACATCCATGGTTACGACGAGCATCATTACCTCGTATCCGGCATTGGCCGAGGGCGAGGTGCGAGTTACGGGACTCCGGAAAATTTGGCCGATATCGGCTATTCTCCACGCGACAACGCCGAGGACTTCGCGGCGGACATGACGCATGCCGAATCCGCCCGACTCCGCCGCACAATGCTACCAAGGTCGTGCGTTTGTAACGCTTGACTTTGCACCTGAAGTGGAGCGGCCTGCACCATCTGCCCGACAACGACATAATCAACTCAGGAGGAAGCCCAGATGAAGACATTAACCGGTATCGTCGCAGCCGCTGTGCTGGCGATCTCAGCGCCTCTGGCGACCGCACGCGATTTCCGCTCCGCCGACGTACACCCTGCCGATTATCCGACCGTCGAGGCCGTCAAGTTCATGGGCAAGCAGCTCGCGACGGCGAGCGGAGGCAAGCTCGGTGTGAAGGTGTTTCCCAACGGAGCCCTGGGCTCCGAGAAGGACACCATCGAGCAACTCAAGATCGGCGCACTCGACATGATGCGGATCAACGCATCGCCGTTGAACAACTTCGTGCCGGAAACCATCACGTTGTGTCTGCCCTTCATCTTCCGGGACACGCAGCACATGCGCACGGTCCTTGACGGGCCGATCGGCGATGAGATCCTGGCGGCCATGGAGCCCGCCGGATTGATCGGCCTTGCCTATTACGACAGCGGCGCCCGGTCCATTTACACCGTCAAGGCACCGGTCAAGTCGCTCGCGGACCTCAAGGGCCTGAAGATACGCGTCCAGCAATCCGATCTGTGGGTCGGCATGATCCAGAGCCTCGGGGCCAACCCGACGCCGATGCCGTATGGCGAGGTCTACACCGCTCTCAAGACCGGTCTGGTGGACGCCGCCGAGAACAACTGGCCCTCCTACGAGTCGTCGCGCCATTTCGAGGCGGCCAAGTTCTACAACGTCACGGAGCACTCCCTGGCGCCCGAAGTTCTCGTGATGTCCAAGAAGGTCTGGGACACGCTGAGCAAGGAGGATCAGGCGATGATCCGCAAGGCGGCCAAGGAATCGGTGCCCGTCATGCGCAAGCTCTGGGACGAGCGTGAGCAGGCGTCCCGCAAGACCGTCGAGGCGGCCGGCGTCCAGGTCGTCACGATCGCCAACAAGGCGGAGTTCGTCGACGCGATGAAGCCGGTCTACGCGAAGTTCGCCGCTGACGAGAAGCTGCAGAGCCTCGTCAAGCGCATCCAGGACACGAAGTAGGACACCAGCGTCGGGTCTGGCGTCGCCGACTGGCGACACCGGACCTCTCGCACGGAGACGCGCAAGGAGACCTGGATGTCAGCCCCACACGTCGCAAGCCACGAGCCGGAGGCCGCTGCGGCACGCCCGTCTACCGGCTTGCTGTCGCGGATCAATGCCGTCGTCGCCCGTATCGGCATGTATCTGTCCGTGAGCGGCCTGCTCGTCATCGTCACCATCGTGTTTTACCAGGTGTTCGGACGTTACGTGCTCAATTCCAGTCCGACCTGGACGGAGAACCTTGCGCTGGTTCTGATCCTGTATGTCACGCTGATCGGCGCCGCCGTCGGCGTGCGCGATGCCGGACACATCGGCATGGACAGTCTGTTGGTGATGCTTCCGGATCATTTGCGAGAGAAGATCGAGCTTGTGATCCACGTTCTGGTGGCCTTGTTCGGCATTGCGATGGTCTACAACGGCTGGATCCTCGGGGCGTCGGTCGGAACCGTGAAGATCCCCAATCTCGGCCTTCCCGAGGTCGTCCGCTACGTGCCGCTGATCGCCTCCGGCGCCTTGATCGTCTCCTTTTCAATCGAGCACATCATTGCTCTCCTGCGCGGCGAAGAGGTCGTCCCCTCATGGAACTGATCATTCTCGGCGCCACCTTCTTTGGCTTGCTGATCCTCGGCGTTCCCGTCGCCTTCGCGATCGGCCTCTCGGCGATCTGTACGATCCTCTACGAAGGCCTGCCGGTTGCCGTCATCTTCCAGCAGATGATGTCGGGGATGAACATCTTCTCCTTCCTTGCCATCCCGTTCTTCGTCTTCAGCGGTGAGCTGATGCTGCATGGCGGCGTCGCCGACAAGATCGTGCAGCTTGCCAAGAATCTCGTCGGACACATCCGCGGCGGGCTTGGCATGTCGAACGTGGTCGCCTGCACGCTGTTCGGCGGCGTCTCCGGCTCGCCGGTGGCCGACGTGTCGGCGATGGGCGCGGTGATGATCCCGATGATGAAAAAGGAGGGCTTCGACACCGACTACGCCGTCAACGTCACCACCCACGCCTCGCTGGTCGGGGCGCTGATGCCGACCAGCCACAACATGATCATCTATGCCCTGGCCGCGGGCGGCAAGGTATCGATCGGCGCGCTGATCGCTGCCGGCATCCTGCCGGCGCTCGTGCTGATGGCGTGCATGCTGGTTGCCGCTTACGCAGTTGCGGTGAAGCGCGGCTATCCGGCCGGCAAGTTCCCGGGCTGGGCCGAGGTTTTCCGCTCGCTCGCGGCCGCTCTGCCCGGCCTTCTGATCGTCGGCATCATCCTGGCGGGCATCCTGTCCGGCGTCTTCACTGCAACTGAATCCGCAGCCGTCGCGGTCACCTATACGATCCTGCTGACCTTCTTCATCTACCGCACCATGACCCTGCAGAACTTCCTGCGGGCCGCGGCCAAGGCGGTGAAGACGACGGGCGTGGTGCTGCTGCTGATCGGCGTATCCACCATGTTCCAGTATCTGATGGGGCTCTACGAGGTGGCCGACCTCGCCGGCGACATGATGAACAAGGTGTCCTCGGAACCCTGGATGATCTTCCTGCTCATCAACGTCATCCTGTTTTTGCTCGGCACGTTCATGGACATGGCAGCGACCATCCTGATCTGCACCCCGATCTTCCTGCCGATCGCGATGAAGGCCGGCATGGATCCAGTGCAGTTCGGCATGCTGATGCTGATCAATTGCGCCCTGGGGCTGAACACCCCGCCGGTCGGCACGACGCAGTTCGTCGGCTGCGCGATCGGCGGCATCTCGGTGGGCGCGGTGATGCGTACCATCCTGCCGTTCTACGCCGCCCTGATCGCAGCGCTCATGTTCGTGACCTACGTCCCCGCCTTCTCGCTTTGGCTGCCGCGCCTGCTGATGGGGTACAAGGGATAGCTGCCGTGCGTGCGCCGGCCCTTGGCCGGCGAACCGGCGTTGCGTAGTTTGCGTCACAGCAACAGGAGAATCTGTCCGTGACCGACTATCGCAAGCTCTTCGATCTCACCGGCAAGACGGGCGTGGTGCTCGGCGCCGCCTCGGGCATCGGCAAATCGTCGGCCGAGGTGCTGGCCGGGCTTGGCGCCCGCGTCGTCTGCGCTGATCGTGCGCTAGACGCAGCGGAAGCGACCGCCGCAGGCATTCGTGACAAGGGCGGCTGGGCCGAGGCGGCGGCGTGCGATGCTGCGAGCGCCGCGGACGTCAACGCGCTGGCCAAAACCGTGATGCAGAAATTCTCGCGGCTCGACATCGCCGTGACGACGCCCGGGCTCAATATCCGCAAGACCATCCTCGACTACACCGAGGAGGATCTCGACCGCGTCCTCAACCTGAACGTCAAGGGCACCGTGTGGTTCTTCCAGGCCTTCGGCCGCATCATGGTCGAGCAGAAGGGCGGCAGCATCATCGCCTGTTCCTCGGTGCGCGCGGTCACCATCGAGCCAGGCCTAGGCGTTTACGGCTCGACCAAGGCGGCGATCGGCCTCCTGGTGAAGGGCTTTGCCTCTGAGGTCGGTCATGCCGGCGTCCGCGTCAACGCTATCGCGCCGAGCATTGCCGAGACCGCGCTGACCGGCCCGTTCAAGCAGCGTCCCGACATCTACGATCTCTATGCCAGGCACACGGTCTTCAACCGCTGGAGCAGTGCCGACGAGGTCGCGACTGCGGTAGCCTATCTCGCCTCGGACGCTGCAAGCTATGTCAGCGGCAGCACCTTGTTCGTCGACGGCGGCTGGACGGCAGTAGATGGGCCGCCGACCGGTCTCACGCAGCTCAGCAAGTCGCGAGCGCTTTGATCTAACCTGCAAAACCCACGCGCCGGCGCAGCTCTCTTTGGTCTGCGCCGGCGAGCAGCTCGATCAGGACGCGCGCCGCGGTGGCATGTGCCGCGCATGTCGTCACACCCGCCGTGTACATCGTCGCGAGCGCGTAGTCCGGAGGCAGCGAGCCGGACAGCACAATGCCTGATGTCGCGATGATTTCGGTCGCCTGCGTGCATCCGATCGGCCGCGTGGCCTCGGATGCCGCAAGCTGCCGCATCGCGGTTGCGCCGTTAGGAAAGATTTTGAGGCGGGACGCAACCTCGCCGGCGATGCCGAGCTGGTCCAATACCTTGGCGACGTGAATTCCGGCCGTCGAGGCCTTGGTGTCGGGAACGAAGATCGCATCCGCCGCACACAGCGCGTCCCGCAGGTCAGACTCGGTCTTGACGCTGACCTCGGGATCGCCGGCACGTACGGCAAGCGCGGTCTCGACCACGCCGACGTCGACGATCGAGGTCGGATCGACGAGCCCTTCGTCGGCAAGCCTGGTCACGAGCGCGCGCGTCAGGATGACGAGATCGGCCGACGTACCTCCACGCAACTTGTCGGCCATCAGGCCGACCGCGCCGAACTCACCTTCGATCCCGTAGCCGGTCCGCGCTTCGAGGGCCCCGGAAAGCTCGGCGACGAGGCCCTGCGCCGCGCCGCCGCTCAAAATATGGATTGCCGTCACGATGCATGCTCCATTGCTGCGATCAGCCTTTCGCGCGTGATTGGCATGTCGCGCACGCGGATGCCGAGGCAATCGAATACAGCATTTGCAATCGCCGCCGTCACCGGCCCGTGCGCGGCTTCGCCGGCGCCGACCGGCGCGATCTCCGTTCGCTGGATGACCTCGACGTCGACGGCAGGCACCTCGCTGAAGGTGAGGATCGGGTAATCCGTCCAGGACGTGGAGGTGATGCGTGTGCGGTCGAAGCGGACGCGCTCCTTCAAGACCCAGCTCGTAGCCTGGATCGCGCCGCCCTCGATCTGGTTGGTCACCCCATCCGGATTGATAGCCTCGCCGACGTCGACCGCGAGCGTGAGCCGCCTGACGCGAATGTCCTCTTGGCTTTCGATTTCGGCAATCGCCGCGCAATAGGCGCCGGTGTTCTTGTAGCGCGCGAAGCCGAGGCCATAGCCGTTGCCGGCTTTCTTCTGCGGCTTCCATTTCGCGCGTGCCGCAACGGCGCGAATCACATCCTTGGCCCGCTCGTCCCGCAAATGGCGCAGCCTGAACTGGACGGGGTCTTCGCCGCTGATGGCCGCGATCTCGTCGAGCATGGACTCGATCGCGAACACATTGCCTTGCGCGCCGAGCGTTCGTAGCGCCGAGGTGCGGATGGGCATGGTCAGGAGGCGATGGCTTTCGATCGTCCAGGCGGGCAAGTCATAGAGTGGAATGGAGTTACGGTCGCTGCCGCCGCCATTGGCCACGGGAGGGTCTGACGAGATCAGGCGCGGGTAGGGCGTTGCGAGCTCGGTTGCCGCGAGCAGGGCAGGCTGCGCCGCGCGTCCCGGCCGGGCGGTATGGCCATTGCTCCAGACTGCGTGCCGCCAGCCGACGATCTCGCTGTCCGCATCGAGATCGGCCTCGATCTCGATCGCCATCGCCGCACCGAATGGCGCATGCGACATTTCATCGTGCCGCGACCATTGCACCCGCACCGGACGTCCGCCGGCCGCCCGTGCCAGCAGCACGGCGTCGAGCGCGACGTCATCGGCCGCATTGTGGCCGTAGCAGCCGGCGCCTTCCATGTGCTCGACGATGATGCTTTCGACCGGCAGCTTCAGCACGATCGCAAGGTCGGCGCGCAGCATGTAGACGCCCTGGCTGTGTGTCCAGACGCGGACGCGATCTCCCTCCCACTGCGCCATCGCGCAGGACGGCGCGATCGAGGCGTGCGCGATATAGGGACGGGTGTATTGCCGGCGGATCGTGCGCGCGATCTGCTTCGGCGCGGCTGCGCCTCTCGTGTCGATGACCCTGGTCTCGACCGGCTGGCCCTTCAGGAACGCAGCCAGATCGTCCTCGTCCGGCAGCGGCTCGCCGGCCGACCATGTTGCCCCCCTGCGCAACGCTTTCAACGCGGCCTCGGCACTATCCTCGGTCTCGCTGACGACGCCCACAAAGCTGCCGTCCCGCACGATCGCGATGAGCCCGGCAACCGCGCGCGCCGCGGTTTCATCGAGCACCATGAGCCTTGCGCCCGACACCTCCGGCCGCAGCACGCGGCCGTGCAGCATGTTCGCCAGCGGCGTATCGTGAATGAAGCGCGGCCGCGCGAACACCTTGTCGGGAATGTCGATCCGTTGAACGGATTGCCCGGCCATGCCGCGCGCGGCGGCGGGCTTCGCGACCGCTTCCGCTGTCGCGATGCGATCGAGCGAGACCTCGCCGGCGAGCTCCCAATAGCTGGTCCGGACATTGCCCGGCCCGGACATCGTGCCGTCGTCGATCTCGAGCGTTGATGCGTCGACGCCGAGCCGGTCCGACGCCGCTGCGAGGAACAGCCGGCGCACCTCGGCGCAGATCTGGCGAAGCGCGCGGCCCGATTGCTGGATCGAGAGGCTGCCTGAGGTGACGCCCTCGTTCGGGCTCGCGGCCGTCGAGGCGCGGATCATCGCGATCCGGCCGATATCGACGTCGAGCTCGTCGGCGGCGATCTGCGCCAGCGCCGTGACGATGCCCTGGCCGATCTCGACCTTGCCCGGCGAGATCGCCACGCGTTCGTCGGGCGTGAACTTCACCCAGGACGATAGCCTTGGATTGGTGGCCAGGCTGGGCGGCAGTTGCGGAGCAGGGGGCGGCGTGCTCATGGCGCGGCCATCTCCGACGCTGCGCGCAGCACCGCCCGCACCATGCGGTTCTGCGAGCCGCAGCGGCAGAGGTTGCGATCGAGCGCTTCCCTGACCTCCGCCTCGGTCGGCGATGGCTTGCGTTGCAGCAGTGCCGCCGCGCTGATCAAAATGCCCGGCACGCAATAGCCGCACTGCATCGCCTGCTCGGCGATGAAGGCACGCTGCAGCGGGTGCGGATGTTCGGGGGTGCCGAGACCTTCCACGGTCGTGACCTCCTTGCCGGCCACCGACCACAGCGGCATGTCGCAGGAGGCGAGGGCGCGGCCGTCGACCATCACGTAGCAGGCGCCGCATTCATTGGCGCCGCAGCCGAAATGGCTGCCCGTGAGGCCGAGCCTGCCACGCAGCACCGCGAGCAGCGTCTGATCGGAATCGGCGTCGATCGCGGTGTCGGAGCCGTTTAGGCGAAATCGAATGGTTGGCATTTCCGGATGACGACCTCAGGACTTGTCGAACTTCTTGACGACATCGGCCCATTTCACGATGTCGCTGCGCAGGAATGTTTCGAACTCATTCGGCGTCATCGCCATCGGCACGGCACCTTGTTCGGTCCAGAGCTTGACGATGTCGGGTCGCTTCACAAGGGCTGTGACGGCGGCGTTGAGCTTGTCGATGACCGGTTTCGGCGTGCCCGCCGGCGCCATCAGGCCGAGCCAGATGGTCGCCTCATAGCCGGGTACGCCGGCTTCGCCTGCGGTCGGGACGTTCGGCAGCACCGCGGAGCGCTGCTTGCCCGTGGTCGCGAGCGCACGTACCTGGTTCTCCGTCACATTGGGTGCCATCGCCGGCACCGCATCGATCATCATCTGCACTTGTCCGCCGATCACGCCGCTGCGCGCCTCGCCGCTGTTGCGATAGGGGACGTGCACGACGTCGATATCAGCCATGGCTTTGAACAGCTCGCCGGCCATGTGATAGGGCGTGCCCTGTCCCGATGACGCGTAGTTCAGCTTGCCCGGCTGCGACTTGGCGAGCGCGATGAACTCGGAAAGCGACTTCGCCGGCACGGAAGGGTGAACCACGATGACGAGATCGGAATAGTTCACCGGTGCGATCGGCGCGAGGTCGCGCATCAGATCGTATTTGCGCTGCGCCGGCGTCAGCAGCGATTCGTTCGCGGTCTGGGTGTTGGACATCATCAAGAGCGTGTAGCCGTCGGCCTGCGACTTCGCGGCCTCCAGCGTGCCGATGACGCCGCCGGCGCCGGTGCGGTTCTCGATCACGAAGGGCTGGCCAAAGCTCTCCTGAAGCACGTTTCCGATCAGTCGCGCTGCAACGTCGGCGGGTCCCCCGGCCCCGAAGGGGACGATGATCCGGACCGCATGCGTGGGATAATCCTGCGCGAAGCAGCGCGGCGCGGAGAATAGGGTGAGCAGCCCGGCGGCCAATGCCAGCGCGAATTTTGGGCCCGTCATGCCCGCCTCCCTCTGTCGTTCTTGTTGGCGCGCACTCTAGCGACAAGCCAAGCCGGCTGTCGACGCCTCACAAAGTCGACCTGGCTGGGAATACCTTGCTGGGAATATTGCGCGGTTTCCGGTGTGGCCGCCGGAACAGGCCGGGTCAGCCCCAGCTATTTGCATGGGCAATCCCGGATAAAGGGGCTCGGCTGGCCGATCCTTTGGTGTTACGAATTTGGCCATGAACCAGCACGCCAAGATTGCGATCCGCCATTCCACCTGTCCGCACGACTGCCCGTCGGCCTGCGCGCTCGATGTCGAGGTCATCGAAGGCCGCAGCATCGGCCGCGTACGCGGCTCGAAGCAGCAGACCTATACGGCGGGTGTCGTCTGCGCCAAGGTCGCGCGCTATGCCGAGCGTATCCATCACCCCGAGCGGCTGATGTATCCGATGCGCCGCACCGGGCCGAAGGGCTCGGGCCAGTTCGAGCGGATCTCCTGGGACGAGGCGCTGGACGAGATCGGGCATCGCTTCAACGCCGTCGAGCGCGAATTCGGCGCCGAGGCGGTCTGGCCCTATTACTACGCCGGCACCATGGGACTGGTGATGCGCGACGGCCTCAACCGCCTCACGCATGTGAAGAGATATTCGCGCTTCTATTCGACGATCTGCGCCAACGTCGCGCGCGTCGGCTTTGCGGTGGGCGCCGGCAAGATCGCCGGCGTCGATCCGCGCGAGATGGGAGTCTCAGACCTCGTGGTGATCTGGGGCACCAACCCCGTCAACACCCAGGTCAACGTGATGACGCACGCCTCCCGTGCCCGCAAGGAGCGTGGCGCGAGGATCGCCGCCGTCGACATCTACAACAACGACACCATGAAGCAGGCTGACATCAAGATCATCCTGCGTCCCGGCACCGACGGCGCGTTCGCCTGCGGGGTCATGCATGTCCTGTTCCGCGACGGTTATGCCGACCGCACCTATATGGACAAGTACACCGATTGTCCCGCCGAGCTCGAAGCGCATCTGGAGACGCGCACGCCGGAATGGGCGTCCGCGATCTGCGGCGTTCCGGTCGCCGAGATCGAGGCCTTCGCGAAGGCGATCGGCGAGACCAAGCGGACGTTCTTCCGCCTCGGCTATGGCTTCAGCCGCAGCCGCAACGGTGCTGCCCAGATGCATGCCGCGGCCTGCATTCCCGCGGTGACCGGCGCCTGGCAATATGAAGGCGGCGGCGCCTTCTTCAACAATTACGCGCTGTGGCACTTCGACGAATCCATCATCGAAGGCCACGAGGCGATCGATCGCTCGACGCGCGCGCTCGACCAGTCCAAGATCGGCCGCATCCTGACCGGCGATGCCGAGGCCCTGCACGGCAAGGGGCCGGTCAAGGCGATGCTGATCCAGAATACCAACCCGGTGACGGTTGCGCCGGAGCAGGTGCTGGTGCGCCAGGGCTTTGCGCGCGAGGACCTGTTCGTGGCGGTGCACGAGCAGTTCATGACCGAGACGGCGCAGATGGCCGACATCGTTCTGCCGGCGACCATGTTCATGGAGCATGACGATCTCTATTACGGCGGTGGCCATCAGCACATCTCCGTCGGGCCCAGGCTGATTGATCCGCCCGGAGAATGCCGCTCCAACCACGAAGTGCTGCAGGCTTTGGCGCCGCGCCTCGGCGCCAAGCACCGGGGTTTCGAGATGTCGCCGCGCGAACTGATCGATGCGACGCTGAAGCTGAGTGGCCACGGCGATATCGCGGCGCTCGAAGCGGACATCTGGCGCGATCTCCAGCCGGATTTCCGCACGTCGCACTTCCTTGACGGCTTTGCGCATGCCGACAAGAAATTCCACTTCAAGGCCGACTGGGTGCATCCGCCGTTCGGCCTGATGATGGGCGATTTCGACAAGATGCCGTCGCTGCCGGATCATTGGGCCGTGATCGAAGAGGCCGATCGGGACCATCCGTTCCGGCTTGCGACGAGCCCATCGCGCAGCTTCCTCAACACGACCTTCAACGAGACGCCGTCCTCGCAGGCGCGCGAGGGCAAGCCGAGCGTGATGGTCCATCCCCTGGATGCGGCCGCACTCGACATCGCCGAGGGCGATGCCGTGACGCTCGGCAACACCCGCGGCGAGACGACGCTCATTGCGACGCTGTTCGACGGCGTGCAGCGCGGCGTGCTGATCGCGGAGTCCGTCCATCCGAACAAGAACCACATCGGCGGCCGCGGCATCAACGTCCTGACCGGTGCGGACACGATCGCCCCGATCGGCGGCGCGCCGTTCCACGACAACAAGGTCTGGCTGAGGAAGGCGGCGAACGCCTAAGGCGCGCACTCCGTCACACCATAGCCGGCGAACTCCTTGGCGATGTTCGGGTCCAGCGACTTGGCGAGAGCTATGTCCTTTGCACCATCGCCGCCGCTGCGCTTGGTGGCGATGCCGCGGCCGAACAGCGAAGACGATGCGCGCGGGTTGCGCTGGATGGCGTCCGAATAATCCTTGATCGCCTCAGTCGTCTTGCCGAGCTTGAGGTTGACGAGCCCGCGGCTGTCCAGCGCATCGGTCAAGCCGGGATCGATCTGAAGCGCCTGGTCGCAATCGGCGAGCGCGGATTGCAGATCGCCGATCGCGGCCCGTGTCCAGCAGCGGTTGTTGAGGGCTTCCGCATCCTTGGGATCGAGGCCGAGGACGGCATCGAAATCCGCAACCGCGAGCACATAGAGATGCCGGATCGCATAGACCTGTCCGCGCTGGTAGCGCGCAACCGCGTCGTTGCCATTGGCGGCGATCTTGCGGCTGAGGTCCGCGATCACGGGATCCCTGGCGAGATCTTCCGCGCTCGCCCCGCTGTCCGGCTGAGCTGCCTCGCAGGCGGGCTTTGGCGGCTCTGTCTTTTGCGGCTCGGGCTTCGCGGGAGTTTGATCTGCGGGCTTGTCGGGCGGACGCGCCGCAGGGCCAGTGAACGAAAACTCTGACGTCAGCGACGACGACAACCAGGGCACCTGCTCCTTGTTGGTCGCGTTGACCACGCCATCCTTCGTGTTCGTCAACGCCTGCTCGGCGCTGACGCCGGGCACTGACATCTCGCGCAACAACTCGGTGACGAACAGGCCGTGGTCGTTCTTGCTGTTGGTCACGACCGAGCCGAGCCCGGTCGAGTAGAGCACGAGCGAATTGGCGGGCGTGACGACCGGCGCAAGGCCCGCCGAGTAGCGGCGGAAGCGCCGCTCGAACGGGTTGCGGCGCGAAGCCTCGATCAGCGCGATCTTGATTGCTGCGCCGCGGTTGTGCATCTCGCCCAGGATGGCTTCGAGTGCGAAGCCCTCGCGCGACACGTCCGGCTCGGTCCAGATCTGGGCGTCGACCGGCAGCAGGTAGGTCTGCCGGTTGGACTGCACCCCAAAACCGTCGAAGAAGATCAGCGCGACCGATCCCTGTGCGATCCTGCCATAGAAGCGATCGAGTGCCTTTCGCATGGCGTCGCCGGTCAGGTTAATCGCCTTGTCGACGACGAACCCGTCGTGCATCAGCTCCTCCGCCAAATCATTGGCATCGTTTGCCGCGTCGTTCAGCACCAATTCGTTGTCGGGGTATTTGGCGTTGCCGATCACGAGCGCGATTTTCGCAGGGTCGGCGGCCAGGCCTTCGCCGGCAAAAGCAATGATCAAACCTGTCAGCAACAACGCGACGGTGGCGCGCATGAATTGCTCTTCGGTGATGAAATCTCCTTTCAGGATAGCGGGCATCTCCCATATTTCAATCGCCAAGCGCAGTTGCGCCAAGGCGCTATGACGATTTCATGCCCGAGATTGTCCTTGCGCTCGACGTCCGACCTGCCGCAAATGGTTGGCAACGGGAGCAACGAGCGAGCGGGCCATGACCGACACGAGCAGCGTCATCACCGAGAAGCGCGGGCAGGCGTTCTGGATCACCATCAACCGCCCGGAGAAGCGCAATGCGCTCAACGGCGAGGTGATCGCCGGCATCGCCAAGGGTTATCGCGATGCGCATGACGACAAGGACGTCCGTGTCATCGTGCTCACCGGGGCGGGCGACAAGGCGTTTTGCGCCGGCGCGGACTTGCAGAATTCCGGCGCCGCCTTCGCGATGGACTTTTCCAGGCCCAACGTCGACTACGCCGATCTGTTGCGCCTGTCGCAGGATGCGACGAAACCTGCGATCGCGCGCCTCAGTGGCGTCTGCATGGCCGGCGGCATGGGCCTGTTGTGCATGACCGACATGGCGGTCGCCGCCGATCACGTCATCTTCGGCCTGCCCGAGGTGAAGGTCGGCGTGTTTCCGATGCAGGTGCTCAGCCTGCTCCAGAACATCGCGCCGCCGCGGCTCGTCAACGAATGGGCACTGACGGGCGAGCCGTTCGATGCCAAGGCTGCGCAAGAGGCGGGCCTGCTGAACTACGTGGTGCCGGCGGCCGAGCTCGACGCCAAGGTCGACTGGTTGATCGGCCGCATCGTCGACAAGTCACCGACCGCGATCCGCCGCGGCAAATACGCCATGCGCGCCATCGCTTCGATGTCGTTCGACGAGAGCATCGCCTATACCGAGAGCCAGATCGCGCTGCTTGCGATGACCGAGGACGCCAAGGAAGGCCTGAAAGCCTTCAGCGAGAAGCGCAAGCCATCCTGGACGGGGCGGTGAGGGGAGGAGCTGGAGCCCTCACCACATCACTACCGTCATTCCCCGCGAAAGCGGGGAATCCAGTACGCCGCGGCCTCTCCGTATTCATCACCGCCTCTGGAATACTGGATCGCCCGCTTTCGCGGGCGATGACAGCGAGTAGGTGAATGGCACTTGCCGCAAGCTCGTCATTGCGAGCGAAGCGAAGCAATCCAGGTTCTTACCGCGGCGTAGCCCAATGGCGGCTTGCAGCTTGTTCGATGATGGCATTTTGCCCCTGATTTGCCCGACGCGTCAAGAGAATTCGTAAAATCAGCAATGCTGCGGGCGGTCGTCGCCGACTCCTTTGCATGGGGTTGTTTTTCAGATTTTGTTCTGGCGTCACGGAAGCAAGTCCGTAGGGTGGTTAGCCGAGGGCGTAACCCACCCTACGTCCTGATTTGGCGTCTCAGCCCGCGTTCGCCTTCAGCCCGGCCGCTGTGATGCCCGCGACGGCGCAGGCTTCGTCATTGTCCGAGGTGTCGCCGGAGACGCCGACCGCGCCGAGGAGCGTGGTGCCGTCCTGGATCAGCACGCCGCCGGGGACCGGGACCAGCGCGCCCTTGGCGATGGTGTTCACGGCGTCGATGAAATAGGCCTGCTCCTGCGCTCGCTGGAACAGCGCGCGCGATCCCATGCCCATCGCGAGCGCGCCATAGGCCTTGCCGTGCGCGATCTCGGCGCGCATCAGGCTGGTGCCGTCCTGCGCCGCCGCGAGCTTGAGGACGCCGCGTGCATCCAGGATGGTGACGACGAGCGGCTTCAGCTTCAGCTCCGCGGCCTTCGCGAAGGCGGCGTCGAGGATCTTGCGGGCGGTGTCGAGGGTGAGTTCAGCCATTTGGAATGTCCTTGTGTGATGAGGTCGTTGGATTTGCTTTGGCGCGATCGAGGCTCATGGCGAGCACGCGCGCGACATGCAGGGCGTCGCGCGCGCTGCCGTCATGGATCTGATGCCGGCACGAGGTGCCGTCGGCGACCACCAGCGTTGCCTGGTCCGCACGGCGCACAGCGGGCAGCAGCGACAGCTCGGCCATCTCGAGCGAGGCATCATAAGTGTCCGCGCCATAGCCGAAGGCTCCGGCCATGCCGCAGCAGCTCGACTCGATGGTCTCGACTTTCAGGCCGGGAACGAGGCGCAGCACCTGCTCGACCGGCTTGAAGGCGCCGAAGGATTTTTGGTGGCAATGGCCGTGCACGAGCGCCTTCTCGCCGACCGCTCCGAGCGGCAGTTGCAGGCGTCCAGCTTCCGCCTCGCGTATCAGAAACTCCTCGAAGGTGAGGGCGTGGGCACTGACGGCCTTGGCGTCGTCGTCCTTGCGCAGCGACAACAGCTCGTCGCGCAGCGTCAACAGGCAGCTCGGCTCGAGCCCGATGATCGGTACGCCCCGTGCGGCAAACGGTGCGAAGCTCGCAACGAGACGGTCGAGCTCGGCCTTCGCCTCGTCGACGAGACCTGCGGACAGGAACGTGCGGCCGCAGCACAGCGGCCGGGTGCCGCTGACGGGCTTTGGCAGATGCACGCGATAGCCGCCTGCGACGAGCACACGCAGCGCGGCGTCGAGGTTTTCCCGCTCGTAGATCCGATTGAACGTATCGGCGAACAGCACGACCTCGCAGCCATCCACGGGTCCAACCGCCTCCGTAGGCGGCGCAAACACGTCGCTGCGGAACGCAGGCAACGCGCGGCGCGCGCTGATGCCCGCAAAACGCTCGAACAGCTTTCGCAGCAGAGCGCTGCGGTTGCGCAGGTTCGCGAGCGGCGCGAAGCGCGAGGCGATACCGGCATAGCGCGGCAAATAGCCGACCAGCCGGTCGCGCAGCGTCAAACCGCGAGACGCGACGCGCGCCGCCAGCACCTCGATCTTCATCTTGGCCATGTCGACGCCGGTCGGGCATTCGTGGCGGCAGGCCTTGCAGGAGACGCAGAGTTTCAGTGTCTCCATCATCTCGTCGGAGGACAGCGCATCAGGGCCGAGCTGGCCGGAGATCGCGAGCCGCAGCGTGTTGGCGCGGCCGCGGGTGACGTCCTTCTCGTTGCGCGTCGCGCGATAGGACGGGCACATCACGCCGCCCTCGAGCTTGCGGCAGGCGCCGTTGTTGTTGCACATCTCGACTGCGCCCTGGAAGCCGCCGCCCGCACCGGGCCAGGCAGACCAGTCGAGCCTGGTCTTGAGCTCAGTGATGCGATAGTCCGGCCGGTAGCGGAACAGCGCGCGGTCGTCCATCCTGGGCGCGTCGACGATCTTGCCGGGGTTGAGGACGTTCTCGGGATCAAACCGCCGCTTCACTTCCATGAAGTCCGCGACGAGACGCTCGCCGAACATCGCTGCGTGAAACTCCGAGCGCACAATGCCGTCGCCATGCTCGCCGGAATGCGAGCCCTTGTACTCGCGCACCATGGCGAAGGCCTCTTCGGCGATGGCGCGCATCGCCTTCACGTCCTTCTCCAGCTTCAGGTTCAGGACCGGACGCACATGCAGACAGCCCTCGGAGGCATGAGCGTACATCGTGCCGCTGGTGCCGTGCTTCGCAAAAACCTCGTTGAGCCGCGCGGTGTAGTCGGCGAGATGCGGCAGTGGCACCGCGCAGTCTTCGACGAAGGAGACCGGCTTGCCCTCCTGCTTCATCGACATCATGACGTTGAGGCCGGCGGCGCGGAAATCGGCGATGCCACTCTGCAAGGCAGGCTCGGTGATCTCGACCACGCCGCCCCATTTGCGCTTGTCGTTGGTCCAGCCGAAGCCGAGATCGCCCATCAGCTCGGTGAGCTGCTTGAGCCGCTGCAAATTGGTCGCCTGGTCCTCTTCGGCGAACTCCACCACCAGCACCGCATCCGGATCGTCCCTGATCGCAGCGCCGATAATGGGGCGAAACATCGCGATGTCGCGGCCGAGCGCGATCATGGTGCGGTCGACGAGCTCGACCGCGATCGGCTTGAGCTTGACGAGATGCTGGGCCGCATCCATCGCCTCGTAGAAGCTGCCGAAATGGCAGACGCCAAGGGCCTTGTTGCGGATGACGGGCCACAGCTTCAACTCGACCTTGGTGGTGAAAGCGAGGGTGCCTTCGGAGCCGACGAGCAGATGCGCCATGTTGTTCGGCGCATTGCGCGGTGTGAGCGCATCGAGATTGTAGCCGCCGACGCGGCGCTGCACTTTCGGAAACCTGTCCGCGATCTCGTCGGCCTCGCGCGCGCCGAGATCGAGCATGTCGCGGAACAGGGCCAGCGTCGTCGCGCTTGCTTTGACGTCGGAGAGATCGCGCGGCACGTCGCCGAAGCGCGCTAGGGCGCCGTCGGCAAGTGCGGCTTCCATCGACAGCGTGTTGTCGCGCATGGTGCCGTAGCGCAAGCTACGGCCGCCGCAGGAATTGTTGCCGGCCATGCCGCCGATGGTGGCGCGCGACGCCGTGGAGACGTCGACCGGGAACCACAGGCCGTGCTTCTTGAGCTGGCGGTTGAGATCGTCGAGCACGATGCCGGGCTCGACCACGCAAGTCCGGTTCTCGATGTCGAGCGAGAGGATGCGGTTCAGGTGTTTCGAGACATCGATGACGAGACCGTCATTGACGGTCTGGCCGCATTGCGAGGTGCCACCGCCGCGCGGGGTGACCTTCAGGCCCTCGTCGCGGGCAATTGCCAGCGCCCGCAGCGCCTCGTCCATGCTGCGCGGCACAACCACGCCCAGGGGCATGATCTGGTAGAAGGAGGCATCCGTAGCGTAGCGGCCGCGGCTGAAGGCATCGAACAGGACGTCGCCCGTGATTTCACGGGCCAGACGCCCGGCCAGGCCGCTGTTTTGCGCCGATTTTATCGATTTTTCGGCCACGTCAGCCGCCATGATCCGCTCTCGCTCTTTCGTCGGTGACGTCTTGCCTAGGGTCGGCCGGATTGGCAAGGCGAGCCCTGCTTCTTGCGCATTGGCGGGCCTTCTTAGGCGGGGGACAAGCCCGGCGAATAGTGATATTCGAGCGGCTCGCCGAGACCCCTCGGAAAGACTCTCAAGACCGGGAAGGACGCCGATGACCGTGCACACTGGAAGGCATTTTCTCCAGATTCCAGGACCGACCAATGTGCCCGACCGGGTGCTGCGGGCGATGGACATGCCGACGCTGGACCACCGCGGTCCGGAGTTCGCCGAGATCGGTTTTGCCGTCCTGGCCGCGATGCAGCGGGTTTTCCGCACCAAGCAGCCCGTGATCATCTATCCCTCCTCCGGAACCGGCGCCTGGGAAGCGGCGATGGTCAATGTGCTCTCGCCCGGCGACAAGGTTTTGATGTGCGAGACCGGCCAGTTTGCCGTGCTGTGGCGCGGCATCGCCGACAAGTTCAAGCTCGACGTCGACTTCATCCCGGGCGACTGGCGTCATGGCGCCGATCTCGCCGAGATCGAACAGCGCCTGTCCGCCGACAAGCAGCACAAGATCAAGGCGGTCTGCGTCGTGCATAACGAAACCTCGACCGGCTGCGTGACGCCGCCCTCGGAGGTGCGCAAGATCCTCGACCGCGTGAAGCATCCGGCCTTGCTGATGGTCGATACCATCTCGGGCCTCGGCTCGATGGAATATGAGCACGACGCCTGGGGCATCGACGTCTCGGTCGCAGGCTCCCAGAAGGGCCTGATGCTGCCGCCGGGCCTCGGCTTCAACGCGGTCTCGGAGAAGGCGCTAGCCGTCGCCAAGGCCAACCAGGGCATGCGCTCCTATTGGGACTGGCAGGAGGTCATCGCCTTCAACAAGGCCGGCACCTTCCCCTACACGCCCGCGACCAACCTACTCTTCGGCCTGCGCGAGGCGGTCAAGATGCTGGAAGAGGAGGGGCTCGAGAACGTCTGGACCCGCCACAAGCGCCATAGCGCCGCGACGCGCGCGGCGATCAAGGTCTGGGGCCTGGAGACGCAGTGCGCCGATGCCAACGCGCATTCGCCGGCGCTCACCGGCGTGCGCATGCCCGAGGGCCATGACGCCGACAATTTCCGCAAGGTGGTGCTGGAGAATTTCGACATGTCGCTCGGCACCGGCCTGAACAAGGTCAAGGGCAAGGTGTTCCGGATCGGCCATATCGGCCATTTCAACGATCTGATGCTGATGGGCACACTGTCCGGCGTCGAGATGGGCCTGGATCTTGCAAAGGTCCCGCATCGGAGCGGCGGCGTGCTGGCGGCCATGGACGTCCTCAAGGGACGCGACGTGGTGCCGATGACCAAGGCTCAGGTCGCCTGAACCAACTCGAGTGAAGTGAATAAAGAGAGCGCGCGATGAACGCACCCGTGACTGCCAGTGAAGACCTGCTCTATTCCGTCACGGACGGCATCGCGCGCATCACCTTCAACCGTCCGCAGGCGCGCAACGCGCTGACTTTCGCCATGTACGAGCGCATGGCGGAGATCTGCCTGGCCATCAACGACGACCGTTCGATCAAGGCGCTGATCCTGACCGGCGCCGGCGACAAGGCGTTCGCGTCGGGTACCGACATCTCGCAGTTCCGTGCCTTCAAGACCGCGCAGGACGCGCTCGACTACGAAGCGCGGATCGATCGCGTGCTCGGGACGCTGGAGCAGTGCCGCGTCCCCGTCATCGCGGCGATCGCGGGGGCCTGCACCGGCGGCGGCGCGGGGATTGCCGCCTGTTGCGATATCCGCATCGGCACCGAATCGACCCGCATCGGCTTTCCGATTGCGCGCACGCTCGGGAACTGCCTGTCGATGTCGAACATCAGCCGCGTCGTCTCGCTGGTGGGACCTGCCCGCACCAAGGACCTGATCTTCAAGGCGCGCCTCGTCGAGGCGCCGGAGGCCCTGGCGCTCGGCCTGCTCAACGAGGTCGTGCCTGACGTCGAGACGCTTCGGCGTCGCGCCGACGAGACTGCCAAGCTCGTCGCGAGCCATGCGCCGCTCACGCTCGAAGCCACCAAGGAGGCGGTGCGCCGCATCCGTCGCACGCTCTCGCGTGAAGAAGGCGAGGATCTGATCCTCAAGGCCTATATGAGCGAAGATTTTCGTGAAGGCATGGACGCCTTCCTCAACAAGCGCGCGCCGAACTGGAAGGGCAAGTAAGGCCTGCGAACGCGCCGTCCGTCAGCCGAAAGTCATATGCGGCCGAATGCCCGACTGCTTGAACTCGCCAGCATTCCTCCGCACAATGCGCCGATAAATTTCCCGGCATCACAAAGCCAATAAAAACCAGGGGACGAAACTCGTGCGTATTCCAGTGAAGGCCGTCGGCGCTGTGGCGGCCCTGTTGATGAGCGCGCCGGCCTTGGCCGGCTGGGAGCCGACCAAGCCTGTCGAGATCGTGGTCGCAGCCGGTGCGGGCGGTGCCTCCGACCAGATGGCGCGCATGATGCAGGCCGCGATCCAGAAGAACAATCTGATGAAGCAGCCGATGGTGGTATCGCTCAAGGGCGGTGCCTCCGGCGCCGAAGCCCTGATGTACATGAAGTCCAGCGAGGGCGATCCGAACAAGGTGCTGATCGCCTACTCGCTGATCTACATGCTGCCGCTGTCCGCCAAGATCCCGTTCAACTGGCGCGAGCTGACGCCGGTCTCGGTGATCGCGCTCGACCAGTTCGTGCTATGGGACAACGCGGCGGGTCCGAAATCGGTGAAGGAGTTCATCGAGGCGGCGAAGGCCGCAGGCTCCCCGTTCAAGATGGGCGGCACCGGTTCCAAGCGCGAGGATCACGTGCTGACCGTCTTCCTCGAGCAGAAGACTGGCGCGAAATTCTCCTATCTGCCCTACAAATCAGGCGGCGAGGCCGCGACCCAGCTCGTCGGCAACCACACCGAATCCAACGTCAACAACCCAAGCGAAAATCTCGAAGTCTGGCGCGCAGGCCAGGTGCGGGCGCTCTGCGTATTCGACAAGGAGCGCATCTCCTACACCACCAAGGTGACGGAGACGCAGTCCTGGCACGACATCCCGACCTGCAAGGAGGAGGGGCTGGACATCCAGTACCTGATGCTGCGCGCGATGTTCCTGCCCGGCAAGGTCACGGCGGAGCAGCAGGCTTTCTACACCGACCTCTTCCAGAAGGTGACGCAGACTGCGGAGTACAGGGATTACATGGAGAAGCAGGCGCTCAAGCCGATCTTCCTCACCGGCAAGGACATGGTGCAGTTCCTCGAGGAGGACGACGCGCTGAACAAGTCGCTGATGACGGAAGCCGGTTTCGTTGCGAAGTAGCTGCTCCTCCCTCTCCCCGCAAAGCGGGGAGAGGGAGAATTGACCGCAATCCGTCCCGAACAGCTCATGTCTCAAACCGATATCGAAATCGTCGTCGATGATCCGACGGCACCGGACGAAAATTCACCTGCCGTCGTCGGCACGGGAACGATCGAGATCATCGTCTCGATCGTGCTGCTGCTGCTGGCTGTCACGCTCGGCTACGACAATTGGCGAACCGGCGCCTCCTGGGATTCGACCGGGCCCGAGCCCGGCTACTTCCCGTTCTATCTGTGCGTCGTCCTCGCCGGTGGAAGCCTCTACGGCCTCGTCGCGGCGCTGCTTGCGCGGCGCGCCGGGGGCGAACCCTTCATCACCCGCGCGCAGGCGCGCCGCGTCATGGCGGTGTTCGCGCCGACCCTTCTGTTCTGCCTGGTGACGCAGTTCCTCGGGCTCTATGTCGCGAGCTTCCTTCTGATCGCGGGCTTCATGCGGCTGATCGGCAAGATTGCGCTGTGGAAGTCGCTGCTCACCGCCTTCCTGTTCACGGCGATCATGTTCGTCACCTTCGACATCGCCTTCGACGTCATCATGCCGAAGGGGCCGCTCGAAGCGGCCTTCGGTTTCTAGGACGGACCGGCGATGGAAGCGTTCGGTCTCCTGGTCCACGGCTTTGCCGTCCTGCTCACCTGGAAGACGCTGCTGCTGATGATGGTCGGGCTCGTGCTCGGCATCTTCGTCGGCGTGTTGCCGGGGCTCGGCGGCCCCAACGGCGTCGCTATCCTGCTGCCGCTGACCTTCACGATGGATCCGACCTCGGCCATCGTGATGCTGTCCTGTATCTATTGGGGCGCGCTGTTCGGCGGCGCCATCACCTCGATCCTGTTCAACATCCCCGGCGAAGCCTGGTCGGTGGCGACCACCTTCGACGGCTACCCGATGGCCCAGCAGGGCAGGGCGGCGGAAGCACTCACCGCGGCGTTTACCTCCTCCTTCATCGGCTCGCTGGTCGCGGTGCTGCTCATCACCTTCCTCGCGCCGATGATCTCGTCCTTCGCGCTCAAATTCGGCCCGCCCGAGTTCTTCGCGGTGTACCTGTTGACCTTCTGCTCCTTCGTCGGTCTCGGCCGCGAGGCCAAGCACAAGACCGTCATTTCGATGTCGCTTGGCCTTTTGCTCGCCGGCATCGGCATGGACACCGTATCGGGCCAATTGCGCATGACGTTCGGCTCCGCCGAGCTGCTCCGCGGCATCAACTTCCTCGTCGCCGTCATCGGGCTGTTCGGCATCAGCGAGATCCTCCTGACGATGGAGGAGCGGCTGGCGCTGCGGGGGCACGCCGCGAGCATCTCGCTGCGCGTCGTGCTGTCGGTGTGGAAGGATCTGCCGAAATACTGGGTGACGCTGCTACGCTCCTCCTTCATCGGGTGCTGGCTCGGCATCACGCCGGGCGGCGCGATCGCGGCTTCCTTCATGGGCTACAATCTCGCCAAACGCTTCGCCAAGGATCCCCAAAGCTTTGGCAAGGGGCGCATCGAGGGCGTGTTCGCGCCGGAGACGGCCGCGCACGCCTCCGGCACCTCGGCGCTGCTGCCCATGCTCGCGCTCGGCATTCCCGGTTCGGGGACGGCGGCCATCCTGCTTGGCGGGTTGATGGTGTGGGGCCTCAATCCGGGGCCGCTGTTGTTCGTAGAGCACAAGGATTTCGTCTGGGGCCTGATCGCCTCGATGTATCTCGGTAATGTCGTCGGCCTCGTGCTGGTGCTGACCACTGTGCCGATCTTTGCCTCGATCTTGCGCGTGCCGTTTGCCGCGGTCGCGCCGATGATCGTGGTGTCCTGCGCGATCGGCGCCTACGCCATCCAGAACGCGATGTTCGACATCTGGCTCATGCTGGGCTTCGGCGTCGTCGGCTACGTCTTCAAGAAGATCGGCATTCCCCTGGCGCCCTTCACGCTGGCGCTCGTGCTCGGCAACCGCGCCGAGGACGCCTTCCGCCTGTCGATGATCGGCGCCGGTGGCGACCTCAGGGTGTTCTGGTCGAACGGGCTGGTCGGCTCGATCACGACGCTGGCGATCCTGCTGCTGTTCTGGCCCATCATCGATGGTCTGATCAGGCGTGTCGGGTTGGCACGGGGTGGGGCGTCAACTTCTCGATAAATGGCGCCACAAGCATCAGCGCGTCGTAATTGACAGCACTCCTCGATCGCCTTGTTGCCGATGCGCAACAGCCATCGGGAGCTGACGCGAGTACTCTGATCGCGAATTTGTGCAGAGAGGATTCACATGAAGCGGATGGCGATTGGTGTGGCGACGGTTATTTCGCTGCTTGCAACGAGCGCGATGGCCGCCGACCTGACGGCGCCCAAGCCCTACGTCAAGGCGCCGCCAGTTGTCGCGACTGTCTATAGCTGGACCGGTTTCTACGTCGGCGGCAATATCGGTTATGGCTGGGGCCGGTCGCGCAACTCCGAAACCATTTCGAATCTGGCAACGGGCGCCGCGCTGTTCACCAACACGTCGAGCAACGATGTCAATGGCGTGATCGGCGGAGGTCAGGTCGGCTATAATTGGCAGGTCCAGAACTGGGTGTTCGGCATCGAAGCCGACATTCAGGGCAGCGACCAGAAGGGCTCCAGCAATCTTGTCTGTGTGGGCTGCGCGAACGACGGCTCCGATATCACGTCTACCCTGACTCAGAAGCTGTCTTGGTTCGGTACCGTACGCGGCCGCGCCGGTGTTCTCGTCACTCCGAACGTCCTGCTCTATGGGACCGGCGGCCTCGCCTACGGCGAATTCAAGACCGGCGGTAGCATCACCGGAAACGGCGTAGGCGGCGTTCCCGTCACGGTGGTCTTCCCGGGCGCTTCGTCGACGCAAGTCGGTTGGACCGTGGGCGCTGGCGTTGAAGGCAAGATCGGGGGCAACTGGACGGCGAAACTCGAGTACCTTTACATGGATCTCGGCTCAGTCAGCGCCGGACCGATTGCGACGACCATCCTGGTCCCGCGGCGGACCGACGCCGGCGTTTCCTACTCCTCGGCGTTTCGCGACAACATCCTCCGTGTTGGCGTCAACTATCAGTTCGGTGGCGGCCCGGTCGTAGCGAAGTACTGATTCCGTTCTGAAGTCCTGCTGCAAAGCCCGGCCCGCGCCGGGCTTTGTCACTTGAGCCGTTGCATCTCGCGCCGCCGCGCGCATGCGTGCTCGCGGGTGGGCATCAAGATGCTGGTGGGTTCAGTTGATGTGTCGAGCCCATATGGCCTTCACACGACTTTTGCCTGGCGCAGCCCAGCAATCTCATCGGCGCTGAACCCGAATTCGGCGAGCACCTCGTCGGTTTGCTCGCCGAATTCCGGCGGCCGCGCCACCATCGTGCTCGGTGTGCGCGACAGCGTGACGGGCTGGCCGACCAGGCGAATGTGGCGGTTCTCCGCATTCGGCACGTCCTGCGCGATGCCGAGATGGCTGACCTGCGCATCAGAGAACATCTGGTCGATCGAGTAGATCGGCCCGCAGGGCACGCCGGCCTCGTTGAGCTCCCTGACCCAGGTCTCGGTCGGTTTCGCCACCGTGCGCTTCTCGATCTCGGCGTTGAGCGCATCGCGGTTCTTCGAGCGCGCGGGCGCGGTCGCGTAGTCCGGATTGGCGACGAACTCGGGCGCGCCGATCGCCTGCGCGCAGCGCTCCCAGATCCGTCCGCCGGTGGTGGCGATGTTGATGTAGCCGTCGGAGGTTTTGAATACGCCGGTCGGAATGCTGGTGGGATGATTGTTGCCGGCCTGCTTGGCGACGTCGTTCTCCATCAGCCAGCGCGCGGCCTGGAAGTCGAGCATGAAGATCTGCGCCTGCAACAGCGAGGTCTGCACCCACTGGCCCTCGCCGGAGACGTCGCGCTCGAGCAGCGCGGTGAGAATGCCGATGGCACAGAACAGCCCGGCGGCGAGATCGGCGACCGGAATACCCGCCCGCATCGGACCGCCGCCTGGCGCCCCCGTGATCGACATCAGCCCGCCCATGCCCTGCGCGATCTGATCGAAGCCCGGCCGCTTGTGGTAGGGCCCGTCCTGGCCGAAGCCGGAGATGCTGCCATAGACCAGGCGCGGGTTGATCGCGCGCAGGCTCTCATAGTCGATGCCGAGCTTCTTCTTCACGTCGGGGCGGAAATTCTCGACCACGACGTCGGCCTTGGCGGCGAGGCGCTTGAACACCTCGAGCCCCCTCGCGTCCTTCAGATTGAGCGCCATCGCCCGCTTGTTACGGTGTAAATTCTGGAAGTCCGCCCCGTACCGCGGTCCACCCGGCTGCTCGCCGCCGACCTCCTCCGTGAGGGCGTCGATCTTGATGACGTTGGCGCCCCAGTCCGCGAGTTGTCGCACGCAGGTGGGACCGGACCGGACGCGGGTCAGATCGAGCACGGTAAAGCGCGACAGGGCCTGTGAGGCATGCGGGAATGGCATTTGTGCGAGCTCCGGAGCGAATTGCGCGCCTACCATAGTGCCCAACGATCAGGCGGCAAGCCTCGCAGGGCGCTGGTGTCGTCGGCGAAAAACGTGGGGCGGACGTGCGATGGCGCCCGGCTCAGCGCGACAGGCGCTTCAGGTCGGCGCGAGCCTTCTGCGCGAGCGGGTCATCCCCGTGGCGGGCAATGAAGAGTTCCAGCGCCTCGGCCGTTCCCTTTCGCCGAGCAAGCTCGTACTCCTCGGCGACGGCAATGGAGGGATCGCGCGCGGGCGGCATGATCGCTGCGCGCCCGGGTTTCCCTGCTTCCTGCGCCTCGGCTTTGCGAACCATGACAGGCTGTCCTTCCAGGAGCAGGTGATCCGGGCTGACGAGCGCGGCAAGGGCTACGAAAAGGCCGGCCGCAGGGCGGAACGGTCCCATTGGTTACCTCAAAATTGCTGCAGCAGTCTCGTCCGACCCCCTGTAAACACAGGGAGACGAATTAACAAGTCGTTATCAGGGGGGCTTCGCGCAACCTACCCAAATTAAACTAAACGTATAAAAACAAGGCCTAGAATCGGCGGGGCACCCCCGAATCGGGCATGTGCTCGGCGTTCCCGGGAGAGGATCATTGGCTACCGCGGTCACTATCGGCGCAACCGGCAATGCCGACATCGATGGCATGCTGTCCGGTTATGAATGGACCGGCACGATCACCTACAGCTTTCCGGAATCCTCGAGTGACTATGCGGCCGGCTACGGCAGTGGTGAGCCGACCACCTCGGGTTTCTCGCAGGCGCCAAGCCAGATGCAGGCGGCGATCAACTACGCGATCGGCCTGATCCAGGGTTACACCAACGCCACCATCAGTTACGCCGGCACCAACGGCGCGGACATCATGGTTGCGCAGTCGCCGGCCGCCAATCCGACATCGTACGCCTACTACCCCGGAAACTACGTCGAAGGCGGCGATGTCTGGTTCGGAACAGCCTACAATTATTCGCTGGCTTCGCTCGGCAACTATTATTTCACGACTGCGCTGCACGAGCTCGGTCACGCCTTCGGCCTGAAGCACAGCCAGGAGACCGGCGGCCCCGCCAATGTCGCGGTGCCGACTGCGCATGACGATTCCGAATACACCGTCATGAGCTATCGCAGCTATGTCGGCGGCCCGCTGACCGGGTACACCAACGAGGCCTATGGGTTTCCGCAGACCTATATGGCGAACGACATCCTCGCGCTGCAAACGATGTACGGCGCGAACTACACGACCCACAACGAGAACACCGTCTATACCTGGAGCCCGACCACCGGCCAGGAATTCATCAACGGCGTCGCGCAGCTTGCGCCGGGCGGCGGAGCCGGCGGTTCGGCCAACCGCATCTACGAGACGATCTGGGATGGCGGCGGCGTCGATACCTACGACCTGTCGAATTATACGACGAACCTGACCATCAATCTCAACCCCGGCGCATCGTCGGTGTTCTCGACCACGCAGCTGGCCTATCTCGGAAACGGCCACTACGCGGCGGGCAACGTCTACAACGCCTATCTCTACAACAACGACGCCCGGTCCTACATCGACAACGCAATCGGCGGCACCGGCAACGACACGCTGATCGGCAATGCGATCGCGAACACGCTCAATGGCGGTTCGGGCAACGACACTATCACCGGCGGCGGCGGCAACGACACCATCATCGGCGGCGCCGGCACCGATACCGCGGTGTATTCGGGCAACGAGTCCAACTACGCCATCACGTACAATTCGACCACGCAGACCTTCACGATTAGCGATCAGCGTTCCGGCACCCCCGACGGCACTGATACCGTCACAGGTGTCGAATATCTCCAGTTCGGCGACGGCACGGTCGCCAGCTCCACGCTCACCACGAGCATCATTGAGGTTCGTGGCGCGACCGAGCTGTTCCAGTCCGGTAATGAGTACTTTCTCAATCCGGTTGCCGGGGGTACGGGACCGACGCTTCAACGCGGCGGAGTCGCCGTTTCTGCCGGGCAGTTCGCGCCTTGGACGCCGATCGGTGCGGAGAAGACCTCAACAGGCTACGACATCGCCTGGAAAGTGCCGGGTGCGGATCAATACACGGTCTGGAGCACCGACAACAGCGGCAACTACATCGCCAATATCATCGGCGTGGTTTCGGGCTCCAGCTACGCGCTGGAATCGCTTGAGACCACGTTTCAGCAGGATTTGAATGGCGATGGCGTGATCGGCGTCGTGACCAGCGTGATCGAGGCATCCGGCGCAACCAGCCTGACGCAAGTCGCCAACAACTACTTCCTCTATCAATCGGGCTCAGGCCCTGAACTGATGCGCGGCGGTGCGCCAGTCTATTCTGGCCAGTTTGCATCGTGGGTGCCGATCGGCTCCGAACAGACGTCAACTGGTTACGACGTGGCTTGGAAGGTCCCTGGCGCGGATCAGTACACGGTTTGGAGCACCGACAGCAGCGGCAACTACATCGCCAACATCATCGGCGTGGTATCCGGATCCAGTGACGCGCTTAAGTCCCTCGAATACACCTTTCACCAGGATCTCAATGGTGACGGCGTTGTCGGCTATCCGAGCATTGACTCGGCCGGCACCACCAGTTTGACGCAGGTCGGCACTAATTATTTCCTTTACGACAACGGCGTTGGTCCAGAGTTGCTGCGCGGCGGCAGTCCCGTCGTCGTCGGACAGTTCGCGCCGTGGGTTCCGATCGGCGCCGAACAGACTTCAAGCGGCTACGATGTGGCTTGGAAGGTGCCGGGCGCGGATCAGTACACGGTTTGGAGCACCGACAGCAGTGGCAACTACATCGCCAACATTATCGACGTGGTGTCGGGCACCAGTGTGGCCCTGGAATCCCTGGAGACCACCTTCAATCAGGATTTGAATGGCGACGGGACCATCGGTGTGGTGACCGCGGTGATCGAGCCGAACGGCGCAACCAGCCTGACGCAGATCGCCAACAACTATTTCCTCTACCAGTCAGGCGCGGGGCCCGAATTGCAGAAGGGGGGGGTCGCGGTGGTCGCCGGCCAGTTTGCGCCGTTCGTACCCATCGCTGCCGAGAAGACCGCAACCGGCTATGATGTGGCTTGGAAGGTGCCAGGGTCAGATCTTTATACCGCCTGGAGCACCGACAACAGCGGCAACTATGTCGCCAACATCATCGGCGCGGTGTCGGGATCCAGCGTTGCACTACAATCGCTGGAAACCACTTTCCACCAGGACTTGAACGGTGACTCCATCATAGGAGTCGTGCTCGAGTCCGCCGGCGTTACGAAGTTAACTCAGGTCGATAACAACTACTTCCTTTACAACAGCAGCGGCGTGGGGCCAGAGTTGCAGAAGGGAGGTACGGCCGTTGTTGTGGGGCAGTTCTCTCCCTTTGTTCCGATCGCCGCGGAGCAGACGTCGACTGGTTATGACGTGGCGTGGAAAGTTCCGGGTTCGGACCTGTACACGGCCTGGAGCACTGACGCCAACGGCAACTACACCGGCAATATTATCGGAGCCGTGTCGGGATCGGACGCCTCGTTGGAAGCACTTGAGACGACGTTCCACCAAGACATCAATGGCGATGGCGTGATCGGTGCTCCCACTGCTACCTCGCCGGCTTATGTCGCAGCCGTGGGCGCTGACGGATTTGTATTTGCGCCACAACCGACTGTTGCTCCGACCAACAACTCAGCGGTTGAATTATTGCTGGATCAGCAGAGTTCTTTCGCGTCTCTTTCAGCATGGGAATTCGCGCGTGAAAGTGCACAGGCGACTGTTGCAAGCGTTACCGACGTCCATCTGGATGCGCTCTTCCACGATTGGGCCGCCAAGTTCGCTGATCTGCATGTGAATGGCTTCTTGCTGCGCTGAGCCAGCGCGTTGCGCGAGCTAAGTCGCGGCTTCTCCTCAGCTTTCGGCCTAAGCCGGGGCTTGCCTTGCTGGACAGCCGGATTGCGATGATCTAAGCAAGGGGCCTCGCTCCTGCAGCGTGGGATGAGGAGCCGTTAGCTTCGGATGCTGAACAACTTGGTCGGAGGGATCCGGTGAAGTTGACGGGCAGCACGTCGTAGCTGCCGCGCTTCGGTCTTCGTCTCGAGATTGATGTGGCTGGATCGTGCCAGAGATTTCCGTCGTCGCCCCCGTCTACAATCAACGCGCGCAGACGCTCATCGAGCTCGTCCGAAGACTTTCGCTTGTAATTTCTTCCATCACCGACGATTTCGACATCATCCTGGTCGATGATGGGAGCGAGAACGACGCTTGGTCGACGATCGGGGCAATGGCGAGCGCCGATCCGAAGGTAAGGGGCGTTCATCTTTCGCGGAACTTCGGCCAACACGTCGCCATCACAGCGGGTCTGGACTACGCCGACGGCAATTGGGTGGTAGTGATGGACGCCGACCTCCAGGATCGGCCAGAGGTCATACCCGAGCTCTATGCGAAGGCGCAGCAGGGTTACGATGTCGTGTTTGTCAATCGCGCGCGGCGTCCGGAGTCTTTGTTGTACCGGTCGCTGGCCGCGACGTTTTATCTCGTGCTCAATGCGCTGTCGGGGCAGGACTACAATCGTCTACAAGGCAATTTCTCGATCGTCTGTGCCGACGCAGTTCGTGCATTCAGGCGGGTGCGCGAGCCCGGCCGATTCTATGGCGGCATTCTGCGCTGGGTCGGCTTCAGGCATGCCAGCATCACGGCCGAGCACGCGGCTGCGGATGGCGGCCAGACCAGCTACAATTTTCGCAAGCGGGTTCGTTTTGCCACCAGCCTGATCGTGAGTTTCTCGACGCGACTTCTCTATATTTCGATTTTGATCGGTCTCATGATGGCGATATGCAGCTTCATTGCAGCGGCCATCATCGTCATCGAAAAGATACGCTACCCGGACTATCCGTTGCAGGGTTGGCCCAGCGTGATGACAGCCATATTCTTCACCGCGGGTGTCACCAACGTGGCAATCGGATTCACTGGAATCTACATCGGGCAGATTCTTCAGCAAACCAGAGGCAGGCCGCTCTACGTCGTTGCCGCAACGACGTCAGGGGTGGCGCCCATACGGTGACAACGATCATGAAATTCAGCGACGACCAAATACGCGAGTTCTGGCGTAACCAAGCGGTCAGCTATGGCGACGACCATCGCGCCTCCTGGACGGACATCCATGCTATCAACCTCGAGATCGGGGAGATCTCCAGGCGGTTGCGCGACGGCATCCGTGTGATCGACATCGGCTGCGCAAACGGTTTCTCTACCATCAGCTACGCTCAGCGCTTCCGGATCGACATCAAGGGAATTGACTACATTCCCGAGATGATTGCGGCCGCCAAGGATCGCCTTGGCGCGCAGTCGAAGCCTCTGGTGGGCACGGCCGCGTTCTCCGCCGGAAACATTCTGGCATTGGAGGAGCCGGATGAATTCTATGACACCGCCGTCGTGACACGTGTCATCATCAATCTGGGCCATCGTGACAAGCAGATCGCCGCGATTCGCGAGGCCGCAAGAGTGGTTAAGAGCGGCGGAACACTGCTAGTGTCGGAAGCGACGCGGGAAGGGTTGCAGCGTTTGAACGCCTTTAGAGCGGAATGGGGCCTCGGTGCCATCCCGGAGCCGCAGTTCAATAATTACGTGGACGAGGAGTTGATGCGCACGGCGGCGTCCGACCTCGTCGATCTTGAGGAGATATCGAATTTTTCCAGTACCTATTTCGTCGGCACTCGCTTATTGAAGCCGCTGCTCGCCGGGCTGCTCGGCGACAGGGTTGATCCGTCGCTGCCCGACACGGAATGGAATCGCTTTTTTTCGCTTCTGCCGGCGGGAGGCGACTACGGCACTCAAAAACTGTTCGTTTATCGTCGAAAATAGAAGTGGCGGAATTCGGCGACCTTCCAACCACTTCAGCAGATGTCCCTGTGCGGCACGTCGTCCCGTCTCGCGAACAGCTCGACGGAAATGCAAATAAATCGAAAACTGAATGAACCTCCCTCCGGTTGCGTCGACGAATGTTAGCGCTACACTAATTGTCGGAAGGTGATGGCGATCGTCGTGGAAGGCAAAACTTGCAATTCGTAGTGCCTGGCGCGACTAGTTGTAGTTCTGATAGCGATTGCTGCGGGGGGAGAATCAGACGATTTTCGAGTGATGTAGCTTGGGTGACCAGACTTGGTCACCCGAGAGTGTACGTGCGCAAACAATTCCAATCACAGCCTTCCAATCACAGTCATCGTCAACAATCACAGTCATCGTCAACAATCACAGTCATCGTCAAATTGTCGCTCCGTCTTTTTCGGCGAATTCAGGAGATTGATCATGCGTCGGATCGCTTGGCTAGCTATGGCCGTAGCACTGTTACTTCCCGTTTTTGCGTCCGCACCCGCCCACGCTCAGGCCACCAGAACCTGGGTCTCGGGCGTCGGCGATGATGCCAACCCTTGTAGCCGCACTGCTCCGTGCAAGACCTTTGCCGGCGCTATCTCGAAGACTGCGGCCGCCGGTGAGATCAACTGCCTGGATCCGGGCGGCTTTGGTGCGGTGACCATCACCAAGTCGATCACGATTTCCTGCGAGGCGGGCACGGCCGGCGTGCTGGTCTCGGGGACTAACGGCATCGTCATCAATGCGGCAACGACGGACTTTATCTATTTGAAGGGCCTGGACATCGAAGGTCTCGGCACCGGTCTGGTCGGAATCAAGTTCTTCACGGGCGCCGGCCTCGTCGTCGATAACTGTGTCATCCGAGGCTTCCAGGCAGGATCGGCGCTTGCCATCGGCTTCAATCCCACCTCGAACGCGACGTTGACCGTGACCAACACCGTCATTGCCAAGAACGGAATTTCAGGCACCGGCGGTGGAATTCAAGTTGCTCCGGGCAACGGCACCGCGACCGCCAACGCGATGTTGAGCCATGTGACGCTTGAGAAGAACAATGTCGGAGTCGCCTCCGTCGGCGCTGGCGCCGCCTCGAACGTTCAAATCTATGAGTCGACGATCAACGGCAGCCTGAACACCGGCATCGTAGCCGCTGGCACCGGCGGTGTGGTTCGGATCGGCCGTTCGGCCATCACGGGAAGCGGCGGTGCTGCGACGAGCGGCAACGTGCTGTCCTATCTCGACAACCAGATCAATGGCAACAATCCGGATACCACGCCGGGTACGGCGGGCGGATACCACTAAGTTCGGCCTACTCTGGGAGAGCTCCGGGCGAACGTCGCCCGGAGCTTTTTTGTGCGAGTGAATTTGTACCCGGCTGTCCGTGAGCCTTGCATGCACTATGGATTCCGCGCTTTCCACGGACTAGTCTTGGTCGTGCATGCAGGGAGCGGGTGGGATGGTGACCGTTGAAGGGCGCAACGCGGGGCTGCACCGTGCGTTTCCATGGCTGTCGACTTTGATGATGGCGCTGGTGCTAGTGCTGCCTGACCCCGCCCAGGCCCAATCGCTTGGTCAAGGTGTCTCCGCGTTCAAGCGTCAGGATTATGTAGCGGCCTCGCGTGTTTTCATCCCGCTGGCCGAGCGTGGCAACGCGGCCGCGCAGTCGCATCTCGGCTACATGTTCGAGACCGGCCGCGGCGTGCCGCAAAACTATGCGGAAGCGGCGATGTGGTACCGGCGGGCGGCCGAGCAGGGTGACAGCCTCGCGCAATACTCTCTTGGGCTGCTCTATGACCGCGGGCTCGGCGTGCCGCGGAACATCATCGAAGCGTCCAAATGGCTCAACCTGTCGACCGTTGCCGCACCGCCACAGGCGCGCGACGCGCGCGCCCGGATCCGTGATGCCGTCACCACCAAGATGACGCGTGGGGAAATCGCCGAGGCCCGCCTGCGGGCCCTGGAATGGGCCCCCAGCCGCGAGCGCTAGCTAGCCGGACCAGAGCGCCAGTCGATCGGACAGCCAAGCCTGGCCCAGCCAGCCGATCCAGATCGCCGGCGCGAGGAAGAGGCCGAACGGCAGGTAAGCGGTTGTGCGCAATGGTTTCTTTTGCAGTGCAGCATTGACGGCATAGGCCGCGATGGCGGATAGCGCCGCCAGCTCGATCACCACGACCACCGTGGTGAATTCGAGCCAGGCGCCAGCGACGGCGGCGAGCTTGACGTCGCCGAGCCCTAGCCCGTCGCGGCCGCGCCAGTGCCGGTACAGCAGCAGCAGGAGCAGGAACGGCAGCGCCACGGTGGCGGCCCGAATGCCCGCCCAGAACACGGCGCTGGCGCCGGTCCCGGCGTCGGGCGGAAGCGCTCCGGCGCGCACCAGGGCGAGGGCAAAGGCTGCAGCCGTCAGCTCGTTGGGAATGAGATAGCGTTGCGCATCGGTCGCTGCGATCGCCAGCATCAGGACGGCGAGAGAAGCGCCGAAGAGGCCTTCCCCGCCGGGCGCGGCGACGAGGCTCGCGATCACGGCGGCGCAGAGCGTCAGGCTGACGAGGAGCCGCAGGTCGCGTGGACCGTTCGCAAGTTCCCCGGTCACGTCCTTCAGCGGGCCGTCTTCGGCGGGACGACGACGACGGGGTCGCTGGTGCCGACCAGGCGGCTGTTCATCTTGGTGCGCATCTCCTCGGCGATGACGTGCGCGTCGACGCCGTCCTTGATGACGGTCGGCCGGATGAACAGGATCAGCTCGGTACGGGCACGGGCGTTGGTCTGGTGCGAGAAGGCGTCGCCTACGCCGGGAATCGAATCGAGGATCGGAAGGCCCTGGCGCTGCTTGTTCTCGGTCTCGCTGATCAGGCCGGCGAGCAGCACGGTCTGGCCGCTCGTCACCGCGATCGAGCTCTTGACGCGGCGCTGCGAGATCGTCGGCGTCAGTGTCGCGCTGCCGGCCGCGACGCTCGAGATTTCCTGCTCGATGTCCAGCACCACGTTGCCGTTGGCATTGGAGCGCGGCAGCACGCGCAGGATGATGCCGGTGTTCTTGTAATCGATGGTGTTGACCACTGTGTTGTTCGCGGTCAGCACGGTCGCGGTGCCCGTCGAGAACGGCACCTGGTCGCCGACCTGCAACGTCGCGGTCTGATTGTCGAGCACCACCAGCGACGGATTCGACAGCACCTTGACGTCGGTGACGTTATGCAGCGCATCGAGGACGACGCGCGGGGAGTTTTCCGAGCCGATCAGGAAATTGAATCCAGGCAGCGCGCGCCCGAGCAGGGCGCCGGCTGCGGCATTGACAGCGTTGCTCTGCGGCTCGATGTTGCTGCCAATCGTCGCGCTGTTGCTGATACCCGAGATGGTGTTGGAAACCGAACCCTTCTGGCTCGCCAGGAAGAACTGCACGCCATAGTTCAGCTGATTGTTCAGCGTCACCTCGGCGATGGTCGCCTCGATCGCGATCTGGCGCTGCGGCCGGTCGATCTGACGGATGGTCTGCTCGACGACGCGCTGGGATTCCTGGTTGGCATAGACCAGCACGGCGTTGTTGGTGACGTCGGCAGTGATCCGCACGTTTTGCAGGACGGCGCTGCCGGGCGGCTTCGAGCCGGAGCCGAGCAGCGAGCCGGAGGTGTTATCCTGGCCAGGCACGCCGCTGGCCGCGGGTGCCGGACGGGCGCTCAGCGAGGAGCCGGCAGGACCGGTGACCGGAGTTGCTGCGCCTGCGGCGGCCGTCGGAAGCGCGCTCAGTGAGGCCACCGGATTGGTGCCTGGACCGGACGAGGACATCGAAACGCCGGAGCCCGGCGAAATCTGGCTCGACGAATTGTCGAGCGAAGAGCTGCTCGTCCCGCTCTGGCTGAAGAGCATGTCGTTCAACAGCGCGACCACGACCTTCGCGTTGCCGTAGCGAAGCGGGTAGGCCTTCATGTTCACGCCGTCGGTATCGGAGCGATCGAGCCGCGCGATCCACACCTGCGCGCGCTTGAGATATTCCGGCTTCTGGCTGACGACGAGGATGGAGTTGAGGCGCGTGATCGGCTGGAACTTGATCATGCTCTGGCTCAGGCCGCCTTCGCCCGAATCCATGATCTTCTCGATCTCGCTGATGACCGGCTCGGGCGAGGAGTTGCGCACCGGGATGATGCCGACCGATTGCCCGCGCATCCAGTCGGCATCGAAGGAGAGAATGGTGTCGATCGCCGACGCGCGATCCGTGCCGCTGCCGGTGACGATCAGCGTGTTGCGCGCGTTGTCGGGACGCATGGTCGACGCCTTCGCGCCGAACGCGTCGAGCAGCTTGAAGATGTTCTGCGCCGAGACGTAGCGTAGCGGCACGACGCTGATGCCCTGGCCGGCCTCGGCCGAAACCGAGCGGTCGATGCCGCCGGGGCCTGCTTCCGGCGCGGGGATGAGGCGATAGCTCGCGCCACGATCACGCACCAGCGCAACGCCGGACATGCGCAGCGCATTCTCCAGCACATAGAGCGCATCGGCCTTTGGAACCGGGCGCACCGAGGCCAGGGTGATGGTACCCTGCACGCGCGGGTCGATCGTGTAGCCGACGTTGAGGACGTCGCCGAGGATGACCTTGGCGACGGTTGCGACCGGCGCGTTCTCGAAATTCAGATCGTAGCCGCCACCACCTCCATCGTCGCGTTCCGCGAGCGCGGTGCCCTGCGGTGTCGATCCGTCGCTGAGATAGATGGCAGGCTTTGACGCCTTGGGCTGGGCAATGCCGCCCGCGCCTGCATCCGTAGTTTGCCGGGGCTCCAGATCCAGCGACCGGATCTTGTCAGCGATGTCCTGGGCGCGCGGGTCCTTGGGGCTGCCCTCGATCGATTGATCGGCGGTGACGATGCACGCCGTCAGCAGGAACGCAGATGACAAAAGGATGAACGTTCCAGGCAACGCTGAACGCAGGCGCGAAAGCGGCTGGACCACTTTGAACAAAGTACGCCTACCAACAGCAAGAGTGACTGGAAATAGCATCCGACCCCCCATGGTCCGGATGCGCAATTGTTTGCGCCACGATTATGTTTTTGCTAAGAAATAAGTCAAGGGTAAAGGCCTTCCGTTACCAGCGGAAGCTGTTGCTTTCTAGTAACAAGGCAAGCTGTGAACGCGATGCGAGACCTTTCCGCAGAGAGCTTCCGGCAGCATCTTCTGGAAAAATATTCACTGCCGCCGCGGGCGCGCGCCCGGGTCGAAAAGTCGACCAATCCGGCGCTGACGCGCCCCTTGCGGGAGCTGTGGGAAGCGACCGATCTGTCCGCGGCCGATTTCGCCGACGAGGTCTCCGACTATTTCGGCCTTGCGCGGCTGGGCCTGCCGCAACTGCTCGCGGCGACGCCGTCGCTGGACGGCTTCTCGCGCCGGTTTCTGCGTGAATCCACCATCTTCCCGTTCCGCGCGCCGAATGGGGGTTATCGTCTGGTGGTCGCCGACCCCTCCGATACTGCCGCCATTCGCGCCGCCGAAATCGTGTTCGGCGCTGCGGTCGAGGTCGTCGTGGCCTCGTATGAAGATATTACGACAGTCCTCGATCAACGCGCTGATGCGGACGATGCGAGCGCCGATGGCGCTGCCAAGGGCGCAGTGCAACAATCCGATGACGACATCGAGAGCCTGCGCGATCTCGCCAGCGGCGCGCCGGTCGTGCGCGCGCTCAACGATCTGCTGGAGCGCGCGGTGGAGCTGCGCGCCAGCGACATCCACATCGAGCCGTTCCGCACCGGGCTCGTGATCCGCATGCGCGTCGATGGCCTCTTGCGCGCGCTGCCCTCGCCGCAGGGAATTCCGCCGCAAGCGCTGATCTCGCGGGTGAAAATTCTAGCCGGTCTCAACATCGCCGAGCGACGGTTGCCGCAGGATGGCGCGGCGCGCGTGCGCGTCGGGCGCAGCGAGCTCGACGTCCGCGTCGCGACCATGCCGACGCAATATGGCGAGAGCGCCGTCATCCGCCTGTTGCCGCGCGATCGCGGCCTGCTCGAGATGAGCAAGCTCGGTCTTGCCGCGCGCGATGAGCAGATAATGACGCGGCTGCTCGCCATGCCGCACGGCATGATCGTGGTCACCGGGCCGACCGGCAGCGGCAAGACCACGACGCTTGCCACCATGCTGTCGATCCTGAACGAGCCGACACGAAAAATCCTCACCATCGAGGATCCCGTCGAATACGAAATTCCCGGCATCAACCAGTCGCAGGTCAAGCCGTCGATCGGGTTGACCTTTGCCTCGGCCATGCGCGCCTTCGTGCGTCAGGACCCCGACGTCATCATGGTCGGCGAAATCCGTGACGCCGAGACCGCGCATATCGCGATTCATGCGGCACTCACCGGCCACCTCGTGCTGACGACGCTGCACACCGAGACGGCGGCCGCCGCCGTGCCGCGCCTGATCGATCTCGGCATCGAGGGGTTTTTGCTGAAGTCGACGCTGCGTGCAGTGGTCGCGCAACGCCTGGTGCGCGTGCTGTGCGACCGTTGCAAGGTGCCGCATG
Organism: Bradyrhizobium iriomotense; assembly: GCF_030160715.1. Taxonomy (GTDB): domain Bacteria; phylum Pseudomonadota; class Alphaproteobacteria; order Rhizobiales; family Xanthobacteraceae; genus Bradyrhizobium; species Bradyrhizobium iriomotense. Next base: position 145,143 of record NZ_BSOW01000006.1, read on the forward strand.
CGCTGACCGAGACGGATATTGCCAGGGATCCGCGCTTTGCCGTGATCGGCTTCAGGGCGGGCGAGGTCGTGCACGAGGCCGGCGGCTGCGAACGCTGCGGCGGCACCGGCTATCGCGGCCGCAACGGCGTGTTCGAGATCCTGGAAATGTCCGACGATGTGCGCCGCCTGATCGGGCCGCAAACCGATTCCCACTCCATCGACGCCGCCGCGATGCAGGGCGGCATGACGACGATGCTGGAAGATGCTGTCGCAAAATGCCGCGCCGGGCTGACGACCGTGCCCGAGGTCTTCCGCGTCACGACGGTCCGCTGATCCGATGCCGAACTATCGCTACCGCGCGCTCAATGCCAACGGCGAGCTGGTCTCCGGTGCGATCGCCGCGCCTGCACCCGGCGACGTCGCGCAGCGGATCGAGCGGCTCGGCCTCGTGCTGGTCGATAATGTCACGCTGGAGGAGGGCGGTTCGGGCCGCAGCGCCTTCAGTGTCTTCAACAAGCCCAAGCCCGCGGACGTCACGATCTTCACGGCGGACCTTGCGCTGCTGCTTCGCGCCGGAGCCCGCATCAATGACGGTCTGGAGCTGCTCGCGGCCGACCGCGATCTCGGACGGCTGCGGCCCGTGGTCGCCGACATCCGCTCGCGCGTGCTCGCCGGGGAAAGCTTTGCCGAGGCGCTGCTCCGGCACGGCACGTTGTTCCCGCCGATGTATGTAGCGCTCGTTCGGGTGGGCGAGGCATCGGGTTCGCTCGACCAGGTGCTGGAGGTGCTGGCCAACGAGAGGACGCGAACCGAGGCGCTGAAGCGCAAGCTCGGCGATGCCATGCGCTATCCGGTTTTCGTGCTGGGCGCTGCCTGCTGCGTTCTCCTGTTCTTCCTTACATTCGTGCTGCCGCAGTTCGCCAGCGTGTTGCAGGATTTCGGCGCCAAGGTCGATCCGATGATCCTGGTGTTCCTGAACATGTCGACCTTCCTGCACGACAATTCCGACGCGGTGCTCGCGGGGCTTGCCGCCACCATCGCGGCCCTGTGGCTGCTGTTGCGGCAGGAGCGGGTCCGCCACGGCATCACCGGTGCGATCACGCGGCTGCCGGCGATCCGGGGCATCGTGAGCTCGTACCGCACCGCGCTGTTCTGCCGGAACCTCGGTGTGCTGCTCGGCAGCGGCGTCAATCTGACGACCACGCTGCGAATCCTCGTCGACATGATGGAGACCGCGGGCCCCTCGACGGTGTGGAGCGAGGCCGCCGACCGCGTCCGTCACGGCACGAAACTGTCCGATGCGCTGGCCGAGACGGACGCGTTGCCGGCAATGGCGGTGCGCATGCTCAGGCTCGGCGACGAGACCGGGCAGTTGCCGATGCTGTCCGGCCGTGTCGCCGATTTCTACGAGGCCAAGCTGCAGCGCACGCTCGACCGTGCCGTCGGCATCGCGGGCCCTGCCGCAATCATCGTGATTTCGGTTGTGGTCGGCGGCCTGATCGTGTCTGTCATGACCGCGTTGATGTCGGTCAGTCAAATTGTCGGCTAGAGCATGATCCGGAAAAGTGCGAAGCGGTTTTCCGAAGAGAGCTGCGCAAACAATAGGGCGGTTACGGAGGGGTTGAAGTGACCAGAAATACAGTCGCACTCGCCAAGCGCGGGCGGCGCGCGCGCCGAGGGGAGGCTGGCTTCACGCTGGTCGAGATCCTCGTCGTCATCACCATCATCGGCCTGATCATGGCGCTGGTCGGCCCGCGGGTGCTGAACTATCTCGGCGAATCCAAGGCGAAGGCGGCCAAGATCCAGATCGAGAGTTTCTCGAGCGCGCTCGACCTCTATTACCTCGACCTCGGCCGCTATCCCACGACCAACGAGGGTCTCGCCGCGCTGACGCGCAGCAACAATGTGCCGGGCTGGAACGGGCCTTATTTGCGCGGCGGCGTCGTGCCCAACGATCCCTGGGGACACGGCTATGTCTACCGTGCGCCAGGCGAGCGCGCGCCCTATGACATCATCTCGCTCGGATCGGACGGGCAGGAAGGCGGCAGTGGAACGGCAGCCGACATTGCCAGCGGCACGCGCTAGGGGCGCGCTCGATACGCGCGGGTTCGCGCTGATCGAGATCCTGTGCGTGCTCGCCATCATCGGCCTGCTCGCGGCGATCATCCTGCCGGCGATCCCGCGTACGACGACGCGCGCCAAGCTGGAGAGCTATGCGGTCGCGACCGCGGCGCTGCTGAAGGCCGATCGCAGCACGGCGCTGCGTCGTCAGGTCAGGGTGGCGACGCAGGTGGATGCCGAAGCTCGTGCGATCCGCTCCGGCGTCACCGGGCGGGTTCTCCGCCTGCCGAACGACGTGACCGTACAGGCGATGCTGGCTGCGCGCTGCGCCGACCGTGCCGCCGGGCGAACGATCGATTTCTTCCCGTCGGGAATGTCGTGCGGTGGCGTAATCGCGCTGGCACGGCCCGGCATGGGTTACGAGGTGCGCGTGAACTGGCTGACCGGAGGCGTCGAGATTGTCGCGCAGAAGCTGCTCTAGAGCGTTTTCCAGCGAAGTGGACACCGGTTCGCGTGGAGAAAACGCGTCAAAACAAGAATCCAGAGCCCCGTTCCGATTCAATCGGAACGGAAACGGCTCTAGAGGTACGGCCGGCTTCACCCTGATCGAGGCGCTGGTCGCGCTTGCGATCATCGCGGCCGTGCTCGGCACGATCGGGACGGTCATCGCCACGACGGTGCAGGGGACCCGCTCGATCGATCAGCACCTGGCGCTGGCCGGAACGGCGGAGACGCTGCTGGCGCAATTGCCGCCGCGCGCGCTGTTGAAGCCGGGACGGCAGAGCGGGGAGCTCGCGGGCAGCCGCTGGCGCATGGAAGTCTCGCCGATGAGCGTGCCCGGCGGCGATCCCGCGACCGACCGCTTCGTGCCCCTGTCGGTCAATCTCAGGCTGCAACGTGCCGACGGAGCTGCGTTCCAGATCACGACCGTGAAGCTGGTGCCGAGGGCCGCGCAATGAGGGCGCTGCGCCGCGCATTGGCCGAGGAGGCGGGTTTCACGCTGCTCGAAGTGCTGCTGGCGACGCTGTTGATGACGGTCATTCTCGCGGCGCTTGCGACGGTCACCGCGCAATGGCTGCCGAACTGGAATCGCGGCATCGCGCGCGTGCAACGGGCCGAGCGCGTTGCCACCGGGTTTGATCGCATCGTCGCCGATCTGTCGGTCGCCGAGCAGCTCCCGATGAATGCCGACAGCAAGACCCCGCTGTTCGAGGGTTCCGAGCTGGCGGTGACCTTCGTGCGCACGGCGCTCGGTGCCAACGTGCGCCCGGGGCTCGAGATCGTGCGCCTGATCGAGAAGGCCGATGCGCAGGGGCTCGCGCTGGTGCGCGAGCGCGCGCCATTCGCACCGATGCCGTCCGACGGTCAGATTCGTTTCGTCGACCAGGTGGTGCTGCTGCGCGCGCCGTTCCGCGTGACCTTCTCCTATTCCGGACCGGATCAGGTCTGGCAGCCGACCTGGCGCGACCAGCCGCAGCTGCCCGAGCGGATTCGCCTCACCGTGCGTGACAGCACGACGGGACAGGTGCTCGCGGTTTCAGGCGCGGTGATGCCTCACATCACAACGCCTGCCGAATGCGCGCGCGCCAAGAACCCCGCGACATGCGTGACCGCGCGCGCAAGACCGGAGCAGAAGCAGGAGCAGCAGCTGTGACGCTCATGGCGATCACGCGCCGCCGCCCGAGCGCGGCCGGGGGAACGCGCGGCTTCATCGTCGTCGCGGTGCTCTGGATGTTGGCTGCGCTGGCGGCGCTCGTCCTGATCTACCTGACCTATGTGACCAACACTGCCGTCACGGTGGCCGCCAACACCGATCATGTTCAGGCCGACGCGCTGGTGAATTCCGCGGTCGAGCTTGCGGCCTACCAATTGACGGCAAAGGGCGAGGCGCGCCCCACCAGTGGAACCTTCGACGCCCGCATCGGTGCAGGACGGGTGTCGGTGACGTTCCGCTCCGAAGCCGCGCGCATCGATCTCAATGCCGCGCCCAAGGGGCTGTTGTCCGGATTGATGATCGGGCTTGGCATCAGTGAGACAGACGCGGCCCGCTATGCCGACCGGATCATCGCCTGGCGGGCATCAATCGAGGCAGGCAGCGATGATCCGGAAAATTCCTACTACCGCACGCTCGGCTCGGCCTATCTGCCGCGGCATGCGCCATTTCCGCATGTCGACGAGCTCTGGCTGGTGCGTGGCATCCCGCCGGCGGTGATCGAGCGCATGCTGCCCTTCGTCACTGTCTTCAGCAACATGCGGACCGTGAATCTGCTCGACGCCGCGCCCCAGGTGCTGGCGGGGTTGCCGGGCATGACACCGGAGGCGTTGCAGCAGCTCTTGAGGGACCGGGCCGATCCCAACGTCAATCCGCGCTCCCTGCTCGGTATTGCCGGCGCTGGTAGTGCCACGCTGGAAGGCTCCAAGGCCTACCGGCTGACCGTTGCGGTCGAGTCGGCGCTACGCCGGCGCAGCTCGGCCGAAATCGTCATTCTGCTTCTCGAGGGCACGGACGAACCCTATCGTGTATTGTCGTGGCACAACGACCTGGACGGCTCCGCCGGAAAGCCTCTGTGAGATGAATCTGCTGCAATCGACACGCGCCATCCTCGACGCCTGGACCGGCACCGTCGCCGCGACCATCGTCGCCGGCTTCGAGCGCATGGTGTCGCCGCGCCTCGTCCGGCTCGTCGAGGACGAGACCGGAGAGTTCGCGCTGGAGGCTGCCAACAAGCCGGACAACGTTCCGGCCGGGATCGCCTTTCGCGACGGCGAGTTCGCCGCGGCCAATCTGGCACCGGTGCTTCGCGGAAGCCGCATCGAGATCGTGTTGCGGCCGACGCGCTTCCTGTTCCGCCCGCTCGAACTGCCGGCCCGCGCCGCCGATTTCCTCGATGGCATCGTGCGGGCGCAAATCGACCGGTTGACGCCGTGGAGCGCCGGCGATGCCGTATTCGGCTGCGGTGCGCCGTCGGCAAGTGGCAGCGAGACCATTACAACGGTGATCGCCGCGGCACCGCGCAAGCTCGCGATGGGCTATGTCGACGCGGTGTCCGCCTTCCATCCCTCCGCAATCGCGATCTGTGCCGATGCGGCCGAACCGGACCAGGGCCGGATCAAGGTGTTCGAGCAGAAGTCCCGCGGTGCCATCGACCGGGCTCGCCTGAGCCGTATGCTCCAGATCGTGCTCGGTGTCGCCGCCGTCGCGGCAGTCGTCGCCTCCGTTCTCGCGAGCTATCTGGCCGACAGCCTCGGCGCGCAGGAGAGCGAGCTCGAGCGCCAGATTACCCAGCGCCGCGCCGCGCTTCGCATGGGCACCGATGGCGGCGAACGTTCGCCGCTGGCGCGTCTGGAGCGGCGCAAATACGAGACGGCTGCGAGCGTGATCGTGCTGGAGTCGCTGAGCCGCGTGCTGCCGGACCACACCTATGTCACGGAGCTGCATCTCTCCGGCAACAAGCTGCAGATCGCGGGCATCACGCATGATGCGCCGTCGCTGATTCCGCTCATCGAGCAATCCCAGCATTTCACCCGCGCGACCTTCTACGCCCCGACCACGCGTTCGCCCTCGGATCCCGGCGAGCGCTTTCACATCGAGGCACAGATCGAGCCGAGGAACGTGCCATGAGCGCCCAAAGCACCCTCACTCGCGCTCTGACCACCTCGCCGTTGATTGCGGTGACGCTCTATGCCGCCGTGACCGGCGGTCTTCTGCTCATGGCGGGGCTCTCGGTCGCTGACGTCTTTGCCCATCGCCAGGCGCTGGCGCAGACCTCCGATCTGCTCGACCAGTTGCGCGGCCGCAAGACCGGCGCCGCCGGAAAGGCCGTGTCGTCGGCCGACCATCCGGGCACGCCCTTCCTGGAAGGACCGACCGTGACGGTTGCGGGCGCCAATCTCCTGCAGCGCGTGGCGTCCGCGGTGACCAATGTCGGCGGCTCGGTCCAGTCGTCGCAGGTCGACGTCTCCGGCGTGCAGGCCAAGGACGGATTAGTCGGCCTCGTCGTCAGCTGCGAATTGGAGCAGTCCAGTTTGCAGAAGCTGCTCTACGATCTCGAAGCCGGCATGCCGTTCCTGTTCGTCGACCAGCTCGATGTCCAGGTGCCGCAAACGACGACGCTGAACGATGCCGGCACCGGCCGCGTCAGGGTGATCCTCGGCGTCTCCAGCCAGTGGCAGGCAGGAAAGTAGATTTAATTCACCAGCTGTACTTCACCACGCCCTTGCCGGTGTAGGTCGTGACGTTGCCAGAGAATTCGCCGTCGAAGGTTGCGGCGACGGAGAAGCCGCTCAGCCACTTCATTTCGGCGCTGCCGCTGACGAGCGCGGAATCGGCATCGGGCTTTGCGCCGTTCACTGCGAAAGCGGCGCCGGGCAGGGCGGTGAACAGCGCGGTGACGGCCCGGCTCGGGTTGTAGTCATGCGCCCAGGCGGCGCGGCCGCGCAGCGTCAGCACGCCGTCCTGCATCGCGAAGGATTTGTCGGTGCGCAGACCGAGCTCGCTGCGGGTATCGGTCGTCGTCTGGGCCGCATAGTTCAACGCAAACAGCCCGCCGCCCGTGAGGCTCGTCTCGGTATAGTTCGGCAGGTTGAAATTCGTGACCTGCGCGGCCGCATAGGGCGTGATCCCGATCCAGGGTGTCGCAAAGCGGTAGCCGCCTTCGAACCGAGCGGAGAATGTGTCGGCCTTGAAGCGCGCCTGGAGCTGGTCGATGCCGGCAAGCGCCACGGTGCGGTTGGTGGTGACGTCGTGCCAGCCATAGGCCAGCGCAGCCGCGACATAGGCCGGTCCGAAATTATGCCGGCCGTAGACGCCCGCCTGGAACAGGTCGGCCGAGCCAGAGCCCATGGCGTTGGCAAGCGAGTAGTTCAGTCCGCCGCCGGCGAGTGCAAAGCCGAGCAGTGTGTCGGCGGTGACCCGGTAGTCGGCGCCCGCCGCCGCGCCCCAGATGCGCGAGGTGAGATCCTGCGAGCCCACGGTCGCATTACCGCCGACAGATTCCGAGCCGCCGTAACCAGCCGCCCAGACATTCCAGCGGCTCGCGGGCAGCGAGGCCAGCAGCGGCGCCTTGGTCGCCATTGCATAGGCCTCGCGTTCGCGGGCCGTAGCCGGCCGCATCGATGCATAGGCCGCCATGTCGTCACCGTCCGCGAATTGCGACGCGCTGCCGGGCCGTGCAAAGCCGCTGGCGCGTCCCGAGAGCGTAGGATCGAGCATCAGATTCAGGAACTGGCCGTCCGCGTTGATCGCGGACTGGATGATGCTGGTGCCGAGCTCGCCCGAGGCGACGGTCAATCCCGCCTGCGTCAGTCCCGCAAAGGCTGCCGGAATGCCGCCGGTGGTGTTGAAGAAGTTCGTCAGCGTGTTGGCGACGTTCTGCTGGTTGGTCGTGAGGCTGCCGCTGGCCGGCGTAAAGCTGATGCCGATATTCAGATAGACGTTGTTGGGATCATAGCTCAGCGTGGCGTTGATCGTCGGCATGTTGGAGACGACGGTGGGGTTGAAGGTCGTGCCGCCAAGGCCCCCGGTCGCCGACAGGATCTTGTATTGCTTCTGGATCGTGCCCGACGTGAAGACGGCGTTCACGGTCGCGCCGCCGAGCGTCGCCGTGCCCGTGACGTTGGTGAGGCTGGCCGTCGTCGAGGAAACCTGGATGAGATAGGTCGAGGCTGCGGTGAAGCTCAGGCTGCCGTTGACCGTGAGCGGCCCGAATGGGGTTGCACCGCCTGGTGCAAGCGTGCCCCCGGCGACCGCCACGTCGCCGACCGTGCCGTTGCCAGCGAGCGTGCCGCCGGCATTGACGGTGGTCGCGCTCACGATCGAGCCGTCCACCACGAGCGTGCCGCCGTTGATCGTGGTGTTGCCGTTGTAGCTGCTGGTGCCAGACAGGACTTCCGTACCACTGGCCAGCGTGAGACCGCCGGTCCCCTGAATGCTGCCGGCATAGGTGCCGCTGGCATCGGTGATCGTCAGCGTCTTGTTGCCGAGATCGACCACGCCGCTTGCCGCGCCGGATAGCGATCTGATCGAGGCGCCGCCGAAGTTGAGGGCAATGTTGAACAGGCCGTCGTTGATAACCGCGCTGGATGTTGCGATGCTGCCAGAGGTGATATTGGTCTCGAGATAGAGCGCACCGCCGGCGTCGATCGTGGTCGCGCCCGTGTAGGTGTTCGTGCCGCGAAGGATTTGCGTGGCGCCATTGGCGATCGTCAGGCTGCCGCCGGTGCCACCACCGATGCCGCCGTCCTGAATCACGCCGTCGAAGATGGGGGCAGCCCCGGTGATCGTGAGGTTCTTGGAACCCAGGGAGACGACTCCCGCGCCAGTCACAGAAAACAGTCCGCCGACCGACGCACCCGCGGTGGTTTGCGAAATATCGAGGGAGGCCGTGCCGACGCCACCGCCGAAGAAGACGATCGAGTTCGCGATCGAGCCGCCGCCCTTGAGGGCCAGGGTGGCTCCGCTGGCGATCACGGTGGTGCCGTTGTAGGTGTTGTTGCCCGAGAGCGTTTGCGTTCCGCCGCCGATATCAAGCCCACCGGTGCCCTGAATCGAGCCGGCGAATTCGGTCGAGCCGTTGACGATGTTCAGGGTCTTGGCGCCCATTTGCACGGTGCCGTTGCCTGCTAGCGTGCTGATCGACGCGGATGACGGGGTGACGGCGGAAATGTCGAGCGTGGCATTGACCGTCACGACACTGGATGAGGAGATATCGCCAGTGCCCGACAGCGCCAGCGTTCCAGCCGAGACCGTCGTCGCGCCGGTATAGGTGTTGGTGCCGGTCAAGGTCAGCGTGCCGGTGCCGACCTTGGTCAGCCCGCCGCCGATGCCGGAGATCACACCGTCGACCTGGGTGGAGAGATTGTTGCCGCCGGTCGTGAGCGTGTTCGCGCCCAGCACGTAGCTGCCGGCGCCCTCGATCGAGCCGGCCGTCATGCCGCCGCTGGTCAGACCGGAAATATCGACCGTACCACCGGTCGCAGTGATAAAGCGCGCACTTCCGCCGGTGCTCGTGCCGGCGAAGATCGTGGTGCCGCCATTGTTGGTCGTGATGGTCGCGCTGCCGGCAGTGGCGGAGCCGTCGAAGGTCACTGTTCCGTCATTGACGATAGTCGAGGTACCGGCCGTACTGGTGTTGTGGAAGTTCAGCGTCGCGGATGCCGCGTTGCTGATCGTCGCGCTGCCAGCCGAAGCAGCGGAGAAGAAATCCGTTTGGAAATTGTTGGTGATCTGGGCCGTGCCGGCCGAGCTGGTGTCGTCGAAGGAAAGAAAACTGTTGTTGACGATGCTGGCGGTGCCGGCCGTGCTGTTCTGAATGAAGAAGACATTGCCGCCAGTGTCGTTCGTGATGACGACGGCGCCGCTCCCGCCACTCGCCGTGCTGTTGTTCTGGAACACCAGCGAATTGCCCGACGTCACCTCGAAGTTCTGGGTGTTGGCTGAGCTGTTGATGATGCCGGTGCCGTTGACGATGAACGGGTTGTTGATGGTGACCGAGTAGGCCTGCGCCGTATTCGTGAACTGGATCGTGCCGATGGTTACGACACCGTTGTCGTTGACGACGTTGGTCGCACCGGTATTGGCGAACGTCGCGGTGCCGTCCGGCACGTCCGGATTCGAGCTCCAGTTGGTGGCATCCGTCCACTCACCGGTGCCGCCGGTCCAACTGCCGTCGACGGCGTGAGCCGCAACGACGCCGAGCGCCGTGGTCGTGAGCAGGGTGGCGAGCGCGTGTCGCAGAACGGACCGCATGCCGGATCCGATCCGTTCAGGAAGTCTTGTCGCCCCAACCATCCGCATTTTCAAATCAGCAAAGCAATTGTCCAGGATTCCACAATTGCGGCGCAGCATTGCTGGTCGCAGGAGTCATAGTCCCATGGCGCGGCGCCCCGCTGCAACCAAAGCGCGCAGTTCTGTGTCGGGTTCCTGGCTTTTTGTTTGCAATTTTATCGATAGTGTCTGTGGAGCAACATGCCCCGGGGAAGCGGCATCGCAACACACCGGGAAAACCAGGCTGCATCTTCCACGCGGCCTTGATTCGATGCAGGTTGATGGCGAGCCACATAGGAATTAGTTTGCCCAACCGGCCGCGCCCGCGCGGCGTCGGTCGCAGGGGAGTGTCGATGGTCGGACGGATCGGATTGGCCGCGCTGTGGATCGTCCCTGCCTTGGGCGCAGGGATATTGGGCGCAGGGGTGCCGATGGCGGCGACCTCGTCCCGAATCGATATCCTGCCCGACGATACCATCAGCAATTCGACCGATACGGTCGACGTTGGCGCAGTGCGGCCGATTGCAAAGCTGGCGCAATCCGCAAGCAAACCGGTCCCCCGTGGCAATCCGCTCTGGTCTGTGCCGCTTTCGGCGCTGACGGCGACGGAGGAACGCCCGATCTTCTCGGCTACGCGCCGGCCACCGCCGCGCGCGGTGGCGGCCTCGCCGAGCGACGAAGCCCCGGCGCCGCTGCCTCCGAAGGCGACCGAGGCCCCGCTGCAGCTCGTCCTGGTCGGAGCTGTAGTCGGCGAGGGCGACGCCATTGCGATCCTCATGGACCGCACCGATCAGAAAGTGATCCGCATGCGCCAGGGTGAATCGCGGGCAGGCTGGTCACTGAGCTCCGTTCAGCCGCGCGAAGTCACGTTCAAGCACGGCGACCGCAGCGAGGTGCTGGCGCTACAGCGGCTGGAGGCGCCGGCCCCGCAGCCCGGTCCGGGCGGCGCGGCCGCCATCCCTCCGGGAACAGGGGGCAAGCTGACCACGCCGGCTACTGGCGACACCTCTTTCGCGCCCTTCGTCCCCCGCTCGACGCCGAAGGGCGGCGAGTCGGATGGTCTTTGAGCTCATCGTCCGAGGATTGCGCCCAGCGCCTCAACGACCCGCATTTGCTGCTTCTCGTGCAGCCCGATCCACATTGGCAGCCGGATCACTCGCTCGGACAGCGACGTCGTGAGCGAAAGGTCTCCGTGGGCGCGTCCGAAGCGCATTCCGGCCGGAGACGAGTGCAAGGGGACGTAGTGGAATACGGAGTGGACGCCCTGATCCTTCAGCTTGCCAAGGACCATGCTCCGATCGATCCCTGGCGGGAGCAGGATGAAGTAGAGATGGCCGTTGTGGCGGCAATGGCCGGGGATGATCGGACGTCGCAACAAGCCCCGCTGCTCCAGTGGCGCCAGCATGTCGTGGTACCTGTTCCAGATTGCAAGCCGCTCGCGCGTGATGCGCTCGGCGTCCTCGAGCTGCGCCCACAGGAAGGCCGCCGTCAGATCGCTCGGCAGCAGCGACGAGCCGAGGTCCTGCCAGGTGTATTTGTCGACTTCACCGCGGAAGAACCTGCCGCGATCGGTGCCCTTCTCCCGAATGATTTCCGCCCGCTGCGCCAGCTCGGGATCGTTCACCAGCAGGCAGCCGCCTTCGCCGGACATGATGTTCTTGGTCTCGTGAAAGCTGAAGCTGCCGATATCGCCGATCGCGCCGAGCGGCGTGTCGCGGTAGCTCGCCAGGATGCCCTGCGCGGCGTCCTCGACGATCCTCAAATTGTGGCGGCGTGCGATCGCGACGATCTTGTCCATCTCGCAGGAGACGCCAGCATAGTGCACCGGCGCGATGGCGCGCGTGCGTGAGGTGATGGCAGCCTCGATTTGCCTTTCGTCCAGGTTGAGCGTGTCCTCCCGGATATCGACGAAGACGGGCACCGCACCGCGTAGCACGAAGGCGTTCGCAGTCGAGACGAAGGTGAAGGAGGGCATGATGACCTCGTCACCACTCTTCAGGTCGAGCAGGATCGCCGCGAGATCGAGCGCCGAGGTGCAGGAGTGCGTCAGCAGCGCCTTCGCACAACCGGTGCGTTGCTCGATCCATTGATGGCAGCGCCTCGTGAAAGGCCCATCACCGGACAGATGATGGTTGCGCAGTGCCTCCTCGATGTAGGCCTGTTCCTTGCCCGTCACATAGGGTCGGTTGTATGGAATGAAGTCTGATGCCATTGCCCAAGCTGTCTAACCATCTCACGATGCGCGATCAACGTCTCATTCCGGTTGTGCCACGGTGGCGGTTTCCATTCGGGGAATCAACGGGTCATCGCAGGCCCCGAGCCCGGCACGTGGTCCTGCCTGCCCATGGACGGCGCCCCGGACGGTTCTCGGCTGGCGCCCTTGCCGGGAAGGATGCGGTTTGACCGACACGCGTATCGAGGCGCCACGCAAGGCAACAGACCCGGGGGAGACCGGGGGAACCGGCCGCGCGCGCCGTCTCGTGCAGGGCTGGTCGGCAAATCTCGTTCAGATGGTCTTGGGCCTGACCCAGCAATTGCTGCTCATTCCGGCGTTCCTGCATTTCTGGACGAGCGACGTGCTCGCGGCCTGGCTTGCCGTCTATGCGGCCGGCAGTCTCGTTGTCGTGGCCGATGCCGGATTGCAGTTGCGCGCCATCAACCGGTTTCTCGCGTTCAAATCCTGCGTCGATTGCGATGGACGGACCGCGAGCTTTTACGCGCGCATGCTGCGGATTTATCTCGTCGTCGTGGCCGTGCTCGGTGCTTGTCTGCTCCTCGGCGCCTATGTCGCGCCGCCCTCGGCGGTGCTCGGCTTCCATGCGACAGCGAGCTTCGATGCCGCGCTGCTCGTGATGACGCTCGGCATGCTCATGACCCTGCCTGCCAATCTGGTCTCGGGTCTCTATCGCGTGCGCGGCCGATACAGCCGCACGGTCTGGCTGCAAAACACAGCTCTGCTCCTGGCTCAGATCGCGCAGCTCGTCGCGATAGCGTTGTTCGGCAGCCTGCTCGCCGTCGCGATCGCCTTCGTCGCGATGCAGATCCTGTTCGCAATCTTTCTGGTCACTCATGATGCGCCACGTCTGTTTCCGTTTCTTCGCCGGAACCGGATCCGTCGCGCCCGGTCGGGAACCTTGCGCTGGTGTGCCGGGCAATTCGGCCGAGCTTTTCCTTTTGCTGTGGCCAACATCACGGAGCTCGCGCTCGTCAATCTGCCGGTGCTGCTGGTCAGTGCCCTCGTCACCGATCGCGTGGCGGTCGCGCAATGGGGCCTGACCCGTGTGATCGCGAGCCTGGTGCGCGGTCTCTGCCTCCAGGTCGCCCTTCCGCTCGGCGCGGAGCTCGGCCATGACTACGCGATCGGCGACAGGGAGCGGCTTCGCCGGCTCTACGCCCATGGCTCGGTGTTCGTCACCGTTCTCGCGTGCATGGTCGTTGCGGGCCTGTTGCCGTTCTGGCCCGACTTCTTCGCGCTCTGGACGCGTGGCAGCATTGCCTACGACGCGCCGCTCACGATCACTCTGTTGCTGGGCTCGGCTGCGGTTGCACCCTCGCTGTTTGCACTGGTGTTTGCCAATCACAGCAACCGTGGCGATCTCCTGGTGCGGACCAAGGGGCTGCAACTGGTCGTCTTCCTGGTGCTGTCGTTTGTATTGATCCCCGGCCTCGGACCGCTCGGTGCTGCGCTCGCCGTGGTCGTGAGCGACCTCCTTGTTCAGTTCGGACTGCTGGCGCTTCCGGTCATGGCCCAAACCCTGCGCCATCCGCTGCGGCACACCGCCTTTCTCGTCATGGTCGCCGTGGCGATCGTGCTGTCGGGATGGGGCATCGGCGTCATCGTCACGTCGCGCCTCGCGGGCAGCGGCCTTGCGCATTTCCTCGCGGAATGCGCGCTGTGGCTGGTCGTGGTCGGCATTCTGGCAAGCCCGCTGCTGAGCAAGAGGCTGCGCGATCGCGCGAGGGCGCTAATTCCGATGTAGGCGCGGGGCTGCTTATCAGCGCAGCGAAAGTGCGAGGCGATGCTTCAATCGCTCGAGCTGCCGCGCGAATTCCCGGCGCCCGATCTCGGTCTCTGCGGCGAAGTGCTTGAGCCGGACCTCGCCGGCCGCGCGCAGACGTTCGCGCGTGCCATCTGCGCCGAGACTGATGATCGCGTCGGCCAGCGAACGCGGGTCGTCATAGTCGAACAGGATCGCCGCGTCGCCGGTCTGGGCCTTGAACGCCTCGGGATAGATGACGGGCGTTCCGACCGCCCAGGCTTCGAGCGGTGGCAAATTGGTCGGACCGAAATAGCTCGGCATGACTAGGGCCGATGCTCCACGGTACAGTGCGCCAAGCTCCAAGGACTCGACAAATCCGACGATCGAAACCTGATCGGACAGGCCGTAGCTCGTGATTGCCTTGTCGATCTTCTCGCGTCCGCCGCGATCCGAGCCGCACAGCACCAGCCGTTGCTCGATGCCCTGCTGCTTGAGATGGGCGAGCGCGGCAAGCAATGTGATGTGGTTCTTGTGCGGCCAGAATTGCGCCGGATAGAACAGATAATCGGGTTCAAGCCGATACTTGTCGAGGACAGCTGCATCCGCCGCGGCGTTGCCGATTGATTGGGCGACATAGGCCGACGGCGAGAAGGGGATGCATACCGCGCGCTCACGCTCCATGGCGTAGCGCCGGCAAAGATCGTCGATCAACTCCTGCGCGTTGACGATCACCAGCGCCGCCTTCGTGCTCGCAAGCCCAAACAGGATCTCGCGCCGCTCGAACTCTCCGAAGGTGCGCACCTCCGGGAATTCCGGAGCGTCACGATGGCAGCCGTCGAAGATCGTGATGATGAACGGAAGCTGGTAGAGCAACAGATGCCGCTTCGACGTCGAGGTGAAATGCACGATGTCGATGCCATCGCGGATCAGTGCGCGTTCGAACGGCGATTTGAGCTCGATCGCGATCTGGACGAGATCGAAGGGCCGACAATATTTCAGAAATAGGAAGATGTGGTCGAGGATGCCGAACTTCAGGAGGCGGGCATCGACCCTGAACTCCTTCAATATCGCGAGGGTCTGCGCATGGGGCGAGTAGACCACGATCTCATTGCCCGATTGCGCCGCCCAGTCGCGCAGCCACAAGAGGTCGTTGAGAGGTTGCTGAAAGCCCCCGCCGACGTCGAGGGCCTGCTCCAGCATCACGGCCAGGCGCAACGGTCTCACGGCGTGGTGCTCTTTCTTGCGACCGAATAGGCAGCCCAGGTCTTCGAGCTCGGTGGATCGTTGTCGGAAAGCCAGGCGGTGTGGCTTGCCGGTTGAAAGCCGCTGGCCTCGAGAGCGGCATCGATCTCGAACGGAAACCAGTAACGCATGCGGTGCGTCTCGTCGACGCGCCGGATGGTTGCCTGATCCATGTCCTCACAGAACAGGCTGTAATTCACGAGAACGGTTGCGTTGAGCTCGTCGTGGTCGGACTGCGCAATCCGCGTCAGGCGCAGCGGCGCTTGCTCGACGACCTTGACGCGCGTCTCGACGCCTTGCGCCAGCACGGCGCCGCCATACCAGTAGTCGAAGAAGAACAAGCCGCCGGGTTTCAGAGCCGCATGCGCGGTCCTGAACATGCTCTCGAGCTTCTCATGGTCGTTCTGGTAGCTTGCGACATGAAACAGCGACACCACGACGTCGAAATCGCGTTCGGGACCTGGTTCGCAGGCGTCGCCCTGGCGAAAAGAGATGGCAAGGCCGGCCTGCTCGGCGCGTGCGTTCGCTCGCGCGATCATGTCCCGGCTCAGATCGACGCCGGCGACGCTCCAGCCGCGGCGGGCGAATTCGATCGCATGCACTCCCGTGCCGCAGCCGAGATCGAGCAGCTTGCCCTGGGCCGCGCCATGATCGTGCAGGCGTCGTTCGACGAAGTCCACTTCCGCGGCGTAGTCCTTGTCCCGGTAGAGCAGATCGTACCAGGGGGCATAGTCCGCAAACACTGTCACGGCAGGATCTCCTTGAGCGCCTGCGCCGATCGCGCGATCTCGTCGTCGGTCAAGGCAAGCCCGCTCGGTAGATAGAACCCGCGGCGCGCGATCATTTCCGCATTGGGATGGGACTCGTTCAGCATGAAACCCATGCGGCGCAGGACCGGCTGCTCGTGCATGCACCAGAAGAACGGACGCGTCCCGATGCCCTTCGCGGCGAGACGCCGCATCGCCTCCCTGGCGTCGAACGGTACCTCGTCGCCCAGCACGACGCCGTAAACCCAATAGATGTTGTCGGCATAGTTGGTTCTGGCGACCGGACGGCGGATGCCTGGCACGTCGGCGAGGTGCTCATCGTAGAGACGGCCGATCCGGCGCTTGAGCTCGACCGTCCGGGGCAGCCGCTCGACCTGTGCGACGCCGAGGGCCGCTTGCAAATTGGTCATGCGCGCATTCCAGCCGAGCTCTTCGTGGATGAAACGCTGCTGGGGCTGGAAGCAGAGGTTACGCAGGCTTTGCAGGCGATCGGCGAGCGCGGCGTCGTCGGTGAGAATCATACCGCCTTCGCCGGTCGTGACGTGCTTGTTGGGATAGAAGCTGAAGGTCGAGACATCGCCGAAACTGCCGCAGGGTACGCCGCGATAGGTCTGGCCGTGCATCTCGGCGGCATCCTCGATCACCTTGAGCCCGCGCGCACGCGCGAGCTCGAGGATCGGATTGAGATCGACCGGCAGGCCGTAGATGTGAACCAGCATGATGGCGCGCGTTCGCGACGTCAGCGCTGCTTCCACGCCTTCGATGGTCATGTTCCAGGTTGCCGGATCGCAATCCACGGCGACCGGCACGAGGCCGGCTCGGACCACGGCTGCGGCGCAGCTGATGATCGTGAAGGTCGGAATGATGACTTCATCGCCCGGTTCGAGCCCAAGGGCGTGAACGGCAATATCGAGCGCGACAGAGCCGTTGGTGACGGCGACGCCGTGGCGGCGGCCCGCGGCGCCAGCCATCGCCTCCTCGAAGCGCTTGATGAAAGGGCCTTCGGACGAAATCCATCCGGTGCGGACGCACTCCGCCAGATAGTCAGCCTCGTTCCCGTCGAGCACCGGCGTGTTGACGGGAATGAACGTCTCGCTCACAGGCTTGGACCTTTGATCCGTATCTCGGACGGCGCGGCTTCCGGAAAACGAGTCTTGTCGTTCTCTCCGGCATAGGGGCCTTGCTTGATCTCGAACATCTCGAGCGGTTCGAGGACATGAAAGCCGTGTGCGCCGCTGGAAAGCAGGATGATGTCGCCGGCGCAGAGCACGCGGCTTTCCAGATATTCTTCCTCGACCGTGTAGAAGTCGACCTGAAGCTTGCCCTTCTGGATGAGGAGTACTTCCTGCGTATAGTGCACCTCTCGCGTCACTTTGTTGTGACGGTGGGGCGCGATGCTCTTGCCTTGCGGATGGCTCATGAAGGCGAGCTGCTGCGACAGCTCCGGCGACGAAAAGAAGTGGATGCCCGGCTCGCGAAACGAAGCGCGCACGATGATCGCATAGAGCTCGTCGCCGAATCGAACATGTTCGACGTGTTCCATCGATTGGCCTCGAAAAAACTCTGGAATTAGAGTGGCATAGCCGTCCCGGCGCGGCACTTTGGCCATTTTGGCCTGCACCGTCAAGGGTGAGCGGCGGACGGCGTCCCAGGGCTCCTGGACTTAGCTGGCGAGCTGCAGGATCGTGCCGACACGGTGCCGGAACGTGTGGGTCGCGAGCGTGCGGGCCTGTCCTGCCGCGGCAATGGTCGTGCGTGCCTGATCATCCCTCAGGTAGCGTTCGATCAACGCGCTGCATTCGTCGACTGAACGCCATACCGCGACCTCGCGGTCGGGGTCGAACAGCGTATGCAGATTGTCCTTGAAGTCCGTCAGCAGGAAAGTGCCGACGCCGGTGGCTTCGAACAGACGCATGTTTCCGGCCTCACGCCCGGCCTGGTCGATATGCGAGTTCAGCGTGATGCGGGAGGCGCGCAGCGCCTGATACATTTCCACGCCCCAGACCTCGCCCTGGTAGCAGCGGTGCAACGGCGAGGAGGCGGGCAGCGTGTGCAATCCGCTGCCAAACAGTTTGAGATCGTAGCGCCGGGCGACCGCCTCGAGCTGGGCGACGCGCTGCTGGTGATCGGCCGAGATGGCGCCGACGAACGAGACGTCGATGTCGCGCGGCGGAGCCGGCGGAAGGATGTCGAGGATCTCCGGCTCGAACGCCAGGTGGATCATCTCCGAATGCGCGCCGTGGGCGCGGAAGGACTCGACCACGGCCGAGATCTGCGAGATCAGGAGATCGTAGACCGACCAATCCTCGCCGCGTGATGGCAGAATTCCGACCTGGCCGACCAGGATGGGACGGCCGATCTGCTTGATCCGGCGCGCCAGGCGCGTGTCGACGTGAAACAGATCCTGGTTGAGCACGAGGTCCGGCTTGAAGTCCTCGACCTGGGCCAGCAGGATCTGCTCCGACTGCGCGTCGAGGCGAGGGCTCAATCCGATCTTGCGCGCGAAGGGCCGCAGCGCCGGCTTGAACGGCGCGACAACGCGCTGTAGCCAACCCGGAACGGCGTCGCGAGCGACAGTGCCGGGCGGCGGCGGTGGCTCGACGGCGAGGCCATGTTCGCGCGCCCACGCCGTCTGCATCCAGGCGTTGTTGACGTGGATGTTGGCGGCCGCGTGCCCGAGACCAGCGAAATTGCGCGAGTAAAAGTCGGCAACCCCGAACAGGCTGGCATTGCGCGCCGCCATCTGCGCGTCGTAGGCGGCGCCTTCGAGGCCCGGATGACGCCGGTAGAGCCAGGCGAGAAAGCGCGGATAGTCTGCATTGAGGATGAGGACGCGCACGGCGGTTACTTTGTCCGTTCGAAGTAGCTCCGCGGCATCACATACCAGAGCAGGAAGAGGACGACGGTGCCGTGGGTGAGCAGGGCGACCGTGAGTGGCACGTTGAGCAGAATATGCGGCAGTATGCCGCCAGAGACCAGGACGAAGCGGTCCGGCAGCCCGGCGGAGGCGCGGTTGCCGAGCGCCAGCACCAGGCCCGATATCAGGGCCGTCAGCGGCGCGAGATAGGGGCCGACCGAAGCGATGCCCTCGGTTGCAAAGAGGGACGCGTTGAGGTTTCCAAAGCCGTAGGTGTTCTGCATCACGATCGACAGCGGGTCCTGATAGGGACAATGCGTCACCGTCTTCAGGAACGAGACGTGACAGAACCACGTGAGCGGATGGTAGGAAAAATACTCGTTGTAGATGTCGAGTGCGCTCGATGGCGTCGCTATCATCCGGATGTTGACGACGTCGAAATATCTTCCGGCCAGGCTTTCACCAAGCGACGTCTTGGTCATTGAGATGGCAATGAGGCCCGCAAGTATGGGGAGAAACAGCGACAGGATGACCGATGTCCGCGTCTCGAACAGACGCGCGAGGATGACCAGAACGACCAGCCAAGCCGGCGTGAAGAAAGCGAACTTGGTCAGTGTGATCGGATACAGGAGCAATAGTAGCAGCAGCACGATCAAGGCGCGCCAACGATACCCTCGCAGCCAGCAACAGGCAAAAACGAAGGGCAAGAGCGTGCTGGACGTCATGCCGAGGAGGTAGCGGATCGCGGCCGGGAATTCGAGCTCGTTGCGGTAGTCGTAGATCTGGCCAATCGACACCAGCTTGAAATTGTAGCTTGAGGCCACCGCGATCGTTGCCGCGGATATCGCCAGGACCAGGTTGATAAGGCGCTCGAAGTTCTTGTCCGAAATGGCTACGACCTGCCTGATTGGTGCCCGGATGAACAGTGCCGGGATCAGGAACAGCACGAGCGAGAGCCCTGCCGAAATGCCGGCGGCCATACGGTCGTAGTTGTATTTCGAGAACGTATCGATCCACAGGAAGCCGAGGATCATGGTGTAGAGATAGAAGCCGGCGAAATAGCCGAAGCTGAAACGGGCGGCGACGAAGAGCAGCGACACGGTCGAAAAGCACAGTGCGATCGTCACCGCGAGCCACATCCGCTCTTCGTTGAAGAAGATGTAGAATTGATAGTTCGCGACCTTGATCAGCGACAGGCAGGTGACCGCGCTGTGAAGGGCAACCAGGACAGTCAGTCCGGGCCTCGACTCCAGTCGGGATCGCACATCGGAGATGATGCCGGGAACTGACGCCATGACAGACGGGATGCCTGCGAGCCGGGGCCGATCAGGCCAGTTCGAGGGTGCGTTTGAAATAGGCGATCGTCTCCTTCAAGCCGTCCTCGAGCGCGACCTTCGGCTGCCAATCCAAAAGCGCCTTCGCCTTGGTCAGGTCGGGCTGGCGCTGTCGCGGGTCGTCCTGCGGCAGCGGCTTGAAGATCAGCTGCGAGCGCGAGCCGGTGAGCGTGATGACCTTCTCGGCGAGCTCGCGGATGGTGAACTCCGAATTGTTGCCGAGGTTGATCGGGCCGGTCACGGCCTCTTCAGTTACCATCAGGCGGGTGATGGCTTCGACGAGATCGTCGACATAGCAGAACGAACGGGTCTGCCCGCCATCGCCGAACACGGTGATCGGCTCGCCCCTCAGCGCCTGTACGATGAACGACGACACCACGCGTCCGTCGTTCGGCTGCATGCGCGGACCATAGGTGTTGAAGATGCGCGCGACCTTGATCGGCAGGCCGTGCTGCCGCCAATAGTCGAAGAACAGCGTCTCGGCGCAGCGCTTGCCTTCGTCGTAGCAGGAGCGGATTCCGATCGGGTTGACGTTGCCCCAGTAGTCCTCGGTCTGCGGATGGATCAGGGGATCGCCATAGACTTCGCTGGTCGAGGCCTGGAATATCCGCGCCTTGAGCCGCTTTGCGAGCCCCAGCATGTTGATGGCGCCGTGCACGGATGTCTTGGTGGTCTGCACGGGGTCGCGCTGGTAGTGGATCGGCGAGGCCGGGCAGGCCAGATTGAAGATCGCGTCGACCTCGATATAGAGCGGGAAGGTGACGTCGTGTCTGACCGCCTCGAACATTGGGTTTGCGATCAGATGGGCGATATTGCGCCGGCTGCCGGTGAAGTAATTGTCCACCGAGACCACCTCTGCGCCCGTTTTGAGCAGCCGCTCGCAGAGATGCGATCCGATGAAGCCGGCGCCCCCGGTCACGAGGATGCGGCTGTTCCTGTAGTTTTCAAACGGCATGATCAGTTCCAGATTTGTTCGCGCGGAGCGGCCGGCTGAGTGGTACCGGCAACGGCCGGGCTCGCCAATAGCCAAGTGGCTTTATGGGTATAAGGTGTTTAGATACCGCCCCTTTGCATGGGGTTGTTTTCGATATTTTTGTGGGGCGCAGGAGGACGCGGGACGACTAGAACTCCCGGCGCTTCAGCCAGGCGCGCGCCCCCCAATGACCAAAGCACCAGGCCGATTGGATCAGCGGCAGGTGCTCCACGTTGCGGTAGATGTGCCAGACCCATTTGGCGGAGCGTACGGGACGGCTGGAGACCGAGGCGCCCCTAACGCGGTAGCGGGCCAGATCCTCATTGAGGCCGAAGGCGGTGTGGCCGGGCCTCAGGATCGAAAGCCACAGGCAGAAGTCGTCGTAACCCTCGTTCGTCATGGTGACGGGGCCCGCGATCTCGCGGTCCACCAGCGCCGTCAATGTCGCAATCGAGGTGTTCTTGAGCAGTTGCGCATAGCTGAGCGAGCCCGGCACCTCGATCAGGCGGCCGGTGGTCGTATTGCTCTCGTCGATGCGGCGGAAAGCGGTGTAGCTGAGCGCGGCGCGCTTCTCGCGGGCAAAGACGAGCTGCCGCTCGAGCTTGTTCGGCAGCCACAGATCGTCACTGTCGAGGAAGGCGAGATAGCGGCCCTGCGCGTGGTCGATCGAGGCCTGGCGCGCCAGCGCCGGACCGCCGTTCTTCTCCTGCCGGATCAGCTTGACCCGTGGATCGCGTGCGGAGATCGCCTCGATCAGCTCGGGCGTCTTGTCGGTCGAGCAGTCGTCGGCGATCAGGAGTTCCCAATCCGCAAAGGTCTGGGCCTGGACCGAACGGATCGTCTCCTCGATGAAGCGCTCGACATTCCAGGAGGGCGTGATGATCGAAACGAGCGGCATTGATCCGGTATCCGTTCAGGTCGTGCCAACGGGCTCGGCGATCGCGGTGCGCAAGGACGCCGCGAAGGTATCGAGCAGCTTTGGGTCGCTGATATAGAGTTCGCCAGGATACGACCGGCGCCAGGCGGATTCGAAATAGGGGGCGCCCTTGCCCGGATCGAACGGGCCTGCGCGCAACGCTTCGCGCAATCGCGCGGGCACGTCGCCCAGGCGGTCGACGGCATGGACCAGCGGGCAGGAACGGTAGAAGGCATCGCCCATCACCACGACCGGCTTGCCGAGCAACAGCGCCTCGGCGCCCGATTTGCTGTTGACGGAGATGACAGCGTCGGAGCGGTTGAGCACGGTGTAGTTGTTGGTTTGCGGCGGCAGCAGGACGAAATTGTCGAACCGGCGCGCCAGCTCGAACAGACGGTCGGCCGAGATAGCGCCGATCTGGGCCGGATGCTCCTTCACCACCAGCAGATGCGAGTCCGGGATGGTACGCAAAAGGAAATCGACGGTCGCGACCTGATCGAGATAGTCGGGCGAGCGCAGCGTCAGCGCCATGTCGGCGGGCACGTGGAAGGGATAGTAGACGAAAGGCGTTTCCGGTATCGGCTTGTAGAGCTTGCGCAGCCGCGTCGCATTGAGTGCCATCGCCGCGTGCACGCGGGCATGGCGCAGATTGTGTCCGAACTCCTGATGCTTGCCGAGCGCGAATTGGTCCCAGAGCTTTTCGGCGAGGCGCTGCGCATTGCGCAGGTTCGTGACCTTCTTGAAGGCCGCCGAATATTGATGCTGGTCCTTTTTGGGGATGACGATCGCACGCTGTCTCAGCGTGTCGTCGAGATAGGCCTGGACCTCGGGCGACACGATGTCCGCGGGCTTCGCCATCACGTCGGGCGCGGCGAGGCTGTCGGGCGTGAAATACATCCGGCCGCGAAAGAACGACGGCTCGATGAACCAGTTGCGGAGGCCGCGGCGCTTTGCGGCGTAGAAGCTTGCGATCACCGAGAGGAACCCACCGAGCTCCTGGACCAGTTCGGCGGGTTTACCCTGCGCCTCCAACCTGTCCAGCAAGGCCTCCATGGCGTTGGCATAGATCATGAACCGCCGGCGCAGCGCGGCAGTATCGCGAATGCCGAAGGTGAAGCGCTCGTGGCTGAACAAGAAGTTGCTGCCGTCGAGCCCGTACTGGACGATACGCGCGTCAAAAGCCTCGCGATCGTCGGGAGCCGGCCCGACTTTGAGTCCCCCACGGTACATGTTGGTGACCGGCACGCCTTCCGCTTCCGACATCTCGGCGCTGCGATCGTCGAAGGCGAGCAGCTCGACGTCATGTCCTGCGGCACGCAGCCGCTGCGCCACCGGAATCCAGAACCGGGTCTGGTATTCGGCGAGTGTCGTGATGAGGATGGTCGTCGAAGATGCGGTCATGTCTCTATGCGGTGTTCGATCGCGATGCTGGCCAACGGCAGGCCCGTCGTCACGCAGCGTGCGCGGTTCGCGGCATACTGTGCGGGGTTTGCACTGTCATGGCTGGCGATGCGCCGAAGCAAGGCCTTTACGTAGGCGGGCTCGATCCGCTTGTCGCGCCGGGCCGGATTGACCTGGCCGCGCAGGCGCTCCGTCGCGGCGGATCCGAGCAGTGCGCTGGCCGCGCCCTTGGCGATCTGGCCGAGGCTCGGCTTGGTGCGGGTGCCCTTCACAGTCGCCATCAGCGAGACATAGGGCCGGCGTGAGTTCGGCGCGTTGGTTAGGACGTCAGCGACCCGTTCGGCGGCGAGGCCGTCATTGAGATGGAAGAAAGCCTCGATGTCGGCGGCGTGAACGCGTGCGAAATCGAATGTCTCGGTCTCGCTGTCGATGCGATCGATCGCGCCCAGCAACTCGTCGAACGACGCGACTGCTCGGCTTACGCGCGCCGGCAGCGCAGCGTGGCCCGCGGTGGCCGGCGTGTTGAGATAGTCGAGCTGTAGCGGTAGTTTTCCGAGCAGCACTGATTCAACGGCCGTACCGCAATTGAGATGAACGACCGCGGCAGCGTTGCGGATGCGATCAAGTACGCTGCCGGTGCCGTCGACCCAGACATTGGCGTGGCGGGACAGCGCGTTGCGATAGACGTCCTCGTTCTCGAAGGGATGGGGACGGACGAGGATGTCATGATTGGGCCGGGCCGCTGCCAGGCGGTCGATTTCGATCAGATAGTTGGCGAATACCTGCTTCAGATCCGCCATGAAGCGGTCGACATAGTCGGCGTCCCACCCGGCGCGGATCATGGCCTCCCGTTCGCCGCCCGGCTTGCCGGCGAAGCGCGAATTCACCAGCGGGAAATTGGCATTGACGAGCAGGTAGCCGCGCGGCTCGCCGTCGAGCAGCGCGCGCCAGCGCGGGGCAGCAAAGTCGAAACGCGGGCATCCGGTGAGGTGAAGCTGCTGCGGCTCCATGGCTCCGGCGGACTCGAATGCGTCGTGGAGGCAGCTGCCCCAGAAGAAATAGCCCGAGAGAATGTCTGCATATCCGCTGCTCTTGATATGCGCGGCCATTGCGGGCGGCGAGTTGCCGCCTCGCTCCGCGAGCACGCCGCCCTCGGTATCGAGCACGTAAAGAGCAAGGCCCCCTTGCGCGAAGCTTCGCATCAGGTCGAGATTGGCCGCACGCGCATAGTTGACAACCAGCGCGTCGAGTCCGAGCCGCGGTACGTCGACCGCCTGCTCGTACATCGGTACCAGGACGGCGAGGGCGCCGCGGCGCGCGAGCTGGTAGCCGAGCAGAACGGCTCCCGCCAAATCGCGCTTGGGGTGATCGACGACCAAGCCTATACGCAAGATTTGGCTCCCGGCAGATCCGGCTCAAAGACGCATTGCAGCGCGCTCGAGATCCGTCACGGGCCCGACTGCCCGGAAGCGCGGCGGCGGCTCCGGGAAAATGCGTGGCTGCTGGATATAGGTCGCGGTGTAAAGCAGGCGGTTGTGTTCGGATAGGATGCGGCTACCCATGTGCAGGCAGCGCGCAGTGTTGACGATGAACGACGACAGGCGCGGTGCGATCATCTCCTTCACCACATTCGGGCCGGTCTTGGCGAAAACCTGAGCGTCGCTCATGTGGCTCTTGATCGTATTGCGGAACGGCTTCGACGGCCCCGCTGGAATGAAGGTGAAGGGACCGTCGGCGCTGTCGCGCACGTCGGTCAGGTAGATGAATAGCTTGCAGACACGTTTGTCGTCATGATCGAGATGCCAGAGCTGAGAATAGCTCAGCGCCTGGTTGGGTGTCGGCTGCGACAAGGTCAGGAGAACGTCTGACAGCTGCGGCAGGTCATGCATGAAGTCGCCGATGATGCGCAGCGCGGCCGGCTGCATCGCGTAGCGTACGAAGGGATGGTCCGTCGCAAACGCGCCGTTGACGAGGTCCTCGTCAAGCAAGCTGACCCAGAACGATTTATGTCCGAGCTTCTGCTTTCCAGCGAGCTCGTTGAGCCGATCCACCTTGTCTTCGGTAATGGCCGACACAGCTTCCGCGAGACTGCGGTCCACGATCGATGAGACATCGACGTAGCCGTCTTCGGCGAGCCTGCGGCTGGCGTCGCTCCATTCTGGCTTCGAGGGAAGCTGCTTCAGAAACTCGATGCGCTTGCTGCGTGCGCCCAATTGGAGGCTGGTCAGGGCAGCCTTGGTGACCCAGCCGAGATCCGTGCGGTTCACGTGCCAGAGCAGGCGGCGGAGCTGGCTGATTTTCTGCTTCTTCGGAGCAGAGCGATCTGTCGTTGCATTCACCATCGTCATGGTGTTGGCTCCCAGCAATACAAAAAGCCATCGTTGTGGATCGACGGCGCAAACGGCATGCGTTCGCGCGCGAGAATGCGAACTCGGCCCTGGCGCTCATAGTCGCCGAGCGTGGAGAACAGCTCTGTCTGGTAGTCGACGGACCGAATATAGAGGAAGCTGACGATATCGCGCGGATTGGTCAGGTTCAGAAGCTCGGTGGTCGGCTCGATATTGATGACGCGCTTTGGCCCCGCGGCAATGATGTTGTCCACGACCTCGCGCACGTCGTAGGGGATCTGCTCGATGCAGAAATAGGTGAAGACGACTTGATTCCTGATGGCGGAATAATTTGGGTCCGTGCCATTGGTGAGATCAATTCGGTCGAGCGAAATCCGGTCGGACAATCCGTAGTGCGCCGCGATCTCGCGGCCGGTTGCTATCCCGTTCGGTGCAATGTCGAAGCCCCTCAATGTCCATTCAGGATGATTGAGGTGCAGCGAAAACAAATTGTAGCCAAACCCCGCGCCGAGCTCGACGATCTCGTTGACGCCACCGGCGTGATGCGCGATGAGATCGCCGAGTGCCTTGGCTCGGTAGCGATAGTAGTCGTCAGCCGCAATTCGACAGATCTGGTTGTTGACCTTCCTGAGAGACTGAGCCGGATTTGCAGGGATCAGGAATTCCTCGAGCGTACCGGCACTGGCCCAGGCCTTGGCAGACATCACCCGGTGCCAATTCAGGAGATTGTATTCCGAATTGACGACCTCCGCGGTCCGCTTCACGCGGCGTGTGGCAAGGCGATAGATGCTCTTTGCGGCGTCGAGCGAATAGGTCGTTGCCCGATCCGACAGCGACGCCGGAGCAAGACCTTCCATCATGCTGTTCGCGTCCGTCGTGCTCATTCCGTCGATCCGGCGAATGTCCATTCAATTGCTTTTGGGTACCAGTCCCATCAGTTGGCCCACAGCGGGAAAGATGGTGCGGTGCCGCTTTTCCAGAACCAGAAAGTACTGGAGGATCCAGGTAATCAGGCAGAAAACCATGGAACCGAAGCCGAGCTTTAGCACGCTGTTGAATTGAATGTAACCTGCAATTATCGCTAGAAGAATACTTCCAACAATCAGGATTGCAGCCTGGGTTCCGATCGCCTTTGCGAAGCGTTCTCGCTGAAGATCAAGCGCGCTGCGCAACTCCACGATTTGCCATGGCAGAATCAGGACACTCCCCACGACCTGGCCGAGAATCAGTGCCCGCTCGGCGTAGAGGTGCAGTGTCGCGGCGGACACGACCGCCCAGATCACGAGCTGGATTCCCATTAGCCAGTTGAGTCGAGCCTGGACCTCGGGGCGCGTGAGAAAGATGAGGGTGCCGATCGCGATGTATTGCGTGCAGATCGGAACAAGGAAGCTCAGGCCCATCCAACCGGCATATGGCTCAAGCAGCGGGCCGATCCATATCCGCATGATGTCGGACGACAGGATTGCAGCCGCAACAAACGGTGGCACGGTGAACATCGGCAACATGATGAGACCAAACTCACCCAGGCGTTGGAACGTCGTGGAACTGCCGCGCTCGTCGAGGCGGCTCGCGACCGGGAGCAGGGCCGACGTCAGCAGCCCCACCACCGTCTTCGATACGCGCGATAATCGTACCAGCGCGTCATAGGTGCCGACACCCTGGGGACCGAACAGCAGGCCGATCAGGAAGGGCTGGAATGGCCCGGCAACGCCGCCCATCAACTTGCCCTGCAAGAGGAGCGAGCAACGGTGCAGCAGGTCTCGCCTAATTTCCGAGGTCCAAGGCGCGAACCGGACGCGCTTTTGTCTGAGAGCGACCGTTGCCGCAATCAGGATCGCGAGCGCACGCGCGACGAGCGTGGCGAGATAGATGTAGGCAACAATCTCGAAACCCGTCGGTGCCCGGGATGCCAGAATGGTCAGCCCGACATAACCGACCGTTGAGGTCACCTCAGCGATACGCAGAAGATTGTAGCGCTCGAAGCCCTTTACAATGCCTTCCCACACCAGCGACGGAATGAAGACCAGGTTGGCGATTGCGGTGCAGTGCAGTATCTCCGTGAACTTTTCGACATGGGCGCTGTCGACTTTCATCGCGCTGGTCAGGAGCGGCGTTCCAAACCAGATCGCCACGCTCACGATCAGCGCTAGGACAACCGCGATCATGCTGAGAAAAGATATCTGTCGGCTTGCCAGGTCCCAGTCGCGATGCTCCCTGGCGCGTGCGACTGTCTGGGTGGCGACCTCGGAAAGACCGAGATCGAGCACTGCCATCATGCCGCTCGGTAACAGCAGCCGTGTGATCACGATGAGACCGAATTCTGTGACGCCCCAGGTCCGGATGATCACGGGAATGATCACCAGCCCAAGAATGGCGGCCGCGCCGAAGGCGATGATTGACGTGACCGTATTGAGGATCAGGCGCTTGATCATCAGCTACCAGGCGCTCAGACCGCCGTCGACCGCGATGTTCTGGCCGGTCACATAAGAGGCCGCATCGGACACCAGGAACAGTATCGCGCCCACCATCTCGTCGGCGCGCGCCATGCGGCCGAGCGGAATGCGGTCACCATAGCGCTGCTTGAAGGTCTCGTTCTGTCCGCTCTCGACCCCGCCAGGCGTCAGGGTGTTGACGCGAACTCCCTTCGCCGCCCAATAGGTTGCCAGGTGCTTGGTCAGGCCGATAACGCCGGCCTTCGAGGCCGTGTACACCGCGGGTGTGTTGATGGCGCGGCCGAGATATTCGGAGCCCTCGTAGATGCGCTGGTCGGGCGCCATCAGCCCGTAGATCGACGCGGTCTGCACAATCGCGCCGTAGCCGCGTTCGGCCATCAGGCCGCCGAATACCTGCGCGACATTGAACATGCCGTCGAGATTGATGGACATGATCTCGCGCCAGGTTTCCTGCGAGAATCTCTCGACGGGCGCGAAAAAGGCGTCGACATCGCGTGTCTTGCTTGCGGCATTGTTGAGTAGGATCGAGACCGGTCCGAGATCACTTTCGATGGCGCTCGCCGCGTCGCGCACCGCGTCGGGCCGGGTGATGTCGCACGCATAGCCCTTGGCGCGAATCGAATGACGCGATGCGATCTCGGCCGCCGCACTGTCAGTCGCTGCCTGGTCGAGGTCGACGAGCGCGACATTGGCACCGAATTCCGCAAGACCATCGGCGAAACGTAGTCCGAGAATGCCGCAGCCGCCGGTGATAACGGCCGTGCGGCCGCTGAGGTCGAACAGCGCCTTGAACTTCGTGGTCATCGCTCTGCCCTCAAGCCTTGAGCCGTTGACGGAGCAAGAGCTCCACCAAGGCGAAATCGAGATCGGAATCGATGTCGACCGAACGCTCTTCCGGCATTTCGAACAGGCGGGTGTCCGGATAGAAGACCGCCGGATGTTGCAGGAACGGTTCGACGCGCCAGACATAGATCGACGCATTCATATCGAAGCAGCGTGGCGCGTCCTGGCGTCGCACGATCGGAGAATCGGCGGATTTTGACAGGCCGACGCTGCCGTCGGTGCGCTGCTCGACCAAATTGAAATAGGGCGAGCGTCGTGCCGGCGCGCCGGTGATGACGTTGCGGGCCCCGGACTGCCGCAACAAATCCACGGCGCCGGTTATGTCGGAGGCAAGGCGCAGCGGCGAGGTCACGTCGAGATCGACAAAGATCTCCGCCGTCTTGCCGGTGCGGGCTATCGCCTGTTCGAGGCAGTGGCGAATCGCCGGCAGTTTCGGGGCGGTATCGGTGGCCATCTCGTCGGGGCGCTTGACGGCAATGTCGGCGCCGGCCTTCAGCGCGGCCTCGAGCAACGCATCGGAATCGCTGCTGAAGGCGATCGTATCGAACAACGCGGTTTCGCGCGCCTGTGCGATGCTCCAGGCGAGCACAGGCCTGCCGATCAGATCGCGAGAGTTTTTGCCCACGACCCCCTTCGAGCCGCCCCGTGCGCAGATCGTGCAGATCAGGCTCATGGCGAGATCCAGCTCTCCGAGTGCAGCGCGCGCTCACTCGCGTCGATCAGATGCATGACGCCCAGAGCTTCCGGCAGCGAGCAGACCGGGCTTGTGCCGCGCATGGCCGCGACATGCATGTCGCGATAGCTCTGATCGCGCTCGCTGGCGATGTCCGTTGCTTTCCCGTTGACCGTGAGGCGGCTGCCGACGAGGTCGGCTTCGATCGTGTCACTGTCGAGATTGATGCGGAGGCGGCGGATGCCCTCGCGGTCGAGATAGTCCATGTGGACGTGGACCGATCGTGCCCGCTGCATGTCGAGCAGGAGGTCGAGGTGATCGTCGACGTCGATGTCGCGCGCACCCGACGCGCCGCCGAGTGCTGCGACGCGGTGCCAGGGGCCGAACAGCCACAAGAGATAGTCGAGCTCGTGACTCAGATCCCTGAGCACGCCGCCGCCGGCATCGGCGGTCGCGGAGGCTGTTGCGCGATGATCGCGGCCGGGCCGCCAATCCCTGATGTCTTGTCCGACATAGGCCGTAACCGTGATCACCTCGCGCTCCCTGAGCCTCTCGGCGAGGGCCGTCATCACCGGGTGGAAGCGCAAATTGTAGCCTACGCTGATATGGGCGAATGGATAATTCGGCGCGGGCGCGGGTTTTGCGAACAACGGTTTCTCAACTAGCACCGACCCGCGAAAGCCGGCCCGTGCGAGCGCCTGCAAATCGTCCGCGTGGCGCGCGGTCTCCGTGGCGACGACCGCGTAATCGGGGCGCACCTGTGTGACCGCAGTCTCGATTGACCTATGGTCGCCGCCGTCGCGGCGGCTCACAGTGGCGATTTGCAGACCGAGTTCGCGCAGGACGCGCGCATGCCGGAGTCCGATCGAGCCCAGGCCAATCACGACGGCGGTCTTGGAGGTCACAGGAATACCTCGTGGAACTCCGCGTGTGCCTGCTCGAAATCTTCCATGCGGCCGATGTCGAGCCAGTATTCGCGGATCGGATAGACCGCGACGAGTCCCTTGCTGGCGATAACACGCTCCAGCACGGTCGGCATGTCGATCCGTACGCCGAGTTCGACATGGCGAAATACTGAGCGGCCGATCACATAGATGCCGGCACTGACGAACCAGCTTTCCGTAGGCTTCTCGCGGATGGTCTGGAGAAAGCCTTCGGACGTCGAGACCACGCCATAGGGCACGTGCACCTTGTGCTCGCGCACGGCCATCGTCGCTTCCGCCGTCGTTCCATTGTGGAAGTCGAGAAGCGAGCCATAATTGATCGTGGTGAGGATGTCGCCGTTGGTCACGACCATCGGCAGGTCCGGCGGCGTCGGAAAAAGTCCGAGGGCGCCGGCAGTCCCCAGGCGCTCCGTCTCATGGACATATTGGATATTCGCGCCGAAGGAGGAACCGTCGGCAAAATGGTCCCTGATCATGTCGGCCTTGTAGTTGACCGAGATGAAGATGTTGCCAAAGCCCTGTTGTACGACGTTGCGGACGATAGTCTCGAGGAGCGGCCGGCCGCCGACATTGAGCATCGGCTTCGGCACGTCCCGCGTCAGCGCACCGAGGCGCTCGCCGAGCCCCCCGGCCATGATCAAAACCGGGTTCGGATAGTGGCGCGGCTCAAGCAGTTCATCGAGTGTTTCGACCACGACCAGATGGCCGCCCTCGTCCAGCAGCGGAAGCTGCTTGATCGACTTCTGCCGCATCAAATGCAAACGTTCGTCGCGCGACAGCGTCGACGGAGCTGAGATCGGCGCCCGATTCATCACATCGGTCGCAAGTCCCGTGAGCGAAATGCCGCGGAGCAGGCCGCGCCGGATGTCGCCGTCCGTGACCACGCCAAGCAGGCGATTCCGCTCGTCGAGCACGAGCGCAATCTGAATACTGCCGTTTTCGATCGCAGCAATGGCCTCACCCACAGTCGCCTGCGTTCCAACGACGGCTTTGCGCCAGGATTTCATGGCAATTTGCCTCGTATACGCCGGTTTTCGGGGGCGCCCCACGGGTGATTCAGCTATATCGCGGCTGGACGAGGCGGCGTCAACCCCAAGACCGCCACCTCGGATTGTCCTTGTTAACCTACGCGATTTCCGGTCCGGATCGGTGGTTTGAAGACCCTAAGTCCAGCCGGTAAGATGGGGGCGCAGGGGAGTCGTGATGGACGATCTCATCATTATCGGCGGTGGCGAGCACGCCTTTGTGGTCTACGAGGCGGCGCTGCTGTCCGGCCAGTTCAATCTGGTCGGCTTCATCGATCGCCAGCCGGTCAGGCTCGGCGAGCTTCCCTATCTTGGAACCGACGAGGTCGCGCCGAACTATCCGCACGTCGCCTTCGTGATTGGAATTGGGACGCTGCAGGCCGGGCCGGCGCGCGCGCAGATGGTCGGCCGGATGCTGGTCAAGCGCTGGGCTTCCGTCATTCATCCGCGCGCAATCGTCTCGCCATCGGCCAGGATCGGAATGGGTACTGTCATCCTGCCCGGGGCCATCGTTAACGCGAGAGCCGTGATCGGCGATCATTGCATCATCAATTCCGGCGCCATCGTCGAGCACGACGTGCGCATTGGGCATTGTACGCATCTGTCGCCCGGAGCCGTCGCCGGCGGTGGCACCGAGATCGGCGACAATTGTTTTGTTGGTCTCGGAAGCCGAGTGCGGGATCACATCGCCATCGGCAACGACACGTCCATTGCGATGGGCTCCGTTGTCACGGCCTCCTGTCCCGAAGGATCCGTGCTGAGTGGGGTTCCGGCAAAGCCTCGCGGCTAGACGGGATCGTCCGGCTCGAGCGCGCGCGGGGCCGGCGTTCCGATCAGCGACCAATAGTCGATTGGCGGACGGCCAGAGCCCGGACGTTTGGCGATGATGTCCTCCGCCCCAATGATTTCGCCGGCCTCCAGCGACCGCGCCGCAACGAGGCTCTTGCGTGCCACCGGAACATTGCCGACCTCCGAGTCTTTTGGCGCCTTCACGCCGTCGCCGAGCGCTGTCTCGACATTGCGGATCGCCACCACCATCCGTTTGAACTCTTCCGGCTCGATCGACGCCGCATGATCGGGACCTTCGGCTCTTCGATCGAGCGTCAGGTGTTTTTCGATGGTGGTTGCGCCGAGTGCGACGGCGGCGAGCGAAATCTCGAATCCGTCGGTGTGATCGGAATAGCCGACAGGCAGCTGGAATGCGGTTCGCATCGTTGCCATCGCAGCGAGATTCACATCGGTGGTCGGGCAGGGATATTCGGTGGTGCAATGAAGCAGGCTGACGTGTCGCGCGAGCGCAGCGCGCGCAGCCGGGTCGCGCCACGCGGCGCGGAACGCGGCAAAGCTCGGCGGATCGCTGTGGCGGGCATAACCGTGCGCGAGTACGCTCAGCGCCTCCTCGATCTCTCCCAGGGTCGCCATTCCGGTCGACAGGATCAGCGTCGCGCCGGCCCTCGCCACGGCATGCAGCAGCGGAGAATTGGTGAGATCGCCCGAGCCGATCTTGATGCGCGGCAGCTTCAGCGACACGAGGAAGGCGAGCGAGGCATGGTCGAACGGTGTCGACAGGAACTCGATGCCGCGCACAGCGGCGCGCGCGATCAGCGCCTGGTGCGCAGCCTGCGGCAGTTCGAGCCGCGTGAGCATGGCAAGCTGGCTCTCGGCGGCATCCGTCGTACGTTGCTGATAGTTCGCCTTTCTCGCAGCACTGGCCGCGAGCGACTTTGCATTGAACGTCTGGAACTTGACGACGTCGGCACCGGCCTCGGCTGCGGCATCGACCAGCGCCAGCGCCTTCTCCAGGCTGCCATCGTGATTGACGCCGGCTTCCGCGATGATCAGCGTGCGGCTTGCGGTCATGGGCGCGCTCCAGTCTCGTAAAATCCCTTGCTCAGGAGCGACCTGAAATCGGGAATGCCGGCGACGATGTCCACAAATCGCCGGCTGGATTCGCCGTCACCGTAGGGATTGACCGTCGCTTGGCGCCCGCGGATCAGGGCTTGCGCAATGGCGGTGGCAATCGCGCCGCGCTCGGGAGAGGCGTGAAACACCGACGCCGCGCGTTCGCGGCCCTGCTGGCGCTCACCGACGTCGACCGTGGGAACGCCGAACGAGGGCGCTTCGAGGACGCCGCTCGAGGAGTTGCCGATCACGAGATCAACCTGGTTCATCAGGCTGAGATAGCGAAGCTGGCCTAGCGAAGCGACGGCGATGCTATTCGGTCGTCCCGCGACGAACGCCTCGATCCGGCCATTTAGCGCGCGGCCCTCGGCATCGGCGTTGGCGAGCGTGAATATCAGGCTGAAGGCGGGATCGAGCGTCGAGAGCGCCGCGAACAGCTCCTCCAGATCGGCGACCGAACGTCCCGATTCGACCGTCACGGGATGGAATGTCACCAGCGCATTGCGCCTCCCGAGCGCCATCCCGACCGCGCGGCCGGTGTCGTCGCGATCCAGCAATGCCAGGCGCTTGATCGCGTCGATGCCGACCGAGCCAATGGTATGGATCCGCGACGGATGCTCGCCGAGCTGGATCAGCCGCCGGGTCGAGCCTTGGTTGCTGGTGAAATGCAGATGCGACATCTTACTGATGGCATGGCGCGTCGATTCGTCGATTGCACCTTCGGTGACGTCGCCGCCGAACAGATGCGCCATCGGCAGCCGCATGAACATCGCGGCTTGGGCGGCAGCGAACATTTCAAAGCGGTCGCCAAGCACCACGACCAGATCCGGCTTGAGGCGCGAAAACGCGTCGGCAAATCCAATCACCCCCAGCCCGACCGATTTTGCGACGCCGGCACCCGTGTCGCTGCTGAGCAGCGTTTCGACCGTCTCGTCGACGGCAAATCCTTCGTCGCGGATGTTGTCGAAGGTGTAGCCGAACTCGGGCGCGAGATGCATGCCGGTCGCAACGAGCTGAAGTGTCAGATCGGGGGCTTGCCGGATCGCGCGCATCGGCCAGACCAGCAGCCCGAAATCAGCCCGGCTCCCGGTGACGAAGCAGATCTTGCGCGCGGCGTCACTCATCGCGTGCCCTGATGCTGGCGCTGCTCGGCAAATTGATCAGCCGCCGTTCGATCGATTCCGCCGTCGCCAGGTCGCCGCGCGGACTTGTCGCATACATCGGCAGCTTGTGCATCAGCGTCCATGCCGGACGTGCGCCGAAGCCGGCATTGTTGAGCGCGGCGAGCACATCGTCGCGCTGGTCGGCATGGGCCTCGTCGAGCAGGATCGCATTCAGCCAATAGTTGCTCGTGGTGTCGGCAGGCTCGCGCGAGAAGCGCACGCCGGGAATATGCGCGAAGGCGTGCTCATAGGCTGCAGCGAGCTTGCGCTTGTTCTTGAGGAATCCGTCGAGTTGCTCGAGCTGGGCGCAGCCCAGCGCGGCGTTCAGGTTGGGCAGGCGGTAGTTGAAGCCGACCTCGTCATGCACGAACGCCCATTTGTGCGGCAGCTTCGCGGTTGTCGTCAGATGTTTCGCGCGGCGCCCCAGCTCTTCGTCATTGGTAAGGATGGCGCCGCCACCGCCAGTCGTGACGATCTTGTTGCCGTTGAAGCTGAGCGCCGCCAGGCGGGCCTGCGATCCGACCGCGTGCCCCTTGTAGGTCGAACCGAGCGATTCCGCTGCGTCTTCGACCAGCGCGATGTTCCAGTCCCTTGCCAACGCGGCGATCCCGTCCATGTCGACGGGATGACCGAACGTGTGCATCGGCGCGATCGCCGCGATCCGGCGACCGGTCTCGCGATTGATGGTGCCGTTTGCGGTCCGCCCCGCGACCGCATCGAGGCGCGCGGCGAGCGCGCCTGGGTCCATGCCGAGCGTTTCGAAGGAACTATCGACGAAATGCGGGGTCGCGCCGCAATAGGCGATGGCGTTCGTCGTCGCGATGAAGGTCAGTGCCGGCGAGATCACCTCATCGCCGGGCTCGACGCCGGCGAGCCGGAAGCAGGCGTGCAGCGCTGCCGTTCCGTTGACCACCGCAACGGCGCGCTTGGCACCAGTCACCTCCTCGAGCATGCGCTCGAAGCGGTCCACGAACTGTCCAACCGAGGAGACGAACGTACTCTTGATACATTCTTCGAGATAGGCAATTTCGTTGCCGGCAAAGACCGGCTCGTGCAGGCTGAGCACGCCGTTCGGCGTTCCAACGGCGCGCCGCGCAGCGTCGACCACAGCTCTTACTTCGAAAACGGACCTGGTCACGGCAATGCCCAGCGCCTCCTCAGACATTGTAGACGTCAGCCTTGTAGCGGCTGAGATTGGACGGATTGGTGAACCAGCTCACCGTCTTTTCCATGCCGCGGCGCATACCCTCTACGCCGCCGAACTCCGGAGCCCAGCCGAGCTGCTGGCGTGCCTTGGAATTGTCGGCCCATAGGCGCTCGACCTCACTGTTGGCAGGGCGCAAGCGAGCTTCGTCGGTTTCGATCTCGATGCTCGTTCCCATCACGTCGGCGATCATCTGCGCCGTCGCGCCAACCGAGATCTCGAAGCCGCTGCCGAGATTGATGGTCTGGCCGACGGTCTGCTCCGCCGGTGCAGTAAGGCCGGTGATCAAGCCGCGCGCGGTGTCGGTGACGAAGGAGAAGTCCCGCGTCGGGCTGACGGCACCGAGCCGGATCCTGCGCTTGCCGGTTGCGATCTGGCTGATGATCGTGGGGATGACCGCGCGCGCCGATTGCCGCGGGCCAAAGGTGTTGAACGGCCGGATGACGACGACGGGCATTTCGAACGAGGCCTGGAACGACAGCGCCATCTGGTCAGATGCGATCTTGGAGGCCGAGTAGGGGGATTGGCCCACCAATGGATGGCTCTCCTTGATCGGAACGGTCTGTGCCGTGCCGTAGACTTCGCTGGTGGAGGTTTGCACGAAGCGCCGCACGCCGGCCATGCGCGCAGCCTGCAGCACGTTCACGGTGCCGCGGACATTCGTCTCGATATACGATTCAGGCGCGACATAGGAGAACGGGATTGCGATCAGCGCTGCCAGATGCAGGACGTCGGTGCAGCCGTTCGCTGCGGCAATCATGAAATGAGGATCGCGGATATCGCCGGCGACGACTTCGACCGAACTCATGATATCGGGTGCGACCGTGTCGAGCCACCCCCAGGAGTTGAAGGAGTTGTAGTAGACGACAGCCTTGACGCGGGCCCCGGCCTTCACCAGTTCCTCGACGACATGCGAGCCGATGAAGCCGTCGCTGCCGGTGACGAGGACGCGGGCGCCCTTCAGTTCTTCCATGCCGGACCCCAAACTGCGATTAATCCAGTCTTCGCAATAGGATGGCGCTATAGCACACTAGCGGTCGCGTGCAACAGATCAGCCATTCGCCGGCGCCAAATGCCCGCTTATGCAGCACTTTTTTTGAGCGGGCCGGCCGGCCCGTCTAGGCCTTGCTGGCTGAACTGAGCCGTTCCCTGACGAACGCCTCCAGGTTGCCTCCCGCAAATAGATGACCGGCCACGCCGGCGGCCTGCGCCGCCTCCATGTCGCTCGGCTTGTCGCCGATCACCATGCTGCGCGTCATGTCGATCGGGAAGCGTTTGACGAGGTCGGTAATCATGCCGGGCGCCGGCTTGCGGCGGTCGCTCGCGCGGCAATAGCCCGCGATGGTGCCCTCCGGATGATCTGGGCAATACTCGAAGGCGTCGATATGGGCGCCGACCAGCGCCATCTGGTCCGCCATCCAGCGATGCAGCGCGACGACGTGGTGCTCCTCGTAATAGCCGCGCGCTATGCCGGACTGGTTGGTGATGACGAAGGCAAAATAGCCAGCATCGTTGACGGCCTTTACGGCTTCGCGCGCGCCTTCGATCCATTCGAGCTTGTCGGCCTCGTACGCGTAGCCGGAATCACGGTTGAGCACGCCGTCGCGATCGAAGAATACGGCTGGGCGCCGCAGCCTCTCGTGCAACTCGCGGTCGGCGCGCGCGAGATCTTCAGGGATGCCGATGTCGATGAAATAGCCCCGATAGGCCGTGCCGTGCAGCGCGCCACATGCGGCAAGCTTCGGGAAGACGTCCTGTTCAAGCGAGGCGGGAAGCTTCCCGATGTCTGACACGACGGATTTGTCGACGACATATATGCCGGCATTGACCGGGCCGGTTGCACCAATGCCCGGCGCCAGGAATTCCCGAACGACGTCGGCCTCGAGGACGACGCGACCGTAACGGTCGCCTTCGACGCCGGCCCGCAGCGCCATGTGGACGCCGCCAGTACGCGCGAGAGAGATCAGGTCCAGCAGGTTGAAGTCGAACAGGGAATCGCCGTTGAGCAGCAGGAAGCGGTTGTGCAAGAGGTCACGCGCATGAATCAGCGCGCCTGCCGTCCCGAGCGGCTGCGTCTCGCGCGAGACCGCAATCCGCGCACGGCCGCGCATTACGCCGACATAATGCGCCTCGACGAGCTCGGCCTTGTGGCCGGCGAGGAGCAGAATCTCGTCGAAGACGTCGTAGCGGGCGAGTTCATCGATCAGCGTGTCGAGAAACGGCCGACTGCCGATCTCTAGCATCGGCTTCGGCACGGTCCTCGTGCGTTCGCCAAGCCGGGTGCCGAGTCCGCCAACCAGAATGACTGCTTGTCTGATCATCGCCCCGGATGGACCATTGGCAAGCTCAGAACTGATACCCGACATGCTCGGGTTGATCCCTGTAGGGATCGACGCAAATCCCTGCATTGGTGCTGAGCAGATTGCGGTGTCGCGCGAAGTGCGGGCGCCAGGGAATCTCCGACGGAATCAGCACAAACGTCACGACATCCCGGTGCTCGCGCTTGGGCGAGGTTGCCTTGTGGATGCACCCGCCGTTCTCGAACAGCAAGCGGCTACCTGTCGGTCCCTCGAGCACTTTCGTCGTGCTGGTGTCGGAAAGACGGTCAATGAACTGGTTGATGCGCTTGCGGTCGAAAAAACCCTCCTTGCGCAAATCGTCGCTGAAGGGTTTGTCCTTCACGCTGAAGGCGCCGGTATCGGCGACCACGTCGTCCAGATACACCATCAGTTTGATTTCCTGCTTCGGGCAATTGTCGAGATGCCAAAGGAAGCTCGAATCGGGTTTGTCCGGCGTCGGAAGCGTCCGATAGAAGGAAATCGCGAAGATCTTGAAATGGCTGCCGTAGTAATTCTCAACGGCAGCCTCGAGATCGTCGTCGATGAAGTCGACGATCTCGGGAAGAATCTCCAGGCCGTCGATCAGCCGAGACATGCCGATGCCGAGACCATACCCGTTGCTCTGGTCCTCGAACTGCTTGTCGACGGCCTCCCTGAGTGCGCGCAGCTTCTCCGGGGTCATACCCCTGGGCGGCGGCAACACCTCGAACCCGTTCTTCTTGAAGCGTTCTGCGGTAGCCAACTGCTCCGGCGTCGGCTTGAATCGCGGCTTCCAGCTGCGCCGAGCGGCATTTTCGTAGGCCGCGTACTTCAGATTGACCTTGAACGAATGGTTGTTGCCGAACATGGCCACGCGCGTTTTCATTCGTGCTCGTGAGGCCATCTTGCGAAGCGACTGCATTCTTGATCTCCCCCTTGTATTTAGTGCGCGCCGCCGCTGCGTTTGGTCAGGCGGAAGACGACGGAGGACGTGAAACGACCCTCGCTTTCGAAATCCTCCTTCCAGAACACGTGGCCGACATTGATGCCGAACAGCGCAATCAGGTCGTCCGGGCCATTGCCGAGATTGTTCTTGCCAAAGCGGTTGCCGGCGCCCTGGGCGAGGTGCTCAAAAGCGAAGATGATCAGGGCGCCATCCTTCGCGACACGGATTGTTTCGGCGACCGCCTTTGGAATGTCGTCGCTGTAGGTGATCACGAAAGCGCTGTAGACGGCACCGAACTGGTCGTCGCTGAACTTCAGATCGTGCATGTCCATCAGGCGCACGGCCGGAGAATAGGAAAACAGATCAATCGCCGTCAGTTTCGCCGGATCGAACCCATAGGAGACGAGCAGCATCAGCTCGGCCTCGTTGCGAGGGCCAACGACCAGCGTATCCAGTGCGCGAAGCTTCACTCCTCTGATGGAGCGAAGCAGAGCGATGACGCGCTCGGTTCGCCCGCGATTGATGATATTGATGTTGCCGAGGTTGTACGGCAGGACCTGCTCGGCAACGAAGCCACTTTCAACGCCGTCACCCTTGACGAGCTGTTTGAGCGTGTGGCCGGTGAGTCGCCAGTAGAGTCGCCTGGAATGGAACCGCAACGCAAAAACCGGCGGCAGGAGCATAAAGTAGCGCCAGGGCGACAGCAACACCGGCGATCGCGGGACCAGAAATCGGCCAACGAAATCACGCAACTTTCGCCCGCGCGACGCGCTCACCGCGGCCCCAGCACTATTTGCCGTCGTGTTCATCCTGTCGACCTGGTTGCCCGTTTCCCGGTCTCTTACCGACACTTAACGCCAGTTGCAAGACGTGCGAAGCTAGGCTTTGAGGTAGCAAGAAGGCTGGTCCTCGCGCGGTTTGTCGTCTCTTCGCGGTCTCCAGGCCCATCAACCCCGGTTCCGGACCTGTCTGACCCGGAGCAGTCCGAAGGGAAGCAGTTGCAGCCCGCGGCGGGCCAGCGTTTCTTCGAGAAATAGGGCGAGCGAGAATAGCCCAATCTTGATCCAATAGGATTGGACGGTCACGAAATTGAGCATGCCCCCGATGTACATGATGTGAAAGCCGAACAGCAGGTAGAGCGCAAGAAAAGTGGAGGCATAGTCTCCGCGCAATGTTCCTCGAACCATGACAGCCGACAGAGCAGCCGTGATGCAACCCGCCCCGAATAGGAAGGGCCAGGCGAGATAGGGCCCGAACAACTCAAAGAAAATTTCGGGAAAGCCACCAGCGAATTGAAAGCCTCCTCGAATCTGATCGGACGCGCGCGGCTCGCCGATGGATGCGAACATCAGATACTGAATCGAGGTGTTGCGGCTCGGCTCGATGGGTTCCTCGAAGAGGAAGCGAAACACCGCCGGCGAGTCAGCGTGTCCGCGTTGAAATATGCGTTCGAACGAGTCCCAACCGACCTCGCTCGGCTGTATGAGGACGCGTTCGAACGCCTGATGCCAGATTTCGCTCTGCTGGTAGCCGCGAACGTTGGCCAGGTTGTTATAGATTGCATAAAGAACGACGCCGCCGAGTATGATCGCGATGCAGGATGCTGCAAGTCGCGATTTGCTCGAAGCAAGACTTCGTCCGATCCAGGCGAAAGGTTTGCTCTGGTTTGTCAGTTGATGAGCAACGACCGCGGCCCAGGGTGCAATGAAATAGCTAAGATAGCTGTAATAGGCTGAGAACCTATTGCCGGTCAGGAATGCGTAGACCGCGAGCACGCCGAGAAGGATCAGCATACGCCAGTCGACGCGTCGCCGCCGCAAATACCCGGTAGCGAACATCAATCCCCACCAAAACGTGACCAAATTTCCGTATCGGAACAGCCAGCGATGGGCGACGCCGCCGGCATAATTGAAACGTTCGATCTTGCTGAAGAATGGTATCGTTCCTCGTCGCACGAGATCGAAATAGAGAAAGCCCAGCAGGATCAGCGACGCCGCGAAGGTCAGGTCGGCTAGCGTGATCTCTCCGGGCTGAGCCGCGTCTTGGCGGACATCGGCGCACCACGCCTCCACGGCGCTTCGCCGGAAGAAATACAGAAAAGGAGCCAGAGTCACCAAATACGCGATCGCGTGGACAACTGTCGCCGTTCCGGGGCCGACGGTTCGCACGAGCTGTGAGGAATAGACGGGCCCTTCCAGATCGATGAACATCGTGGCCGCCATGCGCCATGCGAGCGTGAAAATGATAAAGAAGAAACAGACGAAAATGACCGGTCGGCGGCCGGCAAGATAAAAGAGAAAGACGAAGAAGGAGCCCCCGCAAAGAAGGACTGCGGCCTGTTCGCCTGCCGAGATCATGGCTTGGGGTTCCGGCGTTCGCTCGTGACGTGCTCCAGGATGAGCCCGATCAGGATGACGCCGACGAGGATGCCGAGGCCGGACAGCGCCGACAGCCGTACCGTGTTGCCGGTGAGTGGACCATTCGAAAAGACTTCCGATGCTGGCGGGAAGCGGGTGGGGGCAACGAGCGCCTGGGTCGCCTCAAGTTTCCGCAGGTTCTCTCTCGTCTGATTCCAGATCGCTCCAAGGTCCGTCTTCAAAACCTCCGGATCGGGCACCGTATCATGGATGACGCGCAGTCTAGCGTCTTCCCATTTCTGCAGCTGGTTCGAGCGCTCGCGATATTCGTCGATGGTTATCTGCAGCAGCTTGACGTCTTGCTCGAGCATGCGTGCGTGCCGCTGCTCGATCTGGTCTGAGATGACGCGGTAAGCCGCGAGACAGTCCTGTGACGATCCCGCGACGAACTCGATGGCGATATCGAAGTCGTTGATGGCATTCGCCCTGAGAGTGTCGAAGACAAGGAGCTTCGATATCGCAGCGGTGTCCGTCTCAAACTTGCTCGCGCCCACGACGGTCTGACGGAATGCTGCCGACGAGATCAGACCCACCACCGACGTATACCGCTCGATCGTGCTCTGTGGATTTTGTGAGCCTTCGATCAGCAAGATTCGATTCACCGTCGAACCAATGTGAAAAACCGTCCTTGCGCGCCAGACCGGAGGATCTGGCTTGCAGAGAAGCCACACCGCGGCTGCCGCGAGCAAGCTGAAAACGCCGAGTAGCATCAGCTTCCGACTGATAGTCAAATTTTTCATACTCGACACGCACTGAGCAACATTGAGGTCCGCCAAATATGCATAGCCAGTCTTGGTAGCAAGCAATTTAGCGTTGAAGGTCGGTACAGCTGATCACGACGACAACATTTTGGCCATCGGAGAACGGCAACATAAAGGGGCCTCGCCTAAGTCCGTTCAGGACTTCCGGGTCAAGGGGAGCGTTGATCGGAAAGTACGAAAGCCTCTGTCCCCCGCTGAGCTGCAACCAGGACATGGTGCGGGGATTGATGATGGCAATCAAGTTCCATTGGCCGTGTGGTGTCTGCAGCACGTTATTCGCGTTGTTTATGAGATTTTCACGTTCAGATTGTGGCGCTGCAGAGCCCGTCTCCTCCTGTGTGCTCGGCTCCAGCGGGCTTATCTCCTTCTTCAACGGCTCGATTGGCAGCTGCTGGCTAGGCCTGACCGACTTCAGCATGCCTTCCTTCAAGCCCCAGGTGCCCATCTGAGCGCGTGCCTCGAGATTGAGGTTGGACAGCAAGGGCGCCATGGTCGCGCAGGTTCTCATGGCTGTGCGATTCTTATCTTGCTCCGGCCGCACGATCGCCGCGATGATTTCCTTGACGTCGTTGGCGATGATCGGGTGAACCGTATCCAGATTGGAAAACAGATAGAGGCCAGGCAGTCCGCCGACGGCCTTTGCCATGGCCAGTGTGAGGGGATCGGTCACGACGACGGAGTTCGGCAAATTGTCATGCAGC
Source organism: Bradyrhizobium iriomotense (assembly GCF_030160715.1). Classification (GTDB taxonomy): domain Bacteria; phylum Pseudomonadota; class Alphaproteobacteria; order Rhizobiales; family Xanthobacteraceae; genus Bradyrhizobium; species Bradyrhizobium iriomotense. The sequence goes on from NZ_BSOW01000006.1 coordinate 188,118, forward strand.
CAGCGATCGGTGGCGAGGTCGCTGGCATCGTAATGCGTTATGATGGCCGCGCCATCTGGAGGCCGGCCATAGCTGTACACCCTGAACAGGTTCATGATCGCGGACCGATCCATCGCAACACTGAGGCCGATAACCGTCGCGGCAGCCAGGATTTGCACCCGCCGCCGGCCCGAAAGTGTCAGTGCCGCGCAAAGCGCGGTCACGGCGAGCGCACCCATCTGCGCCGGCCGCAACATGATCTGATAAGCGCTATACGGCAGATCAGGCCACCAGCTGAACGAATAGACGCCGATGGTGAGAGCGGCGATCAGGATCAACGCAAGACCGCTGACGAGTCGCAATCGTCCGACCCGCGACGGGGCCGAGTCGATAAGCAGTTGGCAGAAGATCTCCGTCGTCGCGATCGTAAAGAGCTCCAGGACGAAAAAGAGGATGCGGTACATGAAGGGGAAGCCGGACAGCACAGCGAGGCTGAAGCCGCACGCTGCAACCCACGACCATAGTAGACGCGCGATAGAGCCGCTTTGGTCCGGATCGGCAGCCGTTCGAATAATCCGGCTCGGTGGATTCTTCAGGCTCCACCACAGGTACATCACGCCGATCATAACTGCGAACAAGGGGCCGATCGCGCGACCGAACTCAATTGCCGCAACCTCCGGTCCGGCGCCGAGCATAATCTCGTCGCCCTCGCTCATCGCCCGGCCGAGCAACACTTGGGTGACGAGAGAGAACAGTCCGTTGGCGCTCACCTTGGGAACGAATCCGACCCGCGCCGCTGCGACGTAGAGCAGAATAAGAACGCACAGCGACGGAAGCAGAAGGCTAGCGACCCACAGGGACTTCAGTCGACGGGGGGCGGGTTGCGAGACGACCTTCAACACCACGAGGTAAAGGAGCCAACTCGCGATCGCGATCAGCACGAACAGATACGAACTTCGGTGGACGAATATCAGGGCCATGGGCCACGCTGCACTCACGAGCAGAATCGGCGCAATCCTTTGCCCCATGTCTCTGCCCAGCCGACAAAGCGCATTGAGGCAGAGGAAGAGCACCGGCAAGGTCGCCAGCAACAGTGCGTTGTTGTTCAGGAGAAAGGCGACTACAGCGCCAGCGAAGGCAGCCATAGCGGGAGCAATAGTCGATGACGGGAAGATTCGACGGATCTCCGCCGGCCGCGCAGTCCTCATGAGGGTCGTCAGGAATACGAGGCTGCTGGCCAGCGCGAGGCTGCCGTTGGTCAAGATTCCGAGCGTGTTTGTGCTGATCGCAAAGAAGACAGCAAACCACTTGCGGTTGGAGTCGACGAATAGGCTGCTGGCAACGGCGTAGAAAAAGATCCCGAGGCAGAGAGACGAGAGGTAGCGATAGGTCCAGTGGAATTGCACCAGGTCAAGGCCGAACGTCCCGGACAGGAGGCCTGCAAGGGCCGCGCGGAGGTCCGAATAGGTCTGATTTGCGTAGGGATTGAGCACGCCAGTGTCGGCGAACTCCTGGGCGATCTTCATCCAGTGGACGTCGGCGCCAATGTCGGTGAAAGGGAAGTTCGAGAAGGCGCCGAACGAGCACCACCACGTCATCGTCGCGAACGGTACCGCGATGGCGGTCCAGAGCGCAATTTCCCGCAGGTCTTGCCGACGCGGCCGCCACAGCCTGTGCGTGGCAATGAAGCCCACGAGAGAGGTCAGCGACAGTACCGCGAGATCGACTTTGAGGTTGCGCTCAACGACGCAGAACAGTTGCAGAAAGGTTCCTGATCCCGGCGCGCCGATCGTAAACCCCAGGATCAGCGTCTCAAGACGACTTAGGCGGGACGCTTCGATCAGCCGGTTTGATGCCAGCATCAAGATGAAAAGTCCAAAGCCGGTCGAAATGATGAAAAGAAGTAGTGTCAGGCCAACCGTGTGTAACCACATGTCAGACCGCCCCAATGGCACTGGAAGCAATCAGTGAGAAGTTGAAAGTGCGGCCGCTCATGGCAACCGCCAATGATGCTCAGTTGGCAAATGGACTTCGATTGCTCGCATCAACGTAGCCCCCGATTTTGTCCGCAGGTCGGGGAACAGGCCGAACGATTTGGGCCGAAGTCGATCATGCTAGTCCAGTTTGGGCCCGAGGACGCGGGGGATAGGTCCCACCTGGACTCTCGTCTCGGCGAGGGCGTCAGTCAGTTTGCCGGTCTCGCAGAAGGAAACCAGGCAGCGATAGTATTGAAGGGACAGCCGGTAGTTGGTCAACACTGGTTCTCGCGGAATCAGCTCGATCCGCGCCTGGAGACCCCACGGATCGACGTTGCTGAAAGCGCTCCCGGGCATTTTTTTCATCTTGTCCACGTCTTGAAGGATCGTCGCCGGCTCGTTGCGGGCCAGGAACCCCAGCAGCGGTCTGTTGTCCCATGCCGCATGCAGGATGCCTGTCACTTCGCTCATGCCAAACCAAGTGTGGGTGGGATGTTCGAGGAAGTAGTCGATCAGGTTGAACACGGCAGCGGGTGGCTCGCGATAGGCGCGCTGCAGGCCATGAATCAGCGCATTTTGCCGGAGCCACCTCGCCTGCTGGTGGAAATAGCCATCCCAGAGGGAACAGAGGTTCACGGTCAGAAGGAGGACGACGGCAGTGAGCGCAAATGGCGTCGTTCCGGGGACCGAACGCAGAATACGGAGCACAGAGACCGCCAGCAGGCCAAGTGGAATTCCGAATAGCAGGAGATGTCGTGATTCGTAGAAGTGGCCGGTCGGTACCGCGCCAATGGCAATATAAGGGAGCAGGAGCACCGCAAAGGTCGTGAGACCGGCGACCATGAGCCAAGCTGCCGAAATCAGGCCGTCTCGCCAAGATAGCCCTGTGCGCTCGACCCGGAATGAAAGGGCGACGAACGCGAGCCCGGCGAGCGCAACGATGGCGAACAGACGATGAGTCTCGCTTGCGAGCGTCGTTGCCTGCTCCAGAAGGCGATATGTTCCCTGTTCGACAAATTGGCCGGCCGCTGCCAGAGTTGTGTCAAGGTCGGGAATACGTGCTCGGTAATATTCGGCATACGGACCTGACCTGGGAAACAGGAGCCTGGTCGAAAACCAGTAAACAAAGGGCAGCGCCAGGAAGTCCACCCAGCGTTTCAGCAGGGGAAGTGAGGCGAGGCGACGGCGATCGCCAAGCGGCGACGCAAACAAGACCGCAAGCAAGCCGATGAGATAGACCACCATCATTGAATTGATGGCGAAGCTGCAAAATAGGGCGATGAGGCTCAGTGGTCTCCACCAGATCGGTGGACTCTTCGAGGCTGCGATCGCGGCAAACAAATTCAAGCCAAGGAATACCAGCGCCAGGCTAAAGATATAGGTCGCGAGCAACTTGGCCGTCCAAACCTGAAAGCCAGCATAGGTCCAGACCAGGAGCGTCAAAAACTGCGCCTCGAAATCGGAAAAGACGCGCAGGCGTCCCAGGAAGGCCCTGAGATTGATTGCACCAATCGCTACTCCGATGATCGCCATCGTTTTCATGAAGGCGATCGGATGGCCAGAGAGATTCGCCAGTGCGCAGTAGACGTACACGATCGGATGGCCGGCGCCGTGGAGCATGAAATCGATTTGTGCCGGGTAGCCCGGCTTGATCCGAAAAATCAGCCAGTCATCTGCGATCAAGCCATTGTTGATGAGGATCGGCGCGTGCGCAAATGCGAGGGCGCATAAGAGCAGGATGACGTCTCGCCGGGGGAGCCCCTTTTGATCGACGAGGCTTTGATCAGGGTGAGACGATGTGCCCGTCAAACCGAGCCGCCCCGCTTGTTCTGGTTCCGCCGCGGCCCCCTCAAGCGAACATTGCATTTTGCCCTCATGCGGCCGCCTACCACACGCTCCTGCCGCCGTCCATCACCAGGTTCTGCCCGGTCATGTAGCTCGATGCGTCCGAGCAGAGAAACTGCACGGCCGCACGATACTCGTCGACGTCGGCCATGCGACCCATCGGGATCAGGCGCGTAAGCCGTTCGACGAAGGCTGGATCCTGGTTGTTGAAGACGCCTCCGGGCGAGATTGCGTTGACGCGGACGCCGTGGTCGGCCCAGTAGGTCGCAAGGTATTTCGTCAATCCGATCAGGCCGTGCTTGATCACGGAGTAGGTCACAGGCTTGACCGGCTGCTCCTCCTCGCGCGTGACGCCGGGCTGGCGATAGAGCCGCTGGTCCGGCGCGATCACGCCGAGATCGGAGGCGATGTTGAGGATCACGCCGCGACCGCGCCGGGCCATCTCGCCGCCGAAGACCTGGGCGCACAGCATCGCGCCGGTGAGACCGACGGCGATTTCGGTTTGCCATTGCGGCACCGGAAATGCCTCGAAGCGCGAGGAGTGCATCACGCCAGGCGCCGACGTCACCTTCGGATCGATCGCGGCGTTGTTGACGAGGATGTCGACGGTGATGCCGCGGCCCGCAAGCTGTTCGTGCGCGGCGCGCACCGAATCCTGCGACGTGACGTTGATCTCGGCCGCAATCAGATCGACCTCGGGCATGTTCTGCTTCAGTGCCGCGATGGCGGCTTCAGCCTGCCCCAGGCCGACGTCGGTGACGACAACGCGTGCGCCTGCTTCCGCAAGTGCTGCGACGTGCTGCTTGCCGAGCAGTCCACCGGCGCCGGTCACGAGCGCCGTCCGTCCGGTCAGGTCGTAGCGGGAGGAGGGGCTTGCCATGAAAATGCTCCTGTTCAGCTCCGCAACTGGCCGCCATCGGCCACCATCACGCTGCCGGTGATGAAGGCGGCACGCGGCGAGGCGAGAAAGGCGACGAGGTCTGCGACCTCCTCGGGTCTGCCGAGCCGGCGCAGTGCCACCTCGCGTTGGAGCATGTCGTCGACGGCTTGCTCGTTTTCGGCGATCTTGTGCGCCCAGGTTCCGTCAGCGGCGAGAATATTGCCGGGCGCCACGGCGTTGATGCGGATGCCTTCGAGCGCGAGTGGCCGTGCCAGCCCGCGCACCGTCGCGTTCAGCGCAGCCTTTGCGGCATAGTAGGTGACGGGCGCACCGATTGCAGCCATGCCGGCGATCGAGGAGATGCAGATGATGGCGCGGTCGCCGCTGCCGCGCGCCATCAACGGACGCGCGGCTTCGATCATGTTGGTCGCGGCGAACAGATTGAGGTCCATCACCCGCGACCATTCCGCCGCGGTTTCCTTGCCGGGCGGAACGGAAGTGCCGTTGCCGACGTTGCAGACGAGGATGTCGATCTGGCCCCATTGCTTTTCGACATCCTGGGCCAGTGCGCTTGCGGCGGCCGGATCGGTGACGTCCGCCACATGAATCGAAGTGTTGCCGCTAATCGTCGCGCGGGCCGCATGCAGCGCGTCCGCCCCGCGCGCGGCAAGCGCTACTTTTGTGCCTTCGGACGCGAGCGTCGTCGCGATCGCAAGCCCGATCCCCCGGCTGGCGCCGGTGACGAGCGCGACGCGGTTCTCGAGCTCGAGCTTCATCGCGCGGCGTCCTCGATCCAGCCCACGGTCATGTCGCGATACCTGGCAAGGGCGCCGGCGTGGTCGCCATCGGCGGCGCGTGCGGTCTGCAGGATGTATTGGCCCTTGTAGCCGGAGCGCTCAATCAGCCGGATCGTCTTGGCGAGGTCTGCGCTCCCCGTGCCGAGCGGCACCGTCGTGCCGCCGCGAATGCGATCCTTCACATGCACGTTGAGAATGCGCGGCGCGTAGGCCGCGATCTCCTCGTCGCTGTCATAGCCGAGCGAGGCGCTGTTGCCGCTGTCGTAATTGATGCCAAACATTTCGGCCGGAAAGGCCTCCATGAAGCGGGCGAGCTCGCGCGGCGGCAGATCGGATTCGAAGACGATCTTGACGTTCTGCGTCGTGAGCGCCTCGCGGCGGGCGAGCAGCACCCGCTTGAGCGTATCGCTCTCGCTCTCGCGCTCGATCTTGCCGTTGTCGACCAGCGGAATCACGACGAATTCGATGCCGAGCCGGCTACAGGCGGCGAGCAGGAGGTCGAGGTCGGCAACGAGCGCGTCGCGCACGACGGCGTCGACCTTCCAGAACGGCGCCTGCATGAAGCAGTCGCCCGTCAGGCTCGGAATGCGCACGCCGTTCTCGCGCGACAGCGCGATGATCTCGTTCTGACCCTGTGCGGTCATCAGTGGATTTTCGCGCAACCGCTCCTGGTCGATGGTCCATTCCATCCGCGTGAGGCCAAGCGCCTTCGCGCGCGAAAATTCCTCGCGCCATTCGTCCCAGGGGAACGCCTGGATCTTGCCGTCGACCAGCGCCGACAGCCTGCCTTGCATGAAGCCGATGCGTTCGAGCGTTGCGGTCACGGTTTCCTGTCCGAGCTGATGGCGAGGCCTTTGGTGGTCCAGCCGCCGTCGACGAAGAGTTCCTGGCCGGTCACATAGCATGATGCTTGCGATGCCAGGAAAACGGCGGCGCCGACCATGTCGGCAGGCTCGCCCCAGCGCCCGAGCATGGTGTGGCGGCGCCGGTCTTCATGCATCGCCGGATCGGCAAAGCTCTTTGCGGTCATCTCGGTCGCGACATAGCCGGGCGCCAGCGCATTGACGCGAATGCCGTCGGCAGCGAAGTCGGCGGCAAGCGCGCGCGTCAGCCCGGCGAGGCCCGCCTTCGCTGCGACATAGCCGGGATTGCCCGGGAAGCCGCGCACTGAGTTGATACTGGTGACATTGATGATCGAGCCGCCGGCCGTCTTCATCAGCGGATGGGCGGCGAGGATGGTCGCATAGACGCCGGTGAGATCGGTCGCGACCGTGCTGCGGAAGCGCGCGAGCTCGCTCTCGGCGCTTTGGGCGGGAAGGCTGATGCCGGCCGCGTTGACCAGCACGTCGAGCCGTCCGTGCTGCGCGCTGACGTTGCCGAACGCATGCGCGATCGCGGCATCGTCGGCGAGATCGCAGGCGATCGGCGTCACGCCCTGCGGCGCGGTGCCGGAGCGGCTGAGCCCGAAGACGTCGGCGCCGGCATCCTTCAGGCCGGCCGCGATCGCAGCTCCGATACCGCGCGAGGCGCCGGTGACGACCGCGATCTTGCCGGCAAGCGAGAAGGCGCTGAGGTCAGGCATAGCCGTAAGCCTGAATGATCGCGGCGCAGAGCTTGACGTCCTCGGGTCGGTCGATCTGGAACATCTTGTGACGCTCCATCACGTGAAAGCCGATCTTGCCGCCCAGGCGGTTGTTCTGCTCGCGCAGGAGCGAGGGGATCAGGACGTAGAACGAGCCGTTTTCGAGATAGCGCTTCTCGATCTGCTGCCGCATGCGGCGGTTGCGGAAGTCGTAGTTGATCGGCTCTGGTCCGCCCGTGCCGATCCGCCAGTTGAAATAGTCCTCGACCTCGCAGACCGAGAGCAGGCTGTCGAGCTCTTCCCGCTCGAAGGTATCAAGCGCCTCTTCGATATCGCGGGCCTCGCGGATCGGAGAGGTCGCCTGGAGCGCGACGATGCGCTCGAAGCGGCCCATGCGCTCGTCGATCGCGTCGAGCGCGTGCAGCCAGGCGGATTCGGACGAGGCGAGATCGCCGGAGATGTCGTCTGGGCGGCGCACGCCGACGGCGCCGGCCGCTTCGGCTGCGGCCAAAATCGTGTCGCTGTCGGAGGACACCGCCACCACGTCGACGCCGCGCGCCGCGCGCGCCTGCTCGACTGTCCAGGCGATCAGCGGCTTGCCGCAGAGATCGAGCAGGTTCTTGTGCGGAATGCCCTTGGAACCGCCACGTGCGGCGATCACGGCCAGCGTCTTGCGCGCCATCAGATGTGCCCCTCAAGCCGCTCGAGCGCCGTCCAGAAGCCTTCGCCCATGTTCTTGTGGCCCTGCCAGATTTCCGGAATGAAGGACGCGCCGGGCGCATGCTTGCGCAGGACATCGCCGACCTCATCGAAATCGATCTCGCCTTCGCCGACCTGGAGGCCTTCGCCGTCCAGCCCCTTGGCGTCGCCGAAATGCAGATGCGCGGTGTGCGGGCCGAGCTGTGCCAGGCCTTGCACGAAGTCGAAGCCGAAATGATTGGCGGCGAGCTTCGTGTGGGAGATGTCGACGCACATCCGCAGATCATGCTTGGCGCAGAACGCCGCAGACTCCTCGGGGAAGATGAAGATGTTCTGGTGACGCTGTCCGCCGAAATGCCAGGGGAACGGCGCCATGGTCTGCGGCGTCAGCTCGACGCCGTCCATGTCGAGCTCCTTCAGGCTTTGCGCAAAGATGCGGTAGCGTTCAGCCTTCTCTGCCGGCGGCAGCGGCTCATCCATGGTGAAACCGCCGATATTGGCGACGATCGGAGGGCGCTTCGTCTTCGGAAAGAATTTCTTCAGGCCGCGGGTGATGTCGATCACCGCCTGTGTCTGCTCGAGCGAGTAGCGCCGCAGCGTCTCGTCGGGCGTCGCGAGATCCATCAGCTTGGAGCCAGCGAACAGCTCCGGTGCATGCACGACGAAGCCGAGATCGTAGGTGCCGGACAGATAGGCCGCCGGATCGCGCTCCATGTCGCTATAGCTGAGATGGAACTCGATGATGTCGGGCTCGCAGATTTCGAGGAAGCGCTCGGTGTCGTGATAGCGCACCGGGACGCCCCACGGCCGGTCGAAGCGGTAGCGCCGGGCTTTCGCGGCGCCCTCGTCGAGGTCGCTCTGAAAGAAATAATCGTCCGCGGCCATCTTCCGCTTGAGGACCTTGCCGATCAGCGCCGGCATTTTCAGCGGCGACAGACCCTGGCCCGGGCTCTTCACGGCAATATCATCGTCGGAAATGACGGTGCCGGGCGCGATGTCGCGCGCGGCGACGAGGCTCTTGGCGAGGTTCTCGCGGTTGATCAATTCGCCCTGGCTGAGCGCACGCTCGGCAAGCTTCTCGCCGCGCGCCGCTTCCACCTCGCGGATGCCGGCGACGAGTGCCTTGAATTCCTCCGGCTCCAGGCTTGCAGCATGGTCCGGGCCTTCCATCTCGCGGTCGAGCGTGATGTGGCGCTCGATCACGACGGCGCCGAGTGCCACCGCTGCCGTCGACACCGCGGTGCCGCGCTCATGCCCTGAGTAGCCGACGATCGGGTGGATATCCCGCAGCGTCTGCATGAAGCGCAGATGGATGTTGTGCAGCGCCGCCGGGTAGGTGCTCTGGCAATGCAGGAGCACGTAGCTCGCCTTGCGGTCGTCGAGAAATTTCGCCGCGGTCCTGATTTCGTCCGTCGTGCTCATGCCGGTCGAGACGATCAGCGTCTTGCGGGTCGCGGTCAGCTTGGCGAGCAGCGGAAGGTTGGTGAGGTCGGCGGAAGCGACCTTGTAGGCAGCAACGCCAAAGCCTTCGAGCGCCGCGACGCTCTTGGCGTCCCAGGGTGTGCAGAGATACTGAATGCCCTTCGAGGCGCAGTAGTCGGCGATCTTCTTCTGCTGCTCCGTTGTCAACTCGAACCGGCGGAGCAGGTCGAGCGTGTATTCGACGGCGAGGTCGTCGTCCTTTCCGGACAGCGAGGAAGCGCGGTAGACCTCGTCGAGCTTGCGCATCTGGAACTTGGCACAATCCGCGCCGGCCGCGACCGCAGCATCGACCAGCGCGATGGCTCGGTCGAAATCGCCGTTGTGGTTGTTGCCGATCTCGGCGATCACGTAACAGGGCTCGCCATCGCCGACCAGGCGGTCGCCGATGCGGATCGGGGCGGTCTTATGGGGCGAAGTCATCAACAATCTCGTCTCACTCGTCGGCCGGCCGGGCCGGGAAGCGCGATTTCCAGGTCCTGAGGCCGTTCTCCTCGAACATGATGCGCGCACAACGCAGGCCTTTCTGCTCCAGCGCGGAGATCAGCGGGTAGCGCTCGAACGGGCGCACGAAAAACATGAAATAACCGCCGCCGCCGGCACCTAGCAGTTTTCCGCCGACCGCACCGTGCAACTTGGCGAAGTCATAGATATCGTCGAGCTCGTTCGAGGAGATCTTGGAACTCAGCTTGCGCTTGGCGTGCCAAGCCTCGTCGATCAGTCGGCCGCATTCGAGAAGCCGGCCGCGCAGGAGATGCTTGCGAATCTCGCGTGTCACTTCCTTCTGCTTGGCGGCGGCGGCGACTGCATCCGAGGTCTCGTGCTGCGCCTTCTGGTCGCGGTGGATTGCGCCGGAGTCATGACCCGAGCCGGTGTAGCAGAGCACCAGGCTCTCCTCGAGCTCGGCGATGATGTTGGAATCGAGGCGCAGCGGCACGATGGTGTTCTGGTCTGACGAGAACTCCATGTGATTGAAGCCGCCGAACACGGTGGCGTATTGATCCTGCCAGCCGCCGGGGATGTTCAGCATCAGCCGCTCGGCCTGGAATGCCATCTCCGCGATCTCGTGGCGGTCCCACTGGTCGCCGCGGAATTCGTTGAAGCAGCCGATGATCGCCGAGGACACCACGGCCGAGCCGCCGAGCCCCGAGCCGACCGGAAAATCGGCGGAGACCTCGAGCTCGAAGCCGTAAGTAGGCTTGATCAGGCGGATCACCGATCTGATCAAGGCGAGATCGCCGCCCGCGCCGAGCTCGGCGAGACTGTCTGCTTCGACCGTGCAGCGGAAGTCGTGCGAGTAGATCCGGATCCGGCCATCGCTGCGTCGCCTGAGCGTCGCATGGGCGTACATCTTGATCGTGGCGTTGATGACCGCGCCGCCGTCGTTCGCTACGAAGTAGTGGGTGAGGTCCGTGCCGCCGCCGGAAAAGCTGATGCGCACCGGAGAGCGGGCGCGCGCGAACACCTCGCTCTCTTCCGACAGGTTGAACAGCTCGCGGCTGAACACGTCGACCAGCCGATCCTCGGCGTCGAGGATCGGAACCACGTGGACACGCTGATCGAGCAGTTTGAGGATTTGCTCGCGCGGTCCGCCGGCACGCGCCCAGACGAAGTTGCGATTGACGCAGGCTGCGACGCTGTCGTGGATGGTGATACCGGTCAACATCCGCCTGCGGATGTCACCGTCCGTCACCGCGCCGACGATCTTCCCACCGGCATCCTGCGCAAACAGGATACCGAGCATGTTCGCGTTGAGGCGGCGAAAGGCCTCCTCAATTGTCTCGGTCTCCGCGATGATGACGAGAGTTCGCTCAAGCACGTCTAAAGGTCCGGAAAAGGCCGATTCCGCGGTCGCAACCAGGACGCGGATTAATCTGCTAATACGGTAGCCCTTGGGGCGATGCAAGGTTCCCGGTCAGCCAGGCTCAGATATATGATCGAGCTCACGAAATCGCCGCGGTGACGTGTTGAAGACCGATGCGAATCTCGTGGCCCGTAGCACGCACCGGGGGCCTGTTAGAGAATGTCAGCGCTCGTCGGCGATCACCTTGCCGTCGTTCGGCAGCGCGCCCGGACTCACCAGCTCGACATTGCCACCGAGCTTCGTCACCGCGCGTAGCGTAGCGGCGATCTCCTCGCGGAGCGCCTCGCTGACCGCCGCCGTCTCGGCCTTCAACGTCATCGCATCCGTCTCGCGCTCGCGGGTGACGACGAGGCGCAGGCGGCCGAGCGCGGGATGACGCTTGCCGATCTCGGCGATCTGCTCGGGGCGGACGAACATGCCCTTGACCTTGGTGGTCTGGTCGGCGCGACCCATCCAGCCCTTGATGCGCATGTTGGTGCGGCCGCAGGAGCTTCTGCCCGGCAACGCCGCGGTGAGGTCGCCGAGCGCAAGGCGGATCCAGGGATGATGCGGGTCGAGCGAGGTCACCACGATCTCGCCGACGTCTCCCGCCGCAACGGGATCGCCGGTGCCCGGCTTGACGATCTCCAGGATCAGGTCCTCGTTGACGACCATGCCTTCGCGCGCCTCGGTCTCGAAGGCGATGAGGCCGAGATCGGCGGTGCCGAACGCCTGGTAGGCGTCGATGCCGCGCGCCTTGATCTCGTCCTGGAGCGAGGCTGGAAAGGCGGCGCCCGAGACCAGCGCGCGCCTGATCGAGGAGACATCGCGCCCCGCGCTTGCGGCGCCATCGAGCAGGATCTTCAGAAAGTCCGGCGTGCCGCTATAGCCGATCGGTCGGTAGGCCTCGATCAGTTCGAACTGCGCTTCCGCGTTGCCCGGGCCTGCCGGGATCACCGCGCAGCCAAGCGCCCGCGCGGAGGTGTCGAAAATGAAGCCGCCGGGGGTCAGATGGTAGCCGAATGTGTTGAGCACGACGTCGCCGGGCCGAAAACCCGCGGCGAATAACGCTCGCGCCCCTCGCCAGGGGTCGGCCTGGGTTCCCTCCGGCTCGAAGATCGGTCCGGGCGAGGTGAAGAGCCGTGCGAATGCCCCGGGCGGATGTGCCACGAAGCCGCCGAAGGGCAGGGAGGCCTTGTGCAGGGCCGGCAGTTCCGACTTGCGCAGCACCGGGAGTTGCGCCAGCGCCGCCCGTGAGGTCACGGAGGCCGGCTCGAAGCCCTTCAGGCGCTCGGCATAGGCCGGTGCGGCCATGGCATGGTGCAGGATGCCCGGCAGGCGCGAGAACAGCTCGGCCTCGCGCTCGTCAGGCGCACGCGTCTCAAGGGCGTCGTAATGGGCGGTCATGGCTGGTCCTCAACTGGTTCGCATCCGTTGCGCCGCCCCGCGCGCGTCGCTATCAGGGCGGCAGCCGGAGCTGGAGAAGGTGGAATGGCCAACGAACAGGGGATCACGACGGAGGAGGCCGCCGATGTCGTCGCCAGGTTGAAGCGGCGGATGATCGACGAGGCGCTGCCGTTGTGGTCGGGCGAGGGCTGGGATGCCGCCTCGGGCGGCTTCATCGACCGGCTGCACAAGGATGGCACGGCGGATCGCGCGGCGCCGCGCCGGGTGTTCGTGCAGGCCCGCCAGATCTACTGCTACGCCAAAGCCGCGCAGATGGGCTGGTATCCGGAAGGCCGTGCGATCGCGCTGAAGGGGATGGAGCACATGCTGGCGCGCGCCAAGGCGCCGGACGGCCGTCCCGGTTATGTGCACCGACTGACGCCGGAGGGCACCGTGCTGGACGGCAAGCGCGACGCCTACGACCACGCCTTCATCCTGCTTGCGCTTGCGACCGTCTACGCGCTGGACAAGGACGCGCAGGTTCGCGCTGAGATCGACGCGCTGCTCGCCTTTATCGACGCGCATCTGCGCTCGCCGCATGGCGGAGTTCACGAGAGCCTGCCGCCCGCGATGCCGCGCCGACAGAATCCGCACATGCATTTGTTCGAGTCGATGATCGCGTGCTTTGACGCGACGCACGATCTGTCGTTCCAGAACCGCGCCGGCGAGTTCTTCGCGTTGTTTCTCGCCAATCTCTACGACAAGCAGAAGCGCGTGCTCGGCGAATATTTCGAGGAGGACTGGTCCAGAATCGAGCCGGTTAGCGTCGAGCCCGGGCACCAGGCCGAATGGGTGTGGCTGTTGAAGGGCTTTGAACGCATCACCGGCTGCCCGACCGCACGGTATCGCGCCGAGCTCCTGGAGACGGCGGTGCGCTGTCACGACACCGCGACGGGCTGTCTCATCGATGAGGCCGACGTCGACGGCAACATCCGCCGGCATTCGCGGCGGCTGTGGCCGCAGACCGAGATCGCGAAAGCCTGGATCGCGCAGGCCGAATCCGGTGAGACGGGCGCGGCGGACAAGGCGCGCGCGGCGCTGGTGCGGCTGGAACGGCACTATCTCAGCCATCCCGTGAGGGGCGGCTGGTATGATCAGTTCGACCGCGAAGGCAAGTCGCTGGTCGAGACCATTCCTGCGTCGTCGTTCTATCATGTTCTCTGCGCGGTGACGGAAGCCGAGCAAGTGCTGGCCTAGGAGGATCGGTTCTGATTCCAGAACCAAGCCTGATTTGTTTTGACGCGTTTTCTTCACGCGAACCGGTTTCCACTTCGCTCGAAAACGCTTTGGATGCTCACAGCCAGCGCTTGCGCCGCTTGAAGCTCTTGAGGTTCTTGAAGCTCTTGCGTTGGTCGCCGGCGCCGCCGAGGTAGAACTCCTTGACGTCCTCGTTGTCGCGCAGCTCGTCGGCGGTGCCGTCGAGCACGACCTTGCCCTGCTCCATGATGTAGCCGTGGCTCGCGACCGAGAGCGCGGCGCGGGCGTTCTGCTCGACCAGCAGGATGGTGACACCGAGGTCGCGATTGATCTTCTTGATGATCGCGAAGACCTCTTTGACGAGCAGCGGCGACAACCCCATCGACGGCTCGTCCATCAAGATCATCTTCGGGCGCGCCATCAGCGCGCGACCGATCGCGAGCATCTGCTGCTCGCCGCCCGAGAGATAGCCGGCAAGGCCCGTGCGCTCCTTCAGGCGCGGGAAATAGTTGAAGACCATGTCGAGATCGGCGTCGACCTCGCGGTCGCTGCGGGTGAAGGCGCCGAGCTTGAGGTTTTCGAGCGAGGTCATGTCGGCGACGATGCGCCGGCCCTCCATCACCTGGAAGATGCCGCGGCGAACGATCTTGTCGGGATCGATGCCGGCGATAGCGGAGCCGTCGAACATGATCTCGCCGCGCGTGACCTCACCGTCCTCGGTCTTGAGCAGGCCGGAGATCGCCTTCAGCGTCGTCGACTTGCCGGCGCCATTGGCGCCCAGCAGCGCCACGATCGCGCCCTTCGGCACCTCGAGGCTCAAGCCCCGCAGCACCAGGATGACGTCGTCGTAGACGACCTCGATGTTGCGCACGCTGAGCAGCGGCGGTGGAACGACGCTCGGGGAGGGGCGCTCGATATGAGCCACGTCACTCATGGTCAGTTACTCTCTCGATGTCGTCACCCGCCTTGTGCGCAATCGCGCACTGGGGCGGGTGACCCAGTATTCCAGAGACGCCCGACGTTCCCTGAGAAGCCGCGGCGTACCGGATCCCCCGCCTTCGCGGGGGATGACAGGTGCGTGTGGGGCGTTAGCGCCGCTCACCATCCGAACCATTCCGGCTTGCGCGGCAGCTCGACGGTCTTCACCTTCTCGAGCTTGATCGTGCCCTTGGCCATGAGGTCATTGAGGTCGCCGTCGGTCGCACCCGTCACCTTGGCGCGATAGAGGTCGACCTTCATCGTGCCGCGGTGATCCTTCTCGGTGTAGGTCGAGGGATTGCAGACGCCCTCCATGCCCGCCGGCACCCAGTCCTTCTTCTGGTAGTAGCCCTTGGCGACGTTCTCGCCGGTCGCGCCGCCGTTCTTGGCGGCCCAGTCCAGCGCCTCCTTCATGTACATCGCCGAACACACGGCTGCGACGTAGTGCACGGGGCGATAGACCTTGCCGGTCGGGTCCGACATCTTCGAGATTTCCATCACCGTCTTCATGCCAGGCGCGTCGCCGCC
Organism: Bradyrhizobium iriomotense; assembly: GCF_030160715.1. GTDB lineage: Bacteria > Pseudomonadota > Alphaproteobacteria > Rhizobiales > Xanthobacteraceae > Bradyrhizobium > Bradyrhizobium iriomotense. The sequence continues at coordinate 203,347 of NZ_BSOW01000006.1, forward strand.
CCAGCTCACGGAGGTACGCAAGGGAAAGATCACGCCGTCGGCGGCATCGCCTGCGGTCTTGGCGGCGTTCTCGTCCATGCCCCAGACATTACCGAGGAACTGGATGTCGATGCCGGCCGACTTGCAGGCCTTCATCACCGAGATGTTGGAGGCTGCGGTATTGCCGAGATAGGCGTAGTTGGCGCCCGACGACTTCAGGCTCAGGCATTGCGCGCTGTAGTCGCCCGGCGTCAGCGCGAACACCAGCGGCGGCAGCACCTCGAAGCCGAGCTCCTGCGCCAGCGCCTCGCCGGCCGCCTTCGGCGCGTTCGGGTAGGGGTGGTTCGCACCCATATGGACGAACTTCGGCTTGCCGCCCTTGCCCTTGGCCTTCCAGTCGTCCGCAGCCCACATCAGCATCGCTCGCAGTGCATCCGAATAGGTCGGGCCGTAGAAGAAATTATAGGGCGCGGCCTTCGCCTTGCCGCTGGTGCCTTCGGGATCGGTCAGCGCGGCGGCATAGGAGCCGGACATGTCGGGGATCTTGTCCTGCGCGAGGAAGCCGGTCAGCGCCTCGGTGTCGGCCGTGCCCCAGCCCATGATCGCCGCGACCTTGGTGTCGGGTGCCGACCACTTCTTGTACAGCGCGATCGCGCGCGGCACCTGATAGCCGTAATCATTGGTGTCGAGGTTGAGCTGCTTGCCGCCGACGCCGCCGCTCTTGTTGATCCAGGCAAACGTGTCGGCGACGGCCTGGCCGTAGGGAGTGCCGACATCGGATGTGCCGCCGGAATAATCGGCGAGATGACCGATCGCGATCTGCGCCTGCGCGCTGGCCGAAAAGGCTGCGATCGCAAGCGCGAGCGATGCGGTGCCCAAAAGGGATTTTGTCTTCATTGGTTGGTTCCTCCTGTTATCGTTTTGGTCGAGTAACCCGCGCTCAATGCGAGAACGGGTAGAGTTTCCAGTAAGCCTTGATCTGCCGCCAGCGATGCGCGAGCCCATCTGGCTCGAACATCAGGAACGCGATGATGATGAGCCCGATCGCGATCTCGCGGAGGAAGGTGATGTTGGTGTTGAGAGACAGCGCGTGGTCGATGGCGCCGCCCTTCAGGTGCAGGCTGAGCCATTCCATCGATTCCGGCAGCAGCACCACGAAGGCGGTGCCCATCAGGGTGCCCATGATCGAGCCGGTGCCGCCGATGATGATCATGGCGAGGAACAGGATCGAGCGCTCGATGCCGAACCCCTCCTGCGAGACAACCTGCTGGTAGTGCGCATAGAGCGCACCGGCGATGCCTGCGAAGAAGGCGGCCAGCGCAAACGACAGCGTGCGGTATTTCGTCAGGTTGATGCCCATGATCTCCGCGGAGAGATAGTGGTCGCGGATCGCGACCAGCGCCCTGCCGTCGCGCGTGCGCATCAGATTGGTGACGAGGATGTAGCTCGCGAGCACGTAAGCCAGCACGACGTAGAAATATTGCTTATCGCCGCGCAGCGTATAGCCGAAGATCGAGAACGGTTCGGCGCTGGCCGGCACCGAGCCGCCGGAGAACCATTCGGCGCGAGAGAAGAAGTCGAGCAGGATGTATTGCGCCGCGAGCGTCGCGATGACGAGATAGAGCCCCTTCAGCCGCGCCGCCGGAATGCCGAAGACCAAGCCGACGAGCGCGGTGACGATGCCGGCGAGCGGGATCGCGAAGAACACCGGGATCGGCGCGTTGTTGGAGATATAGGCCGAGGTGAAGGCGCCGAGCAGGAAGAAGGCAGCGTGCCCGATCGAGATCTGGCCGGTGAAGCCGACCAGGATGTTGAGGCCAAGCGCCGCGATCGAGAAGATGCCGATCTGGATCAGGATGCTGAGCCAGTATCCGCCGAAGAATTGCGGTGCAAGGCAGAGCAGGAGCACGCCGGCAATCGCAAAGTTGCGGCTGGTCTTGGTCGGGAAGATCGTGGTGTCGGCCGCGTAGGTCGTGCGGAAATCACCAGCAGGGATGAGGGCAGGGCCGGCCATGGTCAAATCCGCTCGATGTCGTGGGTGCCGAACAGGCCGTAAGGCTTGATCATCAGCACGATGATGAGGACGTAGAACGGCGCGATCTCGTAGAGATTGCCCCAGTGCAGATACTGGCTGTCGACGTATTGCGCGATGTTCTCGAGAAGTCCGATGATGATGCCGCCGAGCACGGCGCCGCCGACCGAGTCCAGCCCGCCGAGGATCGCCGCCGGAAACACCTTGATGCCGTAGGCCGCCAGTCCCGACGACACGCCGTTCACCACGGCGACGACGACGCCGGCGACCGCCGACACCGTCGCCGAGATCGCCCAGGCCATCGCGAACACGCTTTTCACGGAAATGCCGAGCGACTGCGCGACCTGCTGGTTGAACGCGGTTGCCCGCATCGCAAGGCCGTATTTGGAGGCGCGGAAGAACCAGGCCATGCCGATCATCATCGCGACCGAGACCACGAGGCTCATGATGTAGACGGTCTGGATCTGAAGCCCGAGCAGGTTCACCGACTGGCTTTCGAACACGCGCGGGAACGGCTGCGGGTTGACGCCGAACATCCACTTCAGCGCGGCCTGGAACACGGTGGAAAGGCCGATCGTCACCATGATCACCGAGATGATCGGCTCGCCGATCATCGGCCTGAGGATCAGCACCTGGATCGCGATGCCGAAGACGAACATGAAGACGAGCGTCATCGGCATGCCGATCCAGAACGGGACCTGGTATTTTGCGAGCAGCGCCCAGCACACCCAGGCGCCGACCAGCAGCAATTCACCTTGCGCGAAGTTGACGACCTGCGTCGCCTTGTAGATCAGCACAAACGACATCGCGACGACACCATAGAGCGTGCCGACCACGAGGCCGTTGACCAGGAGCTGGATGAGGAATGCGGTGTTCATGTCGATATCCGCGCAAAAAGCAGATGCGATGACGCTGCACCCTCTCCCCTTGTGGGAGAGGGTGGCTTCGCGGAGCGAAGCCGGGTGAGGGGTTGTCTCCGCACTGACGGTGCGGAGAGAGGACCCCTCACCGTGAGGCTGTGGCTGATGGCGGTGATGCCCTCTCCCACAAGGGGAGAGGGCGCATCGGCTGGCATCGCATCTTGGGCAGGAACTGACGTCACTCCGCGGCCTCCGCCATGTGGCCATGCCCACCCAGGTCCACCACCCGCAGCGTGGTGCGGACGCGCTGGGTGGTGCCGTCCTGGAAGCGGATCACGGTGTCGACGGGGATGTTGGCGTCGCCGCGATAGATCGCGTCGATGATATCTGCATACTTCTCGTTGATGACGCCGCGGCGCACTTTTCTCGTGCGGGTGAGCTCGCCGTCGTCGGCGTCGAGCTCCTTGTAGAGCAGGAGGAAGCGCGAGATGCGCTGCGCCGGCGGTAAGGTCGCGTTGACCGTCTCGACCTCCTTCTGAAGCAGCTGATACACCTCGGGCCGCGAGGCGAGGTCGCTGTAGGTCGTGAAGGAGAGGCGGCTCTTCTCCGCCCATTTCGAGATGATGGAGTAGCGGATGCAGATCATGGTCGCGAGCGCGTCGCGGCCCGCGCCGAGCACGACGGCCTCCGCGATATAGGGCGAGAATTTGAGCTTGTTCTCGATGAATTGCGGCGAGAAGCGCTCGCCGCGCGAGGTCTCGGCGAGATCCTTGATCCGGTCGATGACCACGAGCTGCCTGTTGTCGTTGAAATAGCCGGCGTCACCCGAGAGCATCCAGCCATCCCTGATGTCGGCGACGCTTGCCTCGGGGTTCTTGTAGTAGCCCAGGAACATGTTGGGATGCCGCACCACGATCTCGCCGACGCCATGAATATCGGCATTGTCGATCCGGATCTCGATCTCATCGGACATGGGAACGCCGGTGGTGTCGGGATCGACCTTGCCTTCCGGGTGCAGCGTGTAGGCCCCTAACAGCTCCGTCTGGCCGTACAGCGTGCGCAATGGCACGCCCATCGCCTGGAAGAACTTGAAGGTGTCAGGCCCAAGCGCGGCACCGCCGGTTGCAGCCGAGCGCAGCCGGGTGAAGCCGAGGCGGTCGCGCAACGCGCGAAACAGGACCATGTCGGCGAGGGTCGAATGCCTGCCGTGCGCAAGCGCAGCCAGCCCACTCTTCATGCCGAGCTCGAACAGGCTCTGCTTGAATGGCGTCGCGTCCATCACCTTGGCGCGGACGTCGGCGGCGATCGACTCCCATACGCGCGGCGCAAAGAGCACGAACGTCGGCGCGATCTCGCGCAGATCGTTCATCATGGTGTCGGGCTCTTCGACGAAATTGATCTTCATCCGGCAGAGCAGGCCTTTGCCGAGCACGTAGACCTGCTCCATGATCCAGGGTAGCGGCAGCACGGAGACGTATTCGTCGTCCGGCCCTTTTGGATCGAACGAAAGATAGGTAGCGCAGTGGCCGAGCACGCGGCCGGCGGCGAGCATCGCGAGCTTGGGATGCGAGGTGGTGCCGGACGTCGTGCAGAGGATCGCGACGTCGTCGCCCCTGGTCGCATCCACGAGCTTGTCGTAAAGCTCCGGCTCGCGTGCGGCGCGCGCACGGCCGAGTTCGGCGAGATTTTCGGCCGGCATCAGCCGCGGATCATCATATTTCCGCATGCCGCGCGGATCGGAATAGATGATGTGCTTCAGTTTTGGCACGCGATCCGCAAGCCCCAAGAGCTTGTCGACCTGCTCCTCGTCCTCGGCGAAGACGAGCTGCGCCTCGCCATAGTTGAGGAGATAGGAGGCCTCTTCGTCCAGCACGTCGCGGTACAGCCCGAGGCTCAAGCCGCCGATCGCGTGCGTTGCCACTTCGGCGGCGACCCAGTCGGGCCGGTTGTCGCCGATGATGCCGATGACGTCGCCACGCCCAAGGCCCAGCTCGACGAGGCCGAGGGCGAAATCGCGCACCCGCCTCTGGTAGTCACTCCAGGTGAAGAGACGCCAGAGCCCAAAATCCTTCTCGCGCAGCGCGACCTCGCTGCCGTGCTCCTTCGCATTCAGCCGCAGAAGTTTCGGATAGGTGTCGGCCTGCGCGACGCGCCCTGCATAGTCCATCATGCCGCGCACTCCGGAGCAGCGGGCTTGTCGTCGGGATCGACCAGCACCTCGTCCTCTTCGCCGAGATAGGCGCGCTTGACGTGGGGATCGGCCAGCACCGCGGCCGGATCGCCCTCGGCGATCTTGCGGCCGAAATCCAGCACCATCACGCGATGGGAAATATCCATCACCACGCCCATGTCGTGCTCGATCATCACCACCGTCATCCCGAACTCCTCGTTGAGATCGACGATGTAGCGGGCCATGTCCTCCTTCTCCTCGAAGTTCATGCCGGCCATCGGCTCGTCGAGAAGAATGAGGCGCGGCTCCAGCGCCATGGCGCGCGCCAGCTCGACGCGCTTGCGCAGGCCGTAGGGCAGGGTGCCGGCTTGCGCCTTTCGAACCGATTGCAGGTCGAGGAAGTCGATGATCTCCTCGACCTTGCGGCGGTGCGCGAGCTCCTCCTTGCGCGCGCCGGTCAGCCAATACAGCGAGCCCGTGATGAAGTTATTTTTCAGCAGGTGATGGCGCCCGACCATGATGTTGTCGAGCACGCTCATATGGTGGAACAGCGCCAGATTCTGGAAGGTGCGGCCGATGCCGAGCGAGGCGCGGGCGTTCGGCGTCAATCCCGTGATGTCGCGGTCCTGATAGAGGAGCTGGCCTTCGGTCGGCTTGTAGCGCCCGGAAATGCAGTTCACGATCGAGGTCTTGCCGGCGCCGTTGGGGCCGATGATCGAGAACAGCTCGCCGTCCTTGATGGAAAAGCTGACGTCGGTCAGCGCGCGGACGCCGCCGAACCGCAAGGACACGCCGCGCACTTCAAGACTGGTTGCCACCAATAATTCCCTCCCCGGCGACGGCGCTTTGGCGCTCTTTCGTCCACTTCCTTGGGCCGATCCTATATCGGCCGTTCGGGCGAAACCATGCAGCCGATGGTCCCGGCCCGGTCACGCCACCGGCGTTGTCCCCATTGGGAACAAAAGCCGCATCGCGCGAGGTGGTCCTCAATAGGGTAAAGCGCTATTTTGAAATGTCTTGTGCCTGACAATTCGTCGGCAAAGTTTTTCGCGAGGGCGGGGGCCTGCTTCTTTCGTCGCACGGCGGACGAGGCAGGTTTGTTGCGGTGCAGCAATCGGGTGGGGGTGACGTTACGGTGCGGTTGGCTTCGGGATCATGATTTCAGAGGATCAATTGAAGCGCGTCGCCGCCTGGTCGCGCGAGCTCACGGAGCGTGAGATCGAGGTTGCCCGTGCAGGGATTATCGAAAAATCCTATGTCAACGGCGAGACCGTCTTCATGCGCGGCGACAAGTTCGACTATTGGGCCGGCGTGGTCAGTGGTCTCGCACGGATGGGCGGGGTCTCGCGCGACGGCAAGGAGACGAGCTTGGCGGGCCTCACCGCGGGAGCCTGGTTCGGCGAGGGCAGCGTGCTCAAGAACGAGCCGCGGCGCTACGACGTGGTTGCGCTCCGCGACAGCCGTCTGGCGCTGATGGAGCGCAGCGCTTTCCTCTGGCTGTTCGAGAACAGCGTCGGCTTCAACCGTTTCCTGGTGCGCCAGCTCAACGAACGGCTCGGCCAGTTCATCGGCATGCTCGAGGTCAACCGCACGCTGGATGCAACCGCACGGCTTGCCCGCAGCATCGCCTCGCTGTTCAACCCGATCCTCTATCCGGACTCCAAGACGCATCTGGAGATCACCCAGGAGGAGATCGGCGCACTCTCCGGCATGTCGCGGCAGAACGCGAACCGCGCGCTGAACCGGCTCGAGAAGGAGGGGCTGTTGCGGCTCGAATATGGTGGCGTCACCATCCTCGATGTCGAGCGGCTCCGCGGGTATGGGGATTAGCGCTTGAGCCGCCCATCCGTCATCGCGCATTGGCCGGCGCGTGTGCCGGCCACAGATCGTCGCGCCAGCGCACTGCAATCGCCATCATCGCGATGAACCCCGAGATCGCATACAGCGAGCCCGTCGCCGAATAGCCGATGCGGTCGATCAAGCTGCCCGCTGCGAGCAGTCCGAGCGGCAAGCCGTAGATCACCATCATGCGCACCCCCATCACGCGGCCCCGGAGATGCGCGCTTGCCGCACGCATCAGGATCACGGCGGCTGATATCATCGACATGCTCTGGGCGATGCCGGCGAGCACGAGGCAGGCCATGGCAACCGGCATGGTCCTCAATCCGACGAACACCAGCAGCATCGCATACCAGGCGAGTGTCGCGCCGATCAGAAGCCGGGCGATGCGCAAGCCGCCCACAAGGCTGAGCGTGATCGAGCCGATCAGCGAGCCAACGGCGAAACTCGCCGACAGATAGCCGAGACCGGTCTGATCGGTATGAAAGATGTCGCGCGCGACGAAAGGCAGCAGCCCGTTCGTCAGCGGAAATGCCGTGAGATTGGCCAGGAATGCGACGCAGAGCGCTGCCCTCATCCCAGGGCCATTCCAGGCATAAACGATGCCTTCCTTGAGGTCGCGCAGCAGTCTCGTGCCGGCGCGGTCGTCCGCCGCGCGATGACTTGCGGCAGCGGACTTTGGCGGCCGGGTCAGGCAGAGCATCAGGATCGCGGCCACGAGATAGAGACAGGCGATCGCCACATAAACGAGGCCGATGCCAAGCGCGGCAAACAGGCCGGCGCCGGTCAAGGCGCCGGCGATGCGCGCGCTATCCTGGGTCGTCCGTGACAGGCTGATGGCACCGACCAGTTGTTCGGCCGGCATGATGCTGGCGAGCAGCGCGCCACGAATGCCGAGATCTGAAGGACGAATCAGGCCCATGACCGCGACGATGATCATGACATTGAGCGGCGCCAGATGGCCGGTGAGGGCCAGCGCCATGATGGTCGAAGACAGTGCCGTATAGGCAAGACGCATGGCGACGAGAAGATCCCGGTGACCCATGCGATCTCCGATCATCCCGAATACCGGCGCAGTCAGTGTTCCGACATATTGCAGCGATGCCAGGATGGTGAGCAGCAGCACCGAGCCGGTCTCCACCATGATGTACCAGCCGAGCACCAGCGTCTCCACCTCGAACGCCCAGGAGGTGAGCAGATCGGATGGCCATTGAAAGCGATAGTTGCGGATGCGAAATGGCGCGAGCGCGGAAGGTCGTGCGGCTGTGTTCAAGATGCGAAGACGGGTTTCACGGCGATTCCCTGCCCTTATTATTTTTTCTGTTCGCCAGCGTAGTGCCGGCAACACGCGTGTCAATTGACGCTGCCGCATGCGGCCATGCTCGCCGACAACTCGCGATACACGTGGGGCCGTCTTCCGATACGCCGGTGCACCCGCAGCATCTGCTCGCGGTCCAGCCCGTTTCGTGGAGGGATAGGCGAGCGGCCGCTTGCTCTTCCGGCGCGCCGAGCCCATTCTGGTCCAAACCCTGGACCCATTCGGCAAGGGTCCAGGGGACTCGCGCCGTCGCGGCTTCCGCGAGGTCTTGGGCCACGAGGTCTTGGCCCATGAGGTCTTGGGCCATGAAGTGCTCGGGGTGCAGTTTCGAGGTTCAGAGCGGCTTTGCCTTCTGCCCGAAGTGCGGCACGAAGCAGCCGAACCCGTGCCCTGCCTGCGGCTTTCCATGCGCGCCGGATTTCGCGTATTGCCCGAAATGCGGCGCTCTCGTCTGTGAGGCGCCCCAAGGCGGCGGGCCGGCATCGGTGCGGACGAGCCCGGTGACACTCCCAATCAGGTCGTCCTCGCCACCGCTCGCGCCGACGGCCGAGGCTCAACACGCATTTCGACCGCAGGCGGATAAAATCGATGGCGAGGCAAATCGCCGTACCATCACCGTGCTGTTTGCCGATCTCAGCGGTTTCACTTCGATGAGCGAGCGGCTCGACCCCGAGGTCATGCAGACGCTTCAGAACGAACTGTTCGAGGAGCTGACGGCCGCGGTGCAAAGCTTTGGCGGCTTCGTCGACAAATTCATCGGCGATGCGTTGCTTGCTCTGTTTGGTGCGCCGGCCGCGCACGAGGACGACCCGGAGCGGGCGGTCCGCTCCGCCCTCGACATGATCGGCCGGACGGCGCGCCTCAGCGAGCGCGTGAAGGCGTATGCCGGCTCACCCCTGCTGCTCCATGTCGGCATCAATACCGGGCACGTCGTTGCGGGCGGGCTGGGCGTGGGTGTTGCCAAATCGTACTCGGTGACCGGTGACACGGTGAATACCGCTCAGCGCTTGCAGTCGATGGCGTCTCCCGGCGAGGTGCTGGTCGGACCGTTGACCCACCGTCTGACGCGGCATGCGTTCTCCTACGATTCGCTTGGCGAGGTCTCGCTCAAGGGCAAGATGGGCAGCGTTCTGGTTCACCGTCTGAACGCGCCGCTCGAGGCGCCCCGTGCGGCGCGAGGCCTCGACACGCTAGGCCTCAATGCGCCGCTGGTCGGGCGCGACGCCGAGCTTGCGCGCGTGATCGGCAGCCTCGATCGGGCGTGCGGTGGTGCGGCTCAATTGGTGCGACTGGTCGGCGAAGCCGGTATCGGGAAAACGCGCCTTGTCAACGAATTCGTGGCCCGCATCCGCGATGAGGATCGCTTCGCAGGCGTGGCGATCCGGCAGGCGGTCTGTTCGCCGCTCGGCGAACAATCCTACGGCACACTCGCCGCTGTGCTGCGCAGTGCCTATGGCATCGCACAGAAGGCCGGCGCGGCAGAGGCGGAGGCGAAGGTTGCCGAAGCGCTGTCGGAGCTGGGCCTCGCGGCCGAGGAGGCGGACCGCCTGATGCCGCTCTATTTGCATGTCCTTGGCCTCGGCGACCCCAACGCCGCGCTGAGGCATGTCGAGCCCGAACAACTCCGCCGACAGATCTTTTTCGCGATCCGCACCGTCTTCGAACGCCGCCTCGCTTTATCACCGCTTCTGATCGTCGTCGAGGACCTGCACTGGGCCGATGCCGTGTCGCTTGAAGCGCTGCGGTTTCTGATGGACCGGCTGGAGCGGACGCGGCTGATGCTGTTGTTCACGCATCGGCCAATGCTCGAGCTGGATCAGTTCGGTTCGGGGCGGATCAGCCAAACGACCCTTCGATTGCTCCCGCTTGGTGATGCCGACGGACAAAGGCTGCTCGCGGCCTATTTCAGTCACGGCTGGTGTGAGCCGCCGGGAAATCTGTTCGGTCGTATCCTCGAGCGCGCGAGCGGCAATCCACTTTTCCTCGAGGAAATCATCCGCGGTCTCATCGAGGCCGGCACCCTCGAGCGTGACGGCGCGCAGTGGCGGATCAAGTCGGATGAAGCCGCCGCCGACATCCCGGCAAGCATTCAGGCGCTGTTGCTGGCGCGCCTGGACCGGCTGCCGCAGGAGGTGCGCCGGCTGGCCCAGGAGGCCGCGGTGATCGGCCCGCGCTTTGATGCGGCACTCCTCGGTGCGACGGCAACCGAGCAGGCAAAGGTCGAAGCGGGGATCGAACTTATGTGCGACGCCGAGATCGTCGAGGAGGTCGCGGGCTCGAACTCGATTTCGTTGCGATCCTATCGCTTTACGCAAACCATGCTGCAGGACGTGATCTATCAGAACCTGCTGTTGCAGCGCCGGATCGAGCTCCATGGACGGATCGGTGCCGCTCTCGAGCGGCTCTATGGCAACGAGCCCGAGCGGCTCGAAGACCTCATCCAGCTCGGACATCATTTCAGTTTGAGCGCGAGCAAGCCGAAAGGCGCGCGTTATCTGCGCGAGGCCGGCGATCGCGCTCGCGCGACCTACGCCAATGACGATGCCATCCGTCTCTACCAGCAGGCCCTCGCCGTGTTGTTGACCGGCGGCGAACCGGAGCCGGAACGCCTGGTCCTGTACGAGCGGATCGCGGACCTCAGTGGCGCGGCCGGCCGCCGAAACACGGCCGAGGAGCACTACCAGAGCGCGCTGGAGGGGCACCGCGCCGCTGCGGATCGCATCGGCGAAGCGCGAATTCTTCGCAAGCTGGGGCGGCTATTGTGGGACGCCGGCAAGCGGATCAAGGCAGAGACGCATTACGCCGAGGCGGCTGAACGGCTTGGAGGGATCGACGCGCCCATCGAGTGGGCGCACCTGCTGCAGGAGCGCGGCCGTCTCGCGTTTCGCACCGGCGATCACGTGGCCGCAGCGGGATGGGCAGACGAGGCGCTTGGCTACGCCCGATCCGTGCCGACGGATGCGGACAAGCAGGCCGGACTCGAGGCGGCGCGCGCCACTGCGGAGGCGCTCAACACCAAGGGGGTTGCACTGGCGCGGCTTGGACGACACCAGGAGGCGGTGCGCGAGGTGGAGCAAAGTGTCGCAGCGGCTGAAGCCGCCGGCCTCCTCAACGTCGCCTGTCGTGGCTACACCAATCTCGGTGTGCTCTACACGATTGTCGACCCGGCGAAAGCCGTGGAGGTTTGCCGGCGCGGACTCGATGTCGCGCGTCGTATCGGCGATCTCGGCTTCCAGGCGCGCCTTCTCGCCAATTTTGCCGTTGCCTGTTGCACCTTCACGGACAGATGCACTGACGAGGGGGTTCCGGCTGCCGAAAAAGCGATTGAAATCGACCGTGCGCTCGATCAGCGCGAGCATCTCTCCGTGCCCTTGATCGTGCTTGGGCAAATCCATCAATGCCATTTTCGCCCCGAGCTGGCCGCCCGCTACTACAATGAGGCCATCGAGGTGGCGAGTGAAACCGGCGAGCCGCAGCAGCTCTTTCCATGCTATGATGGTCTTGCGACGCTGAACCTTGATCGAGGCGACATGCCCGAGGCCGAGCGGTATTTCGCGCTCGCACATGATGTCTGCGCCCGGCACGGGCTCGATCCCGCAGGGCTGATCGTACTGCCATTTCTTGACTAGGTCATGTGAAGGAGTTCGACCATGTCCGAAAGTCACGTCGATGGACCGCTTCAACCGGGCGATCGTGCACCGAACATCGTGCTGGACGCCATCACGCGCGACGGAAAGATCGCGCTTGAAGATTTTCGCGGACAGAGTCCGATATTGATCGGCTTGTTTCGGGGGCTGCATTGCCCGTTCTGCCGCCGTCATATCGCGGCACAGGCACAACTTGGCGCCGCCCTGCACGAGAAAGGCGTCGAAAGTCTCACGGTGGTCAACACGCCGATCGAGCGCGCGCGACTCTATTTCCGTTACCATCCGTTGCCCAATCTGCTCGCCGCGTCCGATCCCGAGCGCAAGTCGCACCGCGCGTTCGGCTTGCCCAATCTCGAGTTTACCGAGAGCGAAACCGAGTGGCCGCACAAGGTCGGCATGGATGTGGTGAGGAACATGCAGGTCGAAATTCCAGGCGAATTGTCCGGACCGATGAATCGACTGGCGGCGTTTGATTACCTCAACAACAAGGACGGTTACGAGATCACGGAAGCCGACAAACGCATGGAAGCAACCGGCTTGGGCCAGTTGTTTGGGCAGTTTCTGCTCGACCGCGAGGGGATTGTGCGCTGGAGCTTTACCGAAGTTCCTGACGGCGGCCAGCGCATGTTCGAGGCGCCGAGCCCTCGGGAGTTGATGTCGGCTGCCTCGCAGGTGGCAGGCTAGGCACCGTTAGCTAACGTGAGGGAGTTCAACCATGTCAGAACGTCATGCCGATGGACCACTTCAACCGGGCGATCGTGCACCGAATATCGTGCTGGACGCCATCACACGAGAGGGAAAGATCGCGCTCGAAGATTTTCGCGGGCATAGTCCGATATTGGTCGGCTTGTTTCGTGGCCTGCACTGCCCGTTCTGCCGGCGTCACATCGCGGCACAGGCACAGCTTGATGCAGCTCTGCGCGATAAGGGCGTCGAAAGCCTCACGGTCGTCAATACGCCGATCGAGCGCGCGCGGCTCTACTTCCGCTATCATCCATTGCCCAATCTGCTCGCCGCGTCCGACCCCGAGCGGGTCTCGCATCGCGCGTTCGGCCTGCCCAACGTCGAGTTCACGGAGAACGAGACCGAGTGGCCGCGCAAGGTGGGCCTGGACGTGGTCATGACCATGCAAGTCGATATGCCCGGCGAATTGCCCGGCCCCATGAACCGACCGGCGGCCTCCGAATACCTCAACAACAAGGACGGTTACGAGATGACCGAAGTTGATCAGCGCATGGCGGCAGCCGGCATGGGCCAACTGTTCGGCCAGTTCCTGCTCGATCGGGAGGGGATCGTGCGCTGGACCTTCACCGAGGTTCCTGACGGCGGCCATCGCATGTTCGGAGCGCCGAGCCCTCAGGAGCTGATGTCGGCTGCCTCGCAGGTAGCAGGCTAAAGCATGATCCGGAAAAGTGTGAAGCGGTTTTCCGAAAAGATCATGCGCAAACAATAACCTAAAGCGCGATGACGATTCATCCTAATCTCATCACGCTTTAGGCACAGGCGTTGTACTCAACGCGCTCCCGCCTTCGGGTGCTTCTCCGCCAGCGCCGCGGCCATTGCCGAGATCAGCGGCCGCATGAAGTAGGAATCTTCGGCCGGCACGATGTCCGGGCGCAGGCCATGTGCGGCGAGCTCGCCCGATACGGCGGGCCCGACCGAGGCAATAAGCGTCCGTTTCAATCCGTCGCGCAGCCTGTCCTCGCTGTCATGCGCCTTGGCGGCTTCGACGAGGCGGCGGACCTGGCCGAGATTGGTGAGCGCGATGGCATCGATCCGCCCCTGTGCCATGTCGTCGATCGCGGTGACGATGTTGGCATCCGCCGCCTTGGGGTCGTAGACGTAAGGCAGCACCGTATCGACCTCGGCGCCTTGCGCCGAGAGTGCGCCGATCAACGCGCTGTGGTCCTTGTCGGGATAGAGCTGCAAGCCGAGCCGGTGGCCCTTCAAATCGATCTTCGATAGCATCTCGATGACGCCCTCGGTGGTCGGCTTCTCCGTGGTCTGCTGCGCCTCCAGCCCAACCTCGCGCAGGGCGCGCCCCGGCTTCGGCCCGCGGGTGAATTTTCGCGGTTTGGCGAGCGCTGCGACAAACGCCTGGTCGATCCCGCGTTCGCGCGCAAGCTTCATCATCCGCCGCAGGCCTTCGCCGGTCATCAGCACGAGATCGTCGAACGGGCTGTCGATATTACGTCGAATCCAGGCCTCGACCGGCGCTGGGTCCGGCGCGTCGTGAATGGCGAACATCGGGCATTGCACGACGTCGGCGCCCTGTTCGGCGAGAAGCTTGGAAAATTGTGCCTCCTCGCGCGTTTCCAGGATCAGGATGCGGTAGCCGTTCAGCCGGTCGGCCATGGTCGAGCCTCGGTTTGGAATTGCAATGTTGCGTTCATCCTGACTCCGGTCTTGGGATTGGCGCAAGGCCAGCTCCGGTGATAGAGCAGGATGCAAAAGCGGCCTGTTCCATATCGTTTGCCCAAACCTTCATCAACGCTCATGCCCGACCATCAATATGTTCTGACGCTCTCCTGTCCGGATCGCCCCGGCATCGTCTCGGCGGTGTCGACCTTCCTCGCCCATAATGGACAGAACATTCTCGACGCCCAGCAGTTCGACGACATCGAGACCAAGAACTTCTTCATGCGGGTGGTGTTCACGGCGGCCGATCTCGCCGTCGAGCTGTCGGCCTTGCAGACCGGTTTCGCCGCGATCGCGGAGCGCTTCGGCATGGCTTGGCAGATGCGCGACCGCGCGGCGCTTCGCCGCGTGATGCTGCTGGTGTCGAAGTCCGACCACTGCCTGGTCGACATCCTCTATCGCTGGCGCACCGGCGAGCTGCCGATGATTCCGACGGCGATCGTCTCCAACCATCCGCGCGAGGCCTATGCCGGGCTCGATTTCGGCGAGATCCCGTTCCATCATCTGCCTATCACCAGGGACACCAAGCGCGAGCAGGAGGCGCAGATCCTCGATCTCGTCGCCAGGACGAAGACCGATCTCGTGGTGCTCGCGCGCTACATGCAGATCCTGTCGGACGATCTCTCAGCAAGTCTGTCGGGACGCTGCATCAACATCCACCACTCGTTCCTGCCGGGCTTCAAGGGCGCAAAGCCCTATCACCAGGCCCATGAGCGCGGTGTCAAGCTGATCGGCGCGACCGCGCATTACGTGACGCGCGACCTCGACGAGGGCCCGATCATCGACCAGGACGTCGAGCGCATCAGCCATCGCGACACGCCCGAGGATCTCGTCCGCAAGGGCCGCGACATCGAACGGCGCGTGCTCGCGCGTGCGATCCGGTACCATCTGGACGACCGCGTCATTCTCAACGGCCGCAAGACCGTGGTGTTCATGGACTAGCGAGTGGCGAATAGCGAACGGAAGGGTACCTTCGCCATTCGCCACTCCCTACTCGCAATTCGCCTTCCCTAACGCACCGCGTTGCCGGAGGTGGAGCCCGTGGCGCCTTTCTGCGCCTGCTCTTCTTTTTCGCGGTCCGCGGCCGGCATCATCCGCTTGCGTTCGCGCTCCTTCATCCAGGCATCGTATTGCGGCGTGCCGGGGCGGGGAGGGGCGTCGGCCGGCAGGCCGCCGGCCCAGTGCGGGACGTAATCACCCATACCGGCGGAAAGCTTCTCGTTGACCGTGCCGCAGCCGGTCAGCCCGGAGGCCAGCAAGGTGATCGCGACGGCGATCGGAAGCGAACGGAAACGCATGGTCATCTTTTCGAAGGCGCCGGCAGCGCATCGGTGGTCTGATGGAGGTTAGGCTTCAACAGGTAAAATTGGCTTATTCGAGAAGGGTATTTCCATACCGAAACTGTGTATCGGCATCCGTCAGCCCATGTTCAAATTGTGCAAATCAAAGGCGGAATGATCCATCCACGCCGCGCCGGGCCTGCTTACAGTCGCCCGGACGCTCGCGACAATTTGGCTTGGCCGGCGAAAAGGATTTTTCGTTGACAGGACCATTTTATTTGTACAAGCGTACAAATCGTCGAAAAGCCAATAACTGGTAATAAAATACCGTGAAATCGGGCCGTGTTGTCCCGCATCGCATCGTCCGGTTGCGCCGAACGTTCGATTGACAACAGGGGCGCGAAAGACGCCATGTGGCCCCCGCCACATGGCGCAGTCTGAGTTATGGTGAGGCAAGAGCCGGGCACTCGGTTCTGGGCGCAAGAGTAGGAAGAAGGGGAGGGACATTTTGATGTTCGGACGTCACAGATTGTCATGGGTCGCCACGCTCGCGGCCGTCGCAGGCCTCGTGGCCGCCATGCCCGCCAGGGCGGAAGATACCGTGAAGGTCGGCCTGATCCTGCCGATGACGGGCGGCCAGGCCTCGACCGGCAAGCAGATCGAGAACGCGATCAAGCTCTACATGCAGCAGAAGGGCGACACCGTTGCCGGCAAGAAGGTCGAGATCATCGTCAAGGACGATGCCGCGATCCCGGACAAGACCAAGACCGCCGCGCAGGAGCTGATCGTCAACGACAAGGTCAATTTCATCGCCGGCTTCGGCGTGACGCCGGCAGCCCTTGCCGCGGCGCCGCTCGCCACCCAGGCCAAGATTCCGGAAGTCGTGATGGCGGCCGGCACCTCGATCATCACCGAGCGCTCGCCCTATATCGTGCGCACCAGCTTCACGTTGGCGCAGTCTTCCACCATCATCGCCGACTGGGCCGTGAAGAACGGCATCAAGAAGGTGGCGACGCTCACCTCCGACTACGCCCCCGGCAATGACGCGCTGAACTTCTTCAAGCAGAATTTCACCGCGGGCGGCGGCGAGGTGGTCGAGGAGGTCAAGACGCCGCTGGCCAACCCGGACTTCGCGCCGTTCCTCCAGCGCATGAAGGACGCCAAGCCCGACGCGATCTTCGTGTTCGTGCCGGCGGGCCAGGGCGGCAACTTCATGAAGCAGTATGCCGAGCGTGGTCTCGACAAGGCCGGCATCAAGGTGATCGGACCAGGCGACGTCACCGACGACGATCTCCTCAACAACATGGGCGATGCCGTGCTCGGCACCGTGACCGCGCATCTCTACTCTGCGGCGCATCCCTCGCAGATGAACAAGGATTTCGTCGCGGCCTACAAGAAGGCCTTCGGTAACCGCCCGGGCTTCATGGCCGTGAGCGGCTATGACGGCATTCACCTGATCTACGAGGCGCTGAAGAAGACGGGTGGCGACACCGACGGCACCAAGCTGATCGAGGCAATGAAGGGCCAGAAGTGGGAGAGCCCGCGCGGCCCGATCTCGATCGATCCCGAGACCCGCGACATCGTGCAAAACATCTACATCCGCAAGGTCGAGAAGGTCGACGGCGAGCTCTACAACGTCGAGTTCGCGACCTTCGAAGCCGTCAAGGATCTCGGCAAGACCAAAAAGTAAGGACGTCTTGTTTGCGTAGTGCGCGCCGCGAACTCGCTGCACCTCTCCCGCTTGCGGGAGAGCGTAGGCCGCCTTCGGTGGCCGTCCTTCAAGAGACGCCGAGGCGAAGCCTCGGCTATCGCAAAGCGCCGGGTGAGGGCTCTCTTCTCATTGGGAGTCTCTCTGTGGAGACACCCTCACCCCACCCCTCTCCCGCAAGCGGGAGAGCGAGCGCAGCTCCACCCTCGGCTACAATTGAGATGACTTCTGCCGCCCGATGACCGCAATCCTCACCAACCTGTTCGATGGCGTTGCCTACGGCATGCTGCTGTTCGTGCTCGCCTGCGGGCTCGCTGTCACGCTCGGCCTGATGAACTTCGTTAATCTAGCCCACGGCGCCTTTGCGATGACCGGCGGCTATATCTGCGCCGTGCTGGTCAACCAGCAGGGCTGGCCGTTCTTCGCCGCGCTGCCGCTCGCCTTCGTCTCCGCGGCTGTGATCGGCATCGCGCTGGAGCGAACGCTCTACCGCCACCTCTATGCGCGCAGCCATCTCGACCAGGTGCTGTTCACGATCGGTCTGACGTTCATGTCGGTTGCGGCCGTCGACTACGTCATGGGATCGTCGCGGGTGTTCATCAATCTGCCGGCCGCGCTCCAGGGCCAGTTCGACCTGTTCGGCGTCGGCATCGGCCGCTACCGGCTGATGATCATCATCATCTGCGGCCTCCTTACTATCGCGCTCCAGCTCGTGCTGGCGAAGACGCGTTTCGGCAGCCGTTTGCGCGCCGCCGTCGACGATCCGCGCGCCGCGAGCGGCCTCGGTATCAACGTGCCGCAGGTGTTCGCCTTCACCTTTGCGTTCGGCTGCGGCCTTGCCGGACTCGGCGGCGCCTTGAGCGCCGAGATCCTCGGGCTTGATCCGTACTTCCCGCTCAAATTCATGATCTACTTCCTGATCGTGGTCACCGTCGGCGGCTCGTCCTCGATTACCGGTCCATTTCTGGCTTCGCTTCTGCTCGGCATCGGTGACGTCGCCGGCAAATACTACGTGCCGAAGATGGGCCCCTTCGTGATCTACACCATGATGATCGTGATCCTGATCTGGCGCCCGAACGGCCTGTTCGGCCGGGCGGCTGCGCGTTGAGTTGAGCCGATGAGCGCTGCATCCGACGTCGGTTATCACGCCCAGCGCCATGCGCGCTGGCACTATGGCGAAGTCGCCTTCTGGCTCATCGTGCTGGCCTGCGGCTTCGTGTTTCCCTCGCGCTATCTGATCATGACCGACATCGTGCGGCTTGCGCTGTTTGCGATGTCGCTCGATCTCATCCTCGGCTATGCCGGTATCGTCTCGCTCGGGCATGCCGCCTTCTTCGGCGTCGGCGCCTATGTCGCGGGGCTGCTTGCGCTGCACGGGATCATCAACGAGCCGGTGATTGCGCTCGTTGTCGCCGGCCTTGCCGCGATGGTGCTGGGGTTTGCCACCAGCTTCCTCGTCATCCGCGGCGTCGACCTGACCCGTCTCATGGTGACGCTCGGCATCGCACTGCTGCTTGAAGCGCTCGCCGAACGCTTCTCCAACATCACCGGCGGCACCGACGGCCTGCAAGGCATCGAGATGCAGCCGATCTTCGGAATGCTGGCCTTCGACATGTTCGGCAAGACCGGGTTCTTCTACTCCCTCGCCGTGCTGTTCCTCTTGTTCCTGCTCGCGCGCCGCATCGTGCATTCGCCGTTCGGCCTGTCGCTGCGCGCCATCAAGAACAATCCGCTGCGGGCCGCCGCCATCGGCATTCCCGTCAACCGCCGCCTGATCGCGATCTATACGCTTGCCGCGTTCTATGCGGGGATTGCGGGCGCGCTGTTCACCCAGACCACCGCGATCGCCTCGCTCGACGTGTTCGCTTTCGAGCGCTCCGCCGACCTGATGCTGGTGCTCGTCATCGGCGGCACCGGCTATCTCTATGGCGGGCTGATCGGCGCGGTTGTGTTCCGCATGCTCCAGGAATGGTTCTCGACCATCACCCCGCAATACTGGCAATTCTGGATCGGCCTCGTGCTGGTCGTGATCGTGCTGGCCGGCCGCCAGCGCCTGCACCGCTGGGTGCTGTTCGTGCCGAACCTCGTGATCAAGCAGATTGCCGGTCGCAAGGCGGTCGTCGCCGTGCCGGAGGGCGATGCATGACCATCGCGCTCGAAACCAAAAATCTCGAAAAGCAGTTCGGCGGTCTGCGCGTGACGCGCGACCTGTCGCTCAGGATCGAGCAGGGCGCGCGCCACGCCTTGATCGGCCCGAACGGCGCCGGCAAGACCACGGTGATCAACCAGCTCACCGGCGTGCTCAAGCCGAACTCCGGGCGCATCCTGCTCGAAGGCCAGGACATCACCGATCTGCCGGTGCACAAGCGCGTGCTGCGCGGCCTGTCGCGCACCTTCCAGATCAACCAGCTCTATCCCGACCTGACGCCGCTCGAAACAATCGGCCTCGCCGTTTCCGAGCGCCTCGGCCATGGCGGCGACTGGTGGCGGCGGATGGGCACCCGTGACGACGTCAATGGCGAGATCGCCGAGTTGCTCAAGCACTTCCATTTGCTCGACGTCATGAACGAGCAGACGGTGACGCTGCCGTACGGCAAGCAGCGCCTGCTCGAGATCGCGGTTGCGATCGCGGCCAAGCCGCGCGTGCTGTTGCTCGATGAACCCGCCGCCGGCGTGCCCGAAAGCGAGCGCCACGACATCCTCGCCGTGGTCGCAGCGCTGCCGCGCGACGTCACCGTGCTCCTGATCGAGCATGACATGGATCTCGTCTTCTCCTTCGCCGACCGCATCTCGGTGCTGGTCTCGGGCGCGCTGCTCACCGAGGGCCCGCCCGACCAGGTCGCGCGCGATCCGCAGGTCAAGGCCGTCTATCTCGGCGAGGAGGCGGTCAATGTCTGACCTGCTCGCAATCGAGGCCCTGCGCGCCGGTTATGGTGAGGCGGTGGTGCTGCCCAACATGTCCTTGCGCCTCGCCGAAGGGCAGGTGCTGGCGCTGCTGGGCCGCAACGGCACCGGCAAGACCACGCTGATCAACTCCATCGTCGGTGTCACCCGACGCTTTTCCGGCTCGGTCGCGCTCGCCGGCACCGACGTCACCTCGCTGCGGCCCGACCAGCGCGCACGCGCCGGCATCGGCTGGGTGCCGCAGGAGCGCAACATCTTCCGCTCGCTCACGGTGGAAGAGAACATGACCGCGGTCGCGCAGCCCGGCCCTTGGACGGTCGAGAGGGTCTACGAGATGTTCCCGCGGCTGAAGGAGCGGCGGAGCAATTTTGGCAACCAGCTCTCGGGCGGCGAGCAGCAGATGCTGGCGATCGGCCGCGCGCTGACCCTCAATCCCAAGGTGCTGCTCTTGGACGAGCCGACCGAGGGTCTTGCGCCCATTATCGTAGAGGAGCTGCTGAAGGCGATCGGGACCATCACCCGGGCCGGCGGCATCTGCTCGATCATCGTCGAGCAGAATGCCCAAAAGATTCTGGGGCTTGCCGACCGCGTTGTGATATTGGAGCGCGGAACGATCGTCCACGACGCCCCGAGCGCCGCGCTGAAGGCCGACCCCTCGGTCCTCGAGCGCCATCTCGGCGTCGCCGGGGCGGCCGCCCATTAGAAATTCGGGAGTGAACCAATGCAGCGAACCAAAGCCCCCTTCCGCGCCGACGAGGTCGGCAGCCTCCTGCGTCCGATCAAGATCAAGGAAGCCCGCGCGAAGCTGGAGAAGGGCGAGATCTCGGCCGATGATCTGCGCAAGATCGAGGACATGGAGATCGAGAAGGTCGTGCACAAGCAGGCCTCGATCGGCTTGAAGCTCGCGACCGACGGCGAATTCCGCCGCTCCTGGTGGCATTTCGACTTCCTGGCGAAGCTCACCGGCTGCGAACTGTTCCACCCCGACACGGGCATCCAGTTCGCGGGCGTCGAGACGCGGCATGACGCGGTGCGGGTGATCGGCAAGCTCGACTTTCCCGACCACCATCCGATGCTCGACCACTTCAAGTTCCTGAAGAAGTACGCCGACCAGGCGCATGTTACTGCAAAGATGACGATCCCCTCGCCGGCGGTGCTGCATTTCCGCGGCGGCCGCAAGGCGATCTCGAAGGACGTCTATCCCGATCTCGACGCGTTCTACGAAGACCTCGGCAAGACCTACCGCAAGGCCGTCAAGGCGTTCTACGACGCCGGCTGCCGCTATCTCCAGTTCGACGACACCGTGTGGGCCTATCTCTGCTCCCAGGACGAATTGAAGAAGGCGCGTGAGCGCGGCGACAATCCGGACGGCCTCCAGCAGATCTATTCGCGCATCATCAACTACGCGCTGGCCGAGAAGCCCGCCGACATGGTGGTGACGACGCATGTCTGCCGCGGCAATTTCCGCTCGACCTGGATCTCCTCGGGCGGCTACGAGCCGGTCGCCGAGACCATGCTCGCCGGCACCAACTACGACGGCTACTTCCTGGAATATGACTCGGACCGCGCCGGCGGCTTCGAGCCGCTGCGCTTCCTGCCCAAGGGCAACAAGGTCGTCGTGGTCGGCGTCATCACCTCGAAGTTCGGCGAGCTCGAGAAGAAGGACGACATCAAGCGCCGTCTCGAAGAAGCCGCCAAGTTCGCGCCGCTGGAGCAGCTCGCGCTCTCCCCGCAGTGCGGCTTCGCCTCGACCGAGGAGGGCAACATCCTCTCCGAGGAAGAGCAGTGGGCCAAGCTCAGCCTCGCGGTCGAGATCGCCAACGAAGTCTGGGGCAAATAAGTCCCTCGAAAATCGTCAGGGGGAGGAGACATGAATCCGAACCCTGATGCCGTCATCGTCGGTGCGGGCCCTGCGGGGCTCGCCTGTGCCGCCACAATGCGCGGGGCGGGCCTCAAGGCCACCGTGCTGGAAAAGACTGCAGAGGTCGGCGCGGTCTGGCGGCGCCACTATGACCGGCTGCATCTGCACACCGACCGCAATCATTCCGGCTTGCCGGGCATGGCGATGCCGTCGAGCTATCCGGCCTATCCGTCGCGCGCCCAGATGGTCGCGTATCTCGAGAACTACGCAGCGCGCTTCGCGATCAATCCCGTGTTCGGTGCCGAGGTTTCGCGTATCAAGCGCGAGGGACCGCAGTGGCGGGTCGAATTTGCAGAGGAGAAGCTCCTCGCACCCATCGTGGTGATCGCGACCGGCATTGCGGATGCGCCTTACCGTCCCGTCTGGCCGGGCATGGACGGCTTTTCCGGCGAGATTCTCCACAGTTGCGACTATCGCAACCCGGCGCCCTATGCAGGGCGTCGCGTGCTCGTAGTCGGCTTCGGCAATTCGGGCGGCGAGATCGCGCTCGATCTCGCCAATGCGGGCGTCGCCGTCGCGCTGGCGGTGCGCGGTCCGGTCCAGATCATTCCGCGCGATCTCCTCGGCTTTCCGATCCTCTCATGGGCGATCCTGTACCGGCGGCTGCCGGCGCGTTTCGTCGATGCGATCAATGCGCCGGTGCTGCGACTTGCGGTCGGCGATTTCGAGAATCTGGGCCTGCAGCGCGCCGCAAAAGGGCCGCGCCGGATGGTCGAGGAGGATGGGCGCGTGCCGCTGATCGACATCGGCACGCTCGCGAAGATCAGGGACGGTGCGATCGCGGTGCGCGGCGGCATCGATCGCTTCGCCGCGGATGGCATCGTGTTCGCGGATGGAACGATCGAAAAGTTCGACGCCGTCATTCTTGCCACGGGCTTCCGTCCGAACCTGCGGGCCTTGATGCCCGACGTTGTTGATGTCCTCGACCGGCACGGCATGCCGCGTGTGACGGGAGCGCCGACCGCTGAAGCGGGTCTTTATTTCTGCGGACAGATCACGGCGCCGACGGGGCAGTTACGCGAGATCGGCATCGAAGCGCAGCACATCGCCGACAATGCGAGGAGATACCTCGCGGAGGCCGCGTAGTCATTTTTCCGCCAGGTAAACTTCGCCCAGCAGCGACGAGTTCGACCACGGCACCTGCTTGTTCTTCGTGCCCGATACCACTTCCGCCCGCACCCGCGTCAGCATCTGCTGCACCTCCAGCCCCGGCGTGCCGATGTGGCGCGACAGCGCTGCAGAGAAGGGGCTGTTGGCACCTTCCCCATCGAGCGCGACTTGCCCTGGGGCCGTCGCGAACGCGATCAGCGTGCCGGCCCCCAGCGTCGCGCCCGCGCCGAGACTGGTCGGCGCCGCAAGACCCGAGGCGCCCTCGATGCCGCGATTGGCGCCGGCGCTCGCCACCTGCGGCGCCATCGGATTGTTGCGACAGGCATCGAAGATCAGGATGTTGGTGCGGACCTGGTCGTCGAGGCCGGCCATGATCGTATCCATGTCGATCATCGCCTCCGTCATGTTGGCGCCTGCCTTCAGCTCGACGTCGATCGGGATGAGATAATTGCGGCCATCGATCTGCACGCCGTGGCCGGCGTAGTAGACCACCGCGACCTGCGCCCGCGCCGCATCGCGCAGGAAGTCGCGCGTCATCTTCTGCATCGCCGCGCGGTCGAGATCGATGCCCTCCGACACCGTGAAGCCGATGTCGCGCAGGCTCTTGGCGACTGCGCGCGCATCGTTGGGCGGATTGGGCAGCGCCTTGACGTGGGCATAGGCGCCGTTGCCGATGATCAGCGCCATGCGCCGGCCCGGACCTGCCGGAGTGGGCGAGGGCGCAGGCGGTGTGCTTGCCTGCTGCTGCGCAGGCTTACTCGTCTGCTGCGCCGTCGAGGTCGGAGCATCGCGAGGCGTCGGCACGGTTGCATCCGATATCAGCGACAGCCGCACCTTCGCGGTCGCCTGATTGGACTTGCTGCCGGCGTCCGAGGCGGTGACGCCGAGCGCGCCCTTGTAGTCCTCCTTGGCGTGCGCGTAGTCGCCCTTGGCCTCATAAGCGAGCCCGCGGAATGTGTAGGCCGAGATCAGCACGCTGTTCGGCGGCGTCATGATGTTGACCGGCGGCTTGTCCTTGGCGAGCCGGATCGCTTCGCTACCGTCGGCGATGGCTCGGTCGAGTTCGCCCTTGGCGCGCCAGATCGTAGTCCGGTGCACCAGCGGCTGCGACAGGCTCGGGTCGATGCGGATGGCCTGGTTGATATCGGCGAGCGCGCCGTCGAGGTCGCCGAGCGCCTCCTTGCAGTTGCCGCGGTTCTGGTAGGAGAAGGCCGATCGCGGGTCGGCCTTGATCGCGGCATCGAAATCCGCGATCGCCTTGGCGTAGTCCTTCTTGCCCTGATAGGCGTTGCCGCGGTTGTGGAAGATGGTCCCGCTCGGCGGCCCGAGCTTCAGCGCATCGTCGAAATCGGCGATCGCGATGTCGTACTCGCCTTTGTCGTAATAGGCCGATCCCCGCAGGTTGTACACGGCCTGGCTCGGCTGCAGCTTCAAGGCCTCGGTCGCATCCGCAATCACCTTGGTGTAGTCGCCCTTCTTGTTCCAGCCGACAGCGCGCCAGAAATAGACGGTGGCGAGTTGTTCGCCCTTGAACACCTTCAGCGCGATGATCTTGTTGCAGGCGTCGATTTGCTGATCGGCCGGCGTGGTGTCGATGGTGCACAGCGGCCCCAGTTGCGCGCGCGACTGCGCGAGGGCGGGCACGGACCACAGGGGTGCGGCGAGCAGGCAGAGCGCGACGAACAGGCGACGCATTGGCGAGGGTTCCGTAGGGAGGAAGAGCTTGTTTGTTGCCCGGCCGTGCCCCGGGGTTCACCGCTCCATCATCGCGACGGCAGCAAAGCGGGGATTTCATCCCTATTCCCTGAGTGGGCAGATTTTGCTAAGACGCAGTTCCAAGTCCTGCTGCCCACCGCTTGCCCACCGATGAAGAACGACGAAATCCTGAGCCAAATCACCGAGTTCTGCCGCAAGGCGAACATGGCGGAATCGACCTTCGGCCGGCGTGCGGTGAACGATGGGAAGCTGGTGCAGCGCTTGCGCGAGGGCAAGCGCATCACCATCGACACCCTGGAGCGGATCCAGGCCTACATGGCCGCATCGATGACCGGCGGCATGCCGCCGCCGCGCGGACTTCAGGTGCCGCCGGAAAAGCGCGATCCGCGCGGCAATTTCCGTTTCTTTGAGAACCGGCAGAAATATCTGCTGTTTGTCCACACCTGTAGCGAAAAGCGGGTGGTCGCAGACAGGGTCGCGCTGGAGCTCGCCACCATTCACCCGCGCCCGCCGGCGCTGCGCGTGTTCGACGCCGGCGTCGGCGACGGCACGGTGCTGGCGCGCGTGCTGCGGTCAATGCATCAGCGCTTTCCGCACATGCCGTTCTACGTCGCCGGCAAGGAGCTCAGCCTCGAAGACGTGCGCCTGACGCTGGAAAAGGTGCCCGACCGCTTGTTCGAGCATCCCGCCTCGGTGTTCGTCTTTACCAACATGTTTTACGCCGAAGCGCCTTGGTTGACGCCAGCGTCACCTGCGGCGGCTGCCGCCACTGTCTGGCACGAAGTTCCGCTCCAGGGCGCTTCATCAGGTGAGTTCGCGACGCAGATCGCGGAGCTGAAGCCGTTCCTGGAGCAGAACTGGCGCGCGGCGATCAGCTCGCGTACGGCGATGCCGTTGTATGAGCGGCCCGTCGTGCTCGTGCTCTACCGCGAGGATCACAGGTTTCTGCTGGATTCGACCATTCCGCGGCCGGGCCAGACCGAGGCCAATTTCGATCTTGTCATTGCATCCCAGCCATACCGAGCACTGTCCTCGGTCAATTTTCGGGCCAAGCGGATCATTGCACCTCTGGCACGGGCGCTGCGGCCAGGCGGCCGCCTGATCGGTATTCACTCTCATGGTCACGATCCCGGCATGGAAATGATCCAGGCGATCTGGCCCGGAGAAAACCCTTTCTCGGTGAGCCGTCATGAGCTATTGCGCGCAGTTAAGTATGAGCTAGGATCGTTGGGCCGAGACCTAAATTTTAATGCTTACGCGGACAACCGTTCGATCTTCAGGTATGATATGGAAGCGCTGCCCAACGAGGTGACGGGGACCATCGGAACCTCGACAGCCTTTGCAGCGTGGAATGCGGCGGTGTATGTCGCTCAGATTGAGGACGACCGATTGACAGAAATGACTCAAAACGGCCGCACTCTGGATGCTGCGAGGGACGTGCTCCGCAAGTACAACGGGCTCTGGTTTTACGACGAATCCTACGTCATCTCGCGCCGGCGTGATTGACATCATCCAAAAGTAAACATCGCAACGACCGCCCAACGGGGCGCGACAAGGGGTTACTGATGCGAGCGTCCTATCTCTTCACCAGCGAGTCCGTGTCTGAGGGCCATCCCGACAAGGTCTGCGACCGGATCTCCGATGAGATCGTCGATCTGTTCTACCGCGAAGGGCCGAAAGCCGGCATTGACCCCTGGCAGATCCGCGCGGCCTGCGAAACGCTTGCGACCACCAACAAGGTCGTGATCGCGGGCGAGACCCGTGGTCCCGCGTCGGTCACCAACGAGCAGATCGAGAGCGTCGTGCGCGGCGCGATCAAGGACATCGGCTACGAGCAGGAGGGTTTTCACTGGAAGACCGCGGATATCGAGATCCTCCTGCATCCGCAGTCGGCCGACATCGCGCAGGGCGTCGATGCGCTGCAGCCGGGCGAGGTCAAGGAAGAGGGCGCAGGCGACCAGGGCATCATGTTCGGCTACGCCACCAACGAGACGCCAGATCTCATGCCGGCGCCGATCTTCTACGCCCACAAGATCCTGCGGCTGATCTCCGAAGCGCGCCATTCCGGCCGCGAGAAGGTCCTGGGTCCGGACTCCAAGAGCCAGGTCACCGTGCAGTACGAGAACGGCAAGCCGGTCGGCGTGCGCGAGATCGTGGTCTCGCACCAGCATCTGGTCGAGGACATCTCGTCCAAGCAGATTCGCGACATCGTCGAACCCTATGTGCGCGAGGCGCTGCCGAAGGACTGGATCAACGGCAAGACCATCTGGCACATCAACCCGACCGGCAAGTTCTACATCGGCGGTCCCGACGGCGACACTGGCCTCACCGGCCGCAAGATCATCGTCGATACCTACGGTGGCGCAGCCCCGCATGGCGGCGGCGCGTTCTCCGGCAAGGATCCGACCAAGGTCGACCGTTCGGCCGCTTACGCCGCTCGCTATCTCGCCAAGAACATCGTGGCCGCGGGCCTTGCCGACCGTTGCACGCTGCAGCTCGCCTACGCCATCGGCGTGGCGCGGCCGCTGTCGATCTACATCGACACGCACGGCACCGGTAAGGTCTCCGAGGACAAGCTCGAGAAGGCGGCGTCCGAAGTGATGGATCTGACGCCGCGCGGCATCCGCAGCCATCTCGACCTCAACCGTCCGATCTACGCGCGCACCTCGTCCTACGGCCATTTCGGCCGTACGCCCGACAATGAAGGCGGCTTCTCCTGGGAGAAGACCGACCTCGTCGAGCCGTTCAAGCGCGCGGTCTGATCAATTCCGTAATTCCGGGGCGCCGCGCCAGCGGCGAACCCGGAATCTCGAACCTCTCGATTCCGGGTTCGCTCGTTTCACGAGCGCCCCGGAATGACTTTTTCAAACAACAGGAAGCTCGACATGAACGCGAAGCCCGGCTTCACCGATTACATCGTCAAGGACATTTCGCTGGCCGATTTCGGCCGCAAGGAACTCTCGCTGGCCGAGACCGAGATGCCCGGCCTGATGGCCACCCGCGAGGAGTTCGGCCCTAAGCAGCCGCTGAAGGGCGCGCGTATTGCCGGCTCGCTGCACATGACGATCCAGACCGGCGTGCTGATCGAGACGCTGGCAGCACTCGGCGCCGACATTCGCTGGGTCTCCTGCAACATCTATTCGACGCAGGATCACGCCGCCGCCGCGATCGCGTCCGCCGGCATTCCGGTCTTCGCAGTCAAGGGCGAAACGCTGAAAGATTACTGGGACTACACCGCCAAGCTGTTCGACTGGCACGGCGGCGGTCACCCGAACATGATCCTCGATGACGGCGGCGACGCCACCATGTACGTCCATCTCGGTCTGCGCGCCGAGAAGGGCGACACCGCCTTCCTCGACAAGCCCGGCTCCGAGGAAGAGGAAGTCTTCTTCGCGCTTCTGAAGAAGCAGCTCAAGGAAAAGCCGAAGGGCTACTTCGCCGAGATCGCCAAGAGCATCAAGGGCGTTTCCGAAGAGACGACCACGGGCGTGCATCGTCTCTACGACATGCAGAAGGCAGGCACGCTGCTTTGGCCGGCCATCAACGTCAACGACAGCGTCACCAAGTCGAAGTTCGACAACCTCTATGGCTGCCGTGAATCGCTGGTCGACGGCATCCGCCGCGGCACCGACGTGATGATGTCGGGCAAGATCGCGATGGTCGCTGGCTTCGGCGACGTCGGCAAGGGCTCGGCGGCCTCGCTGCGCCAGGCCGGCTGCCGTGTCATGGTCTCCGAGGTCGACCCGATCTGCGCGCTGCAGGCGTCGATGGAGGGCTATGAGGTCGTAACGATGGAAGACGCCGCGCCGCGCGCCGACATCTTCGTCACGGCGACCGGCAACAAGGACATCATCACCATCGAGCACATGCGTGCGATGAAGGATCGCGCCATCGTCTGCAACATCGGCCACTTCGACAACGAGATCCAGATCGCGGCGCTCCGCAACCTGAAGTGGACCAACATCAAGCCGCAGGTCGACGAGATCGAATTCCCCGACAAGCATCGCATCATCATGCTGTCGGAAGGCCGCCTCGTGAACCTCGGCAATGCGATGGGCCATCCGTCCTTCGTGATGTCGGCGTCCTTCACCAACCAGACACTAGCGCAGATCGAGCTCTGGGCGAACAACAAGGACGGCAAGTACGAGAAGAAGGTCTACGTGCTGCCGAAGACGCTCGACGAGAAGGTCGCCCGCCTGCACCTCGCCAAGCTCGGCGTCAAGCTGACCGAGTTGCGCAAGGACCAGGCCGACTACATCGGCGTCAAGCAGGAAGGTCCCTACAAGTCGGACCACTATCGCTACTGAGCTCCCATCGCCTCAGAACATGCAGAAGCCCCGGAGCAATCCGGGGCTTCTTTGCTTTGCGGCCGGAAACAACGGGATTCTCTTTCCGGTTGCACTGGGAGCCGAATAGCGATTGACGCGCGGCGGTGATGGTCGGACAATCCTCGGCGGCGGAGGAAACCATGCAACAAGAACATGTCGACGTGCTCATCGTCGGCGCCGGCCTGTCCGGCATCGGCGCGGGCTATCATTTGCAGACCAAATGCCCCGGCAAGAGCTACGTCATCCTCGAAGGGCGCGACTGCATCGGCGGCACCTGGGATCTGTTCCGCTATCCCGGCATCCGCTCCGACAGCGACATGTTCACGCTCGGCTATTCCTTCAAGCCGTGGACCGATCCCAAGGCGATCGCCGACGGGCCGCAAATTCTCGACTATGTGCGCGAGACGGCATCCGAGAACGGCATCGAGAAGAACATCCGCTTCCGCCATCGCGTCAAGTGCGCGTCGTGGTCGACGCCTGATGCACGGTGGACCGTCGAAGCCGAGCGCACGAGCGGCGAGGGCGCGACCGAGATCGTGCGCTTCACCTGCAATTTCCTGTTCATGTGCTCCGGCTATTACAAATATGAGGAAGGCTACACGCCGGAGTTCAAGGGCACCGCGGATTTTGGAGGCCGCATCGTGCATCCGCAGAAGTGGACCGAGGACATCGACTACGCGGACAAGCGCGTCGTGGTGATCGGATCGGGTGCCACGGCCGTGACGCTGGTTCCCGAGCTTGCGAAGAAGGCCTCGCAGGTCGTCATGCTGCAGCGCTCGCCGACCTACGTTGTCTCGCGTCCGGCGCAGGATCCGCTCGCCAACAAGCTGCGCCGCAACCTGCCGGCAATGCTCGCCTATCATTTGATCCGCTGGCGCAACGTGATGTGGGGGATGTTCTTCTTCCAGCTCAGCCGGCGCCGCCCCGCCAAGGTGAAGGACCTGATCCTGAAGGGCGTGCAGATGGCACTGGGGCCGGACTACGACGTCGCGACCCATTTCACGCCGCGCTACAATCCCTGGGACCAGCGGCTGTGCCTGGTGCCCGACGGCGACCTCTTCGCGGCGATCCGCGAGAAGCGCGCCTCCGTCGTCACCAGCGAGATCGACACCTTCACGAAGGACGGAATCCGCCTCAAGAACGGCAGCGAGCTCGCCGCCGACATCATCGTCACCGCGACCGGGCTCGTGCTTCAGGTCGTCGGCGGGCTCGAGATCAGTGTCGACGGCCGCATGGTCGATTTCGCCAAGACGCTGACCTACAAGGGCATGATGTATGCCGACGTGCCGAACATGGCTTCAGCCTTAGGCTACACCAACGCGTCGTGGACGCTGAAATGCGATCTCACCTGCGAATATGTCTGCCGGCTCATCAACTACATGGACCGGCACAATTTCCGCCAGTGCGTGCCGCACAATGACGATGCGATGGTCACCGCCCAGCCTTCGCTCGATTTCACGTCGGGCTATGTGCAGCGCTCGATTGCAAAGTTGCCGAAGCAGGGCTCGAAGCGGCCGTGGCGGCTGCATCAGAACTACGCGCTCGACATCGTCTCGCTGCGGTTCGGCAGGATCGACGACGGCGTGATGCAGTATTCCTGATCGCCGCCGTCATCGCGCTCATGGCTTGCGCGTGGTTAGCGCCATGCCGAGATCGATGGCCAGCGCCAGCATCACGGCGCCTCCGCCGAGACCGAACAGGACCAGATAGTCACCGCCGGTCTGCGCATAGAGCCAGGAGAAGCCATAGGCCGCGGCCGCCTGGAACAGTGCAAAGCTGGTAGTGGCATGGCTCCATGTGGCGCGCTGCCGCTCGGCACTGTGCGGGATGAGCTCATGGATGCGTCCGAGCACAAGCGGTACGATGCCCGGCGTGAAGGCGCCGACGACCACGCTCGACACGATCAGGGAGACCGGTGCGGTGCTGACGGTCGGAAGCAGGACCGCGGCGGCCTCGATCAGGAAAGCTGCGCGCAAAGCAGGTCCAAATCCGGACCGGTCGCCGAGATGACCGGTGACGAGCGGACCCACGATCGCGCCGAGACCATAGAGCACCCAGTAGCGCGATCCCGCTGCGATGCCCTGGCCAAGGCCGCGCGCGACGAAATCGACGATGAAGACCATGTGCGGCACCAGCGCCACGGCGTTGAGGCCGTACTGGACCAGCAGGGCGCGGGCCGCGGGCAAGCTATGACCGTGTTTTGCATGGTGAGATGAAGACGCAGTTTGGGCCGGCACGTCCGCGGGCCAGTTCCACCAGCTGAGAAGCGTCAACAGACCGGAGAGAACGCCGAGCCCGTACCAGCTTTGCTGCAAACCCTGTTGCAGCAGGAGCGGCACCAGCGTGCCCGAGGCGGCGACGCCGAGGCCGACACCTGCGAAAATCACGCCGCCGACGATGCCGCGCTTGGCGGGAGAGGTGTGCGGCAGCACGACCGAGGCAGCCAGCACCATGATAATGCCGCCGGTGAGGCCCGCCAGGAAACGCCAGGTAAAGAACCAAGTGAAGGATATCGGCACCGCGCAGGCAAAGCAGGACAGCGTGGCGAGCAGCATCATGATGCGCAGCGCGCGGACCGTGCCAAGGCGAGCGGCCGCGGGCCGCGCGATCAACGCGCCGGCGAGATAGCCGGCGAGGTTCGCAGCACCGAGATAGACGACGTCGGATGCGCTGAACCATTTGGCCGCGATCAGGGCCGGAATCAGCGGCGTGTAGGCAAAGCGGGCGAGGCCCAGTCCAACCAGCGAAGCACACAAGCCCGCCATTGCAAACCGCCAGGTCGATCGCGACGCCGCGCCCGGCCGCTCATGCGGCCGGGCGTGGAGGTGGCGCTTGCGGGCATCCGCATTCAGTTCGGTCATGTCATCCTCCTGCGCGCTCCATCGCGCGCGGATCAGCCTGGTTGCGTCGCGCGTCGGCGCCGGAATTCGAGGACAGGCAGGCCGCCCCAGCCCCAATTGTCGGTGTCGACCTCCTCGATCACGACGAAGGTGGAATCCAGCGGCTTGCCGAGGACATCGCGCAGCAGCTCGCTCGAACCCTTGATCAGCGCCGCCTTCTCCTCCGCGGTGAGCGACGCCGCGCCCGGCGTCGTTCCCTCGCGGGTCACCTGAATGGTGACGATGGGCATGGTGAACCCTCCTGTCGGCTCAGTGGCCGGCGCTCTGGCCGCCGTCGACATGCAGGATCTCGCCGGTCACGAAGCCGGCCTGCTCGAGATAGAGCACGGCGTCGACGATGTCGGACATCTCGCCCATGTGGCCAACGGGGTGCATCGCGCCGAGCTGGGCGTGGGTCTCGACCGGGTGCATCGGCGACTTGATGATGCCAGGCGCAACGGCGTTCACGCGGATGCCGCGCCTGGCATATTCGATGGCCAGCGACTTCGTCGCGGCGTTGAGCCCGCCCTTGGTCAGCGAGGCCAGAACGGAGGGCACGTTGGAGTTGGCATGGTCGACCAGGCTTGTCGTGATCTGGACGACGTGGCCCGAGCCCTGCTTCTCCATCTCGGCGATGGCAAGCTGCGTGATGCGGAAGAAGCCCGCGAGGTTGGTGCCCAGCATGGCGGCGTAGTCCTCCGCCGTGTACTGGGTGAAAGGCTTGGCGACGAAGATGCCAGCATTGTTGACCAGCGTATCGACGCGGCCGAAGCGGGCGACGGCCTGCGACACCACAAGCTCGGCGGTGCGCGGGTCGGCGATGTCGCCGGGCACGGCGAGGATGTCATCGTCGGCGGAAGGCTTGATGGAGCGCGCCGTTGCGACGACGCGATAGTTGCGATTGCGATAGCCCTGGACCAGGGCGGCACCGATGCCCTGCGATGCACCGGTGATGATGGCGACTTTCTGCTCGATACCCATGATGGGCTCCTGTGGTTCGGTTGAAAACCTGCGCCAGCAACGGCCGGCTTGCGTGCTGAGGTACGCCGCGGCGGCCCGGCTGCGAATACGCGCTGTCCGGCAGACACTCTTTCGCGGCGCGATCGAATGCCGGGTTGCCGTCCGGCGGCGGTTGTCGCGGTGGGGACAAACGCCTAGCTTGCCCGCGGAATTTCTGGGGACGGGAAGGCATGGATCGTCTGGATGCGATGAATGTGTTCGTCCTGGCGGTGGACGAGGGCAGCCTCGCGGCCGCTGGGCGCAAGCTCGGCCGCTCGCCGGCGGCAGTCAGCCGCGCCATCGCCTTCCTGGAGGAGCGGGTCGGCGCTGAGCTGCTGCACCGGACCACGCGGTCGATCAGGCTCAGCGAGGAGGGCGAGCGTTACGTGGCGATCTGCCGGCGCGTGCTGACCGAGCTGGAAGAGGCCGACGATATCGCGGCGGGGCCGCGTGCTGCGCCGCGCGGCACGCTTGCGATCACTGCGCCCGTCGTCTCCGGCGAGATGGTGCTGCGGCCGATCCTCGATGCGTTCCTGGATACCTACCCGACGGTGTCGGCAAAACTGTTGCTGTTCGACCGGGCGGTCAATCTGATCGAGGAGGGCATCGATGTGGCGCTCCGCATCGGGCCTCTTTCGGACTCCGCGATGGTCGCGATGAAGCTCGGCGACGTACGCCGTGTCGTGGTGGCTGCGCCGCGATATCTCAACCAGCATCCACGCATCACCGAGCCCGGCGATCTCGCCAAGCATCAGATCGTCGCCATGGCTCACCTGCCGAATTCCTGGTCCTTTGCGCCGCAGCCCGGCTCCGTGGTGCCGCGAACCGTTCAGTTCACGCCGCGGCTCGTGATCAACAGCACCTATGCCGCGGTCGCCTCCGCCGTCGCAGGGCGCGGCGTCGCGCGAATGTATTCCTACCAGGTCGCCGAGCAGGTACAGCGCGGCGAGCTCGACATCGTGCTTGCCGACGACGAGGATCCCGAAATGCCCGTGCACCTGATTTCGCCGCAGGGCCGCCTCTCGGTCCCGAAGGTGCGGGTCTTCGCGGATTTTGCCGTGCCGCGGTTGAAGAAGCAGTTCGCGGTCCTCAAGAAGGCGATCGACACTCGCTGAATTGTGACTCGCTCGCCGGGCGGAAGAGTGTTTATCGGGGACCGGCCATTCGCCGGCGTCTCGATTGCGCCCACATGTGACGTGATGCAACGACACGTTGGCCGCGTTGCGCGGCTTCGAAAATGCACGAGATGACTATGTCAGAAAAACCAAACGCCGATCGCCGTCGCTTCCTCGCCACCGCCGCGATCGGCGTTGCCGCACCATTCGTTCTCGGCAGCGCCGCCGCCGCGCAGTCCGACAAGGCGAGCCCCTCGACCGTACCCGCAATCGCGCCGGGCACGAACGCGTCGTTTGCCGCGATCAAGCAGATCGATGCCGGCGTCCTCAATGTCGGATACGCCGAGGCTGGTCCGGCCGATGGTTCCGTGGTGATCCTGCTGCACGGCTGGCCGTACGACATCCACAGTTACGTCGATGTCGCGCCTGCGCTCGCGAAGGCGGGTTATCGTGTCATCGTTCCGCATCTGCGCGGTTATGGCACGACGCGCTTCCAGTCGGGCGAGACGATGCGCAACGGCGAGCCTGCGGCACTCGCCGCCGACATCGTCGCGCTGATGGATGCGCTGGGCATCAAGCAGGCGACGCTCGCCGGCTATGATTGGGGCGCACGGACCGCCAACATCATCGCGGCGCTCTGGCCGGAGCGCGTCAAGGCGATGGTATCGGTGAGCGGCTACCTGATCTCCAGCCAGGCGGCGGGCAAGATGCCGCTGCCGCCGGTCGCCGAGCTGCAATGGTGGTACCAGTTCTATTTCGCCACCGAGCGCGGCCGCGAAGGCTATGCGAAGAACACGCACGACTTCGCCAAGCTGATCTGGAAGCTCGCCTCGCCCAAATGGCATTTCGACGATGCCACCTACGACCGCAGCGCGGCCTCGCTCCAGAATCCCGATCACGTCGACGTCGCGATCCACAATTATCGCTGGCGGCTCGGGCTCGTCGAGGGCGAAGCCAAATATGCCGAGCTCGAGCAGAAGCTGGCGGCCCTGCCGGTGATATCAGTTCCCACCATCACCATGGAGGGCGACGCCAACGGCGCTCCGCATCCGGAGCCGGCTGCCTACGCCAAGATGTTTTCGGGCAAGTACGAGCACCGGACGATCACCGGTGGCATCGGTCACAACCTGCCGCAGGAAGCCCCGCAGGCCTTTGCGCAGGCCGTCCTCGATATAGCCGCGGGCTGAAGGCGTGGGCGCCGGCACGCGCCGGCGCTCCTATGCGTTATTTTGCGTATTCGAGGCCGGAGATGAATCGGCCATGCTGCCCAAACGGTTAACGCCGGATTAACCGGCGGGTTCTAGGCTTTCTCGGCCGGGGTGCTCGCTAATTTTGAGGGTAGCCCAATGGAAGCCCAGAAGATCGCGGTCGACGCCGTCGTCGCGCTGACCGATTGTGACCGCGACGCCGTCGCCAGCTTTATCCGCCGGCTCTATCTCGAAGGCGTCAGGGATCCCAAGCGCCTGACCTTCAGGGGGCTCCAGGCGCTCGCGCGGGCGTGATCGGCATCCCCCGGCTGACTCAACTGTTGCTGTCGATAACGACGGAACCCGTCTGCGGCGCCTTGCCGCTGGCGCCGGACCGGGCTACCACACACCCCAGCTGGGTCACTTGGGATCGGGGATATGCTGAAACAGCTCTTTGCGCCGCAACTGGTCATTCTCTATGTCCTTGCGGCCTCGACGATTTATGTTCACTTCCGCGGCAAGCAGCGGCTGCGTTTCGCACGCCAGCTCGGCGATCATTCGACCTATCTCGCACCCTACAACGTGCTGATGTATGCCGGCTCGGCCGTGCCCAACAAGCCGGTGATCTCGGTCGAGCAGTTTCCCGAGCTGAAGCCGCTCAGCGAGAATTGGGAGACGATCCGCGACGAGGCGGTGCGCCTGTTCGATGAAGGCTTCATCCGCGCCGCGGCCAAGAACAACGACTGGGGTTTCTATTCGTTCTTCAAGAGCGGCTGGAAGCGCTTTTACCTGAAATGGTACGACGACTTCCTGCCCTCGGCGCGCACGCTGTGCCCGAAGACGGTGGAGCTTCTGAACTCGATTCCGTCGGTGCATGGCGCGATGTTCGCGATGCTGCCGCCGGGCGGCAAGCTGGGCGCGCACCGCGATCCCTTCGCCGGCTCGCTGCGCTATCACCTCGGGCTCGTCACGCCGAACTCGAACAAGTGCCGGATTCTCGTCGATGGCGTCGAATGCGTGTGGCGTGACGGCGAGGCCTTCATGTTCGACGAGACCTTCATCCACAGCGCCGAGAACGCGACCGACGTCAACCGCATCATCCTGTTCTGCGACGTCGAGCGCCCGATGAAGTTTGGCTTCATGACCGCGATGAACCGCTGGGTGAGCCATCACATCGTCAAGGCGTCGGCGACCCAGAACGTCGACGGCGAGAACGTCGGCGTGCTCAACAAGGTGTTCGGCAAGCTCTACGAGATCCACCTTGCGAGCCGCAAGGTCAAGGAATGGAATCGCAACGTCTACTACACGCTGAAATACTCGCTGACGGCGCTGATCCTCGGCCTCATCGTGATGTCCGCGCTGCGGTGATCGCCGCGGCTGCGCCGAATCTGGAGTAGGCCATGGCTCCGTTGCCGGCCGCCGACGCCGAGACCGAGCAATTCTTCCGCAAGTGGCTGGAGACCTTCGCGGGCTACGTCCGCGAGGTCGACTACGCCTCGGCGAGACCGCTCTTCCATCCGGATGTGCTTGCCTTCGGCAGGCATAACGATGTCATTCCGGGTCTCGATCAATGGGTCGCGACGCAATGGAATAACGTCTGGCCCAAGACGACCGACTTTCGCTTTGTCCTCGAGCAGACCTCGATCCTGGCGTCGACGGACGGCACAATGGTGAACGTGATCGCGCCGTGGACGAGCACGGGCTATCACCCAGATGGCAGTCCGTTCCCGCGCCCCGGCCGGGCGACGATGATCTTTTCCAGGAATGCCGACGGCTGGCTATGTGTGCATTCCCACATGTCGCTCAACCGCGGTGTCCCGCAGGTGAGCCACGCCAACCGACCGGTCAAGGCCTGGTAGATCGCATCCTCAGGCCGGGCCAGCGCCGGTCTCAATGATCGTCCCGACGTGCTGGCCGCGCAGTCGGCGCCTGTGTGCGCCTTTCAGCAGTGTCCCCAAAGTTAACCTTTGTTCTTTCCCCGCATTAACATTTGCGAGGCGCAATTCGAACGATGTTGCTTATTATCCAAAGCCTTAGTGCGGTCCCGTAATTGTACGGAAAGCTTCGTTAATGATTAATTGGGAACCCGGGACCTATCTCTGGGCGGTGTAGTGCCCCACTTTCGCTCGGCCTCCACTCATTGCAGTGGACGAAAGCGAAATGATCTAGAGGTCCCATGTCTTTCCTTTCCCGCTTTCGTGTCCTGACCAAGATTCTTGCCGTCATTGCATTAATGGCCATCGTCGCCGGCAGCATCAGCTGGCTCGGTATTCGTGCGTTGAGCACGCTCAACGAGGGCGCTGACAATATGAACAGGGCAGCCAAGCGTGCATTGGTTGCCGCCCGCGCTGCTCAGAATGTGCTCACCCTCAGCCGTTCGGAATTCCGCGTCGCCCTGGACCCGCGCGCAGAGAACCGCGCCGAGGTACGCAAGATCGTCGATCAGCAGATCAATACGTTTCAGGAACGGATCGATGACCTCAGCAAGACCCGTGATGAGCAGGCCAGGGCTCTGATTCCCGCGGTCAGGGAGTCCTGGGGAACTTACCGCAAGAGCCTGGAAGATACGCTTCGTCTGGCCGATGCGTCGAAGGACTTACATTTGAGTGAACACACGGATCGGATGCGCGATGCGGCGATGCGTGGCCGGACCGACGCGGAAAGATTGCAGGCCGACATCCGCGCGGTCGCCGATCGATTGTCCGATCGTGTGGAAGCGTTCGCCAAGGCCGCCTCCGATGAGTATGAAACGACCTCGCGTGTGTTGATGGTCGTTGCCGGAATCGGCATCGTACTTGGCCTGTCCATCGGCTTTCTGATCGGCCAGTTCGGCATCGCCGGGCCGACGCGCGCCCTCGTCGGCATGTTGCAGCAGCTTGCGAAGGGCGAGGATATCGAGATCACCGGCACCGAGCGGAAGGATGAAATCGGCGAGACTGCTCAGGCGGTCAACGGAATCAAGGTGATGCTCGCGCAGAAAGCGCGTGACGAAGCGGAGGCCAAGGTCAGGCAGGATGAGGTCGTCGCGCTGCAGCGCAAGGCCGACATGACCAAGCTGGCCGATAGCTTCGAAAGTGCCGTCGGCGAGATCGTCGAAACCGTGTCGTCTGCCTCGACCGAGCTCGAGGCGTCCGCCAGCACGTTGACGTCGGCGGCAAGCAGGGCTCAGGATCTCACCACTGCAGTCGCGGCGGCATCCGAGGAAGCCTCCACCAACGTGCAGTCGGTCGCCTCCGCGACCGAAGAGCTGAGTTCGTCGGTCAACGAGATCAGTCGTCAGGTGCAGGAGTCGGCGCGGATGGCCAATGACGCGGTCGATCAGGCGCGCAAGACCAACGAGCGCGTCGGCGAACTGTCCAAAGCTGCGGCCCGCATCGGCGACGTCGTAGAACTCATCAACACCATTGCTGGACAGACTAACCTCTTGGCTCTCAACGCGACCATCGAGGCGGCGCGCGCCGGCGAAGCCGGTCGCGGCTTCGCAGTCGTCGCCTCCGAAGTGAAGGCGCTGGCCGAGCAGACGGCGAAAGCGACGGGTGAGATCGGCCAGCAGATCACCGGAATCCAGGCGGCGACCGACGAGTCGGTCGACGCGATCAAGGGCATCAGCGACACGATCGGGAAATTGTCGGAGATCGCGGCGACCATTGCCTCGGCGGTGGAAGAGCAGGGCGCGGCGACTCAGGAAATCTCCCGCAACGTGCAACAGGCGGCGCACGGAACCCAGGAGGTCTCCTCCAACATCGTCGACATTCAGCGCGGCGCCGGTGAAACCGGCTCGGCGTCAACTCAGGTGCTGTCGGCGGCGCAATCGCTGTCGAGCGATAGCAACCGCCTCAAGCTCGAAGTCGCCAGGTTTCTCACCACGGTGCGGGCCGCCTGACGCCGGGCGGAAGTCCCGAGCGGTCTGAGCGCGCGCCGAAGACGCGCGGGAGGATCGGTCGGATCAGGCCGGGCGAGCGCCGGTCTGAATGATCGTCCCGACGTGCTGGCCGCGCAGCGCCGCCGTGAGACGGCCGGGAACGAGGCCGTTCACGACCTGCACGCGGCTGATGTGCCGCGCGTTGGCCATGACCTCGAGCAGCGCCGGATCGAACGGCAGCGTGCCCTTGAGCTTTGCAAGCTCGGCAAAGCTCGTCGCTTTCAGCAGCTCCGCCTTCTTCCCATCGGCACCATTGGGATCGGTGGTGTAGACGCCGTCGACTTCCTCGACGATCGTGAGACCGGCGGCGCCCAGCGCGTCCGCGAGCAGGAAGGCGCCGGTGTCGGCCCGATGCAGCGGGATGCGCGAGGTCGGAAATTCATGATGGTGATACGGCGGAAACGCGCTGCCTACGACCGCGCGGGCCGCGCTGAGGTGGATCGCGAGTTGGCTCGCGATGGTGGGGTGCTCGATGTAGGAGACACCTTCCGGCGCGAGGAGGCTCGCAAGGATATGGCCGTTCTGGCCGGCCTCGCTTGCGGCGAGCGGCGCCAGCGATCCGACGGGGAGCCCGAGATCGAGGCCGACGCTGTAGAGATGGCGGGCGCGCACGCCGGCGCCGGTCAGGATCAGCAGGCGATGCTCGGATAGCAGCGAGCGCAGCTCGTCGACGAGCGGGAGGATCGCCTCGTGACCGCGATCCATCAGGCGGCCGCCGATCTTGATGACCTGCACCCAGGGCAACAGCTTGATCGGGCGGCTGCCCGCGACGGGGCGGGTGAGATCGCCGTCGAGGAGGGTCTGACGCGCGAGCGGCGAGGCGACGTGCTTGATCTGGTTGGTGACAGTCATGGCGCTAATCTCTTCAGCTCGCGGTGATGATGGTGCCGACATGCTCACCCGCGAGTGCGCGGGTCAGATTGCCGGGAACGAGGCCATTGACGATCTGCACCTCGCGGACGTGGCGCGCGGAGGTAAGGAGATCGAGCACCGGGAATTCGAGGATCGAGTCCTGCAATCCCTTGGCCTTCATCTCGGCCACCGAGATCTTCGGGATGAAGGTGGCATTCTTCGCGGTCTTTGGGTTCGCGGTGTAGAGGCCGTTCTCGTCCTTCACATAGACCATCGCCTTGCAGCCGAACTGCTCGGCCACGAGGAAGCATCCGGCATCGGTGCGGTACGGCGGAATCACGCCCTCGGCCGCCGGACGCATCCACAGGCTATAGGGCGGCATGCCGCTAAAGATGACGGCATTCACCTCGGCGAGAAACAGCGGCACGGACGAGAGCCCGGCGCTGCTGACGGCGGAGATACCGTGCTTGGCAAGGAGCTGCCCGAGCATTGCGGCGTTCTGATCGGCCACGGAAGCGCCGAGCTGCGAGAGCACGCCGGCCGGCAGGCGAAGCCCCGCCGCGATCGAGTAGAGATGCCGCGCGCGGGTGCCTGCACCGGTCCCGATCAGGAGCTTATGGGCGTTGCGCGCGGCGACGATCTCCTCGATCAGCGGATAGACCGCGGCGCGGCCGCGATCGATGACGCTCTGTCCGCCGATCTTGATGACAGTTGCATCCGGCAGGATCCGGAAGTCGGGAGCTGCCTCCGATGCAGCGACAAGCGCGGGATCGGTGAGCGAGCGCTGCATGAGGAGCGCTTCAAGCTCGGCCGTCGTGTTTGCCATGAGAGACGTCCTTTTCGTTTGTCGAATGGGCTCAAGCACCGCCAAGCGGTCTATCTAGCAAAATCGCGGCTGGCCGCAAAACAAAAGCCCCGGAGCGAGCTCCGGGGCTTTGCATTTCGGGTGCGGGGCACAGCCTTATTCGGGTTGGCCGATCGAGACCTTCAGCGTGCCGACGCCGTCGACGCCGCATTCGAGTTTGTCGCCTGGCTGGAGCTGCGACACGCCGGCGGGCGTGCCGGTCAGGATGATGTCGCCGGCAGCGAGCTTCACCTGCTGGGAGAGCTGCCAGATGATCTCCGGCACATTCCAGATCAGCTCGGTGAGGTCGCCCTTCTGGGCTTCCTTGCCGTTGACCGTGAGCCAGATCTTGCCCTTCGAGGGATGGCCGATCTTCGAGGCCGGCTGCACCGCGGAGCAGGGCGCCGAATAGTCGAACGACTTGCCGATCTCCCAGGGGCGCTCCTTCTTGCGCGAGGCGATCTGGAGGTCGCGGCGGGTCAGGTCGATGCCGACGGCATAGCCGTAGACATGATCGAGCGCCTTGTCGGCCGGAATGTTGAGGCCGCCGCTCTTCATCGCGACGATCAGCTCGACCTCGTGATGCAAATCCTTGGTCAGCGGCGGATAGGGGATGGTGGCGCCATCGGGCACCAGCATGTCGGCGTGCTTGGCGAAGAAGAACGGCGGAGCGCGCTCGTCATTGCCCATCTCGCGGATGTGCTCGAGATAGTTGCGGCCGACGCACCAGATGCGGCGCACCGGATAACGGCCGCTCTCCCCGACGACGGGAAGCGAAGCCTGAGGCGGAAGCGGGATGACGTAGGAGGCGGCGTTCATGAAGCGGTCTCGCTGCTCTTGGGTGAATGATCCTAAGCGGTTGCGCTGACCGGCGCCAGCGGCAGGGAGCCGGCGTCGTGGTGCTGAAGGCGGAAGAACGAGGCGTAGCGACCGGAGCGGCGCAGCAGCTCGTCATGCCGTCCGCGCTCGACGATCTCGCCGCCCTCGACCACCAGGATCGCGTCCGCGTGCATGATGGTGTGCAGGCGGTGCGCGATCACGATGGTGGTGCGGTTGCGGCAGAGATGCTCGATCGCCTCCTGTACCTGCTTCTCGGATTCGGAATCGAGCGCGGCGGTGGCCTCGTCCAGGAGGATGATCGGCGCGTTCTTGATCAGCGCGCGCGCCACCGCGATGCGCTGGCGCTGGCCGCCGGACAGCTGCGTGCCGTGCTCGCCGACCGGGGTGTCGTAGCCGAGCGGGAAGCTCATGATGAAATCGTGGGCGCAGGCCGCCTTGGCGGCATCGGTGATCTCGTTCTCGGTCGCGCCAAACCTGCCGAAGGCGATGTTGTTGCGAATGGTGTCGCGGAACAGATAGACGTCCTGGCCGACATAGGCGGTCTGCGCGCGCAGCGATTTGCGCGACACCGACGTGATCGACTGGCCGTCGATCAGGATGTCGCCCTGCGTCACCTCGTAGAAGCGCAAGAGCAGCGCCAGCACGGTCGACTTGCCGCCGCCGGAGGGGCCGACCAGCGCGGTGACCTTGCCGGGCTCGGCAGTGAGGCTCATGCGGTTGAGCACGGTCTCACCGGCGCGATAGGCGAAGCTGACGTCGTTGAGCTCGATCCGCGCATCCGTCAGCCTCAAGGCCGGCTTGTCGTCATCGGATTGCTCGCTCGCCGGGCTGTCGACGACTTCGAGCAGCATGCGCGCGCCGACGAGCTGGCTGTTGAGGTCGATGTTGAGCCGCGCCAGCCGCTTGGCCGGCTCGGTCGCCATCAGGAACGCGGTCATGAAGGAGAAGAACTGGCCCGGGGTGGCGCCGAGCGCGACCACGCTGTAGCCGCCATAGAGCAGGCAGCCGGCGACCGCGAAGCCGCCCAGCATCTCCATCAGCGGGTTGGAGCGGTTGGCGACGCGCGCCATCTTGTTGGCGTTGCGCTCGACGACGGCGATGTTCTCGTCGATGCGGCTTTGCATCGCATCTTCCAGCGTGAACGCCTTGACCGTGCGGATGCCCTGCAGCGATTCCTGCATGGTCTCCAGAATGTCTGCGGTGCCGGTGAACTGGTTGTAGGCGAGGCCCTTGATGCGCTTGACCAGCTTGCGCAGCACCAGCATCGCCGGCGGCACAGCGACGAGGCCGATGAACGACATCAGCGGATCCTGCCAGACCATCACGCCGATCATCGCGAGCAGCATCAACAGGTCGCGCCCGACGGCATTGACCAGCATGTTGAGGACGTCGGTGATGGATTTGGCGCCGGCGGTCAGGCGCGCCAAAAATTCCGAGGAGTGCCGCTCGGAGAAGAAGCCGATGCTTTCGCGCATCAGCTTGGCGAAGAGTTGCCGCTGGTTGGTGGCGAGGATGGCGTTGGAGATCTTGGTCAGGATCACCATGTGGCCGTAGGTCGCCACGCCCTTGATGAACAAGAGAACCACCGTCACGCCGGACAGCATCGCGATGCCCGGCACGTTCTTGTCGACATAGGCCTGGTTGATGACCTGGCCGAGAACGTAGGTCGCGGCCGCGGTCGCACCGGCGGCCGTTGCCATCAGCGCGAAGGCGACGAGGTAGCGCCGCCAATAGGTGATCCCCTGTTCCATGACGAGGCGGCGAATCAGGATCGCTGCCGCATAGGGATCGTCGGTGATTTTCTTTGGAAACTGGGCCATCCGTAGTCCATTGACGGCGCTAGGGGCAAACCTGCCCGCGCGTCAGGGATCGAATGGCCTCTGTGCCCGCTCAGGCGGGGTTTTTCAAGCCCAATTAAGGACTTGCAAAGCCGACGATTCTAGGCCGAGACCGCCTGGCGGAGCTCGCCATGGCGCTCGCGAA
Source organism: Bradyrhizobium iriomotense (assembly GCF_030160715.1). Lineage (GTDB taxonomy): Bacteria > Pseudomonadota > Alphaproteobacteria > Rhizobiales > Xanthobacteraceae > Bradyrhizobium > Bradyrhizobium iriomotense. The sequence continues at coordinate 247,198 of NZ_BSOW01000006.1, forward strand.
ACAGCTGTTCCTCCCAGGCCAGCGCGTGGGCCGCAATCGTCTCGAGGTTCTCGTATTGCGGCTTCCAGTCCAGCACGCTGCGGATGCGGCTGGTGTCGGCGACCATGGTCATGATGTCGCCGGGCCGGCGCGGCGCGTACTGGACCGCAAAGCTGCGCCCCGACACGCGGCGCACGGCATCGATAGTCTCGAGCACGGAGTAACCGCGGCCATAGCCGCAGTTCAGCGTCGTCGATGCGCCGCCGCGGCGCAGATACGCCAGTGCGGAGCGATGCGCCTGCGACAGGTCGGTGACGTGGATGAAGTCGCGGATGCAGCTTCCGTCCGGCGTCGGATAGTCGGTGCCGAACACGTCGATCTTGGCGCGCTGGCCGGTGGCGGCCTCGACCGCGATCTTGAGCAGATGCGTGGCGCCGACGGTGGCAAGCCCGATGCGCGCCTGCGGATCGGCGCCGGCCACGTTGAAGTAGCGCAAGGTCACATATTGCATGCCGTAGGCCGAGGCGACGTCGTGCAGCATGATCTCGGTCATCAGCTTCGACGAGCCGTAAGGCGACAGCGGCCGCGTCGGCGCCTGCTCGGGCACCGGCACCTGATCGGGATTGCCGTAGACGGCGGCGGTCGACGAGAAGATGAAGCGGTTGATGCCGCGCTTCACTGCGACGTTGAGCAGGTTGCGCGCGGTCATGAAGTTGTTGCGGTAGTAGCCGAGCGGATCGCGCATCGACTCTGGCACGACGACCGAGCCCGCGAAATGAATGATGCTCTCGATGTCGTGCTGGGCGATCACGCCTTCGAGAAGGTTCTCGTCGCCGGCATCGCCGATGAACAGCGGCACTCCTTCCGGCAAGTAGGCGGAAAAGCCGGTGGAGAGATCGTCGATCACGACGACGTCCTCGCCGGCTTCCGCCAGCGCCAGAACCGTGTGACTTCCGATATAGCCGGCACCGCCGGTGACAAGCACAGTCATGATCTCACCCGTCTTCCGATCATCCGATGATGCTAGCGGTTGCGTGGTGAAGAGGGGGTATCGGCGCAGCCGAACTGGTCACTATGCTTAATGTTGCGTATAGGAACCCGCGAAACGGAGCGTGACGTGGCCAATTCACCGGGCGATATCGAGCTGATCGTGCCAAATCTGCACAGGCGCTATTCCGGCGTGACCGCGACCAACCGGATGGTCGCGCCGCGCCTGGCAAAGCTGTTTCGTGCCGCATGGTTCGGCTCGGATGCGCCGGAGGGGATTGCGCGCTTGAGCGTTGCCGGTTTCCTGAAACTATGGCGCCGCGAGACGCCGCTGATCTGGCACGCGCGGCGCAACAACGAGATGATCGCGGGCGTGCTCCTGCGCGCGCTCGGCTGGCCGTTGAAGCTCGTGTTCACATCGGCCGCGCAGCGGCATCATAGCTGGATCACGCGCTGGCTGATCCGGCGCATGGATGCGATCATCGCGACGTCGGACATCTCGGCGTCGTTCCTGAAAGTGAAGGCGACCGTGATCCCGCATGGCGTCGACACCGACGTCTATGCGCCGCCGCAGGATCGCGCCGCGGCGTTCGCGGAAGCCGCGCTGCCGGGCCGCTATGCGATCGGCTGCTTCGGCCGCGTGCGCGCGCAGAAGGGCAGCGATATCTTCGTCGATGCGATGTGCCGCCTGTTGCCGCGCCATCCGGATTTCACCGCCGTCATCGTCGGCGCGATCACGACGGAGCAGATGCCGTTTGCCAATGATCTCAAGAAGCGCATCGAGGCCGCCGGCCTGCAATCGCGCATCGTCATCACCGGCGAGTTGCCGATCGAACAGGTACAACGCTGGTATCAGCGGCTGACGATCTACGCCTTCACCTCGCGCAACGAGGGCTTTGGCCTGACGCTGATCGAGGCGATGGCGGCGGGCAGCGCGCTTGCTGCCTCACGCGCCGGCGCAGCCGAGCTCGTAGTCGAGGACGGCGTCACGGGCGTGCTGATGCCGCCGGGCGATGTGGATGCACTGGTCGCCGCGCTCGAGCCCTTGATGCGCGATCCCGCCGCCGCACTTGCCATGGGCGCGCGGGGGCGGGCGCGGGTGCTCGAACGATTCAGCCTGGACGCTGAAGCGGGGCGGATCGGGGACGTCTATCGCCCGCTGCTCTGAACCGCCGCTTTCGGGGCCCGGACTAAAATCTCGAAAACAACCCCATGCAAAGGCGCCGATGACGGCTGGAGTTCTTGACACATTGTTCATGTTTCGTTCTTATCATGCCATCCCGTGAGTGGAGATGGCCATGGACAATCGCATCAACGAAATCCGAAGACTTATCAGGGCGTTACGCGTTAGCATGCTTGAGGCTGAGGCCATCATGCGTGACCAGATCAACCGGGATGAGAGCTGTGCCTTCGTGGCGCAGGAGATCATGAAGATGCGCTCGGTCATGAGCCTGCTCGTGCAGGAGCGAACGACGCTCGGAGATACCGATCCCATTCTCGTCAACAGCTTTTTCCTTCCCCGTCGGCCGCCGGCAGGGAGGCCGCTGTCCGGCCGGTCAAGCGCCTGCTCGTTGGGACGATCTGAGGAGGACGGAGAGCCGATGAGGCCGCGAGCGCGCTTGTCAGGTCGTGGCCCGCGCGCCGCTTTCGCTGAGCACGCGCTGCGCGATCGCGACGACATCGGAGGCCGCGATGTCGCGCATGCAGCGGTGGTCGTTCATCCGGCAAATCGTGCTCTGGCAGGGCTGGCAGGAGAGGATCGACTTGTCCTGCACGACGGTGGCGGCGAGGCCGTTGAGCGGCGCCCAGAGGTAGGGGCTGGTCGGGCCGAAGATGCCCATGGTCGGCGTGCCCAGCGCCGCCGCGATATGCATCAGCCCGGAGTCGTTGGAGATGGCGACACCGGCTGCCGCCATCGCGAGCACCCCGTTGCGCAAGTCATTGCCGGTCAGGTCGCGCACGCGCGGTCCACCGGCCGCGACGATCTCCTGGGCCATGGCCTTCTCGCCGGGGCCGCCGACCACCCAGACCTCGAGGCCCTTCTCCACGAACTGGCGGGCGGCTTCCGGATAGTAGGTCCAGCGCTTGGAAGCGCCGACCGAGCCGGGGCCCAGCGCGACCGCGGTGACCCCGGTCAGGCCGTTCGCCTGGCGCCAGCGGGCGACCTCCCCGGGCGGGACCCGCAGTTGGGGAACCGGCCACTCCGGGGGTAGCGGCGCGCCGTCAGGCTGGGCGAGGGAGGCGTTCTTGTCGATGAAGCGGGGGAGCCGCTTCTCGCCCCAGCGCCAGCGGTTGATCAGGCCGAACCGAGCCTCGCCGACGAAGCCGACGCGTTCGGGGATGCCGGCCAGTGCCGGCGCGATGGCCGCCTTCCAGGTCCGGGGCAGCACCAGGGCCGTGCCATAATTCCGCTCGCGCAGCAGCTTCGCGAGGCCGAATTGCCGGTTCACGGCGAGCCGGCTGCGTGGCAGGTCCCAAGTGATCCCCTGGCGGACGCCCGGCATATAGTCGACCAGGGGGGCGCAGAGCGGGGTGGTCAGAAGGTCGACCGGCCGATTCGGCCAGCGCTCGTTCAGGACCCGCACCACGGTGTGGCCGCGGACGAAATCACCGATCCACATATAGGGGATGATCAGAATCGGGCGCGTGTCGGCCGGATCCTCCAATCCACTAAATTGCGAATCTATGTTCATTTTTTAAAGGGACCCAAGCGATGTCGACAGGGTCCGTTCGGTAGCCGCTCTGCACAGGCAGGTAAAGGCGGGACAGTTCCGATCCCAAAACCGCTTACACTTTGGCGGATCATGCGCTACGGCAGGACTTGCGACGGATTCTTGCGACGGGTTCTTTGGACGGGTTCTTGAGACGGGTTTTCGGGCGGTCGCGCTGAATTTGGCAAATCGGGCAGGGACGGGTGGAATGTTGCTGGTGACCGGCGGGGCCGGTTTTATCGGATCGAATGTCGTGGCGGCGCTCAATGATGCGGGCCGCAGCGACGTGGCGGTCTGCGACCTCCTCGGCCACGAGGGCAAATGGCGCAATCTCGCCAAGCGACAGCTCGCCGACATCGTGCCGCCGGCCGAGCTGATCGACTGGCTGAACGGGCGCAAGCTCGATGCCGTGATTCACCTCGGTGCCATTTCCTCGACCACCGCGACCGATGGCGATCTCGTCATCGAGACCAATTTCCGCCTCTCGATGCGCCTTCTGGACTGGTGCACGGCGAATGGCGTGCCGTTCATCTACGCATCGTCGGCCGCCACCTATGGCGACGGTGAGGAAGGCTTTGGCGACGACGCCTCGCTCGCCGCGCTGAAGACGTTGCGGCCGATGAACCTCTACGGCTGGAGCAAGCATCTGTTCGATCTTGCGGTTGCCGAGCGCCTCGCGCGCGGCGACAAGCTGCCGCCGCAATGGGCCGGGTTGAAATTCTTCAACGTGTTCGGCCCGAACGAGTACCACAAGGGCACGATGATGAGCGTGCTGGCGCGCCGCTTCGATGACGTCAGGGCCGGCCGCGTCGTGCAATTGTTCAAGTCGCATCGCGAGGGAATCGCCGACGGCGACCAGCGGCGTGATTTCATCTATGTCGACGACGTCGTTCGGGTCATCATGTGGCTCCTGGCAACGCCTGCGGTCTCCGGGCTCTTCAACGTCGGAACCGGCAAGGCGCGCAGCTTCAAGGACCTGATCCTCGCGGCCTACGCCGCGCTCGGCACCAAGCCCAACATCGAATACATCGACATGCCCGAGGCGATCCGCGGCAGCTACCAGTATTTCACCCAGAGCGAGGTCGATCGCCTGTGCCGCGCCGGCTATAACGGCGGCTTCACGGCGCTCGAAGATGCAGTGACGGCCTATGTCAGGGGCTACCTTGACCGGCCCGACCGTTTCCGCTGAGGCGTTGAGGACCATGCAAACGCCCGTCTTCGATTTCGATACGCTCGCCCAGGCCATCGCCGGCCGCACCGTGCTCTGCATCGGCGACCTCATGCTCGACGAATTCGTCTATGGCGAGGTCTCGCGGATTTCGCCGGAGGCGCCGGCGCCGGTGATCGCCGCGCAACGCAGCGAGACGCATATCGGCGGGGCCGGCAACGTGGCGCGCAACATCGCGTCCCTCGGCGCCCGCTGCATCTTCGTCGCCCTCGTCGGCGAGGATGATGCTGGGGCACGGCTCAGGGCCGCGCTGGCAGAGACGGCCGGAATCGAAAGCGTGCTGGTGTGCGATCCATCGCGCCCCACGACGCGCAAGGTGCGCTTCGTCTCCGAGCATTTTTCCACCCACATGCTGCGCGCCGACTGGGAGCAGGCGGCGCCGGCCTCCACCGAGATCGAGCTGAAGCTGATCGAGGCGATCCTGCCGCAGCTTCCCCGTGCCGACATCGTGCTGCTCTCCGACTACGCCAAGGGCGTCCTGACCGCGCGCGTGATCCGCAACGTGATCGACGCCGCGCGCAAGCTCGGCAAGCGCGTGATCGTCGATCCCAAGAGCCTAAACTGGGCGATCTATCGCGGCGCGAGCCTGCTCACGCCCAACCGCAAGGAATTTGCCGAGGCGACCCGCAGCCGCGCCGACACGGTGGAGAGCATCACCGAGGCGGCGCAGGACGTGATGCGGCTTGCCGATTGCGAGGCGATCCTGGTGACGCGAAGCGAGCGCGGCATGACGCTGGTGCCGCGCGAGGGCGAGGCCGTCCACGTGCCGTCTTACCCGGTGAAGGTGCGCGACGTCTCGGGCGCCGGCGACACCGTCGCCGCCGCGCTCGCCGCGACGCTCGCGACGGGCGCCGATTGGGATACGTCGCTGCGCATGGCCAGCGCGGCCGCTGCGGTCGCGGTCGGCAAGCAGGGCACCGCGAGCGTGAGCGCGGCCGAGCTGCGGCGGAAGATCCTGCCGCATGCCTATCTCGCAGCCGAAGAGAAGATCGTGCTCGCGCCTGGCGCGCTTGCCGCGCAGCTTGCGGACTGGCGCAAGCAGGGCTTGCGCGTCGGCTTCACCAATGGCTGCTTCGACATCCTGCATCCCGGCCACGTCAAGGTGCTGACCGCGGCGCGCGCCGCCTGCGACCGCCTCGTCGTCGGCCTGAACAGCGACGCCTCGGTGCGGCGGCTGAAAGGCGAGGACCGGCCGGTGCAGAACGAGCGTGCACGGGCGGAGGTGCTGGCGGCGCTCGAAGCCGTCGACCTCGTCGTCATCTTCGAAGAGGATACGCCGATCAATCTGATCACCGACATCAAGCCGAGCGTGCTGGTGAAGGGCGGCGACTACACCCGCGAGCAGGTGGTCGGCTACGACGTCGTCGAAGCAGCCGGCGGAACCGTGGTGCTGGTCGACATCCTCCGGGGCTTCAGCACGACCGCACTCGTCAACCGCGCGCGGGGAGGGACGACGTGACGGTGCTGGCGCGGGAAACCACCGGTGCAATGATGCTGCGCCGCTTGCGCAGCCCGGCCGCGTGGGCCGAGACCGTGGACCTGTTCGCAATCCTGACCGCGGCCTCGCTGCCGTGGTCCACGTCGCTGGCCGCGATCTTCAATGCCCTCATGCTCGCCTGCATGGTGCCGTTTCTCGACGTCAGGGATTTCCTGCAATCGTTGAAGCGGCCGATCTGCGCGGCGCCGATCGCGCTGTTCCTGCTCGCGCTGGTCGGAACGCTGTGGTCCGATGCGGCGTGGGGCGCGCGGCTCCATGCCGTGAACCCGACCGTCAAGCTGCTCGTGCTTCCGGTCCTGCTCTATCATTTCGAACGCTCCGCGCGCGGACATTGGGTGTTCGTCGCCTTCCTGGTCTCCTGCGCGCTGTTGTCGGTGATGTCCTGGCTGGTCGCCTTCAATCCGGCGCTCTCGATCAAGCCCGGAAACCTCGAACGCGGCATCTTCGTCAAGAACTACATCGACCAGAGCCAGGAATTCACGCTGTGCGCGGTCGCGCTCGCCTATCCGGTCGTGATGCTGCTGCGAGAGAAAAGATATTGGCTCGCTGGGCTGCTCACGGCCCTCGCGCTGAGCTTCTTCGTCAACATGGCTTTCGTCGTGGTGTCGCGCACCGCGCTCGTCACCGTGCCGATCATGCTCGCGGTGTTCGCGTTTCTGCATCTGAGATGGCGAAGCATCCTGCTCATCAGCGGTGGATTGGTGGTTCTTGCGCTGCTGGCCTGGCAGGCCTCGCCGCAGCTGCGCAAGACGGCGGACACCTTCTCAAGCGATTACCAGCTCTACAAGGAGAAGGGCATTCCGACCTCGATGGGACTGCGGCTCGAATTCTGGCGAAAATCCCTCGGCTTCTTCGCGGAGGCGCCGGTCATGGGGCACGGCACGGGCTCGACGCGCGGATTGTTCGAGCAGGTCGCCACGCCGAGTGGGCAGTACCAGGCTTCCGCCGAGGTGATCGGCAACCCGCATAACCAGACGCTGAATGTCGCCGTGCAATGGGGCGTCATCGGCATCGTCGTCCTCTACGCGATCTGGATCCTGCATCTCCTGCTGTTTCGCGGCGACGGACTTGCCAACTGGATCGGCTTGTTGGTCGTGGTGCAGAACATCTTCACGTCGCTGTTCAACTCCCATCTGTTCGACTTCCACGAGGGCTGGATGTACGTCATCGGCGTCGGCGTTGCCGGCGGCATGGTGATCCGCGCGCGACAAGCCGAGCCGAAGGTGGGGGAAGCAGGTTCCTGAGCTGCCGCGCGGCTGGCAAGTCTTGACGAGATGGGCTATCAGCGCGGTCAGGTTGCAAACAACTGGATATCATCGGTCGGCGGATGACGCGTCTTTCGCATCTCAACTTGCGCAATTTCCTGATCGCGCTCCACGACCTGCTGGCGACGACGGCGGCGTTGTTTGTTGCATTTTACCTGCGCTTCGAGGGAGGTGACCTCTTCTTCGCGCGTCTTCCCCTCCTGTTCCAGATTCTGCCTTACTTCCTCGCCTTCAGCGTCATCGTGTTCTACCTCTTCAATCTGACCACGACGAAATGGCGGTTCATCTCGCTGCCGGACGCGCTCAACATCATCCGCGCCGCGACAGTGCTCGCGGTCGCGCTTCTCGTGCTCGACTATATCTTCCTGGCACCCAACGTTCATGGCACCTTCTTCCTCGGTAAGGTGACCATCATCCTCTACTGGTTCCTGGAAATTTCCTTCCTGAGCGCGTTGCGCTTCGCCTACCGCTACTTCCGTTATACGCGGGTGCGGCGTCACGCCCGAACCGAGGATGCCGCGCCGACGCTGCTGATCGGCCGTGCCGCGGATGCCGAGGTGCTTTTGCGCGGCATCGAGAGCGGGGCGATCAAGCGCATCTGGCCGGTCGGCGTGCTGTCGCCGTCGAGCTCCGATCGCGGCCAGCTCATCCGCAACTTGCCGGTGCTGGGCGGCATCGACGACATCGAGGACATCATCGGCGACTTTGCCAAGCGCAACAAGGCGATTGCCCGTATCGTGATGACGCCGTCCGCGTTCGAGCCCGAAGCCCATCCGGAATCGATCCTGATGCGGGCGCGCAAGCTCGGCGTGATCGTCAACCGCATGCCGTCGCTCGAGAGCGGCGACACGCCGCGGCTCACGGCGGTCGCGGTCGAGGACCTCCTGCTGCGGCCGAGCGAGAAGATCGACTATGCGCGCCTGGAAACCCTGATCAGGGACAAGTCCGTGATCGTTACCGGCGGCGGCGGCTCGATCGGTTCCGAAATCTGCGAGCGGGTCGTCGCCTTCGGCGCTGCGCGCCTCCTGGTGCTGGAGAATTCCGAGCCGGCGCTCTATGCTGTCACGGAAACGCTTGCGGCGCAGGGGGCTGCGGCGACGATCGAAGGCCGGATCGCCGACATCCGCGACCGTGAGCGCGTCATGCGCCTGATGGCCGAGTTCAAGCCGGACATCGTGTTCCACGCCGCCGCGCTCAAGCACGTGCCGATCCTGGAGCGCGACTGGAGCGAAGGCGTCAAGACCAACATCTTCGGCTCGATCAACGTGGCGGACGCAGCCCTTGCCGCCGGCGCAGAAGCCATGGTGATGATATCGACCGACAAGGCGATCGAGCCGGTCTCGATGCTCGGCCTGACCAAGCGCTTTGCGGAAATGTACTGCCAGGCGCTCGATCACGATCTGGGCTTGCAGGGGATAGACAAGCCGCCGATGCGGCTGATCTCGGTCCGGTTCGGCAACGTGCTCGCCTCGAACGGCTCGGTGGTGCCGAAATTCAAGGCGCAGATCGATGCCGGCGGTCCGGTCACGGTCACCCATCCCGACATGGTCCGCTACTTCATGACCATCCGCGAGGCCTGCGACCTCGTGATCACGGCTGCGACCCACGCGCTCGGGGCCGAGCGCTCGAGCGTCTCGGTCTACGTGCTCAACATGGGCCAGCCGGTCAAGATCGTCGATCTCGCCGAGCGCATGATCCGCCTGTCCGGCCTCCAGCCCGGCTACGACATCGAGATCGTGTTCAGCGGCATGCGGCCCGGCGAGCGCTTGAACGAGATCCTGTTCGCGTCCGAAGAGCCGACGGTCGAGATCGGGATTGCCGGCATCATGGCGGCGCGGCCCAACGAGCCACCGATGCAGACCTTGCGCAAATGGATCACCGCGCTCGAGCAGGCGATCGCGCGCGACGATCGCGCCACGATCAGGACCATCCTGAAGGACGCGGTTCCGGAATTCGGGTCGACTGCGGCCTGACCATGCAGCCTCGAGGCAAGATCGTCGTCGCGAGCCAGCATTATCCGCCGGATCCCAGCACCACGGCGGCGATCATGGCGGAGATCGCGTGCCGCCTTGCCGTGGGCCATGACGTCGTCGTGCTGTCCGGCACGCCCGGCGCATTGCCGGCCTCGCAGACCGGGCCGGGCAAGCCGCGCGTCATTGCCGTCAAGAACCGGATGACCGGAAAGGCAGCGCTGGTCCGGCGCGCTCTTGCCGAGATCCTGTTTGCGCTGCGCACCTTCCTCGCACTAACCAAAGTGTTGAAGCGCGGCGATGTCGTGCTCACCGTGACTGCGCCGTTCATGCTGCCCTATGCGGTCGCAGCCGCTGCAAGGCTGAAGGGCGCGCGCTCGGCGCTGATCATGCACGATCTGTTTCCTGACGTGCTGGTGATGGCGGGCCTGCTCAAGCCGCGCTCGATCGTGACCCGCGTGATCCGTGCCGCCAACGCGCATCTGTTCCGCGCGCTCAATGCGGTCATCACCATCGGCCGTGATGCCGAGGGGCCGCTGCTGCGCTACCGCGGCATGACCGCGAACAAGATCCGCTTCATCCCGAACTGGGCGACGCTCGTTCCCGCGCTGCGACCGGTCGCAGCGGACAACCCTTTCCGCCGTGCGGTGCCGGCCCGCTTCGTCGTCGGGCTGTCGGGCAATCTCGGTTTCACGCACGATCCGGAGATCGTGTTCGAGGCCGCGCGCCTGTTGCGGCCGGAGACGGACATCCACTTCCTGCTCTCCGGCTGGGGGATCGGCTTCGAGCGGCTGAAGCAATTGCAGGCGGAATCGAACCTGCCGAACGTCTCCTTCGTGCCGCGCGTCGAGGACGCCGAGCTCGAGGCGTTTCTCGCCGCCGCCGACGTCTGGATCATCCCCTATCGGAAGAACGTTGCGGGTGTGTCGGTGCCGAGCCGGTTCTATAACCTCCTGGCCGTCGGTCGTCCGGTGGTGCTGGTTTCTGAGCCCGAGGCGGAGGCTGCGTTGACCGTGGTCGAAAACGGGCTGGGCTGGGTGGTGGCGCCGGGCCGGCCCGAGGAGCTGGCGGATGCGATCCGGGCGGCGGCCGGCACTGATGCCAAGGCCATCGCGGACCGGGCGGTGAAGGCCGCCGCAAAATTCGATCGCGCCGCGGCCATGGATGCCTATGCTGGCGTGATCGACGAATTGTTGGGCAATCCGGAACTGGCGGGGCAACGATGAGCGAGCGAAAGCCGGTTGTGCTGGTGACGGGCGCCAGCGGCTTTGTCGGCCGCCATGTCGCGCCGGCCCTCGTCGAGCAGGGGTGGTCGGTCCGTCGCGCGGTGCGCAGCCCCGAGGGGCTGGATGACGAGATCGTCATCGAATCGATCGGTCCTGACACCAATTGGCAGGCTGCGCTCGACGGGGTCGATGCGGTCGTCCACCTTGCCGCCCGCGTTCACCACAAGCACGAGGAGCACGCGGTCCAGCTCTATCGCAACGTCAACATCGCCGGCACCCTGCATCTGGCGCGCTCGGCGGCTGGGGCCGGCGTGCGAAAGTTCATCTTCATCAGCACCGTGCTCGTGCACGGCCGCAGCAATGAGGGCCGCGCGCCGTTCAGCGAGGACGACATCCTGACCCCGCGCGGGCTCTACGGCATGTCCAAGGCGGCTGCCGAGGCAGGCCTCAAGACGCTGGCGCGCGACAGCGACATGAAGATATCGGTGATCAGGCCGCCGCTGGTCTATGGCGCCGGTGCCAAGGGAAATTTTGCGCTGCTGAGCCGGGCGGTGAATCTCGGATTGCCGCTTCCGTTTGCCGCGATCCGCAATCATCGCGCCTTCCTGGCCGTGCAAAATCTCTCGTCGTTCATCCTGCGCCGGCTCGCCCATCCCGATCCCGCGAGCAATTTCGAGGTCTTCCTGATCGCCGACAAGGAGCAGGTCTCGACGCCCGAATTCATCGAGAGGCTGGCCAGGGCCGCGGGCAAGCGGCCACGGATGTTTGCGGTCCCGCAGGACCTCCTGGGCTCGGTGCTCGGGGTCATCGGTCGCCAGGACACCCATGACAGCCTGATCGGCTCGCTCGAGCTGAATGTATCCAAGGCGATCGCGACCGGCTGGCGGCCGGAGGTGTCCCTTGATGAGGGACTGCGGCTGGCATTGTCGTCTCAGGACGCCTGACGGCGCCTCGATACTGCGTCAGCCCGCCCGTTGCTGGGAAAACCTGCGCAGCACGAAGCCGACTGCGATCGCGCCTGCAAGCAACGCCAGCGTCGTGATCGTCGTCGAAGTGGCCTTGATCGTGACGAGGGCGAGCAGCACAAGCAGGAGATTGAGCGCGAACACCTCACCGACCACGCGGGACACCGTGAAGCCGTTGTCGGTGGCGCGCTGGTAGAAATGCGAGCGATGCGCCGACCAGAACGGCTCGCGCCGCGCAATGCGCCGGAACAGCGTGACGGTGGAATCGGCAAGATAATAGGCCGGCAGCAGCAGAGCTGCGGCGATCTGCTGATGCCAGGCAAGCCCGAGCAGGCACCAGCCGAGCAGGAGCCCGATCGGCAGGCTGCCGACGTCCCCCAAAAACACTTTTGCGACGGGCCGGTTGAACGGCGCAAATCCGACCATGGCGCCGCACAGCGCCGCCGCGACCAGCGCGGCCGGCAACGGCAGGTCGCCGAGCCACCCAAGCAGGGCCAGCGCGGCGGCGATCGGGACCACTTCCGACACAGTCATGAGATCGAGCCCGTCCATGAAATTGACGAGGTTCACGAACCACACGCCCGCGATGAGGATGAGGCCGCGCTCGAACACGAGCGGCAGCGCCGGGATGATCCGGAGCGTATCCGGTGTCGTGAACACGACGGCTCCGACGGAAGCGGCCTGGAGCACGAGCCGAAGCAGGACGGGAAGCGGTTTGATATCGTCGGCAAAGCCGACCAGCGCAATCACCAGCGTAGCCGCGATCAGAACCAGCGGAATGGATGCATTCAGCCAGGCGGCCCAAAGCGAGGCGACGATCAGGGTCGCAGCGACAATTGCGATGCCGGCACCCTGTGGCGTCGGAATCCGATGCGAGGAGCGCGCGTTTGGCCGCGCCAGCGCGTAACGTTGCAGCAGGGGCATGCTGCGCCACGTGATACAGGCCGAGAGCAGCGCGGCCAGGGCAGCCGGCGCGAGGGCGAGCAGAAACATCCCCATCGCCGTCGCAGATCCGGGCCCGAAATTGCTCACTCCGGCACCCCTATCGGGGCCGATCCCTGCTGTGCCTTCTCCGCGCTGAAGATCCAGACCAGTCCGCCGAACGCGCCGACGATGAACGACACGGCACCGAACAGCAGCGAGACGTTGACGCCCTCATTGGCGGCGAGACCCGCAAAGCCGAAGGCGAGGCCCATGGTCGCTTCGCGCACGCCCCAGCCGGCGATCGAAATCGGCATCAAGGTGATCAGCATCACTGGCGGAATGAGCAGGAATGTCTCGCCGAAACTGACGGGCGCTGCGATCGATTGCACGACGCACCAGGCGATCACCACGGTCAGCACGTGAACCAGCAGCGACAGGACCGTGACGATCGGCCCGCGGGTGCGGCTGAAGATCACGCGGTTCGCGATCACCGCGCAGGCGTGGATGTGGTGGGTGGCCCACCAGCGCTTCAGCCACGGCCAGTTCAGGGCGCCGAGCAGCAGGAAGCCGAGGCCGGCCGCGAGCGCCGCAAGGTCCAGCAGCAACAGCGCCGAGCGTCCTTGCGCGTCGTTGATGAGGCGATAGCTCCAGGGCAGGCTGGCGACGATGACGACTGCGAGCGCGATCAGGCCGATCGCGCGATCGACGAAGATCGAATAGGTCGCGGCGCGCCATCCGGCGCCGGCGCGTGCGACCAGCCAGAGCCGGACGGCATCGCCCCCGATCGCGGAGGGCAGGGTCTGGTTGAAGAAGGTTCCGATCACGTTGTAGCGCATGGCGCGCGCGAGCTCGATCGGGGCGCCGCACGCCGCGCTGATCTCGCGCCAGCGCAGCACGCCGATGAAGATCTGGAGGAACGTCACGGCAATCGCGAGGGCGATCCAGTACAGACTGCTCACGGTGAACCGCGAGAACAGATCGGACGGGTTCACCTTGCGCAGCGCCAGATAGAGTAGCGCCGCAGAAACGATGATCTTGGCCGCAGAAAGCAGGATTCGGCGCATCTCGCCCGCGTTTGAACAGGGGTTTCTTCAGAGTTGGCGTAACCCGACGCCCTGCGCCGAATTCGGCCGCTTTGGTATGGTCTTGGCGCCGATCTTGCAATAGCTGTCGTGGAGAAGCTGTCGTGAAGGAGCTGTCGTGAGAGGGCGCGGTGGCTATTGCCACCCCCTCAATACGGCGGCTAAAGAGGCGGCGGCGACGAATGATGCCTTGGGAACATGATGGCAGATCAGGCGATTTTGGTCACGGGCGCTGCCGGCTTCATCGGTTTTCACGTCGCCCGGCAGCTTCTGGCGGAAGGCCGGCCGGTCGTCGGGCTCGATAATCTCAACAACTATTACGATCCGGCCTTGAAGCGGGCGCGGCTGGATGTGTTGCAGCGGGATGGCGGCTTTTCATTTGTGCAGGCCGATCTCGCCGATCGCGACACGATCGCGAAACTGTTTGCGCAGCACCAGTTCGCGACCGTCGTGCACCTCGCCGCCCAGGCCGGCGTGCGCTACTCGATCGACCATCCCCAGACCTACGCCGATTCCAATCTTCAGGGATTCCTCAACGTGCTCGAGGGTTGCCGGCACAATGGCTGTCGTCATCTCGTCTATGCCTCGTCATCCTCCGTTTACGGCGCCAACACAAAACTGCCATTTGCCATCGAGGACAAAACCGACCATCCCGTGAGCTTCTACGCCGCGACCAAGAAGGCCAATGAGGTGATGGCGCAGTCCTACAGCCATCTGTATCGGCTGCCGGTCACGGGCTTGCGCTTCTTCACCATCTACGGCCCCTGGGGCCGGCCCGACATGGCCATGTTTCTGTTTGTGAACGCCATCATGGAGGGCAGGCCGATCCGGCTCTTTAACCATGGCAAGATGCGGCGCGACTTCACCTATGTTGACGACGTCACTCGTGTAGTATCCAAGCTGATTGATCGGGTGCCTGTGGATAATCCGGCCGCCGCAAATGCGCCGTCTCGGCTCTACAATGTCGGTAACCACCATCCGGAAGAGCTGATGCACGTCGTCGGGCTTCTGGAACGTGAGCTGGGCCGGACGGCGGTCAAGGATCTGTTGCCGATGCAGCCGGGAGACGTGCTGGAGACTTTCGCTGATGTCGGGGATCTGATGCGCGACACCGGGTTCGCACCATCAACTCCGATCGAGACTGGTGTCCGCAATTTTGTCGGCTGGTATCGGGACTACTACAAGGTTTGAAATGACGATGGACAGACGCATTATCCCCCTGATCATGTGCGGCGGCGCCGGCACGCGGTTGTGGCCCGCTTCGCGCGAGGTGCGCCCCAAACAATTCTTGCCGCTGTTCGGCGCGCGCTCGACCTTCCAGGACACGCTGTTGCGCGTCTCCGATGGTGCGCTGTTCGATCGTCCGATGGTCATCACCAATCAAGCCTATCGTTTCATGGTGCTGGAGCAACTCGCCGAGATCGGCATCGAGGCCGATGTGCTGTTGGAGCCGATGCGGCGCGACTCAGGCCCCGCGATTGCGGCCGGCGCTGCCTTTGCGCAGAGCCGCGATAACGCGGCGATCGTGCTGGCGCTCGCCGCCGATCACGTCGTGCGCGACAACGCCGCGTTCGTCGCGGCCTGCCGGCAGGGGCTGGTTGCCGCGGGCGAGGGGCGCATTGTCACCTTCGGCGTCAAGCCGGAACGGCCGGCGACCGAATATGGCTACATCAGCCCCGGTGACGCGGTCGCGGGCGAGGTGCGCGCGGTCACGAAATTCGTCGAGAAGCCGGACGCGGTGAAGGCCGCCGACTACGTCAAGTCGGGCTATCTCTGGAACAGCGGCAACTTCATGTTCCCGGCCGCCGTGCTGCTCGACGAATATCGCAAGGTCGATCCGGCAAGCGTGCAGGCGGTCTCCGAGGCCGTTGCCAACGCCGGTCACGATCTCGGCTTCGTCACGCTCGAGCCGAAGGCGTTCGCTTCCGCCAAGGCGATCTCAATCGACTATGCGGTGATGGAAAAGACCGCGCGCGCCGCGGTCGTCCCGGTGTCCTGCGGCTGGTCCGATGTCGGCTCCTGGCTTGCGGTGTGGGAGCTCTCGGAGAAGGACGCGCAAGGCAATGCCGCGCACGGCACCGCCGTGTTCGAGGATTCGCGCAATTGCAACGTCACGACCGACCAGGCGCTGGTCGCGCTCGAAGGCGTCGACGATCTCGTCGTGGTGGCGACCGCCGACGCCGTGCTGGTGTCGCGCCAGAAGGACGCCAACGGGCTGAAGCGCCTCGTGACCAAGCTGAAGACGGTGGCTCCGAAGGTCACCGAGGAGCACCTCAAGGTGCATCGCCCGTGGGGCAGCTATCAGTCGGTCGACAATGGCGCCCGCCACCAGGTCAAGCGCATCGTGGTGAAGCCGGGCGGGCGGCTGTCGCTCCAGAAGCATCACCATCGCGCCGAGCACTGGATCGTGGTCCGCGGCGCGGCCCAGGTGACCGTGAACGAGACCGTGAAGACGGTGCACGAGAACGAGTCGGTCTACATCCCGATGGGCGCGGTGCACCGGCTCGAGAACCCCGGTAAAATCATGCTGGAGCTGATCGAGGTCCAGACCGGCAGCTATCTCGGGGAGGACGATATCATCCGGATTGAAGACGACTATCAAAGGTCGTAACCAGCAACTCCGAATCACGTGATCCGGGCTCAAAAGCCTGCTAAGGCCCGGGGAACGTGTAATTTTTTGAATCAAATCGTGTCCGCACCGCTATCTCGGCATTCGCCACAAATGTGGCGCTCGTGCTAGGAGTGGCGCAGGGGATTTGGGTTGAATCGGGGTTCGATCAGATGAGTTCCAAAGGATCTGCACCGGCAAAGGCCGGCTTGCGCGTCGGCGTCATCGGCGCGGGCGTGATGGGCAGCAACCACGCGCGCGTGCTCGCGGGGCTTCCCGGCGTCAGCCTGGTCGGTGTGGTCGATCCGTCGCCGGCGCACCGCGCGCGTGCGACCGAGCTAGCCAATTGCCAGTGCTTCGAGACGCTCGATCAGCTCGTCGCCGAAGGCGTCGATGCCGTCACGATCGCGGCGCCGACCCATCTGCATCACGAGATCTCGCTCGCCTGCATCGCCAGGAAGGTCCACGTGCTGGTCGAGAAGCCGATCGCGTCTTCAGTGGAAGAAGGGCGCGAGATCGTCGCCGCCGCGCAAGAGGCCGGCGTGACGCTGATGGTCGGCCATGTCGAGCGCTTCAATCCCGCGGTCGCAGCGGTCAAGCAGGCGATCGCGGGCGAGGACATCCTGTCGATCGCGATCACACGCGTCGGTCCGTTCCCGCCGCGCATGTCGAATGTCGGCGTGGTGATCGACCTCGCCGTGCATGACATCGATTTGATCCGCTGGTTCACCGAGTCCGATATCGTCGAGGTGCAGCCGCAATTGTCGAGCGCGGTCGCCGAGCGCGAGGACATCGCGCTGTTGCAGTTCCGCACCGCCTCGGGCGTGCTCGCGCATATCAACACCAACTGGTTGACGCCGTTCAAGGCGCGCAGCGTCACGGTTGCGACCCGCGGCAAATATGTCATGGGCGATCTGTTGACGCGCCAGGTCACCGAATGCTTCGGCTTCAAGCCGGATGGCAGCTATTCGATGCGGCATCTGCCGGTCGGCCATGACGAGCCGCTGCGTGCCGAGCTGATCTCGTTCCTCAGCGCGGTGCGCAATGGCGATACGCCGGCGGTGACCGGCGATGAGGGCGTCGCGAGCCTCGAAATCGCCACGCGCTGCCTGGAGGCGCCGAGCAGGCCTGCTGCGGCATCCTCGGCCCGCAAGGGGCCGCGCCGCGTCGCCGGCTGATCCGTCTCGATGTCGACCACCCAGAATCTGCAAGACAACCTGAAAGACAACCCGCAAGGCGCCATGAACCAGCATCTGCGTTCCGATCCCATTCCCTTCATCGACGTCGGCGCGCAGCGCCGTCGGCTCGGCGCCTCGCTCAATGCAGCGGTCGCGCGCGTTCTCGACCATTGCCAGTTCGTCAATGGCCCGGAGGTTGCCGAGCTCGAGAAGCAGCTCGCGGCCTATTGCGGCGCCAAGCATGTGGTCGGCTGCGCCAGCGGCACCGATGCGCTTCTGATGGTGCTGATGGCGAAGAACGTCGGGCCCGGCGATGCAGTGCTGTGTCCGTCGTTCACCTTCATCGCAACCGCTTCGCCGGCGGCGCGGACCGGCGCTACACCGGTCTACGTCGATGTGGATGAGGCGACCTTCAACATGAGCGCCGAGTCCCTGAAGCGCGGCATTGCGACCGCCCGGAAGGCCGGCCTGAGGCCCGTCGCGGTCATTCCGGTCGATCTGTTCGGACAGCCTGCCGATCACGACGCGATCGCCGCGATCGCGGAAGGCGAGGGCCTGTTCGTGCTCGACGACGCCGCGCAAGGCTTTGGCTCGAGCTACAAGGGCCGCAAGCTCGGCAAGCTGGCGCTCGCGACCACGACCAGCTTCTTCCCGGCAAAGCCGCTCGGCTGCTTCGGCGACGGCGGCGCGATCTTCACCGATGATGACGAGCTCGCAGCTACGCTGCGCAGCATTCGCGTCCACGGCCAGGGCGCGGACAAGTACGACAACGTGCGTCTCGGCCTGACCGGCCGGCTCGACACCATGCAGGCTGCCATCCTGATCGAGAAGCTCAAGATTTTCGACGACGAGATCGCAGCGCGCAACAAGGTGGCTGAGCGCTATGCGCGTGGCCTGTCCAACATCGTCACCGTGCCGCGGCTCGCCCCCGGCAGCACCTCGGTCTGGGCGCAGTACACCATCCGCCTGCCTGAGGGGACCGACCGCGACGGCTTTGCCGCCGCGCTGAAGGCCCAGGGCGTGCCGACCGCGATCTACTATGCGAAGTCGATGCACCAGCAGACCGCCTACAAGCACTATCCCGTCGCCGACGGCGGCCTGCCGGTCTGCGAGAGCCTGTCGGAGGACGTCATCAGCCTGCCGATGCACGCCTATCTGGACGAGGCGTCCCAGGAGCGAATCATCGCCGCCGTGCGCGGCGCGATTGCGGGCTGATTTTCGCCGCGGCTTCTTCACCTCTCCCGCTTGCGGGAGAGGTCGCGCCGAAGGCGCGGGTGAGGGCTCTCTCCTCTGGGGGAGTCTTCGTTTTTGAAACACCCTCTCCCCAGCCCTCCCCCGCAAGCGGGGGAGGGGGCGAACTTCGGTCGCGATTTGCACCTAGACCTGATCTCGCCATGCTCTAAAACAGACGCATGCTCGGACGTATCTTCACGGTCGGCGGCTACACGCTGCTCTCGCGGCTGACGGGGTTTGCCCGCGACATCATGCTCGCGGCGATCCTGGGCGCCGGCCCCGTTGCCGACGCCTTCTTCGTGGCGCTCCGCCTGCCCAATCACTTCCGCGCGATCTTTGCCGAAGGCGCCTTCAACGCCGCCTGGGTGCCGGCCTACGCCCATGTCCATGGCGAGAAGGGCGAGGCGTCGGCAAAACTGTTCGCCGACCGCATCTTCACGCTGCTGTTTGCCTCCCAGCTCGTGCTGCTGGTGGTCGCCTGGCTGTTCATGCCGCAGGCCATGAGCATCCTCGCGCCGGGCTTTACCGAGGATGCCGAGCGGCGCAAGCTCGCGATCGAGCTGACCCGGATCACTTTCCCCTATCTGCTTTTGATCACGCTGGTGACGCTCTATGGCGGCATGCTCAACGTGATGCAGCGCTTTGCAAGTGCCGCGGCCGCGTCCATCTTCCTCAACGTCTCGATGATGATGACGCTGGCGCTGGCCGCCTGGTTTCCCGGCGCGGGCCACGCCGCGGCGTGGGGCGTGCTGATTTCCGGCTTTCTCCAGTATTTCCTGCTCGCGGGTGATCTCGCGCGCCATGGCGGCCTGCCGCGCTTTGCGCCGCTGAGGCTCGACGAAGACGTCCGCAGCTTCTTCAAGGCGCTCGGCCCGGCAACGCTGGGCTCGATGGGCACGCAGGTCGCGCTGTTCGCCGACACCATCATCGCGACCTTCCTGCCCGCGGGCGCGCTGTCGGCGCTCTATTATGCCGATCGCCTCAACCAGCTCCCGATCGGCGTGATCGGCATCGCCATCGGCACGGTGCTGCTGCCGGAGATGTCACGGCGGATCACGGCCAATGACCATGACGGCGCGATGAAGGCGCAGCGCCGCGCGTTTGATTTCACGCTGCTGTTCTCGGTGCCCTTCGTCGCGGCCTTCATCACCGTGCCCGAGGCGATCATGCGTGCGTTGTTCGCCCGCGGCGCCTTCTCGAAGGCCGATGCCGCCGCCGCGGGCGCCACGCTCGCGGCCTATGCCATCGGTCTGATCCCCTTCGTGCTGATCCGCAGCGCGGTCGCGACCTTCTACGCGCGCAAGGATACGGCGACACCGGTTCGCGCCTCGCTGACCGGCATCGCGGTCAACGTCGCGCTGAAGGTCGCGCTGATGGGATCGCTCGCCCAGATCGGCCTCGCGCTGGCAACCGCCGTCGGCGTCTGGACCAATCTGCTGCTGGTGCTGTTCTTCGCCGTGCGGCGAGGCTTTCTCGTGCCGGACCGCGCCTGGCTGCTGTCACTCGCCAAATTCCTCCTGACCGGGGTAATCCTGGCCGTGGCCTTCTGGCTGATCGCGCGCTTCAGCGGTTCTACGCTGGGCTCGATGCACTTCCGGGATGAATTGACGTTGGTCCTGTTGGCCGTCGGGGGCACGATCGTCTACGCGCTCACGATCCTCGCGCTGTTCGGCCGTCGCTGGCTGGTCTCGCTGGTGCGCGGCTAGGCGAACTTCAATAGCTTCGTCGTGTCCGCTTTACGGAGGACGAATTCGCCGGAGCGAGGTGCTCGCCTCCAGGGTGCAACCGACCTCCGCACATCCCTTGATTTTGCGCGATTGTCGTGGTACTGACGCCGCATGAACAAATCAGTGCGCAAAGTCAACTTCAACCACATGACCCGCTTCGGCTGGGCCGTGGAAGGAGTCGCGCGCTAGGAGTTCGACGACGACATCTTTTCACCAGGCCCCGCCGGCATCGGACGGGGCCTTTTGTTTGGCCACGCTCCCTGTCGGCACAACAGCAGGAGCACCCGATGCCACCCCAACAGACGAACATCACATCCGAGACCTTGCGCGATGCCGCAGGGCTCGGCCTCGACCCTTCCATCGAATCGACGCGGAGCGTCCTTGGCCTGCTCAAGCGATATTGGCGTGCGTTTCAGGAGCGGCGCCAGCGCCAGAGCTTACGAGCCACCTTGCAGGACCTGAGTGACAGGGAGCTGATGGATATCGGCTTGACCCGCGCTGAGGTCGACTACATCACACCTCAACGAGCTATCGATAGGCTTAGAGATAGGACGACGTATCTATGGGGCCGTGGTGTGATGTGATTAAGCAACCGTCACATGCGCTTTGTGAACAATCATGGCCGCTTCCAATGAGCCAAGTGTATTGGTTGGCTCCGGTTGGGGTATGATACACAAAGCGCTGTGAACGAGACCGTTGGTATTGTTCCTAAGAGGCCGCTCAAAATGCAGGTTAGGCCAGCTCAAATTGCGGATGCCGACCATGCAATCGACGTCGTGCGACGGTCGATACAAGAATTGTGCGATCTCGATCACAGGGGTGACTTGGCCACTCTTTCGATGTGGCTCAGCAACAAGACGGCGGACAATATGCGACGATGGATCGCTGCTCACACTGTTCTTGTTGCGATCGAAGGTGAACAGATAGCCGGAGTTGCGTCCGTCCGGTCCGATGGTGCTGTATTGTTGAACTACGTGGCACCGGAGGCGAGATTTAAGGGAGCGTGCAAGTTGCTGATGCATGAAATCGAGCTCTGGGCATCACACCGTGGCCTCGAGTGGCTCACACTCGACAGCACGGCCACCGCACTTCGCTTCTACCTATCGAATGGCTGGGCCATTGCGGGGCCGCCGCAGCCTGGTTTCGGGGTGACGATGAGACATCCGATGCGTAAAGCGGTGACGGTCGCTCCGACAACCTAGTCCGCAGCCGTAGTCCGGCGCATGGCCTATGCCGGCGCGTTGGCGGAGACCGTGCGCGTCGAGGAGGTCCGCCGGATCATCGATCTCCACAGGGAAACGAGCGAACCGCGGCCGTTCCGCCCCATTCCGCTATGACCAGGCGAGGGGCGCTTTCCGCGGCCTGCGGCTAATGTGCATGGCTAAAGCCGTTTGCGCTATCCGCCGATCCGCTGCAATATGGCGGCAAAATAACCATGAGGGCATGGAGAGAAAATGGCTGCTCCCATCAAGTTCGGCGTGGGCCAAAGCGTGCTGCGCAAGGAGGATGACGTACTGATCCGCGGCAAGGGCCGCTATACCGACGATTATGCGCCGCACGCGGCCTTGCGCTGCCTGATGCTGCGCTCGCCGCATGCGCATGCCAAATATACGATCGATGTGAGTCGCGCCCGCGCGCTGCCCGGCGTCGCGCTGATTCTGACCGCCGACGACGTCGGGGATCTCGGCAATCTGCCGTGCCTGTTCAACCTCGAGACCGATCCGTTCACCGGCCCGCCTTACCCGATCCTGGCCAAGGACGAGGTGCGCCATGTCGGCGATGCCATCGCCTTCGTGGTCGCCGAGACCATCGACCAGGCGCGCGACGCGATCGAGGCAATCGACGTCAAGTGGACGCCGCTGCCGGCAGTGACCGGCGTCGTCAACGCCGTGAAGCAGGGCGCACCGCTGGTCTGGGCGGACAAGCCGGGTAACGTGCTGTTCGATGTCTCGATCGGCGACAAGGCCGCAACCGAAGCTGCTTTCGCCAAGGCGCATGCGGTCGCCGAGATCTCCATCGTCAATCCGCGTGTGGTCGCGAGCTTCATGGAGACGCGTGCGGCCGTTTGCGAATACGACGCCAAGCGCGACCATCTGACGCTGACGGTCGGCAGCCAGGGCAGCCATCGCCTGCGCGACATCCTCTGCCAGAACGTTCTCAATATCCCCACCGACAAGATGCGGGTGATCTGCCCCGATGTCGGCGGCGGCTTCGGCACAAAGCTGTTTCCCTATCGGGAATACGCCCTGATGGCGGTCGCGGCGCGAAAGCTGAAGAAGGCGGTGAAATGGGCGGCCGACCGCTCCGAGCACTTTATGGGCGATGCGCAGGGCCGCGACAACGTCACCACCGCGAAGATGGCGCTCGCCGAGGACGGCAAGTTCCTGGCGATGGATTGCGACCTGATGGGCGACATGGGCGCGTATCTGTCGACCTTCGGGCCCTACATCCCGCATGGCGGCGCCGGCATGCTGCCGGGCCTCTACGACATCCAGGCCTTCCACTGCCGGGTGCGCACCATCTTCACCAACAGCGTGCCGGTCGACGCCTATCGCGGCGCAGGCCGTCCCGAGGCGGCCTATGTCATCGAACGCCTCGTGGACGCTTGCGCGCGAAAACTCGACATGACGCCCGACGCCATTCGTCGCAAGAACTTCATTCAGCCGAAGGCGCTGCCCTACAAGACGGCCACGGGCAAGATCTATGACTCCGGCGACTTCGCCGCGCATCTGAAGCGCGCGATGGAGATTGCGAACTGGAAGGAGTTTCCCAAGCGCGCCAAGGCGGCCAAGAAGCAGGGGCTGGTCCGCGGCATCGGCCTTGCGAGCTATGTCGAGATCTGCGGCGTGATGGGAGAAGAGACCGCCAATGTGCGGCTCGATCCCAACGGTGACGTCACCGTCCTGATCGGCACGCAATCGAGCGGGCAGGGCCACCAGACGGCTTACGCCCAGATCGTCGCCGAGCAGTTCGGCCTGCCGCCGGAGCGCGTGCATATCCGCCAGGGTGACACCGACGAGATCGCGACGGGCTTGGGCACCGGCGGCTCGGCCTCGATCCCGACAGGCGGCGTCTGCGTGGAACGTGCTACGGGCGAGCTGGGCAAGAAGCTGAAGGAGGTCGCGGCGCAGGCGCTGGAGGCAAGTGCAGGTGACCTCGAGATTTCGGCCGGCGCGATCCGCATCGCCGGCACCGACCGCACGATCTCCTTTGCCGATCTTGCCAAGCGACCCGGCGCCGATCCCTCGAAGATGAACGGCAGCGCGACCTTCGCCAGTGCCGACGGCACTTATCCCAACGGCACGCATCTGGCGGAGGTCGAGATCGATCCGGCCACCGGCACGATCAAGATCGTCAACTACGTGATCGTCGACGATTTCGGCAAGACGCTCAATCCGCTCCTGCTCGCCGGCCAGGTGCATGGCGGCGCCATGCAGGGCATCGGCCAGGCGCTGATGGAGCAGGTGATCTATGGCGCGGGTGACGGCCAGCTCGTCACCGGCACCTATATGGACTACGCGCTGCCGCGCGCTGCCGACGGCCCGGCCTTCGTGTTCGAGACCCACAACGTGCCCTGCAAGACCAACCCGCTGGGCGTGAAGGGCGCGGGCGAGGCCGGCGCAATCGGTTCGTGCCCTGCCATCGTCAACGCCATCGTCGAGGGCCTCTGGCGCGAATACAAGATCGACCACATCGACATGCCGGCAACGCCCGAGCGGGTGTGGATCGCGATCAACGAGCACCACCGCCGTCACAGCCTCTAAAGCATGATCCGGACCCTAAGGGCCGCGTTAGCGCAAAGCGTGACGCGGTTTTCCGGAAAGATCATGCGCAAACAACAACCTAAAGCGCGATGACGATTTATCCAAT
This sequence comes from Bradyrhizobium iriomotense, assembly GCF_030160715.1. Taxonomy (GTDB): domain Bacteria; phylum Pseudomonadota; class Alphaproteobacteria; order Rhizobiales; family Xanthobacteraceae; genus Bradyrhizobium; species Bradyrhizobium iriomotense. The sequence goes on from NZ_BSOW01000006.1 coordinate 271,649, forward strand.
CTCATCGCGCTTTAGCGTGATCTCCGCACGCGGGAATAAAAGCCCGCGGCGGGGTTCTATTCAGGGATGGGCCATGCCTCCCACGATGCGGAGCATGGCCCTCTCTCGAAATGTCTGCGAGCCCGGAGAAATACCAGATGAAACGGACGATTATTGTCGTGGGCACCTTGTTGCTGGGTGCCGGCGCCGTGGTGGCGCAGCAGGAGGTCGCGGTTCAGCAGGACAATCTGATGCGCTCGCAGGCCAAGAGCATGTACGGCGTCATCCTGAAGATGACCAAGGGCGAGATCCCCTATAACCAGAAGGCCGTCGACGAGGCGCTGACCAGCCTCGAAGCCGACGTCGCCAAGATCGCCAAGACCTTCGAGGTCAATCCCAAGCAGGACGTGGTGAACGCGACCTACGGCGCCTCGCAAAAGGTCTGGCAGAACAAGGCCGATTTCGACTCCAAGATCCCGCCGGTGCAGAAGGCGATCGCGGACGTCAAGGGCAAGATTCATAACGTCGCGACCCTGAAGGCCGCCTACACCAGCATCAACGACCGCTGCACCGACTGCCACGAAACCTATCGCGTCAAGCTGAAGTAGCGGGGCGGCTCCTTTCGCGACGACAGAGCTGGTAGCCCGGATGAACGAAGCGATATCCGGGGCAGGTGTCCCCGCATGTCGCTTCGCTCATGCGGGCTACGACTCCGTGCCAATCCGTGGTGGACCTCGCCAAGACGCAACAGAGAAAATCTGTCAGCCGAGCCTGACCGATCGCTGCCATGGCGCCGTGTATGGGTTATCCTCAATTTGAGCCGCCGCGACGTTGACGTGAATCGTTGGATGCCGGCGCATCCAACTCCTGACTGCTTTCGATTGCAGGATTCCAGCGTACGGCGAGGATCCGAATCCAAAACAGCGAGACAGGCCATGGCAAAACCGTTCCCGTCCAAGACCCATATCGGCAACCATATGCTGCATCCCGAAACCTTGATGCTGACCTATGGCTATGATCCGCAACTGTCGGAAGGCGCCATCAAGCCGCCGGTGTTTTTGACCTCGACCTTCGTGTTCAGGACGGCCGAGGACGGTCAGGACTTCTTCGATTTCGTCTCCGGCCGGCGCGAGCCCCCGGAAGGGATGGGCGCGGGCCTCGTCTATTCGCGGTTCAATCATCCCAACAGCGAGATCGTCGAGGACCGCCTTTCGGTGTATGAGCGCACCGAGAGCTGCGCGCTGTTTTCATCCGGCATGGCCGCGATCTCGACGACGATCCTCGCCTTCATCCGGCCGGGCGACGTCATTCTGCACTCCCAGCCGCTTTATGGCGGGACGGAAACGCTGCTGACGAACACGCTTGCGCGCCTCTCGATCAGCGCCGTCGGCTTTGCCGATGGCATCGACGAGGCCGCGGTCAAGCAGGCCTCCGAGGAGGCCATGCGCAAGGGCCGCGTGGCGATGATCATCATCGAAACCCCGGCCAATCCGACCAATGGCCTCGTCGATATCGCGATGATCCGCCGCGTTGCCGATGCGATCGGCAAGGCCCAGGGACACACGCCGATCATCGCCTGCGACAACACGCTGCTCGGGCCCGTGTTTCAGCGGCCGATCGAGCATGGTGCTGATATTTCCCTGTACTCGCTGACCAAATATGTCGGCGGTCATTCCGACCTGATTGCCGGGGCCGCGCTCGGCTCAAAGGCAATCATGAAGGGCATCAAGGCGCTGCGGGGTGCCATTGGCACGCAACTGGACCCGCATTCGTGCTGGATGATAAGCCGGTCTCTGGAGACGCTGAGCATCCGCATGGAGAAGGCCGACGGCAATGCGCGGCTCGTGGCCGACTTCCTGCGCGACCACCCCAAGGTGGCGAAGGTTCACTACCTAGGTCACCACGAAGAGACGTCGCCGGCCGGACGCGTGTTCGCAAGGCAGTGCCTCGGTGCGGGATCGACATTCTCTTTCGACATCGTCGGCGGCAAGGAAGCGGCCGTGAAATTCCTCAACGCGCTGCAGATCCTCAAGCTGGCGGTGAGCCTGGGTGGAACGGAGTCGCTTGCGAGCCTGCCTGCGACCATGACCCATTCCGGCGTTCCCGCCGACATCCGTCAAAAGATCGGCGTTCTGGAGTCCACGATCCGGCTCTCCATCGGCATCGAAAACCCCTCGGATCTGATCGCGGACCTCGCGCAGGCGTTAAGTGTGGCTTAAGGAAGCTTGGACGTGAGCGCAGCGGTGGGACGCTGATGGGCTCGAACGGGTCTGCACAGTCAGCGCGTGATTAACCCTGACTTGATCATCTGCACCGAGAGTGCCGGGCGGACGCCGGATAAGCGTCGTTTTGTGACTAAGATCACAGAGCGAATATTGCTTTTCGGCACGCTGTATCTAGTCTGCCAGATTGCAATCCTGGGGGGACTGCAGTGAGTCGTTTTGGTCTTTTTGTTTTATCGATATTTGCCGTCTTGCTGGGATGCGGCTCGGCCCATGCCGAGAAGCGCGTTGCGCTGGTGATCGGCAATTCGGCCTACAAGAACGTGCCGCGGCTTGCCAACCCGGTCAACGATGCCGGGCTGGTCGGCGGCATGCTGAAGAAGGTCGGCTTCGACGTCGTCGATGTCAAGCAGGACCTCGGCGGGGCCGAGATGCGCAGGACGCTGCGCGAGTTCGGCAGCAAGAGCCGCGATGCGGACGTTGCGGTCGTCTACTATGCCGGCCACGGCATGGAGGTGGACGGCAACAACTACCTGATCCCTACCGATGCCCTGCTGGAGACCGACACCGACGTCTACGACGAGGCGTTCCCGCTCGATCGGGTGCTGGTCAGCATCGAGTCGGCAAAACAGCTTCGTCTCGTCATCCTGGACGCCTGCCGCGACAATCCTTTCGCCAAGACCATGAAGCGCACGGTTGCCTCGCGCGCGATCGGGCGCGGGCTCGCCAAGGTAGAGCCGACCAGCCCGAACACCATGATTGCTTTCGCCGCCAAGGCCGGATCGACGGCTTCCGACGGCGATTCCAGGAACAGCCCGTTTGCAGTGGCTCTGTCCGATCATCTGCCAAAGCCGGGGCTCGATCTGCGCAAAGCCTTCGGCTTCGTGCGCGACGATGTGCTGAAGACGACCAGCTACAAGCAGGAGCCGTACGTCTATGGTTCTTTGGGCGGCGATGATGTGTCGCTGGTGCCGGTCAAGCCGGTAGCTGCGCCGGGTCCGCAGGCCAATCCCCAGGACAGCGTGCGGCGGGACTATGAGCTGGCGCTCCAGATCGCCACCCGAGAGGTCTGGACGGCATTCCTCGCGCAATATCCGGACGGGTTCTACGCAAGCCTCGCCAAGGGGCAGTTGAGCAGGATTGCCGCCGAGGAAGCGCGTGCTGCCGCCGCGGACAAGGCACGGCAGGCCGAAGAAGAGAAGGCTCGGCTAGCGACCGAACGCGCCCAGAAGGCCGAGCAGGAGAAGGCCGCTGCCGCGGCCAAGGCGGCCGAGGACGCCCGGCTTGCTGCTGAAAAGGCCAAGCAGATCGAGGAAGCCAAGGCAGCGGCCGCTGAGCAGCGCCGGAAGGAAGCCGAAGCCTCGGCTGCGAAGGCGCTCGCGGAGAAGCAGGCCGCCGAAAAGGCCAAGGCGGACCTTCAGGCCAAGCTGGCGGCGGAATCGGCCGCAAAGCAGGCCGCTGCCGAGAGGGCTGTCCAGCAGCCGGCCTCTGAGACGCAGTCTGCTGCTGAGACCCAGAAGGTCGCGGCGCTTGCTGCTCCGCCGACCTCAAGCCTGTCCCCGGCCGAACTGGCAAAGTCCGTGCAGTCGGAACTGCGGCGCGTCGGCTGTTTGACGTCATCCACCGATGGCGAGTGGAACGCGACCTCGCAGCGCTCGCTGACGCAATTCAACAAATATGCCGGCACCAAGTTTGATGTGAAGCTCGCGAGCATTGATGCACTGGACGCGCTGAAAGCAAAGCAGGGACGCGTCTGCCCGCTGATCTGCGAGCGCGGCTTCAAGGCGGATGGCGACAATTGCGCGAAGATCACCTGCCGCGCCGGCTACCGGGTGAATGACGACAACGAGTGCGAGAAGGTTCAGGACAAGAAGCCCATCGCGACCCGCGATGACTCCAAGCCGCGAGACGACGAGAGGAAGAAGGTCGAGTCCGCGCCGGCGAAGCCGCAGGCGACGGGCCAGATCTATTGCGACAGTAGGGGCTGCCGTCCAGTTCAGAAGGGCTGTCGAGTTGAAGTCGCGATTGGGCAGGTAGGGCACCGCGAAGTCTGTAACTGAAGACGAGCGTCGGGCGAGGAAACTTCGAGCGGTACATGCATCTTCGCGACTGGCGGAACACTCCGTATGCTCTCATCGCGTTGTGATTTGAGGCTGAAATGGGTGCGCTTCGGCTAATTGCCTTATTGATATTTGCGGTCTGGCTGGGCAGCAGCTCGGCCCACGCCGAGAAGCGCGTTGCCTTGGTCATCGGCAACTCCGCTTACAAGACCGTGCCGAAACTCTCCAATCCCGTGAACGACGCCGCACTGGTCGGCGGCATGTTCAGGAAGGCGGGTTTCGAGACCGTAGATGTCAAACTGGATCTTAGCGTCGTCGACATGCGCAAGGCGCTGCGCGAGTTCGGCAGCAAGGCGCGCGATGCCGATGTCGCCGTCATCTACTACGCGGGCCATGGCATCGAGCTGGACGGCAACAATTACCTGATCCCGACCGATGCCGCCCTGGAGACCGACACCGACGTCTTCGACGAGGCTTTTCCGCTCGATCGCGTGCTGTTTGCCATCGAGCCGGCCAAGCAACTGCGCCTTGTCATTCTCGACGCCTGCCGCGACAATCCATTCGCCAAAACGATGAAGCGCACGGTGGCCTCGCGCGCGATCGGGCGCGGGCTGGCCAAGGTCGAGCCGACCAGCCCGAACACTATGATTGCATTCGCGGCCAAGGCGGGATCGACCGCGTCGGACGGTGACGCGAAGAACAGTCCGTTCGCAACGGCGCTCGTCGATCGTCTTCCCACGCCGGGGCTCGACCTGCGCAAGGCGTTCGGCTTCGTGCGCGACGATGTCTTGAAGAACACCGGCTACAAGCAGGAGCCGTACGTCTATGGCTCTTTGGGTGGCGATGACGTGTCGCTGGTTCCGGCCAAGCCGGCAGTAGCGCCGGGCCCGCAGGCCAATCCCCAGGACAGCGTGCGCCGGGACTATGAGCTCGCGCTCCAGGCGGGAAATCGAGACGCATGGGAAGCATTCCTACAGGCTTACCCGGACGGCTTCTATGCCGGCCTCGCCCGCGCGCAACTGAAGAACGTCGCAGCCGAAGAGGCGCGCGCAGCCGCGGCTGCGAAGGCACGCCAGGCTGAAGACGAAAAGGCGAGGCTCGCAGCCGAGCGTGCGAACAAGGCCGAGCAGGAGAGGGCGGCGGCCGCCGCCAAGGCCGCCGAGGACGCCCGGCTTGCTGCTGAAAAGGCCAAGCAGATCGAGGAGGCGAAAGCTGCGGCGGCCGAACAGCGCCGGAAGGAAGCCGAGGCCGCAACGGCAAAGGCACTGGCGGATAAGCAGGCTGCCGAAAAGGCCAGGGCGGACCTTCTGGCCAAGCAAGCGGCCGACAAGCTGGCGGCGGAGGCGTCCGCAAAGCAGGCCGGCGAAAAGGCTGCTGCCGAGAGGGCTGTCCAGCAGCCGGCCTCTGAGACGCAGTCTGCCGCCGAGACCCAGAAGGTGGCGGCGCTTGCCGCTCCGCCGGCGTCAACCCTGTCCGCGGCCGAGCTGGCGAAGTCGGTGCAGTCGGAGTTGCGGCGCGTCGGCTGTCTGACATCATCCGGCGATGGCGACTGGAATGCAGCCTCGCAGCGCTCGCTGATGCAGTTCAACAAATATGCCGGGACGAAGTTCGACGCGAAGCTCGCGAGCATCGATGCGCTGGACGCGCTGAAGGCGAAGCAGGGGCGAGTCTGTCCGCTGGTCTGCGAGCGCGGCTTCAAGGCGGACGGCGATAATTGCGTGAAGATCACCTGCCGCGCCGGCTACCGGGTGAATGACGACAACGAGTGCGAGAAGGTTCAGGACAAGAAGCCCATCGCGACCCGCGATGACTCCAAGCCGCGAGACGACGAGAGGAAGAAGGTCGAGTCCGCGCCGGCGAAGCCGCAGGCGACGGGCCAGATCTATTGCAATAATTCCGGCTGCCGTCCCGTCCGGCACGGCTGTCGCCTTGAAAGCGTGGGCGGGCAGGCGGGGTATTCGCGGAGCGGAGGCGGCTCCGGCGGTACTGTCGAAGTCTGCAACTGAAGACGAGCGCCGGGTGAGGAAGGAAACCTTTCGGTACATGCATCTTCGTTATTGAGCCTGGCGAATGATGCGGAAGAAACGGAACACGGATTTTATTCCGGTTGGCACAACTTGCTGCGCTTTTGGCTCGCTAAAGCGGGTTTGACGTCCGGCATGCCGAGATGACTGCTGCAGCGGCTTCATTGGCCTGGACGCCCGAGAGCTGCTGCACGAGGCAGACATAGTAGCCCTTGTTCCTTTCGTTCAACAGAGAGTCTCCGTTGAGAGCGAGCCAGTTGCAGGCGGAGCGAATGTATTGGATGGCCATGGGAGAGCGCGTATCGCGGATGAAGGACAGCTCGCATTGAGCCTGCTTTTCCATGTCGGACTGTGCGACGGCGAGTCCAGAGGATGAAGCCAGCGCTGCGGCAGCGGCGACTGCTGATACAAGCGCGAACAGCGGACGAGCCCGTCCTTGGTCGCGCACGCGTTCTCCAGCTGGCAATCTAAAAAGCCTCATAGGTCAACGGCACCTGTTCGACAAAGCCCATGAACCGCGGCGCGACGGGCACCGCACGCGAGCCTGTTCCGAAATCTGATAGCTGACGGGGGACGAGTCAAGAAATTGCCATTGGCAGCGACCATATCAGGGCGAGGCGGGGATGAACCTGATTGGAGTGGAACTGAAAGGACTCGCGAATGGCAAAGAACACGATTTGCCTCTGGTATGACAAGGACGCCGAAGCTGCCGCCCGCTTCTATGCCGAGACGTTCCCCGATAGCGCCGTAAGCGCCGTCCGCCGTGCGCCCAGTGACTTTCCGTCGGGCAAGGCGGGCGATGTGCTGACGGTCGAATTCACCGTGGCCGGCATCCCCTGTCTCGGCCTCAACGGCGGTCCGATGTTTAGACACAGCGAAGCCTTCTCGTTCCAGATCGCGACTGACGATCAGGAGGAGACGGATCGTTATTGGAATGCCATCGTCGGCAATGGCGGGCAGGAAAGCGCGTGCGGCTGGTGCAAGGACAAATGGGGCGTGTCCTGGCAGATCACGCCGCGCGTGCTGATGGAGGCGCTCGCGGCCGGCGGCGACGAAGCAAAGCGTGCGTTCCAAGCGATGATGGGCATGACGAAGATCGACGTCGCCGCGATCAAGGCGGCCCGACGCGGCTGATCTGCGCTTGCAGCTCGCAGGCCGAGCAGGGCGCTGGTTATCAATTTCGATCAAGCAGGCGATGCGGCCCCGTGGCAAACTACGCAGTGGAGTAGGTCAGATCGGCAGTCGAGACTCACATGTTCCGCGTGACGGCAGACACATTGCAGGCCTATCTCGATTTCGATCCGGAGCGAAAGCATGATCTGGCCGGCCTTCACAAGCTGATCGTCCAAGCCGCACCCGCCCTCAAGCGCTTCTTCCATAGAGGGACCCCCGCGGGAGAGGCGGGCATGCGCATGAAGATGATCGGCTATGGAAAATTTCGCTATGCGATCAAATCCGGGAAGACCACCGAATGGCCGGTGATCGGCGTTGCCCTTCAGAAGAACTACATCAGCGTGTACGTGGCGGTGACCAGGCAAGGAGCGCCGATCGTACCAAGATATGCGGGAAAACTCGGCGAATTGCGCATGGGCGGAAACAACTTCAGTTTCGAGAGGTTCGATGAGCTGAAGCCGAATGCGATGTCGCTGCTGTTCGCGGAAGTTGCCGACATCTTCACGTCGGATCCGGAGAACCCTGTTCGATACATGCAGGGCTCGTGATGATCGCCTTGAAAAAGCCGGGCGCTCCCTCCTGCGCCCGGCCTTTTCCGACGAAGGTCGCCGAAGCTTACTTCGTCACCTGGCCGCGGATCTCGCCGCCCGGGTTCGCCGCGGTGTGGATGTTGACGTAGTACTTGCCGCCGAGCAGATCAGCGGCCTGCGCGTCGGTGAGCGTCGCTTCGCCCTTGACGGGGCTCGTCGCCGCATTCGGGATCGCGACCGCGACGCCCGCATTCTTGCCGGCCTCGGCCGGGCCGTGGAAGTGAGCGGCGGTCGCGGGGCCCGAGAGCCCGGAATAGGTGACGGTCCAGGAGAGCTTCTTGCTGGCGGCGTCATAGTCCAGATCGGCCGTGCCGGTGCCGGCACTGGTGTTCGCGGGCACCTCGGACTTGGCGTCCAGCGTTGCCTTCAATTTCTCCGCGCAGGCGGGTCCGGCAAATGCAAAGGCGGCCGTCAGCGCGAGCGTGGCAAAAAGGGGCTTGTTCATGGTTCTCTCCCTGTTGACCTCGAAAGGTGGCAAACGTCCAAACAGTGCGGCTTGGAATTTATTCCCGCCCGCCGTTCAAACCATCTAAATTATTCGTGGCTGGAGCGGCCGCGGCCACGCCTTTAAGTTCGTCGGACATCGATGGATTCTGTGAATGTTGCGACGAACAATCATTGCTGCGCTGCTCGTCGCCGGTCTCGGCCTTGCGCTCTATTGGTGGCTCACGGCGCCGGTCGCCATGGCGCTGCCGGCGGCCTCGCGCGCGCCCGATCTTGCCAACGGGCAGGAGCTGTTCAACGCGGGCGGTTGCGCATCCTGCCATGCCGTGCCTAACCAGCCCGACCGCCTGCGGCTCGGCGGGGGGCTTCCGATCGGCTCACCGTTCGGCACCTTCTACGCGCCGAACATCTCGCAGGATCCGGCCGACGGCATCGGACGCTGGAGCGAGACCGATTTCGTCAATGCGGTGATGAGGGGCGTCTCGCCCGAGGGCGCGCATTACTTTCCGGCCTTTCCCTACACGTCCTACACGCATGCGAGGGTGGACGATGTCCGCGATCTCTTCGCCTATCTGAAGACGCTGCCTGCCGTGCCGGGCAAGGTACGCGATCACGATTTGCCGTTTCCGTTCAACATCCGTCGCAATGTCGGCGTCTGGAAACGGCTGTTCATGGACGGCACGCCGTTGGTGGCAGATGCCGCGCGCTCGCCGCAATGGAATCGCGGCGCCTATCTCGTGAACAGTTTGGGCCACTGTGCCGAGTGCCACAGCCCGCGCAATCTGCTCGGCGGGCTCATCACGTCACAGCGCTTTGCCGGCGGCCCAAGTCCGGAAGGCGAGGGCTGGGTGCCGAACATCACGCAAAAGGGCATCGGCGACTGGAGCGAGAAGGACATCGCCGACTTCCTCGAGACCGGCGACATGCCCGAGGGCGACAGCGCCTCCGGCGCGATGCGCCCCGTGATCAAGAATCTCGCACAGCTCACGGGAGAAGACCGCGCCGCCATGGCCGAATATCTGAAATCGCTGCCGCCGGTCGAGGGGCCGAAGCCGCCGCCGAAGCGGAAGGAGGGCGGTTAGCGGCCTCCAAACGCCTTGAAGGTGATGATGGTGAGGGTGTCCTGGATGCCCGGCAGGATCTGCACCTTCTCGTTGATGAAGTGGCCGATGTCGGTGTCCTTGTCGACATAGAACTTCACCAGCAGGTCGTAGTGGCCCGCCGTGGAATAGATCTCGGAGGCGATCTCGGCTTCGGCGAGCGCGTTGGCGACCGTGTAGGACTGGCCGAGCTTGCATTTGATCTGGACGAAGAAAGGAACCATCGCGGTTGCTCCGAAGGCTTGATTTGGCGGCTAATAGGCCAAAATCGGCCGGCTTTAGCAAGCGAACTTGCTGGCCTCGGGCGCAAGCAAGCTTGCTGCCCCCTGGTATGCGGGTTAGGACAGATCATGGCCCCGATCCAGCAAGAAGCCGCGCCATGACGACGCCCGTAGCGCTGACCATCGCCGGCTCCGATTCGAGCGGCGGCGCCGGCATCCAGGCCGACCTGAAGACCTTCGCCGCGCTCGGCGTCTATGGCGCCTCGGCGATCACGGCGCTGACCGCGCAAAACACCAAAGGCGTGACCGGCATTCATGCGGTGCCCGCCGACTTCGTCACCGCGCAGATCGATGCGGTGTTCTCCGATCTCGACGTCGGCGCGGTCAAGATCGGCATGGTGGCGCAGGCGGCCAGCATCGATGCGATCGGCGCCAGCCTGGCGCGATGGTCGCTGCGACATGTCGTGCTCGATCCCGTGATGGTCGCGACCTCCGGCGACCGGCTGCTGGCAGCAGAAGCCGTCGAGGCGCTGCGCAAAAAACTCATCCCGCTCGCATCGGTGATCACGCCGAACCTGCCCGAGGCTGCCGCGCTGCTCGACGAGCCGGTGGCGGTGAGCGAGGCCGGGATCGAGAGCCAGGGGCGCCGCCTGCTCGCGCTCGGCTGTCGCGCAGTGCTGATCAAGGGCGGGCACGGGCAGGGCGCCGAGAGTATCGACTATCTCGTCAGCGCGGACGGCGCGATTGCGCTCGCCGCGCCGCGGGTCGCAACACAAAACACCCACGGCACCGGCTGCTCGCTGTCATCGGCGGTCGCGGCGGGACTCGCCAAGGGCGAAGGTCTCACAACCGCCGTGCGCAATGCCAAGACCTGGATCAGCGCGGCGATTGCGGCTGCGGACCGCTTCAGCGTCGGACACGGCCACGGGCCGATCCATCATTTCCACCGGATCTACTGAGCGCCGAAATTAACCATTGCGCGGCCGTCCATCGGACTCTTGCGGGCCGCATCGCTTCGTAATGTCGCCAGATTGTCGCACGCCGCTGCTATCCGCTCAGTGGGCGAGGGGAAATATGATTCGTATCTGCATACGCCTCGCACGTTCAAAGTCGTCATCCCCCTGTCACGGGACATTGTTACAGGCTGATCGATGGGAAGTTACGATATGAGTGACGAGAGTCCCGAACGGCGCTTCCGGACCTTGTTCATCTCCGACGTTCATCTCGGGGCCCGCGGTTCGCAAGCCGATCTCCTCCTGGACTTCCTGCGCTACCATGATGCCGACACGATCTATCTCGTCGGCGACATCGTCGATGGTTGGGCGCTGAAATCGGGCTGGTACTGGCCGCAATCGCACAACGACCTCGTCCAGAAGCTGTTGCGCAAGGCACGCAAGGGCGCCAAGGTCATCTACATTCCCGGCAATCACGACGAGTTCCTGCGTAACTACTACGGCACGCATTTCGGCGGCATCGACGTCGTCGAGAACACCGTCCACACCGGCGCCGACGGCAAGCGTTATCTCGTGATCCACGGCGACATCTTCGACCTCGTGGTGCAGAACGCGCGCTGGCTCGCTCATCTCGGCGACAAGGCCTACGATTTCGCGATCCAGGTCAACCGCCTCGTCAACTTCTTCCGTCGCGCTTTCGGCGTTCCCTATTGGTCGCTGTCGCAATGGGCCAAGCTGAAGGTCAAGAACGCCGTCAACTATATCGGCGCGTTCGAGCAGGCGCTGGCGGCCGAAGCCCGGCGCCATGATGCCGACGGCGTGATCTGCGGCCACATCCACTATGCCGTCATCCGCGACGAGAACGGCATCCGCTACATGAATTGCGGCGACTGGGTGGAGAGCTGCACCGCGCTCGTCGAGCATGACGACGGCCATTTCGAGATCATAACCTGGGCCGATCAACTGCAGAAGGCCGCGCCGGTCGTGCCGGTGGCCGCAAGAGCCGCGTAATGCGCATCCTGGTCGCGACCGACGCCTGGCACCCGCAAGTCAATGGTGTGGTTCGGACGCTGACCAAGCTCGCTGACGCTGCCAAGGCGCTGGACGTCGAGTTCAGCTTCCTCACCCCGCAATCGTTCCGCACTTTCGCGATGCCGAGCTATCGCGACGTGCGGCTCGCGATGCCGCGGCCGGCGAGGATCGCAAAGCTGATCGAGGAGGCGCGCCCCGACAGCATCCATATCGCGACCGAAGGGCCGATCGGCCTCATGGTCCGTCGCTACTGCCGGCAGCGCAAGCTGCCGTTCACGACGAGCTTCCACACCCGCTTCCCCGAATATGTCCGCGCCAGGGTGCCGGTTCCGGGATCGCTGATCTGGCGGGCGCTGCGGCGTTTTCATGCGCCCAGCCGCGCCGTGATGGCCGCGACCCCGGCGCTGTCGCGTGAGCTCAGCGAGCGCGGTTTTGACAATGTCGTGCTGTGGCCGCGCGGCGTCGACAACAAGCTGTTCTATCCCCGCGCCATCGATCTCTGCTTCCCCGCGCCGGTGTTTTTGTGCGTGGGCCGGGTCGCGGTGGAGAAGAATCTGGAAGCGTTCCTCGACCTCGATCTGCCCGGCACCAAGGTGATCGTCGGCGACGGCCCGGCGCGCGCCAGCCTGGAGCAGGCCTATCCCCAGGCGATCTTCCTGGGCGAAAGGCACGGCGAGGCGCTGGCCGAGATCTATGCGGCGGCCGACGTGTTCGTGTTCCCGAGCCGGACCGACACCTTTGGCCTCGTGCTCCTCGAAGCGCTGGCGAGCGGGCTGCCCGTCGCTGCCTTCCCGGTGAAGGGGCCGCGGGACGTGATCGGCGATGCGCCGGTCGGGGTGCTGGATGAGGATCTGCGCAGCGCCTGCCTCGCCGCGCTCGACATTTCGCGGCAGGCCTGCGTCGAATTCGCCGCCAACCACACCTGGGAGGCGTCGGCGCGCGCCTTCGTCGACAGCATTTTAGCTGTCGGTGCGGTCCTGCCGCACGTCAATGGGCCGGAGCGGCCGCGATTCGTCGCCTGAAGTTCCAGCACTCTCACGCGGGGGTGTCTTGCCGGCTTATCCTCGGCCGCGATACAAATTGCTGATGACGGAACAGCCCCTCCCGGTCGGACCTGCCGACATCGATGCCGCAGCGCGCGTGATCGCGCCCTTCGCCATCCGTACCCCACTTTTGTCCTTCCCCGTGCTCAACGAGCGCGTCGGCGCGAAAGTGTTCCTCAAGCCGGAGATGTTGCAGCGGACCGGCTCCTTCAAGTTCCGCGGCGCCTTCAACAAGGTGTCCTCGATTCCGCAGGACAAGCGCAGCGGCGGCGTTGTCGCGTTCTCCTCGGGCAATCACGCCCAGGGCGTGGCGGCCGCGGCAAAGATCCTCGACATGCAGGCGACCATCGTGATGCCGTCGGATGCGCCGCTGTCCAAGCGCGAACGCACCAAATCCTACGGCGCCGAGGTCGTGCTCTACGATCGCGATAAGGATGATCGCGAGGCGATCGCGCGCGGCATTGCCGAGAAGCGCGGTGCGACCCTGGTCAGGCCCTATGACGATCCCTTCGTCATCGCAGGGCAGGGCACGGCGGGCCGCGAGATCGCCGAGGACATGGCCGCGCTCGGCGTCGCGCCCGACATCGTGGTGGCGCCAGCCTCAGGCGGCGGCCTGATTGCGGGCGTCGCGACTGCGGTGAAGGCACGTTATCCACAGGCCCAGCTCGTTGTGGCCGAGCCCGAGGCGTTCGACGATCACAAGCTCTCGCTCGCGAGCGGCCACCGCGAGGCGCACGCGCCCGCCGGCCGGACGATCTGCGATGCGCTGATGGCGCTGATCCCGGGCGAGATGACCTTCGCCATCAACGGCAGGCTGCTGTCGCGCGGCGTCACCGCATCGGATGCGGAGGTCGGCGCGGCCGTCGCGTTTGCCTATCGCGAGCTGAAGCTGGTGGTCGAGCCCGGCGGTGCCGTCGGCCTCGCCGCGCTGCTCGCCGGTCGCCTCGATGCCGCCGGCAAGAACGTCGTCATCGTGCTCTCGGGCGGCAATGTCGATGCCGACCTGTTCGCCGAGCTCGTGGCCTGAGGCGCTGACCTAAAGCGCGATGAATTTTGGTTGAATCGTCATCGCGCTTTAGCTCCTTGTTTGAGCACGATCTTTTCGGAAAACCGCTGCACACTTTTCCGGATCGTGCTCTAGGGCGGAATAGCTGTAGCTTGGATCGACCGGGCCGCGGGCTCGCTCAACCTCTCCCGCTTGCGGGGGAGGTCGACGCGCTCGGCAGCGCACTTGCGCGCCTGAGCGCGGCGGGTGGGGGCTTTCTCCACGTTGGGAGTCGCGATTGCGGAAACACCCTCTTCCCAGCCCTCTCCCGCAAGCGGGAGAGGGAGCGGACCGCCTTTGTGGCTACAATCAATCCAATCTCATCGCGCTTTAGATCTGCAACAGGGAAGGGCGGAGCATCGCTGCTCCACCCTTCGGCGTTGTTGCAGTCAGCGATGATCGATCAGTGCATGAAGCCGATGCGGCGATTCATGCCGGCGTTCATCGGTGCCTGGTTCATCGTCTGGGCATAGTGCGGCTTGAAGTTGTTGTTCATCGCACCGCCGACGCTCCGGCTGGGCAGTGTGTTGAACTGCGGACGGTTGGTCTGCACCTGGATGTTGTCCGGCTTGACGATGCCGGTATTGCCGTTGATGGCCCGGGTCGGCTGGTTCTGGGTCTGGACGTTGTTGGTCTTCACGTCGATGTTTTTGATGTCGACGTTCGAACCGCCCTTGCCGACGTTCGTCACCGGCAGGGTCACGATCTTGCCCGTGTTGCCGCCGGTGTTGCCGGGGGTGTTGGTCGCCGGCAGCGTCACGATCTTGCCGACGGTGCCGTTGTTGGGCGTGGCGTTGGTCGGCGCAGGCAGCGTGACGATCTTGCCCGGAATCTGCGACGGCGTGGTGTTGGGCTGGTTGCCGGACGGCGGCGTGCCGATCTGGCCGCTGTTGCCGGTATTGGTGGGGTTGTTGGTCGCCGGCAACGTCACGATCTTGCCGACGGTGCCGTTGTTGGTCGTGCCGTTGTTAGGCGTAGCGTTGGTCGGCGCCGGCAGGGTGACGATCTTGCCCGGGAGCTGCGACGGCGGGGTGTTCGGCTGGTTGCCCGACGGCAGCGTGCCGTTCTGGCCGCCATTGCCGAACTTGCCGATGACGTTGCCGTCGATCGGGATCGGCTTGTTCTGTACGACCGGCAGGTTGCCGTTGTTCGGCGCGCCGCCATTGCCCTGCTGGACGAGCGGGATGTACTTGGTCGGGCCGAGATTGCCGGGCTTGAGCGTCGGCGCGATGGTCTGCGGCGCGAGGAAATGCGTCGCCTGCATCAGCGGGATCTGCTTCGGCTCGATCTGGAGCTTCAATGCCGGCGTTGCATAGGGGCTGTTGGTGTAGCTGTCGTAGAAGGTCTTGTAGGCGAGCGGCGAGTTGGCGAGAACGGCCTTGTGCCAGGCCTCCGCCATCAGCAGGTTGGCGAGCAGCGAGCGGATGTGGTCGGACAGCGGGTCGCGCGGGTACATCTGGATGAACTCCCGATAGTACGCGGGATTGCTCTCGGAGAGCACGTAGTCATAGGCCTGCCGCGCCGAGCGGCTCGGCAGATTGGACGCCACCTGCACGACAGGCGCATTCACCGGCGGACGGTTGGCGGCGACAGCGGTGTCACCGAAGAAATAGAAGTCGCTCGTCAGCGACGA
Organism: Bradyrhizobium iriomotense; assembly: GCF_030160715.1. Lineage (GTDB taxonomy): Bacteria > Pseudomonadota > Alphaproteobacteria > Rhizobiales > Xanthobacteraceae > Bradyrhizobium > Bradyrhizobium iriomotense. Next base: position 287,168 of record NZ_BSOW01000006.1, read on the forward strand.
GCTTTCCCACGGCGTCTGCTGGCCATCGGTGGTGTGGTTCACCTCCAGGCGCACGCGCTTGAACAGCTGCTCGATCGGCACGTTCGGCTCGCGCGCGACGTTCAGGAAAGCCTGGGTGTAGGGGCTATGATCACCCCTGCCGTCGAGCGCTTCCGCCCCCGGCGCGGTCGAGTAGCCGACGATCGAGCCGTTCGGCGCGTCGACGATGGCAAGGCCGCGATTGGCATCGATCAGGGATGGGAACGGGTTGTTGCGGCAGGCATCGAGGATGACGATGCGCATCCGGCTCGGGATCGTCTCCAGCGTCGACATCACGTCGACGAGGCGAACCGAATTGTTGACGAGCTCGGTGGGGTTGGAGACCTTCGCATCGACCGGCACGAGATAGTTCTCGCCGGCGAGCTGCACGCCGTGGCCGGCATAGTAGACCATCGCCACCGTGTTGGGACCGCGCGAGGCGACCTTCGCGGAAAAGTCCTGCACGACCCGGAGCATGTCGTTCTGGGTCAGGTCGGTCGCGGAAATCACCTCGAACCCGGCGGAGTTGAGAAATTGCGCCATCGACTGCGCGTCATTATCGGGGTTCGCAAGCTGCGGGGCGTTCCGGTAGTTGGAATTGCCGATCACCAGCGCGACCCGCTGCTCCGGCCCTTGCAGCGCGGCTGGCGCGGCATTGCCCTGCGCGACGACAGCGGTCTGCGCGGAAACAGGGCTGCACGCGAAGCCGAACAGGCTTCCGAGCAGTCCCGCATACATCAGGAATGATTTGAAGCGGAACATGAGCGTGCTCCCTCGGGGCTAATCTCGATGCGAGATTGGTTGCGCCCACGCTAGACCGCGTTCAGGGAAGGGGTACGTGATGCCGATCACAATGGCGCCGTGCGTGAGCTAGGTCACGCAGGGAGCCGAGACGGCTATCGGAATCTCCGTAGGATGGATGGAGCGTAGCGATATCCATCCTCTTGCCGTCGGCGGCGGACGTTCACCGAACGCATGATCGAGCCGGAACGTTGCTGGTCCGATCTTCGGAATTGGCAGTTTGGCACGGCGTGGCTTGATGGGTATCGCTGCGCTCCACCCGCCATACGGGCCCTAGCGGTTCAAAGAGATGGAAAAGTATTTGTCGAAGGTCAGCACCATTGACGTGCAAGGTATCAAACACGCCTCTCACTCCACAATGGACAAGCCACAGCATAGGGTGTTGATTAGCCGGCCAAGAAACTCAAAGTAGTTTCGTCAAGAGATTTGCAATCACTGATCCGTTTCAGAGGGGAAGCCAGATGTCCTTAGCGCGACGATTGGCGACGTTCTCTGCCGCGTTCATTCTAGCAGTCGCTAGCATTGGAAGCGCGCTCGCTCAAAATAAGTATGATCCAGGCGTAAGTGACTCCGAAATAAAGATCGGCAACATCATGCCGTACAGTGGACCAGCCTCCGCATACGGCCTGATCGGAAGGACGATGAGTGCCTATTTTCGGATGATCAATGACAGCGGCGGCATAAACGGCCGGAAGATCAATTTCATTTCGTATGACGACGCCTACAGTCCACCCAAGACGGTGGAGCAGGCTCGAAAGCTGGTCGAGAGCGAAGACGTCTTTCTGGTGTTTGGGCCTCTAGGGACTGCAAGCAACGCGGCCATCCAGAAGTACATGAACACAATGCGAGTGCCACAGCTTTTCGTCGCAACGGGAGCTTCACGCTGGGGCGATCCGGAGCACTTCCCTTGGACGATGGGTTGGCAGCCTACCTACAGAGCAGAAGCGCGTGTGTATGCGACGTACATCCTCGAACATCATCCCAGCGCAAAAATCGGTTTGCTGTATCAGAATGATGATTTGGGAAAAGACTACCTTCTGGGCTTAAAGGACGTGCTTCGAGACAACTACGAGAAGATGGTTATCGCTAGCGTGCCCTATGAAGTTGGAATGCCCACGATTGATTCACAGGTAGTGGCGATCAAGGCAGCGAACCCAGATATCTTCATCAATATCACAACGCCAAAGTATGCGGCGCAAGCAATAAAGAAACTTGCCGAGCTGAATTGGCATCCGATACAAATCCTAGGCAATGTTTCGACTTCGGTCGGTGCAGTTCTGAAGCCAGCAGGACTCGACAATTCAAAAGGCATAATGAGCGCCGCCTACCAGATGGATGTCACCGATCCGCAATGGGATAGCTATCCTGGCATGCAGCGGTTCCGGACATTCATGGAGAAATACTATCCGGAGGCCGACAAATCCGACGGCATGGCGATGACCGCGTACAACATGTCGACGGGGCTGGTGGAGGTTCTCAAGCGGTGCGGTAATAACTTGACGCGCGAAAATGTCATGAAAGTAGCGGGCAACCTCGACTTTGAGATCGACACTCTCCGCCCGGGAATCCGCGTCAAGACCTCGCCGAGAGACTTCTATCCGATCGAGCAGCTTCGGATGGTTCGTTTCACCGGGCATAACTGGGAGGCGTTCGGCCCAATCATAGACGGCCACGCGGAGCAGGTGGCCGCCTCATCAAATTGATCGGTGACAGCAAGCCGTGTGCGCTCTTGCTGTAGTTCGTCCGCCATGCGCGACACACTCGTGTGGCTCGATCCCACCGGATTAGCGCCCCGCAAGCCGACGGACGGCCGCACGGTCCCTACGGCCTTTAGGGAAAGCTTCGAGTAATCTTGATCGGGCCGACGATGGCGGCGTTGAAGGCGTCAAGGTCCTCGGCGGGGATCCAGTATTCGAGATGGGATCGGCCGCCGGCCTCCTGCACGTCGTACTTGTCGATGTAACTCCGCTTGATTCGGAAACGGGTCACGAAACCTGCACCGCTCGCAGGCACGTTCCAGTCACGCGCGATCTTGATGGCGTAGTCCTCGGTCAGCACCGGGTAGAAGATCGGCTGGTCAGGAAGGCGCGGCGGGAAGGCGCGCATGCCCGCTTGCCGGATCAGCTCAAGCTCCTTTGGTCCGACGGGGCGCCAAAGGTGAGGGTGTCGTCAACCGGCATCGCTGGGCCTGTTCGGCATCAGGGTGACGGCGAACCCAATTGCCACGTCGCGCGCTCTGCACTGCCGGGCCAGATGATGCAGGTCGACAGGAGTTAAGTGCAATGTCATCGTATATCCGGGCCTTTAGATTTAGGCCACCTTTGCCACTTTCGGTTCTGCACGTAGCTCAACGCCAAGAGACCCGAGCACTTTCATGATAGTGCCGAATTCGGGATGCCCCTCTGAGCTAAGAGCCTTGTAAAGGTTTTCGCGGGAGAGGCCGGTATCCTTGGCTAGAGCGGACATGCCGCGAGCGCGCGCGGCGGCGCCAATAGCTTCAGTGATGAAGCTTGGATCATTGGTTTCGAACGCTTCGCTCAAGTAAGCGGCGATTGCCTCTGAACTGTCGAGGTATTCGGCTGCATCAAATGGTCTTGTTTTGGCCATTGCTCAGTCCTCCAACTCACTCGCGATCTTCCTAGCTTTGGCGATATCCGCGTCTTGTGAGTCTTTGTCGCCGCCGCAAAGAAGAAAGATCAACTCTTCACCCCGTTGGATGAAATAAACTCGATAGCCGGCTCCGTGATGGATACGCAGCTCACTTACTCCTTCGCCAACTGGCCTGACGTCTCCGGGATTGCCACCTGCAAGTCTTTGGATACGAACAAGTATCTTGGACTTGGCGACGGCATCGCGTAACTTCCTAAGCCAATTGGAGAATTCTTCCGTTTCTCTAACCGACGGCATGTGTATGTTATAAGATACATATGCCGTTTTGCCAACACGAAATTGAAGTTCTGGTTCCGGGAAGATACCGAATTATCTCGCATGCCTTCGCCAATTCAGAAATTTCCTTGCCGGCTTTTCAATTCGGCGTGGGGTCTTTTTTGCCTGGGCGGGCGATTGAGTCGCTTACCAATGATGCCCTTCGCCGCGATTTCGGCGCGGGTGTAGTCGCCAACACTATTTGCTTCTTTCTCTTAGGTCGCGGCGGCCATGCCACGGGCTTCGACATGCCGCCGAGCTGGCCTTGAAGATGAGTGACCGGCAGATCCTCACCGGCCAACCATCGGTCGAAACTGACATCCAACATGTCCTCTTCGAGAGCGGCGGCGTCTCCGCCGATCCCGATCAGTACTCGCCTCTTGGTGGGCTCGCCGACGATGGTGTGAAGCGTGCCGCCTCCTCGGAAGTAGCCATGGAAAAATGCCGGCGACGTGGATCGGTTCAAGGCCGTGAACATCTGCTCGGCGCTCAAGCCCCTCGACGCCCATGCCTCCAGGGGCGACAACCGATGTTCCGAATGGGCCGCACGAACGCGATGATTGAGTGGGCGAAGAAGCGGCGACTGAAAATGATTGGTGCACGCAAGCCATGCGTCTGTTCGCGCCGCGACGGCCCCCGCGCCGGCTTCGACGACTGCCGCACAGCCGCCGGCATCGAGAAGCGAGTAGTTGTACTGCATGGCGTGAGGCAATTCACGGAGTCTGGCAACCGCTTCCTTCGTCGTCGAACATTGATCCAGGATCATCCTCACGATCAGGTCGGCTGATAATCCGGGAAAGCGAGGGCTCTTCTTGACCTGGTGCAGCCCGATCATCAGGCCGTACTCGTTCATGCCATCAAGCCGCCCTGTCAGCTGGTGGCTCGAGCCGATGCTGGCATTGCACCCGCTGGCTTGCAGCAGGACGAACTGCGCTCCGTAGTATCGCGGCCGATAATCGTAGTTGCGACCGTAGACATCGGCGCTGATCGCTGCCGAGCAGCCACCGATCGGCGGGCGCATCCCATCGTTGCCGAACCGCAGCGCGGCCCGTTCCATCGTAATGCCGAGCTCGTCTGCAAGTCCGCAAAGCTCTTCCCAGAGCGCCGGTGCATATTTGGCGAACATTCTCTGCTCGGCGCGAAGATTGAACCACCACGGAAATCTTGTCGTCTTGCTGCGGAGAAAAGCCCGCCCTTTCGGCGTCGTAGCAAACAATCGCGCCTGCGCACGACCGACCTCATATGGCGTGCCCCTGCACTGAGCGATGCTGACGCGAAATGGCTTCGCCGGAGTCTTCATCCGCGCACTCAGTGACGAAAAGAGGGGTGTTCAACAGGAATGCGATGACCGCGTGATCACCGGAATACGTGTCTTCGGCGGGGGCGAACAGCCGCGCCTGCAAACTGCGCAATGATGGCAGATTACCCCTGATTTGCCCGACGTGTCAAATTATTTCGGATAATGCGCAGTACGCAATATCCGTGACCCCCGCTCCTTTGCATGGGGTTGTTTTCGCAATTTTGATCTGAAGCCCGCCCAAGGGGATCCCTCAGGAGAAGAACGCGATCTTCTCGGCCTGGGTCATGCGGCGGATCGGCGCCAGCGGATCGTTGGCGGGGGGGCGGGGCTTTTGCAGCATGCCGCTGGCGAGGATGGTCGAGCCGAGCGACGGCTCCGGCAGCGGCGAGGGCATGGGAAGCGGGGAGGCCTGCGAAGCCGCCTGCAGCGTGGCTTGCAGAGCTGCCAATGCCTCCACCGGCGCCGGGCGCTCCATGATCGCGACGGCGGGCTCGAACGCTGCGACCGGCGCGATCGACTCGGCCGCGATCGGCTCGGACAAAGCTGGCTCGGGCAAGTCTGGCTTTGGCAAGGCTGGCTCGGCAGCGACAGGCTCCGCAATGGGGGCCACTTCGGCCGGCTCGGCGATGGCCTCGTCGAACTCAGGGTCGGGGGCTGCCATCTCCATCGCGATCCGCTCGAGAATGGCTTCGTCCTCAGCCTCTGCTGCAGCATCGAAAGGAAGCTCGTCGACGGCTTCCGCAATGGCGGCAGGCGCGGCGGCGCTCTCTTCGATCGCGACGTGGTCTTCCGCAACCTCGGCCGGTTCGGACTCGCCGGCGACGTCCATCGCCTCGTTGGTCGCCATCTCCTCGGCGGCCTCGGCCGCAGCAACGGTGGCCTCAGGCTCGAAAACCGCCGCGAACTCCTGCGGCATCTCTGCTGCCGGTGGCTCGCTTGGCGACATCGCCGTCTCGGCGTCCGCAGACCGCACTTCCATCGTGGCGGGCATCTCGGGCGCCGGAGCAGGCGAGGGGTGAGTCGCCTCGGCTGCCGGCGCCGCGGTGCCCGCCGTTTCGACCAGCTCGACGTGGTCCCTGAGCAGATCGAAGGCGGCCTTGAGATCGGTGCGGGGGTCGATGGTCGACGTCTGACCGCAGGCGGCCTCGATGGCCGCGAGCTGCGAATCGATCAGGTCGCAGATTCGGCCGTCGGCGCCGATCTCGCGCCAGCGCCAGGAGATCTCCTTGATGATGCGCACGGCGCGATGGATCGGCCCGAGGCTGGTCTCGACAAGGGTGGGATCGACGGCTGCGATCGCGATCGTCTCCGCCTCTCGAATCGCGCGGCGGATCGCCACGAGCGCTTCGGGCAGCCGGTCCTCGACGACGGGCTGGCGCTGTGCTGCAAGGGTTTCCTCGATTTTGGCGACCGCATCGAGCACCATGCGCGTGTCGGCGTTGCGGTTGCGCTTGGCGTATTCGCCGAGGAACCAGCGGCCGCGCGCGGTCTCCATGAAGGCTTCGCGGATCGCATCGTAGTCCTGCTCGTTCGGCTCGGCCGCGCGGGCAGACATAGGCGAGAGGGCGAATGCTTCAGTGGCCATGGCAATCTCGTCGCGCAAATCAGTGCGCGTTACAGTAACGATCATCACGATATCGACCGAATCGCAATTGAATTGATGCCGCCCGAATCACAAATCCCCATTGCAGCAGCGCAAGGCCGGCGATTCGCCGTGCGTCTGGCGCTGTTCTACAGCGTGTCGTTCGCCATCCTCGGCACGCATACGCCCTTCTTCACAGTGTGGCTGAAGGCGGTCGGCATCGAGCCGGCCTGGATCGGGATCATCGGCGCTGTCCCTGCGATCACGCGCTTCACCACGCTGCTCTTCGTGACGGGCCTCGCTGAGCGGCGCCAAGCCGTGCGCGCGGCGTTGATCCTGACCGCCTTTGGATCGGCAGCCGGCTTCGCGCTAGTCGGCACGCAGCATCAGCCGCTGCCGGTGCTGCTGCTCTACATCGTCACGTGCTGCTTCTGGACGCCGTTGCTGCCGCTGACAGACGCCTATGCGCTGCGCGGCGTCGCCCGCTACAAGCTCGACTACGGGCCGTTGCGGCTGTGGGGATCGGTGGCCTTCATCGCCGGTGCGCTCGCTTGCGGGCTCCTGGTCGACGTGATCGACGCGCGCGAACTGATCTGGATCATCGTCGCGCTTGCGGCGCTCACCGCTTTCACCGGCCTTTTGCTTCAGCCGCTGGACGAGGCGCGGCGAAAGAGCGCAGCCGCGCATGGCGGCAAGCGTCTGCTGCGCGATGCGAGCTTCCTCGCGATCATTGCCTCGGCGGCTCTGATCCAGAGCAGCCATATCGCCTACTACACCTTTGCCTCGATCAGCTGGCAGGCTCATGGGCTCGGCGGGCTGACGATCGCCGGCCTGTGGGCGCTCGGCGTGCTCGCGGAAATCATCGTCTTTGCGGTGTCGCCGCGGCTTTCGCTGCATCCTTCGCTGCTGGTGGTGATCGGCGGCCTGAGTGCGGTGGCGCGCTGGTCGATTACCGCGCAGGAGCCGCCGGTCGCAGTCCTCGCGATCGTCCAGCTCGGGCACGGGCTCACCTTCGGCCTCACCCAGGTCGGCGTGATGAATCTGCTGGTCCATCACGTGCCCACGCATCAGATGGCGCGCGGGCAGGGGTACTACGCCGCCACCTGCGGACTGCTCAGCTCGACGACCTCGATCATCTCAGGCGCGATCTACGCGCGCCATGGCGAGGCGCTGTATTACCTGATGGCCGCGATGGCCGGCACGGGAGCGATGCTGATGTGGACGGCGCGGCGGCGCCTGTTCGCTCACCCCCAGAGCGAGGCCTCCGGCGGATAGACGAGGCTCTCGTGGTAGCGCAGGCCGTGGTCGCGATCCCGTGCCAGCAGCAGCGGTCCGTCGAGATCGACGAACCGCGCCTGCGGCGTCACCAGCATCGCGGGTGCCATCGACAGCGAAGTCGCGACCATGCAGCCGACCATGATGTCGAATCCCAGCGCCTGCGCCGCATCGGCCATGGCGAGCGCCTCGGTCAGGCCGCCGGTCTTGTCGAGCTTGATGTTGACGGCGTCGTAGCGCTCGCGGAGAGGCGCGAGGGATGAGCGGTCATGCACGCTCTCGTCGGCGCAGACGGCGAGCGGCCGCTTGATGCGCGCCAGCGCCTCATCCTGGCCGGCCGGTAGCGGCTGTTCCACCAGGGTGACGCCGACGTCGGCGCAAGCGGCCAGGTTTTGCTCCAGATTGGCTGCCGTCCAGGCCTCGTTGGCATCGACGATCAGTTCCGATTCGGGAGCGGCTTTCCGCACTGCGGCGATCCTTTCAGGATCGCCCTCGCCACCGAGCTTGATCTTCAGGAGCGTGCGGTGCGCGGCCTTGGCCGTCGCCTCTGCCATCGCCTCAGGGGTACCCAGCGAGATCGTGTAGGCCGTGGTCCGCTCGCCCGGCACCGGGCGATCGAGCAGGTTCCAGGCCCGCAAACCCGCCTCTTTGGCCTCCAGATCGATCAGGGCGCAATCCAGGGCGTTGCGGGCCGCCCCCGGGGCCATCGCGGCTTGCAGGGCGTGCCGGTCCAATCCGCCCCCAACCGCCTCCTGCATGGCCTGGAGCGCCCTCAGCGTCGCCTCCGGGGTCTCCCCATACCGGGCGTAGGGCACGCATTCGCCGCGACCGGTGACGCCGCCCCGGCTTACCTCGGCCACGACGGTCGCGGCCTCGGTCTTGGCGCCCCGGCTGATCGTGAAGTGGCCTGCGATCGGGAAGCGCTCGATTCGCACAGCCAACATTGGAAGTTTGCTGGAAGTCATTTAGAACTCTGGCAATTTCTGAACCGGCTGGTTACCTGATGCAACTAACTATGGCTGGTTGGGGATACCTTCTTCAAGGTAAGGGCGCGTGCGCAACCATCTCTTCTCATCCGAACCCTTCGCTAGGGAGCGGACATCTTGAACGGCGACCCAAAGCTGGAGCGGATTGCCAAGGGCAACGCGCTGGCACTTTGCGCCACGGGCACCTGGACCGCGAGCTTCGCGCCGGCCCTGGAGCGGATGGTGGCTGACGCCGAGAAGCTCGCCGGCAGCCGGCCGAACATCTTCATCGACGTCTCCGAAGTCTCCAAGCTCGACACCTTCGGCGCTTGGCTGATCGAGCGGCTGCGCCGCAGTCTGACCCAAGGCACCGCGGAGGCCCAGATCGCGGGCCTGTCGGCGAACTATTCGAGCCTCGTCGACGAGGTGCGGCGGGTCAAGGCGACGCCGGTCATCGAGACCGGCGCCATCACCATCACCGGCATGCTGGAGCAGATCGGCCGCGCCGTCGCCGGCCTGAGCGGGACGGTGACCGATCTCGTCGACATGCTCGGGGCGGTGCTCGCGGCCAGCGGTCGCGTGCTGATCCGCCCGCGCTCGTTCCGCCTGACCTCGACCGTGCACCATCTCGAGCAGGTGTGCTGGCGCGCGGTGCCGATCATCGTGCTGATCACCTTCCTGATCGGCTGCATCATCGCGCAGCAGGGCATCTTCCATTTCCGCAGGTTCGGCGCCGACATCTTCGTCGTCGACATGCTGGGCGTGCTGGTGCTGCGCGAGATCGGCGTGCTGCTGGTCGCGATCATGATCGCCGGACGCTCGGGCAGCGCCTACACCGCCGAGCTCGGCTCGATGAAGATGCGCGAGGAGATCGACGCGCTGCGCACCATGGGGTTCGATCCGATCGAGGTGCTGGTGCTGCCGCGCATGCTGGCGCTGGTGCTGGCGCTGCCGATCCTGGCCTTCCTCGGCGCGATGGCCGCGCTCTATGGCGGCGGGCTCGTTGCCTGGCTCTATGGCGGCGTCGATCCCGAAGCCTTCCTGCTGCGCTTACGCGATGCGATCTCGATCGACCATTTCATCGTCGGCATCGTCAAGGCGCCGGTGATGGCGGCGGTGATCGGCATCGTCGCCTGCGTCGAGGGACTTGCCGTGCAGGGTAGCGCTGAATCGCTGGGACAGCACACCACCTCGTCGGTCGTGAAGGGCATCTTCTTCGTCATCGTCATGGATGGCGTGTTCGCGATCTTCTTTGCATCGATCGGGATGTGATGATGGCACCCGAAATTCAAGACCCCATCATCCGCGTCCGCGACATCACCGTGCAGTTCGGTTCGACACGCGTGCTCGACGGGCTGAACCTCGACGTCAAGCGCGGCGAGATCCTCGGCTTCGTCGGCCCTTCCGGTGCCGGCAAGTCGGTGCTGACGCGGACCATCATCGGCCTCGTCTCGAAGGTCGCTGGCCGTATCGAAGTGTTCGGCGTGGATCTGGATTCGTCCAACACCTCGCAGCGCCGCGGCGTCGAACGGCGCTGGGGTGTGCTGTTTCAGCAGGGGGCGCTGTTCTCCTCGCTGACGGTGCGGCAGAACATCCAGTTTCCGATGCGCGAATATCTGAAGGTCTCGCAGCGCCTGATGGACGAGATCACCATGGCCAAGCTCGCCATGGTGGGTCTGAAGCCGGAGGTGGCCGAGCGCTTCCCGTCGGAGCTGTCGGGCGGCATGATCAAGCGTGTCGCGCTGGCCCGTGCGCTGGCGCTCGACCCCGAGCTCGTGTTCCTGGATGAGCCGACCTCGGGCCTCGATCCGATCGGCGCCGGCGATTTCGATGAGCTGGTGAGGACGCTCCAGCGCACTTTGGGCCTGACCGTTTTCATGGTAACGCACGACCTCGACAGCCTCTATACAGCTTGCGACCGCATCGCCGTTTTAGGGAACGGTAAGATCATTGCGGCAGGGTCGATCGCCGACATGCAGGCCTCGCAGCATCCCTGGTTGAGGCAGTATTTCCATGGCAAGCGCGCCCGCGCGGTCATGAGCTGATGTAGCTGGAGCATTTGATGGAAACGCGGGCGAATTACGTTTTGATCGGGTCCTTCACGCTGGCGGTGATCGCCGCGGCGATCGGCTTCGTGCTGTGGTTCCAGTCGCTGCACACCACCAAGCAGCGCAGCCCCTTGCGGGTCGTGTTCGAGGGCCCGGCAGCCGGCCTGCGCAACGGCGGCAGCGTCAATTTCAATGGTATCCGGGTGGGTGAGGTGGTCTCGGTGAAGCTCGACAACCCACGTCGGGTTGTCGCACTCGCCATGGTCGAGAACAACGCCCCGATCCGCAAGGACACCCTGGTCGGCCTCGAATTCCAGGGCCTGACCGGCGTCGCCGCGATCTCGCTGAAGGGCGGCGAGGAGGCGGCCCCGCCGCCGCCGCTGGACGAGGACGGGATCCCGACGCTTACCGCCGATCCCAACAAGCTGCAGGACGTCACGGAAGCGATCCGCGGCACGCTCCAGAACATCAACAAGCTCGTCGCCGACAACCAGGAGTCTGTGAAGAACTCGCTGAAGAATCTCGAGACGTTCACGACCTCGCTCGCGCGCAACTCCGAGCGCGTCGATGCGGTCATGGCCAAGGTCGACGGCGTCATGCTCAAGGCCGACAACCTCATGCTCGGCCTCAACACGCTGGCCGGCGGCAAGGATGGCGGCGAGCTCTTCCAGGCCGTGAAGTCGATCCGCGAGCTCGCCGATGATTTCGACAAGCGCTCCGGGGCGCTGATGTCCGATGGCCGCCGCACTCTCGGCGACATCAGCCGCGCCGTGAACAACTTTGATCGCAACCCGACCCGCGTCCTGTTCGGCGCCAGCAACAGCAGCAGCGCGCAACAGGCCCCGCCGCCCGCCGAGCCGCCGAAGCCCGCGCCCGCGAACGAGCGCAAGCGGCAGTAGGCGCGTTGTCCACGTCTCTCTCCTCCGTCATTGCTGCGAGGAGCTCTTGCGACGAAGCAATGCAGATTGTTTCTGCGAAGGCTGTCTGGATTGCTTCGCTTCGCTCGCAATGACGGCGCTTGTGGGGACGTCGTCTTTTCCCAATGCAGAGTAACCCTCTGGCAGGATGACGATCCAAAACGAAACGGAGCCCGCAAGGGCTCCGTTTTTCTATTCGCTATTCGCCACTCACTATTTGCGAGCGTGACCGCTTAGCCCAACCGTCCCGCCGAGTGCGCGAGCAGGGTGTAGACCAAGCCCGTCTCCGAGGTCAGGTGGCTGCGCAGCTCCTGTGGCCCGCGGCCGTCGCGGGCGACTTCGTCGAGCAGACGCTCGAACTCCGCGATGTAGCGGTCGACCGTACCCTTGAAGTTGCGGTCGGCGCGATACTTGCGGGCGACCTCGTCAAAAGCCTTCTGGCCGGCGGGCGTGTAGAGGCGCTTGGTGAAGGCCTTGTTCTCGCCGCGCTGGTAGCGGTCCCACATCTCGGAGGCGAGGTTGCGGTCCATCAGCCGGCCGATGTCGAGCGACAGCGACTCCAGCGGATTGCCGTTGCCTTGCGGGGCCGGCGGCGGCTGTTGCGGACGACCGCGCGGTGCCTCACGGCCCGTCGGAGCCGCCGGGCCGGTATCGGCGCGGTTCAGCAGATCCGACAGCCAGCCGTCGCGGCCCTGGTCATTGTTGCCGGCGGGCGCGACCGGCGGGGCCTCGGTGCGGCGCGAGGCGGGCATGCCGAGGTCCGGCGGCGGCAGGGTCGACGCGCTGCCGGTGTCGCGCATGCGCGTCTCGGTACCGCGACCACCGCCGACGGCGGCAGCCATGATCGGCTCCTCTTGACGCGGCACGCTGGCGCGGCCCGCGGTCGTGACGTCGAGGCCGCGGCCGTGCTGGGCGACGATGCGGTTGAGCTCGGCGAGCGCCTCGATCTGGTCGACGATCACCTTGCGCATCTGCGCGGTGCTCTCGGCGGCCTCCTGCGGCATCTCGAGCACGCCGCGGCGCAGCTCGTTGCGGGTGGCCTCCAGCTCGTTGTGCATCTCGAACGCCATCTGCTTCATGCTGGCGACGAGGTTGCCGAACTTCTCGGCCGACTGCTTGAACATCGTGTCCGCCTCGTCGGTGGTCTGGCGGTAGATGTCGTGCATGGCGTCGATGGTCTGGCGGTGCTCCTCTTCGGAAGCCGCGCGCACCGCCTCGAACTGGCGGGTGATCGCGGCAGATCCCGCGCCGGCGGTCTCCGCCACGACGCGGGCGATGTCGCGGGCGCGCTCCTCGGCCGCGGCTAGCGATTCATCGAGCAGGCCGGTGAAGCGCGACAGCCGCTGGTCGAGATCGGCGGTACGCAGGTCGATCGTGGTGACGAGCGATTCCAGCGCCTGCTTGCGCTCGGCGAGCGAGGCGGTGGTGTTCTTGTTGCTCTGCTCGACGACGGCCGCGGCATCGACCAGCGCCTTGCCGTGCGCGTCGAACTGGGTCGAGAGCTCGCCGAGGTCGACCAGCGCCCTGGTGGTCTTGCTGTTGAAGACGTTGAGCTGCTCTTCGAGGTTCTGCGTCGCCGCGCCGTTGCGCGCGGTGACGTCGTTCATCGCCGAGACGAAGTCGGCGACACGGGTCACCAGCGCACGCTCGAGCGAGTTGAGGTTGTCGTGCGCTCCCGTCAGCACCTCCTGGAGGAGGATGTTGCCTTCGCGCAAGCGCTCGAACAGGGCGACGGTGTCAGTGCGCAGGATCTTGCTGGTCTCCTGCATCTCGGTGACCGCCGCGATCGAAACCTGGCGCGACTGGTCGATCGCCGAGCGCGAGGCCTGCTCGAGATCGCGAAGCGACTTGTTGACCGCGCCGGTGGCAACCTCGCTCGCCGCGTTGATGGTGCGTGCGACTTCGTTGCCATTGCCCGACATCGACTGTGAGAACGCCTGGCCGCGCGTCTCGATCGACTTCAGCGCGTCGGAGGTGACGCGGTCGATGTCGAGCGTGAGCTGGCTGGTCTTCGAGCCGATCGCGTCCACCAGCGAACCGCGCTTGGCATCGATCATGTTCGACAGGCGGTCGGCCTGCTGCTGCACATAGGTGACGATCTCGTCGGTCTTGGCCGTCATGGCCTGGCCGAACGAGCCGCTGGCGGCGAGCACCGAGCGCTCGACGTCGGCCGAGCTCGACTTGACCCGCGAGCTCGCCTCGTTCGAGGCGGTGATCAGCGCGTTCTGGGCATTCAGCGCGCTGGTCTGGATGTCGTTGGTGGCGTTCGAGGTCGCCGTGCCGAGCGCCCGCTCGATGTCGGTCGAGATCGCGCGGATCTGGCTTGCCGCATCCGCCGACGTCGCGGTCAGCGACGACTGCGCCTCGCGTGCGCTGTTGAGGATCGCCGCCGCGGTATCGGCGCCGACCGCGGTGAGCGTCCGCTCGATATCGGACGACAGCGACTTGATCTGGCTCGCCGCTTCCGAGGAGGCGGTGACGAGCGTTCCTTGCGCGTCGCGGACGCCGGCCGTGAGCGCCTCGATGGTGGCACCGCCGGCCATGGCCAGCGAACGCTGCATCTCGGCGGCGAGCGATTTGACCTGGCCGGTCTGCTCGGCCGAGACCGCGAGCAGGGTGCTCTGCGCGTCGCGGGCGCTGGTCGTGATCGTCTCCGCGGTCGACTGGCCAGCCTGCGACAGCGAGCGCTGCACTTCGGCTGCGAGCGACTTCACCTGGCTCGCCGCATCCGAGGACGCGGTGACGAGGGTGTTCTGGGCCTCGCGCGCGCCGGCCGTGATGGTCTCGGCCGTCGAGGTGCCGGCCATCGAGAGCGAGCGCTGCACGTCGGAGGACAGCGCCTTGATCTGGTTCGACGTCTCGGTCGAGGCCGCGATCAGCGTGCTCTGCGCGTCGCGTGCGCCGGCGGTGATGGCCTCGGCCGTCGAGCTGCCGGCCATCGAGAGCGAACGCTGCACGTCGGCCGTGAGCGTCTTGACGTGGTTTGCGGCATCCGAGGAGGCGGTGATGAGGGACGTCTGCACCTCGCGTGCGCCGGCGAGGATCGAGGCTGCGGTGGCCGAGCCCGCCGACGACAGGGTGCGTTCGACGTCGGCCGACAGGGACTTGATCTGGCCCGCGGCTTCGCCCGATGCGGACACCAGGGTCGACTGCGCCTCGCGGGCGCTGCTCAGGATCGAGTTCGCAGCGCCCGTGCCGACGGCGGTCAATGCGCGCTCGACCTCGGACGACGTCATCTTGAGCTGTGCGTTGACGTCCGACGACACCGTCATGAGCGACTGCTGGGCAGTCCGCGCGCCGGTCTGGATGGTCTCGCTGGTGTTGACCACGAGGTTGGTCAGCGAACGCTCGGCGTCCTCGACATGCGAACGGATGGTGGTGGAGATCATCTCCGCGCGCGACATCAGGTCGTCGCTGGCCTGGCGTCCGCTGCTCTCGATGCGGCCGGCCACGGCCTCGACCCGCGAGCCGAGCAGGTCCTCGAACTGTGCAACGCGCACGTCGATGTCGTTGGCGACCGAGCCGACCTTGGTCTCGATGGCCTGGTGGATTTCCTGGAAGCGCGCGGCGACCGTGCTGGCGAGAAGCGAGCTGCGGCCGTCGATTGTCTCGGTCACGCCGGTGATGCGGCGGTCGACAGCTTCGATCGCCTGCGCGGTGCCGTCGGACAGGGTCGAGGTCAATAGCGTAAGCCGCGAGTCGACCGACTGCACCGCCTGCGCCGCCGTGTTGGTCAGCGAGAGCGTGAGCTCGGTGAAGCGCGTATCCATCGACTGGAGCGCATGCGCCGCGCCGCCCGTCAGCGACGTGGTCAGGTGCGTCAGGCGGGCGTCGATCGACTGGATCGCCTGTGTCGCGCCGTCGGTCAGCGACGCCGTGAGGTGGGTGAGGCGCGAGTCGATCGACTGGATCGCCTGCGATGCACCATCGGTCAAGGACGTCGAGAGCGCGCCGAGGCGGTTGTCGATCGTCTCGGTGACGGACTGCGCGCGCGTGTCGAACGACTGTTCGAGCGCCACGACGCGGCCGCCGAGCTGATCGTCGAAGGTCTTGATGTGGCCTTCGATCACACCGTCGAAGTTGGCGAGCTTGCTGTTGAGCGAGCCGTCGAGATTGGTGACGCGTTCGCCGAGCGTGGTTTCGAACTGCACCAGGCGCTGGTCGAGCGCCGCGGTGATCTCGCCGCCGTTCGAGGTGAGGCGGGTGTCGAAATTGTCGACGTAGGTCTTCAGCGTCTCGGCGATATCGGCCGTACGCTGGCCCATGCGCTCGACGATATCGCCGCCGAAGGTCTTCACCGTGCGGTCGAACTCGGAGATGTGGCGGGTGATCAGTGCGCCCAGCGTGCCGGAGTCGCGGGCGAACCTCTCCACGAGATCGGCGCCCTGGTTCTTCACCAGCTCGTCGAACGCGCTCATCTGGAGCGACAGCGAGTCGTGCGCGGTCTCGGTCTGGCTCACGACCTTGGCGACCAGCGTGTTGACGGTGGCGTCGAGCGCCTCGCTCGCCTTGTCGCCGCTGGTCATGATCTGGCTGGCGAGCCGGTGGCCGGCGTCGTCGATCTTGGCGGAGAGGTCGTTGCTACGCAGCTCGAGCTCGAGCAGGAGCGAGTCGGAGGAGTTCTTCAGGGAGTCGTGGACCTGCTCGGTACGCTCGGAGATGCCGTCGACGATCGCCGACGAACGCTGCTCGAACTCGCTGGTGATGCGGTCGACGCGCTCGTTCAGCATTTCGTGGACGCGGTCGGCGAGATCGACGAACTCGTCGTGGACGTGGCCGGTCTTGAAGTTGAGGCTGGTGGTCAGCCGCTCGCTGGCGTCGAGCACGGCGCGCGTGGTCTCGTTGCTGGCTTCCTCGAGGCGGTCGAGCAGGTCGCCGCCGCGCTCGCCGAGCGCGAGGATCATGTTGTCGCCGGCATTGCTCAGCGCGCCGGTGATGTGGGCGCCGCGCTCTTCCAGCGCGCCGGTGATGCTCTTGGCGACCTCGTCGACGCGCGAGGCGATCGCATCCGAGATCAGCGCGATGTCGTGGCGCAGGTCGATCTGCACGCCGGAGATGGCGCTGCGCACCTGCTCGGCCTGGCCGACCAAATTGTCGCGCTGATGCGCGATGTCCTGGAGCAGGGCGCGGATGCGGACTTCGTTGTCGCTATAGGCGCGCTCGAGGGCGGCGACTTCGTTGGCGACCAGCGTCTCCAATTCGCCGGCGCGCGCGATCGCGCGCTCGATGCCGTCGCCCATCGCCGCGACTTCGCGGCGGATGGCCTGGCCGACGGTGACCATCGAGTCGGAGGCCGAGCCTTCCGGCTCGGAGAAGCGGATTGCGACCTGCGCCATGGCCTGCGCGATCATGCGCATTTCCTGGCCGCGCCAGACGAGGCTCGCCAGGAAGTAGAACAGCATGATGGGCGCGAAGAACATCGCGACGAGGCCGGCGATGACCAGCACGCCGCCGCTCTGGCCCATGGCGGCATGGATCGAGGGCAGGAAGCCGACGGTCAGCGCGGCGCAGGCCGCAAGCCAGATGCCGGCGAAGACAGTTGCGAAGGTGTAGACGCTGCGGGCAGGGCGGCCCTTCTGGAGCGCCTGGAGGAGCTGGCCGATGGTCTCGCGGTCGTCATTGGCGGCCCGGCGCGGCGTGCGCGGCTCCTCGATCGGGTCGAACACCGGCCGCTCGGTCGCGGCGGGGCGCGTCTCGAAGGTCGGCTCGTCGAACGCGGTGGGTGCCGGCGGCGGCACCGGAGGCACGTTCTCGGTTCGAACCGCAGAGGCGCGGCTGGTGTCCGCGGCCGTGTCGCTGATGTTCAGGGCTTCCTGGATTGCAGAAAGCGCAACTTCCGTGGGGTCTTTGACCTTCTTGGGAGTGTTCGCCATGTTCAGTCTGAGCCCTCGTTACTTGTACACGTCCCCGCGAGGCCCGCGTGTTCCGCGAGCCCACAGACCGGTTCATGCCGCTTGCGCGAATCTAGCGCCGTCCTCCACCACGAGACGGCTTGTCCGCCAATTTCCGAAACATCCTATTGGCAGAGCGCTGCGAATGAAATGGCCGCGATTAAGACAATCTTAATCATCGTTAACAGGATCGGGCCGTAAGGCCTTAGCAATAAATGAAATTCTCCACGGAACTCTGACGATTGCGGCAACTTTTTGTCAATGTGCGGGCGGAATTGGGTCAAACAGGCCTAACGTTCCGTTAACCATTTCCATGGTTGGGTGAGGGCGAAAGCTTCGCCGCCGGACTGGCGCGTTGCCAGCGATGCCGGGGCCCGCGCCATGATGCCTGATCTGCAATGGATGGACTGGATGCCCTCGCCGCCGCTTGCTCCGCTCGACCATCCCCTCGATCTCGACCATTTGGCGCGCATGACGCTCGGGGATGCCGAGCTCGAATCCGAGGTGCTCGCAATGTTCGCGGAGCAGTCGAGCCGGCTGGTCGCGGCGATGGCGGCGCTCCCCTCGGATGCATCCGCGCTGGCGCACAAGCTGAAGGGCTCGGCGCGCGGAATCGGCGCCTTTGCGGTGGCGGATGCAGCCGCTGAGCTCGAATGCGCGATCCGGACCGGCGACAACCCGATCCGCGCCTTCGCCGTGCTGAAGGAGGCGGTCACTGACGCCCGCGAAGCGATCGAGGCGATCCTGCGCCGCGCCTGAGGGCTGGTCCCCAAATCCCGCGGATTGCCGGAGGCTGGCGCACTAGCGCTGCGTCAAGCGACCCGTTATAGGACAGCCCGGACCCTCCCTCATTCCCAAGACTCCGGCAGCACGAGCACACATGGCCAAAATTCACTTTGTCGACCACAAGGGCGAAACCCGCACGGTAGAAGTCGAGAACGGCGCCACCGTGATGGAAGCCGCCATCCGCAACGCCATCCCCGGGATCGAGGCCGAATGCGGTGGCGCCTGCGCCTGCGCGACCTGCCACGTCTATGTCGACGAAGCCTGGCGCGAGAAGGTCGGCAGCCCGACGCCGATGGAAGAGGACATGCTGGACTTCGGCTTCGACGTGCGTCCGAACTCGCGCCTGTCCTGCCAGATCAAGGTGTCCGACGAGCTCGACGGGCTCGTGGTGTCGACGCCGGAACGGCAGGCCTAACTTCCCAGTCTAGAGCTTCAGCGGCGCGACCTCGATGCCGCGCTTGTGCCAGGGTCTGAGCTTCTCGATGACCTCGGCGGTGAGCGGTGTCGGCCGCCGCGAGGCCTCCTCGATGAGGACGCCGACCGACATCGCGGAGGCAACGCATCTGCCTTCGGAGAACACGACCTGCTCGAAGGTCACCGACGTCCGTCCCAGTTTCACGACGCCGAGCCCAAGCTCGATCGTGCCCGGCCAGTGCAACTCGGCGCGGAAATGGATGTCGAGCCGCACCATGATCCAGGCGAGCCCCGGCGGCGTCAGCCCGACCTTCGGGTCCTTCATCAGCGTGACGCGACCGGTCTCGAAATAGGTGGCGTAGACCGCGTTGTTGACGTGCTGGTTGGGATCGAGATCGCCAAAACGCACATTGTCGCTGAGGCGATAGGGGAAATCCTCCAGTCGCGGCGCTGAATCCAGGCGGCTTGGTGCGTTCACCGGTTGATCTCCCTCATTTCCTCCGCCGTTACAGCCCAGTTATCCTGCCCCGGCAAGTAGCCCTGCCGGCAGGCGGCCAATGCTTTTATGCCTTCCCTGGGCCGTCCCCGTTGGCTAGACAGGAACTGCCCTTTTCCGTTGCCCGCCGGGCGCCGTCCAACCGATAACGACCGATAAAGAGACGACATGAGCGACGCGATCAAAACCGATGTGCTGATTATTGGCGCCGGCCCCTGCGGTCTGTTCGCCGCCTTCGAGCTTGGCCTTCTCGACATGAAGGCGCACTTCGTCGACATCCTCGACAAGGTCGGCGGCCAGTGCGCCGAGCTCTATCCGGAAAAGCCGATCTACGACATTCCCGGCATTCCGCAGGTTTCGGGGCAGGGCCTCACGGACGCGCTGATGGAACAGATCAAGCCGTTCCATCCGACCTTCCATCTCGGCGAGATGGTCGAGAAGGTGGAGAAGATCGGCGATCCCGCGTTCCGCCTCACCACCGATGCCGGCAAGGTGTTCGAATGCAAGGTGGTGGTGATCGCCGCCGGCGGCGGCTCGTTCCAGCCCAAGCGTCCGCCGGTGCCGGGGATCGAGGCCTATGAAGGCGCCTCGGTGCATTACTCCGTGCGCAAGATGGAGCAGTTTCGCGACAAGGAGATCTTGATCGTCGGCGGCGGCGATTCCGCGCTCGACTGGACGCTCAATCTGCATCCGCTGGCCAAGCGCATCACGCTGCTGCACCGTCGCGATGAATTCCGTGCCGCGCCCCACAGCGTCGAGCAGATGCGCGCACTCGTCGCGAGCGGCAAGATGGATCTACGGCTCGGTCAGGTTACTGCATTGTCCGGCGCTGATGGCAAGCTCGCCGGCGCGACGATCAAGGGCAACGACAACAGCGTCACCGAGATCGTCTGCGACACCATGCTGCCGTTCTTCGGGCTCACCATGAAGCTCGGACCGGTCGCGAACTGGGGCATTGCGCTGGAGAACAATCTGGTGCCGGTCGAGACCAGCGCGTTCGAGACCAACGTGCCCGGCGTCTTCGCGATCGGCGACATCAACACCTATCCGGGCAAGATCAAGCTGATCCTGTGCGGCTTCCACGAGGGTGCGCTGATGGCGCAAAAAGCCCATCGTTACGTCTATCCGGAGAAGCGGCTGGTGTTCCAGTACACGACGTCCTCGTCCAGCCTGCAAAAGAAGCTCGGAGTCAACTGATCCGGGCCGAGACGGGGACGGCACATCCCATGTTTCTGGTGCTGGAACCCTTCGCGAAATAGCCTTAGTCTGCGGCCATTCCAGTCGTGGGTTAGCTAGGTGATCATAATGCGGAATATCTTTTCCAGCTTCCGACTGCTCTCGCTCGTCGCACTCGGCCCCGTGCTGTCGCTCGCGATGTCACAGCCCGCCGCAGCGCAGGCCCAGCAGCCGCAAGCCCAACAGCCTTCGGCTGCGGGCCTCTGGCAGAAGATCGAGGACGGCAAGCAGGTCGGGTGGTTTCTCTTCATCGACCACAACGGCGTCTTCGAAGGGGTGATCGCAAAGACCTTTCCACGTCCGGGCGATGATCCGAACGAGGCCTGCACCAAATGCACTGATGATCGCAAGAACGCGCCGGTGCTCGGCCTGTCCTTCGTGCGCGACATGAAGCGCGACGGCCTGAAGTACGAAGGTGGCAACGTGCTCAATCCGCGTGACGGCAACATCTGGAAGGCCAACATGAAGGTCAGTCCGGACGGTCAGACGCTCACCTTGCGCGGCTATCTCGGCATCTCGCTGCTCGGCAAGGACGAGAGTTGGACGCGGCTGCCGGATGCCAACATGGCGCAGGTCGATCCTGCCATCGTGGCAAAATATCTCCCCGCGCAAGCGGCCGCCGCAAAGCAGCCCGCGCCCGCCGCGAAGAAGGGCGGCGCGATGATGGCGCCGGTGAAGCAGTAGGGCGCGACGCGCGACGCGACATAGTCGTCGCGAGCGTGATGTGCGCGTTCCTCAATCTCGTCATTGCGAGCGCAGCGAAGCAATCCAGAATCTTTCCGCGGATGCATTTCTGGATTGCTTCGCTGCGCTCGCAATGACGGAGCGATGAGCGCCGTCGTCATTCCCAACTCGCATTTGAAATCATAGACGTCGCTTTGCATTCTCGCGGCTCGTTTCGCCCGAGCTCACTCGTCGCGCCGTCTGATGAGGTGCAGACTGGCTAAATGGGAATGCAGTCCTGTTTCGCCCCACCGGCGCATGAGTCCAAAGACGCATACCGCCGATGTCCCCAACAGTAGTTCCCCGGAATGTGTTTTGGCGCCCGTTTTGCATAGTGGTCGGGAAAGCTGCTGGGGGAGCGAATCGCTATTTCTCCACGTCTGCCGCGCGTCCGTGGCGGATGAATAGCGGCGCTTGCGCCCCGCGGCGGACACGGACCCTGCGGAGACGAAGGAATGTTTGCAAGACATTGTGCCGCACTCGTGCTTGGCGCGATCATGCTGGCCACATCGGCGTTCGCGCGCGACGACGGCCGCTACGCCAATTCACCGCTCAAGCCCTGGTTCGAGAGCCTGCACAGCCAATACGGGCAATGCTGCTCGGACGCCGACGGCTACGTCATCGCCGACGTCGATTGGGAATCCGACAACGGCCATTATCGCGTGCGCATCGACGACGAGTGGGTTGTGGTGCCCGACGGTGCCATCATCACCGAGCCGAACAAGATCGGGCGGACCATGGTGTGGAAGCACTATGTCGACGGCCATCCGCGCGTCCGCTGCTTCATGCCGGGCAGCATGACCTGAGTTTCACATCTCAGGCAAAATGCGCGCCAATCGATCTCGGCGCGCGGATGCGTGAATGTGAAGAGGACGCGGTGCGCCTTACACGCACCACGAACTTCGTTAGCGCTGCTCGCTCGTCGCGGTCGCGCTTGCGACCACCCTGACGTGTGGCGACAGCACCGCGATCTGCGCAGGCGAGGCGGGCATGCCTGCGGCGGTTAGCATCGGCGTGGCGATCTGCTCCTGAACGCCGGCGGCGCCGAGCAACTGGACTTGCGAAGCCGAGATCGGAAATGACTTCACTTCGTAAGAGGGAAGCTCGCCGGCAAATGCGACGGCAGTGCTCGCAATCATTGCGCCGGCAACGGCAATCATCGAAAGAATCCGCATTGTAATTCTCCTTGGGCAGAACCAATCGGACGTTGGTCGCGATGACACCGGGACAGGTTCGCAAATCTGCGAAGCGTGAGCGGAGTTATTTGGTTGCGAGATGTCGCGCGATGAAGCGATCCGGAAATCTTGCGCCGATATGTTTCAGGATCGTTTCGCGGAGCCCGATCAGGCTATCCCGCGCCGCCACTCGCGATGTGGCCGAAATGCATCGTTTCGCGGAAAGCGCGTTCGATTTCGCTGCAATCCAACCGATCGTCGCGCCAGTCCGAGAGCAGAGTGGTCGTGAGCCGCTAGACTCAGCCGCGCTGAACCGCAGGACAGAAGGAATTTGCCCGTGAAGCGAACGCTGTTGGTCGTGCTTACCATGGTTGCCGGTGGAGCGGCTGCAGCTGACGCGGCCGATCTCTCGCGGCCTTCCTACGTCAAGGCGCCACGTATCGAGGGTACACTTTACGATTGGACGGGGTTTTATCTTGGCGTCAATGCCGGCTATGGCGTGGGCCGCGATCTCATGAGCGTGGGCTTTCCCGGCACGGTCTTCACCGAAACGAATCGCCTCGCGCCGCAGGGCGCGCTGGGCGGCGTGCAGGCCGGTTACAACTGGCAGACGGCCAATTTCGGGCTCGGCAATGTCGTTGTCGGCGTCGAGACGGATATCCAGGCGGCGGACCTGAAGGACGATCGCTGCGGCATTTTCTCGCTCTCGTCGTGCAGCAGCTTCGGTGTGAACTACTCGCAGCGACTCGGCTGGTTCGGCACGGTGCGCGGGCGCTTCGGTCTCGCCAATGGACCGGTACTGAGCTACGTGACCGGCGGCCTCGCCTATGGCGACGTGCGGACCACCGTTACCGAGCTCCCCGACAGCTTTGGCACCAGCGAGGTGCGCACCGGCTGGACGATCGGCAGCGGCATCGAGGCCGCTTTGGCCGGCAATTGGACCGGCAAGATCGAATATCTCTATCTCAATCTCGGCACGCAGTCGGGCGCCGGCTCCCTGCTGGGGGCGCCGGCCAACTTCTCATCCGATATCCGCGAGCACATTTTCCGGGTCGGCCTGAACTACCGTGTCGGCGGCACGCCCTATCGCGAGCAGCCGGTCGCGAACTGGGCTGGGCTCTATGTCGGCGGCAATGTCGGCTCCGCGATTGCGCGCAATGCCAGCACCAACGGCGTTGCTGGCACGGCCGATCCCGGGCGCCACGAGCTGAGCCCCAAGGGCTTCATCGGCGGCGGACAGATTGGTTACAACTGGCAGGCTGCCAACTGGGTGTTTGGCCTCGAGGCCGACTTCCAGGGCTCTACCCAGCGCGACAACGAGGTGTGCCTGTTGTGGTGCGGTCCGCCAATCGGCTTCGATCTCACCATCGATCAGCGGATGAGCTGGCTCGGCACGGCGCGGGCGCGCGTCGGCTATTCGGTGGGCTCTTCGTTGTTCTACCTGACCGGAGGCGCCGCCTACGGCAATGTCAGGACCAGCTTCGTCGACACCAACAATTTTGGCTTCTTTGACGTCCAGCAGGTGACGGCCTCCCACACCAAGACCGGCTATACCGTCGGCGGCGGCCTGGAATCGCCTGTCAACCTGTTTGGCCTGTTCGGACCGAACTGGACCGCGAAGACGGAATATCTGTTCGTGGATCTCGGCAGCGTGACCGACGTGCGCACCAACATTTTCGGCGCGACGTTTGCTCACACCAGCCATCTACAGGAGCATATCTTCCGCAGCGGGCTCAACTACCACTTCAACGCGCCGGTGGTCGCGAAATACTAGGGGGGCAGCGAGGGCGGGGGTCAGGTCACCGGCGCGGGATTGAACAGCGTCAGGTCGTTGTGGATGCCCCAGCGATCCGACCATGGCTTTGTGCGGCCGCTGGCGACGTCGAGGATCAGGCGGAACAGGTCCCAGCCGGTTTCCTCGATGGTCTTTTCGCCGGTGGCGATGCGGCCCGCGTCGAAATCGATCAGGTCTTTCCAGCGCCGGGCAAGCTCGCTGCGCGTCGCGACCTTGATCACGGGGGCGGCGGCGAGGCCGTAAGGCGTGCCGCGGCCGGTGGTGAACACTTGCAGCGTCATGCCGGAGGCGAGCTGGAGCGTGCCGCAGATGAAGTCGCTCGCCGGGGTCGCCGCAAACAGCATGCCCTTCTGCGTCGCCTTTTCGCCGGGCGAGAGCACGCCGGTGATCGCGCTCGAGCCTGACTTGACGATCGAGCCGAGCGACTTCTCGACGATGTTGGCAAGCCCGCCCTTCTTGTTGCCGGGCGTGGTGTTGGCGCTGCGGTCGGCGCCGCCGCGGGCCAGATAAGAATCGTACCAGGCCATCTCGCGCACCAGCGCGCGGCCGACGTCCTCGTTGATGGCACGGCGGGTGAGGAGCTGGATGGCGTCGCGCACTTCGGTGACTTCCGAGAACATCACGGTGGCGCCGGCGCGCACCAGCAGATCGGCGGCATACCCGACGGCGGGATTTGCCGTGACGCCGGAGAAGGCGTCGCTGCCGCCGCATTGCAGGCCGATGACGAGATCGGAGGCGGGGCAGGTCTCGCGCTTGCGCACGTTGAGAATTTTCAGGCGCGCCTCGGCCTGCGTCATGATCGCATCAACGATCGCACCAAATCCGTCGAAGGCTTCGTCCTGCATGCGGACGATCGCATCATTCACGCCCTCGGGCACGAGCCGCTCGGGGGCGAGCTTTTCGCAGCCGAGGCCCACGACGAGAATCTCGCCGCCGAAGTTCGGGTTCAGCGCGAGGTTTTGCAGCGTGCGGATCGGCACGACAGCGTCGGGCGCGGTGATGGCGACGCCGCAGCCATAGGCGTGGGTGAGGGGAACGACGTCGTCGACGTTCGGATATTTCGGCAACAGCTCGGCGCGGACGCGCTTCACCGCATATTCCATCGTGCCCTTGACGCATTGCACGGAGGAGGAGATGCCGAGGATGTTCTTGGTGCCGACCGAGCCGTCCGGATTGCGATAGCCTTCGAATGTAAAACCTTCGAGCGGGGGCAGCGGCGCGGGCACGGCGGTCGAGATTTCGAGTTTGTCGAGCGCCGGCGCCTCCGGCATGCGGATGCGCGCCTCGTCGACCCATTCGCCGGCCAGGATCGGCGAGAGCGCATGGCCGATCACCTCGCCATAGCGGATAATCGGGGCATCCTGCGCGATATCGACCAGCGCGGTCTTGTGCCCTTGCGGCACGAAGGCGCGCAGCGTCA
The DNA here is from genome assembly GCF_030160715.1 of Bradyrhizobium iriomotense. Taxonomy (GTDB): domain Bacteria; phylum Pseudomonadota; class Alphaproteobacteria; order Rhizobiales; family Xanthobacteraceae; genus Bradyrhizobium; species Bradyrhizobium iriomotense. The sequence goes on from NZ_BSOW01000006.1 coordinate 312,935, forward strand.
GCCCGCAGGCAAAGCGGGAGCCGACGGGAAGCCCGAAATCATTGACAACGATTGCGACATTGTCGCGCTCGTTGAGCCTGATGTAGCGGGGCTGCTCTTTCGCTGCGACTGACTGGTCCATGCGGACTCCAGGACTTGTAGGGTGGGTTAGCCGTAGGCGTAAGCCACCACGGTCTCTATCGGCGGAAGCAGAAGAGGTGGGTTACGCTTCGCTAACCCACCCTACAATCTCCATCAGCCGGGATTGGTGTAGCCGGTCTTCACCGTGGTGTAGAACTCGCGCGCGTACGAACCCTGTTCGCGAGCGCCGTAGCTCGAGCCCTTCCGGCCGCCGAACGGCACGTGATAGTCGACGCCGGCGGTCGGCAGATTGACCATCACCATGCCGGACTCGCTGTTGCGCTTGTAGTGCGAAGCGTATTTCAGGCTGGTGGTGCAGATGCCGGAGGCGAGACCGAACTCGGTGTCGTTGGAGATCGCCAACGCCTCTTCGTAGTTCTTGGCGCGGATCACGGCGGCCACGGGGCCGAAGATTTCCTCGCGCGCGATGCGCATGTTGTTGTTGGCTTCCGTGAACAGCGCCGGCTGCAAATAGTGACCGGGGTTCTCGCGCTTGAGCAGCTCGCCGCCGAAGGCGAGCTTGGCGCCCTCGTCCTTGCCGATCTTGATGTAACGCAGGTCCTGGTCGAGCTGGCTCTGGTCGACGACCGGGCCGATATGCACGCCGGCCTTGAGCGCGTCGTCCACCGACAGGCCCTTCAGGCGCTCGGCCATCGCCGCGACGAAGCGATCGTGGATGCCTTCGGTGACGATCAGGCGCGAGGACGCCGTGCAGCGCTGACCGGTCGAGAAATAGGCGCCGTTGACGGCGACCTCGACGGCGGTCTTGAGATCGGCGTCGTCGAGCACGACCAGCGGATTCTTGCCGCCCATCTCGAGCTGGAATTTCTTCATGGGGTTGGAGAGCACGCAGGCCTGCGCGATCTTGCGTCCGGTCTGCACCGAGCCGGTGAAGGAGATGGCCGCGACATCGGGATGTTCGAGCAGCGTCTGGCCGACCACCGAGCCGGAGCCGACGACGAGGTTGAACACGCCGGCCGGAATGCCGGAGCGGGTGATGATTTCAGAGAGCGCATGGCCAGAGCCGGGCACCAGCTCGGCCGGCTTGAACACCACCGTGTTGCCGTAGCAGAGCGCAGGCGCAATCTTCCAGGCGGGGATCGCGATCGGGAAGTTCCAGGGTGTGATCATGCCGACGACGCCCACCGGCTCGCGGGTGATCTCGACCTCGAGGCCGGGACGGACCGATGCGCCTTTTTCGCCGATCAGGCGCAGCGCTTCGCCGGCGAAGAACGCAAAGATCTGGCCGGCGCGGGCGACCTCGCCGATGCCTTCGGGCAGGGTCTTGCCTTCCTCGCGGGCGAGCAGGCGGCCGAGCTCTTCCTTGCGGGCGAGGATTTCGGTCGAGATCTTGGTCAGCGCGTCATAGCGCTCCTGCGGCGTCGAGCGCGCCCAGGCTGGGAAGGCCGCTTTCGCAGCCGCGATCGCCTTTTCGGTCTGCGCCTTGTCGGCCTTGGCGTATTCGCCGACGACGTCGTTGGTGTTGGAGGGGTTGATGTTCTTGGTGATGCCGGAGCCGTCGACCCATTCACCACCAATGAAATTCTTCAGGATCGCAGTCATCTTTTTCCTCCAGGGAAGCTTTTAGCGCACGAGGCAAGGACGTTTGTCGTCGAAGGTCCAGCCGGGGATCAGGTACTGCATGGCAATAGCGTCATCCCGGGCACCAAGTCCATGCTGCTTGTAGAGGCCATGCGCGGCTTCGATGGCTGCCCGGTCGATTTCGATGCCCAGGCCCGGTTTGTCGGGGATGGCGATCTTGCCGCCCTTGATCTGGAGCGGTTCCTTGGTGAGCGCCTGGCCGTCCTGCCAGATCCAATGGGTGTCGATCGCGGTGACCTTGCCGGGGGCGGCGGCGCCGACATGGGTGAACATGGCGAGCGAGATGTCGAAGTGGTTGTTGGAGTGCGAGCCCCAGGTCAGGCCGTTGTCGCGGCACGTCTGGGCCACGCGCACCGAGCCTTGCATGGTCCAGAAGTGGGGGTCGGCTAGCGGAATGTCCACCGCGCCGAGGCGCAGCGCATGGGAAAGCTGGCGCCAGTCGGTCGCGATCATGTTGGTCGCGGTCGGCAGTCCCGTGGCGCGGCGGAACTCGGCCATGATCTCGCGGCCGGAGAAGCCGGCTTCGGCGCCGCAGGGGTCCTCGGCATAGGCGAGGATGCCGTGCATGTCCTTGCAGAGCGGGATCGCCTCATCGAGCGACCAGGCGCCGTTCGGGTCGAGCGTGACGCGCGCATTCGGAAAACGCTTGGCGATCGCGGTGACCGCCTCGATCTCCTGCTCGCCGCGCAAGACGCCGCCCTTCAGCTTGAAATCGGCAAAGCCATAGTGATCGTGGGTCGCTTCTGCGAGCCGCACGACGGTCTCGGGCGTCATCGCTTCCTGATGGCGCAGGTTGAACCAGTCCGGCTTGCCGGTCTCGCCTTCGACATAGGCAAGGCTGGTCTTGCGGCGGTCGCCGACGAAGAAGAGATAGCCGAGCGTCTCGACGCTCTTGCGCTGCTGGCCTTCGCCGAGCAGGGCCGCGACGGGCAGGCCCAGGTGCTGGCCGAGCAGGTCGAGCAGCGCGGATTCAACCGCGGTCACGGCGTGGATCATCACGCGCAGGTCAAAGGTCTGCTTGCCGCGGCCGCCGGCGTCGCGGTCGGCGAACGCCGTGCGGATGCCGGCGAGAATGTTGTTGAGCGCACCCACTGTCTTGCCGATCACGAGATCGCGGGCGTCTTCCAGCGTCTTGCGGATCTTCTCGCCGCCCGGCACCTCGCCGACGCCGGTGTGACCGGAGTTGTCGGTGAGGATGACGATGTTGCGGGTGAAGAACGGCGCATGCGCGCCGCTCAAGTTGAGGAGCATGCCGTCGCGGCCGGCGACCGGGATCACCTGCATCGACGTGACGACTGGCGCGCCGGCGACTGGCGCGCTGGCGACTGGCGCGCCGGAAACTTCGACCATCGGCTGCTCCTCCCTCTTGTCTTTCATTATTCTGCCGCCTGTTGTGTCGATTGCGCGGCGGGCAGTTGTTGCACGAGCGCGGTGAGTTCCGCCATCTCCTGCTCGGTGAGGTCGGTGAGCGGCGGGCGCACCGGGCCGGAATCGCGGCCGATCACTTTCATGCCGGCCTTGATGATCGAGACCGCGTAGCCCTTCTTGCGGTTGCGGATCGCGATCAGCGGCAGGATGAAGTCCTTCAGGCCGGCGTGAATGGTCTCGTGATCGCGCTTGCGCACGGCGGCGTAGAATTTGGTCGCGAACTCCGGCACGAAGTTGAACACGGCCGACGAGTAGGTCGTCACGCCCATGTCGAGATAGGGCAGCGCAAAGGTCTCGGCCGTGGGCAGGCCGCCGATATAGGTGAGGCGATCGCCGAGCTTGGTGTAGACGCGGGTCATCAGCTCGATGTCGCCGATGCCGTCCTTGTAGCCGACGAGGTTCGGGCAGCGCTCGGCGAGGCGCGCGAGCGTGTCGGGCTGGAGGATGGCGTTGTCGCGGTTATAGACGATGACGCCGATCTTCACGGCGGCGCAGACGGCTTCGACATGGGCGGCGAGGCCGTCCTGCTCGGAATGGGTGAGATAGGGCGGCAGCAAGAGCAGGCCGTCGGCGCCGGCCTTTTCAGCGCCGATCGCGATCTCGCGCGCGGTCGCAGTGCCGTAGCCGGTGCCGGCGAGCACGGGGACGCGGCCCCTGGTCTCGTCGACGGCGACCTTGACCACCTGCGGAACCTCTGATGGCGTCAGCGAGAAGAACTCGCCGGTGCCGCCGGCAGCGAACAGGCCGGCGACGTCATAGCCGCACAGCCAGTCCATGTTGGCGCGGTAGGTCGCCTCGTCGAAGGAGTAGTCCGCCTTGAACGGCGTGACGGGAAAGGACAGGAGGCCGGAGCCGATCTTCTGGGCCATCTCCTGCGGGGTCATCTTGCTCATGGGCGCTGCTCCCTCTGGGTTTTGAAGGCGGTGCGCGGATTTGCGCGCCGGATGTTCTGGGGGACGCGCGACAAGCGCGCGTCCATGGGCCGTTACTTAAGAGACGGTTCGATGCGCGTCCAAGCCAAAGCCTATATCGAATGATGCGTATTCAGCATCAATCTTCCATGGTCTCCGCGGCGGCCAATTCACCCGCGATTTTCACCAGTGCCGAGAGCAGCGGGTTCTCGTCGTCGCGCCGCCAGACCATGAAGAGCTCGACCGGAACGCGCGTGCGCAGCTTGAGCGGCCGCAGGCGGACGTCGGAGATCTTCAAGCTCGCGGCCGCCGCCGGGACGATGGCAAGGCCAAGCCCGGCGCGCACCATGGCGAGGATCGAGTGGATCTGGCTCAAATGCTGGACGTAGCGCGGCAGCACGTCGGCGCGGGTGAAGAGCGCGACCAGGAGATCGTGGAAATAGCGGCTCTCATAGGGCGAATACATCACGAAGGGCTGGTCGTCGAAATCCTTGATGGTGACGGACTCGGCGTTCGCCAGCGGATGCTTCTTCGGGATCGCCGCGAGCAGGGGCTCGGCGACGACGCGGCGGCTCGCAAGCTCCGGCCGCGCGATTGGCGGCCGCAGCAGGCCGGCATCGATCTGGCCCGAAGCGAGCGCCTCGAACTGGTCGCCGGAGACCATCTCCTTCAGCGAGAAATCGACCTCGGGCAGTTTCGCGCGGCAGGCGGCGACGAGCTCGGGCAGGAAGCCGTAGGCGGCAGCGGCCGTGAAGCCGATCTTCAGCGAGCCGGTCTTGCCGAGCGCGATGCGGCGGGCGACCTGCGAGGCGCTCTCGGCGAGCTTCAGGATGCGTCGTGCCTCCGGCAGGAAGCTGCGTCCGGCCGGCGTCAGGCGCACCGAGCGGCTGGTGCGCTCTAGGAGCGGCGCGTCGATAATGTGCTCGAGCACCTGGATCTGCCGGGACAGCGGCGGCTGGGTCATGTTGAGCCGCGCGGCGGCGCGGCCGAAATGCAGTTCCTCCGCCACGGTGACGAAGCAGCGGAGCTGGTTGAGGTCGAACATCGATACTGGCCTTAGATGGATAAGGCGTTTCCCCGGCGCTTCTAGCATCGATCACCCCCGAAACAAAGACGGCGGCTGTTGCAGCCGCCGTAAGTTGCCTGGTCCCGCTCCGATTTCTCGGAGCGTTCAGGAGGAGCGCTTGAGCACCACCCGCTGGATCTGGCCGACGACCACGAGGTAGGCGATCGCGGCAACCAGCGCGTTGACGCCGACGAAGACGAGGGCGCCGTTGAACGAGCCGGTCGCGGCCACGATGTAACCGATCACGATCGGGGTGGTGATCGAGGAGAGGTTGCCGAAGGTATTGAACAGGCCGCCGGAGACGCCGCCGGCTTCCTTGGGCGAGGTGTCGGAGACGACCGCCCAGCCGAGCGCGCCGATGCCCTTGCCGAAGAAGGCGAGCGCCATGAAGCCGACCACCAGAGCCTGGCCGTCGACATAGTTGCAGCCGATGATCGCCATCGACAGCAGCATGCCGCCGACGATCGGGATCTTGCGCGCCATGGTCAGCGAGCCCGTCTTGCGCAGGATCGCATCCGAGATGACGCCACCGAGCACGCCGCCGATGAAGCCGCACAAGGCCGGCAGCGTCGCGACGAAGCCCGCTTGCAGGATCGACAGGCCGCGCTCCTTGACGAGGTACACCGGGAACCAGGTCAGGAAGAAATAGGTCAGCGTGTTGATGCAGTACTGGCCGAGATAGACGCCGAGCATCATGCGGTTGGAGAGAAGCTGGCGGATGTGATCCCACTTCGGGCCCGAGTCCGGCGCGCGCTCGTGCGTCAGATCGTCTTTGGGCGCGTCGAGATCAACCAGCGCGCCGCCTTCCTTGATGTAGTCGAACTCGGCCTCGTTGATGGAGGGGTGCTCCCTCGGACCGTAGATGGTCTTGATCCAGACCAGGCCCATGACGACGCCGAGCGCGCCCATCACGAAGAAGACGTAGCGCCAGCCGTAATCATGGGCGATCCAGCCCATCAGCGGCGCGAAGATCACCGTCGCGAAATACTGCCCGGAATTGAAGAAGGCCGACGCAGTGCCGCGCTCATTGCCCGGGAACCACGCCGCGACGATGCGCGCATTGGCGGGGAACGAGGGCGCTTCGGCAATGCCGACCAGGAAGCGCAGGGCGAACAGCATCGCGACGGCGGTTCCAGCGCCGAGGAAGCCGACCCAGCCCTGCATCAGCGTGAACAGCGACCAGACGATGATGCTGAAGGCATAGACGATGCGCGAGCCGTAACGGTCGAGCAGCCAGCCGCCCGGCACCTGCGCGATCACATAGGACCAGCCGAAGGCCGAGAAGATGTAGCCCATAGCGACGGGATCGAGATGGAGCTCCTTGGAGAGCGCGGGACCGGCGATCGACAGCGTGGCGCGGTCGGCATAGTTGACCGTGGTGACCAGGAACAACATGGTCACGATGAACAGCCTGACGCGGGACCTCCTCACGTCCGTCGCGGATACCACTGCGCTCATGAGCGCGCCTCCTCGAGTTCGAAATGTTTCCTCGAGAGGAGTCCTAGAGGGGCGCACACGAAAGTGTCCAAGTTGAAGGGAGTATCGATTGATACCGTTTTTGGATTGATGAAACGGCAGGGTGGCGGGGCCCCTCCCGCGAGTTCGTCATTGCGAGCGCAGCGAAGCAATCCAGAATCCCACCGCAGTGACAGTCTGGATTGCTTCGCTGCGCTCGCAATGACGATGGGGAGGCGGTTCGCGCTGATAGCTATTGCCGTGCGCCCGGCAGCAGCGGCGCCAGAAATCCGCGGGTGAAGCCGGGCGGCACGGCGTCGAGGCCGAGCACGGTGCTTGCGGCCGGCAGGGTCGCGTCCGCCATCGCGGCGTGGCCTTCGGCGGATGGGTGCACGGCGCCGCCATAGACGGCGGAGAGCACGCCCCAGGCGGCGTCGTGAATGTCGTTCGGCTGGCTCGCGGCGGGCAATCCCTGCGGATAGGTCATCGCGGCGAAATAGCTGTCATTGGCGTCGCGGATCCAGCGGGCGCGCGGCAGGTAGGCGCGATATTCGGAGGCGCCGCGGCCGCACAGCATCGGCTGGCTCGCGGCGGTGACGATGTCGGGGTTGAAACTCTGGCCGTTCTCGGCAAAGCAGGCGCGGTCGAATTCGGGGTCGGAGCCGGCATGCGCACAGAAACCGTGGTCGGCGAACAGGCCCTGATGCGTATCGACGAAGGTCATGCGGTCGGATTCGGGATCGCGGCACAGCGCGCCTTGCGTGCAGGTCGCGAGCCCCTTGAGCTGCGGCAGGAATTCGGTGTCGACATAGGTCGAGACGCGGGCGAGGCGCTGCGGATCGGCGTTGAAGGCCGGATGGACGTCGAAGCCGGCACGGCCGCCGCGGCAGGGCACGCCGCCGTCGGCGAGCGCCGGATTGGCATAGGAGACGTAGACGACGTGCGAGAGGTCCCCGCCGACCAGCGGCTTCAGGGCCTCGCGCAGCTTCACGAAATTCCTCGGCAGCTCGCGCGCGAGCGCATCGCGGGAATCGTCGACCCCGGCCATCACGCCGGAGCGCGTGAACAGCGCGCGTTCGGTCGCGGTGTCCACGATCACGTCGGCGACGAGGCCGGAGAAATAGACGTCGTTGGCGCCGATCGAGAGCAGCACGAGGTCGAGCTTGCGGTCCGGCTGCCGCTTCTGGGCTGCGGTGAGCGCCTCGCGCAGTTCGGCGACCTGCGCGTTCACGCTGGTCTGGCAAACGCCGCTCTTGCCGGGCGGACATTCGCGGGCACGCTGCGAGCCGAGCAGCCCGTCGCTGATGCTCGCGCCGGTGCAGGCGAGCGGCAGATAGGTCACGGCGATGTGGGCATAGCGGACCGCGAGCGCGAGCGCGGTGCGGCTCTGGTAGCTGTAGAGCGAGCGGTGGCAAGGAGAGTTGAACCAGAGTGCGCCGTAGCGCTGCCAGTTGGCGAGCGTGTCCGGCGCCTCGCAGGCCCGGCCGCCCTTGAAGCCGCCGCGGCTCGGCCGGTAGTACTGCCCGCCGGCGGTGCCGAGATAGGAGCGGAAGCAGAAGCCGTCGTCGGACAGCGCGATAGGGCGATCCGGATTGCCTTCGCCGGAGGCGATGCTGTCACCAAGGCCCGCGATGAAGATGTCGCGAACCTGGATCTCGGCCTGGATGCGCTGGGTCGGGTCGGCGCCGGCGGAGACGTCGACGGTCGCCACCGTCTGCCTGCCATAGCGGACGCGCAGGTTCACCGGCTCGGCACAGTCGAAGGTCGAGGCCTGCGGCCCGTCACCGTCATCGAACGACCAGGCGCAGACGGCTCCGACCGGCACGGCGCCGGTCAGGCGCACGGTGACCGGATGGTCGACCGGCGTGATGTAGTTCTCTTTCACGTTGTCGCGGGTGCAGGGCTGGTTGACCCGGCCCTGGAGGTCGATGCAGAGGCGGTTGACCATGTTGCGGGCCCAGCCGCGGCCTTCGCTTTGCATCTCCAGCGACTGCTCGGTGGCGAGGATGCTGCGGTTGCGGGCGTTCTCGACATGGAGCAGGAAGTCGCGCTCCTCGCGGAACAGTCGGAAGCGGTTGCGCACCTCCCAGGTGATCTGCAAGCTGCCGTCCTGCGCGGCAGCGCGTTCAGGCGGCAGAGCGCCGAATACCCCGACAAGCAGGGCGCCGGCGAGCAAGGTGCGGAGGTTGGCTCGGATCATGGCCCGCGCTTTCAACGTCAAAGTTGAGGCGGAAATAAGAGAGGCTTCCTGGACCCGCCTTCGACGTTTGTCTGACCGCTTTAAGGACCGCCGTCTAGCGCTTGCTGGCCTGCCGCAGCGAGCGTTCGCGCTCCATCTGCGCCACCTGCTTGGGCAGGTTGGCCTGCGCGCAGGCCTCCGCCAGCCGCCGTCGTTCCTGCCAAGGCTCCACGACGTTCATCCAGAGCTCGCGCGCCCCCATGATGGAAATGGCGAGGCCGAACGGGATCATGAAGTAGAGGATGCGGAAGACCAGGAGGGTCGCCAGGAGCTGCTCGCGGCCGAATTCGGGGAGCGCGACCAGCATGGCGGCGTCGAACACGCCGATGCTGCCGGGGGCGTGGCTGGCAAAGCCCAGCAGCGTCGCCAGGATGAACACCACCGCCAGCGACATGAAATCGATCGGCGGCGTGGACGGCACCAGGAGGTACATCGCCAGGGCGCAGAAGCCGAGGTCGACCACGCCGATCAGGATCTGCACGAGCGTAAGGGGGGCCGACGGCAGCACCACCTTCCAGCCCTTCTGGCCGAGCTCGCGGCGCTTCTCGCCCATCGACAGCCAGACCAGATAGGCGGCGATCGAGGCAAGTCCGCCAACGGCGATCAGGCGGTTGATCGCCGAGGGGAGCTGATCCATGGCGGAGGCGGCATCGGGGTGGATCGCCATGCCGATCGAGAGCACGAAGATGTTACCGAGCCAGAAGGTGAGGCCGGAGAGGAAGCAGATCTTCGCGACGTCGATCGCGTTCAGCCCGTAGTCCGAATAGATCCGGAAGCGGATCGCCCCTCCGGTGAAGACGGTCGCGCCGATGTTGTGGCCGATCGAATAGGAGGTGAAGCTGGACAGCGCTGCGATGCGGTAGGGAACGTGTTTCTTGCCGATCGTTCGCAGTGCGAAGAAGTCATAGAAGGTCAGCGTACAGAAGGCGAAGAAGACGCAGAGCGCCGCAAGGCCGATATTGCCGCGGGGAATCTCGGTTAACGCGGTCAGGATGACGCCGGTGTCGATGCCCTTGAGGGTGCGCACCAGCGTGGTGATCGCGAAGGCGATGATCATGACGCTCGCGGCAATGCCGAGCCGACGCCAGCCGATCCATCTCTTGAAACCGCGTTTCAGCGCGGGCAGCACGTCCTGCATTCATCCTCCCGGCGGGTGGCAAGCAACTCGATCGCAAGCCATATATCCCAGTTCCTTAGGGCAAAAACAGCGACTTGTGCAGCCCTTGACAACGGAAGGTTCTGAGTTTCGGCATCACTTTCGTCATACGTCCTACACATTGCAGCGCATTAAGGATTGCGAGTCGCAGCGTTGCCGCTTCCTTGCCCGCATTTTGCCAAACCACGGCGCGCTTCGCCTTGTTCCGGCGCAAGGTTTTCGATCCTGTCGGAACGTCCTTCTTGCGTGTCGGTTAGCGGTGCATCAGCAAACGAACATCGCGCAACAACGGCCTGCTCGCAGGCCGGTAGCCGCTCTGTTCCCGAAGTGCAAGGATTGGAACGATGGGACTGTTCACCAAGGACATCAAGACCATGAATGACCTGTTCGTGCATCAATTGCAGGACATCTATTACGCCGAGCAGCAGCTCACCAAGGCGCTGCCGAAAATGGCAAATAAGGCGACCGATCCGCAGTTGAAGCAGGGCTTTTTGACGCACCTCGATGAAACCAAACAGCACGTGAAGCGGCTGGAAGAGGTGTTCAGGATGCACGGCGTCGAGGTGAAGGCGGTCGATTGCCCGGCGATCGACGGCATCATCGAGGAAGCCGAGGAGACGGCGGGCGAGGTCGCCGACAAGGCGGTGCTCGATGCGGCGCTCATCAACGCCGCGCAGGCCGCCGAGCACTACGAGATCGTCCGCTACGGCAGCCTGATTGCCTGGGCCAAGCAGCTCGGCCGCAACGACTGCGCAAGCGTCCTCGCCAAGACGCTCGAGGAAGAGAAGGCGACCGACAAGAAGCTGACCATGATCGCCGAGACCAAGGTGAACCTGCGCGCGGCAAGCTAGCCCATGTCGCTTTCGGGAACGCCGCGCGCGCGACGCGCGGCGTTTTCGTGACGCACGCATCATTCGTTCATTATCGAAGCATGCTGTGAGGCTGGAGGTGTAGTCTTCGCATGGGGCTGCAATCGGGATGGCAGCATGCGCACCAATATCGCCAATACCACGATCGACTATAAGTCCTCGGAAAGCGCGCAGCGCTCGCGCCTTGCCACCTCGCTGACGCTCGCTGCGATGAGTCTCGGCTATGGCGTGGTGCAACTCGACGTTACCATCGTCAACACCGCACTTCATGCGATGGGCACCGCGCTTGGCGGTGGGGTCGCCGAACTGCAATGGGTGGTGAGCGCCTATACCATCGCCTTTGCCGCCTTCATCCTGACCGCCGGCGCGCTCGGCGATCGCATCGGCGCCAAACGAGTCTTCATGGCGGGCTTCGCCATCTTCACCGCGGCCTCGCTCGCCTGCGCGCTGTCGCCGAACGCCACCGTCTTGATCGGCGCGCGGCTGATCCAGGGGTTGGCGGCGGCGATCCTGGTGCCGAATTCGCTGGCGCTGCTCAACCACGCGTATCCGGACGAGAAGCAGCGCGGCCGCGCCGTCGCGGTCTGGGCCGCGGGCGCCAGCCTCGCCTTGACCGCAGGGCCGTTCGTCGGCGGCGGCCTGATCACGCTGGTCGGCTGGCGGGCGATCTTCCTGGTCAACCTGCCCATCGGGCTTGCCGGCCTCGGGCTGACCTGGCGCTACACCGATGAGACCACGCGCTCGCGTGCGCGTGAGATCGATCTGCCCGGCCAGTGCGCGGCAATCGGTGCACTGGGCGCGCTCGCCGGTGCGATCATCGAAGGCGGCGCAATCGGCTGGGCGCATCCTGCCGTGATGGCAGCCTCCGTTGCGGCCACGGTCCTGGCCACCCTGTTCATCTGGCGGGAGCAGCGCACGGCGCAGCCGATGCTGCCGCTGTCGCTGTTTGGCAACCGCATGTTCGCGCTGACCTCGCTCGTGGGTCTGCTCGTGAACGTTGCGATCTACGGCCTGATCTTCGTGCTCAGCCTCTACTTCCAGGAGGTCAACGGGCTGTCGGCATGGTGGACCGGGCTTGCCTTCGTCCCGATGATGGGCGCGGTGCTGCCGGTGAATTTGCTTTCGCCGCGCATTTCCGAGCGCATCGGAGCTTGCAGGACCATGATCGTGGGCGCGTGCGTCTCCGCGCTGGGCTGCCTCGGCATGCTCGACATGGCTCCCGGCACGAGCTACTGGGCGATTGCCGTGCAGATGATCGCGATCAGCGGCGGCCTCGGCCTTTTGGTGCCGCCACTAACCTCGACGCTGCTCGGCAGCGTCGAGAAGGCCCGCTCGGGCATCGCGGCCGGCGTGCTCAATGCGACCCGGCAGACCGGCAGCGTGCTCGGCGTTGCGCTGTTCGGCTCGCTGGTTGCGGGGAACTTCATGTCCGGACTGCACGCGTCGCTGATCATTGCGGCAGCGGTCCTGCTGCTGGCCGCGACAGCAATATGGCGTAGCGCGCCAGCCGATGGTTAACCCTGAGTATGCTGCCTCGCGCTCACAGCTTTCGTTCACCATGAGCCGAACCGTGATGTAGCCGGTTACCGACCGTCCATCTCTCGCCGCTTTTAGTGCAGGCGCCGAAAGGGGCCTGCCATGTACCAAGTTTTTTACTGCCTGACGGATCAGCATGACTGGGGTCTGGTCGCGTTGGGCGGCGCAGTCTGCCTGCTCGCCAGCGCGGCGGCGATCAGCCTGTTTCATCGGGCGCGCGCCACACAGGGCTCTGCGCGTCTGGTCTGGCTTGCGCTCGACGCCATCGTCAGCGGTTGCGGCATCTGGGCGACGCATTTCATCGCGATGCTAGCTTACGGGCCGGGCGCCGGCGCGGCCTACAACATTCCGGTGACGATCCTGTCGCTGATCTTCGCGATCTCCGTGACCTTCGTGGGCCTGAGCATCGCGGTATCATCGACGCGCACGCCCTGGATCCTCCTCGGCGGTGCCATCGTCGGCGGCGGCGTCGCGGCCATGCACTATACCGGCATGGCGGCGCTGGAGATGCCTGCGCGCATCGGCTGGGTGAGCGGCACGGTGACGGCTTCGATCCTGTTCGGAATCGTGTTCGGCGCGGCTGCCATCCATGTCGCGGCGCTGCGCGATGACCTCTCGCATGCCCTGAGCGCCACCGGTCTGCTGACGCTCGCCATCGTCTCGCATCACTTCACGGCGATGGGCGCCGTCGAGTTGACGCCGGATCCGACGCTTGCCATCAGCGGGCTGTCGATCGCGCCGGCGACGCTCTCCTTGCTCACCGCGAGCGCCGCGGCCGCCATCATCGCCATCGCGCTCGTCGCCGCCATCCTCGACCGCCGCGCCAAGGGACAGTTGGGGCGCCAGCAGGTCGTGCTCGACACTGCGCTCGAGAACATGTCGCAGGGGCTGTGCATGTTCGACCGTGACGGCAAGATCCTCCTGTTCAACGAACGCTACGCCGCGATGCTGCGCCGGACCGACATGCAGCTCTCCGGCCGCCGGCTGCTCGACGTGCTGCGCGAAGAGCAGGCGCGGGGACACTGGCAGGGCGATCCGGATCAGTTCTTCGCGCAGCTCGTCGCGGACGCCCGCGACGGCCGCACCACGACCACGATCGTCAGCCGGTTCGGCCGATCGATCCGTGTCGTCAACCAGCCGATGGAGGGCGGTGGCTGGGTCGCGACCTTCGAGGACATTACCGAATGGCTGGCGGCGCAGGAGAAGATTTCCCACATGGCGCGCCACGACGCGCTGACCAATCTGCCGAACCGCGTGCTGTTCCACGAGCAGCTTGAGCAGGGCCTGCGCCTCGCCAGGCCCGGCGACCAGCTCGCCGTGCTGTGCCTCGATCTCGATCACTTCAAGGACATCAACGATTCACTCGGGCATCCGATCGGCGACGCGCTGCTCAAGGAGGTCGGCCGCAGGCTGGCTGCCTGCGTCGGCGAGAAAGACACCGTGGCGCGGCTCGGCGGTGACGAGTTCGCCGTGGTCCAGCTCGGCAAGGAGGAGGAAGCGGCGGCCACCGCGCTCGCCGGACGCCTGGTCGAGGTGATTTCCGCGCCCTATCAGATCGCCGACCATCAGATCATCATCGGCGTCTCGATCGGCATCTCGCTGTCGCCGCAGGACGGCAGCAATCCGGACGAGCTGTTGAAGAACGCCGACCTCGCGTTGTACCGCGCCAAGGCCGACGGCCGCGGCACCTATCGCTTCTTCGAGACCGGCATGGATGCCCGTGCGCAGGCGCGGCGGTTGCTCGAGATGGATCTGCGGGCAGCGCTGGGCAGGAACGAGTTCGAGGTCCACTACCAGCCGATCCGCGACGTCGCCAGTGACCGCGTCGTGGCGTTCGAGGCGCTGAGCCGATGGAATCACCCGCAACGCGGCCTGATCTCGCCGGTCGCCTTCATTCCGCTCGCGGAAGAGACCGGCCTGATCGTGCAGCTCGGCGAGCAGGTGCTTCGCAACGCCTGCGCCGATGCGGCCACCTGGCCCGAGGAGATCGGCGTCGCCGTCAACCTCTCGCCGGTGCAGTTCAAGAACCCGAACCTGGTCGCCTCGGTGACCGAGGCGCTGGCCGCCTCGGGGCTCGCCGCCGAGCGCCTCGAGCTCGAGATCACGGAATCCGTGCTGCTCCAGAACAGCGAGGCGACGCTTGCGATCCTGCACGAGCTGCGCGCGCAGGGCGTGCGGATCTCGCTCGACGATTTCGGCACCGGCTATTCCTCGCTCAGCTACTTGCGCAGCTTCCCCTTCGACAAGATCAAGATCGACCGCTCCTTCGTGTCCGAGCTCTCGACGCGCGAGGACTCGATGGCGATCGTCCGCGCGGTCACCGGCCTCGGGCGGAGCCTCGGGATCGCCACCACGGCGGAGGGTGTCGAGAACGATGCGCAGCTCGAGCTCCTGCGGCGCGAGGGCTGCACCCAGGCGCAAGGGTATCTGTTCAGTGCGCCGCGGCCGGCGTCAGAGGTTGTGATGATGTTGGCAAAACCCCGCCTGCGCGCCTCTGCTTGAACGTCAGGCCTTGCGGAGCGCGAAATGCGCGCCGCAGAACGCCATCACTGCGCCGAGGCACAGTGCGGCGAGGCCTGCCAGCACGCCGGAGATGGTCGGGATCGGACTTGGTGCAGCGGCTGCCTGTCCGGCGCCGGCGAGCAGCAGAACACCGACCGCGATCAGGAACTGCCGCATCCTTTGCGGGATCTGGCCCGAGACGGCGCTCTGCATCAGTGTCGCGGTGAAGTAGCCGCCGGAAAAGCCGACGGTGGCGATCAGCCACCACGCGATCGCGGCACCCGCCGGCATGAACTCATGCGTGTCCGAGCGCCAAAGCCCGCCGAGGTCGAGCCCGTAGCGCGCGCCCAGCATGTGCACCGCGAGCGCGAGCAGCACGCCCGCGATCATCGCGCCGCCGAGAATCAGGTGACGGGGAAAAAAGATCGTCTCAGCCATGCCCGATTTGTAGAATGGGTGAGGGCGGTCGCGCAAGCCGATCGGGCCGCGCGCGAAGTTGAAAAGGATCGAGATGTCCGAGGTGCAGGAGGCCGCCGCGCAAGTCCCGAGCGAGCAAGTCACGAGCTACGCCTACAAGGCCTCGCTGATCGGCTCGGCGCACCGCTTCGAGCTGACGGATGAGGGCCTGTCCTGGCACGTCGCCGGCCGCTCCGGCCTGTGGCGCTATGGCGAGATCTCGGCGATCCGGCTGTCGTACCGGCCGGTCTCGATGCAGCAGCACCGGTTTCGCGCCGATCTCCGCCATGCGGACGGTGGCCGTCTCGCGATCCTGTCGACGACCTGGCAGACTGCGGCGCTGATGGCGGCGCAGGATCACGGCTTTCGCGATTTCATCGTGGCGCTGCATGCCCGCATGGCGAAGGCGGGTAGCCGCGCCAAGCTGACCGCGGGCCTCGGGCGCATCGCCTACGCGGCGGCGCTCGCGCTTCTGGCGATGCTGGCGGTGGCGATGGCCGGGCTTCTCATCCGCGCGGTTGCGACCGGCGAATTCACCGGCGCGCTGTTCATCATCGGCTTCGCCGCGCTGTTCACCTGGCAGATCGGCGGCTTTATCCGCCGCAACCAGCCGCGTAGCTACAGCTTTGACCGGCTGCCCGAGGCGCTGCTGCCGTAGGAACGGCTGCAACCGGCGGTTATCAAACGTGACTTCGCAGGAGCGCCTCCATGCCGCATCCTTGTCGCCATGGACCGCAGCACCCGAATGCCGACGGCGGATGAGATCGCCGCAATCAATGCCACGCATCTGATCGAGACCCCGATTCGGCCGGCCGACCTGCTCTTCCTGTTCGGCACCCGCGAGGACGTCGCGCTGCGCGCCGACACCGCGGCGAGGCTCTGGCGGGACGGCTATTTCCGCTGGTCGATTGTCAGTGGCGGGGTGACGCCGGGCTCGGAGCAATCCGAGTGCAAGCTCATCAAGGCTGCGATGGTCGAAGCCGGCATTCCGGCAGACCGCATCCTCGAAGAGCACCGGGCGATGAATACGGGGGAGAACGTGGTCTTCTCGCTGCCGGTCATCGATGCGGCGCTTGGGCTGCAAAATATTCGCAGCGTGATCTGCCTCGGCAATACCTGGACGGCGCGCCGCTATCCCATGACGCTGCACCGGCACTGGCCGGAGGCGACGAAGATGCTTGTCACCGTCGACAGTTTTGCGACGCCGCGCAGGCTCTGGCACACCGATGCCGAGTTTCGCCGGCGTGTCCTGCATGAATGGGACAAGATCACGCCGTACAAGGCGAAGGGCTTCATCGCGGACTGGCCGGTGGCGTGAGAGGCCGGCGCATTACTCCGTCGAGTCGAAATCCTCTTCCTTCGAGCGCAGCATCGCCGAGAGTGTGCGCAGGCCCGCGTCGAGCTGCTCGAAAGTCGGTGCGCCCAGCGCAAGGCGGACCGCATTGGGCGCGTGACCGCTGGCGATCGCGAACGTTGTGGACGGCGTCAGCGCGATGTCGCGGCGGCCGGCTGCGGCGACCAGCGTCTGCGAGCGCCAATGCGGCGGCAGTGCGAGCCACAAATGGTAGGACTTCGGGTCGGCCTGGATATCGAAGCCGGCAAGCCGCTGCGCCGCCAGATGCTGGCGCTTGCCCGCATCGATCCGTTTGAGGCGCGACAATTCGGCCGCAGTGCCGTCGGCCATCAGCCGTTGCCCGGCCGCGAAGGCATAGCCGGACGCGGTCCAGCCGCCCGAGCGCACCGAGGCCAGCACGCTTTCGCGCAAGTGGGGCGGGGCGACGATGAAGCCGAGCGCGAGCCCGGGTGCGACCTTCTTCGAGAGGCTGTCGAGCACGAGGCAGCGGTCCGGCGCCAGCGAGGCGAGCGGGACCTCGTCGGTGAGGAAGCTGTAAACGGTGTCCTCGATGATCGGCAGGTCGAGCTTCTCGGCAACGCGCAGCACGTCGTTGCGGCGGGCGAGCGGCATGGTCATGCCCAGCGGGTTCTGCATCGTCGGCTGGAGATAGAGCGCGGCGAGATGCGCTTCGCGATGCGCCTTCTGGATGGCGTCCGGGCGGACGCCGTGCTCGTCCATCGCGAGCGGCACCAGCGCGATGCCGAGCCGCGCGGCGATACCCTTGATGAAGGGGTAGGTCAGAGCCTCGACGCCGCAGCGCCCGCCCGCAGGCACGAGCGCGGCAAGCGCGGCGGCAATGCATTGCCGTCCGTTCGAGGTGAAGACGAGATGGTCGGCGTTCGGCACCCAGCCCTTGCGCGCGAGGAATGATGCGGAAATGCTCCGAGCTGCCTGCGTGCCGGTGCTGGTCGCAGGCCGCAGCGCGACCTCGAGCCCCTCGGGGCGCTCGAGCCCGGCGAGGCTCTTTGCGATCATCGCCGATTGCTGCGGCAGGAGCGGATAGTTGAACTCGAAGTCGATGCGCGCGCCGCGCGGCTCGGCGGGAGCTGCGACACCGCGCCGCGCCTCGCCGGAAATGAACGTGCCGCGGCCGACCTCTCCGACGACGAGGCCGCGACGCAGCAGCTCCGTATAAACGCGGCTCGCGGTCGAGACCGCAATGCCACGCTCATAGGCGAAATTGCGTTGCGGCGGCAGGCGGTCGCCCGGCCTTAACGCCCCGTTAGTGATATCGGCGGCAATGGCATCGGCCAGCTTCACGTATTCGAACTTGGACATTATTGCACCGAGAACAATGTTTTCCTTGCACCGAGGATTGTACTGGAGCATTTAAGTTCCATCAAGGTCCGCGATTGAGCCGAGGTGAGCGAGAGCGATCCGATGGCAAATGAGGTGCAGACGCTTTCCGCGTTTGCGCCAACGGCATCCGCTTCGCCGCGCAGGACCAAAGGCCGGAGAAGAAAAATGACCACGATCTCGCAAACTGCCGGGCGGAGTTTACGCCCATCCTCGTCGAGCGGATTTTTTGCCACGCTCGTCAACGCCGCCTATGCGCTGTTGGACCGCCTGGAGCGCCGCTCTGCCGTCAAGACGCTGAACGAGCTCGACGACCGCGCTCTGCGCGACATCGGGATCAACCGCAGCCAGATCGAAGACGCCGTCTACGGACAGTTCAAAGCAGAGATGACGCGGTATCTGTGAGCGCCTTCGCCTGTGTCCCGGACGCGCTGCAACGCTCTTCCGTTGCTGCGCAGAGCCGGGACCCAGGGAGCCACAAGCAACGCTGATGCGTGGGCCCCGGCTCTGCAACGTACCGCTGAAGTAGCGCTGCGCCGCGTCCGGGGCACAAGAGCGGAGTTTTGGCGCGCAACTGCTTCCACGCCGTCATTGCGAGCGCAGCGAAGCAATCCAGATCACGACCAAGCCAGCTCGACGTGGCCCCACACGCCACCATAAGCACGATCGTCTTCGGACTGGTCAGGCTTAGGGCGAGGCCGCGCTGGAGCGCCACGCTGGCGCCGATGCCGAGCATCGAAGCGCTGCAAATGCGCGACGAAGCTGCCGACGAGCGACGCGATGCGCGCCGCTACATGCCTGACGACGAACAAAATCGTCGTGACACGACTCAGCACGCCGACCAGGAACAGCACCGAGAAGATGTCGATATAGGCGAGGAAATCGCCGATCAGCATCAGTTCCGGCGGAATCGGGATGCTGTGGTAGTAGGCCCCTATCAGGATGACGACGGGGATGAAGGCGATGATCTTCCGCACCGTCAGCCTGTCCAGCAGCGCGGCCAGTTGCACGACCAGCACCTCCCACAGCGCATCGCCGATCAAGAGCGGGACCTCGTAGGTCCATCTCCGCCACCATTGCTTCACGGCATTGCTCCGAGTTTAGTGCCTGACCACCAGCACCGAGCATTTGGCGTAACGCACGACATGCCCGGCATTTGAGCCGAGGAAATAGGTCCGCATCGCCGGGCGGTGCGAGGTCATGACGATGAGTTCGGCCTTCATATGCGCCGCTTCCTCCAGGATCTCGTGATAGATGCCGCCCTGGCGCACCACGCTGGAGATACGCGCGGCGTCGATGCCGGACTCGCGCGCGACGATGGCGAGCGCTTCCTCGGAGGTCTGGCGTTGCTGCTCGTCGAAATCGGCCGGCACATATTCGGCCAGCATCACCGGCGTCATCGGCAGCACGTTGAGCAGGCGCACCGTGCCGTTCCAGGTCTGCGACAGCGTTGCAGCCGTCGCAATCGCAGGTTTTGCGAGATCGGTGTCGGCGAGGTCGATGGGCACGAGAATGGACTTGAACATCTGCGCCTCCCTGTCTTTCCGAGGCCGGGGACGGCGCCCTGTCGCCCCTAAGCCTGCTTCAGCAGCTTGGGGCTGACGAACAGCACCAGCTTCCCGCGGCGGTACGCCACGTCACCCCAATCCTTGACGTCAAAGTCGAAGACCGCAAGTCCCGCAGTGGGCAGATTGTGGGCGAGGGCCTTGCGGCCGGCCTCCTCGCCGCCGCCCATCAGCATCAATGCAATTTCATGCATGCCGGGATTGTGACCGACCAGCATCAGACTCTTGGGCGAAGGATTCTTGGGCGAGACCGGGATGGTTGCGGTGCGAATGGTTTCCAGGAGCTGCGCGGGGTCGGCGCCATAGAGTTCCGGCAGTAATTCGACCTTGGGCGGCGCGACGCGGTCCTTCATGGCGTCCCAGGCGATGTCCCAGGTCTGCCTGGCCCGCACGGCCGGCGAAACCAGCACGGTATTGGGGAACGGCGGATGATGGGCGATCCAGTCGCCCATCTGGGCTGCATCCCGATGGCCGCGGTCGTCGAGACGGCGGTCCTGGTCACGGCCGCTCGGTGCGTCAGTCTCGGTCTTGGCGTGACGCAGCAGCATCAAACGGCGCATGGCATTCTCGAATCATTTCGGTCGTATTTAAATCTACAGGCACCGGTTCAGGACAAGGTGACAAGGGCCTGACCGGTGCCTTAAGAAAACGACATGAGCGAGACTTACACAAGCGTGTCCCAGGAAGAAGCCGGCTTTCGCGAGCGCGTGCGGCTGTCGTTCGATCTCGACGCCGATATCTGTGTGATCGGCGCGGGGCTCGCCGGGCTCACGATCGCGCTGGAGGCGGCACGGCTCGGGGCCAGCGTCGCGGTGCTGGAGGGCCGGCATGTCGGCTGGAACGCCTCCGGCAATCAACTCGGCACCGTGAAGCCGGGTTTTGCGCTGCCGCTCGCCGACCTGATCGAGCGCATCGGTTTCGAGGACGCGCGCGAGCTCTGGGCGCTGTCGAAGGAGGGCGCCGAATTCGTGCGCGCCAACGCCACCGAAGAGACGATGCCGGGGATCGGCGTCAGTGACGGCGTGCTCGAAGTCTCCAATGTCGATGCCGGCGATCGGCTGATCAGCCGGCTCCAGATGCTGAACGAGGATTTCGATACCGAGGCCGAAGGCTGGCAAGCCGACCGCGTGCGCGCGGTGCTCAAGACCGACCGCTATTTCCACGGCGTCCATTATCCGAGAGCGTTTCAGGTCGATGGCCGCAAATATGTCCACGGGCTCGCGGCCCTGGCGCGGCGGGCCGGCGCGCGCATCTTCGAGGACACGCCGGTCGTCAGCATCGATCATTCCGGCATCCGCAAGCGCATCGTGACGCCTTCGGCGCGCCTGCGCGCGACGCATATCGTGCTCGCCGGCAACATCCATCTCGGCGCGCCGCTGAAGCGCCTGTCGGATACGCTGCTGCCGGTCTGGCGCTACGCCGGAATCACCGCACCGCTCGGCGAGCGCCTCTCCGAGATCCTCGCCTTCAAGGGATCGGTGATCGATACCGACGGCATCGATCATTTTCGCGTGGTCGATGGCGACCGCTTGATGTGGGACAGCCCGGAGACGACCTGGCCCGCGGGCCCGCAACGCTTCGCCGGCGCCATCAAGCGCCGGATCCGCACGATCTTTCCAGATCTTGGCGAGGTCGAGATCACCGAGATGTTTGGCGGGGCCACCGGCCAGACCGTGCACGGCATGCCGCAGATCGGCCAGCTCCGCAAAGGCCTGTGGGTGGCGAGCGGCTTTGGCCGCCAGGGCATGAACACCTCGGCCATGGCCGGGCAGCTCATCGCCCGCAGCATCCTCCGGGGCGATGAGCGCTGGCGCCTGTTCTCGCCGTTCGAGCTGGTCTGGGCGGGCGGGATCACGGGGCGGGCCGCCGGTCAGGCGATCGGGCTCTGGGGCAGGGCGAGCTCGGCCGCCGCTGGCACGCTCGCCCGTTACCGCGAGCGGGCGCGGGTCAAGGAGAGGGAGCGCGAGGCGAAGCTGGCTGAGGCCAACAGGGCCGCCGGCACGGGGCCGCGGCGC